>NZ_BGZH01000001.1:1241821-2483642 GCF_009617755.1 Marinobacter salsuginis
GGATCACGCCATGTTCAACCATCATCATCATTTCTTCCTGATGGGCCTCATGCATATCGGGCGTGCCAATGTTGAACTCGTGAACAAGGTTGCCTTTGTTTTCAATAACAAAACGAACCGTTTCACCGGGAGTAACCTCGATGGACTCGGGCTCGTAATAGTTGTCGTGCATCTCAACGTTGATCGTTCGGCTGACCTCGGAGGCCTTGCCCGGCTCTCCGCTTCCTCCCCCGTGGCCACCGCTGTGGGCGCCGGCGGCAAAAGCCGTTGCTGAAATGGTCATGGCTGTGGCGGCAACCAGAAATGCGGATGCGTTCATCTTGTATACTCCTGTGAATTGGTGAGACTCGAATGAACCATGGTTTGATTCGAAAATTGAGCAATATCCAGAAACGATGAATACCATCGCGCACAAACCTGAATCCTTTCTGAAAATGACGAATTATTTAGCGTTCAGGCTGGGTTCAGTTAACACAGGGATACTGAGTCGCTGAGATTCACATTCTGAAGGACAGACTTATGCGTTTACTGCTCGTCGAAGATGACCGACTGCTGGCCGACGGTCTGGCCAGCCAACTTGAAAAGGCGGGTTTCAGTGTGGATTCAACGTTTACTGCCAAAGAAGCCTTGGTGCTGGCAGAGCAGGAGGATTATCGGGCCGTTGTCCTGGATCTGGGCCTGCCTGACGGCAACGGGCTGGACGTTCTGCGCAAGTGGCGAATGAACAGGGCCAGCTTCCCTGTCCTGATTCTGACTGCCCGAGGCGACTGGCAGGACAAGGTCAACGGACTAAAAGCCGGCGCCGATGACTACCTGGCCAAACCCTTCCAGACCGAAGAGCTGATTGCACGACTGAACGCCATCATTCGCCGGAGCGAAGGTCGGGTGCACTCTCTGGTGAAGGCCGGCAATCTCGAGCTGGATGAGAATCGCCAGAGCCTGAAACTGGCCGATGGCACAGAACACAGTCTCACCGGAACCGAGTTCCGCTTGTTGCGGTGCCTGATGAGCCGGCCCGGGCACGTGTTCTCGAAAGAGCAACTTATGGAACAGCTCTACAACCTGAACGACAACCCCAGCGAGAACGTTATTGAAGCCTACATTCGCAGGCTCCGGAAACTGGTAGGCACGGACACCATCTCAACACGGCGTGGCCAGGGGTACCTGTTCAATGACCTGGTTTAAAAAACCGGCATCCGTCAAGGGAACCCTGCTGGCACTGCTGCTGCCGGCCGGCATTCTTCTGATGGCTCTCGCATGGTTGGTGCACGGGCTGCTGCTTGACCGCATGTCCCGCCAATTCGTTGAAACCCGCCTGAAAGACGAAGTCGCTTTTCTCGAACATCAGATTCGCGATTCCAGTGGTCGGCTGGACACTTTACAGACCGGTGATTATTTCCAGGAAGTTTTTCACCACGCATTTGCGATCCATTCCGATACCCGAACCATTATCTCCCCGGAAACCTGGGCCCCACTTTTAATGCCGCTTGTAGAGTCCAGTCAGGAGGGTACGCTGCGGGTCAGTGGCGCCCAGATTGAGGAGGCGCCCTCGGATATCCTTGCTTACCGGAAGTCCTTTCGCGTGAACGACCAGCCCATCGTGGTGATCGTTTCTGAAGACCTTGGTGCCTTGAGCCGCAGCCAGGCCGAGCTTCATGCATGGACAGCCGTTGTTTCCCTGCTCCTGATCCTGCTGCTGGTTGGCGCACTCTGGCTGGGCATCAACCTGTCCATGCGGCCCGTCGTGAGCCTCAAGGCGGCGTTGAGGCGGCTGCAGGATGGCGAGATATCACGGATTGATGTGAAAGCGCCCGAGGAGTTCCAGCCCCTGGTACTGCAGCTAAACCAATTGCTCGACTCATTGGATCAGCGGCTGGAGCGCTCCCGGGACGCACTGGCCAACCTATCCCACAGCGTAAAAACGCCCATCGCTGCCGTTCGCCAGATTCTGGAAGATACGGACCGACCTCTGGCCAACGATCTCAGACAACAGATGGCGGGTCGGCTCGACGATATCGACAGACAACTGGAAGCAGAAATGCGACGCAGCCGCTTCGCCGGTCCACAGGTGGGCAAAAGCGCCTATCCCCTGAAGCAGGCCCGGGACCTTCTGTGGATGCTCGGCCGGCTTTACCCCTCAAAATCCTTCGAAATGTCGACCGTCCTGACGGAAGAAAGACGCTGGCCCATTGAGGAACACGACCTGAACGAGGTGCTGGGCAACCTTCTGGACAACGCCGGGAAGTGGTCCACCAGATTCGTGGAGCTTGGCCTGTACGAGGACCGGCAGGAATTTACCATCACCGTCGAAGACGACGGCCCCGGAATTCCTCCGGACGCGCTGGACACCCTGGGCACCCGCGGTCTGCGTCTGGACGAACAAACGCCGGGGCACGGACTGGGGCTTGCCATCGTGCGGGAGATTACAGAGCGCTATGGTGGTACCCTGAATTTCAGCGCCGACTCGATCGGAGGCCTCAAGGCCACGGTGCATTTTCCGGGTACAACCGGGGGGACCCCTCAGTGAAAATTGGCGAACTCGCAAAGACAACAGCCATTCCTGTTGAGACCATCCGCTACTACGAAAAGATCGGCCTGCTGCCGGAACCGGACAGGGACAGCAGCGGCTACCGCTCCTACCGCAATGCCCACCTGGACCGCCTCCTCTTTATCAAACGCTGTCGCAATCTCGATATGGCGCAGGACGAGATTCGTGAGCTGATCGGGTTGGCCGAGCAACCGGAGGCAGACTGCAGCGATGTAGACGCCCTGCTTGCGCGCCATTTGACTCACGTGCGTGAACGCTTGAGAGAACTGGCGAGCCTTGAAGAGACCCTCGTGCGGCTTCAGAAGGCCTGTACGGATGGCAGAACAGTCCGGGAGTGCGGCATTCTTGGAGAACTGAATTCCGAACTCGGTGCATTGGAGCCAGAAGATCGCCACAACCACGTGCCCGGCACCCATGGCCCCGGCCAAAAATGACCGGTGTGAAAAATTTCGGCGACAACTGTTGACCCTGTAGCAACTACAGGGTTTTCAATAGGGGGGATCTGGACGAAGGAGGTCTTTATGGCGTGCAGTTGTTCTGCCCCAGAACCCAAATCCCCGGCCCCGGGCTTTCGCAAAGCGTTATGGATTGCCTTGTGGGTGAACCTGGCCATGTTCGCCGTGGAGGGCATGGCCAGTCTTTCCTCGGGCTCTGTTTCGCTAATGGCGGATGCCATCGATTTCTTTGGAGACAGCGCCAACTATATTCTTTCCCTCACCGTACTGTCCATGGGTATGCTCTGGCGCGGACGAGCAGCCATGGTGAAGGGGATTACCATGGCCGTGTTCGGCCTTGTGGTCTGGGCCAGGGCAGTCTGGGTGGTGCAGGCTGGCATAACGCCAGAGCCGTTGACCATGGGGGCGGTAGGTCTGCTGGCACTTGCCGCAAACGTGAGCGTGGCAGCAATACTGTTCAAATTCCGTGAAGGCGACTCCGACATGCGCTCGGTCTGGCTGTGCAGCCGGAACGATGCCATCAGCAACATCGCCGTTATGGTAGCCGCCCTGGGTGTGTTCGGTACCGGAACCGCCTGGCCCGACCTGGTCGTTGCCGCGATCATGGGTACGCTGGCGATAACAGCCGGCATCAGTGTGGTGCGCCACGCCCGTAGCGACATCGCGGAAGCCAAGGCCTGCTCTGTTGAGCCGGCAGCGGCAGGCTCTAGCAACCGTTAGAACGCCAGCGAAATCATCACCGGAATGAACGCCAGGGCAAACAGCGTGGTAAGCAGGACGGTACCCGCTGCCTGCCTTGGCGAGGTATCCAGCAACGTGGCAATAACCACGGTGTTGGCGGCAATCGGGGTGATCGATATCAGGAACATGGCCTTGTGAACGGCCGGCTCGTAAATGCCCAGAACCGCGGAATCCACCCACCAGAACACGATAGCCACCAGGGGCCAGATCACAAACTTGCCGAAGAACGCCAGTGCCGTGAAACGGACATTGCCCGCCAGGCCGCGAAAGCTGGTGATGCTCATGCCGATGATCATCATGCCCAGAATGCTGTAGGCGCCGCGCAGGTTATCGAACAGCGGCACGAAGATATCCGGAATACCAACACCGGCCAGGTTCAGGGCGACGGCCGCCAGGAAGGCGTATACCGACGGCAGTTTCAACACCCGCCAGAGCGCATCCTTGATGCTGTAGCGTCCTCTCGCCGCCAGATAGAAGCCCACCGAGTTCTCGAACAGCGTGGTGCCCAGCATGCACACGATATAGAGCCCGAGCCCCTCTTCGCCAAACAGCAACAAGGCCACCGGCACGCCGAAGTACCCGGTGTTGCCGGACCCCACACACAGGGGAATGATGTTGGCACTGCCATCATCAAGCACCCGCCTGGCCAGCTTTAATTGCACAACGCCCAGAACAGAAGAAATCCCGAATACCAGAAACGGCAGCAGGATGACCTCGGGAGAAAGCGGAGCGGCCATAACCCCTGAAAACACCACAGATGGTGTCACGATATAGAGCATTATGCCGGCAATATGACGACCACTGGCCTCAAGGTAACGACCGGCGACCCAGCCCAGGGCGACCGTCACATAGAGCGGAATAAGCTTGAAGAAAAGGGCAAAGGCTGCGGCCATCGGGACTCCGTGAGGAAAGGGGGTAACTTCCAGCAACAGGTGCCGGAGTCTATCACTGAATGTTCGTCAGATCGCGATATCGACTCAGTGAAAAAGCCTTAATGATTTAAGTCATTTCAAAAGATGCTTCTCTGATACCATAATTCATCGAACACTCGTAACAGGGTCAACGCCATGAACAGCATCTTCAGGCCAGACGTTTCCTCCGCCCCCTGCATGTTGGGAGAAAACAACCCCGATATTATCCAGCAGGATGCCGCACCTGAGTCGGCCGCCTTGCTGAATGGTCTAAGCCGGGTCTTTGGTATTCGCCTGGCGGGTCACGAGAATGATCCGGACGCACGGTTTCTGGCAGACCTCGCGCGACTTTTCCATCTTTGTCGGGTTGATTCTGAGACCGCTCTGGAAAAACACGATAAACCCTGGGCAAACGTGTATCTGGTTCAGTACGGCATACTACGGCTGTTCCGGGAAGCACCCAGTGGCAAGGTGTCCGTGCACCATTTCTTTTCTGAAGGCGATATGGTCTGGCCGGTTTTTGGCCGTAGCCGAACCGTCAGAAATACCCTCTGCCTGACTTCAGTAACGCCGGTAACAGCCTGGGTTGCCGACTTCGCTGCCTTCCGGTCTGCAATCCAGTCTCACGGTGAGGGACTCTGGCCCCAGTTCGCCCTTGCCCTGACGGAAGAAATTGCCGAGCTGACCAGCATGAGAGAGTTCCGCAAGCACACCATGCCGGCAAGAGAACGATACAAGTTACTGCTTGAGGAATACCCGGAGCTGGTTAAACGGGTACCGGATAATCAACTGGCATCATGGCTCGGCGTCGTGCCAGCGACCTTTTCCCGGCTGAAAACCGCGAGTGCAAAAAGCAGGCCCTGAGGCGAGAGGCCAACCAGGCACAACATAAAAAAGGGCAGCATGCTCTCGCCTGCTGCCCTGGAAAACGCTCAACGCTTTGGTAATGCTTCAGATTCAGCCGTGCAGTTTTACCGCCAGCTCGGCCACATGCTTGCCCTGGAAGCGGGCGATGGCCAATTCTTTCTCACTCGGCTGCCGTGAGCCGTCGCCCCCGGCGATGGTTGACGCCCCGTAAGGCGTTCCGCCATTCACTTCCGAGATGTCGAAAAACTCAGGGATACCATAGCCCAAGGGGACGATCACCATGCCGTGATGGGCCAGGGTGGTCCAGAATGAGCTGATGGTGTGCTCCTGCCCACCACCGGTGCCTGTAGAGGTAAACACGCTCGCCACCTTGCCGTGGAGTTTGCCCTCAGCCCACAGCCCACCGGTCTGATCGAGGAACGTCCGCATTTGACCGGCCATGTTGCCGAACCGGGTCGGTGTGCCAAAAATCACCGCGTCGTATTCGGCCAGTTCTTTCGGGTCGGCTACGGGAGCTTGCTGGTCAGCCTTACCGCCAGCGCCCAGGAACGCCTGATCAGACATGGTTTCCGGCACCCGCTTAATCGTAACTTCGGCGCCATCAACCTCTTTGGCACCTTCGGCAATGGTATTTGCCATCGTCTCGATGTGGCCGTACATGGAGTAATAAAGAACAAGTACTTTTGCCATCTGAAAAACCTCCTTTGTCCGAAATCTGTTATACGCATGCTAACCAGCGGTGGACTCGAGAGAAATCGGAACTTTTCCGACAGGTTGTTCAGTTTTTCTGAACAGCTTCACAAGATGGTCACCATCAGCCATTGCGTACACGTGTACGCTCAAGTATTTTATCGTCATGATTAATACGGAACGCCGCCCAGTGACAGTAACTTCAGCCCCGGCCCAGACTATTCATCACCGCATCGAAGAGTGGCTGAACAGTGCCACGCACGGGCTGGGCGCGATATTGAGCGTTATCGGCACCGCTGCGTTGATCGTTGGCGCCAGTCAATCCGGGGATGCCTGGAAGATCGTGAGTTTCAGTATTTTCGGCGCGTCCCTGATTCTTCTTTATCTAGCTTCCGCCCTGTACCACGGAGCCCGCCGGCCAGAACTGAAAAGGGCGTTCAAAACCCTTGATCATTGCGCCATTTTTCTCCTGATCGCCGGCACCTATACCCCGTTTCTGCTTGTGAACATGCGTGGCACGGTGGGCTGGACACTGTTTGCGGTGATCTGGTCACTGGCGATCACCGGGGTGGTGCTGAAGGTGATTTTCAAAAACCGCTTCAAGCTCGCAAGGGTTGGCATCTATGTGGCCATGGGCTGGCTGATCACCTTCGCCTCATCCGATCTGGTGGCGAACCTGAGTGAAACAGCCCTGAACCTGACGATTGCCGGCGGCATTGTCTACACCGCCGGTGTCGCTTTCTATCTGGCCGACCGCATACCTTATATGCACGCGATCTGGCATCTGTTCGTGATCGGCGGCAGCGCCTGCCACTTCAGTGCCATCTATTTTGGCGTCCTGCCCCATACGGTCTGATCAGAACGCCCAAACCATGGCCATCAGCACCCCCCATGCCAGCAACGACGCCGACATAACGGTGTAGGTGGCGGACATAACGACCACATCATTATCGCTTCGCTCGCAGAATGAGCGAACGCCCTGGTACACCAGCGCACAGGACAGGAATAAGGCGGCAAACACCGCCACAACGCTTACTGCCAGCGCAGGCACCAGAAGTGTCAGTGATGACAGCCAGAGCGGCAGCGGCGCAATTGCAGCCAGCAAATAGGCATCCTGATAACTGATTTTCAGTTGATGACTGCCCATGACGGCGTGGATGAGCCAGCCCATCACGAAGAACGTGAGTAACTCTGCCAGGAAAAGAATAGTGGTGATAAACCGCCACTCTTTGTCTCCGAACCCTTGCATGAAGGCGTCTCCGTACTGCGTGCCGGCGAAGTAAAGCAGCACCGGCGGCAGAAACGACATGGGCACGACCACCACCCATGCCAGGAACGGAATGGACAGGTCAAGGCGCCGAAGCTCTGACCAGGCGCCATTGCCAGAGAATGGTAGACGGGCAAGTTGTGTAATATTCATGATGCACCTTTAAAATGTTTCCCGCGTTATTGTTACTGATAGTTTCGGTGCGCCGAACGGTCAAGGATACGAGATGACTTCGGACAACTCAGGCATGCCACGAAAGAACATTCATGCGTTCTGGCTATTCTTCCCTGCCGCATCGCTGTTCGCCGCCTTGACTGTTCCCCTGTCGGTTTTCAGTGTGCTGTCCGGGACAGGTTGGCCACCTGGTTTGCTGGGGGCGGGACACGGCCACGAACTGATATTCGGCTTCGCCCTGGCTCTTGTCGCCGGCTACACGCTTGGTCCTCAACCGTACCGGGTGCTTACCGTACTCTTCGTACTCTGGTTACTCGCGAGGGTGAGCTGGATCCTGGCCCCGGAAAGTCTTCCTGCCCAACTTTTGAGCCCGGCTTTCGCCCTCTTGCTGGCGCGCCACACCGTCCCGAGATTTCAGGCAGCCAAAAAGTGGCGCAACCGGGTTGCCGGCCCGCTGATTCTGCTCCTTTGCCTGTTGTCAGTCGTTTTCTGGCTCGCCAGCAACACACCGGCCGCAAGCACACCGGCATTTCCCGATAGCCGCCAGGTACTGACAACCGCCATTGTTGGTTTGCTGCTTCTGATGACGTTTATCGGTGGACGCATCATCGCCCCGGCCGTAGCGGGCACGTTGGAAAAGCGGGGCATTCCCCTTGAGGCCCGGGTTCAGCCACGCGTTGAGGGAACGCTTCTGGCCACGTTGCTGCTGGCACTGCTGCTCAGTTTTCTGCCAGTCGCGGCCCCGGCCGTTGGACTTTTATTGCTCGCTGCGGGTTTTCTGATTGTGATTCGCACGGTTCGCTGGAAACTCTGGCATTGCCGAAACCGCCCAGACCTTCTGGTGTTGGCACTTGGCTACCTCTGGCTGGCTGCCGGTGCGGTTTTGAGCGGCATAAGCCTACTGACAAGGAACGATCCTCTTGCTTCCATGCACCTGATTACCATCGGGGGCCTGGGTACGCTTTCCACCAGCGTCATGCTTCGCCTGGCCTGGCAGCGAGCCAGACGAACGGTGCCACCCGCCTGGCAGGTTGCTGGCCTAGCTTCAGGCATGGCCGTTGCTGCAATCGCTCGCCTCTTCGCAGGAAACACGCCGTTTCTCGAACCGACTGCTCTCTGGCTCTCAGCGGCGAGCTGGTCCTGCATCTATGGCCTTGTGGCGCTGCAGGTGGCTTTGCTGTTCAGACGCGCCCAAAACCGGCGGAAATGATTGGCTACCTCTACTGCGCCGACAACCGGTTTGCCTACCCCCTTCGGAATATCACCGCTGCATCTTACTGATTTTTATAGATTTTAACGGGCCAAAACGGCATAAAAATGGCGCCTGAAAATCGACCACTCGCGCCGCATTCTTGTCCTTGAGCAATATCAAGAATTACTCCCCGCACTGCTTTGCACAATGGCTCAAAGCCCTGAAGCCTCTGACCCGAGGCCATGGGTAAAGCAAACCGAGGAGCACACATCATGGCCAACAGTACAGCGAGCGCCGGACAGATAGGCGCGAAGAACAGGACAAACGCTGACATCGAAAACTGGGATGTCGAAAGCGACGAATTCTGGCAGCGGGAAGGCAAGCGCATTGCTTCGCGCAACCTCTGGATTTCCATACCCAGCCTTCTGATGGGCTTTGCCGTCTGGCTGATGTGGGGAATGATCACCACCCAGATGAAGAACCTGGGCTTTCCATTCAGTATCGAGCAGCTGTTTACCCTGTCTGCGATTGCCGGCCTGTCTGGGGCAACTCTGCGGATCCCGGCCTCGTTCATGATCAAGATTGCCGGCGGACGAAACACGGTGTTCCTGACCACCGCCCTGCTGATGATTCCTGCTGCCGGTACCGGCATTGCCCTGATGAATCCGGATACTCCGTTTCTTGTCTTCCAGGCCCTGGCACTGCTCTCCGGCATCGGTGGCGGTAACTTTGCATGCTCCATGAGCAACATCAGCACCTTCTACCCGAAAAGCAAGCAGGGCTATGGCCTGGGCATGAATGCCGGTCTCGGTAACTTCGGCGTGACCACCATGCAGGTGCTCATTCCGCTGGTGATGACTGTCGGTATCTTCGGCGCCCTGGCCGGTGACCCGATGCAACTGCAGAGCCCCAGCGGCACGCTGATTGGCCGAATCGAAGCGGGTACCGATACCTGGATCCAGAACGCCGGGTTTATCTGGCTCGTTTTTCTGATTCCGCTCGCGTTTGCCGGCTGGTTTGGCATGAACAACCTGAAAGTGGTTACCCCAAATCCCGGTAAACCGCTTTCGGCCTTTGGCAAGATTCTGGGGCTCTACGGCGTAGGCATTCTCGCCTCTATCGCAGGCGTCTGGGCCCTGGGTGTATTGAACATGTGGCTGGCCCTGCCTCTGACGATTGTACTCACGCTGATTCTTCTGCGGCTGATACCGGGCGACATCAAGCCCAACATCCAGGCCCAGTTCGCGATCTTCAGCAACAAGCACACCTGGTCCATGACTGTCCTCTACATCCTTACCTTTGGATCATTCATCGGCTTCTCCGCTGCCCTGCCGCTGTCTATCAGCGTTATCTTCGGCAACATGATGGAAGTAGCGGCCGATGGCACGGTCACCCGCGTGGTGAACCCGGATGCGCCCAGCGCACTCACCTGGGCCTGGATGGGACCGTTTGTAGGCGCGCTGATCCGTCCGGTGGGCGGCTGGATTTCTGACAAGGTAGGCGGCTCCATTGTTACCCAGATCATCTCGGTTGTGATGGTTGCAGCCTCTGTAGCAACCGGTTATGTGATGATGCTGGCCTACAACTCCACCGATCCGAACGCCTACTTTGCGCCGTTCCTGATCCTTTTCATCATCATGTTTGCGGCCAGTGGTATCGGTAACGGCTCCACCTTCCGCAGCATCGGTTTCATCTTCAACCAGCAACAAAAAGGACCGGTTCTCGGCTGGACCTCCGCAGTTGCCGCCTACGGCGCATTCATCGCACCGCGAGTGATGGGCCAGGAAATCCAGGCCGGTACTCCGGAAGTGGCGATGTACGGGTTTGCGGTGTTCTATGCCCTATGCCTGGTCGTTAACTGGTGGTTCTACCTGCGCAAGAATGCGTACATCAAAAACCCCTGATACCGGGGTGATGTAAAAACCGGCGTCCCTCAGGGGCGCCGGTTTTTTTATGCCTGCTATCGATCGAAGCCTCTCTCCTTGCCTGCGACAAATGACGCATCCGCTGTCAAATGCTAGATTCAGGATATTGGATTTAATCCCGACTGAACCAGGGAGCCTGCCATGTCCTTCGAAGAGCTCTTCGACGCAAGCTACGAACGTGTCCTTCAGACCCCACCCGAGGCTCCTGACTTCTTTGAAGCCTTCTATCGCCGGTTCCTGATGTCTTCTCCGGAGGTCCGGGCACTGTTTCGCAATACAGACATGGCGGTACAGCGGCGCATGCTGAAGAAGTCCTTCTTCAGCCTCGTGGCGTTTTACGCCAGCGGCAACGTTGACGATGTCCTCCATCGAATCGCCTGCCTGCACAGTGCCCGCCATCTGAGTATCAAGCCGCACCTCTACGACCTCTGGCTAGACTGCCTGACGGACACGGTAAGAGCCTATGACTGGGAGTGCAGCGACGATATAGAGCTTTCCTGGCGCTTGGTTCTGAGCCCCGGCATCACCTACATGAAATTCGGATACGACCATTTCTGATCCGAGGCACATGAACAAAAAAAGGCCGCCGGGCAATGCCTCGGCGGCCTTTTCTCCAACAGTGCCAGCTTAGGTGGTAGCAGCAGCCTGCCGGCGACGCTCTTCTTCTTCGATCTGCAGATCTACAGAAGATACCTGGTATTCGTCAGCAAACCCTGATTCCGGCTCTTTAAGCCACATCATGCACAACAACCAGCTTATAAACGCACCGCCGGCAATGATGTAGAAGAACTGGGTCGGGGTTACGAAGGTGAAGATAGTCAGGTAAACCACCGCGCCGACGTTGCCATAGGCGCCCGCCATCCCGGAAATCTGGCCGGTCAGGCGCCGCTTGATGGAGGGGATAATGCCGAAGGTGGCGCCTTCTGCCCCCTGCACGAAGAAGGACGTGAATACAGTAATGCCCACGGCAATGATCAGCGGCCAGTTGGAGTTCATCAGGCCCATGAGTGCGAAGCCGACGGAGATGCCGAACATGTAGCTGAGCATCACGAACCGGCGGTTACCCATTCGATCTGATACCAGGCCACCCATGGGGCGCGCCACCAGATTCACGAAGGCAAAGGAGGCAGCGATAAGGCCGGCAGCGGTCGCGCTCAGGCTCCAGGTTTCCTCGAAGAACATCGGCAGCATGGAGACTACTGCCAGCTCGGCACCAAAGTTGGCAAAGTAGGTGCTGTTCAGGGCGGCAACGCTGTTGAACGGGTACTTGTCATCTTCGGGCACGCCCTTTTTCAGGATCGGCACGTTCACCCGCAGGATCTGGATAATCTGGTAGGTCACGATGGCCACAATAACCGCGTAGCAGATGGCCGCTCCAGTGGCGCTCAGGTAGCCCATGTTCTCGATGCGCCATACCAGGATGGCCAGGACACCCACCAGGGGAATGGTCCAGAGGATCAGCTTGATCATGTCGCCCCAGCTGCTGACTTCCAGCGCTACGGCCTTGCGGGGCTTACGGTGGACTGTGCCGGCCGGGCCGTCGGTAATCGCAAACCAGTAATACACGCCATAGGCCGCCATAACGATTGCACTCTGGGCGATGGCCCAGCGCCAGCCGTCCTCACCGCCATACATGTGCAGCGCGATGGTTGGCAGGGTAATGGCCGCAGCGGCAGAACCGAAGTTGCCCCAACCGGCATAGAAGCCCTCGGCAAAACCGATGTCTTTGGGCTTGAACCACATGGCGGTCATGTGGATACCGACCACGAAGCTGGCACCGATAGAGCTGAGCACCAGACGGCTGACCAGCAGTTGCGTCATGGTATTACCAAAGGCAAACACCAGAGCCGGGATGGACATCAGGACCATCAGAACGGAAAACACCCGACGGGGACCAAAACGGTCCAGGGCCATGCCCACGATGATCCGGGCAGGAATGGTCAATGCCACGTTACAGATGGCAAACAGGCGAAGGTCATCGGCGGTCAGCCAATTGACGCTTTTGAGCATGCTCGATGCCAGCGGCGCCATGTTGAACCACACGTAGAAGGTAATAAAGAATGCAATCCAGGTCAGGTGCAGTGCCCTGACTTCCGGATTCTTGACGTGGAAAACGTCTGCGACTTTCATGTCAGCCTCCCTGGGCTTTCAGATTCAGAAACGGTTGCTGGCCAGACTCAACGGCTGGGCAGAATAAGAAGCGGGCACTGGATGCGGCGGGCAAGGAATGAGCTCACGCTGCCGAAGGTCATGTAATCCAGTTCGTCCACGAAATAGGTCAGTGAGCGGGCGATGAAGCCACCGTCGGGCTCATGGCTGTGGCGCGCGATAACCAGCATGTCCGGGTGGACCTTCTTTTCCGCGGCGAACAGCAGCATTTTTCTGGGGTCGCCCTCCAGAAGCATGTTCTCGGCTGAAATCTGTTCCTGGTCACATAACTCCATGGCCTCGGCCAGGTGCTTTTTGAGCTCTGAAACCTCTTCCTGGAACAGGTCTTCGTTTCCGGAGGTGATGTCCCGCGGATTCTCGGCCACTGCAACCAGGGTGATTACAGGCTTGAGATCACGGAACATGGTGATGGTCTGAGCCAGTGCCAGCCTGGCATTTCGCGAGCCGTCGTAGGCAATCATGATCTTCATTTCTGGGTTCTCCCGAGGGCGTTTCCGGCCCCCTCTCAAAGGCGATTTCAAAAGGCATCCATTGATATCTGTCAGCATTAGCCCACACTCTGGTGGCGCTCATAATTGACGTATATCAACCCTTTCAACGCGTACCCCACGAGAGAAATCAAGGGCCTATCCCCTGCGCGCCAAAACCCTCAAATTGCCTACCACCACTGCACCCAGCAGGAGGTACCTCCAATGCCCCGCATGAAAAAACCCTGTTTTTGGTATGGTTTCAGAGACGCTTTCAGACAGCTCTCGATGGAGATGAGAAAGGAGGGGGAACATGGCCACTAGCCCATCAAAACCCGAGCAATACCGCGCGCTGGGTTTATCCACGTTCGCTTTCACTCTTTGCTTTGCGGTCTGGACCATTTTTTCCATCATCGGGATTCGCATCAGCGAAGATCTCGGGCTCTCGGATACCCAGTTGGGTCTGCTGATGGCGACGCCAATTCTGACCGGCTCGGTAAGCCGGCTATTCCTCGGCATATGGACAGACCGGTATGGCGGTCGCTGGGTATTCGGCATTCTGATGCTGACCACTGCCGCCTGCGTGTATCTGCTCACCTTCGCTACGACCTACCTCATGCTGTTGATCGGTGCCCTGGGTGTGGGCCTGGCAGGCGGGGCTTTTATCGTGGGGGTGGCCTACACGGCGGCCTGGTTTGAACCGGAGCACCAGGGCACAGCGCTGGGCATTTTCGGAGCGGGCAACGTGGGGGCGGCAGTAACCAACTTTGGCGCGCCCTTCCTGCTGGTGGCATTCGGCTGGGAAAGCACGGCACAGATCTATGCCACTGTACTGGCAATCATGGGCGTTGCCTTCATCCTGTTGGCCAAGGAAGATCCCCTGGCCGCAGAGCGGGCCGGCAGCAAGTCCAAGACCTTCCTTGAGCAGATGGAACCCCTGCGGGAACTGAGAGTCTGGCGTTTTGCCCTGTATTATTTCTTCGTGTTCGGCGCCTTTGTGGCTTTGGCACTTTGGCTGCCGCACTTCCTGATTGGCGTATACGGCCTGGACATCAAGACCGCGGGCATCATTGCCGCGCTTTACACCATCCCGGCTTCCCTGTTCCGGATTCTGGGCGGCTGGATGTCAGACCGTTTCGGCGCCCGCCGGGTCATGTACTGGACCTTCGGCGCCTCGGTTCTGTGCACGTTTCTGCTGAGCTATCCGCCCACCGATTACGTGGTCCAGGGCATTGATGGCGATATCCGCTTTACGCTGGCCATGAACCTACCCATGTTCGTTGCTCTGATCTTTATCCTCGGATTCTTCATGTCCCTCGGCAAGGCAGCCGTGTACAAGCACATTCCGGTCTACTACCCCATGCACGTCGGCGCTGTAGGCGGCGTGGTTGGCATGATTGGCGGGCTTGGAGGTTTTATCCTGCCACTGACCTTCGGCGTACTGAACGACCTCACAGGCATCTGGCAGAGCTGCTTTATGCTGATGTTCGTGATCGTGGCAGCTGCCCTGGCTTGGATGCACTACGCAATCCGCTCTGCCGAGCGAGTGGAGTGGGCCGCAAACGAGGAAAGAACCGACCTCCCGGAACTGGCCTCGCCACAGCTGTTTTATCCGCTTAACCGCAAAAAGCCCTGACCGGGCATTACCCTGCGCCTCTGTGCCCCCTCTCCGGGGGCTTTTTTTGGCTTATAATTCAGGCGAATTCAGTGATGGGAGGACTCAATGGCCAAGTGGCTGGTTAAATCAGAGCCCGCGGAATGCGGCATCGAGGATTTCGCCAAGGCGCCAGACGGGATTATCCCGTGGGACGGCGTGCGCAACTACCAGGCCCGCAACTTTCTGGCCCGCATGGCAGAAGGCGACGAAGTCTTCCTGTACCACTCCAGCTGCAAACACATCGGAATTGCCGGTATCGTCATGGTTGTTCGCAGCGCCTATCCCGACCCCACCCAGTTTGACCCGGAATCGCCCTACCACGATGCCAAGAGCACGAAGGAAAAGCCTCGCTGGCAGGCTGTAGACATGAAGTACGTCCGCACGCTGCCAAAGCTGATCCCGCTGGATGAGCTGAAATCCATGGCCGGGCTCGAAAACCTGCCTCTGGTGCGCAAAGGTAACCGGCTTTCCGTCATGCCGGTGAGCGAACGGGAATGGCAGATCATCTTGCAGCAGGTTAATCAGGCCTAGTCTATCCAATTTATTCAAGGCCCTTTAGAATTCGGCCCTTCCCCGAACTATCTGGAGCCGCCGTCTGCCATGTCGTCCCAATTAAGTCCCGCCTCCGGTTTCGAGAGACTCCGCCGTATTGAATCCAGCAAGGTTTTTCAGGGCGCCGTCATTACCATCATCATTTTGTCGGCGCTGACCATTGGCGCCAAAACCTATGATCTGCCCCCCCTGGTGGAGAAGTCGCTCATCGTGATGGACAACGCCATCACCCTCTTCTTCCTGGTGGAAATCCTGTTCCGTTTCGGTGTGTGTGCCAACAAAAAACGCTTTCTGTTCGACGGCTGGAACCTGTTCGATACCCTGGTGGTGATCGGCAGTCTGATTCCTCTGGATAATTCCGAAGCGGTGTTGCTGGGGCGACTGCTGAGAGTGTTCCGGGTGTTGCGCCTGGTGTCGGTGGTGCCCGAACTCAGGTTCCTGATCAACTCGCTGTTAAAAGCGATCCCGCGCATGGGCTATATCGCCCTGCTGATGTTCATCATCTTCTACATATACGCGGCCATGGGTTCCATGTTCTTCGCCAGCGTGGACGAGGAACTGTGGGGCGACGTGGCCATAGCCATGCTGACGCTGTTCCGGGTGGCCACCTTCGAGGACTGGACGGACGTGATGTACGCCACCATGGAGCAATACCCGCTTAGCTGGATTTTCTACCTCACCTTCATTTTCCTCACAGCGTTTGTGTTCCTGAACATGATGATCGGGGCGATCCTGGAGGTTATGGGCGAGGAGCAGAACGCCAAGCAGGCCCAGAAGGCTCACGATGAGCGGGACGAGATTGCCCGCCAGCTCCAGGCAGTGCAGGTTCAGCTGGCGGAACTGACAAAGCAGGTCAGCGAAAAACGCTGACTCAGAATGGCTTAGTCATCGCCAGATGCAGAATGGCGCTCACCTGTACCAGGGCAAGTACGGCGGCTGAAATTCGAACGGGCTTGCCCAGGGTGGTCTTCAGAGCGAATACGCCGGTAATGATGTAGCCGAACAGCAACACGATCTTGGCAATCAGCCACCCGGGCATGGCCGAGGCGTAGCCGGCGACAAAAACCAGGGAAATGGCCGCCACCAACAGAATCGTGTCGTTGATGTGGGGAATAAACCGCAGCGGGGTCTGGCGCCAGCCAGGCCGACCGACCGCGTCCAGCAGCAGCCGCAGGGCAAACAGCGTGATAGTAAGGTACGCAGTGGTCATGTGCAGGTGCTTCAGGATCATGTACGACGTCATGGAAGTTCCCTTGTAATTGAATGGGTTGCGCCTATTGTACGCAATCTACCTCCAAGCAGGTATGGTTAACAAAGTCGGCAGGGTTTAACATATACACAAAATACATGTATATGGGAGACATCTATGCGGGCCATTCCGACTTCCCCTGATCGGGCGTCTGCCAGCGTCGGTCAGTTATTTTCCTATCCATTCCGGATCTTCTTTCTGTCCATGACCGTTCTGGCTCTCGCCGCCATCCCCCTCTGGGTAATGCAGGTAAACGGAGTTATCAGCCTGCCTCTGGCGATGCCAGGATTATTCTGGCACCAACACGAAATGCTGTTCGGGTTCCTCTCGGCAGCTATCGCGGGGTTCCTGCTGACCGCCGTCTGCGTGTGGACCCAGACCGAGCGTACCCACGGATTCAGACTGGTGCTGCTATGGGGCGTCTGGCTCGCCGGCCGTCTGTTGTTGGCAACCGGAGCAGACCTTCCATACTGGCTGGTACAGGGCGTGAACCTCGCTTTCCTGCCTCTGGTAATGGTGGATGCCGGCTGGCGAATCTGGCATGCCCGGCAAAAAAGACAGCTGATGATCATGGTGGTGCTCGGCCTGCTCTGGCTGATGCAGATCGGCTTTGTTACACGCCTGGACATGACCTTCAGTTACGGCGCCCTGATCATGGCCATGGCACTGATCAGCATCATCGGAGGGCGCATCTCGCCGGCATTTTCCAGCGGTTGGTTGCGCCAGCGCGGCTTCGACGGCAACGTGGTGAAAACGGTTCCTGCCCTCGATATGGCAACAATTTTCAGCCTGATTCTGCTGATGGCTTCCCTTGTCACCGGCTGGGAAACCGTTACCGGTGCGCTGGCCCTGCTGTCCGGTACGCTTATGCTGGTGCGGCTGGCAGGCTGGAAAGGCTGGCTTGTGCGTCGGGAACCCCTGCTCTGGATTCTGCACCTGTCCATATTGTGGGTGCCCGTCGCCCTGTTTCTGCTGGCAGGCACATTGTTCGCCGGCTGGCCGTCCAACGCGTGGAGTCACGCTGCCGGAACCGGGGCGGTCGCATGCCTGATTCTGGGGGTTATTGCACGGGTGGCACTCGGCCACAGCGGCAGACCGTTGGTGTTACCAAGGGGGATGGTGCTTGCGTTCGTCGCGATTCATCTGGCCGCGCTGGTACGGGTGCTCACGGCCTTCGAAATTATCCCATGGCACCCCGGCATTGGCAGCAGCACCCTGCTCTGGCTGTTTGCTTTCGGTATGTTCCTTTACCGCTACACCGGTATCCTGGCCAGCCCCAGACCGGATGGCCGCGAAGGCTGAAACCGCTGGCTGGTCAGGCGGCTAACTCCTGCCTGACCAGCAACTCGAACCTTGCCCTCGCCTGGCGAAACCGGCTCGCCGGGAAGTGGATACTGATCCCTTCCAGGGCCGCCAGTAGCATTTCAAGGTGCGCATCCCAGCCCGCGCACGCAATGGGCACCAGTTCATCATCGGGCAGCAGTAATGTCAGCGACAGACGGGTTCCCTCGTCGATGGGCTCAAGCTCCCATACCAACGGCCGCTCGGCGGAATCGCCGGAACTCCAGGAATAGGCCAGGCGACGATTGGGCTGGCAATCCGTCACGCGGCAATCGATCGGCATACCGCTGTGACCGAAATCAAGCTGAACCCGACCGCCCGGCCGGGCGTCGAGTGTGCCAGGAGCCAACCACTCTGCCAGACACACCGAGTCGGTGAGCATTTCCCAGACGCGTTCCGGCAAATGCCCGGTCTCTCTTTCCAGACATACCATGACCCGGTCACCCTTGCGCCGGATCTTGCCTTCGATGGTTTCCTCATACCCGGACATACGATGTCCTCCTCAGTTTCGACTCTCCGGATTTCGCAAAACGGACTCTGGATGATTGTATTCGCGGGCACGTGCATCCACCTTGATGACCATCAAACGGGTGGGAACAGAAGTAAGGCGGGAACTTCAAACGGGCAATCATCCACTAAAGGTCAATAGCTCCTCGTGAAATTCGAGCTAAAGTATGAGGAAATCATTTTGTAACAGAGACACTGGCACTATGAACCCGGATCATTTTGATAAAGAAGACCTGATCAAATGCGGCCATGGCGAGCTCTTCCCTGGCTCCATGCGTCTGCCCATCAACGAGATGCTGATGTTCGACCGCGTCACGCATATCGCAGACGACGACGGCCTCTACGGCAAGGGCAGCCTGGTAGCGGAGCTCGACATCAATCCGGACCTGTGGTTTTTCAAGGTACACTTCGTTGATGATCCCGTAATGCCCGGTTGTCTTGGCCTGGATGCCATGTGGCAGCTGGTTGGCTTCTTCCTGGCCTGGGGTGGCGGTGAAGGCAAGGGGCGCGCACTGGGCGCCGGCGAAGTGAAGTTTACCGGCCAGGTGCTGCCCACAGCCAAGAAGGTCACTTACCACCTGGATCTGAAGCGTGTGATCAGGCGCAAGCTGACCATGGCAATCGCTGACGGCCGGATGGAAGTAGACGGCCGGGAAATCTACACAGCCAAAGACCTGCGGGTTGGCATGTTCACTTCGACCGATGATTTTTAGGAGTTAACAGGATGCGTCGTGTTGTAATCACCGGTATGGGCATCGTTTCCAGCCTTGGTACCAACCAGAAGGAAGTCGCCCAGTCCCTCAAGGAATCCCGTTCCGGCATAGGCTTCAGCGAAGAAGCCCGGGATAACGGTCTGCGCAGCCACATCTGCGGCCAGATCAACCTGAACCTACCGGAATTGATTGACCGTAAACTGTGGCGCTTCATGTGCCCGGCTTCCGGCTATACCTACCTGGCCATGCGCGAGGCTATCGAACAGGCCGGGCTGACCGACGAACACATCAAGGCCGATACCACCGGCATTATCTTCGGTCAGGGTGGCGCGTCGACGGTTGAGCTGCTGGATTCCATCGACACACATCGCGACCGCGGCATCCGCCGTGTTGGCCCTTATCGCGTGCCGCGCACCATGGGCAGCGCGATCAACGCGTCACTGGCAACCGGGTTTGGTATTCGCGGCATTAACTACGGCATTACCTCTGCCTGCGCCACCAGCGCGCATTCCATCGGCCATGCCGCCGACCTGATTGCGCTCGGACGCCAGGATGTGATGTTTGCCGGCGGCGGTGAGGATATCCATTGGACCCTGAGCCTGCTGTTTGATGCCATGGGTGCTCTGTCGACGAAATACAACGACACGCCCGAGCTGGCTTCACGCACCTATGACGCAAACCGGGATGGCTTTGTCATCTCTGGAGGCGGCGGCGTGCTGGCACTTGAGGCCCTGGAACACGCCGAGGCCCGTGGCGCAAATATCCTGGCGGAACTGGTCGGCTTTGGTGCCACCTCAGACGGCGCGGATATGGTCGCCCCGAGTGGCGAAGGCGCAGTGCGGTGCATGAAGCAGGCCATGAAAAACCTGGATGGCGAAATCAGCTACATCAATACCCACGGCACCAGCACACCGGCCGGTGATGTAACCGAGCTGAAAGCGCTGAAGGAAACATTTGGCGACAAGATTCCGCCGCTGAGCTCTACGAAGCCCCTGTGTGGTCACGCCCTGGGTGCCGCCGGCGTGCACGAAGCCATTTACAGCCTGATCATGCAGCGTGAAGGTTTCATTGCGCCGTCTGCCAACATCCAGACACTCGACGAAGGCGCAGAAGGTTATCCAATTGTCCGTGAGCGCATGGACAACCAGAACCTCGACCTGGTGATGAGCAACAGCTTTGGCTTTGGCGGTACCAACGCCACGCTGGTGTTCAAGAAAGTCTGAGCCTGATCAGGAAAGCCTTACAGAGCGGTATTCAGCCGGGGATGTCCCCATCCAGCGCTTGAAAGCCCGGCTGAATGCGCTCAACTCCGAAAACCCGAGCTGCTCGGCAATTTCCACCAGCGGCTTGGTCCTATCCTGCATATAAGTCAGCGCCTGCCGACGCCGAACATCTTCAAGCAGACGTGCGAATGTCAGCCCTTCACGCTTCAGTTTCTTGTGCAGCGTGTAACGGCTCATATGCAGCTGCGACGCCACGACTTCCACACCAACCTTGCCACGGGCAAGCTGAACACTGATCAGGGAACTGACCCTGACACTCAGCGAAGCCCGCGCCACCTCTGGCGTCAGAGGCTTTGATGCCATCTGGAACTCCTCCTTTGCAACGCATCGGCTCGAAATACCGGAACCGTGAGCGTACACATGTTAGCCGAAAACAATCAATACGACCTTTGAGCAGGATCAAGGGAACATCCGACCGCATACGGAATAATGCCCCGCTTTCAGAATCCCCCGGAGCCACTATGAACACCCCGGAACTGCTCGCCCCCGCGGGCACCCCCGAACACCTGGAAACGGCCTTTGCCTACGGCGCCGACGCGGTCTACGCAGGCCAGCCACGCTACTCGCTGAGAGTAAGAAACAACAGTTTCAAAGACGTTGCAGCCCTGGGCGCCGGCATTGAACGGGCCCACGAACTGGGCAAACAGTTCTACCTTGTCTCCAACATAGCACCTCACAACGACAAGGTGCGCTCCTACCTCAGGGATCTGGAACCGGTACTGGAGCAAAAACCCGATGCCCTGATCATGTCGGATCCCGGCCTGATCATGCTGGTGCGGGAAAAATGGCCAGACCAGCCTATCCATCTCTCGGTACAGGCCAACGCGGTGAACTGGGCTACCGTAGAATTCTGGCGCCGACAGGGCATCAGCCGGGTCATCCTCTCCCGGGAACTGGCACTGAATGAGATTCGCGAGATCCGCGATCGGGTGCCGGAAATGGAACTGGAAGTCTTCGTGCACGGCGCCCTGTGCATGGCCTATTCGGGCCGCTGCTTGCTCTCGGGTTACATGAATCACCGGGACGCCAACCAGGGCGCCTGCACCAACGCCTGCCGCTGGAATTACAAACAGGTACAGCACGGCCACGACCAGACCGGCGACCTGATTGCCACCTGTGGCAGCAGCGACGTACAGGAAATGACGCCGAAAGAAATCCTGCTGGAAGAACCCAACCGCCCGGGCAGCTTCATTCCCGCCTACGAGGATGAGCACGGCACCTACATCATGAACTCAAAGGATTTGAGAGCCGTTCAGCACGTCGCCGAACTGGCAAAGATGGGCGTCCACTCCCTGAAAATCGAGGGCCGCACAAAAAGTACCTACTACGTGGCCCGCACCACCCAGGTCTACCGCCGCGCCATCGACGAGGCGATGCAGGGCAAGCCCTTCGACATGAACCTGATGGACGAACTGGAAGCCCTCTCCAACCGCGGCTACACCGAAGGCTTCCTCCGCCGCCACATGCCCCGCGAGTACCAGACCTACGAACAGGGCTCCTCATTCCTCGGCACCCAGCAGGTGGTTGGAACCATCACCGATACCGACGACCAATGGCTGACCATTGATGTGAAAAACAAATTCGCCCCGGGCGATCACCTCGAACTGATCAGCCCGGCCGGCAACATCCAGTTTTCCGCCAGCATCATGGAAAACCGAAACGGCCAGGCCATGGACTACGCCCCAGGCAGCGGGCATATCGTTCGTATTCCGAAACCGGCTGATCTTCCAGAAACTCTGGAGCACAGCTACCTAACCAGAATCTTGCCCTCGGCGCATAGCAATTAGTCTGAGGAGGGGTGAGCGGGAAGCCTCCCCAGACTGTGTGTTGCCAGGGATGGCAACACCAAGCCCCCATGGATGGGTTCACGGCGTGTCTGGGGAGGCTTCCCGCTCACCCCGCCCTGCACTCACCTCAAAAACCTCAGTCCTACAAGAACCAGGCTATCAGCCTCATTACCACCCCCTTAGTGCCCCATAGGCCGATTAAGGTATAATCACCCCACGCACAAATTAATACCTGACTATTTTACTCTGGTATTGTATAATCGCTCGCCAGAAGCGATGGATCCAGGCTGCTTTTTTGCTCAGTTACCGGCGACAGCATGGGCAATCCGTCATCCAAAAAGCGATTGCAGGGCGTACTCACAGGACGAGCGACCACTGCAACACACAAACTGATGATATCCGATCGGCAACCCATCCTTGAGGCTGCCGGCGACACCAAGGGCGAAAGCCCGCGATGAGAGAATACGGAGCGACGATCATGGCGACCACCGACCAAGAGGTGAACGAGCTGATCAAACGGGAATACGAGCACGGATTCGTGACAGACATCGAATCCGACACGTTCGAGCCCGGCCTGAATGAAGACGTTATCGCCCGCCTGTCCGGCATCAAGAAAGAGCCGGAGTGGATGCTGGAGTGGCGTCTGAAAGCCTACCGTCGCTGGCTCGAGATGGAAGAGCCGGACTGGGCCCACGTGGGCTACCCGAAAATCGACTACAACTCGATTTCCTACTATTCCGCGCCCAAGCGCAAGGAAGACATGCCCCAGAGTCTGGATGAAGTGGATCCGGAACTGCTGAAAACCTACGAGAAGCTGGGCATTCCCCTGCACGAGCGCGAAAAGCTCGCGGGCGTGGCGGTAGACGCGGTGTTCGATTCCGTCTCCGTGGCAACCACCTTCAAGGAACCGCTTGCCAAGGCCGGTGTGATTTTCTGCTCCATTTCCGAAGCGATTCGCGATTACCCGGAACTGGTACAGAAATACCTCGGCTCGGTTGTCCCCCATGGCGACAACTTCTTCGCCGGGCTCAACTCAGCGGTCTTCTCTGACGGCACCTTCGTTTACGTGCCCAAAGGCGTTCGCTGCCCTATGGAGCTGTCCACCTATTTCCGCATCAACGCGGCCAACACCGGTCAGTTCGAGCGCACCCTGATCATCGCCGACGAAGGCAGCTACGTGAGCTACCTTGAAGGCTGCACCGCACCCATGCGGGATGAAAACCAGCTGCACGCGGCAGTTGTCGAGCTGGTGGCCCTGGACGACGCCCAGATCAAGTACTCAACCGTACAGAACTGGTACCCGGGCGACGAGGAAGGCAAAGGCGGCATCTTCAACTTCGTTACCAAGCGTGGCGCTGCCATCGGCAAGAATTCCAAGATTTCCTGGACCCAGGTCGAAACCGGCTCCGCGGTTACCTGGAAGTACCCCAGCTGCGTCCTGCGTGGCGAGAACAGTGTTGGCGAGTTCTACTCCGTGGCCCTGACCAACAACTTCCAGCAGGCCGACACCGGCACCAAGATGATTCACCTGGGCAAGAACACCTCCAGCACGATCATCTCCAAGGGTATCTCCGCCGGGAAGAGCTCTAACGCCTACCGTGGACTGGTTAAATTCGGTCCCGGCGCGGAAGGCGCGCGCAACTTCACCCAGTGCGATTCGCTGCTGATCGGCGACCGCTGCGGCGCGCACACCTTCCCGTACATCGAGAGCAAGAACAAGTCGGCCATCGTCGAGCACGAGGCGACCACTTCGAAGGTGAGCGACGAGCAGATGTTCCTTTGCCGCCAGCGCGGCATCGACCCGGAACAGGCAGTCTCCATGATCGTGAACGGCTTCTGTAAGGAAGTCTTCAAGGAGCTGCCCATGGAGTTCGCGGTCGAGGCCGGCAAGCTGCTCGAGGTCAGCCTCGAAGGGTCCGTTGGTTAAACGTCTATGCCCCGCTGGCCTCGGGGAGGTCAGCAAGCGGGGGAGCTTTCCGGGATACGCTGTGAATACGTCCCTGTACGCTCGACAAAATCATCCATGATTTTGACGATCCCGGAAAGCTCCCCCGCCCACTGCCCCGAACATTTTACGGGCACCGAAAGGGTCTAAATTTACAGACAGAATTTCAGAATAGAGAGAAGCCACAAATGCTGAGCATCAAGAACCTGCACGCATCCGTTGAGGGCAAAGAAATCCTCAAGGGCATCAACCTGGAAATCAAGGCCGGGGAAGTTCACGCCATCATGGGCCCGAACGGTTCTGGCAAGAGTACCCTGTCGCAGGTGCTTGCAGGCAACGAGGCATTTGAAGTCACCGAGGGTGAGATCAGCCTGAACGGTGAAAACCTGCTTGAACTTGAAACCGAAGAGCGCGCCCGTGAAGGCATCTTTCTGGCATTCCAGTACCCGGTGGAAATCCCCGGGGTAAGCAACCTGCAGTTCCTGCGTACCGCCGTGAACGCCATGCGTCAGCACAAGGGCCAGGACGAGATGAACGCGGCCGAGTTCATGAAGCTCGCCAAAGAGATTTCCAAACAGGTGGATCTGGATCCCTCATTCCTCAAGCGGGGTGTCAACGAAGGCTTCTCCGGTGGCGAGAAGAAGCGTAACGAGATCCTTCAGGCTCTGCTGCTGCAGCCGAAGCTGGCAATTCTCGACGAGACCGATTCTGGCCTTGATATCGACGCCCTGAAGGTTGTTTCTGACGGCGTAAACGCTCTGCGCGCTGAAGACCGCGCCATCCTGATGGTGACCCACTACCAGCGTCTGCTGAACCACATCGTGCCGGATTACGTGCACGTGCTGGCCGGCGGCAAGATCATCAAATCCGGTGGCCGCGAGCTGGCCCTGGAGCTGGAAGAACGCGGCTACGGCTGGCTGGGCATCAAGGATGAAGAAACTGCCGACAGTTCAGCCAATTAAGGAGGTCGCGGAATGAAACCAGCACCCACGCTTTCCACCGCGTTCCTGCATCCGGCCGGTCAGTCACTGCCGGAGCCGCTGCTCGCCCTGCGCAAGCAACGGGGTACCGCGTTGGTCGACATGCCGTTGCCAACCCGGAAAACCGAAAACTGGAAGTACTCCAGCAAGTACCTGAAGCTGACCGACGAGATGGCTATTTCGCTGCCGGCGGAAGGCAAGACCGGCAGCAGTCTGGCAGTGCCCGGTTACAAGGTCGCGTTTCTCAATGGCGTGATGATGCCTGAGGCCTGTGAATACCCGGACCTGGACGGCATCAGCATCCAGAGTTTCGGTGATCTGAGCGACGAGGAGGCCAGTGATCTGGCGGACCGTCTGGACAGCACCCTGGACAACAGAGCCGTCCAGATGGCGCGGCTGAACTCCGCCCGTTTTGAAGACGGTCTGCTGATTCGCCTGAAGCCGGACGCTGTGCTCGACCAGCCGCTGTTCATCGTTCACGAAGTCACAGCTGAGGCCAGCGGTTCGGCCTTCCCGCGTATTTTCGTAGACGCCGGCCGTCACAGCCAGATTACGCTCGTAGAGGAATATATCTCCAGCGGCTCGGCCCCAGTCATGGTTAACACCGTTACCGAGTTCAACGTCGCAGAGGGCGCCAACATCACCAGCATTCGCCTCAACATGGAAGGCGAGAATGTCCAGCACATTGGCTCTACCGGTGTCGTGCAGCAACGCAGCTCCCGGTTCGAGAGCCACACGGTCGGTTTTGGCGGCCCGCTGCGCCGGCACGATCTGCAGGTTCGGCTGGAAGGCGAAGGCGCCGAGTGCAAGCTTAACGGCGTGGTTGTTACCCAGGGCAAACAGCATTACGACAACCACACCACCATTGAGCATGTGGCTGCGCACTGCAACAGCGAGGAAACCTATCGCAATATTGCAGCAGATCAGTCCCATGCCGTGTTCAATGGCCGGATTCATATCCATCAGGACGCCCAGAAGTCCAATGCGGATATGAACAACAAGAACCTGCTGCTGTCCAACGGGGCGGAAATCGATACCAAGCCGGAACTCGAAATCTACGCCGACGACGTAAAGTGTGCCCATGGCGCAACCATCGGCCAGCTGGATGAGACCTCGCTGTTCTACCTGGTTTCACGAGGCATCGGACGGCGTGAGGCGAACGTTCTGCTCACCATGGCCTTTATTAATGAGCTGGTGGAGCAGATTCCGGTTGAAGCAGTGCGGGAAACGGTCCAGGGCCGGCTGAACCACTTCTTCGAACAGACATTCCAGGAGGCGTAAGCGGTTATGACCGATCTGTCCGTGGCAAGCACAGCCAAGCGCACCACCTTTGATGTGGAAGCCGTTCGCCGGGATTTCCCGATCCTGTCTCAGCAGGTGAACGGCAAGCCCCTGGTGTATCTGGATAATGGTGCCTCGGCCCAGAAGCCTGAGGCCGTGCTGAACGCCATGGATCGGTATTACCGTGAGATGCACTCCAACGTCCATCGTGGCGCCCATACCCTCGGAGACCGGGCGACAGCTGCTTTCGAAGGTGCCCGTGAGACGGTTCGCAGTTTTTTGAATGCTGAAAGCACCCGGGAGATCATCTGGACCCGTGGTACCACCGAGGCCATCAACCTCGTTGCCAACGGCCTGGCTCCTCGCCTGAAGGCCGGAGACGAGATTCTGGTGAGCCACATGGAGCACCACGCCAACATTGTGCCCTGGCAGATGATTGCCGAACGCACGGGTGCAAAAGTGGTTCCTGTTCAGGTAACCCCGGACGGCGAGCTGGATCTCGAATCCTTCTCCAGCCTTCTCAATGAAAAAACCCGGGTACTGGCAATCACCCATGTTTCCAACGTGCTTGGCACCGTAAACCCCGTGGCAGCGCTGATTGAACAGGCAAAAGCGCACGGCATTATTACCCTGGTGGACGGCGCCCAGGCAGTACCCCATTACCAGCCGGATGTGCAGGCACTGGGCTGCGACTTTTACGTGTTCTCATCGCACAAGCTGTTTGGCCCCACCGGTATTGGCGTGCTTTACGGCAAGGCCCAGTTGCTGGAGGAAATACCTCCCTACCAGGGCGGCGGCGAGATGATCGAGCGGGTGTCCTTCGAGCGGACCACCTGGAACACCCTGCCCTACAAATTCGAGGCCGGCACGCCGGCCATTGCCGAGGCGGTGGGCTTGGGCGCAGCCATCGACTACCTGAACGGTCTGGACCGTGCTGGCATGGAAGCGGCCGAGGCCGCCCTGCTAGAGCGCGCCAACCAGCTGGTGGAAACCGTGCCCGGCATGGAGATCATCGGCACCGCCAAACAAAAAGTGCCGGTCATGTCCTTTAAAATTGCCGGTTTGCACCCCAGTGATATAGGCACGCTGCTGGATCAGCAGGGCATTGCGATCCGCACCGGCCACCATTGCGCCATGCCGCTGATGGATTTCTATGGAGTTCCCGGTACAGCCCGGGCCTCATTCGCGTTCTACAATACACTGGACGAGGTGGATACATTGTTTACCGCCCTGCAGAAAGTCCAGCGTCTGTTTGCCTGATGGAGGTGGAATCATGACAGCCGAAGTCTTCACCCCGACCGTTGCCGTCACCATGACGCCGAGCGCCGTAAAACACGTGCGCAAACAGCTTGAGAAAAAGCCGGAAGCCAGGGGCATCCGGCTGGCCATCAAGAAGAGTGGCTGTTCCGGCTTCAAATACGAAACCCAGTGGGTGGAAGAGGCCTCCGCTGACGACAAGGTGTTCCACATCGATGGTGTCGATGTCTTCGTGAAAGAGGAGCACCTGCCTCTGGTGAACGGCATCGAAATTGATTTTGTCACCGAGGGCGTGAACTCCATGTTCCAGTTCCGCAATCCGAACGCCACCGCGGAATGCGGCTGCGGCGAGAGCTTTACCGTAGCGTAATCCCTCACTGAACGTGTAGGTCGGATTAGCCTAGCGTAATCCGACACCAGAGATTTAAGAAAAGCGAGGCCAGAACAGGCATGCAAGAAAGGGAAGTGGTCCTGACCAAACGCGAGGTGGAAGCCCGCCTTGTTCCTTCCGGAACCGAAATCATGATTCCGTCGGACACCTTTGTGACCATCACACAGTCACTGGGCGGTACCTTTACCGTTGCCGTGAATGGCAATCTCGCCCGCATTGAAGGCCACAATGCCGATGCCCTCGGCAAAAAGCCCCTGGAAAGCAGCTTCGAAACTCCCGAAGACGGCACCGTCAACGAAAACCAGGTCTGGGAAGCCATGCGAAACTGCTACGATCCGGAAATTCCGGTAAACGTGGTGGATCTTGGCTTGATTTACGAGTGCAAGATTGAAAATGGCACCGAAGACGGCAACCACGTCTACGTCCTGATGACTCTGACGGCCGCCGGTTGCGGCATGGGCCCGGTGATTACCGAGGATGTGAAAACCAAGCTCGAGCACGTGCCCAACGTGGACAAAGTCACCGTTGAGCTGACTTTCGATCCGCCCTGGAGCAACGACATGCTCACCGACGAAGCCAAACTCGAACTGGGAATGCTGTAAATGACTGCCAGTGAACAGGACTTTCTGAACAACCCCCTTGGCAAAGACACCACCCTGGAAGACGTTCTGGATGGCTTCGAGCTTCTGGACGACTGGGAAGAGCGCTACGCTTTCATCATCGATCTGGGCAAACAGCTTCCTGCCTTCCCGGAGGAATCCCGGGTAGAGGAAAACTATGTTCACGGCTGCCAGAGCCAGGTCTGGCTGATCCACCACTTCGACGAAGACAGCGGCCGGCTTTACCTCTTGATTGATTCAGACGCCATGATTGTACGCGGGCTGGCCGCCATCATTCTGGTTGCCCTGAACGGCAAAACCCCTAGGGACCTGCTGGCAACCGACATCGATGAGTTGTTCGAGCAACTGGACCTGTTCCGCCATATTTCGCCGACCCGGGGCAACGGCCTTCGGGCCATGGTCGGGAAAATCCGGGATATTGCGGCTGCAGAGGCGGCCGGCGCCAGCAACTGATACCTACCCGCCTTACCAGATAATCGCGATATCATCTCTCTGGATGTTCAAGATGCCGCCGAGCTGCGGCATCGTGCCCCGACTGAAATGGGGCTGAACGCTATCAAGAGTGACGGTGACCTCGGCGTCATGTAGCTCCGGAGAATCTTCAGGAGCATCCAGATAGCGCTTGCTCCGGTAAAGCTTCAACTCGTCGCCCGGCCTGAGCCCGGCGGTAGCCCCCGATTCCAGCGTCACCCCGTGGCCGTCCACCCGCGCAATCCGGGTAATAAAGGGCTGACACGCCAACGCCTCAGTCACGGCGGCCGCCATTTCCCCGATTAAACCGTTCACTGCCTGTCCATAGGCGGTCTTCTGGAAGCCCGCTGAACCAAATCCGGCAGAACTTCCCGGACCGGCATCCCACTGGGCTGCTGTTGCAAACCTCTGCCGGTAGACAGGCGCACCGCTGAATCCGTCAAATATAATCAGATCAGCCGCGAACCGACGGCGTTGATCCACCACGCCAATGCCCCGTTGCATCCTGTCCAGCACAGAAGTGCCCCAGGCCGACGGGTCTGCCACACCCAGATCCCGAATAACCCCGGTCACCACGAACTGCACACCCATTTCACGGGCCAGCTCGAGTACGTTGCTTAATCGATTGTCGTTCTGCTGAACCGTCGGTGCGTTCAGCAGGTCGGTAAACATTCTTGAAGTGGTCGCGCCGAAAACCTGCAGACCGCCCTGGGCCACCAAACGCTGTTGCAGCTGTTGCGGCAAGATCTCGCCGGCATCGTCAATTCGCCCTACCCTGGCCTGGTCCGGATACAGCATCGGGAAGCCGGTCACCGCGACCCGCTTTTTCAGCCGGCCGGCATTGCCCGCGCCGCACTGACTGCGACTCTCGCTGATATCTCCACGAACAATCACCCGTAACAGGTTACCACTCTGGTACTCATCAATTATCCGCACGTTCCGGGCTCTGGCGCTTGAGGCCAGATCCATCCGGGATTCGGTGATAACGCCATTTTTCATGGTGTCGTGCGTGCTTACCCGGGCCTCATACTGGAGCGAGAGGTCCCGGATCGCCGCCTTGCGGGCTTCGGCCCGGGCGGCTTCCAGATTTCCGTTGTGGATATTGGCGTGACCAACACCTTCAAGGACAACAGCGTGGGCACCCGAGACCAGAACAAGGGCGAGAATCCCGAATACAGCCAGTGACAGCAAGCGTTTCATAGCTTTCAGTACTCTCGATCAATCAAGGTAATACAGGGAATCCACGCCCTTGCTCTGCACATCGCCCACGCTGTCATTCTCCTGCGGCATGGGGATCGGGCAGAGATCCTGCACCTGATCATCAGCCACCTCGGCGACACAGGCCCGGAAACGGGGCTCAAGTTTCAGTTCCATCACGGTCTCGAACACGCCGTCGCTGTGCTCGTTCACGGCGACCAGCTTCGCTCCCCGAATGTAACTGTCGACGTAGGTTCTGAACATATCATTGCGCAAGACAAAATCGTTCACGGTGGAACTGCCGTATACGACGGTACCGTATACGCGTTCCACGAGATTGCGGTATGCATCCAGCTGGGACGCTCGCCGGGCCATCAGGCGTTTGCGGGTATCCGAACGGTCGGCCGCAACATCCTCATAGGTCCCCAGACCGCTCACCCGCACCGTTATCGGCTCAAGCATCGTATCCTGGCGGGGCTGGCTGCCGTTATCCCCCTGGTGGCTGCCAATCGGCGCACAGGCTGCAACCGTTGTCGCCAACAGAAGCATGAGTATCCAGCGAAGATTCATTGCGTGTCTCCAGAAAACATCATTTCCGCTTGCCCATGAAAGAATTACGCCAGTTTTTCTAAACCACTGATATTTCGATTAACAACGTCCATTCCTCTCATTCTGCAATCCCCAAGCGGCAAAAAACTGCCTCCGTTTACACATCAAAAACAAACCGTTACCCCATGCGTCATGCGCTGGAAAACGTTCTGCATTAACCTTTCTAGTACGTCATATCTATTTTGCTTTTTTACACGACAGGATTCTTCATGACCGGACATCGTCTGACCAAACTTTCTGTGGCCATCGGCCTATCCATTGCCACCTCATCAACACTGGCCAGCCCCCAGTCTTTTATGTCTGCGCGCTCTTTCGCCATGGGCGGCACAGGGGTGGCGGTTGCAACACCTTCTACAGCGCCCTCGGACAACCCCGCAATGATGGCTGCGGATCACCACAGCTGGCAGGATGATTTCGGGCTGATGCTGCCCTCGGTGAACGCCCGGGCAGCCGATGAAGAAGAAACAGTTGATCAGGTAGACGATATTCAGGATGTGATCACGGATCTGGAATCGCTCGTTTCCGGCTTTGATCCGAATAACGACAACCCGGACGCTATACAGGCTGGAGCGGCGGACCTCAGCAATCGCCTGACCGAATTCGACAGGGACACCATGAGAGTGAACGCAGGTCTTGGATTGGCTCTGGCTGTGCCCGGACAATCCCTTTCTGTTGGCGTATTCACCAATGGTAATCTGACGGCGACGGTTCGTGGTGATGTCTCTGACCAGGATATTACCGCCCTCGACAACATTGCCAATGCCGCATCGGCCCAGGACGTGCAAATTGCCGTCGACCAGATCAGCACGAATGGCAACCTGGATCTGACATCGCAGGGACAGATACTTGCATCCGCCGTCGGGGAAGTGGGCATCAGCTTTGCCCGCTCCTTTGAGCTGCAGAATGGCAACAGCTTCCAGCTGGGCCTTTCACCGAAATACGTTGAACTGCGCACGTTCCAGTACACCGAGTCGGTTTCCGGTTTCGAAGATGACGAATTCGATGACGACCAGTATCAGACCGAAAAGAGTGGGTTCAACGTGGACGTTGGTGCAGCCTACAGCTTCGGTGACTCCAATCAGTGGAACACAGGTATTTTTGTTAAAAACCTGATCCCCATGGAACTGGACTCCGCCGCCAGCCGGCCGCTGCTGGGAGAGGAAGTTCGTACACTGAAGCTCGACCCGATGGTTACAGCTGGCATTGCTCACAAGAGCGAATACCATGTAGTTACTGCAGAAATTGACCTGACCAAGAAGGAAGCCTTTGGCTTCGAGGACGACACCCAGTGGGCAGCCCTCGGCGCCGAATTCGATGCCTTCCGTTACGCGCAGCTTCGGTTTGGCGTTCGCCACAACATGGCCAGCAACGATGACAACGACGGCATTGAAGAGAAAACCCAGTTCACCGCCGGTCTTGGCCTGAACATTGTTGGCGTCCGCCTTGATCTCGGCGCCCTCTACAGCGATGCGGATGTGGGCGCAGCCCTGGAGCTTGGCACCGCGTTCTGATCAAAAACTGAAAGAGGAAGCAGATGAAGGTTTGATCTGCCTCCAACTTCCGATTAAAGCCCGCCCATGGCTATCACGGGCGGGCTTTTTTATGGCCTGTCGTGTTACAGGTTTGCCTGCCCTGCCCTGGAACCGGATAATCCACCGACACACTCCCCCGAAAGGAATCAGACATTCCATGCAGGCCTATCTGGTTGGCGGTGCCGTTCGTGACGAATTACTCGGCCTTGAGGTCAAGGACCGGGACTGGGTGGTGGTCGGCGCGACACCAAAGGAAATGCTTGCCAAGGGGTTCAAACAGGTGGGCGCGGACTTTCCGGTCTTTCTGCACCCCCGCACCCGGGAAGAATATGCCCTGGCTCGCACCGAACGCAAAGAGGGGCGCGGCTACCACGGTTTTACTGTTTATAGCGCACCGGATGTCACCCTCGAGCAGGACTTGCGGCGACGGGATCTGACCATCAATGCGATAGCCAAAACCGAAGACGGCGCCTTGGTGGACCCCTTCAAGGGCCGAAGCGATATAAAAGATCGCAAGCTCCGCCATGTCTCGGAAGCCTTCGCCGAAGACCCCCTGAGAATTCTTCGCACCGCCCGGTTCGCAGCCCGCTTTCAGCCACTTGGATTCAGCGTGTGCGATCAGACCATGGGCCTGATGAAGCAAATGGTGGCTAGCGGAGAAGTGGATCACCTGGTTCCGGAACGGGTCTGGCAGGAATTTCAGCGGGCACTGCATGAAAAGGCGCCCCGGGCCTTTTTCGACGTTCTCCGGGACTGCGGGGCCCTGGAGGTACTCATTCCGGAACTGGCACCCGAAAAGGTGTTTCAACTTGCGATCGCGGCGCTTGGCTGTGTCCAGAACCAATCTGACGCCCAGACGGAAGAACGCTTTGCCGCCCTGCTTTCCCCCCTGGATGACTCTGCAGCCGTGGCACGAGCCAAGGCACTGAAAGCCCCAAATGATTGCCAGAACCTGGCGCGACTGGTTACAGCCTTCAAGCCACAAATCAGGAACATCGATGCTCAGCACCCTGAAGCCGAAGCCTTGCTGGACCTGCTGGACCAGGCGGACTTCTGGCGCCGCCCGGAACGTTTTTCGCAACTGATGAACGTGCTCGAATGCGCCCTTCCCGGCGAGTCGGGCCCACTGAACCTGCTTCGAACCGCCTCTGGGGCCGCTACCGGTGTTGACCCAAAAACTCTCCTCGCCCGGGGCTACAAAGGCAAGGAGCTGGGCAGCGCAATCCGGACTGAGCGCCTGAAACGTATCGGCGATGCCATCGCCCCGACCAACCACTGAGGAGTCACCATGCCGTCCACAACACCCGTTGCCCTGGTCACCGGCGCAGCCCACCGTCTTGGCGCACAGACGGCCCGGACACTTCACGAAAGAGGCTGGAACCTGGTGATTCACTATCGGAGCCGTGAAGAGCAGGCGAACTCACTGATTGCGCAGATGAACCGCCAGAGGCCAGACTCCGCCTGTGCTCTTCAGGCGGATCTGAGCCAGACAGCCGAGATAGCCCGGTTGGCCCGTGATGCCGTCGAACACTTGGGCCGACTGGACGCGTTGGTGAACAATGCATCGGTGTTCTACCCCACCCCGACCGGGGACGCCACCGAAGACGACTGGGACACCATCCTGAATACCAATCTCAGAGCCCCTTTCTTTCTGGTGCAGGCGTGTCTTGCTGAACTGCGTCAAAATCGAGGCTGTGTGGTGAACATGATCGATATCTACAGCGAAAGACCTATCGACGACCACCCGTTGTACTGCGCCAGCAAAGCCGGCCTCGCCGCCCTGACACGCTCCTGGGCGAAAGACCTGGCACCGGACGTGCGGGTGAACGGTGTATCACCGGGCGCAATCCTCTGGCCCGAGGGCGAGGCCGAAATGGACGAGACCGCGCAGCAGGCGATTCTCCAGAAGACCCCACTGGCCCGCACAGGGAATCCTGATGATATTGCCCATACCATCGCATTCCTGGTCTGCGATGCGCCTTTCATCACCGGTCAGGTTATCGCCGTGGATGGTGGCCGAAGCCTGAACATGTAATCCAGACAGTGGCCTCCAAGGCTGCCCACTTTGGCCGGGCGAAGCTTTCCGGATACAATGCCGGCAGATTTCAATCCTGCACGCGCCGGACCTAATTCCCCGCGTGCCTCTGATCCGGAGATTTCCCATGCGTGATGTCGTTATTGTTGCCGCCCGCCGTACTGCTATCGGAACCTTTGGCGGAGGTCTCTCCAGCCTGAGCGCAGACCAGCTGGGAACCGCTGTGATCAAGGCAATCCTTGAAGAAACCGGCGTCGCCGGCGACCAGATCAACGAAGTGGTGCTCGGCCAGGTGCTGACCGCCGGTTGCGGCCAGAACCCGGCTCGCCAGTCTGCCATCAACGCCGGCATTCCTGCCTCCGTACCCGCAATGACCATCAACAAGGTCTGCGGTTCCGGCCTGAAGGCCGTGCATATGGCGGTACAGGCGATTCGCTGCGGCGACGCCGAACTGATGATTGCCGGCGGCCAGGAAAGCATGAGCCAGGCGCCGCACGTGTTGCCTAACAGCCGCAACGGCCAGCGTATGGGCAACTGGTCCATGGTGGATACCATGATCAAGGACGGCCTTTGGGATGCCTTCAACGATTACCATATGGGCATTACCGCCGAGAACATCGTCGAGAAATACGGTATCAGCCGTGACGAACAGGACGAGTTTGCTGCAGCGTCCCAGCAGAAAGCCGCAGCAGCCCGCAATGCCGGCTACTTCGATGGCCAGATTGTTCCGGTCTCCATCCCCCAGCGCAAAGGTGACCCGATCGTGGTAGACCGCGATGAAGGGCCGCGCGATGGCGTGACCGCCGAGAGCCTGGGTAACCTGCGTGCAGCGTTCAAGAAGGACGGCACGGTGACCGCCGGCAACGCCTCCTCCCTGAACGATGGCGCCGCCGCCGTGATGGTCTGCAGTGCCGAAAAGGCAAAAGAGCTGGGACTGACTCCGATTGCCACCATCAAGGCCCATGCCAACGCCGGCGTGGACCCGACAATCATGGGCACCGGCCCGATCCCTGCCAGCCAGCGCTGCCTGAAACTCGCAGGCTGGAGCGTGGATGACCTGGACCTGGTGGAAGCCAACGAAGCCTTTGCCGCCCAGGCCATTTCCGTCAATCGCGACATGGGCTGGGATACCAGCAAGGTAAACGTGAATGGCGGCGCCATTGCCCTGGGCCATCCCATCGGCGCCTCCGGCTGTCGTATCCTGGTCTCCCTGCTGCATGAAATGGTTCGCCGCGACGCTCACAAAGGTCTGGCCACACTGTGCATCGGTGGCGGCATGGGCGTTGCCCTGGCTGTCGAGCGCTAAGCTTCATGCTCCACGTGGTGCTGTACGAGCCGGAGATACCGCCGAATACCGGCAATATTATCCGGCTGTGCGCCAACACCGGTTGTCAGCTGCATCTGATTGAACCGCTGGGTTTTAACCTGGAAGACAAGCAGATGCGGCGGGCCGGGCTGGATTACAGCGAATACGCGTCGGTAAGGATTCACCGGAATTACCGGGACTTTCTCGCCAGCGAGCGACCGCAACGCCTGTTCGGCCTGACCACCAAAGGCAGCACTCACTACCATCAGGTGCAGTATCAGGAAGGCGACTACCTGATGTTCGGCCCGGAAACCCGTGGCCTCCCTGCTGAGGTTCGCGAAGGCCTGCAGCCCGAGCATCGCCTGCGGGTTCCCATGCAGCCGGAGAGCCGCAGCCTGAACCTTTCCAACACCGCGGCCCTGGTGGTTTACGAGGCCTGGCGGCAACTGGGATTCCAGGGCGCGGTGTAGGTGCCCGAGAGCCCGCTGCGCCGTGGCACCACCATCGGGTAGCCCTCCTCAAGCTCCACAACCCGTGCGGCAAAGCCGTAAACCGTTTCAAGCAGGTCAGGCGTGAGCACTTCCCACGCAGAGCCCTCCTGAACAAGATGGCCCGCCTTCATCAACAGCAGCCGATCTGCAAACTGGGCCGCCAGATTCAGATCGTGGACAACCGCCAGAACCGCCACACCCTCTTCTTTGGCCAGACGTCGGACCAGATCCAGCACCAATTGCTGATGGGCCGGGTCCAGGGCGGAGGTGCATTCGTCCAGCAACAACAACCGGTCGCCCGGGCTGTCGATGATCTGGGCCAGCACCCGTGCCAGCTGCAACCGCTGCTGCTCACCTCCGGACAGGCCCGGGACGAGCCGATGCCTCAGGTGAGCAATATCCAGTTCGTTCAGCAACCGATCCACCGCCGGATCACTGCCACGCCGGGCCGCTCCGGGGCGCCCCAGCTGCACCACCTCCTCGACCGTTAGCGGGAAATTCACCTCCACCCGCTGGGGCATGACGGCGCGTTGACGGGCCAACCGCTCCGGGCGCCAATACCCGAGTTCCCGCCCGGAAAGCATCACCTTGCCGATGTAGGGCAGATCGCCGCTGATGGCCTTGAGCAAGGTCGACTTGCCGGCGCCGTTCGGGCCCAGGAGCATCAACAGCTCCCCTGCAGCCAACTGACAATCCATGCCGTGGACAATCCGTGATCGCTCAACGGATATTTGGACATTGTTTACGCAGAGAACCATCAGATAACCTTTGTTCTCAACAGAAGCGCCAGGAAGAAGGGGCCGCCGATCAGCGCCATCATCAGGCCAATGGGAAGTTCCGCCGGCGCTACAACCACCCTTGCCAGGGAATCCGCCGCCACCAGAAGTGTGCCGCCCACAAGGGCACTGAGGGGTAACACCACCCGATGACTGGCACCAAGTAACTGGCGAACCAGGTGGGGCACCACCAGCCCGACAAACCCGATCAGCCCACTGACCGCAACGGCCGCTCCAACACCCAGACCTACAACCAGAATGGCGACTTTCTTGACGGTATCGGTGCGATAGCCCAGGTGCCCGACCACGGATTCGCCGAGCAAAAACGCATCCAATGGACGGGCCAGAAGCGGAGCAGCCAATAACGCCAACAGCATGAACGGAGCCCCAACCAGCAAGTCATCCCAGCCGGCATGACCGAGACTGCCCATGGTCCAGAACGTCAGCGAACGCAGCTCCTCGTCATTGGCATAGAAAGCCAGCAATCCGGTGGCGGCGCCTGCTACGGCGTTAATTGCGATCCCCGCCAGTAGCAGAGTTGCCACGGAGGTCTGGCCCGAGCGGTTGGCAATGCGCCAGGCCAGCAACACCGTACCGCTGCCCCCAAGAAACGCGGCGATGGGTAAGGCCCATTCACCGGTCATGGCCAGCCAACCGCCAAGCCAGGTATTACCCAGCACGATCACCGCAATGGCCGCCAGGGAAGCGCCGGCGGAGACCCCGATCAGCCCCGGGTCGGCCAGAGGGTTGCGAAACAGTCCCTGCAGCAGGGCCCCAGAGACTGCCAGCACCGCTCCAACCAGAAAGCCGAGCAAAAATCTCGGCATCCGTACTTCCAGCAGCACCATCGAAGCCACCGGATCGCTCGCTTCCCGACCGGTGATCACGCTCAAGATATCGGTGAATGCCAGTGGATAGGCGCCACTGGTAACGGACACCAGAGCAACGAGCACGGCGGCCAGTAACCCGACCACCAGTGACGGCGTAAAACCGAACCGGCCCGCGGCGTCACGAATCATTGGCTGACACGTTCGAGGATGCCGGCAATACTTCGTTTACCGCAGCCATGGCATCGGGCAGCCTCGGGCCAAACCCCAGCAACAGCATTCCGTCTGCTACCAGCCGGTGCCCGCTCTGCCAGGCGTCGAGACGCTCTACCTCCGGCCAGGAACCGATGGCAAACTGGCCCGGCGTAGACTCGGCAATCACAATGGCATCCGGTTGGGAAGCCAGGACGGCCTCCCGATTGACCGGCTTATAGCCCTTCAGGCCGGACACCGCATTGTCCGCGCCAACGGTATCCAGCAGTGCTGAAGCAGCGGTTTCTTCGCCCGCCAGCATCACCGAGTGATTGCCAGCCGCAAGAATGAACAGCACCTTCGGCCGGCTTCCCCGGGATTGCGATGCCTGCTGGATACGGTTGATCTGCAACCGGAGCTCGGAGGCCAGGGTCTGTGCCCGCTCCTGTTGGCCCAGCAATTCACCCACGGTAACAATGCGCTCCAACGCAGCATCCGGTGTTCTTGCCGACGACAGTTTCTCGACCTGAACACCCGCCCTGGCCAGTCGCTCCAGGTTTTCTTCCGGAGCGGCCTGCTCGGAGGTAATCAGCAGATCGGGCTTGAGTGCGAGCACCCCTTCAAAAGGTAACGCCCGCAGGTAGCCAATTTTGGGCAACGAGTCGGTCTGTTCCGGATAACCGCTGGTGGTGTCCACGCCTACCAGCAACGACTCCAGGCCCAGTCGGTACACAATCTCGGTAATTGCTCCGTCAGCCGTCACAACCCGCGGCGAATCCCCCGCCTGGGCGGACGACGCGAACGCAGTAGCCAACAGGAACCACCCAAGAACCCTCGATATCATGACAAAGCCTCCAGGGTCGCCGCCTGCTCCCGCCAGAGTTCGGATTCCGGAGTGCCGGGCTTGCGCTCACCAAACACGGTCAATACCAGCTCACCGTCGGCGTTAAAGGCCTCTACTGAGGTGATAATCCCGTCTGCAGAGGGGCGGCGGACCAGCCACCAGCGCCGGATTGCTTCGGTGTTGGCATGGAGGTTGAAGCCGCTGTCCAGAACGTTCATCCAGGGACCAGTGCGGCGCAGATTGGCCACCTTGCCCGTGAATATCTGCACGATGCCGGGATTGCCGACGAAGAACATCGCCGGGCACTGATTATCCCGAAGCAGCTCCAGTAGCCGGTCCAGCACGTTGCCATCGTTACGCTCAAGCTCGGTCGCCCATTCGCCTCTCAGGAGTTCCAGCGCCGTCAAACGATCGGTACCCGCCCGTTTCAAAAGCGCACCAAAATGATGGACATCCTTGAGTTCCCGCCAGCCCTCTCGGAGAACCTCTGTGTTGACGGCTTCTGGTGCTACCCGTTGAGGAACCGGGCGCGTGCCCTGAGACTTGAACGGCCTCAGCTCTTGATCGGCGAAGGAATGGACCAGACGCTCCCATGCCTCGCCATCCGTATCGGCAACCCGGTAGATCTTGTGGACCGCAGCGCCGTACTGATCAAAGAACTGCAGACTCTCCCTTGACCCGGAACGAACCTGTTCCTGCACCTGGTAGCCATAGGCCCAGTGTTTGAAAAAGACCCGGATATCGATCTCGCCGACGGCCAGCCCCATGGCCCCGGACCTGCCGCTGGTGAAATCCTTGAAGGTGCCGGTAACCTCATGAACCACCTCGTTGTTGCGGCTCAGAATCATGACCGGCCCGACGCTTTCAATGGCCTTGAGAAGATCCCCGAAACTGTTCTTGAGAGGAATCAGGGCGTCGCCGCCACGCAGCCGAACCAGCTCCATCTCGCTGACGCCCAGCTTATCGGCCATCTGGCGGATCCTCATGTTTGGCTCTGCTTTTTGCAGTGTCCGCCAGCGCGCTGCGAGCGATCCGGTTGCCGTGCCTGTTGCCATCGCTGTCTGTTGCATGGGGTTACTCCTGCGCCTGCTGAAGTTCAACCGGCAGCCAGCGCACGGTCGGCTGGCCGCTGGTTCCGTTCTGGTCGTAGTAACCGACAATCTGTAGCGCCCAGACCATGGACTCCGAATCATCGATATCCGCCTTGATCAGGAAGGTCCGGAAGTTTGGCCAGATCTTGTGCTGATCGGTCAGGTTGTAGGCGTACCAGGTGTTATCAGTGAATACCCCGCCGGTTGAGTCCGTGTTGTAAAGCTGGGGAACCCCTGGATCGCTGTCATTGGCTGCAAGCTCGGTCCAGGTCATCGGATCAGAGGCGCCGCCACTGCCGTTGCCGGACACGCCGCTGTTGGATTTCAGGTACCAGTCGCGTCCGGAGAAACCGACCCGGACATCCCAGAGGTCGCTGGTCGCGCAATCAACAACAGTGGCCGAATCAAAATCGAAGCACGCATCGCCGCCGTCGTAGCCTGCGGGCGGCGTGAATGTGACGGGTGTGGCACTGAATTGCGACGCACCGGAGGCCTGCACATCAAACTCCAGCGTGAAATCGTCAATGCCCTGCCCCTCGCGGGTCGGGAAGTTGAAGTCGACAACCCGCATCCGGGCGAAGCTGTCGCCCTCGGCGGATCGCACCAGATAGCCAACGTCCGCCTGTTCGGAGATGACCCCGGTAGTGAAATCGTACTGGGACCAGGCGTCGGACGCCCCGAACGCGCTGGCAAAGGCATCCTCTTGCCAGTTTGCCGGTTCCTCGAGGATGCCCAGCAAATGCTCCTGCTCGGAGTTGGCGGTGGCGTTGGTAAATACGTTCGGGTCGGGATCCCCGTTACCGTCGTAGAAATCGTCCTGGGCGATGGCCAGGGCACCACCAACACGGCCGGTTCCCGACGCACCGCTGTTTACTTTGAAGCTCAACCGGCTGGCAGCGATGTGCCAGTTATCGCCTTCTTCCACCATCGCTCCGGTTTCCAGATTCAGATAGACCGTCTCCGTAGCCGCGGGCATCAACTGCTCGGAAAAGCTGCTGACATCATCCGCGTCGTCCTGTGCAATGGAGTTGTCACTGCCTCCGCCACAGGCCGTCAAAGCCAGGGCGGCCAGCACAATGGCCGGGGGTCTGGTATCGAAAAGATCCATGGATATCTCCTTCCTATCGTTTTTTGGTGGTCAGGCATTATTCCCCAAAAGAAACCGTTAGCCCGGCGTAGAGGAACCGCCCCGCAACCGGTCTGAAATCTTCACTGGCATTGGAAAAGTCGCGCTGCTCGTCGGTGATGTTGTCGGCACCGGCAAACAGCCGAAACTGGTTGGAAATCTGGTAATTCAGTTTCAGGTCGGCTGTGGTATAGCCCGGGGATTCGGTTCCCGCAGCAGCATCCACAAACTCCTCGCTCTGGTACTTAAGCCGCGCACTCCAGGACAGGCCGGTTACCCCGAGCGGACCATCCAGTCCGAGACGCGCCTGATGCCTTGGCCGGCGATTAAGCTCATTGCCTGTCGCCAAATCCTCGGTTCGGGTCAGGGTGTAGCCAGCGGTGAGCCGCCAGTGCTCGGAAGGCTCCCAGCCGGCAGTGGTCTCGAACCCCCAGGTCCTTGCCTCGGCAAGGTTTTCATAGGAGAAAACCTGAACGCCGTCGTTCCGCGCCTGGGTGGCCTCAGTATCCGGTGAGGTCTGGATCAGTTGCTCGATGTCGTTCAAGAAGGCGTTCGCTTCCAGCCATGCAGACCGGTTCCAGGACAGCCCTCCCCCAAACTGATAGCTGATGGATTCCTCCGGTTGCAGCCCTGGAGTCCCCTGCACGACGTAGCCAAGCTGGCTGTGGTCAAAGGTGAAGTACCTTTCCTTCAGATTCGGCACCCGGTATCCGGCGCCAACGCCGCCGCGCAGGAAGCCCGTCAGTGAATCGGTTCGGACCAAGTCGTAGCGTGCATTAATCTTGGGTGCTGTGTAAGTTCCGAAATCGGAGTCATTCTGGAACCGGACGCCAGGCACCAGCTCAAGATGTTCAGTGGGCATCCAGGTATCCTGCGCCCAGGCTTCCTGGCTTTCACGCTGTCGGCGAGGTTCTGCACCGAGCTCGGAAGCACCGTCCTTGGTCTGATCGAGCGTTTCACGGTTGAAATCGACGCCACCCTGCAGGTGATGACTGAGCCCCACTGGCTTGCCCAGATGGGCCGAAAAACGGGATAACGTAGATTCGGCACGACGGTCATCAAAGACTCCGCTGCCGGTGTACTTCAAGGTATCGTCGTTGAGGATCTCCTGGACGGCGGACCAGCCCGCACGAAGATCAGAGTTGCGGCCATGATCTCCAGAGAGGGTATAGCGGGTACGAGTAACCGTTTCATCCTTGCCCTGATTGATAACAAAAGGCGGGTTCTGTTCGGTGAAACGGGACCCTGACTCCTCCTCGAATCGTGCCACCGCGGCGCTGAGGCGATGGTCTTCGTTCGGGGACCAGTCGGTGCGGAAACTGAGATCGGTGCGATCGTATTCATCGCCCGGCCTTGCCCAGGTATCCGGCTCCGGGTCGATGCCATCGGAATGCTGGTGTGACGCCGATAACCGCAGGGCGAATTCCTCACTCCCACCCTGGACCGTGGCTCGAGCCGAATATCGGGCGGGGTCCGCCTCATCGCCCGAGGGATTCTGGTCACCATAGGTACCTGCATCGGTGGTGAACTGACCGGAGAGCCCCGGCGCTGGCGGCCGAGAGATAACATTCACCACGCCACCGATACCAGAACTGCCATACTGGGCAGAGACGGCGCCCTTGACCACTTCCACCCGCTCGATATCGAGCACGGACAACTGGCTGACATCGACAGTCGACCCGGTTGTGGCCGTCATCGGCAAACCGTCAATCAGAACCAGCACCCGGTCGGATTCAACGCCCTGGAGCCAGACCTCGTAACCGGGCTTGCCGTGGATTTCCCGGAGCTGCAACCCCGGAACGTTCTCCAGAGCCTCTTTCAGATTGCGAGCGTGGGTTTTCTCAATCTCTTCGGCCGTAACCACTTCGGTTCGAACCGGAGTATCCAGCAACTGACGCTCCGTGCGGGTTCCGGTAACAACAAGCTCATTCAGGTAACCGGCCGACCGGTTGTCGGCAAGCGTTGCCGTAGAGACCATGGCAACCAGGGAAAGGCAGGACAGAGAGAGATATGATTTTCGAAAATGCATAGATCAACCAAACGGCTCACAATTTAATGCGAACGATTATCGTTTGATTTTAGATTTATATCAATGCCTGGGCTGGAATTTTTGTATAGGCACAAAAAAAACCGGCCGGAGCCGGTTTTTCTATTTCTGCTTCATCTGCCGCAGATCAGTGAGTCTGCTGCTCTTCGTTTGCCTCGCCCGCAGCTTCTTCCTGCTTGCGCTTGAGCGCCTGGGCATAGATGGCATCGAAATTCACCGGCGCCAACATCAGGGCGGGGAAGCTGCCCTTGTTCACAATGCCGTCGATCGCTTCGCGAGCGTAGGGGAACAGGATAGTCGGGCAGTAGGCGCCCAGCATCTGGCCCAGCTGCTGGCCTTCGATGCCCTGAACCAGGAACACACCGCCCTGCTGGATCTCGACGATGTAAGCCACCTTCTCACCCACTTTCGCGGTAACGGTCAGGGAAAGCACAACCTCGTACTGGTTGTCGCTGACTTTGTTGTGGGAGGTATTCAGATCCAGGTTAACCTGCGGCTTCCACTGCTCCTGAAACACAGTTGGAGAGTTGGGCGATTCGAAAGACAGGTCCTTCACATAGATGCGCTGAAGGGCAAACTGGGGTTGGTTCTGGTTGTCACTGCCTGCTGCGGCTTGCTGATTCTCAGCCATTTTCGGTCCTTTCGTTCTCAATCGTGGGCTCGGGGCCCGTTGTTATGGGATGCTCTAGAGCTTGCTGCCGGGACATTTTACGTTCAGGCCGGGCCGGCTAATGTGAAACAGTGCGGCAGAATGATCTTCAGATCAAGGGCCAACCTATTTCTTCACGAGCGGAAGGTTGCTTGCCTTCCAGTCCGCCACACCACCGTTCAGGCGAACCACATTGCTGAAGCCTTCCGCGTTCAGCTGCTTGACCGCCATGGCGGAATGCTGGCCCATTTTGTCGGCAACGATAATCTGCTTGTCCTTGAACTTGCTCAGCTCGCCAACGCGACTCTTGAGACTGTTCAGGGGAATGTTGATAGAGCCGGTAATACGCCCCTCACCAAACTCCTTACGGTCCCGGATGTCCACTACAACGGCTTCATCCTTGTTGATCAGATTGACCGCGCCCTGGGCCGAGATCTTGGCACCGCCACGACGGGACTCCAAAATAAGAATGGCGACCAGAAATGCCACGAACAGCGACACAAGAACGTAGTGGTTAACGACAAATTCAAACAACCGGTCCATGAATTTACCCTGATGATGAGTTTGGCGCGATTATACACAGCCTGCTCCCCGGACAGAAGGTGACGAAACTGGCCAGTAAATGCGAAAATAGATAGACTCGATTTTTGTTTTAGTAAATTTACTAACATTTTATTTCCGGACCGAATGATGACTGCAATGCGCAAGCCGACTGCACTGATTATCCTGGACGGCTGGGGCCACCGAGACCCGGCTGAAGACAATGCCATCAGCAACGCCAGCACCCCGTTCTGGGATCAACTCTGGCAGAGCCAGCCCAAAACCCTCATCAACACGTCAGGGATGTTTGTCGGGCTGCCGCAGGGGCAAATGGGTAACTCGGAAGTTGGCCATATGAACCTGGGCGCAGGGCGCGTGGTCTATCAAAGCCTGACTCGTATCGACAAGGACCTGGAGGAAGGCACTTTCCAGAAGAATGAGGTTCTCTGCTCCGCCATCGACAAGGCCGTTCAGAGCGGCCGCGCCGTCCATCTCATGGGGCTGATGTCTCCCGGTGGTGTGCACAGCCACGAGGACCACATTATTGCGGCCGCGGAACTGGCTGCTGCCCGCGGCGCGAAGGAAGTCTACATCCATGCCTTCCTCGATGGCCGCGATATGCCACCTCGCAGCGCCAAACCGTCACTGGAGAAAGCGGCCGCGAAACTCAAGAGCCTGGGTGTTGGCCGGGTTGCGTCGATTGTCGGTCGTTACTATGCCATGGACCGCGATAACCGCTGGGACCGGGTGGAAGCCGCCTATAACTTGATGACCCAGGGAACCGCCGAGTTCGTCGCAGCTGATCCGGTATCCGGGCTGGAACAGGCCTACGAGCGCGGGGAGAACGACGAATTCGTGGCACCAACCCGCATCCACGCCGCGGGCGAGCCGGAAGGCACCATAAACGATGGCGACACGGTGCTGTTCATGAACTTCCGTGCCGACCGTGCCCGGGAGATGACCCGCACCTTCGTGGAAAAGGACTTTGACGGTTTCGAACGCAAGAAGCACCCGGAACTGGCCGATTTTGTCATGTTGACCGAGTACGCGGCCGACATCAAAACGTCCTGCGCCTACCCGCCGGAGCAGCTTACCAATGGCCTTGGCGAGTATATGGCGAAGCAGGGAAAGACCCAGCTGCGAATTGCCGAAACCGAAAAATACGCCCACGTAACCTTCTTCTTCAATGGCGGCCTGGAAACGCCGTTCGAAGGCGAGGACCGGATCCTGGTGCCGTCCCCCAAAGTGGCCACCTACGACCTGCAGCCGGAAATGAGCGCGCCGGAAGTTACGGACAAGCTGGTAGAGGCCATCAAAAGCGGCAAATACGATCTGGTGGTCTGCAACTACGCCAATGGCGACATGGTTGGCCACACCGGCAAGCTGGATGCGGCCATCAAGGCAGCCGAATGCCTGGACGAGTGCGTGAAGCGTGTTGTCGAAGCTCTGGATGAAGTTGGCGGCGAAGCACTGATTACCGCCGACCACGGCAACTGCGAGCAGATGACCGACCCCAACTCCGGTCAGGTTCACACCGCCCATACGATCGGGCCTGTGCCACTGGTATACACCGGCCATCGAAAGGTTGAGCTGAAGAACGACGGAAGCCTGAGCGATGTGGCACCTTCGCTGCTCACCCTGATGGGGCTGGAGCAACCAGAGGAGATGACCGGGCACAGCCTGGTTGAGATCGGCTGATCCGGGAACGGAACCAACCTTTGCGACTGACCGCAACTCTGGCGCTCACCCTTTTTCTGGGTGCAGCGCCGGCACTCGCCCAACAGGATGTTACCCCGGCCCAGATCGAGGAACTCAAGGAACGCATTGAGGACATCGACGATTGGCTGGAGGACGCCGAAGAAGACCGCTCCTCCCTGGAGCGGCAGCTTGCCGCGACCGAAAAGAACATCAGCCGCCTGACCCGCGAGCGGCGATCCCTGCGCCAGCAGGCCGAACAGCAGCAGCAAAGACTCCGGGAACTGGAGAATGAGGCGCAGGAGCTCACACGAACCCTCGACCGCCAGCGGGAGAGCCTCAAGAAGCAGATCCGCGCAGCCTGGATGGAAGGAGACGCGCCGGCGGTAAAAGTCCTGCTCAATGAGATAGATCCGGACAAGATCGCCCGGACCATGACCTATTACGAATACCTCAGCAAGGACACCGTCAACCGCCTGGAAGCGTTCAGGAAAAGCCTGCAAGAGCTCAGAAACACTCAGGCTGCCGTGCAATCGACACGGGTCGAACTGGCCAGAACCGAGGAAAACGTCGCCAAACGCCAGCAGGAACTGACCGAATCCAGACAGAAACGCCAGCAGACCCTGGCAGCACTCAAAGCCGACATCCAGAACCGCCTGAGCGAACGGGAAGAGCTGGAGTCAGATCGCAAACGGCTGGAAAACCTGCTTGAAGAAGTCCAGCAGGCAATCAACAACATCCCCTCACCCAATGAATCCCAGCCCTTCGCTTCACTGCGCAACAAGCTGCCATGGCCAGTAGAGGGTAAGGTATTGAGCCGCTACGGTGAACGCTATGCCGATGGCAAACTCCGACGCAACGGCCTGCTTATCGGCACCGGGGATGAAGCGGAAATTCGTGCAATACACTACGGTCGGGTGGTGTTCGCCAACTGGCTTCGGGGTTTTGGCCTGATTACCATCATTGATCATGGTGAAGGCTACATGACACTGTACGGCCACAGCAGCAGCCTGTTCACCAGTCCCGGGGACTGGGTGGTTGCAGGTGAGCCCATCGCCCAGGCAGGCCGTACCGGTGGCACCGATTCCCCGGCCCTGTATTTTGAGGTTCGCCACAATGGCAAGCCTGACAATCCGGGCCGGTGGCTGGCGAACTGAGGCACTCGTCGAGGGCTGACAAACGCCGCGGGTAACGCCATACTGTCCGGAGTCAGGGAATCCAGTCCAACTATCGGAATAAAAACAGGATATGTGAATGAAACGGGTCAGAAGTACACTTAACGCCTTTCCATTGCGCAGCATTGCGCTCGCTACCTGTTTCGCAACCGCCTCCGGACTGGCTTGGGCCCAGGATGAAGACACCGCCACCGAACAGCTTCTCGAAGGCATCCAGAATGGTGAACGGGTGGAAATCAGCCTGCCGGATCCCGAGAAGCAGCTACCCCTGGAAGATCTTCGAAAGTTCACCGAAGTATTCAGCCGCATCAAAGACGCCTATGTCGAGGAAGTAAGCGATCGCAAACTCCTCGAAAGCGCCATCAAAGGCATGCTGTCGGACCTTGACCCACACTCCACCTACCTGGCACCGAAGGACTACGAAGAGCTGGAAGAAAGCACCTCCGGCGAGTTCGGCGGGCTGGGCATTGAAGTGGGCATGGAGAACGGCTTCGTAAAAGTGATTGCGCCCATCGACGACACACCGGCCCAGAAAGCGGGCGTTCAGGCCGGGGACCTGATCATCAAGCTTGATGAAAAGCCGGTCAAAGGCATGAGCCTGGAAGAAGCCGTCAAACTGATGAGGGGCAAACCCGGCTCTGTGCTGACACTGACGATCATGAGGGAAGGCGAGACAGGCCCCATTGAAATCGAAGTGGAGCGCGACATCATCAAGGTCACCAGCGTGAAATCCCGCATGCTGGAGAATGGCTATGGCTATGTTCGCATTACGCAGTTCCAGGCGGATACCGGTTCACAGTTCAGGGATGCCCTCAACGGCCTTGAAGACGAGCTGGGCCGTGACCTTGACGGGCTTATCATAGACTTGCGCAACAATCCGGGTGGCGTGTTGCAGGCGGCTGTAGAGTCTGCGGATGCCTTGCTCGATGAAGGGCTTATCGTCTACACCGAAGGCCGTATCCAGAGCTCGCGCCTGCGTTTCAGCGCAAGGGCAGGCGACATCATGGCAGGCACGCCCATTGTGGTGCTGATCAACGGTGGCTCTGCCTCGGCATCGGAAATCCTGGCCGGTGCACTCCAGGACCATGAACGGGCCGTGGTGATGGGCACCCAATCCTTCGGCAAAGGCAGTGTCCAGACGGTGATTCCACTGGATGAGACCCATGCCATCAAGATGACCACCGCCCGCTATTACACGCCCGATGGCCGTTCCATCCAGGCGACGGGAATCAAGCCGGACATCGTAGTACGCCCGGCGGAGCTGAAGGAACTCGACAGCAACCCCTTCTTTACCGAAGCGGACCTGAGCGGTCACCTTGAAGGCCAGAACGAAGGCCAGGAGAAGGACGGCGAAAGCGAAGCAAACGCCGATTCAGGCTCCCTCGCAGACCGGGATTACCAGCTGCGTTCGGCACTGAACCTTCTTAAAGGCATCCGGATTCTGAACCCGAACAAGAAGGACAAGGCAGAAGGAAGCGATCAGTGACAGTAGCGCGTACCCTGCTGGCATTGGCATTCTGCATTACGGCCGGCGCGGTGTCGGCAGAGCCGACACGAACGGCCCTGCCGCCAACCATTGCCATCATCATCGATGACATGGGCCACAGCCTTGCTGAAGGTAAGCGACTGGCAAACCTGGATCAGCCGCTTACGCTGGCCTTCCTGCCCTACCGGCGCCACACCGACAGCCTTGCCCGGCTCGCCCACAAGCAGCACAAGGAAATCATGCTGCACGCGCCCATGGCCAACACCCGCAATTACGGCCTCGGCCCGGGCGGCCTGACCCCGGATATGGATGAACAAAGCATGGTAACCACGCTTCGCCGTGCGTTGCAGTCGATTCCCCATGTGCAGGGTGTCAACAACCACATGGGCAGCCTGCTGACCCAGCAGCTGCAGCCCATGGACTGGGTGATGAAGGAGTTGTTCCGCTACCCGGTGTACTTTATCGATAGCCGCACCATCGCCTCATCCGTTGCTGGTGATGTTGCTGCCGCCTACCGGATTCCAACCATGACCCGGGACGTGTTTCTCGACCATGAGCAAACCGAAGAGTTTATAGACCGCCAGTTCAAACTGCTGATCAAGCGCGCCCGGGAAAACGGCAGTGCCATCGGCATTGGCCATCCTCACAAGGTCACTGTGGATTATCTGGAGAAGCACCTGCCAACACTGGATGAGCAGGGTATCGCCATAGCCACCGTCAGTGGGCTTTGGGCAATGCGTAACGGTAATCGTGAGATGTTTGCGGAGGGAGAAAAGCAGGCCATTCGACCTGCTTTCGCAAAGAAGGATTAATCGCGGACTTCTATACCCTGGGCCTTCATAAAGGCCTTCGCTTCCGGAATGGTGTGCTGCCCAAAGTGGAAGATAGAGGCCGCCAGTACCGCATCGGCCCCACCCTGGGTAACGCCATCAGCAAGGTGCTGGAGCTCTCCGACGCCGCCTGAGGCAATCACCGGCACAATTACCGCATCGCTGATGGCCTTGGTCAGGCCAAGATCAAAGCCGATCTTGGTGCCGTCCCGGTCCATGCTGGTCAGCAGTAACTCACCAGCGCCCATATCTACCATCTTGCGCGCCCATTCAACGGCATCCAGCCCCGTGGGCTTGCGACCACCGTGGGTAAAGATCTCCCAGCGGGGCTCCTCACCCTCTTCACTGACGCGCTTGGCATCAATGGCCACCACAATGCACTGGCTGCCAAAGCGTTCAGCCGCTTCCCGCACAAACTCGGGGTTGAACACAGCAGCAGTGTTGATCGACACCTTGTCTGCACCGGCATTCAGCAGTTTGCGTATGTCATCCACGGTACGCACACCGCCGCCAACCGTCAGCGGAATGAAGACTTCCGCAGCCATCCGCTCAACAGTTTCATAGGTGGTGTCACGACTTTCGTGACTGGCCGTGATGTCGAGGAAGGTAATCTCGTCGGCGCCCTGCTCGTTGTAGCGACGGGCCACTTCCACCGGGTCGCCGGCGTCACGAATATCAACGAAGTTGACGCCTTTCACCACGCGGCCTTTGTCGACATCGAGGCAGGGAATGATGCGTTTCGCCAGAGCCATAAGTCGTCCTTACCCCTTCAACCCGTCACAGAAAGCCTGGGCTTCTGCGACATCCAAGGTGCCCTCGTAGATGGCACGGCCGGTGATGGCGCCGAGGATGCCCTTGTCTGCAACGGTAGCGAGGCGTTTGAGATCATCCATGTTGGTCACGCCGCCAGAAGCGATAACGGGGATGCCACCCTCTTCGGCCAATGCAGCAGTGGCTTCAACATTGACGCCCTGCATCATGCCGTCGCGGCTGATGTCGGTATACACGATGGCGTCCACGCCGTCGTTGGCAAAACGCTTGGCCAGATCGGTGGCCATCACTTCCGAAACTTCCGCCCAGCCATCGGTGGCCACACGGCCGTCTTTGGCGTCCAGACCCACGATGATGTGGCCGGGGAATTTCTTGCACATCTCGGTGACAAATTCCGGCTCTTTAACGGCCTTGGTTCCGATGATGACCCACTGCACGCCTGCCTTCAGATAGGCCTCGATGGTTTCAGCCGAGCGGATGCCGCCACCGATCTGTATCGGCAGATCCGGATATTTGCGGGCAATGGCCTGGACGATTTCACCGTTGACCGGCTCGCCGGCGAAGGCGCCGTTAAGGTCAACCAGGTGCAGGCGGCGGGCACCGGCTTCCACCCAGCGGGTGGCCATATCGACAGGGTCGTCACCAAACACCGTGGAGTCATCCATCCGGCCCTGGCGAAGGCGCACGCATTTGCCGTCTTTAAGATCGATCGCGGGAATTATCAGCATTTTCCAGTCCAGTTTGTAAAATTCTCAAGCAGCTGCAGTCCCGCCCGGGCACTTTTCTCCGGGTGGAATTGCACCGCAAAAATATTGTCTCGCGCTACCGCTGCTGCCAGGTCGACACCATAGTGGGTGCGGCCCGCCATATCGGCGTTACCCTCGGCCTCCGCGTAGAAGCTGTGCACGAAGTAGAAACGGTCCCCGTCGGGAATGTTGTGCCACAGGGGGTGATCCATGGCCTGCTGCACCTGGTTCCAGCCCATATGAGGGACCTTCAGGCGCTCACCATTCTCCGTCAGATGGTCACCGAAATAACGCACTTCCGAGGGGAACAGGCCGATACAGTCAACGCCACCATTTTCCTCGCTGCGGGACATCAGGGCCTGCATGCCAACGCAGATGCCAAGAAACGGGCGATCCTGAGAGACTTCACGAACCAGATCCACCACCCCAAGGCGATGCATTTCCGCCATGCAGTCGCGAATGGCACCAACGCCGGGGAGGATGACACGGTCGGCTTCACGGATTTTCTGGGCGTTGTCAGTGACCAGTACGGTGGTATCTGGGGCAACGTGCTCTACCGCTTTTTTGGCAGAGTGAAGGTTACCCATGCCGTAGTCGATTATGGCAACGGTTTTCATGATTGTTGCGGTGTCCTTGATTGACCGGCCACAACTGACCGGTTAAAGCGAGCCTTCTGGTGACGAGCCTTTTACAACGAGCCTTTGGTGGACGGCGTAATGCCAGCCATGCGCTCGTCCATTTCAATCGCCATACGCAGGGCACGACCGAAGGCCTTGAACACGGTTTCAATCTGGTGGTGGGTGTTTTTGCCCTTCAGATTGTCGATGTGCAGGGTCACCATGGAGTGGTTCACAAAGCCGTGGAAGAATTCCTCGAACAGGTCAACGTCAAAACCGCCCACGGCGCCACGGGTATAGGGCACATCCATCATCAGGCCCGGGCGGCCGGAAAGATCGATAACCACACGGGAAAGAGCCTCGTCCAACGGCACATAGGCGTGGCCATAACGGCGGATACCCTTTTTGTCGCCAACGGCCTGCTTGAAGGCCTGGCCAAGGGTGATACCGATGTCTTCAACGGTGTGGTGGTCATCGATGTGCAGATCGCCCCTGGAAACGATATTCAGATCAACCAGGCCATGACGGGCAATCTGGTCCATCATGTGCTCCAGAAAGGGCACGCCGGTGTCGAAACTGGATTTACCGGTACCGTCGAGATCAATCTCAACGGTGATCTGGGTTTCAAGGGTATTTCTTTCTACCCGAGCCTTGCGTTCGGCCATGGGGACTCCGTGACAATTGAGCGGCATAACGCCGGAAAAATTCTATCCGACGATTATACCTTTTATGTCCGCCGGAGTCCCACAACCGGTTTAATCGCTGCAATAGCGAAACGCGGTTATTCAGCAGACCGGGTCTTGTCAGAAAGCCTTTTTGAGGTTGTTCATGTAGGTGTCCACGAGACTGTTGAACTCGTGTTTGATAACCGGGCTGATTGCCAGTTTGAGCAGGCTTGGCAGGGGCACCGTCAGCTCTGCACTGGTCTGGAATTTCACGGCCGTGGCATTGTCGCCCTTGGGTTTAATGGTCCAGGAACCGCTTACAACGCCGTTGCCTTCGCCTTTTACCGGCTCCCAGGTAATCCTTCCGGCGTCTTTGTCCGAATGGTATTTGCAGGCGTAAACGGACTGGATGGCGTGCTTGTCGACACCAACTTTTTCCATTTCCCAGCGGTAGGTGTTGTCGCCGAGGTCGGTCAGTTTGTGAACCTTGGGAAAGTGACTGGCTGAACGTGGCACATCGGCCAGCAGATCAAATACTTCATCATAGCCTCCGGGAATCTCAAGCTCCCGGTTCAGCTCAATAGAGACGGTAATAGCCACGGCCAACTCCTTCTTGTGTTTATAGGTATCAATGTAGTCGGAAAATCAAGGACGTGTATTTTGGCCCAACACTACCGCATTGTCATACTCCTGCGCTGTTAATTTGTTAACCCTGCGTTATCCTTTGGGTCATTGGCGTCGGTATTCGCCGCGAATACTGCAAGCTCCCAACATTAGGAAGGAAGCCTGAATCATGAAAGCCGTCCGTTATGTGCTGATTGGTATCGTTGCACTCATCGTTCTTGCTGTGGCTGCCGTTGCCATCGCCATGGCCGTGATCAACCCCAACGACTATAAGCCTCAGATTGAACAAGCCGTTGAAGATGCAACGAACCTGGACCTCATCCTTGAGGGCGACATTGGCTGGTCTTTTATTCCACTCGGTCTGGAGCTGAATTCCGTAGAAGCCACACTGGAGGGTGATCGCTTTGTGGCCCTGGAGCAGTTGGTTGCCCAGATCGATTTCTGGTCGCTTATTGCCATGTCGCCACGGGTAAACACCTTCGTGCTGGACGGGTTGGACGCCCGGCTGGAAGTGGACGAACAGGGCAACGGCAACTGGACCAGAATCATGCCCGAGGATACAGCCGGAGCGGCAACGGAAGAATCAGCCGGCACCCAGGATGAGCAGGCTCAGGAAGGTGAAGGAGCCGGCGGCGAGCCCTTGAACTTCAACGTTGAGAACGTTCAGATCAGTAATGCCCAGGTGCACTACACGGACAAGAGCACCGGACAATCGGTCACTCTGGAGAACTTCACCGTTAACGCCAGCAATATCACCCTGGGTTCCGAGTTCCCGCTGGAAATCGGATTCCGGGTTGCCACTACCCAGCCCACGTTTGAAGTGAATGGCAGCATCAGCGCCCGCCTCGCTGCCAACGAAGCGCTCAACGAATTCGCCGTATCCAGCCTGAATGCTGTGTTTGACATGACCGGCGAGCCGTTCGGCGGCAAAGAGGTCACTGCTGAACTTGGCGGCTCTGCCCGGGCGAATCTGGAAAACGAAACCGCCACTCTGAGCGGCTTTACCGCCAGCCTGGCCAACCTGAACCTGTCTACCGATCTGGATGTCTCCGGATTCGGCAACAAGCCAACCCTGAGCGGCAAGATCTCCATCGCTGAGTTCTCGCTGAAAGACCTTCTGAACAACCTCGGCCAGCCTGCAGTGGAAACCAGCGATGCGGACGTGCTTGAAGCCATCGCATTCTCCACCGGAATTGGCGGTCCGGCGGGCAAGGTGGAACTCACCAATCTGACCATCAAACTGGATGACACTACGTTCAATGGCTCTGGCAGTTACAACCTGGCCGATTCGGGCATCGTCTTCAACCTTCAGGGTGACCAGTTGAATGCCGACCGCTACCTGCCACCCAAGGCAGAGGGGGAAGCCGAGGAAGCACCTACTAACCAGGAAACCGCGGCAACTGGACCGGAGGGCGACCTGCTGCCCCTGGAGACCCTTCGCAGCCTGTTGCTGGATATTGATCTGGGTCTCGGACAGCTGATCGTCAGTAACCTGACCATCAACGAAATCAAGGCGAGCACTACCGCGAAAAACGGCCTGCTCAAAATTGATGAGTTCAGCGGCAAACTTTACGAAGGCAGCTTTGGCGCCAATGTGACCATCGACGCCCGCAGCGACAACCCGAAATGGACCGTGGCTTCAGACGTTACCAACGTTCAGACCCTGCCCCTGCTCACCGATCTTGCGGAGGTAGACATGCTCGGCGGCGGTGCGAACCTCAAAGTGAACGCCACCACCACCGGTAACCGAATCTCGTCACTGCGCAGCAATGCTGACGGCCAGATCAGCTTCAACCTGGCAGAGGGCGAGTTCCGTCGCATGAACCTGACCCGCATGGCCTGCCAGGGCATCGCACTGGTCAACCAGGAAGATCTGACAACCACAGACTGGGGCACCAGCACGCCGTTCAACGACATGCGTGGCACCCTGGACATTAACGGCAACACTCTGAATAACACCGATCTGGTCGCCGCACTGGCCGGCATGCGCCTTGAGGGCAACGGTACCGTGGATATGGCCCAGAGCCAGCTGGATTACGAAGTGGGCCTGAGAATCGTCGGTGAGATCCACAGGGACGAGGCCTGCCGTGTCACCGAATACGTGGAAAACGCGGTTATTCCTGTAGAGTGCCGGGGCAACTTCGCCGAGGACCCGGCCGGCCTGTGTTCTTTCGACGGATCCCGCTTCCGGGACACTCTGAAAACCATTGCGGAAAACGCTGCCAAGGCAAAAGCCCGAGAGGAAGTCGACAAGGCAAAAGCCAAGGCGGAGGAAAAGGTGAAAGAAAAGGTTCAGGAGCAACTCGGCGATAAACTGAAAGGTCTGTTCAACTGATGCACGACCGTTTCGCCGACAAGCTGCTGCAATGGTACGACAGCCACGGCCGGCATGACCTGCCGTGGCATCACAACCGGAACGCCTACCGGGTGTGGGTCTCGGAAATCATGTTGCAGCAAACCCAGGTAACCACCGTTATCCCCTACTTCGAGGCGTTCATGGAACGCTTCCCGGACGTCCATGCCCTGGCCGAAGCCCCCGTAGATGATGTGCTCAGCCACTGGTCCGGCCTGGGATACTACGCCCGGGCCCGTAACCTGCAAAAAGCCGCGCAGACTGTTGTTCAGGACTTTGCTGGTGAGTTTCCACAAACCCAGGAAGAGCTCGAATCCCTGACCGGCATCGGCCGCTCCACAGCCGCCGCCATCCTGGCCCAGGCCTTCGGCATTCGCGCCGCCATCTTGGATGGCAACGTCAAACGGGTGTTGGCGCGCTACCATGCGATCCCCGGCTGGCCCGGACAGACCGCCGTCCTCAATCAACTCTGGCATCGGGCGGAAGAGCATACTCCTGAACAGCGGGTGCGTGACTACACCCAGGGCATCATGGACCTGGGCGCCATGGTTTGTACCCGCAGCCGACCGGCCTGCGAGAGCTGCCCGCTGCAAGAAGGCTGTACGGCCTACGCTCAGAATGAAACCTCACTCTATCCCGGCTCCAAACCGAAAAAGGCCAAACCGGAGAAAACCACCTGGATGGTTATCATCGAGGACGGCGAGGGGCGCATCCTGCTGGAGCGTCGCCCTCCCAGTGGCATCTGGGGCGGCCTCTGGAGCCTGCCGGAACTGGACCCGGCTTACGGGGCCGACGAACTTCAGGAGGCCTGCGAGCAGAGCCTGGGGCTGGATTGCGGAGAGCCGGAGCTGATCAGCGGCTTTCGCCATACCTTCTCCCATTACCACCTGCACATTCAGCCGGCCCGCCTGAACGTCACTGGCCGAGCCAACACCGTTGCAGACAGCGATCATCTGAAATGGCTGCACCGCCATGAAGCCCTCAACCTCGGTCTGCCGGCGCCGATCAGGTCGCTACTTACCGAACCGGAGCAAGCTGCCTTGCTTTGATCTGGCCGGCCAACGCCCTCACCCGCAACGATCTGTTATCATCACCGCCAGCAACATTTGCCAACAGGAGCCACCATGAGCCGTACCGTTTTCTGCCGCAAATACCAGAAAGAACTGGAAGGCCTGGACTTCCCGCCCATGCCCGGCGCCAAGGGCCAGGATATCTTCGAGAATATTTCCAAGCAGGCCTGGGAAGAATGGCAGGCCCAGCAGACCATGCTGATCAATGAGAAACATCTGAGCCTGATGGACCCGAACACCCGCAAGTACCTGCAGGCGCAGATGGAACATTTCTTCAATAACGAACCGTTCGACAAGGCCGAGGGCTACGTTCCACCGGAACAATAACCCCGGATTGATCAAAGCCTGAGCATGCCTGAAAAGATTCGGAAATTTTTCCGGCTCAGCCTTGACTCAATACATCGAAACCGGTTTAATAGCGCCCCGTTGCACAGCAGTAGCGCAACATGCCCGGATAGCTCAGTTGGTAGAGCAGGGGATTGAAAATCCCCGTGTCGGTGGTTCGATTCCGCCTCCGGGCACCATTAAGAATTCAGACAAAACCCGCCTCGTGCGGGTTTTGTCGTTTTTGACGCCTGAGAAAGACGACTCACGCGACTCTTTGGGCATGACTCGCCCTGGGATCAATGCGCTCTTCCATCAGCCGTCGTTCACTCATGGCTCTTTTCAGTTCCGTGTAATTGGTGGGGCTCGGATCCTCTTCGTAACGCTCCTGGGCCAGTCTCGCCAGGTCACATTTATCGAGCCATTTCTCAATCAGCTCTGTCGTCTTCATAGCCACCTCGTTTCGTTGAATTCACTCGGTCAGCATAAAGATCTGGCTGCGCCCTATCTCGGTTGTTTTTCGCATGAATTGTGGCGAATCGTGGAGGGCGCGGGGATCAGGAACGAAAAAGCCCGCATGATGCGGGCTTTGGAGTGTTTACCGAGCTTTGCCGTTTATTCACTAACAACTGTCACTGGTCTATGAGCATGCCTCACGACTTTTTCACTGACACTACCAAGAGTGAGACTTCTCAGCATTGAGTCGCCGCGCCGACCGAGAAACATGTGGGAGCCGGGATTTTCATCGAGATACTCGACGATTTCCTTCGCTGGGTCCCCTTTGAGCAGAACCTCCTCAGCCGGCTCAACAATCCCGCTTACCGCCTGCTTCGCGGCATCAAATGCCTTGCGTCCGTATTCGCTGGCTTCTTCGTCTATGTCGCTCTGTGGAATACCACTTACGATCATTCTTTCGACCTTGGTGCCGGGGAAGACGGCAAGCAGTTTGAGTGGCTGGCTGGTCGCTTTGGCAAGCTCCGCTGCCATTTTGGCGGCGTGTGACGAATGCTCTGAACCGTCGCATGCGACTACGATGTTCTCAGTTCCTTGTGCCATGTTTCCCCCTCCTTTTCTGATCAATGCTTGACCAACGTAACATTCCTGGGCACGTCCGGGGGTTGACTGAAATCAATTACCTTGAGATCAAGTGATGGAAGGCAGGGCATTTATACCTATTGCAGGAACCTGTGGCACCATCGATTCTTGCGCTGCCGAGAAGGCAATTGATGACAAGGAGTGACTGAAATGCTGATGGCCATTGGGGCGATCATTGCAGGTCTGATTCTGCTGGTGTGGAGTGCAGACAAATTTGTGGAAGGCTCGGCTACCACAGCCAGCCACTTCGGGATGCCACCACTGCTGATTGGTATGGTTGTGGTGGGCTTTGGCACATCGGCGCCGGAAATGGCCGTCTCTGCGCTGGCCGCGTCCCAGGGCAACCCTGGGTTGGCGCTGGGCAATGCTTATGGTTCGAATATCACCAACATAGCCCTGATTCTCGGCATCACGGCGCTACTGGCGCCAATCGCGGTGCATTCCCAGGTCATGCGCAAGGAACTGCCCATCCTGATTCTGGTAACCGCCTTTGCCGGCTGGCAGCTTTGGGACGGCAATCTGAGCCGAATGGATGCAATCGGCCTCATGCTGGTTTTCGTGGCACTGATTGGATGGAGCATTTACCAAAGCTTCCGGCAACCGGACGATGCCCTGGCGAAAGAGATGACCGAAGAAGTTCACGCCATGCCGTTGCGAAAAGCGCTTTTATGGCTCGTGGTCGGACTGCTGCTGTTGATTGTCAGCTCCCGCATTCTGGTATGGGGCGCCGTTGACCTGGCCACCATGTTTGGCATCAGCGATCTGGTTATTGGCCTCACCATCGTGGCCGTTGGCACCTCACTTCCGGAGTTGGCGTCATCCATTATTGCTGCTCGCAAGGGTGAACACGACCTGGCACTGGGCAATATTCTGGGTTCCAACCTGTTCAACACCCTGGCCGTTGTGGGCATTGCAGGGCTGATTGCGCCCATGTCGGTGGCACCTGAGGTGCTTGCCCGGGACTTCCCGGTCATGGGTGCCCTCACCCTGGTTCTGTTTGCAATGTGCTATGGCTTTCGTGGAGCCGGACGCATCAACCGCTTTGAGGGCGCCGCCCTGTTGCTTGCCTTCGTGGCCTATACGGTGTATCTCTTGGCTTTTTAAGGAGCGTAAAGCATGTCACTTGCAGCCTGGCTGACCTTCCTTGTTGCGGCCGTACTGATCAGTGTTTCCCCGGGCGCCGGGGCGATCAATACCATGAGCAATGGTATGCGTTACGGTGTCCGCCGTTCGCTGCCAGCCATCATGGGGCTGCAGCTGGGTTTCGGGATCCAGATTCTGCTGGTGGGTGCAGGGCTGGGGGCCATCATTGCCTCCTCGAACATCGCTTTGTCGGTCATCAAGTGGCTGGGTGTTGCCTACCTGATCTGGTTGGGCATCTCGAAATGGCGCGAACCGGTTATGGAATCCATGGATGACGACCGCCAGCCCGTGAGCGGCCACAAACGTTTCTGGAATGCAGTGTTCGTGAACCTGACCAACCCCAAGGCTACGGTCTTTCTGGTGGCCCTGTTCCCGCAGTTTCTGGTTGCAGATGCACCCCATGGCCCGCAGCTGATCACCATGGGTGTTACCCTGATCCTGGTGGATTGCCTGGTGATGCTGGGCTATGCCCTGCTCGCCAGCCAACTGTTCCGGTTCATGACCACCGCCCGCCGCCAGCGGCAGATGAACCGGGTGTTTGGTGGGCTGTTCGTTACCGCCGCGGTTGCCCTGGCCAGCTTCAAACGCGCCTGATATCGGCCTGAATCAACGCAGGATGCACTCACGGCTCAGCTTCTGGCTGAGCGTCCTGCGCTGCTGCCGGAGACTGTTCCCCCTGTCGTTGCTATAGCCTGCCCGCAGCTTGGACTGGATCCGCTCCAGTTTGCTTCTGTAGGTTGCGCAGGTCTTCTCCAGCTCGGCATCGGCCTTTTCTTTTGCCGTTGCTCCGGAGCCCGTCGGGCGACCGGAGGCAAGCAGCCCTTCAACCTCTTTGCGGATTCCTGAAACGCGCTTGCCTTGCCCGAGATTCTCGGACATCGGCACCGTGACAGGCGCCTGCACGTCAAGCTGCTTATGGGGAATTTCTCCAGGCGGGTAATCGGAAAAGTGCGCGACGCCCCGGCTGTCTATCCAGGTGTAGACTTCGGCACTGACTGCTGAAGTGAGAAAAAAAGACAAAACGAGACCAGCCATCATCCTTGGCATACGGTTCCACTCCCTGTGGTTCGGTAATTTGGTGGGGCAGTATAACGAAAAAAGCCGCTAACCTGGGGGCAAACGAAAACGGGGTCAGATGAAAAGCTCATCTGACCCCGGATTCAGGCTACTGATCCAGAAGCTCAATCCAGTGCTGTACTGGCACCGGCGATTTGGTCTCCAGGTGCATCTGGCAGCCGATGTTGGCGGTTACAATTCGATCGGGATTGTCGACGGTCAGCGCCTTCAGCTTGTTGCCCAGCAGCTTCTGGCTCATCTCCGGCTGGGTAACCGAATAGGTGCCAGCGGAGCCACAGCAGAGATGTTTGTCTTTGGTGGCCGCCAGGTTGACACCGGCCCGGGTCAGAACCTGTTCAACCACACCATTCTGCTTCATGGCATGCTGCAGGGTGCAGGGGCAATGGAATGCCACCTTGCCTGGGTCCTGGCGAACCTTCAGCTTTTCCAGATCCTGCTTCAACAGGAAGGCGCCAAGATCGGTGCACAGCTCGCTGACCTTTTGCGCCTTGGCGGCATATACCGGGTCGTCTTTCAGCAGATGCCCATAATCCTGAACCATGGCACCACAGCCGGACGCCGTCATGATGATGGCTTCTGCACCCGCTTCAATAGCAGGCCACCAGGCATCAATATTCTGGCGCATTCTTTCCAGGCCTTTCTCGTGCTCGGATAGATGGTAGTTTACGGCGCCACAGCAGCCGGCCTCGGGCGCTTCCACCATAGTAATACCAAGGCGATCGAGAACCCGTGCTGCTGCCGCATTAGTGTTGGGCGTCGCAGAAGGCTGCACGCAGCCTGCCAGTGCCAGCACGATCCGGCTGTGACTGGCTGCGGGCCATGGGCTGGCCTGCTTTCTCGGCGGCACCTTGGTGCGAAGCTTCTCCGGCAACACAGGCCGGAAGATCTGCCCCATCCGAAGCAGCACGCCGAACAACTGACGATTCGGAATCACCCGGGCCAGGGCCCAGCGTAGCCATTTGTCTTTCGGTTTCCGGGGCAGTTCCTTTTCCATAAGGCCACGGCTGATATCCACCAGGCGGCCATACTGAACGCCGGAGGGGCACGTAGTCTCGCAGCTCCGACAGGTCAGGCAACGATCCAGATGCTCCTGGGTTTTTTCGGTGACTTCCGCTCCTTCCAGGAACATTTTCATCAGGTAGATCCGGCCCCGAGGGCCATCCCGCTCGTCGTTCAGCTCCTGATAGGTCGGGCAGGTAGCGGTGCAGAAGCCACAATGCACGCAGGCCCGCAGGATGGACTCGGCTTCCAGGCCTTCCTTGGTGTTGGCAAATTGTTGAACCAGATTCGTCTGCATAATTACAACCAGCTATATAAACGTCCGGGATTGAAGATATTGTCCGGATCGAAGGCATTCTTGATACGGCGCTGAATCCCCTTCAGGGCCTCCGGCTGATGGTGCATCACCTCACCGCTGCGGTCGCCACCACGGAACAGGCTCACCTGGCCACCGGCAGCACGGGCGGCAGGTTCCAGGTCTTTCAGTTCCCCGGCGCCCCGGAACCAGCGCTGGGAACCAGCCCAGTCGATAAACCAGTTACCTTCTAGCTTCGGTGTTTCGGCAGTCGAACCCACCGAAAAACGCCAGAGCGGCACGTCATTACCGGCAAAAAACTCATGGTGCATGTCCTGCACCTGGCGCCAGAACTGGTCGCCCTGCTCCATCACCTCGCCGGTCCATTTTTCAGCCGTGGCTTCCACTCCGGATTTGGCACCGGCCAGGCGCAGATATACCTTCCCGTCTACCCAGCAGGCGGCCGTGATAGGCTTGGGCTCGGCGGCACGGCTATTCATATAGTGAATCACCTCGTCCATGCCCATCTCCTGAACCAGGGTCAGAGAGGCCGCCGGTTTCGGCATCACTTTCATGCTGATTTCGGTGATCACACCCAGAGTGCCAAGGGCGCCGGCCTGGAGCCTGGATACGTCATAACCCGCCACGTTTTTCATCACCTGGCCACCAAAGCGAAGGGGCTCGCCCTTGCCATTCAGCAGCCGGATACCTAGCACCTGGTCCCTCACCGAGCCCGCCCAGGGGCGTCCCGGGCCAGAGAGGTTACAGGCCAGGGTGCCGCCGATGGTGGAGGCCTCGCCGAAATGCGGCGGCTCGAAGTGCAGGCACTGGCCTTCTTCGGCCAGAGTGGCTTCGATCTCGCTCAGCGGCGTGCCGGCGCGAACCGTCAACACCAGCTCTACCGGGTGGTAATCCACGATGCCGGTATGCTCGCCCACGTTGAGGGTGCCGGCATCGGCGTCGGCTTTCCGGCCCATGAAGGCCTTGGTGCCACCGCCGACAATGTTGAGTTTGTGCCCGCTATCCCGGGCCTGGAGCACCTGCTCCTTCAGTTGTTGGGAAATATCAGCCATGGGCGGCTTCCGTCTGCTCGTGCGTGTGTTGTTTGTGCTCAAGGGAGCGATATTCCTGACAGAAACGAAGGGCCGGTACGCCCTTGCCCGGGTTCAGGATACCGGCAGGGTCAAACGCAGCCTTCACGTCGTGGAACTGTTGCAGCTCCTCGTCGTTGAACTGCACCGCCATCTGGCGGATTTTCTCCACGCCCACACCGTGCTCGCCGGTTATGCAGCCCCCCACTTCCACACACATTTCCAAGATGCGGGAGCCAAAGGCTTCGGTGCGCTCGAATTCGCCGGGTACGTTGGCATCAAAAAGGATCAGGGGGTGCAAGTTGCCATCACCGGCGTGGAACACGTTGGCGACACGCAAACCAAACTCTTCGGACATCTTCTCCATTTCCGTGAGCACGTAGGCGATCTCGCGGCGGGGAATGGTACCGTCCATGCAGTAGTAGTCCGGAGAGATCCGGCCCACCGCCGGGAACGCCGACTTACGGCCTTTCCACAACAGGGCACGTTCTTCCTCACTCTGCGAGGTTCGTACCGACGTGGCACCCAGTTTGCGGAACACTTCCTCGGCTTCGGCAATATGCTCGTGGACCTCTTCCTCGGTACCGTCCACTTCACACAGCAGCAGCGCCTTGGCATCCCTCGGGTAGCCCGCCTGGGCAAAGTCGTCCGCCGCGATAATGGCGTGGCCATCCATCATTTCCAGACCACCGGGGATGATACCGTGGGCGATGATCCCACCCACGGCGTCACCGCCTTTCTGTACGTCATCAAACCCGGCCATGACAACCTGAGCCACTTCCGGCTTCGGCAGCAGCTTAACCTTCACTTCGGTAACAACGCCCAGAAGACCTTCCGAGCCGGTCATCAAAGCCAGCAGGTCCATGCCGCAGCTGTCCAGGCCATCACTGCCCACAGTCACCACATCACCCTCGGCAGTGACCATTTCCACACTGAGGATGTTGTGCACGGTCAAACCGTACTTGAGGCAATGCACGCCGCCGGAGTTCTCCGCCACATTGCCGCCAATGGTGCAGGCGATCTGCGACGAAGGATCCGGGCCATAGTACAAGCCATACTGGGCCGCCTCCTCGCTGATCGCGAGGTTCCGAACCCCCGGCTGCAGCCTTGCCGTTCGTGCCAGCGGATCGATCTCCACGATGCGATTGAACTTGGCCAGCGACAGCACCACGCCCTCCTTGTTGGGCATGGCACCGGCACTGAGCCCGGTTCCCGCACCGCGGGCCACGACCGGCACTGCGTTTTCGTTACAGATGCGCATCACTCGCTGCACCTGCTCTACGGTCTCCGGCAGCACCACCAGCAACGGCATCTCGCAATACATCGACATGCCATCGCATTCGTAGGGCTTCATGGTCTCGTCATCGGTGATGACGTAGTCCGGGTCGATAAACGCCCGGAACTGCTCCGCCAGCTCTGCTTTGCTGACTTTTGGCTTGGTAGTCATAGCATTCTCTGGGTATGAATTACGTCTGTGTGACAGTCATCAACCACGTTTTGTTTCAAAGTGGTCGAGACCGGCCTGGGCACAGTCCATATCCTGCTGGGGAGTACCGGAACTGATGCCGATACCACCCACCACATCGCCGTCGACGATCACCGGCAGGCCACCGCCGACAGAACTGATACGCCCGCCCACTTCGGTATGGATACCGAAGGCCAGACTGCCGGGCACGTTCACCTTGTTGTAGTCATGGGTGGCCTTCTTGGCCGCAGCCGCGGTAAAGGCCTTGTCCTGGGCAATGGTCACACTGGTGATCTTGCCGCCGTCCATACGCTCGAAGGCCACCAGATTGCCGGACTCGTCCACCACAGCGATGCACATGGGCACACCGATCTCGCGGGCTTTTTCGGCAGCGCCCTCAATGAGGATGCGCGCGTCGGCAAGGTCCAGTCGTTTGATCGTCAACATAAAGCATTACTCCTTGATTTGATTAGCCGTAAACCAGCCCTGGCAGCCAGGTCACGATGCCGGGAATCAGAACACACATGAACAGTCCGAACGCCTGAATCGCCAGGAACACCAGGGATGACTTGAAGATGGTACCCATGGAGATTTCCGGGGGACAAACGCCACGGATGTAGAACAGTGCGTAACCAAACGGCGGACTCAGGAAAGACATCTGCATGTTCACCAGGTACAACACACCGAACCAGAGCACCACGTCGTCACCGGCAACCGGTGGGAAGCCGAACAGGCCGGGGAACTCCAGCGCTTTCACGATCGGAATAAAGATGGGTACCGCGAGCAACAGGATACCAACCCAGTCAAGGAACATACCCAGTACAACCAGCAGCACCATCAACAGGAACAGGATGCCGTAGGCAGACATACCGGTGCCAAGAATCGCGTCCGTTACGAACTGCTGACCACCCTGGAGGATGTAGAAGCCCACGAACACCGAGGCACCGAACATGATCCAGAGAACCATGGCGGATGCTTTTGCGGTGGTCACAGATGCTTCACGCAGACCCGCGATCGAGAATTTCTTGTGCATCATCGCAACGATGATGGCACCGAACGAGCCGATACCTGCGGCTTCAACCGGCGTGGCAATACCTCCGAACAACAAACCAAGAACCAGACCAACCAGCGCGAGAGGCGCGATCAGGTTGCCGAGAAGCTTAACCTTCTCTTTCAGACTGATCCGGTCTTCCGGCGGAATCGGCGGCCCAAGCTTCGGGTTTATCCAGCTGCGAACCAGCACGTAGGTCAGGTACAGGCCTGAGAGCAGCAAGCCTGGCAACAGCGAGCCCAGGTAAAGCTCGCCCACAGACTGCTGCGCCACTACTGCGTACAGGATAGCGAGAATCGAAGGCGGAATGAGGATACCCAGGGTGCCGCCTGCCATGATGGAGCCGATGGCAATCTTGTGATCGTAATGCCGCTTCAGCATGGCCGGCAGCGCGATGATGCCCATGGTGACAACGGCGGCGCCGATAACACCCACCATCGCCGCCAGAATCGTTGACGCGACAATCGTTGCAGCGGCAAGACCGCCACTGATGCCACCCATCCACTTGTATACCACGCTGAACATCTCTTCGATCAGGCCCGCGCGCTCAAGCATGGATGCCATGAAGATGAACAGGGGAATCGCCGCGATGTCCGGGTTGGCCATCAGCGGGAAGATCCGGCCGGGGACGATATTCAGCATCATGGCGTCACCCACCAGATAGATGAACATGACACCCAGGCCACCGGTCACGAAAGCCAGGGGCAAACCCATCATCAGCGCGACGGCAAGGGAGCCGAACATCAGGTAGGTCAACGGACCGATTTCTACGCCGGAAAGGCTACCCGAGAGCTTGAAGAGAAATTTCTCGTCACTCCACGGGTCGTAAAACAGAATGTTGATCAACTCAACACAGATGACAAACGCCAGCACAACGGTGGCGATGATCATTAACCAAGTGCCCAGCTTCCCGGCCATGCCGTTGTTGGGCGCTGCAGTAGTAGAACTCATGATGTGCGCTCCTGACCGAGACGAATGAACAGAACGATGTCTTTAAGCAGTTTGGAAAAACCGGCGAGCAGCAACAGGATTGCGCCCACAAACATCACACCTTTCACGGGGTAGTACTGAATGCCCCAGGTCTCGACAGTGGTCTCCTGCATCATCAGAGAGTCCTGGAAGAAGGTCCAGGAGGTGATGGCCAGAACCGCCGCGAAAATAAAGAAGAACATGGAAGTGAAAATATCCATGCCCACTCGCCCGCGAACCGGCAGGAAGTTGTAGACAACATCCACCCGCACGTGAGCGCCATGCAACAGCGCGAAAGCGCCGGCAAGAATGTACTGCATACCGAAAATCAGGAAGCTGGCCTCGTGCACCCAGATCGTTGGCATGTTGAAGAGGTAACGCATTACCACTTCGAAGAAATAGAACAGCACTGCGTTGATGGTCCAGAACGCAACGAAAAGGCCTGACTTCTCGCACATCCAGTCAACGATTTTCGTAAACCAGTTACCCTCATATTCAAACTTAGCAAGCGGATCATCTTCTTCAGACTGTAACTCGGAAACCGTTTTCTCGGGCTCGGCCTCATCCCCGCCATGCTTGCTGCTCCACTTGTCCCAAGCCATCATGAGCAGTGGCATTACGGCAAGCCAGCCCCAGTAGAACCAGTGCGGCATGACAAAGCCAAATGCACTCAGATCAGACATGTTGTTACCACCTAGATCAAAGAGCGGGGAAGGGAGAGTTAATCCAGAATCGGCTAACCCTGCCTTCCCCGTTTATCGTTATTGTTGAATGGTCAGACTTTATTGATAGTCCGCAACGTCTTCTTCCGTGATGTAACCCACCGTCTCGTTCATCATGTAGTCAAGCTGGATATCGAGGATGGCACGTGCGTCCTCGTTCTTGTTCGCCCAGTTAAACCAGATGGGAATCGCAGCCTTCCGCCAGGTTTCCAGATCTTCCTGGCTCAGGCGGGTAACCGTGTCACCCTCTGCCTTGAACTTCTCCATGGCCTCAATGTTGCGCTCCTGGATAGCCAGATAGTGCTTCTGGGAATAGATGCGCACTTCGTCCTCAACTAGCTGCTGAAGCTCCGGGGAAATCGAGTTCCAGGCACGCATGCTGACAGTCAGGTCCATCAGGTCTACCGGCTGGTAGATGGACATGACCCCGGGAGGTCCGAAGATGATGTAGTCGGTCACCTGGGAGAAGCCCAGTTCGTAGTTAACCGCGGGGCCTACGTAGTCCGCGGCGTCAATGGTGCCCTTCTCCAGTGCCGGGAAGATATCCGAGCCCGGAAGGCTGACGGTAGAAACGCCGAACTGCTGGAACACCTCGGCCACCATGCCACCCGGCACACGGATCTTCATGCCCTTGAGATCTTCAAGGCTGTTAACCGGCTTCTTGGAGTGGATGATGTTGGCGTCGTGCTGGATAGGACCAACGTAGAACAGGCCGAACTTCTTGTAGATTTCCCGGGTCTTTTCGAGCATGCCCATGGAGTAGAACATGGTGTCCCAATGGTGAGGCTGGTCGGGACCTGCAGGGTAGGAGGACAGGAACACGGAAGCAGGAATCTTTCCTGACCAGTACAGCGTGAACGGGTTCATGCCCTGAAGAACACCGTTACGCACCGCGTCAAAGAGTGCGTTGTTGTCGGCGGCGACAGCCTTGGCTGGGAAGCACTGGAACTTCAGCTCGCCGCCAGACTTGGCCTCAATACTTTTGCACCACTCGTCGAACAACGAGTAGCCCACAGTACCGGCGTCCCAAACGGACTGAATCTTCCATGTGGTTGCAGCCTGGGCCTGGCCTGCGCCCATCAGCATTGCGCCCGCCAAAGCAGCGCCCATGGCGGCGGTTTTGAGAAAACTTCTGCGAGGTGGGGTCTCGCCGGTGTCACATTTGGTTCGGATGTTATTCTTCGAATTCATCGAAACGTCTCCGTTGGCTTTGTTGTTATCAACGTTGAAGCAACGCCGGCTCGAGCCGACATTAGAAGAATATTCGTAGGCAATCCGTGTTTAGTCCAGTTCGGGCAGCACTGGTCTGACCAGTTTTTGAGGCATTAAAAATGGACGAAATACGCTGAATCAGCCATATTTAACGGGCTCGGACGCATAGTAGTCAGTAAAGGAAAAATGATTAATCAGAAGCAATCACTGGTCAGACCAGAGAGCGCACACAGGCACTCACATGGCAATCTCCCAGGAAATCTCATACCGGCTTGAGCGCCTCATACTCGATGGTGGGCTGGCTCCCGAGCAGAAGATACCGTCCGAACGACAATTGGCAACGCGTCTGGGTGTGTCTCGCGCGGTCATTCGGGAGGCCTTGCACGAGCTTCAGGGTCGCGGTGTGATCGAAACCCGCCACGGCAAGGGCTCGTTTGTTGCGAGCATGGTTCCCGGAGCAGACGAGCTGGGGGAACAAAGCCCGCTGATGCATCTTTTCGAGGGGCACCCTCGAACACTGTTCGATCTCCTGGAAGTACGGGAGCAGTTGGAAGGTCAGGCCGCTTACCTCGCCGCACAACGGGCGACCCGGCTTGATCGCCATCGCATCACCAAGGCCTTCCGCGCCCTGGAAGACACGGACCCCCTCAGCAATGCCCGGCTCGACCACGGGTTTCACCTGGCGATTGTTGAGGCCTCCCACAATCCGGTTCTGGTGCATGTACTCAATAGCCTGAAAAACATGATGCTGTTGACCGTCCAGGCATCGGTTGCCAACCTGAATCCAAGAGAAGAAATGCGCAAGAAAATCGTCCGCCAGCACCGGCAGCTCTATGAAGCCGTCATTGCCGGAAAAGCGGCCACAGCTCAGAAGGCGGCCACAGCTCATGTCCGCTTCGTGAGCGAAGCTATGCGCGACATGGAAAAGGATGGCGGCACCCTCATCCGCCTACCAGTCAACCAGGAAGCGGCTAATGAATATTCCCGGGCCGGCACCTGAGCATGGCAAAAAGCTTGCATTGAACAATCATTCGACCACAATGTCATGCAGCGAACGGTAGTGAAATTCGGTAAAACGCTCCCTTTAAGGGATTGATTTCCGCATCCACAGTCCGTAAAACATGCGCCTTTGAATTACAGCCCCAGGAGTCACCCATGGCGGACCAAGCGCCTTTGATCTGCAGGGACATTCACAAGACCTTTGACCAGCTTGAAGTGCTCAAAGGTATTTCACTGGAGACCCGCAAAGGCGATGTGGTTTCCCTGATCGGCAGCTCCGGCTCCGGCAAGAGTACCTTCCTGCGTTGCATCAACCTGCTGGAAACACCCACCTCCGGCGACATTATCGTGCACGGCGACCCAATAAGGTTCACAACCAACCGTAAGGGCGAACGTATCCCGGCGGATAATAAACAGGTTGAACTGATCCGTGCCAAGCTCTCCATGGTGTTTCAGAGCTTCAATCTCTGGTCCCACATGACCGTGCTGGAGAACATTATTGAAGCGCCGATTCACGTGCTCAAGGTTCCCAAGAAAGAAGCCATAGAGCGTGCCGAAGCCTACCTGAACAAGGTGGGCATCTACGAACGCAAGGACTACTACCCGGCCCAGATGTCCGGTGGCCAGCAGCAACGTGCAGCCATTGCCCGCGCCCTGGCCATGGAACCGGAAGTCATGCTGTTTGACGAACCCACCTCGGCTCTGGACCCGGAGCTGGTCGGTGAGGTACTGAAGGTTATGCAAAGCCTGGCCGAGGAAGGCCGAACCATGATCGTGGTCACCCACGAGATGGCATTCGCAAGGGATGTGTCGAGTCAGGTCCTGTTTTTGCATCAGGGCGTGATCGAGGAACAGGGTACCCCCGAGAAAGTGTTTGATCACCCGGATTCGGAACGCATGAAACAGTTCCTGACTCCCAACTTCTGACACTCGGTGCTATCTTGAACCGGTGAAGAAATAAAATGTTGGAACCAAAAACTTCCATCAAAAATAAAGCCCAAAAGGCAAACCACTGGAGAAGTGACACATGAAGAAAATGATTTTTGCAGCAAGCTGCGCCCTCGCCCTGATTGCTGGTAGCGCACAAGCCCAGGAGCGGGATCTCCGCATCGCATTCGACGTGCCCTACGCACCGTTTGAATACAAAGATGAGAACGGAAACCTGACCGGCTTTGAAGTAGAGCTGGCTGAAGCCATGTGCGAGGAAATGAATGCCAACTGCGAATTCGTAATTCAGGCGTGGGACGGAATGATTCCGGGCCTGCTGGCACGTAAATTCGATCTGATCATGTCTTCCATGTCCATTACGCCGGAGCGCGCAGAGCGGGTTCTGTTCTCCGAGCCGTACTACAACACCCCGGGCGGCTGGTTCGGACCTGAGAGCTTCAACACTGACGTCACTGACATGAGCGCGATGGAAGGCAAGACCGTTGGTGTTCAGCGTGGCACCACCATGGACACCTACGTCACAGAAAACATGGGCGGCGTTGTTACCATCAAACGCTACACCACTGCTGATGACATGGTTCTGGACCTGGAAGGTCAGCGTCTGGATGTCGTGTTCGTAGACTACCCGGTGGGTGAAGAAACCGTGCTCTCCAAAGACGGCTTCAAGGAAGTCGGTGAGCCGGTCAAGCTGGGTCAAGGCGTGGGTGTTGCCATGCGCCAGCGCGACACCGATCTTGCAGACGAAGTAAACGCTGCCCTTCGCACCCTGAAGGAAGATGGCACCTACGACACCATCATGCAGAAGTACTTCGCTTACGACATCAAGATGTAAATCTGCCGAGGGGTGGCCCATCAGGGCCGCCCCTGCTTACCGGACACTCCCATGCTCGATCTGAAAGGCTATGGCCCGGCCCTGTTGGAAGGGGCAGTAGTCACCATTGAACTGGCCTTCCTGTCTCTTGCTCTCTCGGTTGCCCTGGGACTCATTGGCGCGTCTGCCAAATTGTCGCAAAGCCGGGTAGCCAAAGGTATCGCAACCACCTACACCACCCTGATTCGTGGCGTGCCAGACCTTGTGATGATGCTGCTGTTCTATTATGGCGGCCAGGTTGCAGTGAATATGCTCTCGGATTACCTCTGGGCAGTTTACGAAATCGACTTTTTCTTTCAGTTCGACCCGTTCATCTCCGGCGTTGTAACGATCGGGCTGATCTTTGGCGCCTACATGACCGAAACCTTCCGGGGTGCCTTCCTGGCGGTTGAAAAGGGCCAGATTGAAGCGGCACGGGCCTACGGCTTTACCCGGCTTCATACCTTTCGCAGAATCATGCTGCCGCAAATGCTGCGCCATGCCCTGCCCGGCCTGGGTAACAACTGGCAGGTTCTGCTGAAGACGACCGCCCTGGTTTCAATTATCGGACTCACTGATATGGTTCGTGTGGCCGAGGAAGCTGCCAAGGCGGAGCGCATGCCGTTCCACTTCTTTATTCCAGTAGCGGCAGTGTATCTGGCCCTGACGGCGGGATCGGAATTGTTCATCAAGTGGCTCGACAAGCGGGCCAATGTCGGCGTGGTTCAGGGGAGTTAACAGATGCCTGATTTCATTGCCGAGTGGCTGAACCAGAACGAAATCTTTACCGCCATGACCCTCATGGAGTACTGGGATGGCATGGTCACGACCGTGCATCTGGTGTTCCTGTCCCTGGTCATCGGTTTGTTGGTGGCGGTTCCGCTGGCCATCCTGCGGACGGTTCGCAATCCGTTCGTGTCCGGTCCGGTCTGGCTTTACACCTATCTGTTCCGCGGTACGCCGTTGCTGATCCAGCTTTACATCATCTATTACGGCATTGCGCAGATTCCCGGCATCCAGGAGACCTTCTGGTGGGAGATTTTCCGGGAGCCTTTCTACCCGGCCCTTCTGGCGTTCACCCTGAACACGGCGGCTTATACCACGGAGATCATCCGGGGCGCGATTGTGTCCACGCCCAATGGCGAGATTGAAGCGGCCAAGGCCTATGGCATGAACTGGTTTATGCGGATGCGGCGGATTGTGTTGCCGAGTGCAGCGCGACGGGCGGTGCAGGCCTATTCCAACGAGGTGATCTTCATGCTGCATGCCAGTGCGATTGCCAGTGTGGTAACCATCGTGGATCTGACCGGGGCGGCCCGTAACATTTACTCCCGGTTCTATGCGCCGTTTGATGCGTTTATCTTTGTGGCGCTTTGCTATATGGCGCTTACGTTTATTCTGGTGTTCGCTTTCCGCAAACTGGAAAACCATCTGCTGAAGCATCAGCGGCCGGTTAGCGGCTAAGTCTGCAAAAATCATACTTCAGTGTCCGGGCAGGCAGGGTATTGCCTCCCGGGAACCGCTACGAGCACCCGCACGCGGGTCCAGTCAGCAATCACAGATTGCTGCCGTTCGGCTGTCGCATGAAGCTTTGCTTCATAAGCGCTCGGCCTCACCCATGTGCGCTTGACTGAAGCCATCCATGGCTTCAGACATTCCCGGGAGGCAATACCCTGCCCGCCCCCAGACCTGGTTCGGGGATCCTATGTCAGCAAAACACGATCTGTTTGGAACGCATTCAGACTGGCTCTCCCAGACGCTCGACAACGCCAATGCCTCACTCCCGGAAACAAAGACTTTCCTCCCCGATGGCACCCGTATCAGCCGCAAGGCTGTTGGCGTTCTGGACATTGCACCACCCGCTGACCGCAACAACCCGAATGCCGAAGCGATCATTGTTTCAGCCGGTGTTCATGGCAATGAAACGGCGCCGATTGAGGTTCTGAACGGGCTGGTTTCCGAGCTGGTCGAGGGCGAGTGGGAACTTGCCTGTCCGGTATTGCTGATTCTTGGGAACCCACCCGCGATGGTCGCTGGGAAGCGGTTTCTGGAGGTGAACCTTAACCGGCTGTTTGATGGTGCCCACGGGCGGAGCGAGTATCAGGGGCTGGCCGAGGCTGCGCGGGCGCAGGAGCTTGAGGAGGCGTGCCGGCAGTTTGCGATGGCGAATCCACAGGCGCTTTATCACTATGATCTGCACACGGCGATTCGACCTTCTCACCGTGAGCGGTTTGCCTTGTATCCGTATGTTGAGGGGCGGACCGTTCCGTCAGAGCAGTGCGAATTTCTGTTGGAGGCGGAGGTGGAGACGCTTTTGCTGCAGCACAAAGCGGGTACGACGTTTTCGTCGTTTTCGTCGTCGCTGCTGAAGGCCGAGAGTTTTACCGTGGAGCTGGGTAAGGTTCGGCCGTTCGGGCAGAATGATCTGGGGCGTTTTTCAGGTATCCGGGATGCCTTGCGACGGCGGTTCCGGGGGCTACCCTCATCTGCCCCACAGCCGCCGTTTGATCACCTGACGGTATTCGAGGTGGTGCATGAGATTCTGAATACCGGGAAGAATTTCCGGTTTCATATTCCGGACGATGTGGCCAATTTCACCGACTACCCGCCGGGCACGGTGGTCTGGGAGGATGACGAGACCAGCTATCGGGTTGGGCATTCGCCGGAGGCGATTGTGTTTCCAAATCCGGAGGTGCCGGTCGGCCATCGAGTCGGGCTGTTGATCCGGCCAAAAACGGGGTCAGGTGAGAGCTTCAGCTGACCCCAGTTTCAGCGACTCAGGCCGGGGCGTTTTCGGGTTCCGGCACGCTGACTTTGATTAGCTGGGTACACACAGCCGGTATAACCAGCAATGTAAGCACTGTTGAGGCCAGCAGGCCGGAGATGATGGCCCAGGCCATGGGTGGCCAGAGTGTCGAACTGGAGAACGCCAGCGGCAGCAGGCCAGCTACCGTGGTTGCGGTGGTCAGCAGGATCGGTCGGGTGCGCTGCTCTACCGCGTTGCGCATGGCGTCGCGAATGTCACGTCCTTTCTCCAGTTCCCGGTCCATCACATCCAGCAGAACGATGGCGTTGTTCACCACGATCCCCACCAGGGCAATCACGCCCAGCAGAGACTGGAAGCCGAAGGGTGAGCCGGACAGCACAAGCCCCGGGAAGATACCGACGGTGGCCAGTGGCACCGTCAGCAGGATGATGCCGACCCGGCGGAAGGAGTTGAACTGCAGCAGCAGGAAAAACAGCAGCAGCAACATGCCAATAGGGGCTGCGGTGAGCAGAGCTGTGTTGGCTTCACCGGAGCCTTCGGCATCGCCGCCCATGGCCATGCGGGTGCCGGGCGGTAACGGATTTTTCTCAAGGCCGGCGTACAGGCCATCCAGGGCCTGGCTGAAGCTGTAGCCGGTTTCGAGGTTCGCGGTGACGGTGTTCATACGCACGCCATCCCGAAGGTATCGGGCCGCCGGTTCCCACGTAGTGTCCACGGTGGCCACGGCTGACAGGGGTACGGCGTCGCCGCGGTCGTTGTAGATATTCACAGACAGCAATCGCGATAGTGACAGGGCCGTGCCCTCACGGGAACGCAGCACCAGGGGAATGGGGTCATCTTCCTGGCGATAGCGCTCGGCAACCACACCAAAGCTCTGGCCGTACAGGCTCTGGGCCACATCCGCTCGGGTAAGGCCATATCGGGCCGCGGTGGCGTCGTCCACGTTGATGGCAATGCTGGGTACGCCGATGTCCAGGTCGTGGCGGACGTCAACCGTACCCTCAACACCTCGCAGGATGCCGAAAATCTGTTCCACCGCTTCTATTCGCGAGCCGTCGTCAGCGTGGTAGACGCGGATTTCCACCGGGGCAGCTCTGGGGGGCCCCTGCCCGAGGATACCCACGGTGACATCCAGCTCCGGCATCTCGGCTTTCACGTGGGCGCGGATCCAGCGAATCATGCCGGTGGTGTCTTCCAGCGTCGGCGTGGTGACGACCAACCGGGCCCGGTTCGGTGCCTGGGGCGCGCGCTGCAGGTTGTAGTAAAAAGACGGTCCGGTGAAGCCCACGAACCGATGAATCTCAAGCGCATCCGGCTGTGAGCGGATCATTCGCTCCAGACCTTCGGTTGCCTCTGCCGTGCGAGCCTGGTCGGTGCCCTCGGGCATATAGACTTCAACAATCACCCGGGGACGATCGGCATTCGGGAAGAACTGCTGGGCCATAAAGGGGGTCATCGCAACACTGATAGCCACCAGGATGGCACCGGCGGCAATCAGTCGCCCGGGATAACGGGAAACCAGACTCCCCAGGAAGCGGGCGACGCCAATCAATCGGTCCTGGCCGGCCTTGCGCCGGGGTTTCAGGAATCGGGCCGCCAGCAGCGGAACGGCGGAAATAGCGAGCAGATAGCTGACGGACAGTGTCAGCATGATCATCACCGGCACGCCGCGGGTGAAGTCAGCGGCACCGCCCTTGGCCAGAAGCAGGGGTGCGAAGGCCGCCAGCGTGGTGCCCGTCGAGGCTCCCAGCGGGCCAGCCAGTTCACTGACGGCTTTGCGCAGGGCATCCAGCCGGCGCATGCCCTCATCCAGATGCCCCTGGATGTTTTCGACAATCACGATGGCGTTGTCGATGAGGATGCCCAGGGAGATTACCATGCCGATCACAGCTATCTGGTGCAGCACGCCGCCGCCAAGATCGTAGAGCCCGACACTGATCAGGGCCACCATGGGCAGAATCGAGGCCACCAGCAGCCCCATCCGGATGCCCATGCCGGTGAAGACCACCGCCACGATAATCAGCACCGAGAGCACCAGGCTCCAGGCCAGGTTGTCGAGTCGTTCCTGTACTTTGTCTGGCTGGAAGAACATCTCGCGGATCTCGTAGGGTTCGAAATCTCCGCGAATCTGCTCCATGCGTTCACGCACCCGCTCACCGAAACGGATCGCATCGGTGGTGCCCTCTTCCATGATGATGGAGACCAGAACAACCCGCTCGCCGTCATACCAGGTTTCCGGCTGTCTCGGTTCCACGGGCCCGCGCCACACATCCGCCGCCGCAGCCAACGGTACCTGGGAGCCATCCGGAAGTTCGATGGGTGTAGCCCGGATGGCATCGATATCGGCAAACTCGCTGTTGGGAAGCACCGACAGGCGGCGGCCGTTCACCACGACGAAGCCACCGGGAATGGTCTGGTTTCGGCGTGCCAGCGTGTCCAGCACCCGCGCCGGGGATATGCCAAGGCGGTAGAGCGCGGCATCGTCCAGGGCCAGGGTAATCTGTTCGTCGGCATCGCCTTCCAGCTCAATCCGCGACACACCGGGTAGATCCGAGAGATTCTGCTTCAGCCGCTCGGCAACATCGGACAATTCGGTGACCGAGGGTGAACCACCCACGGCCATGACAATGGCGGGAATATCGATCAGTCGATCGTCGAGCACCATCCGCCCCACATCATCCGGAAAGTCCTGCTTTGCACGCTCCATAGCCTGGCGCACCCGGTCCCACGCGGGGTCGGTGTCGTAGATATCGTCATTGAGGCGCAGACGAACGATGGCTACACCGGTACGGGCTGTGGATTGCGTATAATCCACCTCCTCCACCTGACGCAGCTCATCCACCAGGGGTCGGAGTACCAGACGTTCGACAGCCTCGGCACTGGCTCCCGGATAATTAATGCTGATCAGGCCGGCACGGTATGGAAAAGACGGATCCTCCTGTCGCGGCATGGTGCTGTACGCAGCTATACCAAGCAGGCAGAGCATGGTCACAACCATGCCCAGCAGGCGCTGGCAATTCAGAAGCCGGCGGGTCATCAGCGCACCTCCACGGCATCACCGTCCGCCAGCCGTGTCATTCCGGCATAAACCACCTGATCACCGGGAGACAGATCATCGGAGGTAACAACCACTCGTTCCCCGACAACCCGGTCGACTTCTACCGAGACCCTGTTGGCAACACTATCCCGAACCCGGAATACGCTGACGCCCTCGGCGTTGCGAATCACCGAAAGCAGCGGAACCGTGAGCGCGGATTCCCGCACCGGGGTAATCCCAACCTCCACGGGCGCTCCAGGCTCAAGCGTGTCAATCGGAAGGCTCACCAGAACCGGATGCAACTCACCGCGAATGGCGCTTGCCTGGGCGATTTCAACCACCGAACCGGTTTGCGGCGGCTGACTGCGATCCTGCACCGACCAGACGGGCAACGTCTGCTCCAGTTCCACGTGATCCAGCAGGTAGGCGGGTACCCGCACCTCCACTTCGCGCCCTTCTGGAGAGGACAGCCGCATCACCGGCTGACCGGCGGCAACAAATTCATCCTGTTCAACCAGCAGGGCCTCTACCCGCCCGGAGAAGGGAGCCCGCAGAGTGCTCTCTTCGAGCAGTTGGGTTGCCTCGGCGAGGGACGCTCGTGCCGTTGCCACGCTGGCTTCCAGGGAATCCCGCCGCGCTGCAAGCTGCTCGAGTGTCTGTTCGGATACAACGCCACGCTCATGCAACCGTCTGGAGCGCTCCCACTCCCGCTGGGCCTGCTGATACTGCGTCCGCAATTCTTCCAGCCGGGCCCGGGCAGAATCCCGGGCCGGCTCCAGGCCGGGGTTGTAGACCCGGGCGAGAAGATCACCGGCCTGCACTTTCTGGCCCAGCTCCACCACCCGCTCCCTGAGGGTGCCACTGACCTGGAATGTCAGCGTCGCGCGCTGGGTGGCGCGAACAATACCTGAAAACCGCAGAGGCATATCCTGGCGTTCACCGCCGGTAACCTCTGACACACGCACTGAAACCTTCTGCTCCCCGGATTCCGGGGTTACGTCACTGGCTTTGCAGCCCGACAGAAACAGTGAAAAAACCGCAAGCGAAACGATGGCGACGGGGATTCGAAGTGGTGTCATGACTCTTCCTTTCATCCATGCTCGTGTAGTTGGCGGGGTCCAGTCCCTGGAGAAACCCGATGGTTGATTTAGACATCATGTCATTCTTTGACATTTTGTCAATAATCGGGTTTGATTCGTTTTCAGGTATCCTATGCCTGCTGTTGCCAACCAACCGGATGATTGAATGAGCGAACCGCTGAAAACCCGCCGTGAGCGAGAGAAACAGGCCCGTTACGACACCATTCTGGATGCTGCCGAACTGGTGTTCTCCGAGAAGGGCTACGAGCGCACGTCCATGGACGACATCGCCCGAACCGCCAGTCTCAGCCGGGCCTTGCTGTACGTGTACTTCAAGGACAAGGCAGCGATACAGCGGGGCATCATGCTAAGGGCGGGACACAGCCTGTTCCGGCGGTTCGAAGAGGCAAGACAGACCGCCGACAATGGTCTGGCCCAGATACGGGCAATGGGGGAATCCTATTATCGCTTCTATCTGGAGGAACCGGATTACTTCTCGGCGCTGACCAAGGCATCCACAGCCATGGCCGAGGCCGATGAAAGCCAGGCTGAGGAAATGCTGTGCTCGAAATCAGACCTGATGGAACTGATGGTGGGGGCGATAGAGCTGGGGCTTCAGGACGGCACCATGAACCGGGACCGGATTACCGACCCCGTTCAAACCGCTTTGTATCTGCGCGGTGCCCTGCACGGGGTAATATTGCTATGTCAGTCGGAAATGGGCGAAGGCAACCCGGAATTTCCGGCCGAGCAGTTGATCCGACACACGATGGATATGCTGACGTCGTCGATCTCAGCCTGACGGCCCCGGGGCTCAACAACCTTTAGAGCTGGAAATCATAGATGGAACCCAGGCCCATGATCCCGGTTAACTCATCCAGGGCTTTGCGAACCTCTTCCAGCAACATCGGATCGCCAAGCTCATCCTGGCTGAGCTCATCCCGATAGTGGGCTTCAACCCAGGTGATCAGACGCTCGTAAAGTTCGTCAGTGAGCAGCACGCCCCGGTTGATAGCCCTGAGCTCCTCGTCATTCAATACCACTCGCAAACGCAGACAGGCAGGCCCACCGCCATTGCGCATGGACTGTTTAACGTCAAAAACTTCGACCGAGGTAATCGGCCCACCGGACTTCACCAGGTTATCCAGATAACGGCTGACAGAAGCCACTTCCCGACACTCGCCGGGCACCGCCAGCAGCATGCCATCCGGCGTGTTCAGTAACTGGCTGTTGAAGAGGTAGGACGCCACCGCATCGTCCAGTGGCACATCGGCACTGCTGACCCGCACCGCTTCCAGCTCGGCGCCAGTCAGGCGCTCACGGATATCCGCCAGCACCTGTTCTTCGTCGAGGAACGCCATGTCATGGTAGAAAAGGGTATTGCCGTTACCGACGGCAATCACATCGTTATGAAAAACACCGCCATCAATGGCCTCCGGGTTCTGCTGGGCAAAGACCACATTACGATCCTTGAGCCCATGCAGTCGCGCCACCGCCTGGGAGGCTTCCAGCGTCTGCCGCGCCGGGTATTTCTTCGGTGCCGGCGCCTGTTCGTTGAATGCAATCTGGCCGTACACGAAGAGTTCCACACCGGGTTCGCCGTAACCGGCGCACAAGCGGGTGTGGTTGGCGGCGCCCTCATCCCCGAAGTGGCTCACGGATGGCAGTGCCGGATGGTGGGCAAAGTAGCTCTCGTCAGCAAAGATGGCCTTCAGGGAACGCCCAGTCACCGTATGTTCGATGGACCGGTGAAACTTGGCGCTCAGGTTGGCCGGGGTGAAATGCACGCGGTGATCTGACGTGTCGGCACTCGGCGACACGGTGGCCGCATTGGCCGTCCACATCGGTGACGCCGACGAGACCGCCGCCAGTATCGATGGACTGGATTTGGACGCCTGTTCCAGCACCTGGGCATCCGTCCCTTCAAACCCCAGGGCACGAAGGGTGGGAATGTGCGGGCGTTCATGGGGCGGCAAAATCCCCTGCACATAGCCCCGGTCCGCCAGGCGCTTCATCTTGGCCAGGCCCTGCAATGCCGCTTCCCTGGGATTGGAGACGGAACTGACATTGGACTTGGAGGCCACATTTCCCCAGGACAGTCCTGCGTAATTGTGGGTGGGGCCAACCAGGCCATCGAAGTTTGCTTCAACCGCGTGTTTCACCATGGCACTGGGTCCCGTTAATCGAAATTGAGGCCGGGTGCCAGAGACTCTGGCAACTCACTCTTGCCGGCCTCCAGAGACGCCATGGGCCAGGCGCAGTAGTCGGCGGCATAGTAGGCGCTCGGGCGATGGTTACCGCTAGCGCCGACACCACCAAAGGGCGCGGCACTGCTGGCGCCGGTCAGTGGCCGGTTCCAGTTCACAATGCCGGCACGCACTTCCTCCACCAGCCGTTCATAGAGTTTCCGGTCATCTGTCAGGATACCTGCGGAGAGCCCGTAGCTCGTGTCATTGGCCAGCTCCAGGGCGTCGTCAAAGCTTTTGTAGCGATACACCATCAGCAACGGCCCGAAGAATTCCTCATCGGTGACGTCGAGCCCGGTGGCATCAATGATACCCGGGGACAACAGGCCGGTTCCCGATTTCAGGGATTTCATTTCCAGCAGGGATTTGCCCCCCTTTTCAAGCAGGCTGGCCTGGGCCGCCAGGAGCTTGTCAGCGGCTTCCGCGGAAATGACCGATCCCATGAATGGCTGCGGATCGGCATCGAATTCACCAACCTTGATCCGTGCGGAGACTTCCACCAGCCGGTCGAGGAACGCGTCGCCTTTCTTGCCCTTGGGCACCAGCAGTCGCCGTGCACAGGTGCAACGCTGGCCGGCCGACAGGAATGCCGACTGCAGGGCGTGATGCACGGCGCCATCCACATCGGCCACGTCCTGCACGATCAGCGGGTTGTTGCCGCCCATTTCCAGGGCCAGGATTTTCTCCGGCTGGCCACCGAATTGCTTGTGCAGAAGATGGCCAACGGTTGAACTGCCGGTAAAAAACAGGCCATCGATTCCGGGATGATTGGCCAGGGACTTGCCAGTCGACGAGTCACCCTGCACGAGGTTGACCACTCCATCCGGAATGCCAGCCTTCTCCCAGAGTTTCACCGTTAGTTCGGCGACACCGGGGGTCAGCTCGCTCGGTTTGAACACCACCGTGTTACCGGCCAGCAGAGCGGGCACAATGTGGCCGTTCGGCAGGTGCCCCGGAAAGTTATAGGGGCCAAATACCGCAACAACACCATGGGGCCGGTGTCTGAGCACCGCGTGCCCACCCGCAACATCGGATTCGGATGTGCCAGTGCGGTCGTTGTAGGCTCTCACCGAAATGCCGATCTTGCCGATCATTGCCGCCACTTCGGTGCGTGACTCCCACAGGGGTTTGCCGGTTTCCAGCCCGATCTGATGAGCCAGCTCTTCCTTGTGAGCTTCCAGCAACTCACCAAAGGCTTCAACCACGGCCTGACGTTCGGCAAAGCTTTTGCGCTGCCACTTCACAAAGGCATTCCGGGCCTCGCGAACGGCCGCATCCACATCTTCAAGGTTGGCGCTTTCACCATCCCAGATTGTCTCACCGGTCACCGGCTGGACAGATTCGAATATCGGCCCATGGCCCTGCAGCCAGAGCCCGTCGATAAACAGTTCACCTGTCAGCTTTGCCATTTTGATGCACCTCCCGGTACTGAACTTCTATAAGTATGTTTGGTCAGCATCCCCGAGTCTTTCAAGGGGGCCAGACGAACCGGATCACCCGATTCAATCTGCAACGCCTCGGCCACTTCCGGCGGAAGGCTGACGGTATCCGGCCCTATGCAATCTATCGGCAGGGTGGTCACCCGGAAGTCCCGGAACGAGCGGTTCGACACCATCACCCGCTCATCGGCAGGCACGTTAAGGTTCACTGGCTTGCGAGTCACCATGGCGTGCCGGTTCATGCCTTCCCTCACCGTGCGGATGTTGTGCACGAAGGCTTCAACCACGGGGCCACCGTCAAAAATGTCCACCAGCCCGTTAAAGTTGAACCCCTCTGATTGAAGCATGCGAAGCGCTGGCGCGGTGTTGTCATGAACCCGGCCAATGACCGCCCGGGCCGAATCCGGCAGCATGGGCAGGTAGATCGGGTACTTGGGCATCAGCTCGGCAATAAAGGATTTGTTGCCCAGGCCAGACAGCATGTCCGCCTCGCTGAATTCCATGTCAAAGAACTTGGTCCCCAGCGCGTCCCACAACGGGCTTCGACCCTGGGCATCGGACACGCCGCGCATTTCCGCGAACACTTTTTCCGAAAAATGCTTGCGAAACTCATCCAGATACATGAACCGGCACCGGGAGAGCAGCAGCCCGCTGCCCCCGCCTTTGTATTCATCCGACAGCAGCAGCGAGCAGATTTCGCTGGTGTCGGTCATGTCGTTGGACAGGTGCAACGTGGGTGTCCGTACATGCACACCCAGCTCTTTAGAGGCATTCACCGTAACGCTCAGGCGGTAATTGTAGAACACCTCGTCCAGACCAACCCGGGCCTGAATGCCACTGATCCCAACGGTTTTTTTGCGCTCGATATCCTCAAGAGCAAACAGATACAAACCTGCTTCCGGCGCAATGCGCTGATTGAACGTCTCACGGGCGTGATTGATTTTTTTCTGGAGGAGCTCTCGGTCCGCCGGCAAGGTGGTCAGCCCTTTACCGGCACCCTGGGCCATGGCGTACAGGTCATCCAGATCGTTTTCCTGTAACGGGCGAATTACCAGCATAAGGTCGCCTCCCCGAGATCGACAGCTACAAACTTTGCCATTCCCAAGCTTGTCATAGCGGCGCAATCCTTACCCGGTCGCCCGCGGTACTGTTCAGCGCCTTCCAGGTCGAAACCGGAACCTTGAGTTTGTCGTCCAGCGTTTCAGCGACCGGTGTGAGGGTGCAGCGAAACTGCTCCCGCTCGCCAGCAGCGATCAGACAGGTTTCACCCACAGCCTCATTACTGCCATGAAGCTCCTTGGGGTGGCTGGTCACCAGGGTTTTCAGGCTATCGGTGCGCCCCTCCAGAACCGGGCCGGCATCAAAAATGTCCAGAAAACTGCCCGGCTGGAATCCCTCCCGCTGAAGTAGCTCAAAATTAGGGACGGTTATCTGATGCGGCTGCCCCATCGCCTTCTGGGCAGCCTCACTCAGCAGCGTGACATAAATGGGATTCGGGGGCATGAGCTCGGCAATGAAAGTCTTGCTCAACTGACCGGAGTACTGGTCTGCCGTCTCGAAATCCATATCAAAGAAATGCCGGCCAAGACTGTCCCAGAAGGGGACGCTGCCATCCTCCAACTGCACCCCCTGGATTTCCACCGCCATCCGCGGGGTAAACCATTCCCGATGATCGGCAATAAACAGAATCCGGGCACGGGATAGTAATTCGAACGCGTCGGTATTCTGGAGTTCGGGCCGTATGGAGAACGAACACAATAGCGAGACATCCGTCAGCGAGTGAGAGGGGTAGAGCACTTCTACCCGGCGCGACACCCCCAGCTCATGAGAGGCATGGATCAGGGCATCCCGACGGTAACTGTAGAAGGGCTGGCCATTGCCGGCGCGGGCATCAATGCCGGCGGTGCCAGCAATGTCTCCGGTCTGGGTGTTTTCCAGCACGAACAGAAACCTGGGCGGATCGTCTTCGGCGCTGATCCTGCCGGCAAAAGACGCCAGGGATTGCTCGATCTTGTAAGCCAGGGCGTCGCCCTGCTTGGGCAGAGTGGAAGAAAGACGGGCACACTGGGTGCCCGCCATGGCCAGAATCTGGTCCAGATCATCCGGCCGAGCCGGACGTACCAGCCACATAAAATCTCCTTAGGCCGCCAGTTTTTTCACCGCCGCTTCGAAACGTTCGAGGGCTTCGTCAATGTCCGATTCGGGGATAATCAGGGACGGCGCCAGACGAATCACATTCGCACCGGCCACAAGTACCATCACGCCCTCTTCCAGGCCGGCATTCAGAAAATCCTTGGCCTTGCCCTGCCATTTTTCGGTCAGCACACAACCGAGCAGCAGACCGGCGCCACGAACCTCACTGAACACACCGTAGCGCTCACCAATATTCATCATACCCTTGCGGAGTTTGTCGGAACGGGCTTTCACGCCCTTGAGAATCTCCGGCTGGCTGACGGTGTCCACCACCCTCTGGGCCACGGCGCAGGCCAGCGCGTTACCACCGTAGGTGCTGCCATGGGTCCCAACACCCAGACTGGCGGCAACCTTGGCCGTCGTCAGCATGGCCGCTACCGGGAAGCCACCACCAAGCCCCTTGGCACTGGAGAGAATGTCCGGCACCACGTCGTACATCTGATAAGCGTAGAAGTGGCCACTTCTGCCCACACCAGACTGCACCTCATCAAACACCAGCAACGCGTCATTTTCATCACAAAGCTCGCGAAGCCCCTGGAGGAACGCCTGGTCGCCGGGCATAACGCCGCCCTCACCCTGAATCGGCTCCACCACCACGGCGCAGGTTTTCTCTTTGGAGATCAGCTTCTTCACCGATTCCAGATCGTTGAACTCGGCGTGATGAATACCGCCAGGCGCAGGCTCGAAGCCTTCCAGGTATTTTGGCTGGCCACCTACGCTCACGGTGAACAGGGTTCGCCCGTGGAATGAGTTCTTGAACGAGATGATCTCGTTCTTGTCTTTGCCAAAATGCTCCCAGGCGTAGCGCCGGGCCAGTTTGAAGGCTGCTTCGTTGGCCTCAGCACCGGAATTGGCGAAAAACACGCGCTCGGCGAAGGTGAGGTCACACAAAGTCTTTGCCAGGCGCAGGGCCGGCTCGTTGGTCATCACGTTGGACAGGTGCCAGATTTTCTCGGCCTGATCGTGCAACGCACCCACCAGTCCCGGATGGGAATGGCCCAGGCAGGTCACTGCAATGCCGCCCTGGAGATCAATGAACTCGCGGCCTTCCTGATCCCAGATCCGGGAGCCCTCTCCTCGCACCGGAATAATGGAACCGGGAGCGTAGTTGGGCACCATGACTTCATCGAACAGTTCGCGGCTGACGGGGTCTTTATTCATAAATCTCTCTCGGGAAAGCGGCTAAGCACATAAAATTAGTTGAGTGACCACACCAGACAAGTAAGTAGGTGTGCGGACTCTTGCACCATAATACGCCACTCACGGCATAAGAACATCCGGTTCCCCGATGGCCGGCAATTCAATCACCCTGTGCGGCATGCTCCCAGCCTTGGTCCTATCCAACAGCGTGCCGATCAAAAGCTTGTAGGAGTCCAGATCAAAGGTGACCGCCTGGCCGCGGAGAGAAAGATCCTGCAGCTCGTTTTCGTCATGCAGGGTAGCCACGTGCATCCAGTTATAAACCACCAGGATATCCGTGCGGCCGGTTCGGGCATTGCGCTCAACAATCCCAACCGGGCCTTTCCGGGGCCAGGTTTTCAGCCGCAGGCTGTGAAAGGCAATCTGTACCCTGAGATTGTAGCGCTCGACATTCTCGAGCTCTTCGCAGGCGCCCTTGCAGCGCCCCAGCGAACGCTGAAAACATGGCCCTTCGTTTTCAGGCTCCAGCCCGAGCAGTCGATTGCACAGCTCGTTCTTGGCCGCGATGCCGCTCAAGGCGCGCTCGGCATCCCGTTTGCTGCGGAACAAACCGAAATAATCCCCCAACCGATGCGGCTCGATCTCACGAACCAGCCGCGCCTGCAGGTACCCCGCCTCGTTTTTCGAAAGCTCGATGCTCACCAGATTCTTGGCGGCCCGGGACCGACGATTGAACAGGGGCTTCAGCGTCTTGATCTGTTTGAGTTCGAGAAGAAGCGCTCCAAGCTCCCCGGCCGTTTCTGTGCATTCGACGCGACGGAGGCTCTCGGACATCCGCACACCCCGGGACGAGTTATGATCGCCGGAAAAGTGCGATGCCACCCGCTGGGCAATGTTCGTGCTCTTGCCCACATATAAAAGCACATCGTTCTCACCGTAGAAGCGATACACCCCCGGCCCCCGAGGCAGACCCTGAAGGATATCCGTTGGTAGATGGGAGGGAATACTCGGCCGTTGCAGCAGCTCCCGCAGGGCACTTTCGAATCTCTCATCCCCCTTCTCTGCACGGGCATGCTCGAAGAACGACAGCATGGCCGAGACATCCCCCATGGCCCGATGCCGCTGAACCTGGGCAAGACCATGACGGGCTATCAGAGCATCCATGTTGTGACGCCGGAATTCCGGGTAGAGCCTTCGGGAAAGCTTCACCGTACAGAGCACCTTCGCCGAGAAAAGACGCTCCAATCTGCGAAACTCGGATTTAATAAAACCGTAATCAAAACGGGCATTGTGAGCGACAAACACCTTGTCCTTAAGCTGTTCCTCCAGCTCGTCCGCTACATCCGCAAACAGCGGCGCATCCGCCACCATGTCATTGGAGATGCCGGTAAAGTTCTCGATAAACGGGGAAATCCGCGTCTCCGGATTCAGCAACGTCTGCCACTCGCCCACTACCTCACCGGCCCTCCAGAACCGGATACCAATCTCGGTAATCCGGTCCCGGGCTGAATTGCCGCCGGTGGTTTCAATATCAAGAAACGCGAACGTGGCTGACTCAAGAACTGTACTTTCGGATGCCATAGAACAACATTACGCCTTGTTGGCAACTGCAGATGTCTGTATATGAACGAAAAGCGGTTATAGACATTCGTCTAATTTCTGCATGAATTTATTTGAATTGTCACGAATTGGTAACTACCTTGTTTTTGGGTCCAACAACAAAAATGTGTGGAGACAACAACGATGCAAAGCAACAAACTGAGATTGGCAATTCGTGCGACGGCAGCAACAGTAGTAATGGGGGTTGCCTCTCAAGCGAGCGCACTTACGCTGAACGTAGGTGACGACACCGAAGCGAGCCTGTACGGCTACGCTCGTCTGAATATGAGCTACGACCTGGACGGCAACCGCGCTGTTTCTACCCGCGCCGGTACTTTCGCTTCATCCGCTAACGAAGACGTTGAAGGTCACTTCGGCGCCGACGTTCAGCAGAGCCGTTTGGGCGTCAAAGTCAAGCACGCTTCTGGCGTAGCGATTACCGTGGAAGGTGACTTCCGTGGTTCAGGCAACGGCGCAGGCAGTCTGCGTATGCGTCACGCCTACGGCGAATACAACGGATTCATGGCCGGCCGTAACTGGTCCAACTACACCAGCTTCGTAGGTAACACCCCGACTCTGGACTTTGACAGCCTGGCTGGTACAGCCGGCAGCCAAGACCGTGCCGAGCAGGTTCGTTACACCACTGGCGCTCTGTCTTTCTCACTCGAAGACCCGAGCTCACAGGGTGTTCTGGGCGCAGGCGGCAACACCCGCACTTCCGCACCAGCTCTGACCGCTCGCATTCAGGATTCTGCCGATTCACTGTCCTACGCTGCTGCAGCGCTGGTTAGCCAAGTCACTGCTGACGATGGCACCAATGATGACAGCGCGATGGGCTTCGCAGTATTTGGCGCGGCCAAATTCGCCCTGAGCGACATGATCTCGATCCAAGGCGCTGCAAACTACACTGACGGTGCCAACGGTTATCTGTGGCGCTCTGGCAGCAACTATTTCGGCCCAAGCGCCTATGTCGACGGCAACAGCGTTGAGACCATTGAGGGCTACGGCTTCTCAATCGGTACAAGTGTAGCTCTCGGCGGTGGTCGCAGCATCAACCTGGGCTACGGCACTACTATGCTGGACCTGGACGACGCGATTGCTGCAGGTGCAACCACCAATGCTGACGCCGAATCCAACCAGAACGCGTTCCTGAACTACATGTGGTCTCCGGTATCCAACGTCATGTTCGGCGTTGAGTACGGATACTTCGATCAGGAAACTGTTGCCGGTGATTCTACCGACGCAAACCGTGTTCTGTTCGCAGCGCAGTACAGCTTCTAATCCTTCCGTTAGAAGTTAGTTAACTCAGCAGAAACCCCGGCTCCGGCCGGGGTTTTTGTTTGGGCGGAATTAAGAGCAGAACGCTACACATATTGCCGGCCGCCAGAACCAGCAACGAGGAATGTCCAGAAAATAACTTGTTACCTTGCGTCGAGATAGGCGTGGGTGGAAAAGCGATCAGGAAGGAGCCAGAACGACAAAGGCCGGTGCGGCTTTTCAGAACTGTAGAGGGCCATGGATGGCCCGAAACAAGCGCACATGGATGTGCTTGTAGCGTGTTCTGAAAAGCCGCACCGGCCTTTGTCGCGCCACCCAACCCTCAGGCTAGGTGGCAACTAGCTTAACATCACAACAGGAGGGTACGAATGTCCCCAAGAAGCTGACTGAGCACCGAAGTAAACCGGGCCGCATCAGCCCCATTCACCGCACGGTGATCGTAAGACAGCGACAACGGCAGCATCAGGCGGGGCTGGAACTCCTTGCCATCCCAAACCGGTTTCATCGCCGCCTTGGAAACCCCAAGAATCGCCACCTCCGGCGTATTCACAATCGGCGTGAATGCCGTGCCGCCAATACCACCCAGACTGGTGATGGTAAAACAGGCACCCTGCATCTCTGCGGGTTTCAGCTGCTTGTCCCGGGCCTTCTGGGCAAGCTCGGCGCTTTCCGCCGCCAGCTCCCACAAGCCCTTCTTGTCCACATCCCTGATCACCGGCACCATCAGTCCGTGAGGCGTATCCACCGCGATTCCGATGTGAATGTAGCTCTTGCGAACCACCTCCTTGCGCTCCATGTCCAGAGACACATTGAACTGGGGCAGTTCCGCCAGTGCCGTGGCACAGGCCTTCAGCAGGAACGGCAGCGGCGTCATCTTCACGCCCTTCTTCTCGCCGGCCGCTTTCTGGGCCTTGCGGAAATCCTCCATATCGGTGATATCCGCATCCTCGAACTGGGTTACGTGAGGCACGTTCAGCCAGCTGCGCTGCATGTTATTGGCCGTGGCGAACATCATCCGCGACATGGCCTCACGCTTCACTTCACCAAACTGACTGAAGTCCGGCAGCTTGACACCCGGAATACCAGAACCGGTAGCAACGCCAGTACCCTGCTGAGCCTGCTTGAGCTGGCTCTTCACGTAGGCATGGACATCGTCCTTGATAATCCGGCTCTTGGGGCCAGAGCCCTTGATGCGGGCCAGATCGGCACCCAGTTCCCGGGCCAGCTTGCGCACGGCCGGGCCAGCGTGGACCTTGGCGCCAGGCGACGGAGGCTCATAAGTGGCACCCTGTGGCTCAGGCGCAGACTCTGCTTCCTGTTTCGGCTTCTCTTCGGACCTGGGCTCAGGCTTCTCTTCCTTCGCCGGTTCCTCAGACGCGGGCGCCGAGGCTTCTTCCTCTTCGCCACCACCTTCCTGAACCGTCATCTCCAGCAGTTCATCGCCCTCGGAGAGCTTGTCGCCCTCGGATACCAGGATCTTGCCCACCTTGCCCGCATAGGGCGAAGGAATCTCCATGGTGGCCTTGTCCGATTCCACTGTAACCAATGGATCGTCGGCCTCAATGGTGTCGCCTTCAGCAACGTTGATTTCTATCACCGGAACATTGTCGAAACCATCCAGCGCAGGAACCTTGACGGTCTCCTTGCGGGAGCCACCAGAAGCCTTCTTCGGCGCTGGCTTGCTCTCTTCGGACTTCTCTTCCTGCTTTGCTTCTTCCTTTTCCTCGGCCTTCTCCTCGGGCTCGTCGCTGCCGGCGTCGTCAGAGCCACCGGCGCTGGCTTCCATCATGCCAACAACATCACCTTCTTTTACCTTGTCACCCACCTTTACGGTGATCTTGGTGATCTTGCCGGCACCGGGAGACGGCAGTTCCACCGAGGCTTTGTCTGACTCAACCGTCAGAATCGGATCTTCTTCCTCAACCGAATCCCCTGCGCTGACAATGATTTCGATAACCTCGACCTCATCCGCACCGCCGAGATCCGGAACCTTGATTTCCTGTTCACTCATGGCGGACTCCTTAGCTCAGCACCGGGTTCGTTTTGTTGCGATCGATTCCGTACTTGCGCATGGCTTCGAGAACCACATCGTTCTTCACCTCGCCATCCTGAGCCAGGGCTGACAGCGCGGTGACTGTTACGTAGTAACGATCCACCTCAAAGAAGCTGCGCAGCTTTTCCCGGGTGTCGCTACGACCAAAGCCGTCGGTACCCAGGGTCAGGTAGGTTTTGGGGATGAACGCCCGGAGCTGCTCGGAGTGCAGCTTGATGTAATCGGTAGAAGACACCACCGGACCCTGATGCTTCTCAAGCATCTGGGTTACGTAGGCCTTCTTGGGCTTGTCGTCCGGGTGCAGGCGGTTCCAGCGCTCAATATGCTGGCCCTCGCGGGCAAGCTCGTTGAAGCTGGTAACACTCCACACGTCGGAGGCAACACCCCAGTCGTCTTTCAGCATCTGGGCCGCTGCACGCACCTCGTTAAGGATTGCGCCGGCACCCAGCAGCTGAACCCGCGGAGTCTTCTTGCGGCCCTTGGTTTCAACAGACTCGAACAGGTACATGCCCTTGATGATGCCGTCTTCGCATCCCTTGGGCATTGCAGGCTGTTCGTAGTTCTCGTTCTCGATGGTCAGGTAGTAGAAGACGTTCTGGTTGTCTTCGAACATCTCCTGCATACCCTTGCGCAGCACAACCGCCATTTCGTAGCCGTAGGCCGGATCATAGGCCTTACAGTTCGGAATGGTGTTGGCCAGCACATGGCTGTGACCGTCCTGGTGCTGCAGACCCTCGCCGTTCAGTGTGGTCCGGCCGGCAGTGCCGCCAATCAGGAAGCCACGGGCCTGAATATCGCCGGAGGCCCACGCCAGGTCGCCAACCCGCTGGAAGCCGAACATGGAGTAGAAAATGTAGAACGGGATCAACGGGAAGTTGTTGGTGCTGTATGACGTGGCCGCTGCCATCCAGGCGGCCATTGAGCCATCCTCGTTGATACCTTCTTCAAGGATCTGGCCCTTCTTGTCTTCCCGGTAATACATGATCTGGTCACGGTCTTCAGGAACGTACTTCTGCCCTTCTGCCGTGTAGATACCGAGCTGACGGAACATGCCTTCCATCCCGAAGGTACGGGCTTCGTCAGGCACGATCGGCACCACGCGCTTACCAATACGCTTGTCCTTGGTCAGTGCCGTCAGGATACGGACGAAGGCCATGGTAGTAGAGATCTTCCGGTCACCGGAACCGTCCAGGACCGCCTTGAAGATGTCCAGGTCGGGAATCTGCAGTGGCTGGCAATCCTTCCGACGCTTGGGATAGAAACCACCCAGCTCCTGCCGGCGCTTCTTCATGTAGACGATTTCCGGACTATCCGGCGCTGGCCGGTAGTAGGGCACATCCTCGAGCTCTTCGTCTTTCAACGGCACCGCAAAACGGTCGCGGAACGACTTCAACTGCTCGATATCAAGCTTTTTCAGGGAGTGAGCGGTGTTCTGCGCTTCACCGGCCTCACCAAAGCCGTAGCCCTTGATGGTGTGGGCGAGGATAACCGTCGGCCGGCCGCCATTCTTGTGAATGGCATGGTGGAAGGCCGCGTAGATCTTGTACGGATCGTGACCGCCCCGGTTGAGCTTGTTGATCTCCTCGTCGGAAAGCCCCTCGACGAGTTTGGCCGTTTCCGGGTACTTGCCGAAGAAGTGCTTCCGGGTATAAGCCGGGCCGTTGCTCTTGAAGTTCTGAAGGTCGCCATCACAGACCTCGTCCATGACCCGCTGCATCTTGCCGTCCTTGTCCTGCTCGAACAGGGGATCCCAGTGGCGACCCCAGACAACTTTCAGGACATTCCAGCCAGCGCCCCGGAAGACACCTTCAAGCTCCTGAATGATCTTGCCGTTGCCACGCACCGGCCCGTCCAGACGCTGGAGGTTGCAGTTAACAACGAAAATCAGGTTACTGAGGTTTTCCCGGCCGGCCATGGAGATGGAACCCAGGGTTTCCGGCTCGTCGCACTCGCCGTCACCAACAAAGCACCAGACCTTGCGATCGCCCATCTCGATGAGCTCTCGGCTGTCCAGGTACTTCATTACGTGGGCCTGGTAAATCGCCTGAATCGGACCAAGCCCCATAGAAACTGTTGGGAACTGCCAGTAATCCGGCATTAGCCAGGGGTGCGGATAGGAAGAGAGGCCAGTGCCGTCTACTTCCTCACGGTATTTGTCGAGATCTTTCTCGTCGAAACGGCCCTCAAGGAAGGAGCGCGCATAAATGCCCGGGGAAGAGTGGCCCTGGAAGTACACAAGGTCGGACTCGCGCTTTTCGTCGCCGCCGTGGAAGAAATAGTTGAAGCCAACATCGTAGAGGGTCGCTGCCGAAGAAAACGAGGAAACATGTCCGCCGAGATCACCGGGACGCTGGTTGGCACGCATAACCATGGCCATGGCATTCCAGCGGATCAGGGAGCGGATTCGGCGCTCCATAAAAAGATCGCCAGGCATCGGCGCCTGCTGGGAAACCGGAATACTGTTCCGGAACGGCGTGGTTATGGAATATGGCAGTTCGGTTCCATCGCGGCTCGCCCGCTCGGAAAGCCTCTCAAGAATATACTTGGCCCGGTCTACGCCTTCGTTCTCGATCAGAGATTCCAGCGCATCCAGCCATTCACTGGTTTCAATGGGATCATCGTCCTGGTACATCAAACCCTCCCCTTGGCATCAAAAGTGCAGCGCCGCCACGATCAGCAGCCGGGCGCGTTGCGGTGTCGATAAGCTGCGATGGAATGCAGTGTTTTGTTATGGGTATTTTCAGCCTGACAGGTGTACCGGCTACCAGTACACAGAACCTGTACAAAGCATAGAACAGCTTTCACACTTTTCCTGCCTGATCACCTCGGTTTCACGGGCTTTTGGCCCCGGGGATGACCGGCGTGCCGGCGAAGTGCGTGAATTAGAACACCCGGTTTCGTAGTATTTTTACTACATTTTGACCATCAAGTTCAATCAAAGCCCTCCAAACATCCTTTTGTAACGGGCTTCTTTCGGTTACTTACGGAAGAATGACCGTTTTTGGACCAACAGACAACCAGATTGCGACCAATGTCGTAGCATTCGTATCAGGCCGAAAATTGATTACCACGCTAAACGATCTTCTGGCCGCTATTCGCCGATCATTCAGGATATTTAGCGCTTTTTATTGAATTTTCGACTCTTTCCTCAGAAGCGCCCCACTGATCTATTTCAGCTTTTTTATTAGACCTGAAAATATTTCCGGATTTATGTATACTCGCCTGCCTGATTTTTAACCACCCAGGAAAAAGTGGTCGGACCACTTTTTTGTCATTGGCATCAACAGAGGGCGATCTATGAACTCCATCGTCACCTTTCCGAACCGGATTCCCACCACGGAGTTCGAGGAACGGCGTTTCAAGGTCTACACAGACCGCCAGCTCGACAAGATCGAAGTCATTCAGAATCTCCCTGAAGAGACCCTGTTTGAAATGAAAGTGGTAGCCAGCGTGCTGCCGTTCCGGGTCAACGAGTATGTGATCAATGAACTGATCAACTGGGACAAGGTACCCAACGACCCGATCTATCAGCTTGTTTTTCCGCAGAAAGGGATGTTGAAGGACGAGCATTACGAGCGCATGGCGAAACTGCACCGGGAAGGTGCCGACAAGAAAGAGATCCAGGCCGTCGCCAAGGAAATCCGGGACGAACTCAACCCGCACCCGGCCGGCCAGATGGAAATGAACATGCCTGAGCTCGACGGTGAAGTTCTGGACGGCGTTCAGCACAAGTACCGCGAGACAGTGCTGTTCTTCCCGGCCCAGGGCCAGACCTGCCACTCCTACTGCACCTTCTGTTTCCGCTGGGCGCAGTTCGTGGGTGACAAAGACCTGAAAATGGCCAGCACCGAAGCAGAAAAGCTTCATGGCTACCTGCAGGAGCACACCGAGGTCACTGACCTGCTGGTCACCGGTGGCGACCCCATGGTGATGAAAACCAAGAACCTGGTGCAGTATCTGGAACCGCTGCTACAGCCGGAGTTCGATCATATCCAGACCATTCGCATCGGCACCAAGGCCCTCACTTTCTGGCCCTACCGCTTCGTGACCGACAAGGATGCCGATGAACTGATCGACCTTTTCGCGAAACTGGTCGACGCCGGCAAGCACGTCGCCATCATGGCCCACTACAACCACTGGCAGGAAATCACCACCGAGATTGCCGAAGAGGCCATCCGCCGTATTCGCGCCACCGGTGCCGAGATCCGTGCCCAGGGCCCGCTGATCAAGCACGTCAACGACGATGCCGACGCCTGGGCAAAGCTGTGGAAGAAAGAAGTGCAGCTGGGCATCATCCCCTACTACATGTTTGTAGAACGGGACACCGGCGCGAAGAACTACTTTGAAGTGCCTCTGGTCGAAGCTTTCCACATCTACAGGGAAGCCATGAAGAAAGTCAGTGGCCTGGCCCGAACCGCCCGCGGACCGTCCATGAGCGCCGGCCCCGGCAAGGTGGAGATCCAGGGGATTACCGAAATCAACGGCGAGAAGGTGTTTGTACTGCGCTTCCTGCAGGGCCGCAACCCGGACTGGGTTCAGCGCCCATTCTTCGCCAAGTACAGCGAGACGGCCACCTGGTTGCATGAGCTGGAACCGGCCTTTGGAGAAGAGAAATTCTTCTTTGAAGATGAGTATGAAGAAATGAAGAAAGGGAATGGATAATCGCCAGCCTCTCTGAAGCGGCCCCGTGGATTGGGGCCGCTTGCCTCTTCAGCGATTGGATCTACGCGCCTTCCAGCTGGGGATGACCCGGAACACCAGCGCGCCAAACACCACTCCGATGATTACGATCAACGCGACCTGAAGGCTTCCATTGTCCATCGCACCCTCATTCAGGGTTTCTGCTGTTACCAGTCCTCCGATCAGGAGCCATGGCGTCAGAAGAATCAGCGCGCTCAATGACAGGAAACGTTTGATTCGATGATTGTCTTTTTGCTTAGGCATAGGACCCTCTCCAAAAGAATGAGCTCATAATTACCGACGGAGACGGCCATTGGATCAGGTACGTTATTTCTGCCGGACAAACTTGGGCATGAACCCCTCCGGCTTATCGCTCAACCACTCAACAAACGTCCGCAATTCTTCCAGTTCCAGCAGCTTTTCCCGGGTATTGAAGTACAGCCCCAGCTCGTATTCCGAGCGAGCCTTATGAATGGCGTTATGGCAGGGACGGCACACCCACAGCGTTCGGGTGATCAAATCTTCCTTGGTGAACAGTTTCTGGAACCGCTTCTTTCGGTGCAGGTGCTTGGGTATAAGGTGGTGCCGAGTGAGCTTGGCAACCGCGCGTTCACAGAGTTCGCAGTTGTCGGGTTGGGGTGGGAGCTTGAGCATTGCGGAAATACCAGTCGGGTTTCGCCCATGGCTCCACCCGACCTATGTTGTATTTGGCCAGCGCCAAACAATCAGTGCATCAGGGTATAGAGCTTCCGGCGATAGGTCCTTACGTCCGGGTTGTTGTTACCCAGCTTGTCGAACAGTTCGATCAGCGTTGTCTTGGCCACTTCGTCTTTGTACTTGCTGTCCACCTGCATCAGGCGGATCAGCAGGTCCATGGCCTCGGCGTTGTTTTCCTGTAATACGTGATGAAGTGCCAACTGGTGCAGTGCGTTCGGATCCTTCGGGTCCTGCTCCAGCGCCATTTCCAGATCCTTGATCGGAGGCAGTTCGGCCGACTGCTTCAGAAACTTGATTCGTGCTGCCAGCTGTTTGGCCTGGTGCTGCATTTTTTCTTCTGGAGGCAGACTTTCAAGGACCTGCTCGGCCGTTTCCAGATCACCCATTTCCGCCTTCAACTGGGCCAGGTCGATCAGGACTTTGAGATTTTCCGGGTCCTCCTGGTTCATCTGGGACAGGATAGCCAATGCTCCCTCCACATCGCCTTCTTCCCAGATCCGATGCGCCTTTTCATAGGGATCTTCCTTGGGGGCTTCCACGTGTTTGTCCAGAACCTTGCGGATTTCGCTTTCCGGCAGGGCACCGTTGAAGCCATCCACGGCCTGGCCATTCTTGACCAGGATTACGGTCGGCAGACTGCGCACCCCAAGGCTGGAGGTGAGCTGTTCCTGCTCGTCGGCGTTCACCTTGGCCAGCATGAAAGCACCCTGGTAGTCCTCCGCCAGTTTTTCCAGCAGGGGCATCAACTGTTTGCAGGGGGCACACCACTCAGCCCACACATCCACCAGGATGGGCGTGCTTGCAGAGGCTTCCATCACCTTCTGCTGAAAGTTTTCCATGGTGGCATCAAAGATGTAGGGAGAGTTGCTCATGCAAGGCACCTGAAAAGTCGAATGATTCGTTTTGAGTTGCCAAAAACATGGGGCCAACTACCCGAAATTCAAGCGCCAAACGCGCTAACCCAAGTCCTTGAAATCACCGTATCTGCCGTTACATAGCTAGTAAGCACCACGCCGGGACAATCACTACGCAGCCTGTCCCGGGCCGATTCACAACCTTTCCGGATGGACACTCGCGGCATGAATGACGAGACGCAAAACGATTCTTTTGAGGAATTCGAAGAGGACGTGACCGAGTACATTGGCAAGGACGAGCATAGCAAAAGCCTTGCCCTGCCCCAGCAGATGATGCCCCGGCGCATGTATGTGCTGCCGGTTTCGAATCGGCCTTTCTTTCCGGCCCAGGTACAGCCGATAGTGGTAAACCAGAACCCGTGGCAGGAAACCCTGAAAAGGGTCGGTGAGACTGACCACAAGGTCATGGGCATCTGCTTTGTGGAAGAACCGGACGCTGAAGAAGGCGTCCCGGCCAGTGAGCAGCTGGAGACCATTGGCTGCGCGGTGCGTGTGCATCATGCCCAGAATGACAGTGGTAAGGTCCAGTTTATCGCCCAGGGGCTTCAACGCTTCCGGATCGTCCAGTGGCTGCGTCGTAAGCCTCCGTATCTGGTGGAAGTTGAGTATCCGGCAGAACCGGAAGAAGACGCCGACGAACTCAAGGCCTACACGCTGGCCATTATCAGCGCCATCAAGGAGTTGCTACGTACCAACCCACTCTATGGCGAGGAGGTAAAACAATACCTGTCCCGATTCGGGCCGGACGATAGCTCACCTCTGGCCGATTTCGGCGCCTCAATGACCAGCGCTCCAGGCAATGAGTTGCAGGATGTGCTCGACACCGTCCCCCTGCTCCGCCGCATGGAGAAGGTTCTTCTGCTGATGCGTAAAGAGCAGGAAGTTGCCCGGCTGCAGTCGGAAATCAGCGAAGAGGTGAACGCGAAAGTCCAGAAGCACCAACGCGAATTCTTCCTGAAGGAACAACTCAAGGTGATCCAGCGCGAGCTGGGCATGGCCAAGGACGACAAGACCGCCGATGTCGAGCGCTTCCAACAGCGGATGGCGGAACTCAACCCGCCCGAGGCCGTGCAAGAGCGCTTCAACGATGAAGTCGAAAAATTGCAGGTGCTGGAGCAGGGCTCGCCGGAATACGGTGTCACCCGTAATTATCTGGACTGGCTGACGCAGGTGCCCTGGGGCATCCATTCCGAGGACCACTTCGACCTGGCGAAAGCCCGGCAGATTCTCGACCGGGACCACGACGGCCTGGACGATGTCAAAGACCGCATCATCGAGTTTCTGGCTGAAGGGACCTTCAAGGGCGAGGTGAGCGGTTCCATTCTGCTTTTGGTGGGCCCGCCAGGTGTTGGCAAGACCTCCATCGGTCATTCCGTGGCAGACGCACTGGGGCGGAAATTCTACCGTTTCAGTGTGGGCGGCATGCGCGATGAAGCTGAAATCAAAGGCCACCGCCGCACCTACATCGGCGCCATGCCGGGCAAGTTTGTCCAGGCGCTCAAGGATTCCAAGGTGGCCAATCCGGTGATCATGCTGGATGAAATCGACAAGATCGGTGCATCCTTCCAGGGCGACCCCGCGTCAGCCCTGTTGGAGACACTGGATCCGGAACAGAACCGCGACTTCCTGGACCACTACCTGGATGTCCGCATGGACCTGTCCAAGGTTCTGTTCATCTGCACCGCCAACCAGCTCGACACGATTCCACGACCACTGCTTGACCGGATGGACGTGATTCGGCTGTCCGGATACATCGCGGAAGAAAAGCTGGCCATCGCCAAGCACTTCCTGCTGCCGAGGCTGCTTAAACGGGCCGGGCTGCTGAAGAAACAGCTCAACATTACCGACGCCGCTATCAAGCAGATTATTGAGGGCTATGCCCGCGAAGCCGGTGTGCGAAGCCTGGAGAAGCTGCTGCACAAGGTGATTCGCAAGGGCATCGTGAAGCTGCTGGAGAGCCCGGACCAACCTGTGAAGGTGGGTGTATCGGATCTGCAGAGCTACCTGGGACAGCCATCGTTCAAGAAGGAGAAGTCTCTCAAAGGCATCGGCGTTGTCACCGGACTGGCCTGGACCGCCATGGGCGGGGCCACACTGAGCATCGAAGCATCCAGAATCCACAGCTCTCAGCGCGGCTTCAAACTGACCGGTCAGCTGGGGGATGTGATGAAGGAGTCCGCCGAGATCGCCTACAGTTATGTGTCATCCAACCTCAGACGCTTCAAGGGCGACCCGACTTTCTTCGACAAATCCTTCGTGCACCTGCACGTACCCGAGGGTGCCACGCCCAAGGACGGCCCCAGCGCCGGCGTCACCATGGCCACCGCACTGCTGTCCATTGCTCGCAAGGAAGCGCCGCAGCAGAACATCGCCATGACCGGTGAGCTCACGCTGACCGGACAGGTGCTGCCAGTGGGCGGTATTCGCGAGAAGGTTATTGCCGCGCGGCGGCAGAAAATCAGTAACCTGATCCTGCCGGAAGCGAACCGGGGCGACTACGAGGAGCTGCCGGAGTATCTCAAGGAAGGGCTGTCGGTGAACTTTGCCAAACACTATAACGATGTATTTCAGGTGTGTTTTGGCAATAAGCCCAAGAGCGGGTCTTCGGTGCATTAATATCAGGAGAAAGCCTGGCTCATTGAAGTCAGGCTTTCTCTTTCCAACCGTCGTCCTTCAAGACCGACCCAACGGTCAGCACCGGCGACGCATCAATATCGTCGGCATCCATCATGTTGGCCACACGCTGGAGCGAGGCCAGAATCATGGTTTGCTCCCACTCGGCCAGACTCTGGAATTTCTGGATGAAATCCTCCTGCAACGGATTCGGTGCCCGGGCCAGCAAATCCGCCCCCTCATCGGTCAGGTGGGCATGCACTTTTCGCTTGTCCTGTGTGCTGCGCACGCGATAAACCAGATTCCGGTGCTCCAGACGGTCCAGAATCGTGGTTACCGTTGCCTGGCTGAGACTGACCTTTTCTGCAATCGTGCCGATGGTCACTTCACCAAGATCCCGAATCGTTCTCATGATCAGCAGCTGAGGCCCGGTCAGCCCGGCATGTTTGCTCAGGCGCTTTGAATGAAGGTCAGTTGCCCGGATGACACGTCGTAAAGCCACCAGCACATCTTCATAACTGTTCACAGCAATGCTCCGATTCGGTTCTCGCAATTTATTTACACCCCTAAGTATTAGAGGTCTTTGCACCGAGAATTGCAAGTCGGCGAGTTTCCCGGCATTTTTTCGGCCATCCACTATGCTAAGGTTTCGCCTTTATTCCATTTACGACAGACGGACGGAATACGCCCGATGATCAAGTTTTTCCTGCCTTTTCTTTTCATGATGACATTCGCCGGCACCCTCTACGGTCAGGATGAGCTGGGCCCCGAGAAAGAGCTCACTGCAGAAGACCTGGAAGAGAGCATCAAGACGCTGGAAGAGCCCATGTACACGCCCTTCGTGGAACTTTATCTGCTGGAAGAGAGTAAGGCGCTTCGCAAGGAGATGCAGAACACCCGCGCAGAACTCATTGAAAAGGTGGTCGACAAGGAACTGTCCGTTGCCGACAAAACCATGTCTTACGCGACCGATACGGTTACCTACTTCTTTTACTTGATCGCGGGCGCCACATCCATTCTCGTGGTTATCGGCTGGAACTCCATCCGGGATATGCGCAACCAGCTTACCAGTCTGGCGGAAAAACGGGTCAACGAGCTGGTGGTTGAATACGAGAAGCGCCTCGAATCCATCGAAGAACAGCTGAAGCAGAAATCAGACATCATCCACCAGAACCAGGCAGAGATCGAGCGCACCAACGAAGTGCACTCGCTGTGGCTCAAAGCCAGCCAGGAAACCTCCCAGCAGAACAAGATTGCCGCCTACGATCAGATTCTGGACCTTCGCCCCGACGATGTGGAAGCGCTGAGTTACAAGGCAGACGCTGTTCTGGAAATGCAGGAACCGCTCTGGGCCATCAGTCTTTGCCAACGGGCACTGAAGCTTGCACCGGATAATGGCCACGCGCACTATCAGTTAGCATGCGCCTATGCAGAGATCGGCCGTTGGGAAGACGCCGTCAGCACTTTGAAGAAAGCTATTGAAATTTCGGAGGCATACCGCGACGATGCATCCGTAGACGTCAGTTTTGACCAGCTCCGCGAACACGAGAGCTTCCGCGCGCTGGTTTCCCAGGATGAAGAAGACGGCACGGATGCGTGACACCGCTCAGAGCGGCACGGGATTTGCCTTTGCAGACAGGCCCGTGTTCCGGAGCAAGCGCCACCCGTCGGCTTGACAAGCAGCGAGGTGTGGTGTTTGTTTAACTCTCTGAGAACACAAGAATAACCCTGAAATAAAACAGGACAGACTCAATGAGAACTTCAGTAAAAAAACTCGTAACCGCTGTTAGCACTTCCGTAGCCCTGATGGGCGCTGGCCACGCCGCTGCCGAGATCCAGATCGGTATTGCCGGCCCCATGACCGGCCCCGTTGCCCAGTATGGTGACATGCAATTCTCCGGCGCCCGCATGGCGATTGAGCAGATCAACGCCAATGGCGGCGTGATGGGTGAAGAGCTGGTTGCCGTGGAATACGACGACGTGTGTGACCCGAAGCAGGCCGTGACCGTTGCCAACAGCCTGGTCAACGACGGAGTGCGCTTCGTGATCGGCCACCTGTGCTCCAGCTCCACCCAGCCCGCCTCTGACATCTACGAGGATGAAGGCATCCTGATGGTAACCCCGGCTTCCACCAGCCCGGAGATCACCGAGCGTGGCTATGAGCTGGTATTCCGTACCATCGGTCTGGACAGCATGCAGGGACCGGTTGCGGCCCGCTACATCGCCTCCCAGAGCCCGGAGCGCGTTGCTATCGTCCACGACAAGCAGCAGTACGGTGAAGGTATTGCCACCGCCGTTCGTGACACCCTGAAGGACGCTGGCGTTGAAATCGCCATGTTTGAAGGCATCACTGCCGGCGACAAGGACTTCTCCTCGCTGGTAACCAAGCTCAAGCAGGCCGATGTGGATTACGTCTACTACGGCGGTTACCACCCGGAGCTGGGTCTGATTCTGCGCCAGGCTGACTCCGCTGGCCTGGATGCCCGCTTCATGGGCCCCGAGGGCGTGGGTAACAAGGACATCAACACCATCGCCGGCGAAGCCGCCGAAGGCCTGCTGGTAACCCTGCCACCTGCATTCGACCAGAAAGCTGAAAACCAGGCGCTGGTGAAGGCATTTGAAGACAAGGGCGAGGATCCTTCCGGTCCGTTCGTTCTGACCTCCTACACCGCCGTTCAGCTTGTTGCAGAAGGCATTGAAGCCGCTGGCTCCACCGATCCGTTCGATGTTGCCGCTGCTCTTCGCGAGGGCACCTTCCAGACTCCGATCGGCACCGTTGAATACGACAAGGCCGGCGACATGAAGTCATTCGAGTTTGTTGTGTACGAATGGCATTCAGATGGAAGCAAAACTCCGGTAAACTAAGCCAAATCGTTAACAAACGGTAATCATGAGAGCACCTTCTCACCGCGATCCGGGAGAAGGTGTTTTTCTAGGCTCCTGTTGATCCTCCCCCACTTCCTGCACGGTTATCCCGGGCATGGGGTGTGGTAGCGGAGGGAGCAGGCTTTCGGAGTCCCATAACAATGCAAGACCTCCTGTATTTCTTTCAACAGCTCATCAACGGGCTGACGATCGGGAGCACCTATGCCCTGATCGCCATCGGCTACACGATGGTTTACGGCATCATTGGCATGATCAACTTTGCCCATGGTGAAATCTATATGATCGGTGCCTACACGGCGCTGATTGCCATTACCGGTCTGGCTGCCCTGGGCATTGCCTGGCTACCACTGATTCTGATTGTTGCGCTGATTTGCGCCATGATCGTCTCCAGCTCCATGGGCTGGGCCGTGGAACGGGTGGCCTACCGGCCTGTGCGGGGGCGCCATCGCCTGATCCCGCTGATCTCCGCCATCGGCATGTCCATCTTCCTCCAGAACTACGTCCACCTGGCGCAGGGTTCGCGGAACGTCGGTTTCCCGGCTCTGATCGACGGCGGTTTCAACTTCGGTTCCGGTGACGGCTTCCAGATGTCCCTGTCCTACATGCAGATCACGATTTTCATCACCACGCTGATCTGTATGACCGCCCTGTCTCTGTTCATATCCCGCTCACGGACGGGCCGAGCCTGCCGTGCGGTATCACAGGACCTGGGTATGGCCAACCTGCTTGGCATCGACACCAACCGGATCATTTCCGCAACCTTTGTAATTGGTGCGGCTCTGGCAGCGGTTGCGGGCCTGCTTCTGGGCATGTACTACGGTTCGGTTGACCCTCTGTTTGGCTTCATTGCCGGCTTGAAGGCCTTTACCGCGGCGGTACTTGGCGGCATTGGCAGCATTCCCGGCGCGATGCTGGGCGGATTGATACTGGGCGTGGCAGAGAGTATGACTTCCGGCTACCTCAGCGGTGAATACAAGGATGTTATCTCGTTCAGCCTGCTGATCCTGATTCTGCTGTTCAAACCCACCGGCCTGCTCGGCAAACCGGAGGTTGAGAAGATCTGATGGCTGCTAATAACTTCAGACACGCGCTGTTTTGCGCGATCATTACACTGATCATTTCCTACCCGATCATCGGCTTTAACCTTGAGGCCCAGGGCATCAATGTAACCCTGACCGGAGCCGATGCCAGCACCGTTGTCATGGTGTTGCTCGCTGCCGTGATCGTATTCCTGTTCCAGCTGTTCCGGGAACAGATCATGGGTGGCCTGAAAAGCCTCCCGCATCCCCTTCCCCAGGCCAGCAAGGAGCCCATGGCAGAGAACCGCCGGGCCAAGATTGAATCCTGGGTGCTGACAGGCATCGTGGTTCTTGCCCTGTTCTGGCCGTTCTTCGTGTCACGGGGTGCGGTGGATCTGGCCACCCTCGTGCTGATCTACATCATGCTGGCCCTGGGCCTGAACGTGGTGGTTGGCCTGGCCGGCCTGCTGGATCTGGGTTACGTGGCGTTCTATGCCGTGGGCGCGTATACCTTTGCGCTGCTCTCCCAGTACATTGGTATTTCCTTCTGGCTGGCGCTGCCTATCGGTGCCCTGCTTGCCGCACTGTTCGGTCTTGTGCTCGGCTTCCCGGTGCTGCGGCTACGGGGCGACTATCTGGCGATCGTGACTCTAGGGTTCGGTGAGATCATCAGGATTCTGCTGAATAACTGGACAACGCTTACCGGTGGCCCCAACGGTATTGGCGGCATTCCCGATCCGACCCTGTTCGGCATGGAGTTTGGTCGCCGGGTGAAGGAGGAAGGCAATACCTCGTTCCACGAAACCTTTGGCATCGCCTACAGCGGTGAGCACAAGGTGATCTTCCTGTACCTGATCGCCCTGGTACTGGCAGTGTTCACAGCTCTGGTCATCCGTCGCTTCATGCGCATGCCCGTTGGTCGTGCCTGGGAGGCACTCCGGGAAGATGAAATCGCTGCCCGCTCCCTGGGCCTCAGCCGCACCGCGGTCAAACTGTCGGCCTTTACCATCGGCGCCTTCTTCGCCGGTTTCGCCGGTACCGTGTTTGCCTCCAAGCAGGGCTTTATCAGCCCCGAATCGTTTGTCTTCCTGGAATCGGCCATCATCCTTGCCATCGTTGTACTCGGCGGCATGGGCTCCCAGATTGGTGTGGTGCTGGCGGCAATCGCTGTCACCATCCTGCCGGAACTGGCCCGTGAGTTCTCCGAGTACCGGATGCTGATCTTCGGTGCCGCCATGGTGCTGATGATGGTCTGGCGTCCGCAGGGCCTGATGCCCATGCGCCGCATTCACATTGAACTGAAAAAGCAGGAGTGACAGACGATGCTTGAAGTACAGAATCTGTCCATGCGCTTCGGCGGCCTGCTGGCGGTAGACGAAGTGTCTCTGGACGTCCAGGAACACGAGATTGTGTCCATCATCGGCCCCAACGGGGCCGGAAAAACCACCGTTTTCAACTGCATGAGCGGCTTTTACAAGCCGACTGGCGGCAAGATCCTGTTCGAGGGGAAGGAGGTACAGGGCAAGCCTGACTACAAGATCTCCCGACTTGGGATGGTGCGCACCTTCCAGCATGTTCGGCTGTTTAGCCAAATGACGGTGGTGGAAAACCTGCTGGTGGCGCAACACCGCCACCTCAACACCAACCTGATTTCCGGTTTGATCAAAACCCCCAGTTATCGGGCAAAAGAGCAGAAATCCCTGGATCGGGCCGCCTACTGGCTGGATCGGGTAGGCCTGCTGGATCTGGCCAACCGGGAAGCCGGAAACCTGGCCTATGGCCAGCAACGGCGCCTGGAGATCGCCCGCTGCATGGTAACGGAGCCCAAGCTGTTGATGCTCGACGAGCCGGCAGCCGGTCTCAACCCGGCGGAAACCAAGGAACTCAATCAGCTGATCGTCAGCCTGAAAGAGGACTACAACGTTTCCGTGGTGCTGATTGAGCACGACATGAGCCTGGTAATGGATATTTCCGATCGCATCAACGTCATCAACCAGGGCCGCCCCCTGGCCAGTGGCACTCCGGAAGAAATCCGCCAGAACGACGACGTGATCAAAGCCTATCTGGGCGAGGCCTGAGGTAAACACATGCTAGTACTAGAAGATGTCCATACCCATTACGGCAAGATCGAGGCCTTGCACGGCGTGTCTGTCGAGGTCAAAAAGGGTGAGATCGTCTCGCTGATCGGCGCCAACGGCGCGGGCAAGACTACCCTGCTGATGACCGTTTGCGGGAATCCCCAGGCCAGCTCAGGTCGCATTTTCCTGGAGGGCCGTGAGATCACCCGCGAACCCACCGCCCAGATCATGCGCTCCGGCATTGCCATCGTTCCCGAAGGACGGCGGATATTCTCAGGCCTCACCGTTGAGGAAAACCTCCATATGGGTGGTTTTTTCAACACCAAGACGGAAATCCGCAAGAGTATCGATCACGTCTATGAGCTCTTTCCGCGTCTTCAGGAGCGGGAACATCAGCGTGCCGGCACCATGTCCGGCGGTGAGCAGCAAATGCTCGCCATCGGGCGGGCCCTGATGAGCAAGCCGCGCATGATCATCCTCGACGAGCCCTCCCTGGGCCTGGCACCGCTGGTGATCAAGCAGATTTTCGAGATCATCGGCCAGCTTCGCGAGGAAGGCATCACCGTCTTCCTGGTCGAGCAGAATGCCCACCAGGCGCTGAATCTGGCTGACCGGGGCTACGTGTTGGAAACCGGCAAGATTCGCCTGCACGACACAGGCAAGAATCTGCTGGAAAACCCGGATGTCCAGAACGCCTATCTGGGCGGTTGATTCAAACTGTCCACAAGCTGCGTGGAACCGGTGCGTGGCAACATGCACCGGTTTTTTTGGGCCAAATCAAATACTCACCAATCTTTAAACTTGCGTTGGCTGGATATCAACTATACTCAGACCAACGGTCAACCTGTCTCCACAAGACCAGTCAGGGCCGTTTTCGCAATGCTGCTCCACGCTTGGGGCAGCATTGTGTATTGCGACGACAGCTTTAAACCACAGAAAGGAGTGGATAATGAAAAAACTGATCGCAGGTGCAATTCTTCTTGGTGCTTCCTCCATGGCCTTTGCCCAACCGGGTTGTGGTGTAGGCGCCATGATCTGGAAAGGACAGTCCGGTATTGCCCCCCACGTACTGGCTGCAACCACCAACGGAACCTTTGGTAACCAGACCTTCGGTATGACCACAGGCACCCTTGGCTGCCAGACCAACCAGTCTGTTCAATCCATGGCCATGTACATGGACAGCAACATCGACAAGGTTGCCCGTGACATGTCCCGCGGTTCCGGTGAAAACCTCGATACCCTTGCGGTATTGCTGGGCGTGGACGAAGCTGACCGTGACACCTTCCGCAAGGTGCTGCAGGACAACTTTGCCACCATCTTCCCGAGCTCTGACACCACCTCCGGCGAAGCGGTCGATGCCATCGTCGCGCTGCTGGAGAAAAACGAGTCACTCAGCAAATACGTAGCAGCCTGATCCAGGCTCGCTGAAGGGACGCGCTCTTGCGCCAGGGACGGCGCATCGCTCCACTCTCTACCGTTCAACCCCGGATGCAGCACATTCCATGGGCAACATGCTTCGCATTGGGCCAGTCCTGATCTGGCTCGCAGTCAGCCTGCCAACCCAGGCCGATACTCCTGCAGATACATCCGAGCTCCATCTTGACCCTGCCTGGCTCACACTGATCCATTACCAGCCCGACACCTTCGGCGATGGCTACACCAGCCAGGCAGACGACCCGGCCTTTTTTCTCAGCGAAGACGGCAAGCACTCGCCAAAGTCAGAGCTGCAGGCCACTCTGGAGGCAATACAGAAACCCGGCGAGGGTGATGACCACGCACGCTGCCAGTTTCCGGCAAGAACCACCTGGCTGCAGCAAGAGCTGAATCTGGCGCTGCCCGAAGTCAGCTGTCCCGGGTATCAGGAATGGTCTGAGACGCTCAACACCGAAACCGTGACCCTGGTGTTCGCCGCCTCCTACCTGAACAGCCCGTCTTCTATGTTCGGTCACACGTTCCTGCGCCTGGACCCGCCCCAGGACGACGAGGAAACCAATCTGCTGCTGGCCAACACGATTTCCTACGCAGCGGATGCTGCCGCTCACGACAGTGAACTACTGTTTGCCTACAAGGGTATTTTTGGCGGCTATCCCGGAATAACCACCGTCCAGCCCTACTACGAAAAAATACGGCTGTACTCGGACATCGAGCATCGGGACCTGTGGGAGTACAAACTGAACCTCACCCAGGAAGAAGTGGACCTGATGATCGCCCACGCCTGGGAAATCAGGGATCGTAACTTTGACTACTATTTCTTCGACGAGAACTGTGCCTACCGCCTGCTGGCACTGATAGACATCGCGCGCCCCGGCACAGACCTTCTGGGCGAAGTAAGCACTCACGCCATTCCCTCGGACACCGTCCGCTGGGTAGTGGACAAGGACCTGGTCAGCGATGTGTATTACCGGCCGTCAGCCGCCACCTCCGTGGCCTACAGCCTCTCCACCCTGCCCGACGACCACCAGACCCTCGCGGCGGCCATTGCCAACGGTTATGTAGACGCCGAAGCCAATGAGGTGAGCTCGCTGCCAGCCGAACAGCGAGCCCATATACTGGACGCCACCTACGATTATGTTCGCTATAAAAGCGAGGCCGACGGCTGGCCCCGGGAAATCGCGGCGCCACTCTCCCATGACCTTTTGCGAGAGCGCAGCCAGATCAACAACGTCGCGCCGCCGGAAGAACCGCCCAAGCCGATTGTGAGGGACGACCAGGGCCACGACACCTTCCGAATGAGCCTCGGGGCAGGCCAACTGGCACACAGGGAATTCACTCAATTGACCCTGCGCCCGGCCTACCACGACGTGCTCGACCCGCCTGACGGTTACCGAAGCGGTGCCCAGCTCCAGTTCTTGCGACTCGACGCACGCCTGTATACCGACAACAACGAGCTGCAACTGGAACAGCTCACCGGCGTGGAAATCCGCTCGTTGAGCCCGCGGAACGCCTTTTTCTCGCCACTGTCATGGCAGGTCGGGTTTGGTGGCCGCCGCACTGACACTGGCAACGACCGGGTTCTTACCCCCTATCTCGAAGGCGGTGCAGGCGGCAGCTGGAGCCTTGGGCATCAGACCCAGGCGTTTGCCATCGCTACCGCCGACCTGGAAATCGACGACGACCTGCGCCGCGGCTACGATGCTGCCCCGGGCGCTGACATCGGCCTGCTCCATCAGAACAACCAGTTCAGCCTGCTAGCCGGTGCCAATACCAAGGCCTGGATCGTCAGCAGCCAGCATCGCCAGGACAAGCTCTACGCGAAAGCCAACTGGCACATTGGCCGGGAATTCAGCCTGTTTGCCGAATTCACCCGGGAAGGCCACTACGACAGGTACCAGAGCACATGGCAAGCCGGACTACACGCCTACTTCTGATCGTCGCCAACGCCCGGATGCCTGGGCTCCTGGCTGCACTTCTTCTGCTTTCCGGCTGCAGCAGCGTCTTCTTCTACCCGGACCGGGTCACCTACATCACCCCGGACCGGTTAAACCTCGAGTACGAGGACATCTACCTGGACACCGCCGACGGTGAAACTCTCCACGGCTGGTGGCTCCCTGCAGAAACGCCTGAGAATGACGCCAGGGGCACCGTTTACTTCCTCCACGGCAACGCCCAGAACATCAGCAGCCATATCCTGAACGTGGCGTGGTTGCCCGAGAGAGGCTACAACGTCTTTACCATCGACTATCGGGGCTACGGCCAATCCACCGGCGACCCCGATATCGAAGGTGCCCTGCACGACGTGGAAACCGGCCTGCGCTGGCTGGTTGCACAACCGCAAGTCAGTGAACGGCCACTGTACATTCTGGGCCAGAGCCTCGGCGGGGGCCTGGGTATTGCTCTGGCCAGTGAGTGGACCCAGAGGGAGGAACAGCCCCGGCTGGACGGTGTCATCCTGGACGGTACCTTCTCCGGCTTTCGCAAGATCGCCCGGGAGAAATTGGGTGGATTCTGGCTTACCTGGCCACTCCAGATTCCGCTGAGCTGGACTATTCCTGACGACTATGAGGGTGTGGATCATATTCCCAGGATCAGCCCGGTTCCGGTTATGGTAATCCACAGCGTGCGGGACGGAATTATTCCGTTCCATCATGGCGAAGCACTGTATGAAGCTGCGGAGCAGCCCAGGGAGTTTTTGCAGACGGATACGCCACATGGGGCGACGTTTGTGATTCCCAGGTATCGAAAAGAGATGATTCGGTTTATGGAGGGCGGCAAATAAGATCCTGGCTTTGTCGGATTACGCCTTCGGCTAATCCGACCTACGGCGTTTACCTGTAATGCACGGGCGGGTGGTGGGTTTCCCTTTGCAAAAGTGTTGAGGGCCAAGGACGGCCCGAAACAAGCGCACATGGATGTGCTCGTAGCGTCTTTTGAAAAGGGAAACCCAACAGCCGCTTGCACCCAAGCCAAGAAGATAAAAAAACCCGCCAATCCAGAGGACAGGCGGGTTTTTCTTTGTCGGATTACGCCTTCGGCTAATCCGACCTACCGTTCAGGGAAAGTTCCCTTAGGCAGAGAAATCGGTCGGCTGATCGCCTTCCTTGATTTCCTTCATGGACAGCTTCACGCGACCACGGTTGTCCACATCCAGCACCTTCACCAGAACTTCCTGACCTTCGCTCAGCTCGTCAGTCACGTTCTCGATGCGGCGATCAGAGATCTGGGAAATGTGCACCAGACCATCCTTGCCAGGAAGGATGTTAACAAAGGCACCGAAGTCCACAATGCGCTCAACGCGGCCCTTATAGATAGCACCCACTTCGATCTCGGCCGTGATTTCCTTGACCCGGTTCACCGCCGCCTGGGCAGCTTCCTGGTTGTCGGCGTAGATCTTCACGTTGCCGTCATCATCCAGATCGATGGAAGCACCGGTCTCGTCACAGATCGCACGGATAGTAGAGCCGCCCTTACCGATAACGTCGCGGATCTTCTCCGGGTTGATCTTGATGGTGGTGATGCTCGGAGCGCGGGCAGACAGCTCGGCACGCGGGGTAGCGATAACCTTGTTCATCTCGCCAAGGATGTGCAGACGCGCTGCGTGAGCCTGCTCAAGCGCGATCTCCATGATCTCATCAGTGATGCCGTTGATCTTGATATCCATCTGCAGGGCAGTGACGCCCTCCTGGGTACCGGCAACCTTGAAGTCCATGTCACCCAGGTGATCCTCGTCACCCAGGATGTCGGTCAGAACCGCAAACTTGTCGCCTTCCTTGACCAGACCCATGGCGATACCGGCAACCGGTGCCTTGATAGGTACGCCCGCGTCCATCAGTGCCAGGCTGGAACCACAGACCGAGGCCATGGAGCTGGAACCGTTGGACTCGGTGATCTCGGAAACCGCACGGATGGCGTACGGGAATTCTTCCAGGGTCGGCATGACCGCCAGAACACCACGCTTGGCCAGACGACCGTGGCCCACTTCGCGGCGGCCCGGTGAGCCAACACGACCAGCTTCACCCACGGAGTACGGAGGGAAGTTGTAGTGGAACAGGAACGGATCCTTGCGTTCACCTTCCAGGGCATCGATGATCTGCACATCGCGGGACGTACCCAGTGTGGTGGTCACGATGGCCTGGGTCTCGCCACGGGTAAACAGGGCGGAGCCGTGAACGCTGGGCAGAACGCCCACTTCGATTTCGATCGGACGGACAGTCTTGTTGTCACGACCGTCGATCCGGGGCTTGCCATCGATAACCTGCTGGCGAACCACGCTCTTCTCGATCTTGCCGAAGTACTTTTTGACTTCGTCTTCGGAAGGCTGACCTTCCTCTTCACCGGCCAGTTTTTCAACTGCAGCGGCTTTCACCTCGCCCAGACGCTCATAGCGGGCCATCTTGTCACGGATACCGTAGGCTTCCTCAATGGCACCGGCGAACTCGGCCTTGATGGCATTCAGCAGTTCGGTGTTTTCCGGCTCCGGCTGCCAGTCCCAACGGGGCTTGCCAATCTCAGCAGCGAATTCCTTGATAGCGGCAACCGCTGTCTGCATTTCCTGGTGGCCATAGAGCACACCGCCCAGCATCTGGTCTTCGGTCAGGCCCTTGGCTTCGGACTCAACCATCAGCACCGCGTCTTCCGTACCGGCTACGACCATGTCCAGCAGGGAGGTTTCCAACTCTTCGAAGGTCGGGTTCAGGAAGTAACCGCGCTCGTTGGTGTAACCCACGCGGGATGCGCCGATGGGACCATCGAAGGGAATACCTGAAATGGCCAGGGCCGCAGACGCAGCCAGCATCGCGGCAATATCCGGATCCTGGTTCTTGCTGGAGGACATGACCGTGGTGATGACCTGGACTTCGTTCATGAAGCCGTTCGGGAACAGCGGACGAATCGGACGGTCGATCAGGCGGGAAGTCAGGGTTTCCTTCTCGGAAGGACGACCTTCGCGCTTGAAGAAACCACCCGGGATTTTGCCCACGGCGTAGGTCTTCTCGAAGTAGTTAACGGTCAGCGGGAAGAACGGCTGGCCTGGCTTGGCTTCTTTCGCGCCGACAACGGTACCGAGAACGGAAATGTCATCGACGGTTACCAGTACGGAACCGGTTGCCTGACGAGCAATACGGCCGGTTTCCAGAGTGACGGTCTTGCCGCCCAGCTCAAATGATTTCTTGAAAGGTTTCAGATCCACAAAAAACTCCTGGTCTATCTGGTCCAGATTGATTCGTTCCGGGCGCCCCTGCGCTCGAAACCATAGTCCTGCAGATGATGTGCTGTGGTCTGAAGAGCAACCCGTCTGAAAGCTAACAGGCTGTTGCAAAACCCCGGTCTGGGAGGCGGCAGTTCCAGAGGCCGCCGGGCCCGGGCTTTTCAACAACCTGCTATCAATTTCGGCTTTCCATTACGACAGGGAATCCTTCGAACACACAGACAATCCAACTGCAGCGGGAGAAAAACACAACCAGCAGACCCCACAATGGGCCTGCTGGTTGACGGCTACCACCGGACAAGCCGGCGCAGCCCTCAGGTCGTAGAGACCCGGATTAGCGACGCAGACCCAGACGCTGGATGAGCTCCAGGTAACGGTCGGCGTTCTTGCGCTTGAGGTAGTCCAGCAGCTTACGACGCTGGTTAACCATCCGGATCAGGCCACGGCGGGAATGGTGATCCTGCTTGTTGGCCTTGAAGTGATCCTGCAGCTTGTTGATGTTGGCGCTCAGCAGAGCTACCTGAACCTCAGGGGAACCGGTATCGCCATCACCTTGCTGAAAATCCTTAACGATCTGTGCTTTCTCGTTGGCAGAAAGTGCCATAACTCACCTCATTGTTTGCGATGCTTTCGAATACGGCCGAACCGCGCATCTCTACAGCCCGGCTAAACAGCGATGCGCCTAACGCTTTCCGCTGTTCTTCACCAGTCGGCGCGGGACCAGATTGGTCTGCTCGCCTTCCGGGAATGCTTCTGCCAGTCCCACAAAGCCTTCGTTTGCGCTCTCGCTTGCATAGAGACGCACGAAGCCTTCGTAAGCCTGACCCGGTATTCTAACCGGTTGTCCGTTCAAGATCGATACCAGCGCCTGCCCCGCCAGACGGTGCTCGGGGAACATCGACAGAGCGGCATCCGGTGCCACCAGGAGACCATCGAGGCTCTCACCCCGTTCACGCATCGCCTCGAGATCACTGACGGCATGGGCATTGGCCAGGGTAAACCCTGACGCCATGGTGCGGCGCAATGCAGTCACATGGGCACCGCAACCGAGAGCTTCACCGATATCCTCAACCAGTGAGCGAATGTACGTACCCTTGGTGCAGCTGACCGCGATATCCAGTTCGTTCTCACGAATGTCCAGCAGCGTCAGTTCGTAGATGGTCACCGGCCTTGCCGGACGCTCAACCTCGATACCCTCGCGGGCATATTCGTAGAGGGGACGCCCCTTGTGCTTGAGCGCCGAATACATGGAGGGAACTTGCTGGATATCACCCCGGAAGCCATCCAGTACCGGCTCAAGCAAGTCTGCGGTCAGACCGTCTGGTACAGGCTTTTCGGCAACGACCGCGCCCGCGCTGTCACCGGTTTCGGTTCGGATTCCGAGCCGGGCGGTGGCAATGTAGGCCTTGTCGCTGTCGAGCATCATCTGGGAGAACTTGGTGGCCTCACCGAAGCATAGCGGCAGAACGCCGGTCGCCAGGGGGTCAAGGGCGCCGGTATGGCCGGCCTTGGCCGCCCCGAACAGGCGCTTGACCTGCTGCAGAATGCCGTTGGAGGTCACACCCTGCGGCTTGTCGATAACCAGAATACCGTTGACGTCACGGCCTTTGCGTCTGCGGCTCAAGCGTTACGCTCCGGATCATCCTGGTCGTCCTCTTCATTCCGTTGCACGGCCGGCTTGTCGCCAACTGCTTCGCGAATGAGGCTGTCCATCTTGCGGCTGTAACCCTGCAGCGTGTCGAAGTGGAACCGCAGCTGGGGTACGACCCTCAGCTTCATCGCGCGACCTACCTGGCCCCGCAAAAAGCCCGAGGCCTTGTTCAGCACCGCAATCGATTCCTTGACCTCCGGAGACTCCTCCGTCAGTTCCTCGGTGGAAAGCAGGGACACATAAATATCGGCGTAGCCAAGGTCACGACTGACCTTGACCGCGTTTACCGTGACCATGCCCACCCGCGGGTCTTTGACCTCCCGCTGGATGAGCTGGGCCAGTTCCCGTTGCATCTGATCGCCGATGCGATCAATACGACTGAACTCTCTTGGCATCAGGTTTCCTTCAAAATCGGGCGCATCAGGCGCCGGTGGACTCAAGCTTGCGCTCGACCCGGACGCGATCGAAGACCTCGATCTGGTCGCCGACTTTTACGTCGTAACCCTTAACGCCAATACCGCATTCCATGCCGTTACGGACTTCAGGCACGTCGTCCTTGAAGCGGCGCAGGGATTCCAGCTCGCCTTCAAAGATAACCACGTTGTCCCGCAGAACCCGGATCGGCTTGTTACGGTAAACGGTACCTTCAGTAACCATACAACCGGCCACCTGACCGAACTTCGGCGAACGGAACACGTCACGGACATCGGCAATACCAACGATGTCTTCGCGGAATTCCGGAGCCAGCATACCGGTCAGAGCTGCTTTCACATCATCAATCAGGTTGTAGATGATGCTGTAGTAGCGCAGATCCAGACCTTCCTGCTCCACCAGGCGCTTGGAAGCACTGTCGGCACGCACGTTGAAGCCGAAGATAACCGCGTTGGTTGCCATGGCCAGGCTGACGTCGGTCTCGGCAATGCCACCCACACCGGACGATACGATCTTCACCTGGACCTCGTCGTTACCGAGATCCTGCAGGGCCTTGGTGATGGCTTCCAGAGAACCACGAACGTCGGTCTTGAGCACCACATTGAGGGTTTTGACCTCGTCTTTGCCCATGTTCTCGAACAGGTTCTCGAGTTTGGCCGCCTGCTGACGCTGCAGACGCTGCTCCCGCTCGCGGCTCTGGCGGAATTCAGCCAGCTCTTTGGCCTTCTTCTCGTCGGCAACGGCGAAGAACTCGTCACCGGCATCCGGTGTACCGTTCAAACCAAGGATCTCGACCGGAATCGACGGGCCTGCTTCCTTGACCTGCTTGCCAGCTTCATCGGTCATCGCCCGGACCTTACCGAAGTAGGAGCCGGCCACAACCATGTCGCCCTGACGCAGGGTACCGTTCTGAACCAGTACGGTTGCCACGGAACCACGTCCACGCTCGAGACTGGATTCAACAACCACACCCTTGGCAGGCGCATCAGTGGCTGCCTCAAGTTCCAGTACTTCCGCCTGGAGCAACAGTGCTTCAAGCAGGTCTTCGATACCCTCACCGGTGTGCGCGGAAACTGGCACGAACTGGACATCACCGCCCCAGTCTTCCGGAATCACTTCCATACCGGCCAGCTCAGTCTTGACGCGATCGGGATCGGCTTCTTCCTTGTCCATCTTGTTGATGGCGACGACGATCGGAACGCCGGCAGAGCGCGCGTGATCAACCGCTTCCTTGGTCTGGGGCATGACGCCATCATCGGCGGCAACCACCAGAACCACGATGTCAGTACACTGCGCACCGCGGGCACGCATGGCAGTAAAGGCCGCGTGGCCCGGGGTATCCAGGAAGGACACCATGCCGTGATCGGTTTCCACGTGATAGGCACCGATGTGCTGAGTAATGCCACCGGACTCCCCAGAGGCCACCTTGGTACGGCGGATGTAATCCAGCAGGGAGGTCTTACCGTGGTCAACGTGACCCATCACGCTCACAACCGGAGCACGCTTGGTTTTTTCGCCACCTTCGAAGGAGAACTCGCTCAGAACCTCTTCCTCGAACGCGTCTTCACTGACCGTCTTGGCTTTATGGCCCAGCTCCTCGGTCACCAGAACCGCAGTTTCCTGGTCCAATGCCTGGTTGATGGTGGCCATGACGCCCAAGCCCATCAGGGTCTTGATGACATCCGCCGACTTGACCGCCATACGCTGGGCAAGGTCACCGACAGAAATCGTTTCTGGAATCTCTACTTCTCTGACCATTGGTTTGGTCGGCCTCTCGAAGCCATGACGCTTCTCTTTGGGTTTCTTTTTCGCACGCAGCGGCTTACGCAGCGTGGTCTCTTCCTCGTCCTCGGAGATAACCAGCGGCTCTTCCACCGGGCGGCTGCGAGGACCACGATGGCCAGCCTGCTTCTTCTTAGGCTTGCCCTCTTCAATCTCGTCGCCGCGCTCGCGAACTTTCTCTTTCTTTTTCTTCGGCTTGCGATCCTTGCCTTCGCCCTCGGGCGGCGGCATCGGCATGTCTTCCGGAGCGGGAACCGGCTCGGGCTCAGGCTCGGGCTCTTTCTTCGGCTCTGGTTTTTCTGCCTGTTCCGGCTGCTCGGATGTTGCTGCCTCGGCCGGCTTCTCTGCCTCAGGCTGCGACGCCTGCTCGGCTGCTACCTTTGGCGCTTCTTCAACCGGTGGTTGCTCCGGCTGCTGCTCTGTTACCGGCTCTTCCGGTTTCGGTGCTTCAGCCTCAGGCTGCAATTCAGCCCGTTTGATGTAGGTACGGCGCTTGCGAACCTCAACATTGACGGTCTTTGCCTTGCCGGCCTTGAGCGTGGTGGTGGTCTTACGCTTCAGGGTAATCTTGCGCGGCTCGGCGTCTGCCTCACCGTGAGTTTTTCTCAAATAGGCCAGCAACTGCTGCTTCTCATCGCTGGAGACAGAATCATTCTCGGAGCGAGCTTTCAGGCCAGCCTCCACAATCTGCTTCAGCAAACGATCCACGGGAGCGCCTACATCTTCGGCCAGTTGTTTTACCGTTACTTCAGCCATACTGGTCCTCCTCCCGAATTAGGCCTGGTCTTCAAACCAGGGGGCACGCGCGGTCATGATAAGCTGACCAGCACGCTCTTCATCCATACCTTCAATCTCGAGCAAGTCGTCTACCGACTGCTCTGCCAGATCCTCCATGGTGCGCACACCCATGCCGGCCAGTTTAAAGGCCAGGCTACGGTCCATGCCGTCCATTCCCAGAAGATCTTCTGCCGGCTCGGCACCCTCGAGCGCTTCCTCGCTTGCCAGGGCCTGGTTCAGCAGAACGTCCTTGGCACGACGGCGCAGCTCGGTGACGGTCTCTTCGTCAAAGCCTTCGATCGCCAGCATCTCTTCCATTGGCACATAGGCCACCTCTTCAATGGAGGTAAACCCTTCCTCGATCAGCACACCGGCAAATTCTTCATCAACGTCCAGATTGCCAGTGAAATGCTCGACAAGCCGGCTGTATTCCTGCTCCTGACGCTCACCGGCTTCTTCCTCGGTCATCACGTTCAGGGTCCAGCCTGTCAGGTCCGTGGCCAGGCGAACGTTCTGTCCGTTCCGGCCGATTGCCTGTGCCAGGTTGTCCTCCGCCACAGCCACTTCCATGGTGTGCCGGTCTTCATCCATAACGATGGACGCAACTTCTGCCGGCGCCATGGCATTGATTACCAGTTGGGCCGGGTTGTCGTCCCACAGCACGATATCAACACGCTCACCGCCCAGCTCATTGGACACCGCCTGAACCCGGGAGCCTCGCATACCAACGCAGGCACCAACGGGATCGATACGCCGATCGTTGGTCTTCACCGCAATCTTGGCCCGGGAACCGGGGTCACGGGCCGCACCACGGATCTCGATCAGCTCTTCAGCAATCTCCGGCACTTCAATGCGGAACAGTTCGATCAGCATCTGCGGAGAGGTGCGGCTCAGAATCAGCTGAGGGCCGCGATGATCGGTGCGAATTTCCAGCAGCAGGGAGCGCACACGGTCGCCCATGCGGAACGTCTCGCGCGGGATCAGGTATTCACGGGGCAACAGCGCCTCGGCGTTGGCACCCAGATCGACAATGACATTGTCCCGGGTCACCTTCTTTACAGTACCAGAGACCAGCTCACCAACCCGGTCGCGGTAGCTGTCCACGATCTTGGTCCGCTCTGCCTCACGAACCTTCTGGAAGATAATCTGCTTGGCGGCCTGAGCACCGATACGGCCAAAGGCTTCGGACTCAATTTTCTCCTCGTGGATATCGCCAGGCTTCAGGGCCGGGTCGATTTCCTCGGCTTCCTGCAGGGTGAGCTCGGTGCCCAGCGCAGGAACGGCATCGTTATCCACCACCAGCCAGCGGCGGAAGGTTTCGTATTCGCCGGTTTTCCGGTCGATTGATACGCGGATATCCGCCTCTTCGTCTTCAAAGCGCTTTTTGGCCGCGGTGGCCAGTGCCAGCTCGATCGCTTCAAAAATCACATCCTTCTCGACACCTTTCTCGTTCGAGACGGATTCAACCACCAGCAAGATCTCTTTACTCATTGGATTGCCCTGCCCTTAAAATCAACTGTGCGTCCACGGACTTCATTCAGATCGTTCATTCAAATACCGGCACGATGTGGGCTTTTTCAATGCTGTCGAACGGCAGCAGATACTCGTGATCATCAACGACCACAACCACATCATCACCTTCCACGCCTTTGATCAGCCCCTGAAACTTCCGGCGACCCTCAAACGCCATCCGGAGACGAATCTGAACCTGGTGACCAATAAAGGCCTCGTATTGCTCAAGACGAAACAGCGGGCGATCCATCCCCGGGGATGAGACCTCCAGTGTGTATTCGGTCTGGATGGGATCTTCCACATCCATCACACCGCTGATCTGACGACTGACCTTTTCGCAGTCGTCGATGCCGATGCCGTTCTCGGCATCGTCAATAAACACCCGTAACAGGGAATGATGGCCCTGAGAGCGGAATTCAATGCCCCAGAACTCATACCCCAGACCTTCCACGACGGGCTGAAGAATGTCTTCCAGTTGCTTAAGCTTGGCTGACAAGTTTTGCCTTCTCCGTTATCAATTTACCGGCCCCAAAAACAAAAAAAGGGCTGTTTTATCAGCCCTTTTTATGCACCAGGGCCCGTTGCGCCAGGCCCCTTAATCAAAAAGCCCCGAACAATGGGGCCTTTTGTTGCAAGAACTCGCAGGAAACAAACCGGTGTACCGTTTCCTGCTGACAGACACCTGGCCTGCCAGAAACCCGCCAGCACCACGCGGCAGGTCCCAATATCCGCCGGAGTATAGAGACGCCGGACAGACTGGTCAAGGACTGACCAAAAAAAACGGCCTGGAAACTCCAAGCCGTTTTTCTTCTAATATGGTGCCCGGGGCCGGACTCGAACCGGCACGGCTTTCGCCACTACCCCCTCAAGATAGCGTGTCTACCAGTTTCACCACCCGGGCAACATTCTTACTCGAGCTCAGGGAGATCAGACCCCCCACCCTCGGCTCCGCTGGCTGCGGCTTCGCCGTTATCGGCAGCGGTGTCAGCCGGGGCGGCACTGCTGGACTCCTGAACAACAGGAATACCCGCTTCCCCTGCCACTTCGGCACGCTGCTTGGCAAAAATCGCCAGCGAGAAACTTGTTACAAAAAATACCACTGCGAGCAGGGTCGTAAAGCGGGTCAGAAAGCTGCCGCTGCCCTGGCTACCAAAAACCGTCTGGGAAGCACCACCACCAAAGGCAGCACCAGCGTCGGCGCCTTTGCCCTGCTGGATCAGCACCAGACCCACCAGCGCCACCGCGATAACCACGTGCACAACGACTACCAGTGTTTCTACCCAATCCATAACGACTCTCGCGAACCTTTAAATTCAGGTACCCGCCGGAACACTCCGGCAAATACTCACAAAATCTTCTGCTACAAGCGACGCTCCGCCGATTAAACCGCCGTCAATATCCGGCTCGGCAAAAAGAGCGGCTGCATTATCCGCTTTTACGCTGCCCCCGTAAAGCAGGGATATCTCATTCGCCGGCGCGCCCATCTCTGAAAGCACCTGCCGGAGCGACGCATGCATTGCCTGGGCATCTTGCGCCGTCGCGGTTTTGCCTGTGCCAATTGCCCAGACCGGCTCGTAAGCAACAATCACGCGTTGCCACTGATCTTTTGCAACGCCTGCCAGCCCGGCCTTCACCTGGGAAGCGACCACAGACTCGGCTCTTCCCGCCTCGCGCTCTTCCAGAGTCTCACCGACACAGAGCACTGCATGAAGCCCGGCGCCGATGACGCGGCCAACCTTTTGCGCAACCACATCGTCTGACTCACCAAAGAGCTGACGACGCTCGGAGTGTCCGACCAGGGCATACTGACACCCTTGATCCACCGCCATTTCCGCAGCAATCTCGCCGGTGTAGGCACCGGAACTCCACTGCCCCACGTTCTGAACGCCAACCGACAGACTACCACCTGCGTTCGCGACTACGTCTCCGACATAAATTGCGGGAGGAATAATAACAACCTCGACGCCATTATCAAGAGAGGCCGTCTGGGATTGCACATCGCTTACCAGCGTCTGCGCCAGGGCTTTCGACCCGTTCATTTTCCAGTTTCCGGCTACGATCTTTCGACGCATAACAGTTCCCGAACGTGAGGGAGGGCGAACTATACAGCACTCCCTCCCGGCAGACAACCGCCTGAAAACACAAAATTAAGCAGTGGATTTTTCCACGACTTTTGCCAACTCCTCGACCACTCGCACAATTTCGTTGGCATCCTGGCCTTCCGCCATCACCCTGATCAGCGGTTCGGTTCCAGAGGCCCTGAGCAGAATTCGGCCGGAGCCGCCCAACTCTGTTTCGAATTTACGAACCGCAGCTACGATATCGTCACGACTGAACGGATCGAAGCGCTGCTCTACCCGGACATTGATCATTTTCTGGGGCAGCTTGCTCATACCCTGGCGCAGCTCGGAAAGCGTTTTCCCGGACTTCCAGACAGAGAGCAGAACCTGCAGCGCGGAAACAATACCGTCGCCGGTGCTGGTGCAGTCGCGGATAACCATGTGGCCAGAGCCCTCTCCACCCAAAACCCAGTTGTTTGCTAGCAGCCGCTCCATCACGTAACGATCGCCAACTTTCGCACGCTCGAATTCGATTCCGATTTCATTCAGCGCGAGCTCAACGCCCAGGTTGGTCATCAGCGTACCCACGACGCCGCCTTTAAGGCGATCTTCCGCAAACCGCTGGGAGGCGATCACGTAGAGCAGCTCATCGCCGTCCACTTCAGAGCCGTCACGGTCCACCATCAAAACCCGGTCGCCATCACCATCGAACGCAATGCCCAGGTCAGCGCGTTTTTCGACCACTGCGGCCTTGAGTGCGTCCAGATGCGTGGAGCCGACGTTCAGATTGATGTTAAGGCCATCCGGATCAGCGCCAATCACCGACACTTTGGCGCCAAGCTCACGAAACACCTTTGGCGCCACGTGGTAGGTGGCACCATGGGCACAATCCAACACGATGTTCATGCCGTCGAGGGTAAATTCGTTGGGCACGGTGCTCTTGCAGAATTCCACATAACGGCCGGGGGCATCATCCACTCGGGAGGCCTTGCCCAGCTCGGTTGGCCCGCAGACTTCAATGGGCTTATCCAGCCAGCGCTCAATCTCTGCCTCCAGGGCGTCATCAAGCTTGGTACCGGCCGCCGAGAAGAACTTGATACCGTTATCATGATGAGGGTTGTGGGAGGCACTGATCACAATACCCGCCGAGGCACGAAAAGTGCGGGTCAGGTAGGCAATAGCGGGCGTCGGCATCGGGCCGAGAAGCTTTACATCGACGCCTGCAGCCGCAAGGCCGGCTTCCAGGGCGGACTCGAACATGTAACCGGAAAGCCGGGTATCCTTGCCGATCAGCACGCTGTTGCGCTGACCATCCCGCTTGAAGGCCTGGCCGGCGGCCCAACCCAGTTTGAGCATGAATTCCGGCGTTATCGGAAACTCACCCACGCGTCCGCGAATACCGTCCGTACCAAAGTACTTTCTCTCGGACATCAACCTGCCTCCTTCACTGCCGCCACCACACGGACGGCGTCTACTGTTTCCCTTACATCGTGCACGCGAATAATGCTCGCACCCTTCATGGCCGCTATTGTCGCGGCCGCAACGCTTGCAGGCAACCTTTCGTTCACGTCCCGGCCGGTGATATGCCCCAGCATGGACTTCCTGGAAACGCCAACCAGTAACGGATGCCCAAGGATATGCATCTGCTCGAGACAGGCCAGCAGCTGCAGATTGTGCTCAAGGCTCTTGCCGAAACCGAAGCCGGGATCGAGAAGGATATTTTCGGGGCGAATACCGGCAAGCTCTGCAACACGCATACGCTCCGTGAGAAAGGCACTCACCTCGCGCCGCACGTTACGGTATTCGGGGCGATCCTGCATGGTATCCGGCTCCCCCTGGATATGCATGATGCAAACGGGGATACTCGCCTGTGCAGCAACTTCCGGAGCACCGTCACGCTGAAGCGCGCGAACATCATTAATAAGCCCGGCGCCGAGTTTTGCTGTCTCGGCCATGACTTCCGGTGCACTGGTGTCTACCGAAATCACCGCATCCAGCTCCCGGGCAGCGGCTTCCACCACCGGGCATACCCGATCCAGCTCCTCCTGGACGGAGACCGGCGTCGCTCCCGGCCTCGTGGATTCGCCGCCGATATCGATGAAAGTGGCGCCATCAGCAACCATCTGCCTTGCTCTGGCGAGGGCCGCATCAGGCCGGTTGAATTGCCCGCCATCGGAAAACGAATCCGGTGTTACATTCAAGATGCCCATCACATGGCAGCGGGACATATCCAGTTCCCGGCCGGCAAAATTCATTTTCATGGCAAACCTTTTTTCAATGACAAAAACAAACGCCGCCCGGAATCCGGGCGGCGCAGGGAATTACACTATTTCTAACCGGAAGCCACTGACTGTCAGTGCTCTCCAGCCGGTCGACCAACACCGGGATGACGGCCGTCATCCGTGGACTTCGGCTCCGGCGCCGCTTCAGGCTCATCGGCCTTCACGCCTCCAGTGGGGCCACTACCATCCCAACCTTTGGGCGGACGCGGTTCGCGACCTTCCATGATGTCGTCGATCTGGTAACGGTCGATAGTCTCGTATTTCATCAAGGCTTCGGCCATCAGGTCGAGCTTTTCCCGGTTGTCTATCAGGATCTGCTTGGCTTTCTCGTAGCAGCTGTCGATGATATTCCGGACTTCCTCATCAATGCGCTGGGCCGTCTCCGGCGAATACACCGTCTGGGACTGGCCCGCAGAGCGTCCGAGGAAAGGCTCTTCACTGTCGGTATCGTACTGCAAAGGCCCAAGTTTCTCGGACAGACCCCAGCGAGTCACCATGTTCCGCGCCAGGCTGGTCGCCCGCTCAATGTCGTTGGACGCACCAGTGGTAACGCCGTCAAAGCCGAGTGTCAGCTCTTCTGCGATACGACCACCGAACAAGCTGCAGATGGAGCTGATCAGGAAGCGCTTGCTGTGGCTGTACTTGTCCTCTTCGGGGAGGAACATGGTGACACCCAGAGCACGACCGCGAGGGATAATACTCACTTTGTAGACCGGATCGTGTTCCGGCATCAGCCGGCCGACAATCGCGTGCCCGGACTCGTGATACGCCGTGTTGCGCTTTTCCTTCTCGCTCATCACCATGGACTTACGCTCGGCACCCATCATGATTTTGTCTTTGGCGAGTTCGAATTCTTCCATGGACACCAGACGCTGGTTGCGACGGGCCGCAAACAGAGCTGCCTCATTGACCAGGTTAGCGAGGTCCGCACCGGAGAACCCGGGCGTGCCGCGAGCAATCAGAACCGGCTCCACGCCGTCAGCCAGGGGCACTTTCTTCATGTGCACCTTGAGGATCTGCTCACGACCAATGATGTCTGGCAGGCCAACAACAACCTGACGGTCAAAACGGCCCGGACGCAACAGTGCCGGGTCAAGAACGTCCGGACGGTTGGTTGCAGCAATGACGATAACGCCTTCGTTACCCTCAAAACCGTCCATCTCAACCAGCAACTGGTTCAGGGTCTGCTCACGCTCGTCGTGACCACCGCCCATGCCGGCACCACGATGGCGGCCGACAGCGTCGATCTCGTCAATAAAGATAATGCAGGGGCTCTGCTTCTTGGCCTGCTCGAACATGTCGCGAACCCGGGACGCGCCCACACCCACGAACATCTCGACAAAGTCAGAACCAGAGATGGAGAAGAACGGCACCTTCGCCTCGCCGGCAATGGCCTTGGCAAGCAGGGTCTTACCCGTACCAGGCTGGCCGACCATCAGAACGCCCTTCGGAATACTGCCACCGAGGCGCTGAAACTTGCTCGGATCCCGGAGGAAGTCCACCAGCTCTTTCACGTCTTCCTTGGCCTCATCAACACCGGCCACGTCCGCGAAGGTGGTCTTGATCTGGTCTTCGCTCATCAGGCGCGCCTTGCTCTTGCCGAACGACATGGGGCCTTTGCCGCCACCGCCGCCCTGCATCTGGCGCATGAAGAACACAAACAGTGCGATGATGATCAGTATCGGGAACGCAGCCACCAGCAGCTGAGTCCACAGGCTCTGGCGCTCAGGCTCCTTACCAATGACCTCGACGTTGTTTGCGAGCAGATCGTCCATCAGCTTGTTGTCAGACACCTGAGGACGGATTGTCTGGAACTGGGAGCCGTCACCACGGGTACCCTGAACCTGCAACCCATCAATTGTGACCTGACGGACCTGGCCTTGCTGGACCATCTCCACAAACTGGGAATAGTTGACTTGTTGGCCGGTGGTGGTGGGAGAGAAATTCTGAAACACCATCAGCAGCACGGCGGCTATGATTAGCCAGAGAACCAGATTTTTTGCCATATCGTTCAAGGATCATCACCTGTGAATTGAAGGGAATGCCTTTCGCAAAGCACCCTTTTCCGACACCTTACACCAATTGTACGCCCGTCCACCAGAAACGGCCCATCCGTATCGGCCACAAACCACGCACAACTAACTTCGATGAAAAGTACCCTTTAACCCTCATAGTGGGTGCCATATCTGAAATTACAACAGCAACCCAGAATATGGCTCCGTTCGTTCGAGCATTTTGACCCGTCGCCCCCGGATTGGTTCCTTCAGCCTGCAGCAACCACGTTGGTACGTGTTAACGGCCATTTTTACAGCAGGGCGATCTGGTACAATTCTGCGATTATACGTTTGAGTCAGCACTTTCGCCGCTGACCTTTTGTTAATTGCACCGATAAAGAGATTACATCATGAGTCTGTCACCGGAACAGCGCCGGGAATACCGGGCCATTGCCCACAACCTCAAGCCCGTCATCATCGTAGGCGACAAAGGCCTGTCCGAAGGACTCCAGGAAGAACTGGAGCGCGCACTGAACGATCACGAGCTGATCAAGATCAAGGTGGCCAGCCAGGATCGTGAAGCGAGGCAGGAAGCTATTACGGCCCTGTGCGAGTCCTCCGGCGCCGAGTTGGTCCAGACCATCGGAAAGATCGCCGTTATTTTGCGTCGGGCCAAGCAGCCCAACCCCAAGCTTTCCAACCTGTTGCGCCACAAGCACTGACCTGACGCCAGGGGAAGCAGGAACAAAAAAGCCGGCTGGGGAAACCCGAGCCGGCTTTTTGTTACCTGCAGATCGGATCAGACGTATTCGACCTGCTCGATCTCGTATTCCACGGTACCGGAAGGCACGCGAATGGCAACCACATCGCCTTCGCTCTTGCCCACCAGCGCCCGGGCAATGGGAGAAGAGATCGACAGCTTACCCGCCTTGATATCCGCCTCATCCTCACCAACGATCTTGTAGGTTACCTGCTCGTCGGTGTCCATGTTCAGCAGATGCACCGTGGTACCGAAGATCACCTTGCCGGTGTTCTCCATGGTGGTCACGTCGATAACCTGAGCAGCTGAGAGCTTGCCTTCGATTTCCTGAATCCGGCCTTCAATAAAGCTCTGTTGCTCTCGGGCAGCGTGGTATTCGGCGTTCTCTTTCAGGTCGCCGTGTTCACGGGCATCGGCAATCGCCGCAATAACCCGCGGACGGTCCTCGGACTTCAGCTTCTGAAGCTCCTCGCGGAGGCGGGTTTCGCCCGCCTTTGTCATCGGTACTCTGTCAGCCATAGTCTCACTTTCCTGCGTGAAGATCCTGGAGGCGGCGTACAGTGCGCTCCGGGCCAAACTTGATGGCCCGGCAGAAGGCTTCGCCGCCCGCCAGTGTTGTTGTGTAGGTCACCTTGGTCTGCAAGGCCGACTGGCGGATCTGCGCTGAGTCGGAAATAGCCTTACGACCTTCAGTGGTATTGATGATCAGCTGAACCTGACCGTTCTTGATGGCATCCACAATATGCGGACGCCCCTCACGGACCTTGTTCACCCGATCCACCTCGATTCCGGCCTCTTTCAGGGCCTTGGCGGTGCCGGTGGTGGCAATCAGCTTGAATCCGGCTTCCACCAGGTCCCGCGCCACCTTGGCGGCGCCCGGCTTGTCCACATCCCGTACGGACATGAAGGCGGTGCCTTTGGCAGGCAGACGCTCGCCCACCGCCAGGGCGGCCTTGGCAAAGGCCTCATCAAAGCTGTCACCCAGGCCCATGACCTCACCGGTCGACTTCATTTCCGGCCCCAGGATCGGATCCACCGCCGGGAACTTGTTGAACGGGAATACCGATTCTTTCACCGCGTAGTAACGCGGGATGATTTCCTGGGTGAAGCCCAGTCCGGCCAGGGTCTTGCCGGCCATGACCCGGGCGGCGACTTTGGCCAGGGACACACCGATGGCCTTGGAGACGAACGGCACGGTCCGGGAGGCCCGCGGGTTTACCTCGATCACGTAGATCTCACCATCCTGCCAGGCCAGCTGCACGTTCATCAGGCCGATCACGTCCAGCTCGATGGCCATCTTCTTGACCGCATCGCGCATCTCGTCCTGAACCTGCTGGGACAGGGTGTACGGCGGCAGTGAACAGGCGGAATCGCCGGAGTGCACCCCGGCCTGCTCGATGTGCTGCATGATGCCGCCAATCACCACATCTTTACCGTCGGAGATGGCGTCAATGTCCACCTCGATAGCGGCATTGAGGAAGTGGTCGAGCAGCACGGGGCTGTCGTTGGAGACCAGCACCGCGTTGCGCATGTAGCGCACCAGCTCTTCCTCGTCATAGACGATTTCCATGGCCCGGCCGCCCAGCACGTAGGACGGGCGAACCACCAGCGGGTAACCGATTTCCCGGGCCGCCAGGATGCCTTCCTCGTGGCTGCGCACGGTGGCGTTCTCCGGCTGTTTCAGCCCCAGGCGCTGGATCATCTGCTGGAACCGTTCCCGGTCCTCGGCGCGGTCGATGGCGTCCGGGCTGGTGCCGATGATGGGTACGCCGGCCGCTTCCAGGCCACGGGCCAGTTTCAGCGGGGTCTGGCCGCCGTACTGGACAATCACGCCCTTGGGCTTCTCGACGTGGATGATTTCCAGCACGTCTTCCAGGGTGATCGGCTCGAAGTACAACCGGTCGGAGGTGTCGTAGTCAGTGGACACGGTCTCCGGGTTGCAGTTGATCATGATGGTTTCGTAGCCGTCTTCACGCATGGCCAGGGCCGCGTGAACACAACAGTAGTCAAACTCGATGCCCTGCCCGATCCGGTTGGGGCCACCACCAATCACTACGATCTTCTCTCGATCGCTGGCGTCGGCCTCGCACTCTTCCTCATAGGTGGAGTACATGTAGGCGGTGTCGGAGGCAAACTCGGCGGCACAGGTATCCACGCGCTTGTAAACCGGGCGGATGCCCAGGTCGTGGCGCAGTTTGCGCAGGCTTACCTCGGAGATGCCCAGCAGTTTGGCCAGGCGGGCGTCGGAGAAGCCCTTGCGCTTGAGGCGGAACAGGGTGGCTTGGTCAATGTCGGCCTTGCCGGCACTCTTCAGGGCCTGCTCTTCTTTGATCAAGTCTTCAATCTGCACCAGGTACCAGGGGTCCACCTTGGTGTGAGCGAATACGTCCTCGACACTCATGCCGGCCCGGAAGGCGTCACCGATGTACCAGACGCGATCGGCTCCAGGAACGTTCAGTTCCCGGGTCAGGGTTTCCCGGGCGTTTTCCGAGGTCAGTTCTTCCAGCTTTTCATCAAAGCCTTCGGAGCCTACTTCCAGGCCGCGCAGGGCTTTCTGCAGGGACTCCTGGAAGGTCCGACCGATGGCCATGACCTCACCCACCGATTTCATCTGGGTGGTCAGGCGGGCGTCAGCCTGGGGGAACTTCTCGAAGGTGAACCGCGGGATCTTGGTGACCACGTAGTCGATGGACGGCTCGAACGAGGCCGGGGTGACGCCGCCGGTGATTTCGTTGCGCAGTTCGTCCAGGGTGTAGCCCACGGCCAGTTTGGCGGCGACCTTGGCGATCGGGAAGCCGGTGGCCTTGGAGGCCAGGGCCGAGGAACGGGACACTCGCGGGTTCATCTCGATCACGACCATACGGCCGGTGTCCGGGTTGATGCCGAACTGGACGTTGGAACCGCCGGTTTCCACACCGATCTCACGCAGGACCGCCAGGGAGGCGTTCCGCATGATCTGGTATTCCTTGTCGGTGAGGGTCTGGGCCGGGGCCACGGTGATGGAATCCCCGGTGTGCACGCCCATGGCGTCGAAGTTCTCGATGGCGCAGACGATGATGCAGTTGTCGTTCTTGTCGCGGACAACTTCCATCTCGTACTCTTTCCAGCCGATCAGGGATTCGTCGATCAGCAGTTCGTTGGTGGGCGACAGGTCCAGGCCACGGGTACAGATTTCTTCGAATTCGTCGCGGTTGTACGCGATACCACCGCCGGAGCCACCCATGGTGAAGGAGGGGCGGATGATGCACGGGAAGCCGATGTCGTCGGCCACTTTCCAGGCTTCTTCCATGGAGTGGGCGATGGTGGCGCGGGGGCATTCCAGGCCGATCTTCTTCATGGCCTTGTCGAAGCGGTCCCGGTCTTCGGCTTTGTCGATGGTGTCCGCGTTGGCGCCGATCATTTCCACGCCGTGTTTTTCCAGGATGCCGTGGCGCTCAAGATCCAGGGCGCAGTTCAGTGCGGTCTGGCCGCCCATGGTCGGCAGCAGCGCATCCGGCTGCTCTTTCTCGATGATCTTCTCGACAGTCTTCCAGGTGATCGGCTCGATGTAAGTGGCATCGGCCATGACCGGGTCGGTCATGATGGTGGCCGGGTTGGAGTTCACCAGGATGACCCGGTAGCCCTCTTCGCGCAGCGCCTTGCAGGCCTGGGCTCCGGAGTAATCAAACTCGCACGCCTGCCCGATCACGATGGGGCCGGCGCCCAGGATCAGGATGCTTTGGATGTCGGTACGTTTTGGCATGTCTTGGTAAACCTGTCAGCAACTTTTGAATTCTTGCAGCGCTACATATGGCGCCCGTGAGCTTTCCGTGGCGATCGACCTCAGGCCGATCGCGCTTCCATCAGGCGGATAAACTCGTCAAACAGCGGGGCCACATCATGAGGACCGGGGCTGGCTTCCGGGTGCCCCTGGAAGCTGTAAGCTGGCTTGTCGGTCCGGCGGATGCCCTGCAGGGTACCGTCAAACAGGGACTTGTGAGTCGCCTCGACGTTGGCCGGCAGTGTTGCCTCATCCACGGCAAACCCGTGGTTCTGGCTGGTGATCATCACGGTTCCCTTGGCGATATCCTGCACCGGATGGTTGGCGCCGTGGTGGCCATGGCCCATCTTCATGGTTTTCGCACCGCTAGCCAGGGCCAGCAGCTGGTGCCCCAGGCAAATGCCAAACACCGGGATCTCGGTTTCCAGGACTTCCTTGATGGCGGTGATGGCGTAATCGCAGGGCTCGGGGTCACCGGGGCCGTTGGAAAGGAAGATCCCGTCCGGATTCATCGCCAGCACTTCGGAGGCCGGGGTCTGGGCCGGAACCACGGTAATGTCACAGCCGCGGGAGGCGAGCATGCGCAGGATGTTGAGCTTTACACCATAATCCCAGGCAACCACTTTGAACCGGGATTCCTTACGTTCACCGTAGCCCTCGCCCAGAGTCCACTCGGTCTCGCTCCAGGACCAGATCTTGTCGGAGGTAACTTCTTTCGCCAGATCCATGCCTTTCAGGCCGGGGAAGGCTTTGGCCAGCTCCAGCGCGCGCTCGGCGGTGGCGTTTTCTCCGGCCACGATGGCACCGTTCTGGGAACCTTTGTCCCGGAGGATGCGAGTAAGGCGACGGGTATCAATGTCAGCGATACCAACAATGTTGTTGCTTCGCAGGTAGTCGTCCAGGCTTCCCTTGCTGCGCCAGTTGCTGGCCAGCAGCGGCAGATCGCGAATAATCAGGCCGGCGGCCTGGATGCGGTCTGACTCGATGTCTTCTTCGTTCACACCGGTGTTACCAATGTGCGGGTAAGTCAGGGTTACGATCTGGCGGGAGTAGGACGGGTCGGTCAGGATTTCCTGGTAGCCGGTCATGGCGGTGTTGAACACCACTTCACCGCTGGTTTCTCCGTCGGCGCCAATGGCGCTGCCGTAGAACAGGCTTCCGTCTGCGAGTGCAAGGATTGCGGGTGTGCTCAAGGCTTGTATCCTCATCGAGTGGCGTATCGGTTCGTCACGAACAGGAACGCAAGCGCAAATTCAGGTTGCAAAAAAGCGAGACGGAGTCTTAACTCGGTCCCGCTTTTTCAGAAACTTTGTGCAAAGGTACGCTTGGTGCAGTCAAACCGCCTTATTGTAAAAAATATGGCGGTTTGTGTCCATGAGAAATGGACTCACTTCAGATCAAGCACATCCTGCATATCATAAAGCCCCGCCGACTTGTCCTTCAGCCACAATGCCGCCCGCATGGCGCCCTTGGCAAAAGTCATCCGGCTGCTGGCCTTGTGAGTCACTTCGATGCGCTCACCCTCGGTGGCGAACAGAACGGTGTGATCGCCCACCACGTCACCGGCACGAATGGTCTCGAAACCGATTTCCTTGCGGGTGCGCTCACCGGTAAAGCCTTCACGGCCATAGACGGCGCATTCTTTCAGGTCGCGACCCAGTGCGTCGGCGACAACTTCGCCCATGCGCAGGGCCGTTCCGGAGGGCGCGTCTTTCTTGTGACGGTGATGTGCTTCGATGATTTCCACATCGTAGTCGTCACCCAGGGTTGCCGCGGCGGTGCGCAGCAGGTTGAGGACTACGTTGACACCCACACTCATGTTCGGGGCGAACACCACTGGCGTTGCTTCGGCGGCCAGAGCCAGCTGCTGTTTTTCGGCGTCAGACATGCCGGTGGTACCAATGACGAGCATCTTGCCGTTGGCCTTGCAGAATTCAGCATTCTCCAGGGTCAGATCCGGAAAGGTGAAGTCGATGAGAACATCGAAATCGTCCTTCACATCGGCCAGGCTTCCGGCCATTTTCACGCCGGTTTTGCCAATACCGGTCATCTCGCCCGCATCGGCGCCGATCAGGCTGCTGCCCGGCTCGACGACCGCAGCGCCCAACTCAAGGCCTTCGGTGCCGTCAACGGCTTCGATCAGGACTTTTCCCATGCGCCCGGCGGCGCCGATGATTGCTACCCTCATGCTCGCGTTCCTTTTTGTCGGGCCGATCAGAATTTCATTTCGTCGAAGAAGCTTTTAACGCCTTCAAACCAGGAGCTCTTCTTCGGGCCATGCTCGGTGCCGTTGCTGCCATCCAGGGTTTTCTGGAACTCTTCCAGCAGTTCTTTCTGGCGTTTGGTGAGGTTCACCGGCGTTTCCACGATCACGCGACACAGCAAATCACCGGCCGGACCACCCCGAACCGGGCTGACGCCCTTGTTACGCAGACGGAACAGTTTGCCGGTCTGGGTTTCCGCCGGAATCTTCAGCTTCACCCGGCCATCCAGTGTCGGCACTTCGAGCTCCCCACCCAGTGATGCATCAACGATGCTGATGGGCACTTCGCAGTACAGGTTCCGGCCATCGCGCGTAAAGATGGAGTGTTCGCGCACTGCGATCTGTACATACAGGTCGCCCGGCGGCCCACCATCGACGCCCATCTCGCCTTCGCCAGAAAGGCGAATGCGGTCGCCGGTGTCCACGCCGGGGGGCACTTTAACCGACAGTGTTTTCTCTTCCTGAACCCGACCCTGGCCATGACAGGCTTTGCACGGGTTCTTGATGATCTGGCCCGAGCCTCGACAGGTCGGACATGCCTGCTGCACCGTGAAGAAACCCTGTTGCATGCGCACCTGACCCATACCCTTACAGGTACCGCAGGTTTCCGGCTGGGAGCCTTTCTCGGCACCGCTGCCGTCGCACACTTCACATTCACGATGCCCCGGAATCTTGATCTGGACCGTCTTGCCTTTTACAGCTTCCTCCAGATCCAACTCCAGGGTGTAGCGCAGGTCGGCGCCACGGGTGTTGCGGCCACGACCACCGCCACCACCGAAGATATCACCGAACACATCGCCGAAAATATCCGAGAAGCTGGCACCGCCGCCTCCGAATCCGCCACCGCCGGCCTGGCCGTCCACGCCGGCATGGCCGAACTGGTCATAGGCAGCCCGCTTGGACGGCTCTGCCAGTACTTCGTAGGCTTCGCTGGCCTCTTTGAACTTGTTCTCGGCTTCGGTGTCGTCCGGGTTACGGTCGGGGTGGTACTTCATGGCGAGCTTTCGGTAGGCTCGCTTGATTTCCTTCTCGTCCGCGTCCCGGGAAATCCCGAGAATCTCGTAATAATCGCGTTTGGCCATGCTTTTAAAACCCTGTTTTTAAACGCGGAAAACGCGGGGAGCTCCCCGCGTTTTCCAACTGCCTGATGTACATCAGATTTACCGCTTGTCGTCGTCTTTGACTTCTTCGAACTCAGCGTCGACGGCGTCGTCAGACTGCTGGCCCTGGGCCTGCTCCTGCCCACCGGCCTGCTGCGCCTGATCAGCCTGATCTGCATACATCTTCTGGGCCAGCTCGGAAGAGACTTCAGTCAGCTTCTGAGTCTTGGCTTCGATGTCTTCCTTGTCGGAACCTTCCAGAGCTTCTTCCAGCTCTTTGATGGAAGCCTCGATAGACTCTTTCTCGCTGTCGCTGACCTTGTCACCGGCATCTTTCAGGGTCTTGCGAACGGCGTGAACCATTGCATCACCCTGGTTGCGCACCTGAACAAGCTCTTCGAACTTGCGATCTTCCTCGGCGTTGGCTTCGGCATCGCGAACCATCTTCTCGATTTCATCATCGTTCAGACCGGAAGAGGCCTTGATCACGATGGACTGTTCCTTGCCAGTAGCCTTGTCCTTGGCGGACACGTTCAGAATACCGTTGGCGTCGATGTCGAAGGTAACTTCGATCTGCGGTACGCCACGGGGTGCCGGCGGAATGTCTGCCAGGTCGAAGCGGCCCAGAGACTTGTTCTGGTTCGCCTGCTTGCGCTCACCCTGAACCACGTGAATGGTCACGGCAGTCTGGTTGTCGTCCGCTGTGGAGAAGGTCTGCGACTTCTTGGTCGGAATCGTGGTGTTCTTCTCGATCAGCGGAGTGGCCACGCCACCCATGGTTTCGATACCCAGGGTCAGCGGGGTTACGTCCAGCAGCAGCACGTCTTTCACGTCGCCAGACAGAACGGCTGCCTGGATCGCAGCACCCATGGCCACGGCTTCGTCCGGGTTAACGTCCTTACGGGCTTCTTTGCCGAAGAACTCTTTAACCTTCTCCTGAACCAGCGGCATACGGGTCTGACCGCCGACCAGGATAACCTCGTCGATTTCACCGGCCTTCATGCCTGCGTCTTCCAGAGCCACCTTACAGGGCTCAAGGCTGCGCTGGACCAGGTCTTCCACCAGGGATTCCAGCTTGGCACGGGTCAACTTCACGTTCATGTGCTTGGGCCCGGACGCATCGGCCGTGATGTACGGCAGGTTCACGTCGGTCTGCTGGCTGCTGGAAAGCTCGATTTTCGCTTTCTCGCCAGCTTCTTTCAGACGCTGCATCGCCAGGGAGTCGCCACGCAGGTCGATGCCGCTGTCTTTCTTGAACTGGTCTGCCAGGTACTCGATGATTTTCAGGTCGAAGTCTTCACCGCCGAGGAAGGTATCACCGTTGGTGGCCAGAACCTCGAACTGGTGCTCACCGTCCACGTCGGCGATTTCGATGATGGACAGGTCGAAAGTACCACCGCCCAGGTCGTATACAGCCACGGTGCGGTCACCGCTCTTTTTGTCCAGGCCATAGGCCAGGGCAGCCGCGGTCGGCTCGTTGATGATCCGCTTTACTTCCAGACCGGCGATCTTGCCTGCATCCTTGGTGGCCTGACGCTGGCTATCGTTGAAGTAGGCCGGAACGGTGATAACCGCTTCGGTCACTTTCTCACCCAGGTAGTCTTCTGCAGTCTTCTTCATTTTCTTGAGAACTTCTGCAGACACCTGCGGCGGCGCCATCTTTTCGCCTTTCACTTCTACCCAGGCGTCACCGTTGTCCGCCTTGGTAATTTTATAAGGCACCATCTTGATGTCTTTCTGAACAACATCGTCTTCGAAACGACGACCGATCAGACGCTTGATGGCGTACAGGGTATTGTTCGGGTTGGTTACCGCCTGACGCTTGGCTGACTGGCCCACCAGGGTTTCACCATCATCGGTGTAGGCGATGATGGACGGGGTGGTGCGATCACCCTCGGCGTTTTCAATTACCTTCACCTTATCGCCATCCATGATGGCAACACAGGAGTTGGTCGTTCCCAGATCGATACCGATAATTTTGCTCATTGAGTCACTCCAATTCTTCTGAATGCTTTCCCGGAGGGGATTAGCCTCCGCTTTCGCTATTTACTGGCTATATTGGCGCTTTAATCGGCTTTTCAAGCCTGCTCATCAATTTTTGGTGCGTCTTCCGCCTTGGCGACCATCACCATGGCCGGCCGCACAACCCGACCATTCAGCAGATAGCCTTTCTGAACCACGGCAACCACACTGTTTGGCTCTGCATCAGGCGCGGGCACCATGGACATGGCTTCGTGCTGCTGGGGATCGAACGGTTCGCCCACAGGGTTAAGCTGCTCAACGTTGAACTTCTTCAGACTGGACATGAACAGATTCAGTGTCATTTCCACACCTTCACGGATGGACGCAACCAACTCGCCCGATTCCTCGTGCCCTTCAGTGCTCTCGACCGCCTTCTCAAGACTGTCCGCAACCGGCAGCAACTCCTTGACGAACTTTTCAAGGGCAAACTTGTGAGCTTTCTCCACATCAATTTCGGCGCGACGCCGAACGTTCTGCATCTCCGCCTGGGAGCGCAGCATCTGCTCCTGAAACTCCTGAACCTGAGCCTTGAGCGCTTCCACTTCGGAGACTTCGCCGTTTTCTCCAGCCTCGCCTTCGGCTGATTGGGCTTCCTCTTTGGCAGCCTCGAGGGCTTCGTTCAGTTCCTCGTGCTCGTTCCGGTTCTCGTCAGTGCTCATGGCTACTCCTGCTTGTTCGAATGCGGCCCACTATCAGTGGCCGGTTAAACATGGGCTCCGGCCGCAGCGAGCCGGAAAATGTCGTTGCGAACGGATATGGGGCCCGCTCTTCAGGTTTCAACCACCAATGCCTGCATTCCTGAAGAAAATCCCATCCGCCGATTTGCAAACAACAAAAACCCTGTATATATTCACAGCAACTGTATACATTCACAGTGTTTTGCCGGTCTCAGGAAAAACGCGGAGGTTATCTGCATGCTGACTCAACTTACGGTTTCCAATTACGCCATCGCCGAACGGGTGGAACTCCAGTTCAACAAGGGCATGACGGCGTTCACCGGCGAGACCGGCGCTGGCAAATCTATCGTACTGGACGCCCTGGGCCTGGCCATGGGCGGGCGCGCAGATGCCGGAGCAGTCCGCCATGGCGCCAAGCGCGCTGATATTACCGCCACCTTCGACGTGTCCGGCATTCCCGAAGCGGGAGACTGGCTCGCCCAGCACGAACTGGATGACGACAACGACTGCATCCTGCGCCGGGTGATCAGCAAGGATGGCCGCTCCCGGGCCTACATCAATGGCCAGCCCTGCCCACTGAACCATTTGAAGGAACTTGGCGGGCTGTTGATGGACATTCACAGCCAGCATCAACATCAGTCGCTGTTACGCAAGGACACCCACCGCAAACTGGTGGACGAGTTTGCCGGCGTTGAAGCCCTGGCCGCCGACACCCGCGAGGCCTGGAAAACCTGGAACCAGATCCGCCAACGGCTGACCGAGCGTCGGCAGAACGCCGACGAAGCGGAGGCCAAGCTGCAACTGCTGCGTTACCAGGTGGAAGAACTGGACCGCCTGGCTCTGGAAGACGGCGAACAGGAACAACTGGAACAAGAGCAGGCGCAACTGAGCCAGGCCGACGCGGTTCTGCACAGCAGCCACCAGGCTGCGCTGCTTTGCACCGAAGATGAGACCAGCGCAGCCGACCTGGTTCGCCAGGCACTGCAACAACTGGAACAGCTTCCCGTGGACGTGCCCGCGCTGGCCGACACCATCCAGATGTTGAACGAAGCCCAGATTCAGATCAGCGAAGCCGGCGACAATCTGCGTCATTTTGTCGAAGATTATGAGGCCGATCCGGCTCGCCTGGCGGAAGTGGAAGAGCGGCTTAGCGCTATTTACCAGATGGCCCGCAAACACCGGATCACACCGGAGGAATTACCGGAATTGCACCAGCGGCTGAGCGCCGAGCTGGCGGAGTTGGACGGCGGCGAAGGCAGCCTGGAACAGCTGGAAGCAGAGCTGGAAAGCCAACGAGCACGTTTCGACGATCTGGCCTGCAAGCTGTCAGAAGCCCGCGCCAAAGCAGCAGCCGAACTCGATCAGCGGGTCGCAGCCGAACTTGCCCAGCTGAGTATGCCCAACATGCAGTTCATTACCCACCTGAATCGCAGCAACGGCGAAGAACCAATGCCCCACGGCCTGGAAGAGATTGAATTCCTGGTTAGTGCCAACCCGGGGCAACCGGCGCGGCCACTGGCCAAAGTGGCCTCCGGCGGTGAACTGTCGCGAATCAGCCTTGCCATCCAGGTGGTGGTAGCCCAGACCTCAACCACGCCGACGCTGGTCTTTGATGAGGTGGACGTAGGCATTGGCGGTGGCACGGCCGAAGTGGTTGGCCGACTGCTCCGGACGCTTGGCAGCAATGGCCAGGTATTGTGCGTTACCCACCTGCCGCAGGTAGCAGCCCAGTGCCATCAGCACCTGTTTGTCAGCAAGTTTACCGAGCAGGATGCAACCTTCTCGAAAATCGAGACGCTGGACGATCACGGCAGAATCAGTGAAGTGGCGAGAATGCTGGGAGGCGTGGACATGACCGAACACACGATCGCTCATGCCCGGGAAATGTTTTCGAAGGGGCAGGCAACCCATCACTGAGCCGCGAGCTACTTTCCACTACCCCTCTCGATCCTGAGAGCTGTTGGGGCGGGCAAAACCCGCCCCTTTTTTCGTCAGGCTGACTGGATCAGGTTCAGGACTTGATGGGCTTTACGTACAAAATCAGGCTGTGATCGACGATTTCGTAACCGTGCTCTTCGGCAATCTTCTTCTGGCGCTCTTCAATGATCTCGTCGACGAACTCGACGACTTCACCAGTCTGGGTGCAAACCATATGGTCGTGGTGATCGTCGCCAGCCATCTCGAACACGGCGTGGCCGCCTTCGAAGTTGTGGCGGAGAACCAGACCCGCCGCCTCAAACTGGGTCAGCACCCGGTAGACTGTTGCCAGCCCCACGTCATCGCCTTGATCCAGAAGCTTCTTGTACACATCTTCGGCACTGAGATGATGCTCTTCCGCAGTCTCCAGGATGTTGAAGATCTTTACGCGTGGTAGCGTCACTTTCAGACCGACTTTTCGTAATTCGGCGTTTTCAGATGACATGTTACTATTCACTCTTTGGTGTGCCTCACGGCTTCCGGTATGATGAAGCCGCCATTGAACGGTCAACCCGTGTCACACCTGCCTCTGGCAGGCGATTTCAAGATAGAGGATTTCCCCCGGCGATGCAAAAGCTCACAGCTCTGATTCTCACTCTCGTTCTATCCGGTTGCGTTTTCCCCGGCGTTTACAAGATCAACGTCCAGCAGGGAAACATCGTTACCGATGAGGAGCTGACGCAGCTGACCGAAGGCATGCCCCGCAGCCAGGTGCACGCCGTGATGGGAACGCCCCTTATGCTTAATCCGGTGGATCCGTCCCGCGAGTACTACGTGTATACGTTCCAGAGAGAGGGTGGAGACATCCAGGAACAAAGAATTATCGTGTACTACGAAGACGACCAGTACGCCTACTACGAGGCCCAACTGCTGGAAGAAACACCGGCTTACTGAGCCTGGTCTTTCTTTTTCGCCCGGTTCAATCGCGCCTGCTTGGGATCGATCTTCAGCGGGCGATACAGCTCCACCCGGTCGCCTTCACGCAATTCGTGGGCGGCCGGATCTTTGATCACCTTTCCGAACACACCCATATCGATGGTGTCAGGATCAATTTCCGGAAAAATATCGGTGATTCCGGACAGCTTGGCGGCCTCAAGAGCAGTCGTTCCCTCTGGCACATTCACCGGAACAATTTCCTGCCGGTCAGGCCTTGCATAGGCCACTTCCACCTGAATCATGCACCCTCCTTCCGGTACAACTCATCGGCACGACGACAGAATGCATCCACCATGGTATTCGCCGCCTGACTGAATACCGGCCCGAAGGTCATCCTTGAGAGCGATCCGGAAAACTCGAACTCCAGCGTAAGGACCACTTTGCAGGCGTTCTCATCCAGGGATTTGAAGTGCCAACGGCCCGTCAGGTTGCGAAAAGGGCCGTCCACCAGATTCATCTCGATTGCCTCTGGCATCAGCAGCTGATTTCGGGTCGTCAACTTGTGGCGAACTCCACCCTTGGCGATCTCCAGGGACGCAGTTATCTGCTCTGGCTCCTGCTCGTGAATTTCCGCTCCCGCACACCAGGGCAGAAACTCCGGGTAACGGGCAATATCGTTGACCAGGTGAAACATGCGCTCGGCGGAGTGCATAACCAAAGCTGTTTTATCAATCTGATGGGGCATTGGAACCGGTTGTCCTGCTTGCAAACACGCTGTGAAAAGGTTGCAGACTTCTGGAAAGGAAGACAGCCTTAATCACACGCTATGATAAAGGATATCGTCCTGTTTTGGGGCTTTTTCGCCTGGCTTACCACCGCCTTCGTCCTTTTCGGACGACTTCTGGTCGGCCGCAGGCGTCGCCCTGTCTCCTTCCGCCTGCTCATCGGATTCTGCTGATGTGCCAGCAGGCGAACGATCGGTCGATGGCGCCTCCTCAACCTCTGAGAGCAAGCTTGCGGGCCGTTCGCACCAGGCCGCCGCATTGCCATTGCTGCAAAGATTGGCCAGTGAAAAGGCCGTGTACTGCACCCCTATCCAGGCGACGACCAGAGGCAGTACAAGGCGCATCACCCAGAACCAGATGCCGGTAAACAGCTTCGGTGCAGCGCCCAGCATGGTACCGGAAAGATGCCTGGTCAGGCACCAGCCTGTAAACAGCGCTACCAGGATGGCTACAAGGGGAATCAGCAAACCACCGGTGACCAATTCCAGCCAGCGGAACAGGGTAGCGCCGCCAACGCGCTGTTCGGCCCAGACATTGAATGAGAGCAGAGAGGCAAGCCCCGCCAGCCACACTGCCAGGCCAATGAGCAACACCGACAGTTTTCTCGGCGCGCCGGTCCACTCCCGGAACCAGCCAACAATCGGCTCAAGCAGATTCAGGGATGTGGTCCAGACAATCAGCACTACCAGCAAAAATACGGCCGCAATCACGAACTGGCTTGCCGGCAAATGGGCCAGAGTGACCGGCATGGAGACGAACAACAGGCTGAAGCCTCGCTCACCGTCAAAGCTGTTGCCGTCGGTCGCAATCGCGAAGATCATCAGGCCTGCCAGGATGGCCACCAGGGTATCCATCAGCACCACCGCCAGAATCGAGCGCTTCAGACGGGTGTGGGAGGTGGTGTAGGAACCCAGTATGGCCCAGACGCCCATGCCGAGACCGAGGGTGAAAAAGGCGTGGAACAGCGCCGCCTTGAGGCTCTCCCAGGACAGATCCTCAGGATGCATTGCCAGGATGTAATCAATGGCGCCGTCGACCCGCCCGTGCCAGGCTGCCAGGGAAAAGAGCACAAGCATCAGCATCAGGGCGCCCGGCACCACCACTCGCAGGGCCCGCTCCAACCCTTTCACCACCCCCTGGGCCGAGACCCACAACACCAGCAACAGAAAAAAGACATGCCAACCCATGAAAACCCGGTATGCCTTGGGGTCGGACACCAGGCCGGCCAGAATGCCGGTTGCCTCCGGCTCGCCGGCACCGGAAAATCGGCCGAGCGCCCCGAAAAACACGTAAGCCAAGGCAATGGCGCCGAACACAGCGGTGAACGAAAGCACCAGGAACGCCGCCAGTATGCTGAGCCGGCCCACCGCCATCCAGGCTCGGGACTGCTTGGCACTGCGGATCAGCCCGTCCATGGCGAGGACAATGCCGTGACGGGCATAGCGGCCAATGGCAGCCTCGGTCACCATCAGCGGCAAGGTAACCAGCAGCAGACAGGCAAGGTAAAGCAGGATGAACAGGCCGCCACCATGCAGGCTGGCCAGGTAGGGGAACTGCCACAGATTGGCAAGCCCCACGGTAGCGCCCACCGCGGCCCAGAAGAAGGTTGATTTTCGGGTAAAGGACCCGATATGTGTCTGATACGGCGTAGGCATTCGCTTCCCTGAGGCCACTGAACAGGTCGGGGAGAAGGTCTGGGCCAGTATTGTAGCTGAAGGATCCCATCGCGCACGAGCCAGAAACCGCCACAACGCTGAATTCGTGACCGGTCTGGCAGTGTTGGGCTACAATGCGCCCTTTGCCGGCTGCAGCAAGGCCGGCCCGTTCATTCGTCCGACCCCGGATTCATTGATTCATGAGCAAGAAAAAACCCGGAACGCCGAGCAACACGATTGCGCTGAACAAGAAGGCGAAGCACGAGTATCACATCGAGGAACGCTTTGAAGCAGGCCTCGCCCTCCTGGGCTGGGAAGTGAAATCCCTCCGCGCGGGCAAGGCCCAACTGGTGGACGCCTATGTGCTGCTCAAGGACGGCGAAGCCTGGCTGCTTGGCTCCCACATTACCCCGCTGATCGCAGCATCCACCCACGTAATCGCGGACCCGACGCGTACCCGCAAACTCCTGCTGCACGCCAAGGAAATTGCCAAGATCGTCGGCAAGGTGAACCAGGCCGGTTACACCTGCATTCCGCTGGCGTTGTACTGGAAAAACAACAAGGTGAAGTGCGAAATTGCCCTGGTGAAAGGCAAGAAGCTGTTCGATAAGCGCGCCACCGAGAAAGAGCGCGACTGGAACCGCCAGAAGCAGCGTATCCTGCGCGAAGCCAACGTTTGATTCCATCCCCCACGAATTAGCAAATACCTGACGCCGGTCATGGCCGGCGTTGGCGGGTATGTCGCATACTCACTCTCTTTGTTCAGAATTCCTACAGGCCTATACTCGGGAACTCTGGTGCAGGGCAAAGGGAGCCGCTTATGTCACCCAAACAGATACCAATGTCTGCCGTGGACCGCGCGTGGCTGCGCATGGACTCACCCCAGAACCCCATGATGATCTGTGGGGTGTGGACTCTGGAGCGCCCGCTTTCAATGAGCCGCTTCCGGCATACGCTGGAGGAGCGATTTCTCTGCTTCGACCGGTTCAGGCAGCGGGTGATAGATACGGGCGACCGGGCCTACTGGCAGGACGACCCGCTGTTTGATCTGGACAACCACCTGCACCGCATCGCCCTGCCAGGCAAGGCCGACAAAGCCGAACTCCAGAAGCTGGTCAGTGACATGAACAGCACCTCGCTGGACTTCCGGCAACCGCTCTGGCAAATGCACTACATTGACAATTACGGCGACGGTGGCGCCCTTCTGATCCGTATCCACCATTGCATTGCCGATGGCATTTCGCTGGTGCGGGTGATGCTGTCACTCACCGACAAAACGCCGGAACCCAGGCTGGGGAAAGTGGCTCGCAAGCGTCGCTCGAAACACCGCCAGAGATTGACCGTCCAGAACTTTCTGCACCGTGCTGTAGACAGCGCGGAAGCCGCCACCAATCAGGCAAAACTGTTTATCCAGTCCGTTCGGGAAGAGCCCAACTACCCGCTGAAACTGGCGACGACCGCCAGTGGCGTGGCTCTGGACCTTCTCAAACTCGGCCTGGCTCCGGTAGAGCCCAAAACCGGTTTGAAGGAACGATTATCCGGACGCAAGCAGGTCGCCTGGGCAGAACCTCTCGATCTTGCCGAAGTGAAAGCCTGCGCCAAGGCCCTGGGCGGCACCATCAACGATGCCCTGCTCTGCACCGTCACCTTGGCTCTTCAGCGACATTTCAAGGCCCACAGGGAAACCATCCCCGAATGCGGAATCCGCGTGGCCGTGCCCTTCAACCTGAGGCCTCTGGATCAACCCATAGAAACCCTCGGCAACAGGTTTGGCCTGGTACTGGTCACGCTGCCGGTGGAAATACGGGACCCACTCATGTGCTTCCGCCAGGTGCAGGAGAACATGAACCGGCTCAAGCGTTCCTATCAGGCACAGGTTACCTACAGCCTGCTTGATATTTTCGGGCGAGGCCCCGATGTTATTGAGCGGCGGGCACTGGATCTGCTCAGCAACAAGGCGTCCGCCGTGCTGACCAACGTGCCCGGCCCCAGAGAGCCTCTGTACCTGGCAGGCAGCAAGGTGACCCAGCCCATGTTCTGGGTGCCGCAGAGCGGCAGTATTGGTATCGGCATGAGTATTCTCAGTTATGCAGGCACCGTGCAGTTCGGCATTACCGTGGACAAAGCCATTCATGCCGACCCCGATGCCGTGATGAGCTACTTCCGGGAAAGCTTCGAGGCCCTGAGCCACGCCGCCCTGGCTGGCCGACACGATGCCATTGAACGCAAGGCAAGCTAGGACTGTAGGTACATCTACAGCCCTGAGAGCACAAAACTGCAACAAACAAACCTTGAAGTCCGGCAAACCGGACACATATACTGAACATAAGGGGACGACATGGCTTCGACGCCGGTGGCGAACCCTTGAGTGCATGTCGAGATGGCAGCCAATCTCGTTAATCCAAAGCTGCAACGCAATAGTCGCAAACGACGAAAACTACGCACTAGCAGCGTAAGCTGCTAGTCGTCCTGACCGGGTCGCCCGTAGCCCGGAAGCAACATCTCAGGACGTCATCGCTTACGGGATGCTCCGTTACCCAGAGTTCACTGGTTAACGGCTAAGATTTAAAGAACTCGGTTCTTGCACCCTGGCTCTCGGGTCGCTTGAACTTAAATCAATAGAGAGACGCTAAACATGTAGACCTCAAGGCTGAGTACTGGCGGACGCGGGTTCAATTCCCGCCGTCTCCACCAAACAACCAAGAGAAAGCCCCTGATTTCAGGGGCTTTTCTCGTTATACGCCCTCCAAAACCTGGCCGAACATCAACGAAACGCCAAGGGGCATGTGCCCGAACCCATCTGCACCTCAGCCAGCCAAGAATCGCCGGTACCGCAAATATACCGATTCACAATGGCCGCATAGGTCCCGTCGTTCAGCATTGCCTGCAGCACACGATCAAAATCCGCCACAAACTCGGAACTGACCGATGCTTTGGAGGAAACGAAGAACGCGGGTTTATTGGACACGACCATCGAGCTGGGCGTAATAATGCCCGAGAGTCCCAACGCCTGAATTTCGTACAGGCCCGTTAGCCTGCTGGCGACCACACCATCCACCCTATTGCGGGCCAGCATTTTCCAGAGCGACTCCCGGCGGGAAACATACTGTATGTTTTTTTCGTAGTCCGGATTCTGGATAAGGGCATTGTATTCGTCGCTGTAGGACACGTTGATCTGGGCGCCGAGCCGGAAGTCCGATTTCAGCAATTCTCTCAATCCGACCGGGTCGAACCTGGCCTCATCCGACCGCCGGATAAACAGGATATTGGGGGATACCAGGCCCACCACGTTGGAGTAATAGGCATATTGCTCTCTTTCTGGCGTCCGATAGGCACCGGAGAGCATATCCACACGCCCGTCACGCAGTTCCAGAAGCGCCCTCGCCCATGGCAGTTTTTTCAGTGAAAGACCGCACCCAAGCCGCTCCATGGCTTCACGAACCAGATCGACATCAATGCCAACCACCTCACCCTCCTGGACCATGAAATAGGGAGGATCATCATCCCAGCGCAAGGAAATGTCGCAGTCGGCATAGCTTGAGGCTGAAAAACCGAGAACAGACACCAGGACCAAAGCAAATTGACGCATGAACGGTCCGAACGAGGGCGAGGGCAAAAACCGTGAGAACGGAACTCCGTTACTCTTGCCTTGATACATCTTTGGTGCCGCCAACAAAGAAAGTCAGCTTCACTATAGACCAATGAGGCCCTCTCTCAAAACCGTCGACAAGACTGGTCCAGGACTAACGCTTCCGTCATCCTGTGGTCATGCAATCAGCATCAAATCAGGGTAGTGTCTGGAGCACACGGTAACGGAGCCCTCACCAACCCCATGAACCAGCCAGACGACCCAGCCAGCCTCACAGAGCTTCTGGAACGCCTCCGCTCGAATACCGCCGGACAGGTTCAGGTGTCTGTGGCCGATATACTGGAAGCCGTCGGTGAGCGCTCATTCGGCCCGCTGGTTCTGATTGCTGGCGTGATCACCCTGGCGCCGCTGATCGGTGACATCCCCGGGGTACCCACCCTGCTAGGGCTGATGGTGCTGCTCACGCTGGGACAACTGGTGTTCCAGCGACATTCAATCTGGATTCCGTCGAAGCTGGCCCGCCGGAACATTGAAAGAGAAAAGCTTGCCAGGGGCCTGGACTGGATGGCCAGGCCAGCCCGCTTTATGGATCGCTGGACGAAACAGCGGCTGCTCTGGCTGGTTCGAGGGCCGGGCCAGTACGTTATCGCCATCATTTGTATGGCCGTTGCCGCTGCCATGCCACTGATGGAGGTAATTCCATTTAGCGCCAACGGTGCCGGCATTGCCCTGATGGCCTTTGGCCTGGCTATTGTGGCGCGGGATGGCCTGCTCGCCCTGGTGGCGATCCTGGCGACCGGTGGCACTGCCTGGTTCGTTTGGAACAACCTTCCCTGGTGACACTCCTGCAATGAGAGGGTCTGTCACCATTTGAAACAATCCTTCTGAATCCCGATTTACGGTAAAGCTGCTACTATTGCTACATACCCTTGGCTTGCGGGCTTCAAAATGCCCGTTATTCAGCCTGCTGAACCCATTTCTTGAAAAGCTCCTGCCTCAGGGGCTTTTGCAGTTGAAAGGATCCGGTTTTATGTCCAGCAAAGCGAAGCAGACCCAGAAACTTCTGCTATTCCGGCTTTCCGGCGAACGTCTGTTCGGGATCGGTACCCTGAAGATCCGGGAAATCCTGCCCTTCATGCGGCTGACCAAACTGCCCCATAGCCATCATGCGGTCATCGGTACGGCCACCTTCCGGGGATCCGCCGTTCCGGTGATTGATATGGCTGCGGCCGTGGGCTACCCACCGCTCGGCAGGGAGGAACAGGAAAAGGCCTCGATTATTATCACGGACATCCAGCGCCAGGAAATTGGCTTTCTGGTGCGCAGCGTTCAGCAGATTATCGAAACCGACTGGAAGCAAGTGATGCCGCCGCCCAAAGCCCTGGGCAACAAGGCCTTTATCACCGGCCTGCTGGACGTGGATGGCGATATCATCCAGCTGCTGGACGTGGAATTGCTGCTGGCCAAGGTTTACCCGGAATCCCTGGATACCCAGGAGGTGGTTCTCACAGATGTGCAGAGTGAGACCCTCAAAGCGCTGAACATACTCATGGTGGACGATTCCCAGGTGGCCCGGAAACAGCTCTCAGATGTGCTGGACAGCAAGGACATTCCCTACCAGGTAACGTCCAATGGCGATGACGCCCTGCAGATCCTGCTGCGCGATCACGAACTGGGCCGGCCCACGGATATTCTGGTCAGCGATATCGAGATGCCAGGGCTGGACGGGTACGAGCTGGCGTTCAATGTGCGGGACAATTCAGCACTGAAGCAGCCCTACATCATTCTGCATACATCATTGAACAGCGAAATGAGCCTGAGCTACGCCAATCAGGTTGGTGCCAACGAAGCCCTGACGAAGTTCGATGCGGAAGAGCTGCTTCAGGCCATGCTCAGAGGCGCCGAACAGGCCCGCTAGGGCCTGAGCTGCTGGATGAATTCCTCAGCATCGGCGCGCATCTCAGCCAACTTTCTCTGCCACTCATCCTGATAACGTTCCTGGGTATCCTCACTCAGGCGGGTGAAGCGTTCGCCGGTTTCCGCCACGGTGCGACTGGCGTTGGCGAGGGATTCTATGGTCGGGTCGCCCAATTCATCGGCCTGGCGATCCAGGTCCCGGGCAGCCTGCTCCAGGATCATCCGGTCATCCTCCGGTGTCGGCTCGCTGTCTTTCAGGGCTTCCTCCACCGACCGCTCAAGTTCCCGCATGGCTTCCTGCAGTTTCTGACCGAATTCATCCATGGCGCTTTCTGCCTGCCGGCCCATTTCGTCAGAATAGGCTTCCAGGTCGCGAGCCAACTGCTCCATTTGCTGCTCAAACTCATCAGAAGATGAGGAGAAACGGGCACTGAGCTCCTCGCCAAGCCGGCTGAGCTCACCCATGATGCTGTTGAACGGTGAGGGATTGAGGATGGCCTCTCCGGTGCGATCGTAATCCACCAGCCATTGCTCCTGGAGGCGCACGAGGTAGGTCACCAACTCCAGCCGTTCGCCCTCAGTACCCGCCTCGGCGGGCAGGCGGGTTACGATGGTGGCTTCCCGATCTTCGATGATGACCCGCCCGAACGAGGGCACGGCATCGGTCCAGCTCCGCTTATAACCGTCAAACGCAGCAGTGTCCGACAGGGTGGAGTATTCCATTACGTCGCCAGCGTCATTCTCGGCCATGGCCTGCCAGAACGCCGCCGCCACTTCCTGGGGCGTCTCAGGTCTACTGCAACCGGCGAGAATAGTAAGTGCAAAAGCGGCAATCAGGCCACGAATAAGGAGACGGATCATTGCTGCGTTACCTCGGGTTCAACATCCGCAGAGCATGATACACCCCTTACAACCTGCAGGTCAGTTCCGCCAGTTCCTCATCAAACACCCGGCGGTTTTCACTGTAATCCACAGGCACCTCCACCAGATGGACACCGCCTTCTGCCAGGGCCTTTTCCAGGGTTGGCTGCAAATCCTGCGTGCGGGTTATGCGATGGCCTTTAGCACCATAGGACTCGGCATAGGTGACGAAATCCGGATTGCGATAGTCCAGCCCGAAATCGGTATACCCCTCCTGCCCCTGCTTCCACTTGATCATGCCGTAGGCGCTGTCGTTGATAATCAACACCACCAGGTTGAGGTTCAGGCGTACCGCCGTTTCCAGCTCCTGGCTGTTCATCATGAACCCGCCGTCGCCACACACCGCCATCACTTTCAGATTCGGATACAGCATGGAGGCCATCATCCCGCTTGGCAGGCCAGCCCCCATGGAAGCCAGAGCGTTGTCGAGCAGCACGGTGTTGTTGTCGTAGGCCGGGTAATTGCGGGCAAACCAGAGTTTGTACATGCCGTTATCCAGCGTGATGATCCCGTCCTCGGGCATTACCTGCCGGACATCGTGGACAATGCGCTGGGGAATCACCGGGAAGCGGTCGTCCTCGGCCCGTTCCTGCAGGTGGGCGTCCACCGCTTCCTTCACTTCCATCAGGCGAGTGAAGTCGTGGTTGGCGCATTGGCCACAGTTTTCGGCCATGTATTCCACGCTGTTGGCGATATCTCCCACCACTTCGTGCTGGGGGAAATAAACCGGGTCGACATCGGCAGCACTGAAGTTCACATGGATGACCTTCTTGCCGCCAGGGGTCATGAAGAAGGGCGGTTTTTCCACGACATCGTGCCCGACGTTGATCACCAGATCGGCGCGGTCGATTGCGCAGTGCACAAAGTCGCCGGCCGAGAGGGCCGCGTTACCCAGGTAACGGGGGTGCCGTTCATCCACCACGCCCTTGCCCATCTGGGTGGTGAAGAAAGGGATGCCGGTGACGTTCACCAGATGCAGCAGCGCCTGTGAGACCCGTTTCCGGTTGGCGCCGGCGCCGATCATGATAAGCGGGTGCCGGGCCTCGCGCAGCATTTCGCAGGCCATCTCCAGACTTTTCGGGCTGGCTGAGGGGCGGCGGGCATCACTGGGCTTGAAGATATGGGTGTCGGATTCAGGGACTTCATCTGCGATGTCTTCCGGCAACTCCAGGTGTACCGCACCGGGACGTTCTTCCGAAGCAAGACGAAAAGCTTCCCGCACCTTGGCGGGAATGGTGTTGGCATTGGTGATCTGCCGGGTGTACTTGGTGAGCGGACGCATCAGGTCCACCACATCCAGAATCTGGAACAGCCCCTGCTTGGAGGATTTGATGGGCTTCTGGCCCGAAATCATCATCATGGGCATACCGCCAAGCTGGGCATAAGCAGCTGCGGTGACGAAGTTGGTGGCACCAGGCCCGAGTGTGGACAAGCAGACACCTACCCGGCCCGTCAGGCGTCCATAGGTGGCGGCCATGAAGCCGGCGGCCTGTTCATGACGATTGAGCACCAGCTTGATACTGGAGGTTCTCAGGGCCTCAAGGAAGGCGAGATTCTCCTCACCGGGCACCGCGAAAATGTATTCAACGCCTTCATTTTCCAGCGCCCGGATAAACAACTCGGCTCCGTTACGGGCCGGCGAGTGTTCGTTGGCCATGGCCTTCCTCTTGATCGGTGGATTCCGGGTGATCGACAGGTATCGGGATCAATCGGTTCTTGGCGGCTCCGCCTGAAGGGCCTCTGCCGGTACGCGATCCTGACCCCAGCTGCGATACACACCCTCTGTTACGCGCCGGAGGGCGTCTTCGTTCACTTCCGCAGGCTCGCCCCGCTCCAGGGGATCATAATGGAAGATATACAGCCGCGATGTGAACTGCTCGAAAGGCAGCGACGACTCGCCAAAACGCTCGCCGTTGCCGGAGGTACTTACCTTGACGCCGTCGCCCCAGTTCTGGCCACTGTCGTTGTTGGGATTGAAAAAGTAAATCCGCATCTCGCCATCCGGGTCCAGCGCGGCCCGGAGAATGGTAATGGCGTGCCAGCCGATAAACCTCGCGGCACTGTCGGTAACGGCGATGCCCGCAGGCTGCGGGTGAATCAGTGGCTGATTGCCGTTGTAGTAGGGGTGATAGCTGGCGTAGAAATGGCGGATAAAGCCTTCCAGATCGTGCAGTTTGCCAGTAGCCACATCGACGTTGATGGCAAACCCACGCCCGGCGGACCAGCCGTGAAATTCCGGGTTTACCCATTTATGGGGATCACCCTCGCGCCCGACACACAATCGGCCCATCTCCACATAAATGCGATCCAGGTGTGGCACCACCACCAGAGAGACAGGGTCCAGGTCCAGGGTAACCTCAGAAGCGACACCGCCGGCACTTTGCGCCGAGGACACGGGCTGGCCTTCAAAATGAATGACTATTTCATTATCCCGGGCAGCCCAGGCCACCATCTGCAAGAGATAGTCCGGATCGTTGTAGGCCCACATCGACAGAGCACGAGCCGACTGACAGGTCGGGTTGTTGCCCTGCCCTACGCCCAACGGTTGGCCCAACATATTCAGTACGCCCTGAATCAGCCAGGCATTCGGTTGCGGCTGATAGCCATAGGCCAGTTCAAGTCGCTCCCGGGCATGAGGACACAGAGACAGCCGTGCCTGACGCCAAAGACCAGGCGCTACCGGAGGTTGATAGAGAATGCCCCGCTCCAGCAGCAGCGCCAGGCCATAAATGCCCTGGGCCGTTTCCGGATAGATGCCTTCGTTAATCAGGGTGTGAACTAGCTCCCGGTAACACATCAGGCAATCTCGGCCGGTACTGGACAGACCCAGCGCCTCGCTCAGCAAGGTGTCCTGATCTGCAAGAATGAATCGGATGAACGCGGCGTGGTAGGGCGACACCAATCCGGTGTCGTGCATGGAACGTGCGAACCCGGTGGCTTCGTTCTGCAGGGCCTGGGCATCCATGGTTTCCAGCCGCTGCTGGTAAACCACGGTTCCGGGATCTTCGCTGCAGGCCCGGGTGGGCCCGTAGAGGCTGGAAATCAGCCGGTCCGCACCCCGGCCAGCACCACCAAGATCGGCCTGCGGATCCGCCCGGCACAAAGCAATCTGGGTGATCATGCGGCGCACGTCGGTCACCTGGATCGGGCGTTGCTCAAGAATCCGCCAGATTTCTTCGATCAGACTGTCGATCACATGCTCGTAGCCGATGTGATCAGCAACGTACTGGACCACAGCCTGACTGATCAGCGCGAGCTTGCCCTGCTCCCGCTCGGCTTCACCGGTCATGCCGAACAACAGGCCCAGGTTGATGGCCAGGACCTGAGTCAGGTAGTGGTGCGCCTGTTCGGCCGATACCGAGGGATGCAGATAGTGGCCTCGGGCCACGGCAAGCAACCGCAGTTCGCTGAAAGCCTCAATGACCACGGTGTCGGCACTCTGGCTTTGCAGCGAATGGGTTGTCAGTGTGGGGAGAAGAATACCGGGTTCGGCCCAGTCCGTACCGGCGAACACGCCGGCCAGTTCGAGGCGTTCGGCGCGCTCCTCGATAACCTGGCAGCCACCAGGCTGCAGCAGGACCCGTCGGGCAGTATCCAGTACGCGCGGAAGCTTGCCGGCCCTTGCGAAGGGCCGGCTCTCTTCCATGGCCTGGATCGCGTCATCCAGCCGTTGCACCAGCTTGTCGAAATTCACAGCTGGCGTTGCGCTGCCCGGTTGGTGATCGTTCAAACGATAATCCTCAGGGCCTGGCACCAAACCCGTTTGTTGTTAATGCTTCTCCTGATTATACATAGAAATCGAGGTCTTCCTGATGTTTCAGGAGGTCCCGCATGACGTAAGGATCTTCACCGAAGAAATACACCAGCCCCCAGTGGGTACCGAACGCAGTACGCTTGGTAACGGTTTCTTCCAGCGGCGGCGTCAGCTCGTGAGACTCGAAATACTCGTGATTTTCGGTCTCTTCCGGGATCTCCAGCCTGCTGACCACCCGGCGACGCGGATAGACCCCGAAGCAGCCGGCATAACCCTTGGCATCCACCACTTCCTTCGGGAAAAAGGCTTTGATTTCTTCTTCGGTGGTTTTCGGATCGAAGGCCAGGATCAGACCCTGATAGGCGTTGAAGCCATAGGCCTTCTCCAGCAACTCGAACACCTTGAAGCCCGGCGGACGATAAGCCACCTCGCCAAAGTACATGGTACTGTCACTGGTGACGAAGTATTCCGGATGCACGAAACCGAAGTCGATGTCGAAGGTCTTGATCAGCTTCTCGATTTCGCCCCGGATCTGGTCCCGGTATTTCTCGAGGTCGGGTGTTGCCGGCACGAACACGGAGTAGCCCAGCGTTACATACTCGGAGATATTCAGGAAGGCGATCTTGCCGTTGTGGATCCAGGCCTCGACCGCAAATTCCCAGCCATCCAGGTGCGACTCCATCAGAACCGGAAATTCTTCTTCCGGGATGGTGTCCACTTCGTCAGGCGTGCGGATCACCCGGTGGCCAAGACAGCCGGCCTTGTCGAACGCCTTGAGGTGGATCGGGTCGTTGGGGTCGCCATCCAGTTTCAGCAGAGTCTGATTTACCCGCTTGAGGAACCGGATAACGTCACCCTTGTCGTGGGCCTCTTCGAAGATACCCACCCGGATGCCACCGAGCTGGGCCCGGCGCTTCATCAGGGCTTTGTCACGCAACAACATGGCCTGACCGAACAGACGCGGCTTGTCCATCAACACCGAGTTGATGGCACCGGCCCACTCCACGGTTTCCTCAAACAACGGGATGGCAACGTCAACGCCCATCTCCTTGAGGGTCTGTGCAATCTCCACAGAGCGGTCGTTCAGACGCTCAAAATTCCAGGGCACGTAGGGGATGTCGTGCTCTTCGCAGTAGGCTTCCGCCCAATCCGGTGCCACGACAACATACCGACGGTCAAATTTGTCGGCCGCTTCTACCGCATTCAGGCTCCAGCCCAACAGCGCAATGTACCCTTTCTCAGGATTGTACTTTTGCTCACTCACAGGCTCTCTCCTTTCCTAAGGGTTGCCTTATAACCCTACGCGGTAGCTGTGAAATCGCAAATTTCGCCCCCTTCTAAAACGCGAAAAGCACCGCGATCAGCGGGATAAAACCCAGTGTTCGCAGTGCCTTTCGGTTTCTTAGACCGTTTGGGAATATCAGCCCAGTTTCAGGGTCGACAGGGTCCTCGCGCGGACTTCAGTCAGCAGTGCTTCGTCTTCAACCAGGGAGTGGCCGTAGGACGGCACCAGCTCTTTCATGCGCTCCTGCCACTCCGGCGTCTTGATCTTTTCCGGGAAGCAGCGCTCGATCACATTGATCATGGCGTTGGCTGCGGTAGAGGCCCCGGGGGAAGCGCCAAGCAGTGCTGCCAGGGTCCCGTCCTTGGCCGCCACGATTTCGGTGCCGAACTCGAGCTTGCCACCGCCGCCATCAACCTGCTTGATGATCTGCACCCGCTGGCCGGCCATACGCAGCTGCCAGTCTTCTTCCATGGCGTCCGGGAAGAAGTTGCGCAGCGAGGCCACCCGGTCACTGTGGGACTGGAACACTTCCCCGATCAGGTAGCGGGTCAGGTCCATGTTGCTCTTGCTCACCGAGAGCATCGGCTTGAGGTTGGTGGATTTCACCGAGCCGATCAGGTCAAAGATGGAGCCCTGCTTGAGGAAGCGGGTGGTGAAACCGGCAAAGGGGCCAAACAACAGGGCCGGCTCGCCGTTGATGATACGCGTGTCCAGGTGCGGCACCGACATGGGTGGCGCGCCGATCGGCGCCTTGCCGTACACCTTGGAATCGTGCTGCTGGACGATGTCGGGCTTGCCACACACCAGCCACTGACCACTGACCGGGAAGCCGCCATAGCCCCGGGCTTCCTCGATACCGGACTTCTGCAGCAGCGGCAACGCACCACCACCGGCCCCGAGGAACACGAAGCCGGTCTCCAGCTTGGTCAGCTCGCCGGTCTTCTGGTTCTTGACGCGAAGCTTCCAGCGGCCGTTGTCCCGCTGGTCAATGTAGTGCACCGGCGAGCTGAGCATCAGCTCGAAGTTCGGCTGGGTCTCCAGCCAGCTCACCATGCTGCGGGTGAGAGAACCGAAATCCACATCCGAGCCGTGCTTGATCCGGGTCGCGGCAACACGCTGCATCGGGTCCCGGTTATTGACGATCAGGGGCATCCATTCTTCGAGATCCTTCGGGGACTCGGTGTATTCCATATCACGGAACAGATGATGGGCGCTCAGGCGCTCGTAGCGGCGCTTGAGGAAGGCCACGTCCTTTTCACCCCAGACAAAGCTCTGGTGTGGCGTGCGGTTAATAAAGGTGGATGGCTCGGGCAGGATGCCCTGCTCCACCAGATAGGACCAGAGCTGCAGCGACACCTCGAACTGGGCGTTGATCTGCAGGGCACGATCGATGGTCACGTCGCCATCGTCGGTTTCAGGGGTGTAGTTAAGCTCACAGTATCCGGCGTGTCCGGTACCTGCGTTATTCCATCCGTCTGTGCTCTCATGGGCAACGTGGTCGAGACGCTCCACCATGACGATGTCCAGGGACGGATCAAGCTGCCTGAGCATCATGCCGAGAGTGGCGCTCATGACGCCACCACCGACCAGCACTACGTCTGCCTGTCTAACGGCCATTGGTTTTCACCCTAGCTAGTGTTGAGCCTTTTTGCCCCCTCACGATCAGCAAGAAGGCCTGTCGAAAGCCGGTCGGGCGCGAGGTAAACGGCGCCGCCGTCTGCTTCCGGTCTGAATGTGCGCGCAATTATCCCGATTTTCGCCGGGATAATAAATTGCGATTGTCAATCGTTGCGCCCTTATCAGGCTTTTACTGGTTCCACCTGCCGATACGTGCACTTGCGAACAGTGGTTTGCTTCGGGCCAAAGGTCTAAAATCCGCCCGCATGATCTGTCTGGCCGGCTTCGGCCTTTACTCTGACAAACCAGGACGGGATTTCCCCAATGTCTGCCCTTGATGCGTTTCTGATTGTTCTCGCGGTTCTGGCGCTGTTGGGCGTCATATTTGAAGAAGTCATCCACATCAACAAAGCCAAGGTAACGCTGTTCTTTGGCACCATGAGCTGGATGCTGCTCTTCCTGTTCAGTGATAGCCCGGATGAAACGTCTACCATTTCCGCCGGCCTGTCCGAGAGCATTGCCGAAATCGCCGGATTGTGGCTGTTTCTCGTCGCAGCCATGACATTCGTCGCCTACCTGAATAAGAAGGGTATGATCGAAAACGTGATTTACCTGATCATGCCGAGACAGGTAAGCGAGAGGCGGCTACTTTTCCTGACCGGTCTTTTTTGTTTCATTTTCTCCTCTTTGGCAGACAATATCACCGCCACTTTAGTCTCATGCTCCCTGATTCTGTCGCTGGATCTGGAGCTGAAAAAGCGCATCCAGTTCGTCACGCTGGTGGTTTTTGCGGTCAACTCAGGCGGCGTTTCCCTGATCACCGGCGACGTTACCACTCTGATGATTTTCCTCGCGGAAAAGGTGGAAATACTGACTCTGCTGACCCTGGCGATCCCGGCCTCGATTACGGTTTTCATCCTTGCTGTCTTCCTCTCAAGGGGCCTGACAGGTACCGTGACACTTCGTTCCAACACTACCCCGGTGCGACGGGTCGATGCGGTCATCAGCGGGCTGTTTTTGTTAACAATCCTGAGCACCATCGCCGGCAATGCCCTGTTCGGAATTCCACCGGTTCTGACCTTTCTGTTCGGCCTGTCCATCATGTTCCTGGTGTCGCGATTCATGAGTGACGACTCGGACCTGGACCCCATTCTCGAATACATCCGTATCATCGAGTTTGAAACCCTGCTGTTCTTCCTCGGCATCCTGCTGCTGGTGGGCATGCTCAAGGAGATTCATGCACTGGACTCGCTGGTGGCCATCTACGATGTCCTGCCACCGCTTTACGCAAACTACCTGATGGGTATCTTCTCGGCGGTGATCGATAACGTGCCGTTGACGGCAGCACTGCTGAAGTCCGGCATCGACATGAGTCCCGGCGAATGGATGGGACTGACTTACGCCGTGGGCGTGGGCGGCTCGCTGCTGGTGATCGGTTCAGCCGCCGGCATCGTGGCAATGAGCAAGGTCCCGGGGCTGACCTTTGCGGCCTATATGCGGTATCTTGCACACCTTCTGGCAGCCTACACCCTTGGCTATGCCGGGGTTTTCATGCTCGGACGTTTCATTAACTGAGGTCTATCTATGCTAATGGCATTTGGCGCAATCATCGCCGGCCTGGTACTGCTGGTCTGGAGTGCCGACAAATTTGTCGAGGGCGCTGCGGCGACCGCCAAACATCTGGGCATGCCCACCCTTCTGATCGGCATGGTGATTATCGGTTTCGGCACCTCGGCACCGGAACTGGCGGTCTCCGCCATGGCCGCCTCCGACGGCAACCCCGGCCTGGCGCTGGGTAACGGCTATGGCTCCAACATCACCAACATTGCCCTGATTGTCGGCCTCACGGCGGTTATCGCCCCGATCGCGGTGCACTCACAGGTCATCCGAAAAGAGTTGCCGCTACTCATCGGACTCACTCTGATTGCCGGGGTCCAATTGTTGGACGGCCAACTCTCGCGCCTGGATGGCTGGGTGCTTCTGGCGGTCTTCGCGGCAGTCATGGGCTGGTCCATCTACCAGGGCCTGAGAGGCAAGGCCGACCCCCTGGCCGGTGACGCCGATGCAGAGATCATCGCCCATCCCATGCCCCTCAAAACCGCTGTTATCTGGCTGGTGATCGGCCTGGTACTGCTGATTGTCAGTTCCCGCCTGCTGGTGTGGGGTGCAGTCACGATTGCACAGAGCCTGGGTGTCAGCGACCTGGTTATCGGCCTGACCATTGTTGCCATCGGCACCTCCCTTCCCGAGCTTGCCTCGGCCCTGGCGGCGGTCAAGAAGAACGAGCACGACCTCATCCTGGGTAACATTCTGGGATCCGGCATCTTCAACACTCTGGCCGTGGTGGGGCTTGCCGCGGCTATCGAACCCCTGGCGGTGGATCCGGAAGTGCTTTACCGGGACTGGACGCTGATGCTGGCACTTACGGTGGGCCTGTTCCTGATGGGCTACGGCCTGACTGGCTGGCGCAAACTGGTGAGCCGAGTGGATGGCGGCATCCTGGTACTGGTCTACGTTGCCTATACCGGTTATCTGTTGTCCACGGTGGTGGCTGCAGGCACCGCCTGATTTAGCGTAACTGTGTGAGGCCGGTGCTAACCGGCTTCACCATCCCCCAGCAACTCAGTCAGCCTTGCGCGCACCTCGGTCATCACCTCATCCAGGTCGGCCTTGGTCTTGCCGGCCGTCTCCAGAGGCTCACCCACCCGGACGTCCACCGGTTGGCCAAGGTTGATTTGCCACGTGCGGGCCGGCAACACCCGATGAATGCCACGCACGGCCACAGGCACAATCACCGCCTCGGTATCCAGCGCCAGATGAAAGCAGCCTTTCTTGAAGGGCAGAAGCTTGCCATCCGGTGAACGGGTCCCCTCAGGTGCGGCCCAGAGCACGATTCCGCTCTCCATCATGGCACGGGCCTTTTCCAGGTCTCGCACGGCACGTTGTCGGTTGGAACGGTCCACCGAGGGGAATTCAGCTGCACGCATGGCCTGCCCCAGCAGTGGAATACTGAACAGTTCCTTCTTCGCCAGCATTCGAATCGAGCCCGGCAACGACACGAAGGTGACCGGGATGTCGTAGTGGCTGGCATGGGTGCACATGATGATGTAGCGCCGGCCATCACCGAAATCCGGCACCTGCCCTCGCACCGTCAGATTGGCACGAACCAGTCGTAACAGCGACGCCGACCACTCCCGACAGTATTGATCAACGATGGGTCGGTTCAGCCTTCCGAACAGCGCCCGGAGCAACACCAACAGGGAGAAGAGTGCGGTTAGTCCGACACTGCCAAGAACCACGCCCGCCCGCCGAAGAAGCGTTGCCGACTCCGTTAGCGGATTCATCTTCAATCGAATCATCACAGCGCCCCTTCTCTGTTTCCCGGTTTCGCTCCCGGCCTTGCCGGGAATTTCAATAGCGGCGAATTATAGCGACTGAAAAACCCGTTGGATAACGCACAAAAGCATTGATTAATTTTTGATCATTATCTATAAGATATAAGGATATAACTCCAAAGAATCGAAAGAGCAGTCCCACCGTCCGACGACAACCCTAAAAAGGAGACGGATCATGAAGCAGGAAACAGCTCTGATGCGTGGCCCGAATGACCCGGGCCTCCAGAACCCTACCCGGCGCACCCTGCTGCTTGGCAGCGCCGGCGCCATGGCGGCGGTTTCCGTGCTGGGATTTACGCCCCTGGCCAAGGCCGATGAGCCAAAATCACTGCCGGATTACGCGGCCTGGAAAGAACGCAACGCCCTGATCGTTCACAGCACCAACACCATGGAAACCCAACGGGGGGCCATCGGCAACGGCGTCATCACCGCCAGTGACCGTTTGTTCGTACGCAACAACCTGCCGGCACCACCGGCCTCGGTGACCGACAACCCGGATGTCTGGGAGGTGCGGATCGAGGGCGTCAAAAACCCCCGAACCCTGACAGTCGGTGACCTGAAGCAGATGGGCGTAACCACCGTTGCGTCTGTACTGCAGTGTTCCGGTAACGGCCGGGCGTTTTTCCCTCACGGGGCAGGTGGCACCCAGTGGTCTGTTGGCGCCGCTGGTTGCATCATGTGGACCGGGGTGCCATTGAAGGACGTTGTAGAGGCTCTGGGCGGTCCTGTCGAAGGGGCACGCTACATCACCAGTACCGGCGGCGAGACACTGCCTGACGGTCTGGACCCGAAAACCGTGATCGTTGAGCGCTCCGTTCCCACCCGAGCCATGGAAAGCGCCCTGCTGGCCTGGGAAATGAACGACGAGCCTCTGACCCATACCCACGGTGGCCCGCTGCGCATGGTGGTGCCGGGTTACTACGGCGTGAACAACGTGAAGTACGTCAAGAACGTCGCCTTCACCGAAAACCAGACTGACGCCAAGATCCAGGCCTCCGGTTACCGGATCCGTGATGTTGGTGTAAAAGGCGCCCCGGATCAGCCCTCCATGTGGGAAATGAATGTTAAATCCTGGGTGACTGCTCCCCTGGAAAGCGGTCGGGCCGGCCGAAACATGATTTACGGTGTGGCCTTTGGTGGCACCGTTGCCCTGGAAAAAGTCGACGTTTCCGTGGATGGCGGCAAAACCTGGAAACAGGCTCGCTTCCTGGGCCCGGATCTGGGTCCCTATGCCTGGCGGCCGTTTGTACTGGCAGCCGATCTAACCGCTGGAGAGCATCGGATTGTCAGCCGGGCCACAGACGTGGAGGGCAATACCCAGCCTGAGGGCCGGGTCGAGAATGAACGTGGTTACGGCCACAATGGCTGGAGCGACCACGGAGTTACGGTTGCCATCAGTTGATGACTGGTCGGGTCGGCCGGGAGTAGGTCGACCCCGATCTTTGCGGAAAGCAACAACATGAGAAAAACTGCATTATTTTTCGCGGTAGCCCTGATCGGGCTACCTTCACTGGTTGTCGCCAGTGAGCTGGAGAAAGGAAAGCAGGTCTACACCCAGGAGGCACAACCCTCCTGCACGATATGCCACACACTCGCCGACGCAGGTTCAGCCGGTGCCGTCGGCCCGAACCTGGATGAACTCAAGCCAACCCTGGAACAGGTGGCCAATGCCGTCACCGGCGGGGTTGGTATTATGCCCGCGTTTAACGAGTCGCTGTCTGAGGAACAGATCCGGGCGGTGGCACACTATGTAGCCACTGTGACAGGCGGCAGTAAATAGAATGGGGGCCTGGCGGCCCCCCTCACTTCTCAGGCGTTTTCCTCAAACACCATGGCAACCGAGTTCAGGCAGTAACGCTGCCCGGTTGGCGGCGGGCCGTCGGGAAAAACATGGCCAAGATGACTGTCACATCTGGGACAGCGGATTTCGGTGCGGGTCATGCCCAGACTGGTGTCCTCGATGTACCGGATGTGTTCCGGGTCAAAGGGCTGGAAGAAGCTAGGCCAGCCGGTTCCCGAGTCAAATTTCGAGTCCGAACTGAACAGAGGCAGATCGCAGAGCCGGCAGTGGTAAACTCCGGCTTTCTTGTTATCCAGCAAGGTCCCGCAGAACGGGTGCTCGGTACCATGGTCCAGCAATACACGTCGCTCTTCCGATGTCAGATCTGCGGCCTTTTCCTCAACCTGCGCCTCAGTCAATGGCGTCAGGTCATAGCCTGCCTTTGACACTCCCATGGTCTGCCTCCTCAGGCTGTACTGCCTGTGTCGTTGTCTGTAAATTCCGGCTTCAGGCGGTCAGGATAGCTGTCTACGAGCTTTTCCATTTTCGGCGCGGCCACGGCCATGATGTATGGCTGATAGGGGTTCCGGGCCGCAAAATTCTGGTGATATTCCTCGGCGGGATAAAACGCTTCGAGCGGTTCCAGAGTGGTTACTATCGGATCCGGATATACCCCGGCCTGATTGAGCTGATGGATGTAGGCCTCGGCCACTCGCCGCTGTTCCGCCGTTTCATAAAATACCGCCGAGCGGTACTGGGTGCCCCGGTCATTACCCTGGCGATTCAACTGGGTGGGATCATGGGCAACCGAGAAGAATACCTTGAGCAGCTCGCCAAAACTGACCTTGGCAGGATCATAGTGGACATCCACCACTTCGGCGTGGCCGGTAGTACCCGAGCATACGGCCTCGTAATTGGCGGAACTGGCATGACCGCCAGCGTAACCGGATTGGACGCTGGTGACGCCATCCATTGCCAGGAAAACCGCCTCCACACACCAGAAGCAGCCGCCCGCCAGCACAACCCGCTGCTCACCTTCTGCCGCTGGCAGATCCTGCTCGGGGTCGGGAAAGCGGCTGCGCGGAACGTTGAGACCCGGAATACTGCACGATGTAGTCATGATGACCTCTGCGTTCACGTTTTCTGCCTGTAACGGCCCGATTGTGGCTGGAAACCTGCGGATTTGCCAACCCTTGTACCCGCCGGCGTGAGCCGGCTTATATGTACGCTGTTCAAGGCAGCAGGATCACCCCGCCCAGCGCACTCAGCGGCGCCAGCAGCCAGACCGGCACCCGCCATACGGCCAGACACAACCAGAGAACCAGCACCAACCCCAGGTCCATGGCACTATGGACTGCCGAGGTCCATACCGGATCATAAAGCGCTGCCAGCAACAGGCCGACCACGCCAGCGTTAACGCCGGCCAGTGCAGACCTTGCACGACGGTGCTCGCGAAGCCAGCTCCACAATGGAAGACCGGCAAAGACCAACAGGGTTCCGGGCAGAAAAACTGCGATAACGGCGACAACACCACCGATAGCACCCGCCTGTGAACAACCCAGAAATCCAGAGAAAGAAAACAGCGGCCCCGGCATAGCCTGAGCAACGCCGTACCCCGCCAGAAAGGTGTCCGCGGCCATGGCACCGGAGGCCACGAAGCCTTCCTGCAACCAGGGCAGCACAACATGCCCGCCACCAAACACCAACGCGCCGGCCCGGTACATTTCCGTAGCGATCCAGCCGAGGCTACCTGTCGCCTGTGGCAGGAAAGAAACCAGCAACAGGACCGCAAAAGCCACGGCAAAAAGCGCGGGCTTCCGGGATTGCAAAGGCACATACAGCAGTTCGGATGCCGCACTGCTCCTCAACTGCATAACAGAACCGACAGCTCCGGCGATGGCCAGGGCCAGTATCTGCATCCAGGTTTCGCCCATCACCAGCAAACTCACGGCAACCAGCAGCGCCATCGCGGTTCGGGGCCGGTCAGGGCACAGGCTTTGCCCCATCTGCCAGACAGCCTGGGCCACCACCGCCACAACAAACAGTTTGAGGCCGTGTATCCAACCGCCACTACCGGCCTCGGGCCACGCGCTCAACCCCAGCGCGAAGCTGATCATGATCAGCGCCGATGGCAGGGTAAATCCCAGCCATGCTGCGAAGGCACCGCGGTAATGGCCGCGCAGGAATCCGATGGTCAGACCCACCTGGCTGGACGCCGGACCAGGCAACAGCTGGCACAGGGCCACGACTTCTCCGTAGGCACTGTCCGAGAGCCATCGCCGACGTTTCACGAACTCATCATGGAAGAACCCAAGGTGCGCTGCCGGCCCGCCAAACGAGGTCAGCCCGAGCCGGAGGAACAACAGAAAAATCTGCCACGAGGACAGCTCTTCTTCGCCTGGTGATGCAGTCATAAATACCCTGACTCTGATCGTTGGCCGGTTCGGCCTGCCAATATGTCATCAAACATGAACATTATGTCGTTTTGGTTGCATACCTTCGAGGGCCATCCATAATGAGAGTCAGGGTTTGCCACATTGCATATCGGCCATGCTCCGCTCGGCATACAAAGGAAGAAAAATGACGGCAAGGGCTCGCACACCGGAAAACCAGGATGAACTCCTGGAGTACCGCCTGAGCCTGCGGCTCGGCCCTGTTCACGCCCGCCAGAGGCTTGGCATTGAACGGGAGGCTGAAGCGAAGGTATTCGGGCAGGATCACAGCTCCTTCCATCTGGAAAACTGGGCCACGGCGCCCGGGTTTATACGCACCTGTCTGCGCATGGTTGGTCTCTGGGGCCGCGGCCAGAGCAATAGCCGACGTCTGAACACCGTGCATAACCGCTTCCACCTCCCCGGCCTGCCAGAGGCCTTTGAAGGCTTTCGCATTCTGCACCTGACCGATCTTCACGTGGACATGGACGAAGCCAACCTGCAGGCAGTGCTGCGCCAGATCGAACCACTGGACTATGACCTGTGCGTGTTGACCGGCGATTACCGGAAACTGACCTGGGGCCCGATCGAGGGGGCCCTGGACGGCATGGCAAGGTTGCGGGATGGAATAAAGGGGAAACCCTACGCCGTGCTGGGTAACCACGACAGCGTTCGCATGGTACCGGCGCTGGAAGACATGGGCTACCAGCTGTTAATGAACGAAATGGCACCCATTGAGCGCGACGGCCAGACCCTGTACCTGGCGGGCGTCGACGATGCCCACTTCTTCAAAGTCCACAACCTGCACCAGGCCGGTGACAAGATCCCGGCAGGGGGCACCAGCATTCTACTCAGCCACACGCCGGAGATCTGGCGCGAGGCCGCCCACGCGGGCTATGACGTCTTTCTTTGTGGTCACACCCACGGCGGGCAGATCTGCCTGCCCGGTGGCATACCGGTGACCCTGGATTCTGACTGCCCGCGAACACTCGGACGAGGCTACTGGCGAATGAACGGTATGCAGGGCTATACCTCACCCGGTTCGGGCACGTCTGTTGTCAATGTTCGGCTCAACTGCCCACCGGAAGTCACCCTTCACACTCTGACCCGTGGGCCGGATTAATGAGGCTGCCGACGGATCCCGAGGCGGTACAGCAGCGGTGAACCGAAAATGTTGGACAGGGTAAAAAGCACCACCACAATCAACACCACCCAGAAACTCACTGGCAGCCAGGCCATGGCCAGCAACATGGGCAGGAGTGCTTCAGGAATCTGATCCAGACCGATGGCCCGGGCACTGGAGGCCAGCCCCCGCCGGCGCTTGATAAAACTGCTCAGCATATCTCCGGCCAGCCCGAGCAGGCCGAACAGAAGCCCGAAAAGGAACCCCAGACCGGTAAACAGCGCAAACACCGCACAGGCGAGTGCGCCGGAAACCACTCCCCGCCAGGTTTTGCTTTCACCGAAGACAGGCCGGCCATCGGACCAGAGTCTTCCGCCATCAACCGGCGCTGACCAGCAGTTTTTCAACAATCCGGCAGCGACCACCGGTGTACCGTTGGCCAGCACCAGCATCAAAAACAGCTCCAGAACGATCAGCAAGCGTTTGCGCCTCTCTGAAACGGCCGATCAGGCAATCCCGCCCCGGGTCAGCTTGAGCGGGTCCATCAACTCCTCAAGCCGTTCCCGGCTGAGGCCGCTGCGCTCCTCCGCCACATCAATGACCGGACGCCCCGTCTTGTAGGCCTCTTTGGCGATGTCTGCCGCCAGGCTGTAACCGATTTCCGGGTTCAGCGCGGTTACCAGCACCGGGTTCTTGCCCACCCCTGCATTGAGGTTGTCGGCATTGACCGTAAAGTCCCTGATCGCTTTGTCTGCCAGCATGATGGCCGCGTTGGAGAGCAAATCGGTCATATCCAGCAGGTTCCCACCCACCAGGGGCAGCATCACGTTGAGCTGGAAATTACCGGACTGGCCGGCGATGGCCACAGCGCTATCCAGCCCCATCACCTGGGCGCCCACCATGGCAACGGATTCCGGGATCACCGGATTGACCTTGCCGGGCATGATGCTGCTCCCCGGCTGCAATGCCGGAAGACTGATTTCAGCCAGACCGTGAATCGGACCACTGTTCATCCAGCGCAGATCATTGGCGATCTTGGTGAGCACAATGGCTGCACCGCGCAGCTGCGCCGACAGCGCCACCGGGGCGTCCACCGCGCTCTGGCCGATAAACTTGTGATCGAGCGACGTAAACGGATAACCGGTATTGGCCCGCAGGAACTTGACGAACTGACCGGAAAATTCCGGCAGCGCATTGATTCCGGTACCCACTGCCGTACCGCCCTGGGGTACCGCCAACAGTTCATCAGCGGCGGCCTCTACCCGCTTTTCAACGGCCAGAAGCTGTTCGCGCCAGGTCTTCAGCTCCTGGCCCAGCGTCACCGGCATGGCATCCATCAGGTGGGTTCGACCAGTCTTCACCTGGCTGGAGAATGCCGCCTCCTGTTCGTAGATCACACCGCACAGATGCGACAGCGCCGGCAGCAGCTTCTCCTTGGCCGCAATCACTGCACTCACGTGGATGGCCGTCGGAATCACATCGTTCGAGCTCTGGCTCATGTTCACATGATCGTTCGGGTGCACCTCGAAACCTGCATTGCGGGCAATGCTGGCGATCACCTCATTCACATTCATGTTGGTGCTGGTGCCGGAGCCGGTCTGGTAGCGGTCCACGGGAAACTGATCGGCGTACTCGCCTTTCACAATATCCTCACAGGCCTGGGCAATGGCATCCCTGAGATCGTTATCGAGCAGACCCAGGCTGGTGTTGGCTTCTGCGGCTGCCCGCTTGATCTGCGCAACAGCGGCAATGAACGCCTGGGGCATTGGCTGACCACTGACCGGGAAATTCTCCACGGCACGCTGGGTTTGCGCGCCCCAGAGCGCATCTGCAGGTACCTGGACGTCTCCGAGGCTGTCCGTTTCCGTTCTGAATTCGCTCATATTCCCTCCTGTCCGTCCATTTGCTCGTGGCTTTGTGCGTGTACGCTCCAGGGCCGGCCCTGGCTCAACCGCCGCCCTGGGACCTGAGCCGAACATGGTCGCAGATGCCCGTAACCTGTTCAAAATTCAGGATCAGGGTATGAACCGTGTTTGTGTAGGTATCATGCAGATGGAACTTGTAGCGGTGCTGCTTTTCACCCTGCAGGAAGGCGTCGTATTCGCGGACCAGTTCACGCACATCGCCCCCGGAATCCTTGCTCCAGGTGGCATTGAACGGCCCCAGAACGGCACCGCCAGCCAGACAGACTGTCACTTCGTGGTTCGTCAGACCATTTTCCGGAACTGTCATGGTTATCTCCCTTTCGATAAACCTGTGATAAGTGTAGTCGCTCCTGACTTTGAAACAGGCCATAGTGCCAAGGCCGTCACAGAACAACGCTTCCAACATTGGACAGGCCCCATTTGTAGGAATTTCCTACACCACTAATTCTCTGCCGTTGCTAGTCTCTTCCAAAACCCATCAGCAGGCCCCCGCACAACAATGGCTACCAGCGCAGTGGCGGAGATCCTTCTCCGATATGACGATGACCAGGAACGGCAGCATTTCGAAACCCTGTTTGGCGACGATTTCGCGATTCAGGCATTCGCCTCTGATCAGACTGCCCTCGATCACCTCGCCTCCGCTTCCACACTACCGGCCGCCATCGTACTGATGCCTGACCAGCCTGATGGTCACCTCGAATCGTCGCTGCTATCAGAGGTCCGTGACCGCTACCCCTCGATCCTGAAGATACTGATCGGGGATGCCATTGCCCTGAACCTCCTGGTGACGCTGCTTGATGATCAGTTGATCGATCGCTGTTTCGAACAACCAGTCGATCTGGATGTCATCCGGTCTCACGTGTTGGCCGCCGCCCTAACCCGGGAAGCGCAATCATTCGCTCCGGATACCGGAGAGGCCCCGGAGGGCCCTAGCCCGGCGATTCTGATTGTCGATGACGAACCGACTGCCACCCGTTACCTGTCGAGGCAGCTGGCGCACATGCAGACCGAGTTCCGGGTGCTGAGCGCCATCAGTGCCGAAGAAGCCCTTCTTACCCTCCGGGGTGACGGCAGTGTTGCCGTGGTGATGACCGACCAGAGAATGCCCGGGATGCACGGCAAAGAACTGCTGGACGAACTCCGACAGTCGCATCCGACCATTGTCCGTATTCTCACGTCGGCCTGGGGCGAAGTGGATGTGGCGATGGATGCGGTGAACGAAGGCCGGATTTTCAGGTACCAGAGAAAACCCTGGCGCGCCGATGAACTGTTGAACCTTTTCCGCAAGGCACTGGCCCATCATCGTGCCCTGGTTGCAACACGGGACAGCTCCCGCTCAATGGCCGAGCAACAGTTTGCGGAACTGCGCCAACAACGACATGCCCGGCTGCTCGAACACCTGTCTGACAGAGTGGACAGTGTTACCGGCGAACCGACAACCGCCGATTTTCTGGACGCCCTGACAAGCATCCGCACGCTTCCGGCCCAGCCGCCTCACCTGCGGGCGAGCCGGGAAACCGCCCTGGAGCATGATCTGATGAGAGACTTTGTCGGGTTGGTGGGCCGGCAGTTGGACAACCTGGAACCAGACGCACCACCCAACCCCCTGACCAGACGAGCCTTTGCAAGGGCCCTGACCGACGCATTGGACAACCCCGCCGCCGCGAGCGAAACACAAACACCACTTATGATGCTCTGCCATTCACTGGCAACGCTTCTGAATGCGTCGGGCCTGAAGGCCACTGCTTTGGAGATCACTCAGGCCGGGGACCACCTAACTGTAACCAACCCAAATGCGTTTCATATGTACAGCCACCTGCTGGCGCCCATTACCCGGCTTTCACGCCCATTATTGGAACAGCAAACCGCCCTGCTGATGCTGTTCGTAAGTAGCCGGCTGCTGGCAGGCGACATCGATACCGACGGGGGCGACCAGAGTCTCTGGGTCAGCCTGCGACTGCCGGCCAGGGCCGACTGATGGTGGCGGGCCAGCGCAGACTCAGGCTGTACGTCACCATCGGGCAACGCCTGCTCCGTGACAGCCTGCTGTTCCAGATCCTGCTGGACAGCGAGGTCGAACTGGTCGGCGAATCCGAGACCGGCGTTGCAACCCTCAATCACCTGCAGGCGGCCAGGCCGACGGTACTGTTGATTGAAGAAAACCTTCAGGACAACGACGGGCTGACTATCGCCGAGCATGCACTGACGATGAACCCTTCTCTCTCGGTATTGTTGATTTCGGACACACCGGTCAGCAACGGGCGAATGGCGATCTACCTGGAAGCGGGCATCAAGGCCGTAGTGTCCAAGGACCAGCCAATTCAGGAGTTGATCAAGACCCTGTTCTACATTCGAAACGGGCAGGTTTATATCGGCAATTGGAGGCAGCAGCCCGAACCGGCGGCCATGCTCGCATACCAGGCCCTGTCCGGACGGGAACGGGAAGTGGCACAGCTAATGGCCAGCCGGCTTCCGGTACGGGACATTGCCGGTCGGCTTGGCGTGTCCTGCAAAACAGTGCACTCCTACAAGGATCGGATATTCGTGAAGCTCGGCTTCGAACGCCTGCCCGAGCTGATACTGTTCATGCAACGACACCAACACGGAGCCGCCGAGTGAAACTGCTTTCCGGCATCGATCAGATCCGCCAACTGCCCGCCTGGCGCCAGCGGCGCTTCGAGCGCTTCTACCACACCCAGTATCGCTACCGGGTGCTGCCGCTGTTCGCTGACGTTTACCTGGTCATTGCCTTCATCGGCACCCTGCTGTTCCTGGGCGGGCTGGCGCTGAACCCGGACGCACCGGATATTTTCGGCACCTACCTGATCTACACAGCGATCCTGACCGGCCTGATTGCCGCTCACCGGTTCACGCGCCTACGCCGGTCCGCGCCGATGATCGTCTACCTGGTATTTTTCAACATGGCCGTGTTCAGTTACCTGGGGTACATCACAACAGGTGCGACTCTCGCTCCCATCGTGGGACTGTTCTTTTTTATCAGCTCCGTGGGCATCATTACCCTGTCTCTGCTGCACACCAGCCTGATTATCCTGATTAACCTATCCCTGCTGGTACTTTGCACGTTTTTGGCGGTAGACAGCCACGAGGTGGCCGAAACCCTGATCGGCATTCTGACCAACTGGCTGATTCTGATGTGCCTTGTCGTCGCGCCCCTGTCGGCGTGGTTCCTGTCGCAGTTTCTGCGCAATCTGCTGGCTCTCCAGTTCCTGCTGCGCGACCGGAACCGCCAGCTGTCCCGCACCCTGGAGACCCTGAAAATCACGGAAGAGAGACTGGCCCAGGAGCAGAAACAACAGGCTCTGAGCCATATGGCGAAAGGACTTTTGCACGAAATCATGAACCCGCTGAACTGCGCCAGCCAGGCGGTGGATTTTGCAAGTTCGGTAAACCGGGATTCCGAAGTGGCAGGTGCCCTGACGGACGCCAGCACGCACCAGAAACGCATCGCCGATATTGTCTCTGACCTGATCGAATTTTCTCGTCCCGTGCCGGAACACAATCTGGAAACAGCCGATCTGCGCAAACTGGTGGCCACCGCAACCGGGTTTTGCCGGCATCAACTGAGAGGCGTGGAACTTCACATAAACATTCCGGACGGAACCCTGCTTCCCTGCTATCCATCGGCGCTGACCCAGGTGTTCGTGAACCTGCTGCTCAACGGTGCCTCAGCCGTCAGCAACAGCCACGGGCACGGCAAAATCGAGATAACCGCCGAAAGCACCGACACCGCGCATCGCATCTGGATCCGGGACAATGGCCAGGGCATCGCGCCGGAGGATATCAAGCGCCTCGCTGATCCGTTCTATTCCACCAGCGATACACCGGACAACCTGGGGCTGGGCCTGAGCATCTGCCAGACCATCATGCGACATCACAAGGGCAGCATGTGGATTACCAGCGAGCCCGGGCAATGGACAGAGGTAACCCTCACGCTACCTAAAACCGCAGCACGACGCGGAGGGTAACGGCGTCTCCGTCCGGCGCGGCCATCAAGGTGTTGCCGCTAATATCCGGTATCAGGTAGTTGAGGCGCAGCTGGAACACCTCGCCCAGGTACCAGGCAAAACCCAGTAGCGTTACACTCGCCTCGGCCCCCAGGTTCCTGTCTCGCAGGTCTACCGCACTGTGCCGGGCGACCAGTTCCAGGGCGCCCGCCCGATGCCGGGGCTCGATCCGGTCAAACTCTCCGCGGCTGTAATAGCGTTGATCGTCAGTCAGGAACACACCGGCCTGAAGGTAAGCGCCAGCGAACTGCCAGCGTGACCCGTCGGTTCGCCGCACGTTCTGGGCCATGGCTTCCGCCACGAGGGTCAGGCGATTATAAAGCCAGGCGGCTTCAAGGCCCGCCAGCCAGGCATCACGGGCTTCGAATCTCGGGCTGCGGATGACATTATCGGCGCTGAACACCTCCCCCTCATCCTTGATCTGGAAACGGCTTTCGCCGAGGTCACGGTAGGAGACCGCCGTGCCAAGATGCACGGTCTGGGTCTCTGAACGAACAGGGGCACGGGTCAGTCTCGCGGTTACGGCGTGAGTGGAGCCGCCATCGGGTTCATCGGTAAACAGACCCAGTGACCAGGTGCCTCGATTGCGATACTGCCCCGCCATAATACCGGTGGATCGCCCAGGTGCGAACGCCGAACTCACCAGCGAACGCTCGCTGGTGTTCAGGTTGGTGTAGCTTGCGAGGCGCTCCAGGCCGAAAGGTTCTTTGAAGCGCCCCACCTGGGCTTCGAACCGGCTCGGGCCATCGTAAACAAGGTAGGCATCACCAAGATCCAGCTCTTTCTTGTCGCCTTCGATCTTGTAGCTGCCGTCCAGCTCTGCCTCCCAGCGCTTTCCCCAACTCAGTTCCAGTTCAAGCTTCGCATTTCGCAGTACGCCCCGGGTGGTGCTGGGCTCGCCATCCTCGTCATAAAACGCACCGTAATGGTCGACACCGGCGGCAACATAACCACCCAGTTCGGCTTCCAGCGGTGACGCCATAACAAGCAGGGGCTGCAGGCTAAACGCCAGGGTCAGACCGATAATCAGCAATGCCCATTTCAGCTCAGCGAACATGATCGGGCTCCTGTCGAAAGTGCATTCTCAACAGGGCGGTGTCCCGCAGGTAACTGACCGACACCACATCCACCCGGAACACATCCAGACCGGTGCGATCACGAAGGTCGGCAATGAGCAGTTCCCGACGGTCCCGATGGACGTTCTCGATCTTTTCGTACTCCACCTCTCGCTCGCTATGCCTGGGCAGCAGCACCCGGGTTTCGAGTACCAATGCAAGCACAATAACCAGCAGATTGAGACACACCAGCTCCAGGTGGTGCATCGTGCCAACCGCCGCCAGCAGGGCCATGGCAATCACCAGAAACAGATAGGTCATTTCCTTGATGCCCAGCGCCTCGGTTCGGTACCGAAGCATAGAGAAGACAGCGAAGAGTCCGAAGGCAAAACCCATGGTGACGGTGACCGAATGCAACAAGGCAGTCACCAGAAAAACACCGACGCCGAACAGAATGAACGAGGCGGCGTTCTCCCGATGGCGGGAAAAGGCGTAGTAGCAACGGATCAGCACGAACACCGAGGCCGTATTGATCAAAAGCCGGATCACAAAATGGAAATCAACTGCCGATTCCATGGAGTCTCCTCAACAGCGGTTTGAAGCGATTGGTTTTGCATTCGTGGCCGAACAACAGGCTGGTGCCAACGCAGTACTTGCTGAACTGCACGGGTCGGCAGCCAAGCTGACCAAGGCGGTCAAGCAAGGGGGAGCAGGGGATTTTCCGATCATACTTGACCTCGAAAACCGCAACGTCGGGCAAGCGAATACCGCTCTGGCGGTCGGCCGAATGAAACGCCAGTCCGGTATCTAGGGTGATGCGCTCAGTCCCCAATGGGCTCATCAGGGTCATCCGACGATAGCTGACAAAAAGAGCCGGCAGCATCCCTGCCACCGGAAGGCCCAATTGCTCTTCCAGAAAGTGGTTCACCTCTCCGCTCGCAACGGTTTGCGAGGTGAGCGGTAAACGGTTCTTGATGGTTCTCTCCCGATTGCTCTTTTTCTTCACCTCCAGGAAGCTGTCCCCGGTTTCGCGGTAGTGGCGGACGCGGAGCTTGAACCGGTTCAGTTTGCCGTTATGGTGATCGAGGTACAGCTGACGTCCGGGAGTGTCGAAATACAGGGTGTCGTAGGTGAATCGCCGGTTGCCGTCGATCTCCAACATGGAGTAGTGGTGCTCCAATCCACGCAGGCAAGCATCCAGCCGGTGGGCCGGCACCAGGAACTTGGTGTCGACCCGGTTCATCAAACGGGCCTGCATCTGATCAGCCAGGCTGTGCCCGCGGAATCCTTCCCGCGGGCCGGTGACGGCCATGTTCATTGGATGCCCGAATCGTATTCCAGGGTGGCATCCAGGGTCAGTTCCACGTCTCCCTCACTGGCGCCGGTGCCTGCGCGGGTGATGGTCATCGCGCCCTCTGCGCCCAGGGCCAGGGTGCGCACATCGCCAAGCTGGCTTTCGTCCACCTCGAACAGCAGAGCGTTGGTGGCAAAGCCGTGGAACTGATGGGTACCGGGCACGTAATCGGATGCCTCGATAAACAGTTGCAGGACATAGGGCGTGAAATTGTCGTTAACATCCGCGCCAATCAGCAGAAGGCTTATGACGGCCGGCTTCGACTCTCGATCGACCGAGTACACCAGGCTGTCCACCTCAAAGGCAGCAAAAGTCAGGCTCGCATTCACCGACTGACCACCCGGCAGCGTAAAGCGGAAGGCTCCCGTGTCGGCACCGCCCTCGGACTTGATGCTGCCGGTCAGGCTGGTTGTCGCCGGGGCACCGCAGTCAGGCTTTGTATCCGAAAGCCGGTAGACTTCCCCGGTGGGCGTTTCTTCGGCGATGGCCTGTTCAATGACGGCCCTGCGCGCTGGCCGGTAGTCGCCATCGCCGGCCTCACCGCGGCCGCTGATGAAGGTTTTCAGGCTGGCTGCCGCGTCCGCGGTGGTTCCCGTAAGTTCGCGAATCCGCGCCACTTCCGCCAATAACGCGGTTTCGTCCCACTGGGTGGCCAGCAGGTCTTGGAGCTCGGCCTCATAGCGCGCCCGGTACTCGGGGATATTGAACAGCCGGTCCGCCAGCGAGAAATTGCGATAGAGCACCCCCGTCAGGGGCTTGAGGGGGTGCGCGCCACGGAATGCCGTATCGGCACCCCAAGGAATAAAATGGAACAGGCCGTCTCCGGGGTCCCGGTAGATGTGGAAGTTGTTGGCGTTGCCCGTGGCGGAATCCCAGGCGCCCAACAGGGTTTCCACCGCCCAGAACCGGATAAATTCATCCACATCCACCAGCTGCGGCAATACATTCACCATCTGCTCGTCGGGCAAAGCCAGAGCATCGGTAACCGCCTGCAGGTCAGTACGGTCGTTCTCTTTTTCGTTGGTTTTCTTCTCGAAACGCCGGCTCAGCCAGGTTCCGAAATCTGCCGTCTGGGCCTCGTACTGGTTGCCATCGTCGTCGCCGAATGCACGAGCCAGAAACGGCTTCTTGATGGGTTCGACATTGGTAAACACACCCAGATCCTGCCCATTCACCGACACCCTGGCGTAGTTGCATTTCGGCGCGGCGATCCCGGCCTGGCGGAACTGGTCATAGGCCAGGCACTGGCGGGCATTGGATGGGTCCTGACGGTTATTGTTCAGGGTCATCCGGGTCATGTTCTGATAGGTGCGACCTGGCCAGAGATCGTCAAAATCCAGCTTCAGAGAGGGAATGCTGGGACTCAGGGAGCCCATGTAGCCTTTCTTGCGCACAATCACCCGGTCCATGCGGTCACCGTCGATGGTGACACTGGCGGTAAATTCCGTGTAGTCGAACTCGGGGACACATTCCCGGTCGGTGCTGGCCAGGGTGCGGGCTTCCGATTTCAGTTGGCTGAAATCGGCAGGGCTCATGGTGACCGACACGTTTATCAGCCGATCAGGATCGTAAAGTTCGGCATCGCCGCCGATATTCACGGGCTCCGCAGGTGGTTCGAAATCGGAAGGGCTCGAAACCTCGGTGTCTCCACCTCCGCCACCACAGCCGGCCAGCAGCGCCATGCCGACAAACGCCAGTGACCAAAGCCCGTGTCCATAGCCGGTTTTCCGGCCAAACGTTGTTATTTTCATCTGTTACTCCCTCAGATGTTCTGAAACCTGCCGGTGTCGAAAACCGGTTGAGGGAGTATTTCGCGAAGGGGTTTGGGCTGTATGTAAGAACGTCTTACAGGAGCTGTCAGGCCGGGGCAGACGTCAGCAGGCTGGTCATCAGTGCCCTGAGCCGGTTCGGCTTCACCGGCTTGTTCAGGATCGGCAGGTACTGGGCGCGCAGTATCTTGCGGGTGTCGTCGCTGCGATCTGCGGTGATGATGGCGGCAGGAATATCCTTGCCAAGGAGGCGACGAACACCGTGCACGGCATCGTAGCCGGTTCGCTCATTGTTCAGGTGGTAATCCGCGAGAATGATCGCGGGAATCCGCTCGGTTTGCTCGAGAGTCTCTAAAGCTTCGGCCTTGCTGGCGGCCGTCAGTACCTCACAGCCCCACCGCTCAAGCAGCAACTGCATGCTTTCCAGCACCGCCGGCTCGTTATCGATGACCAGCACCGGCACGCCGTCAAATCCATCGGCGAAATTGATCAGCGAATCGGCGCGAGCCAGATCCGGGCTGGCCTGGGCGGGTTCCAGTGGCAGGGTCAGTACGAACCGGGAACCACGACCGGGCCGTGAGGCCACATCGATATCGTACCCCAGTACTCGGACCATCCGTTCCACGATGGCCAGACCAAGACCGACACCCTGACGGCCGCCGGTGCCCTGTGGCAACAGCTGGTGAAACTCGGTGAAAATATCCCGAAGCTTGTCTTCCTCGATTCCAACACCGGTGTCCCAAACTTCAATCCGAAGACGGTCGCCCCGGGATCTCAAAGCCATGACAACCCCACCCTTGCGGGTGTAGCGGAAGGCATTGCTGAGCAGGTTACGGAGGATACGGGTCAGCATGCGCTGATCCGTTCGTACCGTCGCAGGGATCGTGCGCACCCGGAAGCCGAGGCCGGAATTGGCGGCAACAGCCTCGAACTCCTCCCCGAGGGATCTGGCCAGGGCGGCGACATCGGTGTACACCAGGTCCGGCTTCATCGCCTGTTGGTCAAGCTTGGAAATATCGAGCAGGTCTGCAAGCAGGTCTTCCGCGCCCTCCAGAGCCCGATGCACCTGGTGAACCATTCGGGTTTCCTGGTCCGGAAGCGCACTCTCCTGCAGCGCGGAGATCATCAGCCGGGCGGCGTTCAGGGGCTGGAGCAGGTCATGGCTGGCCGCGGCAAGGTACTTGTCCTTGCTGCGGTTGGCCTCTTTTGCCGCCTCCATGGCAACAAAGAGCTCGCGCTCAACCTTCTCGCGCTCCTCAATCTGGTAACGAAGACCCACGTTGGCATTCTGCAGCTCTTCAGTCCGCTCTTCGACGCGCCGCTCCAGGGTGGCGTTCAATTGCTCCAGTTTCTGCCGGGCCAACACTCGCTCCGTGATGTCCGCGACGAAAGCTTCCACCACTTCCGGACCAAGATCCGGGCGCCTCAACAGGGTGACCGCAACGTGGACCGGTGTGCGATCAGCACGCTGGAAGCGGGTTTCCCGGGCACTCAGGCTGCCCTCATCGAGGAGCTCCTGACGTATCGCATCGAACTCACTGGAACTGCAGAACAACTGTTCACGAAGCCGGATGACTTTCTCAGTTAACGCCTCGGGGCTGTCATAACCGCAGATTCTGGCCATGGCTGGATTACAGGCCAGAAATCCGCCTCGCAGGTTGGCCTGGAAGATTCCGTGCAGGGCATTCTCGAACAACCACTTGTAGCGGTTACGTTCCTGCTCCAGCTCGTCAATGCGTTCCTGCAGAGCGGGGTAATAGTTCTTACGGACAGACTGGCTGCCCAGCCCCAGAAGATCGCCAATTCCGTAGCCGCTGTCGTTTTCGCCGTCCTTGATGTCAGAGGGCTTCTTCATAGACAACCTGGACATCCCGCAGCGATGACTTACGGGGGTTGGTGAGAATACAGGGGTCCTGCAGGGCAAATCCGGACAAATGCGGTATGTCGGATACCGAAACACCAAGCTGGGCCAGCCGTGCTTCAAGTCCAACCCGACGTTTGAGTTCCACAATGCGGTTCATTAGTCGCTTCTTGATTTCCGGTTTGGCCATACCACGGGTATCAATATCCATAGCCTCTGCGACCCGCCGGAAACGGTCCTCGGCAGACTGGAAGTTGTAAGCCACCACGTGCTCCAGGAGCAGCGCGTTACACAGGCCATGGGGCAAATCCAGGAACCCGCCCAGGCTGTGGGACATGGCGTGTACCGCCCCTAGAATGGCATTGGAAAACGCCAGCCCCGCCTGCATCGAAGCCAGCATGATCTGTTCCCGGAGGTAAGGATCTGCGGTGTTCTCCACCAGCAGTTCCAGATTCCGATTGATCAGGCGAATGGCCTCCAGAGCATGGGTATCGGTCAGCGGGCCACTGCCTGTGGACACATAGGCCTCAATGGCATGCACCAGCGCATCAACGCCGGTGCAGGCGGTGAGGTAGGCATCCATGGTCTCGGTGACTTCCGGGTCGATCAGGGAAACATCCGGCACCACGGCCTTGCTGATGATCGAGAATTTGAACCGGCGGTTGGGGTCCGAAATGATCGCGAACTGGGACACATCCGCCGAGGTGCCCGCCGTGGTGGGAATCAGGATCAGCGGCGGCGACGGATTGGTTATGGTGTCGACGCCCTCGAATTCCAGGATACTGCGGCCATGGGTGGCCACGATACCGATCCCCTTGGCGCAGTCCATGGGGCTGCCGCCACCGATGGCGACAATGACATCACATTCACTGGATCTGTAGAGTTCGGCCCCGGTCATCACCTCCTCCACCTTGGGATTGGGTGAAACACCGGTGTAAACGGTCGAGCGGATATTTGCATCCGTCAGCAGAGTCACTATCTCGTCAACCCACCCGGCGGCAGCCACACCAGGATCGGACACCAGGAATACGTGTCTGGCACCGAAATTACTGGCGAAATTTGCCACGGACTTTCGGGAGCCGGCACCGAACACAATTTCCGGTGACACAAACTTTCGCAAGGAAGAGATATCGTGACTCATCAGACTGCACCCGACCGCTTATTTTTATAGGAATAGCCGAGAGTTTAACTCAAGTTTTCCGCCTGATCATTGGCCTTTTGGCTATGCTTTCGGTAGAAGCTGAACATCCATTCGAGCATACCGGCCTGGTTGCCCTGGCGCCGGAAACCGTGCCCTTCATCTTCGAACCAGTGCAGCTCCGGCTGCCGGCCCGCGGCTTTCATGGCTTCTAACATGGCCCGGGTCTGTTCCGGCACCACCACCTTGTCCTGCCCGCCCTGGAAAAAGATCATGGGCGCGGTGATACGCTCGGCGTGAAACAAGGGCGTTCTATCCCGCCAACGTTCAGGGTATTCGTCTGGCGAGCCCAGTAGCCAATCCAGGTAACCGGACTCGAAGCGATGGGTCATGGCCCGTAAACGCATGGGATCCGTGACACCGAACATGCTGGCGCCGGCGGTGAAACGCCGGCTCCGTATCATCGCCATCAGGGCCGTGTAACCGCCGGAGCTGCGCCCCTGGATAAACACCCTCTGGCCGACCGCCAGGCCAAAAGAGGCCAGGTGATCCGCTGCGCGCTCCATGTCCTCGACGTCCACTTCGCCCCATCGGCCTTCCAGAGCCATGCGGAAAGCCCGACCGAACCCGCTGCTGCCACGGTAGTTGATTTCGGCCACTGCGAAACCCCGCTGGCACCAGTATTGAACCTGGGGATTGAACACCGGGTAGGCCGCCGACGTCGGGCCGCCATGGGCGATCAGAATCAGTGGCGGGAGGTCCGCGGAAGCGAGTCTCGGGGTGTAGAAAAACCCGTGGATGGAGCTTTCACCCGGCTTCAGTGCCGGAACCTCGATATCCAAAGGCAGAGCAGCACGGGCACCTGCCATGGCCTCTTCGCCTCCGGCAATGGTTCGAACCTGCCCGGTCTTTGCATCAATCATCAGAACCGCATCCAGACGGCTGGCAGCTCGTCCGATGCAATAGAGTTGTCCGCCAGCCGACTGCAGGCAGCGAAAGTCACCAAAGTCCCGGGCAACCCGGATTTCTTCACCGGTATCGCCGGAGCTCAACCAGAGCTCGCCGGTGCCATTGCAGTAGCGGACTCTCGCCCAACCACCCTCGCCTATCGGGCAATGGTGGGATTCGCCCAGTTGCCAGGGTGCGTTGGCGTGATCCCGCGCCGGCGCAGCGATAGTCTTCCAACCGCCCTCGCCCGAGGTCTCGATACGCCAGGGTTGCCACCAGCCTTCATGATCAGACAGGGCCCACAGCTCATCATCGAATATTGGCTGCTGAACAGAACCTTCGGTGGGCGTCGGCCAGTCCCGGCACTGGTGCAGAAGACCGTCACTGCCAATTTTTGCTGTCCAGAGCCGGGTGCGCACCCAGGGCATATCGGGGAGCTGCCAGCTCGTCCAGGCTATCTCTCGCCCATCGGCAGAAACCGCCGGTGCGCTATAAAAGTCCTGACCCGAGTGAAGCACCGTTCGTTCACCGGCCATGGAAACAGCCACCAGTTGCTGCTGGCCATCGGCCTCCCGCACGGCGAGAACCCGTTCCCGGGATTCGTCGGCCACCAGACCGCCATAGGCCGCGTCCGGGTCATCGGTCAGGCTGATGCATTGGTCTCCGGTGTGGTTGATGAACCGTATCTGCTGGTCCTCACCCACAACGAAAACACCTTTGTCTGACGCTGCGACGGCGCCGCCGCCGTAGCCATTTACACGGCTGCGAATTGCAAGATGATCGGGCCCAAGACGGACCGGGCCATGATCAGAGAGATGCCAGAGCGTGTTGCAGCCCCTCGACGGGTCGGTCTGCAACCAGAACAGACCGGCCGAAGACACGGTCAATTCCCCACGCTGGATATGCATTGCGCAGGCCTCGTAGGCACTCATCACTGATTTGTTATGAGCAAGGCCTGCAAAAGTAGAAGCTGAAATAGAGCTTTCCAGCCCGGCCAGGGAACCTTCAGCCCCGGAAGAATAACCGTGAATTGTCCGCATTTCGGTAAACCAGTCCAGTCAGGCCGGCCGTGGCGTGATCCGCAGCTTTCCTGGCTGCCAGTATTCGATCATGATACGACGATTTGTTGCATACTGGATCTGCATTATCCGCATTACCGGTCAAAAGATAGGCCTGGCAGCGACAGCCGCCGAAGTCTTTTTCCTTCTCATCGCAGGAACGACAGGGCTCCGGCATCCAGCTGTCGCCGCGGTAATGGTTGAATCCCGGGCTGTCGTACCAGATGCCCTGAAGATCCATGTCCCGGACATTGGGGAAATCGATGGGCAGAAGCCGTGCGCTGTGGCATGGCAATGCTGTGCCATCCGGCGCCACGGTCAGGAACAGGTTGCCCCAGCCGTTCATGCAGGCTTTCGGCCGCTCCTCGTAATAGTCGGGAGTCACAAAGATCAGCTTCATGGCGGAGCCAGATTCCTGAAGCCGCTGCCGGTACTGGTTCACTTCCAGTTCCGCCTGCACCAGCCGGGCTTTCGAGGGCATCAACCCTTCCCGGTTTTCAAACGCCCAGCCGTAATACTGGCAGGTGGCCAGCTCCACGTAGTCCGCACCCAGACGCTCGCAGAGGGACATGATGTCGTTCATCTGGTGGATGTTGTGCCGGTGGATCACGAAGTTGAGCACCATCGGGTAGCCCGCTTCCTTCACTGCCCGGGCCATGGCCAGCTTCTGGTCAAAGGCCTTACGGGAGCCAGCCACGGCATTGTTCAGCTCCGGATCCGAAGCCTGGAAACTGACCTGGATATGGTCCAATCCGGCCTCGGCAAAAGCATCCACCTTGGCCTCCGTCAGGCCCAACCCTGAGGTAATGAGGTTGGTGTAATACCCCAGGTTCCGCGCTTCGGCGATCAGCTCCACCAGATCCTGCCTTACCAGGGGTTCGCCCCCGGAGAAGCCCAGCTGCGCCGCGCCCATTTTCCGTCCCTGTCGAAGCACACTTACCCACTCCTCGGTGGTCAGTTCCCGTTCAGTCTGGGCAAAATCCAGCGGGTTGGAGCAATAGGGGCATTGCAGCGGGCAGCGGTAGGTCAGTTCTGCCAGCAGCCACAGAGGCGGCCCGGCATCATGCGGGTTATTGGGTTGATTGTGCGCGTGGGAGCAGCTCATGACAGTTCAATCCAGTGTTGTTGCCGGGCGTCCTTCAAGAACTCACTCACGTCTTGGCCAAGGGGGCCCGCGTCCGGGAACTGCTGTTCGAGGCTGGCGACGATGTCGGCCACGGTACGCTGACCGTCCACCTCGTTGAGAATGGCGCCTGCACTGCCGTTGAGCTTTACCATGCCCTCGGGGTACAGCAACACATAACTTTCCTGGGCCGGCTCCCACTGGAACCGGAATCCCCGGCGAAATCTTGGTATCTCCTGCATACCCACCTCCATCACAGACCCCGGTGCCAGACCTGGTCGTCGGTCACGGTGTGGTATGGCGGGGTACGGTGGCCGTAGGCCATGGTCATGGCATCCAGCATGGTCCAGAGAATGTCCAGTTTGAACTGCAGGATCTCCAGGGCCCGGGTCTGCTGGGCCTCGGTGGTGAAGTGGTCCAGGGTGATGGTCAGACCATGCTCCACGTCTCGTCTGGCTTCCGACAGGCGCTTGCGGAAGTAGCTGTAGCCGCTCTCCTCAATCCAGGGATAGTGGGCAGGCCAGCTGTCCAGTCGGGACTGGTGGATTTCCGGGGCAAACAGTTCGGTCAGGGACGAACAGGCCGCCTCCTGCCAGGTCGCCCGGCGGGCGAAGTTCAGGTAGGCGTCCACCGCAAAGCGGACACCGGGCAACACGTGGCGCTGGTCAATCACTTCCTCCCGGCTCAGGCCCACCGCTTCGGCCAGGGATAGCCATGCCTCAATGCCGCCGACGTCGCCGTCGTGGCCATCGTGGTCCAGAATCCGCTGCAGCCAGAGCCGGCGCACACCAGCGTCCGGGCAGTTGGCCATGATGGCGGAGTCTTTCTGGGGAATCTTGATCTGGTAGTAGTACCGATTGGCCACCCAGCCGCGGATCTGTTCGGGCGTGCACTGCCCGCCGTACATGGCTTTATGGTACGGGTGGTGGATGTGGTAGTACTGGCCCTTGGCGCGCAGGGCCTGCTCGAAATCCGTCCGGTTCATGGCGGTGTTGGCTTTGGCGTTCATGGCTGCCCCGACAGGTCGATGTGCATTCCGTCCCAGGACACCTCGATACCATGGCGGGTCAGCTCCGCCCGTTCCGGGGAATCCTCATCCAGGATCGGGTTGGTGTTGTTAATGTGTATCAGGATCTTGCGGCTGGCCGGCATGGCATCGAGCACCTCGATCATGCCGCCCGGGCCGCTCTGGGCCAGATGGCCCATGGCCTGGCCGGTCTTCGTGCCCACTTCCTGGCGGATCATCTCGTCGTCGTGCCAGACGGTCCCGTCTACCAGCAGCACGTCGGCCTGGCGCATCCAGCCGAGAATACAGTCATCCGGCTCGCCCAGTCCGGGGGCGTAGAGCACAGTCTGGCCGGTACGGGTGTCTTTCAGGAACAGACCAATGTTATCGCCCGGGTGTGGGTTGTCCCGGCGCGGTGAATACGGGGGTGCGTTGCTCAGCAGCGGAATGGCGGTCAGCTCGATGGATGGTGCGCAGGGAATGGTAAAGCGCGTCTGCTCGGACGCCTCTATGCGCTGCCAGTTCAGGCCTCCGTTCCAGTGCCTGAGCATGGTGAACAGCGGAAAACCGCCGCTGAGGTCTTCATGCACCTGTTCGGTACACCAGACGTCCATCGGCAGTCCCTCGCGCAGAGACAGCAGGCCGGTGGTGTGGTCCACCTGGCTGTCCATCAGCACAATGGCATCAATACCGGTATCCCGCAGAGCACGGGCCGGCTGCATCGCTTCGAAGGATGCCAACTGAGCGCGAATGTCGGGGGACGCGTTAAACAGAATCCAGTGCTCGCCGTCTTCACTGACAGCAATGGAGGACTGGGTACGGGCCCGGGCGTTCAGGGTGCCCTTGCGGAAGCCGTCGCAGTTGGCGCAGTTACAGTTCCACTGGGGAAAGCCACCGCCTGCGGCGGAGCCCAGAACGTGAATAAACATGGTGGGTCACTCCACAAGCAAAACGGCCAGCGCAAGGCTGGCCGCTTCAGCACTCAGCGGTTGGCGAAGTACATGGTGACTTCGAAACCGATGCGGAGATCTTCGTAGGCTGGTTTGGTCCACATAATGCTCACCTCTATTGTCATGATTGTTAGCGCATTGCGGGTGAATCAACGACATTGCCGATAACCCAGTTCCCATCCTATCGGCCGGGGCAAGGGGCCAATATGGTACTTTGGAACTGTTTTGGTGCCTCCCTAGGTCGCAAAATCCGGGCGACGGAAGTGACTCCGGCCTGAAACGAAAAAAGGCCCTGGGAAGGGCCAAAAGAGAGTGACAGAAAAACCCGAACTCTCGTCAGAGAGCCGCCCCGGCCAAGCGCCGGGGAATGAAGGTGCACGTCCAATGTGCTGACTCACAGGCGGGCCCGTGTGGGAGGCCCGCTTACCGCTCACAGATTCAGAAGAAACCCAGCGGGTTGGTGTCGTAGCTGACCAGCATGTTCTTGGTCTGCTGGTAGTGCTCGAGTGCCATCTTGTGGGTTTCACGGCCAACACCGGACTTCTTGTAACCACCGAAGGCGGCGTGGGCCGGGTAGGCGTGGTAGCAGTTCATCCATACACGACCGGCCTGGATGTTGCGGCCCATCCGATACGCCAGGTTGGTGTCGCGGGTCCAGACGCCGGCACCCAGACCAAACTCGGTGTCGTTGGCGATGGCCAGGGCTTCTTCCTCGGTCTTGAAGGTGGTCACACCCACCACCGGTCCGAAGATCTCTTCCTGGAACACACGCATCTTGTTGTCGCCCTTGAACAGTGTGGGCTGGATGTAGAAGCCATTGTTGAACTCTTCATCCAGATGCTCGCGGTCGCCACCGGTCAGTACTACAGCGCCCTCTTCCTTACCAATGGCCAGGTAGGACATGATCTTGTCGAACTGTTCCTTGGACGCCTGGGCGCCAACCTGAACATCGGTGTCCAGCGGGTTGCCGCGCTTGATCGACTTGGTGCGCTGTACCACCTTCTGCATGAACTCTTCGAACATGTCTTCCTGAACCAGCGCACGTGACGGACAGGTGCACACTTCGCCCTGGTTGAAGAACGCCAACACCAGACCTTCCACGCACTTGTCGATGAATTCCGGCTCGGCCTTCATCACATCAGAGAAGTAGATGTTCGGGGATTTGCCACCCAGCTCAACCGTGGACGGGATGATGTTTTCTGCCGCGCATTTGAGGATGTGGGAGCCAACCGGCGTGGAGCCAGTGAAGGCAATTTTGGCAATACGCTTGCTGGTGGCCAGGGCCTGGCCGGCCTCGATGCCGTAACCGTTGACGATGTTCAGCACGCCCGGCGGCAGCAGGTCGCCAATAATTTCCATCAGTACCAGGATGCTGGCCGGGGTCTGCTCGGCCGGCTTCAGCACGGTGCAGTTACCAGCCGCCAGGCAAGGGCCCAGTTTCCAGGCCGCCATCAGCAGCGGGAAGTTCCAGGGAATGATCTGACCAACAACGCCCAGGGGCTCGTGGAAATGGTACGCCACGGTGTTGTGGTCGATCTCGCCCATATGGCCTTCCTGGGCACGGATACAACCGGCGAAGTACCGGAAGTGGTCGGCGGCCAGGGGAATGTCGGCGTTCAGGGTTTCACGAACCGCTTTGCCGTTATCCCAGGTTTCGGCAACCGCGAGCTTCTCGAGGTTGGCCTCGATGCGATCGGCAATCTTCAGCAGGATGTTGGAACGCTCGGTTGGTGAGGTCTTGCCCCATGCCGGCGCTGCCTTGTGCGCGGCATCGAGTGCGAGTTCGATGTCCTCAGCGCCGGAACGCGGAATTTCGCATATCACTTCGCCAGTCACAGGGGTGATGTTCTCGAAATACTGGCCTTTTACCGGGGCAACCCACTCGCCACCGATGTAGTTCTCGTAACGGGATTTGAAAGAAACGACGGAGCCATCCTTTCCTGGTTGTGCGTAGATCATGATCTCGACCTCTTGTTGTGTTTGTCGCAGGGCAACGCGGCCTTTCGCGTTTACTCATTCAATGTAGACCTCAATCTTCGAGGTTTGAATGATGCGATGGAGGCGAAAAACTCCTCCCTTGGTAGTAGATGGCTCGAAAGCCACGCCACCAGTGACCTGGCTCCGAAATCAAACTCCGAAAATAAACGCACGAAAAGCGCACTGATTGATGCACCAAAAAAGTGCACCCGCCCAGGCAGGAAGCACCTATACTCCACGCTCGGACCACGACCTCAATGAAATCAAACAGTTGGCGATTGGCATGGACTCTGCTATGGACAGAGTACGCAGCGAGACGTCGGTTACTGAAACCACAATCAAAGCGCCACAATCTGACCAATGGTCAACTAGGGTTCCGGTCTGCCAACAGTGAAAGCAGACGACTGGTCCGAGAGTTGACGACCTTTTCCAAGGTTACACGGCGGGACAAAAGCCCGGGAGGATCGTTCAGTTACTGACGCCTCTCGCTTTTTTGGATGCCCTAACCAGGAGGAAAAGGCCATGTTGCAAACCGCAGCCTCCCCGTATGCAACACCCCTCTACGACGATCTGATTCCCGGCGGATCCCACTGGTCCTTTATCATGCGCCGCGGCCATGTGCTGCGCCTGATTGACGAAACCGGTGGCGCCAACGTCGGCATGTTGATGTACAACCCCGAGAACCCGCTCGAACGGTACAACATGCCGGATACCCTGAAGAACCAGCACACCTTTCTGCTCACCAAAGGCCATGTCTTGTTATCCGACATGGGTCGGGTGTTTGCCTCTATCATCCACGATGACCTCGGCTGGCACGATACGGTCGCCGGCACCTGCAATGCCGACCTGGTGGAACAGCGCTGGGGCAAAAAGACCTACCAGGAAGCCCACAACCACTACCACCGAAACGGGTTCAACAGCTTCCTGAACGAGCTTGCCAAGTACGGCCTGGGCAAGAAAGACCTGACCGCCAACCTGAACTGGTTCAGCAAGGTGAAGACCGATGACGACGGCAATATGACCTTCGCCGAGGGGCACTCCCACGCCGGCGCCACCGTCGACCTGCGCTTCGAGATGGACACCATCGTGGTACTGCACACCTGCCCGCACCCGATGAACCCGGCCAGCGAATACCCCAGCCATCCGCTGCGCTACCAGTTGTTCAAGGCAGCCCCGGTGACCGATGCCGATCCGTGCAAGATCTCGTCACCGGAGGCCACCCGGGCCTTTGCCAACACCGCGCTTTATCACCTGATGCAGTAATGGGAGGCCCGATATGATCAAGCAAAGCACTTTGAAGCCTGAGAACGCTGCCTTCCGCGAAACCGTCCCGGCGGGCGAGTATTTCCTGAAAGTGGTAAAAACCGGCGAAACCGTCCGCATTCTGGACCTGGAAGGCAACCAGGCCGCCGACACCCTGTTCTACAACGCCCACAACCCAACCGAACGCTATAGCGCCGTCGACACCATCCGCGAGCAGGGCAACGTGTACCTGACCGCCGGTTCGAAGCTGATGTCCTCGGAAAACAACGTGATGCTGGAAATCACCGCCGACACCTGCGGCCGTCACGACACCCTGGGTGGCGCCTGTGCTGCCGAGAGCAACACCACGCGTTATGCCCTCGAGAAAAAGTGCATGCATGCCTGCCGGGACAGCTGGCTGGTGGCCGTCACCGAACACGAAGAACTGGGCATGACCAAGCGGGACATTACCCACAACATCAACTTCTTCATGAATGTGCCGGTCACGGCAGACGGCGGACTCACCTTCGCCGACGGGATTTCCGATGCCGGCAAATACGTGGAACTGGAAGCAAAGATGGACGTTCTGGTGATGATCTCCAACTGCCCGCAGCTCAACAATCCGTGCAACGGCTGGAACCCGACACCGATCGAGGTGCTGGTATGGAGCTGAGCGGCAGATTCTCAAAGGTTCTGATCGCCAACCGCGGCGCCATCGCCTGCCGGGTTATTCGCACGCTGCGTGACATGGGGCTGACCTCGGTTGCCGTCTACGCCGAAGCGGATTCCGATTCGCTTCACGTGCGCCAGGCGGACGAGGCCTATTCCCTGGGCGAGGGGCCAGCAGCGACCACCTACCTGGATCAGGACAAGCTGTTTGAAGTCATCCGTAAAAGTGGTGCCGGCGCCATTCACCCTGGCTACGGCTTCCTCAGCGAGAATGCCGATTTTGCCCGGCGCTGCGACGCCGAGGGCGTGGTTTTCCTGGGCCCGACACCCGAGCAGATGGAGCAGTTCGGTCTCAAGCATACGGCCCGGTCGCTGGCCCAAAGCGCCGGCGTACCGCTGTTACCAGGCACCGAGTTGCTGACCAATCTGGAGGAAGCGCTTAAAGCCGCTGACACCATCGGCTACCCGGTGATGCTGAAAAGCACCGCCGGCGGCGGCGGTATCGGCATGTCCCGCTGCTACGGACCGGACGATCTGAGCAAGAGCTTTGAGTCGGTCCAGCGCCTGAGCCAGAACAACTTCAGCAACAGCGGCGTGTTCCTGGAAAAGTTCGTGGAACATGCCCGCCATGTGGAAGTGCAGCTCTTCGGCAATGGCGAAGGTCAGGTCCTGGCCCTGGGCGAGCGGGATTGCTCCGCCCAACGTCGCAATCAGAAGGTGATTGAAGAAGCTCCGGCACCCGGACTCACCGAGGACGTCCGCTCCCGCATGCACGCAACTGCCCGTCAGCTGGGCGAGAGCATTGCCTACCGCAGCGCTGGCACCGTTGAATTCATCTATGACCCGGACACCACCGAATTCTATTTCCTGGAAGTAAACACCCGCTTACAGGTGGAGCATGGTGTGACCGAGCAGGTGTATGGCGTGGACCTGGTTCGCTGGATGGTGGAACTGGGCGCCGGCACTCTGCCCGACCTTTCCGAACTGGGCAGCAAGCTTGTGCCTTCCGGCCACGCTATCCAGGCCCGGATCTATGCGGAAGACCCCAACAAGGATTTCCAGCCCGGGGCCGGTTTGCTCACCAATGTGGCCTGGCCCAACGAGGGTGGCCTGCGAATAGACACCTGGATCCAACCGGGTACGGACGTCTCGCCGCTCTACGATCCCATGCTCGCCAAGGTGATCGTGCATGAGGCCGATCGCGAATCGGCCCGCCAGCGGCTGATGCAAGCCCTGGATAACAGCCAGCTCTATGGTATCGAGACCAATCTCAAGTATGTGCGCCAGGTTCTAGACGACCCACTCTTCGCCGAGGGGCGACTGTTCACCCGTACCCTGAACGAATTCCATTATCAGCCAGCCACGGTGGATGTGGTCAGCGGCGGCACTCTGACCACCGTTCAGGACTACCCCGGTCGCATCGGCTACTGGGAAGTCGGCGTGCCTCCGTCGGGTCCTTTCGACAGCTATTCCTTCCGTCTGGGTAACCGACTGCTGGGCAATCCCGAAGGGGCTCCGGGCCTGGAAATCACCCTTAAGGGACCCGTGCTCACGTTCAACCGCGCCACCCAGATTGCGCTGACGGGCGCCCAACTGGACGCGACCCTGAACGATGAACCGGTGGCGTTCTGGCAGGTGATCAACGTGCCCGCCGGCGCTACCCTGAAGCTGGGCGCCACCACGGCGGACGGCGCCCGGGCCTACGTATTGTTCCGCGGTGGACTGGACTGCCCTGAATACCTGACCTCCTGCAGCACCTTTACGCTTGGCCAGTTCGGCGGCCATTGCGGCCGCGCCCTGCGAGCGGGCGATGTGCTGGCCCTGGCGGATTGCGAGCGAACCGGCCTGACCGCCCTGCCTGCCGAACTGAAACCAACCATCGGCAAGACCTGGAAGCTTCACGTCACCTATGGGCCCCATGGCGCGCCGGATTACTTTACCGACGAAGACATCAATACCTTCTTCGCCAGCGACTGGGAGATCCACTACAACTCCAGCCGCACCGGCGTGCGGTTGATTGGCCCGAAACCCCAGTGGGCCCGCAGTGACGGTGGCGAAGCCGGCATGCACCCGTCCAACATCCACGATAACGCCTACGCTGTGGGCAGCGTGGACTTCACCGGCGATATGCCGGTTATTCTGGGGCCCGATGGCCCCAGTCTGGGCGGTTTTGTCTGCCCGGTAACCGTCATCAGCGCGGATCTCTGGAAGCTGGGCCAACTGAAGGCCGGGGACAAAGTTCAATTCGTTCCCGTAAGCCAGGATCAGGCCGTGGCCCTGCGCGAAGCGCTGGACGAATCCGTGGCAACACTGACCCCGGCGACAGCTCACATCACACCCATCAAGCCAACCACGCCGATCCTGGCGTCGCTCGGCACCGACGAACACGAGACCGGTGTAGTCTACCGGGCCGCCGGCGACAATTATGTGCTGGTGGAATACGGCCCTATGGAGCTGGATATCCGTCTGCGTTTCCGCGCCCATGCCCTGATGCTCTGGCTGCGCGAGCGGAATCACGATGCCATTCTGGAGCTGACACCCGGTATTCGCTCTCTGCAGGTGCACTACGACAGCCAGAAACTCGGCCAGAGCCGTCTTCTCGATCTTCTGATCAGCGCCGAAAAGGAACTGGAAAAACAGCCCGAGTGGGATGTGCCCGCACGCATCGTGCACTTGCCCCTGTCCTGGGACGACGAGGCCTGCCAGACCGCCATTGCGAAATACATGCAGTCGGTGCGCAAGGATGCTCCCTGGTGCCCGAGCAACCTGGAGTTCATCCGACGCATCAACGGGCTGGACAGCATCGACGAGGTGAAAAAGACGCTTTTCGAGGCGAGCTACCTGGTGATGGGTTTGGGCGACGTCTACCTGGGCGCACCGGTCGCCACCCCGCTGGACCCCCGGCACCGGCTGGTGACCACCAAATACAATCCCGCCCGGACCTGGACCGCGGAAAACTCCGTGGGCATTGGCGGCGCCTACCTGTGCATCTACGGCATGGAAGGGCCGGGCGGCTACCAGTTCGTTGGCCGCACCCTGCAGATGTGGAACCGGTACCGCACCACCGAGCTGTTCGAAGCTGGCAAGCCCTGGCTGCTCCGGTTCTTCGATCAGGTGCGCTTCTACGAAGTCAGTGCCGAAGAACTGCAGCAGATCCGGCGGGACTTTCCCAACGGCGATTACCCGATAAAAGTCGAGGAAACCCGTTTCAACCTGAAGGACTACGAGCAGTTTCTGGCGAACAACAACAACGAAATCCAGAGCTTCACCGCCAGGCGCAAACAGGCCTTCGATGAAGAGCTGCAGCGCTGGATTGAGTCGGGCCAGATCAATTTCAGTTCCGAAGCACCGATCGAGGACACCGGCGAAGACGACATTGCCAACCTGCCAGCAGGCCAGCACGCGGTGGAAAGCCACGTAGCCGGCAACCTCTGGGAGTGCCTGGTGCAACCCGGCGATACCATCGATGCCCAGCGGCCGGTAGCGGTTATCGAATCCATGAAGATGGAAATCGAGTTACTGAGCCCCGTAACCGGACGCGTAGTGGACGTGCGTCGGGAAGCGGGACAGGCGGTCTCGCCCGGAACCCCGGTCGTGATCGTCGAAGAGATTACCGAGTAATGCCAGCAACCCAAAAAAACTGAAGAAAGACCAAACCTGCAAACACGGGCAAAGCCCGAGGAGAGACACCATGACTACACGCGACATCACCAAACGCCTGGCGGCCGGTCTGTTCACGGCCTCCCTGGGACTGGGATCCATGGGAGCAATGGCCCAGGAAAAGGATTCCTTCAGCATCGCCTGGACCATCTACGCCGGGTGGGTGCCCTGGCAGTATGCCGAGGACTACGGAATCATGAAGAAGTGGGCGGACAAGTATGATATCGAAGTGGATATCGTGCAGGTGAACGACTACATCGAGTCTATCAACCAGTACACCGCCGGCCAGTTTGACGGCGTAGTCGCCACCAGCATGGACGGCCTGTCAATACCGGCCGCTTCCGGCGTGGACACGACTGCACTTATCGTGGGCGACTACTCCAACGGCAACGACGGCCTCGTATCCAAAGATGCGAAGACCATCGAAGAGCTGGAGGGTGAAACCGTTCACCTGGTTGAGCTGTCCGTATCGCACTACCTTCTGGCACGAGCACTGGCGAGCGTTGGTCTCGAAGAGCGTGATCTGAGCGTGGTGAACATTTCCGATGCCGACTTGGTTTCCGCGTTCCAGACCGACGATGTCCGCCATGTGGCTACCTGGAACCCGCTGCTGGCCGAAGTGGAAGCCTACCCGGGTGCGACCAAACTGTTCGATTCCAGCCAGATTCCCGGCCACATCAAGGATCTGACCTTGGTGAACACGGAAACCCTGGCCGACAACCCGAAGCTGGGCAAGGCGCTTGTGGGTGCCTGGTACGAAACCATGAGCATCCTCGCCTCCGATAGTGAAGAAGGTCAGGAAGCGCGAGCATTTCTCGGCGAGCTCTCCGGTACCGACCAGGCCGGCTACGAAGCACAGCTCGCGGGCATGAAAATGTTCTGGGAACCACAGATGTCGGTGGACTTTATTAACAGCAATGAAGCCCTGGACGCGATGGACAGCGTTCGTCAGTTCTCTTTCGAGAAGGGACTGCTTGGGCAGGGTGCGATGAGTCCGGACTTCGTCGGCATCGAGTTTCCCGATGGCTCTATCATGGGTGACACCGGAAATGTGAAGCTTCGGTTTAACGACAGCTACATGCAGATGGCGGCAGACGGGGAGATCTGAACGATCATCCGCTAAAACTCTGCTAGGATCGGGCACGATTAGTCGTGCCCTTTTTTGTGGGCTTGGGAGCATGGTTGGGGGCTAATGACTTATCCAAAACACGCTCCTTGCGGCACATCCATGTGGCGCTTGGGCTCCGCCCCCTTACCCTAAAAAAAGCCTCGAGAAAGAGATTTATGCGTCGTACCAAGGAAGATGCTGAGAAAACTCGTCAAACTGTCCTGGAAGCAGCTTTAAAGCTGTTCAGTCGAGATGGATATTCCCTTACCACCTTGAGCCGTATTGCCACAGAGGCCGGCTGCAGCCGTGGGCCGATCTACTGGCATTTCGAGAACAAGGACGATCTGTACGAGGCCGTACTTGCCTACTCCCAGGAACCTCTGGAAGCACTGGTTGCGGAGTGTTCTGGGATGCGGGAAACGCCCATTGAGGCCATGGACCATTTCATCGAGCGCTGGCTGGGCCTGCTGGCCAATGATCGTAAATATCGCCAGTCGTTCGAGATTCTGCTGAACAAGACCGAACTGACCGATGCCATGAGCCGGACTCTGAAGCGGGAGCGCGCGTTGACCAGGTCGATTATTGCGATGTTCCGGGATCTGGTGGGCCAGGCTGCTGAACGGGGTATGCTTTCCACTCAGGAAAACCCGGAGGATCTTGGGTTGCTGAGTTACACCTATCTAATGGGCATTACCCAGACCTGGCTGTTTGCACCAAAGCTGTTTTCGCTGAAACAGCAAACACCCTTTTTTCAACGCCAGTTCTGGCGACTACTGGGCAAGTCGAGTTAGATGACCAGCCCTGACGCTTTGGCTGTGCAAGGGCTTGGAAATCGGGAAATTTTACCTTTTTTCACGTTTTAAGGTTTCTGGGTCGGCTAAGATCAAGCCAGCCGAGCTGCATCTTTTATTTTTGATAAAAAGCTGCGGCCTCAGATAGCGCCCATTCTGGTCAGGACCCTGGGGTAATGAAAACAACAACACTTGAACTGCAAAGTGAGCATTCGCTGATCCAATCGCTTTACGGCGCCCTGACCGACCAGGAAGGTTTTCACGGGTTTCTGGAAAAGCTGGTAAACCTGATCAATGGCTGCGCTGCTCAACTGCTCGTTGTGCGCAAGCATCCCTTGCAGATGGATCACCTGTGGTACCACGGCCTCTCCGATGAGTTCCTGGGCTGGTACCTTGAAAACAACATGATTGCCCAGGATGTGGTCACCAATCAGGCCATTAAACAGCCCCCCGGTCTGTTTCAGTCCGCCCTGCCATTGCTCCCGGATTTCCAGCCTGGCGAAGACTATTCCAAGTGGGAAAATGATCAGGATATGCTGGACTCAGCCTGGCTGGTCGTGGATAGCACCCCGACACATACCTTCCTGTTAACTATCCAGCGTACAGTCGCTCAGGGGCCATATCAGGAATCAGAGCTACAATCCCTCAACCGTTTGGTCCCGCACATCCGACAGGCCGTATTGCTGTATCGGCAACTGGAATCACACAGCAAAGCGGCCTCCTCACTGGCTTCCGTGATTGAAGTATTGCCCGATGCCACTTTTGTACTCGACAGTCTTGCTACCGTTCTGTACTCCAACAAAGCAGCCCGCAACCTGATTCAACGGGAACGCTGCCTGGGCATCCGTCATGATCGATTCAGCTTCGCAGAGAAAGACTTGCACTCGGCGTTCTTCCGGGCGTCTGCCCAAGTGGTTCGCTCAAGCATGGGCAAGGAAAACTATTCCTCTGAGACGCTCTTTCTCAAACGAGAGGGCCGGACTCCACTGCTTTTTGTGCTACGTCCGATTGAAAGCAGTGAATTGCTCGCCGGGGGCGCTCTGGTCACCGTGTACGACCCCGAGAATCGAGTCCTACCGAGTGCAGAGCACATCGCTGCCTATTTCAATCTGACTCCCGCCGAGGCCCAGGTCTGCGAACACCTGGTTGCAGGGATTGACCCCCAGGGGTGTGCGGACCAGCTTGGACGCAGCGTCGCTACCGTACGTTCGCAGCTAAAACAGATATTTCAGAAGACCGGCTGTTCGCGGCAGGGGGAGCTGATCAGCCGGTTACTGGCGGCCTTGTTACGCTGATCCCTGATCCTTGCGACAAATTTTTCAGAAGCTCCCAGGTTTTTTTTCGTTTTTACGACTTCGAAACAAACAATTACAAATCCGAAAAAGCTATTCGCTTAAAGCAGTTACCAGCCTCCTGATGCAATGAAATCTCCTGCGAACGTCGCCGCGCCAGACGTATCACCCAAATGGGGTATGTATTGATATAAACCCGATGCTAGTTTCCCGATTACCCAATCAATCTGATATTCATCAAAAAGGTGTGGTTATGGGAAAGTTCAAGAAGTTGACTCTGGCGACGGCCATTTCCTCTGCGTTCGTTCTTACCGGTTGTGGTGGTAGCAGCGGCGGTTCTTCCAATGACAGCAACACGGGCGGCACCACCGCCACTGAAACGGGCATCTTCGTTGACGCCGCAGTTGCCGGCATCAATTACACCACCTCACCAAGCGGCACATCCGGCCAAACCAACGCACTGGGCGAGTACAATTACGAAACCGGCGATACCGTGGTCTTCAGCATCGGCGGCATCGACCTGCCGGCCGTCGAAGCCACCGGCCGCATCACCCCGGCCGACATGGGTAGCGGTTCTACAGACTGGAGCTCTGACCAGACCGTCGTGAACATCCTGCGCCTACTGCAGACCCTGGATTCCGATGGCGATGCCAGCAATGGCATTACCATTTCCGACGCTGTGCATACCGCTTTGCAGGATATGGATCTCGACCCCTCGCTCAGCGAGGCGGACTTCGAAACCCAGGCCAACACGGCCATCAACGCCACCGGCAAGACGCTGATTGCAACAGCAGATGCGGTTGAACACTTCAAAAGCTCCCAATCCGGCGACCTGGTTGGCAGCTGGGTCTTTGAGGAAGCTAATGGCAACGTCAACGTCCTGACTTTCCTGAATGACAGCGAATACCTGATTGCCCATTCCAAGGCTGATGACGGTGACCAGCGGGCCGCAAGTGCGGAGTACGGCACCTACACGTGGGACAGTGCCTCCGGTCAACTCGAGCTGACACTGATTGACGAGTCAGACCTCAGTGGCGGTCTGATCGACAACAATTCCCCCGCAGCCTGGACAATGCAACTGAGCGACGGCGCACTCATGCTGACGTCTGTCGGAGAAAGCGAAGAAGTCAGGTTTGAAGCAGTGCGTAATGCCCAGCAAAGCCTGATCGGTAGCTGGTACCTGGGCGAAGGTTTTAACGAACAGAAGCAAATCGATCGTCACAACGTGCTCACCATTCTTGATGACAGCAACTATGTTGTTGTCCACAATGACAATAGCGAGGTCTACGACGGCGACGTCGTCGAGCCGGTTTCCTCAGAGTGGGGCACCTACAGCTTCGACGGTTCCACGTTTGCGGTAACCTCCGTGTCGGCGGAACTGGACGGCCCGGGAGGCCTGTTTGACGACCCGGCGAAAGACGACGGCGGAAATGGTTTCGTCGATGGTCCGGCAGAACTCCACCCGACAGGACAACTGACCCTTTCCGACAACCTTCCTGTTGCCGAAGGAGGCGAGCCATTCACCCTCCGTCGCCTGGGCCGTTATGCGGTCACGCTGAAGGACTTCGACGGCGACACCAAGCAGGTCTACGTCGAGGCCAGCGGCAACGACTTCATCGGTGGCGTTACCCAGACCCTCAGCTTTGCCGATATCGATGGCCGAACGCCAGCCGAGGCCGGCATCTACAACATGGATGCTCCGGATAGCGCGACCATTGATCTGGTGCTGAACCAGGATGGCAGCGGTTACATGGACTTTGATGTCACTGGCGACCAAAACCAGATCGACAGCAACGGTTGGTCCGTCCTGACTTCCGGCTCCCTCACCTACGTGGAGGGCGGCGCGGAATGGACCTACCTGCCGATTGAAGGTGACAGCCCCTACACCACGCTGGTGTACCAGGGCGACATGGATCTCATGTTCATCACGGAAGTGACCGAGGCCCCCCAGTAAAGCAGGAATCTTCTGCCCAATCAGAGCCCGTAACGTGGGCTCTCGAATGACTGAGGAACCCCGGTTTTCCGGGGTTCGCTTTGTTTGGCGTTACGCTCACGATTACGAACCTTGGCACTCTCTTTCAAGTAATTTCCGTTTGCGATCCAGCCCCCAGCGGTAACCGCCCAGGGAGCCGTCACTGCGCAACACACGATGGCAGGGAATCAGCACGGCGATGCGATTGCGACCGCAAGCCGAGGCCACAGCCCGAACGGCTTTGGGCTCACCCAGTCGCCTTGCCAGTTCCGTATAACTCACGACCTCGCCCTCGCGAACGCTCAAAAGAAGCTTCCAGACCCGTGTCTGGAAAGCAGTGCCACGGATATCCAGAGGAACCTCCGGGCGAGGCGTGTTCTGGCTGAGGTGGTCGTCCAGGGCGACAATCCAGGCATCCAGTTCTGGTGACATCTTTGCCTCGGAGGGGGAGAGTCGTGCCTTCGGGAATTCCTGTTTTAGCTGCTCTCGCAGGGCCACCTCGTCGTCCCCGAATTCGGCAAAACATACACCTTGATCAGTGGCGGCCATCATCAACAAACCAAGTGAGGATTGCCGGCAGGCATAGGTAATGGTTTCACCCTCTCCCCCCTTGCCGTAACGGGACGGCGGCATGCCGACCTGTCGGTCAGCCTTGCCATAGACGCGGCTGATCGAACCAAAACCGGCATCGTAGATTGCCTCAGTCACCGTTTGACCACGCTTCAGGCCCTGCTTGTAGAGGTTCAGGCGCAGCGCGTCCTGATAGGCCTTTGGCGAGACACCGAAGGCTTCCTTGAACACCCGCTGCACCCGCGATGGCGACAACCCAGCGACAGCGCCGAGGTCGGCAAGGCTCAACGATTCATCTGGCCGGCTCTCGATGTATCTGGCCAGAGCAACCATTCGATCGGCAACAGGGATGGATGATTCCGCCTCGCTATCTCTCTCGTCACGCATCGGGATTCGGGAACTTGCCATGCTTTGACTCCTTCATGTGCACACAACCCAGCATCCCTATGATGCGCGTTTGCCTCGCCCCCTTCCATCCGATTCTTGCGGGCGCTAAATTGACGGTCAATCAACAACAAAACCAGACGTTTTCGAGGAGTCAGCATTATGTCCGAGCAATTGGCAATTCCATCCAAGAAGGATGAAGTAAGTGAGGAGGAGTGGCAGCTTCGCATTGACCTGGCCGCCGCCTATCGCCTGATTGCTCTCTACGGCTGGGACGACCTCATCTTCACCCACCTCTCCGCGCGGATTCCCGGTGAGGAGCATCATTTCCTGATCAACCCCTACGGCATGATGTTCGAGGAAATTACGGCTTCCAGCCTGGTGCGCATCGACCAGGACGGCAACAAGATCAATCCGGAAGATTTCGACATCAATCCTGCCGGGTTCACCATTCACAGCGCTATCCATGCGGTTCGTGAGGATGCTGCCTGCGTGATGCATACCCACACCACTGCCGGTGTAGCCGTGTCAGCACAGAAAGAGGGACTCTTGCCACTGTCACAGCAGAGCCTGTTTCCGCTGTCGGGGCTTGCGTACCATGATTACGAAGGCGTGGCGCTGCGCGAAGACGAGAAAGCGCGCCTGCAAGCAGATCTGGGCCATGCCCGGTTCATGATCCTGCGCAACCACGGGCTGCTTACCACAGGGCCCAGCGTGGCAGAAGCGTTCTTGAACATGTATATCCTGCAGCGCGCCTGCGAAGTTCAGATCCAGGCCATGTCAGGGGGCCAGCCACTGGTCCGTATTCCCGACACCATTCTCAGTTCCATTCGTGAACAGGCAAAAAAGGTCACCAGGGGCATGGGCGGCAACCTTGCCTGGCCCGGACTTCTCCGGAAGCTTGACCGCATCGATCCTGGCTTCCGGAGCTGACACCCTCCCGGACAGCTATCAGAACATTTTCAGGTAACGATCCACCTCCCAGGAAGATACGTGGTTCTGATAGCTCTCCCACTCGGCTTTCTTGAAGTCCACGAAGCTTTCGAACATGGCGTCACCGAAGACTTCTTTGGCCAGCGGATCGGCCTCGAATGCCTCCACCGCCTCGCCCAGGTTCCGGGGCAGATACTCAATGCCCTGCCCGGCGATCTCGGCATCGCTGTAGTTGTACATATTCTCGTGGTGGGGTGCGCCCGCATCCAGGCCCTCACGGATGCCTTCCAGGCCTGCGGCCAGTATCAGGGCACTGCCAAGGTAAGGGTTGCAGGCAATGTCGGCCGCACGGCACTCGATGCGCCCACCCATGCCGGGGATGCGGATCATGTTGGTGCGGTTGTTGGAGCCATAGCACATGAACACGGGCGCCCAGGTGGAACCGGACATGCTGCCCTGGCGCACCAGCCGTTTGTAACTGTTTACGGTCGGCGCGATCACGGCACTGATGGCAGCGCCATGTTTCAGCACACCTGCGGTAAAGTGATAGGCGATCTTGCTGATGCCGCAGTTGTGCAGGTCGTCGCCTTTTGGCTCAAACAGGTTCTCGCCAGTTTTCAGATCCGCCAGCGACATGTTGTAGTGGGCACCACTGCCCGTGCGGTCGGCAAAGGGCTTGGGCATGAAGCTGGCGAAAGCGCCGTGTTTGCGGGCAATCTCGTTCGCCATCATCCGGAAGAACACCAGGCGATCGGACATGGTCAGGGCGTCGGCGTATTTGAAGTCGGTCTCGAACTGGCCGTTGGCGTCTTCGTGATCAAACGAGTACACGTCCCAGCCCAGCTCGTTCATGGCATCCACCAGTTCATCCATAATGGGCAGATTGTCCATGAGGGTTCTTGGGTCGTAACAGGGCTTGCCGAGGTTGTCACGGTCACTCAGCGGGGCAAACCCGCCATCTTCGGTATCCCGGAACAGGAAGAACTCGGTCTCGATGCCCAGGTTGAAGCGATACCCCATATCAGCCGCAGCGCTCAGCTGGCGCCGGAGAATATTCCGGGAACAGGCCTCAAATGGCTCTCCGTTCAGGAACAAATTGCAGGGGAACCATGCCAGTTGCCGATTCCAGGGGCAAATCGCCAGCCCTTCTGGATCCGGCATGGAGGCAACCTCGTCGTCAGAGATATCCTGGGGCACGCCATCCAGGGCAGCGCCGGTGTAGAGCTCCGAGCCTTCCATCATTTGCCCCAGATGGGCCAACGGCACGAACTTGCCCTTGGTCACACCGTGGATATCCACATAGCTGGCAATGGCGTATTTCACGCCCGCCTCGCTGAGTTTCTCTTTCAGGGCCTGGGTATTGGTCAATTCCGTCATCCTGCTTTCTCTCCGGCCCGGCATGCGGGCAATCAGTTGGGGTTCTGGCACATTTCTTTCTTGGTTTTTGCCATTCAACATACATGCCAGCGTGTATATATAAGAGCGAAAGCGAGAAACTTCAGGCCACCAGCCAGCCTGAAAGCGAGGACAAAATGACGTCGAAGCAATGGCTTATAGAGGATTTTGAGGCGGGAGACCTGCCCCTGACCTCCGGCGAAACGCTTTACTCAGCAAGATTGCGGTACCACCGGATCGGCGAGCTGAATGCACCAAAAGACAACCTGATTCTACTGCCGACGTACTACGGTGGTGCAGCGGCGGGTAATTACCCGTGGGTCGGGAATAACAGCCCACTGGATCCGGAGCATTACTGCATCGTCATTCCCTCCCTGTTGGGCGCCGGTGAATCATCCTCTCCCTCGAATACTTCCGGTGAACAGGGCGGCCCCGACTTTCCCGCGGTGTCCTTATACGACAACGTGATGCTACAAAAGCGATTGGTGGAGGAGGCCTTTGACGACGCCGGCATTGCACTGGTGATGGGCTGGTCCATGAGCGGGATGCAGGCGCTGCAATGGGGCTGCCTGTTCCCTGGTCAGGTCCGCGCGGTGCTGGCCACCTGCTGCACCGCAAGGTGCTATCCCCATAACCGGGTATTTCTGGAGGGTGTAAAAGCGGCCCTGACCTGCGACCAAACCTATGAGGGTGGCCGCTACCGCACACCACCTGAGCGCGGACTACGAGCCTTCGGCCGGGTATACGCCGGCTGGGCCTATTCCCAGACGTTCTTCCGACACGAGCTCTGGCGCAACCAGGGGTTCAACTCGATTGAAGAGCTGCTGGATTTCTGGGAAAAGGATCATCTGGGCCAGGACGCCAATGATCTGCTCACCGTGCTGGACACCTGGCAAAAGGGCGATATCAGCGACAACCCCATATTTGGCAGAGATTACGAAGCGGCCCTTTCTGCCATCGTCATGCACACCCGGATGATGCCCAGCACGACCGATCTCTACTTTACCGAAGACGACGCCCGCGAGGATGGCAGCCGGATGCCCGGCGCAACCGTGGAGCCGTTGAAGTCGAACTGGGGCCACATCGCAGGTGGCGCCGGCCGGGAGTCCGCCAGCCATGATCGCGTCCTCGCGGCTGCCCGTGCCCTACTTTCGGGAGAGGCATCATGATTGAACACCCGAACCTGCAATGCACCAACCCGGTGCACATTTTTGCCGAGGCATTTGCAGGAATGACCCGTTTCCGCCCTCTTCCAGAATATGGCATGCCATCTGCACTGTATCGGACTAACGGTTTTCAAAACCCCGATCCGTTTACAGCACTGTTCACAACACCGCAGACCAAGCGGCGAACACGACGGAAACAATGGGTGACTAGGGTTCCGGTCCGGGCAGTCAAGATTCCCGGATGGCTGGTCCGAGAGTTACCGACCTCTGGGGAGGTTACACGGCGGGACAAAAGCCCGGGAGACTGAATCGCAAGGGACGCTGTTACCCGCGATGACCTTGCCGTGTTGTGTAACCAGAGGAGACGATTCATGCGAATGATCAACCATCACCCCGGGCGAGTGTCCGCCACGCTGCTGGGCTTGCTTCCCTTCCTGTTGATCATGCTCATCTACAGCCTCGCCTCCCAGGAGCGCCTGGCGGAGAACCCCAACGACAAACTCCTTCCCGGCCTTGAGCAGATGACTGCCGCCGTGGAACGCATGGCGTTCCAGGAAGACCGCCGTAGCGGTGATTACCTGATGGTACAGGACACCACTGCCAGCCTGGCACGCCTCGGGATGGGCGTCGGCATCGCCGCCTTGCTGGCGTTGGTGGTCGGCATTCTCAATGGCGTACTGCCACTGGTCAGGGCCAACCTGGCGCCTCTGGTTTCGGCACTGTCCATGGTGCCGCCGCTGGCGATATTACCCATCCTTTTCATTGTGTTCGGGCTGGGCGAGCTTTCCAAAGTCATGCTGATCGTGATTGGTACCGCGCCCATCATGATGCGGGATGTTGCCCAGCGCGTGCGCGAGCTTCCCGGAGAGCAACTGATCAAGATCCAGACCCTGGGCGCCAACTCCTGGCAGGTGATCACCCGGATGGCCTTGCCTCAGGTGCTGCCACGCCTGATTGACGCCGTGCGCCTGAGTCTTGGGCCGGCCTGGCTGTTCCTGATTGCCGCCGAAGCTATTGCCTCCACCGAAGGCCTGGGTTACCGGATTTTCCTGGTTCGGCGCTACCTGGCCATGGACGTAATCCTGCCCTATGTCATCTGGATCACCATTCTCGCCATCGTCATCGACCAGTGTCTGCGCCTTGCCAATCGCAGACTGTTCCCCTGGTACAACGCAGGAGGCCACTGATGAGCTTTATTACCGTCAACAAACTCTGGAAAGAATACGGCGACCAGGTGGTTCTAGAAAACCTCAGCCTGAGCGTGAAACAGGGGGAGTTCTGCACCCTGGTGGGCGCCTCCGGTTGCGGCAAATCCACCTTTCTGAAAATGCTGCTGGGCCAGGAAACCCAGACCCGTGGCGAACTGCTGCTGGAAGGGGAGGCCTTTCCCGGGGAACCCGACCGCAACCGGGGCATCGTATTCCAGCGCTACTCAGTATTCCCCCACCTGACCGTGCGCCAGAACGTGCTGATGGGCCTGGAACTGGAACAGAAACCCTGGCTGGGCAAACTGTTCGGAGGCGCCCGCAAGGAGGCGCTTGAAAAGGTAGATGCGATGCTGGAGTCCGTAGGCCTGAGCCCGTCTGCCCATAAGTGGCCCCACGAACTCTCCGGCGGCATGCAGCAGCGCCTGGCAATCGCCCAGTCCCTGATCATGCGGCCACGGGTACTCCTGCTGGACGAACCCTTTGGTGCGCTGGATCCCGGCATCCGGGGCGACATGCACGACCTGCTGCTGAAGCTGTGGCAGGAAACCGGCACCACCATCTTCATGGTGACCCACGATCTGAAGGAAGGTTTTTACCTGGGTACCCGGCTGCTGGTGTTCGACAAGGTGCGAAACGACCCTCACGACCCACAGGCGTTCGGGGCCACCATCACCTACGACTTGCCGATCGGCCAGACAGACCGAAAACTGTTCGAGGACATTCACGAGTCGGTCAGTGAGACAGCCCGGAATCAGGCGGCCTGATGATGATGCCAGCCAAATAAAAAAGGTCGCCCGAAGGCGACCTTTTTACTTCTGTCCGGATCAGTTGCTGGCAACCCGATCCTTCGGCAGTTTGAAAGTCCAGACCATACCGCCCTGGTTGAAGTCCTTCACCACCTTGGCGACTTCGCCACCCCAGAGCGGAACCGCACCGCCCCAGCCGGAAGCTACAGAGACGTACTGTTCGCCGTCCATGGTCCAGGTGACAGGCGTGCCTACCACACCGGAACCGGTGTTGAAGCGGTAAAGTTCTTCGCCCGTCTTGGCGTCGAATGCCTTCAGATGGCCCTCAGGAGTACCGGTGAATACCAGACCACCGGCCGTGGTCATCACGCCACCCCACAGCGGAGCGGTGTTCTCGTAACGCCACACTTCCTCACCGGTTTTCGGATCCATGGCCCGAAGTACACCAATGTATTCATCGTTGGCCGGCTTGATGGTAAAGCCTGCACCGAGGAACGCAGCGCCTTTCTTGTAGGATACCGGCTCATTCCAGATATCCATGGACCACTCATTGGAGGGCACGTAGAACAGGCCGGTCTGCTGACTGAAGGCCATGGGCATCCAGTTCTTTCCGCCCAGGAACGCGGGCTGCGCTACAACGGTTTCACCTTTTTTGCCGTCCATATCAGCCGGGTTACCCGGACGACCGCCTTCGGTGTATATGGGACGACCGGTCTCGGGATCCAGGCCTTTCGCCCAGGTGATCTTGTCCACGAACGGGAAGCCGCGAATAAAGTCGCCGTTCTCACGGTTCAGAACATAGAAGAAGCCGTTACGGTCCGCCGTGGCCGCCGCTTTGACGGTTTTGCCGTTTTCTTCGTAGTCGAAGGAGATCAGCTCGTTGACACCGTCATAATCCCAGCCATCGTTCGGCGTGGTCTGGAAGTGCCACTTGATGCTGCCATCGTCCGGATCAATCGCCAGGCGGCTTGAGGAGAACAGGTTGTCACCCGGGCGCAGGTGTGAGTTCCAGGGAGCCGGGTTACCGGTACCGAAGAACAGGGAATCCGTGTCCGGATCGTAGGTGCCACCCAGCCAGGTTGCCGCGCCACCGTTCTTCCACATTTCGCCGGGCCAAGTTACGCCGGCTTTGCCACCGGAAATACCGTTTTCGATCTTCTTGCCGTCCTTGTAGACGTAGCCCATGTGACCTTCAACGGTAGGACGGGTCCAGACCAGATCGCCGGTATTGGCGTCGTAGGCTTCAACCTTGCCGACAATCCCGAATTCACCACCGGAAACGCCGGTAATCACCTTGCCCTTGACGACCAGGGGCGCCGCGGTGATCGCGTAGCCGGCCTGGTAGTCAGCCACCTTCTTGATCCACATCGGCTTGCCGGTGTCCTTGTTCAGGGCCACCAGTTTCGCGTCCAGGGTTCCGAAAATGATTTTGTCGCCGTAGATGGCGGCACCACGGTTAACAACGTCGCAGCAAGGCATGATGCCGTCCGGCAGACGGGCATCGTACTGCCAGATCTCTTCGCCGGTTTTGGCATCGATGGCGTAGATGCGGGAGTAGGAAGCGGTCACGTACATTACGCCGTCCTTGACCAGCGGCTGGGATTCCTGGCCGCGCATTTTTTCGCTGCCGAAGGAGAAAGCCCAGGCCGGTTGCAGATACTGGACGTTTTTGGTGTTCAGATCTTCCAGGATGCTGTAGCGCTGTCCCTGGGTACCCATGCCGTAGCTGACAATGTCCTCAGGGGTCTTGTGATCGTTGATGATGTCTTCGTCGGTTACCGCATGGGCCCCGTAGGATACTGCCATGGCCAGGGCGCTGGCCGCGATGCGAATCCCGAACTTGTTGGTTCTCATGGTTGCGCTCTCCAAGTCTCTTGTTTTCAGTTCTCTTGAGTTCGTTTCAGGCCGAACCGGGAACTTTTCCCGCCTCTGATACGATTCTTGGCTTTGTGGAAAAAACCAACAATTGCTCGCCCGAACAGGTTTTCTAATCACTTGGTAGTACGACTACCCCGGAACTTGAGGCCGGCGCACACCGATCGAACCATCAGAGCTCCCCTTCCGCCCTTGCTATAGCCTGTTCATCCAGAAACGCCCGATAGTAGCCCGGCACGCTGTACCTGAGATTCTGCTCAACCATGAGCTCATTCATTTCACCGGTTTTCACCAACCTGTCGACGATGGCTTCCAGGGCGTAGCCCAGCTGGCGATGGGTGTGTTTGATCGCCATGCCCACATCCCATACCTGTTTGCCAATACCAGGGAAGCCGTTACCGGCCGACTTGAAGCCGTCGTTCTCGGGTTTGGCCAGTTCATGGTCAATTTCCGAGCGCATACCCATGACGGCACTCACCTCGCCCCTACGCATGGCCTCGAACGCTTCGGCGACTTTGTGGAAATGGCGCACGTTCTCTCGCATGCGACCGCCAAACGCGGAAGTCAGGTAAAAATCGGGAAGGGTGTCGATCTCGACGCCGATGGGGTTGTATTGAAAGACCGCCACGGTTTCGACGCTCTCGAGCTTTTCGGGGTTGTAGGCGATCTGCCAGGTTTCCTGCTGATAAGGTCCGAACAGCACCACCTGTTCGTTGATGTACTCACCGGTGGAATCCTGCATATAGGCGTAGGTCTTATCGTAGGGCACCCGCAGCATCACATCGGCGAGTCGTTGCTTGGCCAGGTAATGCCCTTTCCAGACGTTGTTGCGCAGGTCGTCTCCGAGGTTTTCATCCGGGGTGATCCAGTGGACTTTGAACTCCACGCCCATTTCCTCGGCAATCCGGCGACCAAGTTCGATGTCGATGCCTCGGGGTTCACCATCAACCTGGTAGGAATAAGGCGGAAAATTCTCGTAAACGCCAACTTTCAGGTACCCGGAATCCAGAATAATGTCGTAGGTGCGCTCCGCCGGTCGGTTCAGCAGCTCGTTGCCGTCGTCAACCTCCTGGGCGACTACCATCTGGGCAAGCAGCAACAAGGCAAGAATTCGAGACAGTATTTTCATTGTTTTCTCCCAACGACGAAGGGCCGGCACAGGGCCGACCCGAATTCAGGCATTCATTTTGACAGGGGCCGCGCTCATCACTCCGGCTTGGGGAGGGATTCCACATAGGTGCGGATGGCCCACATGGCATTCTGATCCATGCTTTTCTTCCAGGACGGCATGCCACGGTCGGTGCCATTCATCACCCGACCGATGTAGTACTCGTCGTCCCACTCGGTCAGCTCCCGAAGATCCGGCGTCAGACCGCCAGACATCGCCCGGATGCCATGACAGGCTGCACAGTTACCGGCATAAGCGCTTTCGCCGATTTTGGCCGCCTGGGCGTTGAATTCGCCGAACTCATTACCTTCACGGAACGGGTTTTCGATGCGCACTTCGTCGCCCAGCTCCGGCAGATTGCCCGTATCCACTTCCTGTGGTGTGACATTGCCGTGCGCAATCGCGAAACCGGCCAAGCCAGCCATGGCCGCTGCCATGATCGCTTTAAGTGAAAAGGACATTCCCATTGGTCTTACCTCTGTTATTGGATTCCCCGTGGTTGGCTATTGGATTTGTCTGATGCCAACTTGCTGATCCCCAGTCTAGGAATCCAGGAACCCAATCCGAATGCCACTTTGGGGGTTTTGCCTTAGTTCCTTGGTAGTAGACGGTCGGAGCGAAGGCCAAAGCACGAGGCATCCGCCAAAAATCCGGAAACTGACCACTTTTCATGATGAAGGCTGCGTTTCGGGAACTTTTCCCGATTTTTAAGGCTATTTTCCCGCAACCCGGGTGGCTTTTTCCGTCGCCACCAGCACAGGTACGCGCCAATACTCGGAGCGTCGATGCCATGAGCAAGACGATGGTTACAACAAAAACCAAGGGGAAAGATTATGAACATCAAAACACGCAAACATCCGCTGCTTCGCGGGATTGGAATGGCCCTGGCCCTGAGCTCAGCGGCCGGCCTCGCCAGCCAGGTTCACGCCAAAGACGTGACCTGGGACGACATTGCCAATGACGCGCAGACGCCGGAAAACGTCCTGGGCTATGGCATTGGTCCGAAGGCACAGCGTTACAGCCCCATGACCACCATTAACCGGGATAACGTCGAGCGCCTGGTACCGGCCTGGTCGTTTTCGTTTGGCGATGAGAAACAACGGGGCCAGGAATCCCAGGCCCTGGTTCATGATGGTGTGGTCTATATTACCGGCTCTTACTCGCGTCTCTTCGCGCTGGACGCGAAAACCGGTGAACGCCTCTGGGAATACACCCACCGCCTGCCTGAAGGCATCCGCCCCTGTTGCGACGTGGTGAATCGCGGAGCGGCGATTTTTGGCGACAAGGTGTTCTTCGGAACCCTCGATGCCGGCATCGTTGCCCTGAACAAAGACACCGGCAAAGTGGTCTGGCGTGAGAAGTTTGCCGATCATGAAGCCGGCTACACCATGACCGGCGCCCCCACCCTGGTAAAAGATCAAAAAACCGGGAAGGTCCTGCTGATTCACGGCTCCTCGGGGGATGAGTTCGGCGTTGTTGGCAAATTGTTTGCCAGGGACCCGGATACCGGCAAGGAAGTCTGGATGCGACCATTCGTTGAAGGCCACTACGGCCGCCTCAATGGCGAAAAGAGCACGCCGACCGGCGACCCTCGTGCGCCCAGCTGGCCAGATGATCCCAACACCGAAACCGGCAAGGTGGAGGCCTGGAGCCATGGCGGCGGCGCCCCCTGGCAAAGCGCCAGCTTTGACGCGGAAACCAACACCATCATCATTGGTGCCGGCAACCCAGCGCCCTGGAATACCTGGAAACGCACATCCCCCGGCGGTGACCCTGCCGACTACGACAATTTGTACACCTCCGGCCAGGTGGGTGTAGACCCCACTACCGGCGAAGTGAAGTGGTTCTACCAGCACACGCCAAACGATGCCTGGGACTTTTCCGGCAACAACGAGCTGGTGCTGTTTGAGTACGACGAGAACGGCGAAACAGTCAAAGCTACGGCCCATGCCGACCGCAACGGCTTCTTCTACGTGGTCGACCGTGAGAACGGTGAATTCAAGAAAGGTTTTCCGTTTGTGGACAACATTACCTGGGCTGAACGCATTGGAGAGGATGGTCGTCCTGTAGAGCGGAAGGGGCAACGCCCGCCACCGGTTGCTGAAGGCGAAACCCGCGGCGAATCCATCGAGGTGTCTCCTCCATTCCTGGGTGGTAAGAACTGGAATCCCATGGCGTACAGCCAGGATACCGGGCTGTTCTATGTACCCGCCAACCACTGGAAAGAGGATTACTGGACCGAGGAAGTCACCTACAAGAAAGGCGCCGCCTACCTGGGCCAGGGTTTCCGGATCAAGCGCATGTATGACGACCATGTGGGCATCCTTCGCGCCATGAATCCGCTCACCGGTGAGATCGAGTGGGAGCACAAGGAGCGGCTGCCGCTCTGGGCCGGCGTCCTGACCACCAAGGGTGGCCTGGTGTTCACCGGGACCGGCGACGGTTTCCTGAAAGCCTTCGATGCGGAAACCGGGGAGGAGCTCTGGAAGTTCCAGACCGGCTCCGGAATCATCTCCTCGCCGATTACCTGGGAGATGGACGGTGAGCAGTACATCGGGGTTGCTTCCGGCTACGGCGGCGCGGTTCCTCTGTGGGGTGGCGACATGGCCGAGCTGACCAAGCCCATTTCTCAGGGCGGGTCTTTCTGGGTCTTCAAGATGCCCTCCTGGGCACAGGCCTCCCGCTAATTTTCCTCCGGTTCGGGCCTGGCGTCTCGCCAGGCCCCTTTTTAAGATCGATTCGGGAGTGAACCCATGAGACCCATCATAACAGCCTCACTGATACTCGCGTTTACACCAGCGCTGGCCGGCGATTACATGGCCGACCTTGATCAGGCGCCGGTCATCAACGGCTGCAAACTGGAAAGGGAGACCCGTTGCCCCGGCGCTGACCTTAAGGGCGTGGACCTGTCGAACATGGATCTGCGCTCCGCCAACTTCCGCGGTGCCAACCTGTCGGGCGCCAACCTGAGCCACACCAGCCTGCGAGGTGCCAACCTCGACGGGGCGAACCTCGACAACGTCACCGGATACCGCCTGCAGGTCTACCGGGCCAGCATGCGGGGCGCGTCACTGAGGAATGCCCGGTTACAGGGGATGCAGGGCGAATACCTGTTTGCCCAGGGTGCGGACTTCAGCGGCGCAGATCTGACCGGTGCAAACTTCGACTTCTCCCGCTTTTCAGGTGCCACGCTGGTCAACGCCACCATGCCGTTCAGCAGTTTCGAGATTTCCTGGATGCCGAAGGCGAATCTGGAGGGGGCCAACCTCAGGGGGGCAAACCTTCAGGAAGCCAAGCTGGGGCTGGCGAACCTGGCGGACGCGGACCTGACCGGAAGCCGGATCCACTACGCCACCTTCGAGGGCACCTACATGGAGGGCTGTACCGCCTGCCCCTTTGATTGGTGATCCGGGGCGGGCTCAGACCCGCCTCGCTTCCTCCAGTTGGCCATAGCGAATCAGGCCGGCATCGACCGCCAGGTGAATCAACTCCACGGAGGACGAAACCTGCAGCTTGCTTTTCAGCCCCGCCAGGTGGTTGGACACGGTCTTGCTGCTGACACACAGGCGTTCGGCGATTCCGCCCAGGCTCTCCCCTCTGGCGTACATCAGCAATACTTCCATTTCCCGCTGGGTCATATCCCGGAGGCGGTGATCGACCGGCCGCTCCTGATTCATCGCCAGACGTGTGGCAATCGGATGCTCGATGTACGGTTGGCCCGATGCCACCCGCTTCACAGCTTCCGCGAGTTCCTCGGGCGCGCAGCTCTTGGAGACAAAACCGAGCCCTCCCACATCCAGCGCCTGACGCACCATGGGCAATTCATCGTGCATGGTAAAGAACAGGATCGCCGCCCCCCGCCAGCGCTGGCGCAATCGTCGCCCAACCTCCAGCCCGGAGATATCCGGCAACCCCATATCCAGCAGCACCACATCGGGCCGCAGCTCGCCATAGCGGGCCACGGCATCCTGACCGTTGTCGACCTCGGTGATGGCCACTGCCGGCAGCATGGAGCGCAGCAGATTGGCAATGCCCTGTCGCACGACCTGGTGGTCATCCACAATCATCAGTTTCATGAAACACCTCCGGTACCTGGAGTCAGCGGCACGGCCAGCCGGATTCGGGTTCCCTCGCCCAATCGGCTCAGAAACTTCACTTCGCCCCCCAGGCAGCGGGCTCGCTCGCACATGGAACGCACGCCCAGGCCGGCATTGCCGGGCAGTTGATCATTGCCCACGCCATCATCGCGCAACTCGATGCTCAGCTCGTTATCATTGCGGGCAACGGCCAGCGTGGCGCAGGAAGCTTTTGCATGACGGGAAACATTATTCAGGGCTTCCTGAAGGAAACGATACAGGTGGGTCTGCTGCTCCCCGGTGAAATCGGGCAGGCGCTCGTCCATCGCCAGGCGACATTCAAGCCCGCTGAGCTGTTGCCATTGTTCAGTCAGATGGCGAATGGCACTGCCGAGGCCCAGCTGTTCCATCACCAGGGGATGCAGCTCCTGCAAAAGGTGCCGGAAGTGTTTCTGGACAGTCTCACAGTGTTCCGCCAGATCCCTGGCCTGCTGCTTCTGGCGGTCACCGAGGTCCGGATCGTAGAGCAGACTGCGGGCCTGGGCCCGAATGCCCGTCAGGTACTGGCCGAGATCATCGTGCAGCACCCGGGCGATGTGTTCGCGCTCCCGATCCTGTAATTGCAGGAGTTCGTTAAGCAGTCGGCTCACCGTTTGCTGTTCCGACTCGAGGGCCCCGGCCATGGAATTGAACCGGCAAACCAGCGCGTCCAGTTCCTGTTCGCCCTGACGGGGAAGCCGGGATGTCAGTTGACCTGTCGAAACCGCACCCATGGCCTCTGACAGACTGGCAAGAGTACGTACGCCGCGCCGAATGATGAAAAACAGGGCAAGAAAACAAAGGCCCATACCAATGGCATAGGCGCCCGAAATCAGGAGGAACCCTTCCCAGATTTCCTCCACCTCATCGGCGGGATCAACCTGCCAGCCGTTAATCAACGGCCGCGAGGCATCGCCGGCAATCAGCTCGAAAAACCAGGCCGGCACGTCCCCGCCTTTTCCGGATTCCTCGTTATCAGACGGCCTCAGATGACGAAGACCACTGACAACGGATCCGGGAAGACGTTCGGGGCTATCGAGACTCTGAGCCAGAACGGTAACGCCATCAAGTTCCCGCTGAACATCATGTCGGGCCTGCTGGGTATAGAGCAGCGCTCCAAGCAAGTAGACGAGCAGGAAAACCGCCAGCATCAACAGGGAAATCTTCCGGTATACGGTCATTGTTTTTATCCGTTGCGAGTAAACAGCGTCTCTACATCCATGCTAAGGGCGGGAGAATTCACCGGAATAGTTCTTTAGTACCGCCACTTTCCTACTTTCTGAATATTTTCGCTGCTTTTGCCCTTCTCTAAGCTGGAAGCACAACAACAAACCGGAGAAACCCATGTCTGTTCTTTCCCGGACAACGGCCACTTCACTGATCGCACTGGTAGCAGCAACACCGTTGAAGGCGGAATCCCTCGATGTGCAGATCGGCTATCTGCAGTGGGTGCCGGATCAGGGACCGGTGCTGTCCAATGTGATCTCGGAACCTGAGGACGCCGGCCTGAGGGGCGCAGAACTGGCCATCAACGACAACAGCACCACCGGCAGGTTTCTGGGCCAGACTTACTCGATGCAGAGTAACGTGACGGACTCGGAAGAAGCAGCTATTGCGGCCTTTGATGCCATGCGCGAGAACGGCCTGGAGTTGTTCGTGGTGAATGCGCCGGCGTCAACCCTGAAAACCCTTACCGAAAAAGCCGGTGATAACACCCTGATCTTCAACGCCGGGGCCAAAGACGATGCCCTACGCACCGGCCAGTGCCACGTCAATCTGCTGCACACCATGCCCAGCTATTCCATGCTCACGGACGCCCTCGGCCAGTGGCTGAATCAGCGACGCTGGGATGAGGTGTTTTTGATTACCGGGCCGACCGACGCCGATAAGGGCTGGGCCGATGCCTTCCGCCGCTCTGCCAAGCGCTTCGGACTCGAGATTGTCGAGGACAAGCCCTGGACCTTTGACGCTGATCTCCGCCGCACGGCCTCCAAAGAGCTGCCGCTGTTCACTCAGGCCAGCGATTACGACGCGGTGGTGGTGGCCGATGTGCGGGGCGATTTTGGCGAGTACGTGCCATTCAACACCTGGCTGCCACGCCCGGTGATGGGCACCCAGGGCATGTCGCCGGTCACCTGGCACCGGGTAGTGGAGAGCTGGGGCGCAGCGCAACTGCAGAACCGGTTCCGCGAACTGGCCGATCGGAACATGAACAGCGAAGACTACGCCGCCTGGGCGGCCATTCGCGCCATCGGTACTGCCGTGACCGACCTGAATTCCGCGAAGCCCGGCGAGATCCGGAACTTCCTGTTCAGCGACAAGTTCCAGCTGGCCGCGTTCAAGGGTCGCAAAGTCACGTTCCGGGACTGGAATGGCCAGATGCGCCAGCCCATTCCCCTGGTTCACCCCAGAGGGCTGGTGGCCACCGCGCCGTTCGAAGGCTTTCTGCACCCGAATACCGAACTGGACACCCTCGGCTTTGACCGGCCCGAGAGCGAGTGTCGGATCAACGGCTGACCCGCGGGTTGCCCATTTTCAAAACAAGAAGGAGTTACCCCATGAAAACCCTGTTCAAGCGCACTGCCCTGGCCGCGATGATCTGCCTGTCGACACCGGCTCTGGCCAGCGTGGCCTATGTCTCCAACGAGAAAGACAACACCCTCTCGGTGATTGATACCGAGACCCAGGAAGTGATCGAAACCATCGATGTTGGCCAGCGCCCCCGGGGCATCCTGCTCTCCAAGGACTACAGCAAGCTCTATATCTGCGCCAGTGACGACGACACGGTGCAGGTACTGGACCTGGCCACCCGCAAGATTGTGGACACCCTGCCCTCGGGCGAAGATCCGGAGCAGTTTGCGTTGCATCCGAACAACAAGCACCTGTACATCGCCAATGAAGACGATGCCATCGTGACCGTAGTGGACGTCGACACCAAGGATGTGCTGGCCCAGATCGACGTGGGCATCGAGCCGGAAGGCATGGCCGTAAGCCCCGACGGCAAGTGGGCGGTGAACACCTCCGAGACCACCAGCATGCTGCACTGGATCAACACGGAGACCTTCGAGATCGAGAAGAACATCGTCGTAGGTCAGCGGCCTCGCCATGTGGAGTTCACCAGGGACAGCAAGATTGCCTGGGCGTCTGCCGAAATCGGAGGCACCGTGCACATCATCGACGTGGACAACCTGGAGCAGATCCATGAGATGTCGTTCAAGGTGCCCGGCGTAAACCAGGATCGGGTCCAGCCGGTGGGCATTGAACTGACCTCCGATGGCAAGTATGCGTTCGTGGCGCTCGGCCCCTCCAACCACGTGGCCGTCGTGGATGCCCAGACCTACGAGGTTCTGGACTATCTGCTGGTTGGCGCCCGGGTGTGGCAGCTGGATCTCGACAAGGACGAAAAGCACCTCTACACCACCAACGGCGTGTCCGGCGATGTGTCTGTGATCGACGTGGAAGACCTGAAGGTCATTAAATCCATCAAGGTAGGCCGCTACCCGTGGGGTGTAGTGATCGATCCAACCTCATGACCATTGAAGCGAGCAACCTCAGCTTTCGTTACGGCGACAAGCCGGTGCTCCGCGAGGTCAGCTTTGCGCTGACCTCTGGCCGTTTTCATGCCCTGCTCGGGCCCAACGGCGCGGGTAAGTCTACCCTGTTTGGTCTGCTCACACGGCTTCTGGCTCTGCAGCAGGGCGACATTCGGCTGGGCGGCCAATCCCTGAAAAAGCAGCCGGCCGAGGCCATGCGCCAGATCGGCGTGGTGTTCCAGCAGAACGCGCTGGACCTGGACCTGACCGTTCGCCAGAACCTGCAATACCACGCCGCTCTGCACGGGCTGTCCCGCAAAGAAGCCAGAGCCAGGGGTGATCGGGAACTGGAACGCTTCAACCTGCTGGAGCGCGCAAACGATGCCGTCCGCCAGCTCAACGGCGGCCACCGCCGACGGGTAGAAATTGCCCGTGCTCTGCTGCATGAGCCCTCGCTTCTATTGCTCGACGAACCCTCGGTGGGCCTGGACGTTGCAAGCCGCAAGGCGCTCAACGAACACGTTCGAACGCTGTGTGAAGAAGACGGCCTGACCGTACTCTGGGCCACCCACCTGATTGAAGAAGTTCGCGCGGACGACCGGGTACTGATCCTGCACCAGGGCCAACTGCTGGCTGACGGAAATGGCCAGGCCATCTGCGACGCCGAAGGCACCCGCGATCTGGCCGAAACCTTCCACGCCCTGACCGGAGCCGGTTGATATGAAAGCAGCTCACTACTGGCACTGTTTTGTAGGTATCCAGACACGGGAATGGCTCCGGTTCTGGCAGCAGCGCACCCGCTTTGCCAGCGCTCTGGTCCGGCCACTCCTCTGGCTGGTGGTCTTTGCCGCCGGTTTCCGGGCGGTGCTGGGCATTTCCATCATCCCGCCCTATGAAACCTACATCACCTACGAGACCTACATCGCCCCCGGGCTGTGCGGAATGATCATCCTGTTCAACAGCATGCAGGGTGCCCTGTCCATGGTTTACGACCGGGAACTGGGCAGCATGCGGGTGCTGCTGATGAGTCCCCTGCCCCGGCCTTTCCTGCTGGTCACCAAACTGCTGGCCATGGGTGTGGTGTCCATCGGGCAGGTGTATGTGTTTTTGCTGTTGGCTCTGCTGGTAGATGTGGAGCCGCCGTTGTGGGGCTACCTGGCGGTGTTGCCGGCGCTGATTCTGACCAGCCTGATGCTGGGCGCCCTGGGGCTGCTGATCGCCACGTGGATCAAGCAGTTGGAGAACTTTGCCGGGGTGATGAACTTTGTCATCTTCCCGATGTTCTTCATGTCTTCGGCGCTCTATCCGCTCTGGCGCATGAACGAGGCCAGCCCCTGGCTGTACTGGATCTGCCAGTTCAACCCGTTTACCCACGCGGTGGAGGCGATCCGGTTTTCCCTGTATCTGGAGTGGAATCCGATGGCTTATGGGATTACCGCAGGTGTGACTGTTTTCCTGGCGTTTTTTGCCACAGCCGGCTTTCGTCCGCAACGCACGAAAATACTGGGCGGGAAGCCCGCATAATGCCCGAAAGCTGACTTACACGGATTCAGGAGCCGGCCAAATCCAGGCCACGAAGCCTGCCAAGCAGCCCGTCGACCAACCCGGGTTCGCCTACCGAACTATCCCACTGTAACTGAGCGGGCTTGCCGTCGAGATACCACAGACGGTTCGCCAGGATCTCCGCATCCCCGCCATCATGGGTAACGCAGATCATCGCCATATCCGGATGCGAATCCAGAATCCCGGCTATCAGCGCCTTGAGTTCACCCGCCATGACCGGATCCAGTGACGCAAACGGCTCGTCCAGCAGCAGCAAGTCAGGTTTCACGGCCAGGCAACGGGCCAGTGCCGCCCTTCTGGCCATTCCCAGGGAGAGCTGATCCGGCAGGTAATCGCCGTAACCCGACAATCCCACCTGTTGTAACAAGCCCTTGGCCTCCTCTTCGCTGGCGCCAACCAGCCTCAGATTCGCATCCAGACTTCTCCACGGCAGCAGACGATGCTCCTGGAACAGATAGCCCACCCGAAGTTTGTCGCGCCCAATAACCGCCTCCTGTGGAACCGATTTGTCGAGACCGGCAATGGCGTTCAGCAGTGTGGTCTTGCCGATACCCGAAGGTCCAAGCAGGCAGATGCGGTCGCCTCGGTCGATGGTTGCAAACACCTCGCCAAGCACCGGCTGGCCGAAATCACGGCCGGCGATTCTGAGTTCAAGCATGGGCCGCCTCCGGCTGACGCCAGCGGCTGGATCGACGCTCGAGGGGCTGCAGGATGGCCAGTTCGATCAGCTGAACAACGGCTATGAACGCCAGGCTATAGGCCAGAATGGCGGCCACGTCGAATACCTGAAACGCCATGTGCAGCTGGAAGCCGACGCCGCTGGAGCGGCCCAACAGTTCCACTACAAGAACAATCTTCCAGATCAGGGCGAGACCACCCCGGGTGGCGGCCATGAGGTAGGGAAACAGCTGCGGCACCCACACTTCCCGTAATCGTTGCCAGCGGGTGAAACGATATACGGTAGCCATCTCTTCCAGCCGGTAGTCGAGGCTGCGGGCGCCTTCGCGAACGGTTACTGCCACGTTGGGCACCTTGTTGATTACGACGGCCATCACGGCCGCCACTTCCACCAGGCCGAACCAGACATACATAAGGATGATGGTGACCAGCGCCGGCAGGTTGAGTAACAACACCAGCAAGGGATCGAACAGGGCATTGGTGGTTTGTGAACGGCCCATCACGATGCCGATGGCGGTGCCAATAACCATGGCCAGAATAAAGGCGACCAACACACGGGCGAGGGTCGCGCCCAGATGATTCCAGAGCTCGCCTGTCGCCGATTCCCGAGCCAGGGTGTCCAGTACACTCAGGGGCGTTGGTAGCAGAGGCGACTGAAGTAGCCAGGCGGTTATCGCCCAGAGCACAACAAAAGAGGGCAGAACTATCCAGTAGCTCCATAGCGGCGGGCGGCCGACTCGGCCTTTCACGGCTGGCTCCGGTAAAACAGAGAAGCCGGCATAAGGTTGTTCGGGTCGGCGCCGGTGAGGGTCATCAAACGCTGCAGGTCCGCGATTCGCTGGTCTGTTTGGGGCGCAGGAGTCCCGGCGACGAAGCCCTCGCGCAATGCCGTGAAGATGCCATCTTCAGGATTACCCATCAGGGGACGCAAGCGTTGCCAGGGTGATTCACTGTTCGACAGCTCGGCTTTGGCCTGTTGCAGGGAGGCTGCGAAACCATCAATCAGGGGGCCATGCTCTTGCGCCCAACGTTCTGAAAACACATATCCAAGCACCGGCAGGTTGCGATCCAGGTCAAGCTCAGTGAGCAGATCGGCCATGCTGAAAGCCGACCGCCAGCCACCCTCACCCCGGAGCCGGGCCGCGAAATGCCAGTAGGTGACGATTACGTCTACCTGTCCCCGCTTTAGAGCCTGGCTGAGCAGCGGCGGAGCAGCAAACTGGATCTTTGCGGATTCCTCCAGGTCGATGCCCTGCCGCTGCGCGACTTTCTGGAGGAGTATCCAGCCCTTGCTGTCCGGTCCACCGGCGACGCCGATGCGCTTACCCTGCAGATCTTCCACTGAGCGGATCAAAGAGGATTCATCAACGACGATATCGCCTATCTGGGATGAAAACGGAACATAAAGGTAGGGCGTGCCCGCCTGGAACCGGGACTGCGCCCACAGCAGGTCGGCCACAGCGCCATTCACCGAGCCGCTGGTGACCGCCAGCCGGGAGGCCGGCAGGTTGGCTACCGGTTTCAGGTCCAGCCGGTAGCCATTCTCCCGATCCAATCCCCGATGCAGTATGTGGTCAAGCTCCCAATGGGCCGTGCCGAACTGCAATACGCTGACGGACAGAACGGGTAGCTCTGAGGCCCTCTCCCCCGCCTGAGCACCACCTGCGAGACTGAAGATAAGGCACACCAGGGCGGCCACTCCCTTTTTGATCCAGCGATCGGCAAAAGAGGGTTGGGAGACTGGTGTTTTTGTTGGTTGTAGGCACATGGCTTCACGATACGAAGCCCATAGCCCGGCAAGAATAGTACTTTGGTGCCTGTTTTTTGGTGCGATGGTCGCATTCAACCCGAGACCAAGATGGCGTGTAATGAAACCATCACAATAATAAACAGAGGATCGGAACCGATTCCGGCGATTCTCTGCACAGGAGGCCGCCATGCTGAACGAGCTCGATGCCGCACTCTCTACCGAAAACTGCCATCATGCTTCCGAAAACCGCTATCATGATTCGGAAAAGATACCCGATACTGAAAACAAACAGGTAGACCCATCCATGGAGCCGGCTTACAAGATTCTGATTGCCGACGACCACCCACTGTTTCGTGAGGCCATCAGCAGTGTTATCGCTTCTGGTTTCGAAGGCAGCGAGATCATTGAAACCGACGATCTGGACAGCGCCCTGGATCTTACCCGTGAAAATGACGATCTGGATCTGATCCTGCTGGATCTGAACATGCCGGGCATGCACGGTTTGAACGGCCTGATCACCCTGCGCAACGAAGCCCCGACTATTCCCGTGGTGATTGTTTCTGCCGAGGAAGACAAGCAGGTGGTACTGCAGGCCATTACCTATGGAGCCTGCGGCTTCATTACCAAATCCTCGCCCCGGGCCCAGATGACCGAGGCCATCCAGCAGATTCTGAACGGCAACGTTTACCTGCCCTCGGACATCATCCGAACCGGCAAGGAAAGCAATACTCGCCGTAGTCGCAATGAAGACAACCCGATTTCACCGGAGCTGCTCAACTCACTGACCCGCCGCCAGCTGCTGGTGCTCGAGCGCATGTCCAAGGGCGAATCCAATAAGCAGATCGCCTATAACCTGAACATTGCCGAGACCACGGTGAAGGCCCATGTGTCGGCGATACTGCGCAAGCTGGGGGTTCACAACCGGGTGCAGGCGATTCTGTCTGCCAGTGATGTGGATTTCAGTCAGTATCTGAAGCGGTAGGGTGGCGTGTTTGTCGGGTTAGGCGCAGCCGTAACCCGACACCTACCTCCAATCTCAACTTCTCAGCAGATGACTCAACGCACTGCGTAACTTCAGGGGCTTCACCGGCTTGTTCATCAACAGGTGCCCGAGTTCCCGGATATGCTGCTTGAGTTCGTTGGTGTAGTTGGCGGTGATCATCACCACCGGCGCCGGGCATCTCCGGCGGCCATTGATCTCCGCCACCACATCCACCCCGTTTTCATCGTTGTCCAGGTGATAGTCAGCCAGGATCAGGTCCACCGCACTGCTGGCCGGATCGAGCTGGCGTTCGAGATCCTCCAGGGACACCGCCGTCACCACCTGGCAGTCCCAACCCTCGAGCAGGGTTTGCATGCCCTGGCAGATCGACTGGTCGTTATCGATCACCCAGATCCGGGCTCCACCCAGACCGCTATCGAAAGACACGGCCCGGTTCTGGTCGGCCGTCGGTTGCCGGGGCTTCAGTTTGCCCACCGGGACCCGAACACTGAAGACTGACCCCCTGCCCTCGATGGAATTCACCGTCACCTCATGCCCCAGCATTCGGGAGATTTTGTCCACGATGGCCAGGCCAAGGCCCAGTCCCTTATCGGGTTGTGAGCCTGCCGGTCGGATGCGTTTGAATTCCTGGAAGATCTCGGTGAGTTTGTCCTCCGGAATACCGGGGCCGGTATCCCACACCTGCAAAAGCACATGATCCTTTTGCCGTCGAACGCCGAGCAGCACCCGGCCATTGCCGGTATAGCGGATGGCGTTGGTCAGGAAATTCCGGAGAATTCGCGCCAGCAACTGGGAATCCGACTCCACGATCGCCGAGCTGGCAACAAAGTCCAATTGCAGGCCCTCCGCTATGGCCATCTGCCGGAACTCCCGGGCGATGTTGTTGAGCAGGTCCCGCAGATCAAAGGCGGTGACATCCGGCTTGATCACGCCAGCATCCAGCTTGGAAATATCCACCAGGGTGCCCAGCAGGTTTTCGACATCGTCCAGAGAGGTGCTGACCGACCGAACCAGACCCTCGGCCTTGGGACCGAACGACTGTTCCAGCAGTGCACTGGTGAATAACCGTGCGGCATTCAAAGGCTGCAACAAATCGTGGCTGACCGCCGCCAGGAACTTGGTTTTCGAGAGATTGGCCCGTTCGGCCTCAAGCTTGGCATCCCGAAGCCGGGCCTCCACTGCTGCCCGCTCGGTGATCTCCTGACGTAACTGGCTGTTCAGCCCCGTGAGCGCTGCAGTGCGCTCCTTCACCCGTCTTTCAAGGTTGTCATAGGCCTGCTCCAGTGCCAGTGCGGTCTTCCGGCGGTCGGTGATGTCCCGGATCAGTACAAAGAAACCGATGATGTCGCCCTGCTCATCGAAGTTCGGCACATAGGAGCGCAGCATATGGCGCACCTCACCCTGCTCACCGGTCTCCTCGAATTCGAATGTCACGTTGTGGCCGTCCATGACATCGAGAATCTGGGGAAGCAGGCGCTGATAGAACTCCGGCGAATGGACCTCGTTGAGCCGTTTACCCAGAGGCGACTCGCCTTTGCGCCCGTACCAGGAGGCATAGACTTTGTTGCAGAACTGGATGGTCATGTCGGCCCCGATATACGCAATCAGCGCCGGAACATGGTCGGTCACCACCCGGATCCAGCGCTCGCTCTCTTCGAGCGCCTTTATCCGGCGGGCCATTTCGCTGTTCTTCACATCGGTGATGTCGGAATAAAGTACGACCAACCCGCCTTCCCGGGTCGGTCTCTCGGTCACCTGCACCCAGCGGCCGTTGGCAAGCAGGAACACCACGCCCTCAGAATCGGGATGGCTGTGTTCCTCCAATACCAGACCGCAAGCCACCGCCTGCCGCTTCACGTCTGAAATCCGGGTACCCTGGCCTGGCGCATCAACACCTGCGTGACGCCAGTAACTGCGGAACCGGCTGTTGCTCTGGATCAGGCAGTGCTGGTTATCGAACAGCACGAAGCCATCCGCAATACTCTCGATGGCGTCGCTCAGTCTCTGACGGGTGGTTTCGGCTTCTTCCCGGGCGCGATTCAGGGCCTTGTTGCTGCCCTTGAGCTGTTCCATGGCCTGATTCAAAGCCTCGGTACGCTCGCGAACCTGCTCGGCAAGCACCACCGAGTGCTCGAAGGCGGCGTAGGGTTCCGGCTTATGGGCCGAACCGGACTCCACCCGGACAATCAGGGCATCACGAATCCGCTTCAGGCGCTCGTTCTCCGCCTCAAGCTCCGCAATCCGCCGGTCCCGTTCGCCCTCGACGGGTGTTTCAATCTTGTCCGGAACGGACATCAGGCTGGCCAATGACCACCCCCGTAAACGTCTGGTTGATGTGCATGCCGTCAAATTGCTCGCCGTAGGTATTAAAGCCAATCACATTGTGGTGGCGGAGGAACTCCGAGACCGCCTCCACCTCGCCGGTCAGCTCTGCCTCCAGGCGCCTCAGAAAGCAGTCGCAGCCGATAGTGACCAGGGGCGGCCCGACGACCTTCTCCGCCGCCTCGATCTGCGTGCGAACGCTGTCCAGCAGGGATTCCGGCTCCATGGCCGTCATCACAATTCCGGTTTCCACGGCGCAATAGAAGGTCAGACTCTTGTCCGGGTTCACCCGCTGCACCGAGCGGACAAAATAGTGGCCGCCGATTTTTACCCCCATGGGCCGCAGCGCGAACACCTTGCGATCCAGGGCATCAACATCTACACCTACCGCCCGGGCATAGGCATCGGCCGCCGGCTCGGCATTGAGCTCGTACACCGTGCGGCTTTCCGCGCAGGCGTCCGTCACTACCAGCTTTTCACGACGCTCAACCATGTGGTGTGTGGAAAACACCCGGAAATCCAATGGCGTGTTCACCAGCAATACCGTGGCGGCTCCGGTATGGAACTCGCCATCAAAAAACACATGGGTGTTGGCCAGGCGTTCATCGTCGCCGGCGGAACCGCCAAACTGGGGAATGCTGCCAAGGGCCGAGTTGAGCGTTGCCAGCACCAGCTCTTCACGGCTGGACAGGCCGTCCAGCAGCGTGATGGCAAAGGTGTTGCCCTTGACCGGTGCCAGCCTGGCATCCCGGCAAGTCGAAAGCAGGCCGTCGATCACGCCCTGGGCATCCTGCAGGGTGAACCGGTCCAGTTCGCGGATCAGCTCACAGTCGATGGCGAAATAGCGGCGGTCGAATCCGATGGCGGTGATGCATCCACGCCCATAGCCCTCCGGGGTGATCTCCCCGGCGGAGGTGCAGCCGCAGACGCGCACGCCCGGAAAGCTGTGTTCAAGGGCACTACCAAGTCGACCCAGGTCGTACTCCGCTGAACAGAAGAACAGCACACAGCCAAGGTGCTCGTGGCTGAGCTGGCTGGCGAGATTGGTGGCGGCCAACATCGGATCGCGAACACTGGAGCTCGCTACCCGGACCGCGGGCAGGGTCGTCGCTGGCTTCATAAACGCAGATCCCGAGAACGGATGACTTTTCACCGATTCTACGGCATCCGTAAACGCAGCCAATGCGACTTCAGTGCTTTTAATGGGCGCGCCAAAATGATCGTAAGCCATTGATTAAACTGCCTCCTGAATCAATGTCTGATGGCGCTGCCGGTTTCCCTTCAGGCAAACCGGCACTTTAGTCTTAGACAAACCGGTGCCGCGGGCGGCCTCCTGCCACCCGCAACGCCGGACAAGGCTCAGAACATCACAATGGCGCCCAGGGCGATGGTGTCCGCCTCGGTAGTGGTTGCCCCTGTGGTGCGGTTGTTGTCTTCGTACATGTTGTATTCGGCAACCAGCTTGAAGTTGCTGTTCACATCATGGAAGAACCCGATCGTGGTGCTCTCGGTCTCCAGGTTCAGAATTTCCGCATCCGTCTCACCGTAGGAGAGCACAACGCGATTCGCTCCGAAGGCGTAGGAGCCCTGGACCAGGAAGCCATCGGCATCGTCTTCTGTAACCGCACCGTTGCCGATAAGAACCGGATTGTCACCCTTGGAGGTAAAGCCGGAGGCCGCCAGGGTCAGTCCCGCCATCGACGCCTTGATCCCGTAACCAATACCGGTGCTATCGACGGTCGCGGTGCCGTTCTCGGCCGACTGGTAGCGGCCATTCACCCAACCGGTAAGCGCCACATCGTTCAGGTTGGCGTTGTAGGTCACTTCGGATTCGAACCGGGGTGCTGAGTTCTCATCGTTTGCGCCGGTGACTGTGTCGGCGGGATCAAGTACGCCGGCAGCCACCTTCAGACCGCTCATGTCGGGTGAACGGTAGGTAATCTGGGCGGACGGTGTCGGGTAGGAGTATCCGGCCCGGATATTGCCAAAGGAGACGCCCCCTGCGAGTCCCGGCGAGCCGAAACCCATCAGGATTTCATCAAGAAAGATGTTGGAACGGGCGTACAGGCCAAAGTCCTTACCAATCAGAACCTGACCAAAATCGCCATCCACGGTGGCGTAGAACTGGCGCACGTCGATTTGCGTATCTGTCGCGGTTCCGGCGTCTGCACCGAGGGCATCATTGATGGTGGTCCAGAATGAGGAACGACCGCCCAGAGTCAGATCACCCATCTCCCTGCTGAAGTTGAAGCCGATGGTATTGGGCAGGAAGCCCATTTTGATTCGGGTATCGCGAACGTCGTTTTGCTTGTCGTCACGGTTCACATAAAACGCATTGAAATAGCCATCAACGGAAAAGCTGGTGCCGTCCTGGTTGTAAAGCTCAACAGCGGCGCTGGCGCCTGTGCTGACGCCTATGGCCGCGGCCATGGCAATCGCTAAACCTGACTTTCTGAGATTGTTGTTTTTCATGGTTCCCCCGGTTGTTTTTGGAAATCTGGGATCGGAGGTCCGGACTATCCGGACACTCCAGGCGCGGTCTGTCGCCTGAATTCCATGGTCGGTGATGCACGGGAGGGGGAAAATGCTTCCAGGGAGCAGGTTTTCTGCTCATTTGGGAGGCCATGGAAATGAAACTTTGGGAGTACGACCCGCCGAGTCAAACACCCGGGAACCGGCCCAGTTCCTGCAGGCAGTCGTTGAGAAAATCTTCGGGATCGGCCATCACCGCCTCATCGGCAACGACACCAAACTGTACCTGGCCGGCGTAGCTGACAATGCTGATGCCCAGGCCGATGTCGCCGGCCTGGGGCACCCAGAACATCTGCTCAGCAATCCGGCAACCGGCAATGTAACGGGCCTCCGGGGTGCCCGGCACATTGGACACCACGGCACTGGCCTTGCGGTAGAACACCTCGGCCAGGGGCTCCCGCCAGGGCTCCGGTACGACAGTCGCACTTGCTGCCAGCCCCCAGGCAATGCCCGGCTGCCAGCTTTTCTTCAGGCGGCGGGTTTCATGCTTGATCCGGTACAGTCTCTCAAGGGGACTTTCGCCATCCACCGGCAGAGGCACAAACACCGTACCGAAGTAGTTGCCCAGGGCACCGGGAGCCGGCTTGAGCTCCTCCGGCAGGCGGCTGCGAATATCAACCGGAACGGCGGCATGCAGCACGGCTTCATCGAGGTCCTCGCCTTCAATGCCCAGGCGGGTTCGCACAGCCGCGGCTACACAACTCAGCAACACATCGTTGATGGTCACGTTGGTGATTCGGGCAATGCTCCGAAAACGTTCCAGAGGCACAGGTTCCGACCAGCGACAATGCCGTCGCCCGAGCAACGGGCGCCGGAGGTCGGTGTCTGAATCCTCCGGCTCCACCAGAAATTCCGAAAATTCATGGACCAGCTTGAGACTGTTCTGGGCAACCCGCTCCACCAGCCGGCCAGCATCCTGCCACTGGTTACCACCGGATTCATCGGCTCCTGCACCGTCATGGAGTTCTTCCCGGGAATCCCCGGAGGCCATCAGTTGACCGAGCCAGATCTTTGCCGCAGCGGTCCAGCGTGACAGCTCCGCGGTCTCGGGTGCGCCGTAGATGGCCGGATGCTGCTGGGGGGAAGGCGGACAGAGGCGATCAAAAATCCCCAGCAAGGACAGGCCATCGGCGTAACAGTGATGAATACGCAACAGGAGCACCGCCCCGCCCTCGGCATTGGGCGCCAGCCAGAATTTCCAGCGTGGGCGATACATGGGCAGAGGCTGGTTCAACCGCACCGACACCCATTCCTGCAGGCTTTCTGGAGTGAAACGATCTACCACCACGTCAAGATGGTGGCGGACATCAAACATGGGGTCTGGCTCCCACCACCAGGCAGGCGAGCGCTTAACCGGCATGTACCGGAAACGCTCCCAGGCCATCCAGTACACACGGAGGAACTCCCGGAAACGGGGTGCGGTAAGACCATCAACCCGCAGCATCACGGTGATGGTCATGGGGTTTTCCGGGCGTTCCAGGGCCAGCCAGGCCGAATCCGCAGGTAGCAGGAGATGCGATTGTTCGTGACTCAAACCCGAACGTCCCTGGAAAAGTGGTGGAGGTAAGTAAAAACCGAACTCCGCATTGTGCCAGACAAGCCCCGTCGGCTCCATATGCGGCACCAGCGCACGCTGTTACAAAAAATTACACGTGAGTAACTGTTCAGTCCTATACTGGTTATAAGCCTTGGTGCCATGGTTATTACACGCTGCCGATCCGTGATCGATTGGCCCTGAGACATCAAAAACTCTGCACTCAGAGCCAGTAACAAAGCGAGTTGATCGGGGTACAAAAGGCTTACCAGCACACCCTAATTCCAATAACAGGCCATTGCCGTGCTGGAAGGGAGAGCAGTTATGAAAGCGAGCCATGTTCGCAAGCTGATAAAACCGATTGAGAGCGCCTACTCGGAAATGTTCTCCGGGCGGGTGTATCGCGTTGGCAAGGGCGCGGTGTCCGTTCGCAACCACAGTGGCAAGGCCGAACAAACCGTGATCGGCGTGCACGGCTTTCTGGAAAACCACTGCTACTTTACCCAGGCCTACGAAGCACCCACCACTGAGCTAATTCTGCTCACCTGCAGCAATTACCACATTCCGGTGAACGGTGTTACGCCGGAGGCCCCGGACTGGGAAGTGCCGATCAAGCACCTGGAAGGCACCATCGAATACGATGCCTGCATTCTCAACCAGGCGCTTTCCAGCCTGCCCACGACTGACAACATCCGGGTACATGGTCACTCCCGGGGCGGGGCGGTGATCCTCGAGGCCATCAAACAATGGCCCGACCTGTATGAAGACGTTGAAGTGGTGCTTGAAGCGCCCGTACTTCCCGACGGCCGACTCTCGGCGCTGGTGACCACCATTCTGGAGCCGGTAAGCCATGGCATGTGGCCCTGGCTGATTCGTCTGATCAACAGCGCGCCCTCGTCTGCTTACGGACAGACCTTCTTTGGCAAGATGAACCCGCGCAAGAAGCAATTGCTCAGCAAACTGTTCTCTGCCACCAAGGATCATCTGACCATTGTTCGTAACATCGAAAACATCATGGACTGGATGGCGCGAACGGATACCAGCGTCTACAGCCACGTGCGCCACGGCACCTTCCTGATTCCAGCGGTAGACCGCATCCTGGATCGCTCATCCATGCTCGCCAGTGCCCGCCAGAGCCCGACCACCATGCGAATCGTCGAAACCGAGGCGCCGAGCCACTTCATCACCCTGGACAGCAAGGAATGGGTCCCGGGGTTCGAAACGCTGCCCGCAGCCGCACAGGGCTAGCCCGGGCATTGCCCTGCTGCAAGACCGCCGCAGCTCCGCTAGACTACGCTCTTTTCCTGAGGTTTAGTGGAGCCATCGCCCATGTACCGTGAGCGCCTTGTCGCTACCGAAGCCCGCACCGAAAGCGCTCGCCGGCTGCAAACACTGCTGTTGGACTACCATGATTTCAGGCGTCTGAAAGCCGAGCACCCACTGGTGGAGAATGCGTTCCACCTCGCCGACTGGCAGGCGGAACGGCTGAAGGCAACCCATGAAGACCTTTACCACCACCCCGGCTACCATCACGGCCTGGAGTTCCTGTTGACCGATCTGTACGCCCCCGCCGGCATGACCCGCCGGGACGACAATATTGATCGAGTGTTCCCGAAGATGGTGAAGTGGCTGCCGGATAATCTGCTGGACACGTTTGCCGGGCTGGTGGAGCTGAACCTGATCACCCAACGGCTGGACCTTGAGCTTGCCGAGCTGTTAGAGCAACAGGGCATCCGGGCCGACTCAATTAACACTGACGACTATTGTGCCGTCTACCGCCAGAGCCGGATGCTGAGTCAGAGGGAAAGACAGATCTCCCTGGTAGCGGAGGTAGGACAGCAGCTTGATCGCTATGTCCGCAACCGCACTCTGGGGTGGCTGCTGTCAATGACCCGGAGCCCGGCGGAAATGGCCGATCTGACCGATCTGCACAGCTTCCTGCACCGGGGTTACTCCGCCTTCCGCAAGATGGACGATGTGGAACTACTGATCGACCGGCTGGTGTCCCGGGAACAGCAGGTAATGCGCAACATTCTGAACCATCACCCGGACCCGTTCAGCCTGCCGGGCGACCTTTAAGCCGACATGCAGCAACGAATCAGGCCTTGATGATCTGGTCCAGCTGCGAGTGGATTTCCTGCTCGATGCGGGATTTGAAGGGCCGCAACATCAAGCCCAGTTCCAGATGAATGTGCAGATCCGTCGGGGTAATGTTCAGGTGCCCCTTGACGCCGCTTCGTTTGAATTTCAGGTGATCGCCTTCCCACTGGTAATGCACGTCGAACTGGCTGGAAAGGTCTTTGGCCAGGGATTCGGCAGCCTCTCTGGCGTGTTCTTTATCCAGGGCATGCGGGCGGTGTACATCAATGACGGACATGAAAACGTTTTCTCTCGGATTTGGACGAATTTACAGTTTAGGGCGCTATTTAACGCACCGCCACCCTTGTAGCAACCCCGTCAGCGGTTAGAATACGGGGTTCAGATTCTGACAGGACATCTCCCATGAGCGAGCAGCAAACGCCAGCCAACCAGGCCGCAAACAATAACGGCCAGGATGACGTCACCCACTTTGGCTTTCGCAATGTACCGAAAAGCCAGAAGGCGAGCCAGGTGGCCGAAGTATTCCACAGCGTGGCGGGCAAATACGATCTCATGAACGACCTGATGTCCATGGGGATCCACCGGCTCTGGAAACGCTTTACCATTGAGCTTTCCGGGGTACGGCCCGGCCATCAGGTACTGGATATTGCCGGCGGCACCGGCGACCTCACCATGAAGTTTTCAGACCTGGTTGGTCCCTCCGGCAAAGTGGTGCTGGCTGACATTAACGCTTCCATGCTCCAGGTGGGCCGCAGCCGACTGACGGATCGTGGTTACGCCGGCAACATTGAGTACGTACAGGCGGATGCCGAGCACCTGCCATTCCCGGACAACAACTTCAATGCGGTCTCCATCGCGTTCGGTCTGCGCAATGTCACCGACAAGGACCAGGCCCTGCGTGACATGACCCGGGTTCTCAAGCCCGGTGGCAAGCTGATGATCCTGGAGTTTTCCAAGCCCACCAATCCGTTGCTGAGCAAAGCCTACGACACCTACTCGTTCTCCGCTCTGCCACTGATGGGTCAGCTGATCGCCGGCGACAGCGAAAGCTACAAGTACCTGGCCGAATCCATCCGCATGCACCCCGACCAGGACACCCTGAAAGGCATGATGGAAGATGCCGGCCTGGTGAACTGCAAGTACTACAACATGACCGGCGGCATTGTTGCCCTGCACGTGGGAATCAAGCCCTGATGTTTCCCGGCCCCACCCTGCTTTCGGCTGTCTCAGCGATCCTGGAAAGTGCCCTGAACCGGGCCCTGGAACTGGATCCAGCGGGGCATCGTGCCCTGATGGAAGCATTGGCGGGCCCGGTGCAGTTTAATGTCACCGATCCGGTTCCCCTGACCTACACGCTGGATAGGGCCGGAGAACGTATCCGGGTGGGCAGCCAACCTGTGGACCAACCGGCTCTTGAGATCACCGGCAAACCCATCGCCTTTGCGGCACTGGCCACCGGTGATGATCGGGTCTTTGCCGACGGCCGCCTGGAAGTGACGGGCGATACAGCGCTGGCTCACCAGCTGCAGCGCGCACTGAACCAGCTTGAGCCGGACTGGGAAGCCGCCATGGCCCAGCACATCGGTGATGTCCCCGCGCACTTTCTGGGCAAACGCATTCGCAGCGCCATCCGGTGGAGCCGGCAGGCCTTTCAGTCGCTGAACGCCAACATCGAAGAATATGTGCATGAGGAAAGTCGTGCCTTGCCCGGGCGACGGGAACTGGAAGCCACGTTCGAGGATATCGACGAACTGAATCTGCGCACCGAAAGACTGGAAGCCCGACTGAACCTGGTTGAGAACCGCGGCAAGACTGACGAACCGGAGAACCTGTGACCCGCCTGCAACGCCTGTTTCGAATTGCCTGGGTATTCTGCCGCTACCGGCTGGACACGTTCCTGCCCATCGCGGAACTGCCAGGGCCCCTGAAGGTGTTCTTCCTGCTTGCGCCGTGGCATCTGTTCCCCAAACCCAAGCTGGACAGGGGTGATCGACTGCGGCTGGCCCTCGAGGAGCTGGGCCCCGTGTTTGTAAAGTTCGGCCAGATACTCTCGACCCGACGGGATCTGTTGCCGGATGACATGGCCGAATCCCTGAAAAACCTTCAGGACCGTGTGCCGCCGTTTCCGAGCGATGAGGCCCGGGGCATTATCGAAACCTCGCTGGGCGCCCCGGTGTCGGACCTGTTTGCCGAATTCAGCCCGGACCCGCTGGCCTCCGCATCGGTTGCCCAGGTGCATGCAGCCACCCTGCCCAACGGCCAGAAAGTCGTGGTAAAGGTACTGCGCCCGGGTATCGAAAGGGTGATTCGCCAGGACCTTGCCCTGATGTACCTGATGGCCGGCCTGCTGGAAAAATACTGGTCCGAGGGCAAACGCCTGCACCCGGTGGAAGTGGTTGCCGACTACGATTCCACCATTCACGACGAACTGGACCTGCAGCGTGAAGCCGCCAACGCAAGCCAGCTGCGCCGGAATTTCGAGAACTCCTCCCTGATCTATATCCCGTTTATCGACTGGGACTACACCCGCAAATCCGTGCTGGTGATGGAGCGGATTCACGGCATCCCCATTGCCGATACCGCCGCCCTGAAAGCCGCCGGCGTCGATATGAAGGTGCTGGCCGAAAAAGGCGTGGAGATCTTCTTTACCCAGGTGTTCCGGGACAGCTTCTTTCACGCCGACATGCACCCGGGCAACATCTTCGTGGATACCTCCAACCCCTCGGATCCTCGATATATCGCCATCGATTTCGGCATCGTTGGCACCCTGGCACCGGACGACCAGAGCTATCTCGCCCGCAACCTTCTGGCATTTTTCCGTCGTGACTACCGGCAGGTTGCGCAGTTGCATATCCAGTCTGGCTGGGTACCACCGGATACCCCGGTGAACCAGTTTGAAGCGGCCATTCGTACTGTCTGTGAACCGATTTTCGAGAAGCCGTTGAAGGACATCTCCTTTGGTCACTTCCTTTTGCGCCTGTTCCAGACAGCGAGGCGATTCAACATGGAGGTGCAACCCCAGCTTGTTCTGCTGCAGAAAACCCTGTTGAACGTGGAGGGGCTGGGTCGACAGCTCTATCCGGATCTGGATTTGTGGAGTACCGCACAACCGTACCTTGAAACATGGATGCGCAAACGGATTGGGCCGTCGGGGTTGATCAAGTCGCTGCAGTCCCACCTTCCGTCCTGGCTGGAACAGTCGCCAGAAATGCCGCAACTGGTGCACGACGCCCTCCTCCAGCTGCGGCAGGCCGGGCCCACCGAGCCGCAGAACCAGGCTACACTGGAGTTGCTCCGTGAGCAGCAGGTTCGCACCGAGCGGCGCTGGCGGCGGGTTACACTGGCGGTACTTCTGGTTGCCGGAGGCATTCTGGGCACCCAGCCTGAGGGCCAGCAATGGCTTGAAAGCGTGCCCACCTGGAGCTGGGCCCTGTTTGCAATTGCCGGTGGACTCATGCTCCGCGGCAGCCGATAACCGACAAAGATTTCAGGATTCACAAAAATGCAAAATAGCTCGGATAACGTCGAGACCCCTGACTGGCTGGATGCCATTCGCTGGACAGAGGACGGCCTGGTGCCAGCCATCGCCCAGGATGCCGAAACCGGCGATATCCTGATGATGGCCTGGATGAACCGGGAATCGCTCAGGCTGACCGCCGAAGAAGGCCAGGCCATTTACTGGTCCCGCTCTCGAGGCAAGCTCTGGCGCAAGGGGGAAACCTCAGGACACCAGCAGGTCATTCGGGACATTCGACTGGACTGCGACGAGGACGTCATCCTGCTGAAGGTGGAACAAAAGGGCGGCATCGCTTGCCATACTGGCAGGCGCAGCTGCTTCTACCGGACCCTGGAAGATGGTCAGTGGGTCAGCGTTGACCCGGTGATCAAGGACCCCGGCACTATTTACGGCAGCAACTGAGGAGCACGGACAGTGAGCGATGTACTGGAAAACCTGGCGCGGGTTCTGGAGGCCAGGAAAGAGGCAGACCCGGAAACCTCCTATGTAGCCAGTCTCCACGCCAAGGGTCTGAACAAGATTCTGGAGAAAGTCGGGGAAGAGTGCACCGAAACCCTGCTGGCCGCCAAGGACGCAGAACACTCCGGTGAAACCCGGGATGTGGTTTATGAAACCGCCGACCTGTGGTTCCACAGCTTGGTGATGTTGTCCCGACTGGGCCTTGGCCCGAAGGACATCCTGGATGAGCTGGCCAGCCGGTTCGACCTGTCAGGCCTGGAAGAAAAAGCGTCACGGGAAAAGTGAGCGGTAATACCTCTAAAGGGGTTTCCGCGTAACCGTTCTGGTAACGTACAATGTCATTGAACAGAAACATTAAAACGAGGACCCCGTAATGGGTATCAGCATCTGGCAATTACTTATCGTACTCGGCATTGTCATTCTGTTGTTCGGAACCAAGAAACTGCGCAACATCGGCAGCGATCTGGGTGGCGCCATCCGCGGCTTCAAGAAGTCCATGAACGATGAGGACTCCAAGGCCGAGAACCAGGAATCCCTGGAAGGCAAGGAAAACGAGCAGCCGCAACAACAGGCCGCGGCCGAAGACAAGCCCCGGGACAAGTCCCACAGCTGAGACCAGGCTGAATGTTCGATATCGGCTTTCTTGAGCTGCTGATCTGCGGCGTCATAGCGCTGTTGGTACTCGGCCCCGAGCGCCTGCCCACGGCTGCCCGTGCTGCGGGCCGCTGGGTGGGTGGCGCGCGACGTATGGTCAGCCAGTTCACCTCGGAACTGGACCGGCAATTGAAAGCCGATGAGCTCCGCGAAGAGCTTCGCAAGGCAGGCGATGTTGGTCTGGATGATGTGCAGAAAACCGTGCGTGGCGCCCTCGACGAGGCTAAAAAGTACGAGCACATGATCCTGCCCGATAACGAAACCCAGAAGCCAAGGCCCGCGCCGGCGACACGACGTGTGTCTGGCCAGACAAAAGCCTCCGAGTCTTCTGACCGGGATCAGGCTGGCACCAGCGACGCTCCGCAGACGCCGGATACAGGCTCTGCCGGGAACGACCAACCCAAAAACGAAACCCCGCAAAGTCCGCCGGATAACCGTTCATGAATGCAAAACCCGACGGCAACCAGATGCCTCCGGAACACCAGGAAATGCCTCTGATCGAGCACCTGCTCGAACTGCGCAACCGCCTCCTGAAGATGGTTTTAGCGGTGCTGGTGTGCTTCGCGGCCATCTATCCGTTTGCCAACGAGCTCTACCTGTTCCTGTCTGAACCGATCCGCTCCCTGTTGCCGGTTGGCCAGACCATGATCGCAACGGATGTGACCTCGCCCTTCTTCGCGCCGTTGAAGCTGGCGCTGGTACTGGCGGTGTTCGCCGCCATCCCGATCATTCTTTACCAGCTCTGGAGTTTTATTGCACCGGGCCTCTATGCCCACGAGAAGCGGCTGGCCTTTCCTCTGCTGTTTACCTCGGTAATCCTGTTCTATGCCGGCGCGGCATTCGCCTATTTTGTTGTATTCCCCCTGGTGTTCGGCTTCTTTACCGCGATCGGTCCGGAAGGCATCGTCGAATTGCCGGACATCACCAGCTATCTCAATTTCGTGCTCAAGATGTTCTTCGCCTTCGGTGTGGCCTTCGAGATTCCGATCGCCACCGTGCTGTTAATCCTCACCGGGGCCACCACGCCAGCGGATTTGGCGGCCAAGCGCCCCTATGTGGTGGTTGGCTGCTTTATCATCGGCATGCTGCTGACCCCGCCTGACATCATCTCCCAGACGCTGTTGGCTGTTCCCATGTGGATCCTGTTCGAGGTCGGCATCCTGTTCGGGCGACTGGCAAAACGGGAAGTGGCAGACGCGGACAGCGATGAGCCTGCAGGCGAATGAATCTGGCGTTACTGTTTGATGAGGATTTCATAGCACCCGACCGGGCCATATTAAGCGGCCGGCGCCTGGCTCACCTGCACTCGGTGATCAAAGTCGTTGCTGGCGATACAGTGCCGGTAGGCCGCGAGGGTGGCCAAATGGGCACCGGAGTAGTCGTCCGACTGACCGATACCGAGGCGGAACTCCAGGTAACCCTGGACCAGCCTCCCCCTGCACCACTGCCACTCACCCTGGTTCTGGCGATGCCCCGACCGAAGATGTTCCGCCGGATACTGCAGACCTGCGCCGCACTTGGCGTGAAAGACCTGTGGTTGATCAACAGCTACAAGGTGGAAAAAAGCTTCTGGCAAACACCCTGGCTGTCAGACCAGCAAGTGCGGGAAAACCTCACCCTGGGGCTTGAGCAGTCCAAAGACACCCTGATGCCCCGGGTGCAGATCCGCAAGCTGTTCAAACCCTTTGTGGAAGACGAGCTTCCGTCGCTGGTGGCAGGCAGAAAAGCCCTGGTAGCACACCCCGGCGCGAGCACACCCTGCCCGACGCATCTTAATCAGCCGACGGTACTCTGCATTGGCCCCGAGGGTGGTTTTACAGATTACGAAGTAGGCAAACTCGAAGACGCCGGTTGCCAGGGTGTCCACCTCGGCCCCCGCATCCTGAGGGTGGAAACTGCGGTACCAGTGCTGGTTAGCCGGCTGTTCGACGCCTGTCTCTAGCAGCCTGCCACCACCGGGCCAGTGGCGTAATCATGGCCACCAGTAACGCCCCGGCCAACACCCCGAACAGGCCGTTGGCTATCGTCGGCACGAGAGCACCAACCACACCACTGAATCCCTCGGCAAAGTGATGAATGGCGTCGTAGACCGGCGTGAACCCGTGGGTGAGAATGCCACCACCCACCAGGAACATCGCCAGGGTGCCGAGAATGGAGAGCGCCTTCATCAGATAGGGGGCCAGCCATAGAATGCTTGCGCCCAGCTTCTGGAGCACGGGGTTGTCCTGCTGACTGAGGTAGAGACCGCCGTCGTCCAGCTTGACGATCCCTGCCACCAGGCCGTACACAAAGACTGTGATCATGATGGCAACCACCGCCAGCACCATGAACTGCATGCCGATCGTCTGGGTTGTTACGGTGCCCAGCGTGATCGCAATAATCTCCGCAGACAGAATGAAATCGGTACGGATGGCGCCCTTGATCTTGTCTTTCTCGATCGCCCGAAGGTCGGTTTCCGGATTCTTCAGGGCTTCACGCAGCAGCCCTTTGCGCTTCTGATCTTCCTCCCGATGCAGAAACTTGTGCACCAGTTTCTCGAAACCCTCGAAACACAGGAAGGCACCGCCAAGCATCAGCAACGGCGTGACCAGCCAGGGCATGAAAAAACTGATCGCAAGGGCCGCCGGCACCAGGATGGCCTTGTTGATCATCGACCCCCTGGCAACAGCCCAGACCACGGGTAACTCCCGCGCAGGTTTCACGCCAGTTACCTGTTGGGCGTTGAGCGCCAGATCGTCACCCAGAACACCCGCCGTTTTCTTGGTGGCGGTCTTGGTCATCAGGGCGACATCGTCCAGCACCGTGGCGATGTCATCGATCAGAACCAGAAGACTGCTTCCTGCCATTACAAAATTCCTTTTCTGTTCAACCGTTAAGACCCATGGCCTCGGCCGCAATGCGGTTTTTCACCGGGCCCAGCTGATTGAGCCAGCGCAAACCGGTGTTGCGCAGCCAGCGTACCGGCAACTCATCACGACCAAACAGCTGTTTGAACCCCTCCATAGCCGCCATCATGGTCAGGTTTTCACCTTTCCTCCGGCGCTGATAGCGCGCCAGAACCAGTTCATCCGCTGGCCCCAGGCCTGCCTTCCTTGCCCGCGAAAGCTCGTCCAACAGAGTGCGTACATCGCCAAAGCCCAGATTGGCGCCCTGCCCCGCCAGCGGGTGAATGGTATGAGCTGCGTCGCCGACCAGTGCGAAACCGGGCGCAATGTAGTCTTTCGCGTGGCGCTGGCGAAGCGGAAAAGCAAACCTTTTGGAGACTGCCTGAACCGTTCCAAGCTCGCGCTCGATCGCCTGCTCAAGCTCGGCCACAAATTCCGTGTCCTCCAGAGTCATCAGGCGCCTGGCTTCGTCGGTATCCTGGGACCAGACAATGGAGCAGAAATGCTCACTGCCCGATTCGGGCAGCAAAGGCAGGAACGCCAGCGGCCCAGTCATTGAAAACCGTTGCCAGGCGGTAAAGCGATGGCTCTGACTGGTTTGCACCGTGCACACGATGGCCTGTTGGTCGTAGTCCCATTCGCGAGTTGGCAAACCTACCCACTGACGCAAACGGGAATTGGCACCGTCACACCCCACGACCAATCCGGCCGACAGGGATTGGCCATCCTCCAGCTCAAGGGCGTAACTCCCGGAGGACCTCCTGCAGCCGGTAATCCTTGCGCCCTCGATCAGCTCAACCGGGCTTTGCTCCAGGGCGCCGAACAATGCCCGCACAATACTGCGGTTTTCGACGATCGTCCCAAGGGCCCGTGCCTGAAGCTCGGCAGCTTCAAACTGTATTCGCCCAGTACCATCACCATCCCAGACTGTCATGGTCTGATAAGGACAGTGTCGACCGGCGGTCACTTCGGACCAGACTCCGAGCTGCTCCAGCAAGCGCTGGCTGGCGACCGAGACGGCACTGACCCGAGGCTCGAAATCGGCAACGGTGGCAGCAGGCTCCGGCGCCCTGACCAGGGTTTCGTGATCGGAGCCCTCCACCAGCGCCACCTGCCAGCCCTGTCGCGAAAGCCCGAGAGCCAGGGCGGATCCGATCATGCCACCGCCGGCCACCAGAATATCGAAGGTTTTCACTTCACTCATGGCCAGGCGCCTCCCGGCTCAGATTTCCAGGCCGGTCAATCACCGCCCGGCGCCCTCCCAGGCCCATCGCCTTGCGCGCAAACCAGCGCTTGACCCCGGGCAACAGATCAAGACCCACCAGACCGGCATCGCGGGCAGCAGTTACCGGCAACATGGAGTGTCCGAACAGGCGTACAAGAGAATCCGAGAAGCGTACCGTCTGCTGCCAATCCTGGCGATGCAGAGCGTGGTAACGTTTGAGGACCTCGAGATCCCCGATGGATCTGCCCTGTTCTTCCGCCAGCCGGAACTGCTCCACCAGAGTCATCAGCCCTCGCAGGGCCAGATTGAATCCCTGCCCGGCAACCGGATGCAGGGCATGGGCCGCATTGCCCACCAGGGCAACCCCGGGGCGCACCGGCTCGTCTACCGTCGTCAGGGTCAGCGGGTAATGGTGACAGGTACCAATGCGGGTAAACCGGCCAAGACGCCAGCCAAACCGGTCCTGGAGCCAGCGGCATTTTTCCTGGTCGGGAAGTTCAAGAACTTCCTGCAATGCCTCGTCGGACAGGGTCCAGACCAGTGCCGACTGGTGCCCTGCACGCGTGGGAGAACCATGGGGCAAAAGCGCCATGGGGCCGGCATCGGTGAATCGTTCAAAGGCAGTGAAACCGTGGCTGTCACTTGTGGAGACATTGGCGATCAGGGCATTCTGGCCATAGCTGTGACGATCCGGCCTGAAGCCAAGCTTCTCACGCAGTCCGGAGCGACCGCCATCCGCCACCACCAGGCAGCGAACCGTCAGTTCCGGGGCATCTTCGCCATCCTCCGACAGCCGGACCCGAACGCCGCCGGGAATGGGCGTCATATCAGTCACCTCTGCCGGCGCGCGCCACTGGACGTTGGTCTCCAGCAACTCACGCATCAGGCACAACCCCATCCAGCGGTTGTCAGCTACATAACCAAGGGCCTGCTGACCATGCTCGGCGGCATGCAACCGGGTGGCGCCGAAATGCCCCCGATCCGACACATGGATATGCTCAATGGGCGTGGCATGCTCGGCGAGACGATGCCACAGCCCAAGCTCTTCAAAAATCAGCCGGGAGCCCCACGCCAGAGCAGTGGAACGTGCGTCGTAGCTGGGCTGGTAACTGTCCGGCAGGGCATCGGGAGATAGCGGAAAGGCCTCGACTACGGTCACGTGCAGCGACGGCACCATCCGGGCCAGCGCCAGGGCGAGGGTTGCTCCGGCAAGGCCACCACCGGCAATGATCAGATCGGTATCGGGCTTGGTCACAGGGTGTCAGTCCGCCATCAGGGCTTCGATTTCGGCAATGGTTTTCGGCACCGCTTCGGTCAGGACCCGACAGCCGTCTTTGGTCACCACAACGTCGTCTTCGATACGAATACCAATGCCACGCCACTTCTCATCCACATCGGTGTTATCCGGCGCAATATACAGCCCGGGTTCAACCGTCAGGGCCATGCCCGGCTCCAGCTGGCGCCAGGCATCACCGACCTTGTAATCGCCGACATCATGCACATCCAGGCCCAACCAGTGGCCGGTGCGGTGCATGAAAAAGGGTTTGTAGGCTTCATTGGCAATGGCGTCTTCGAGGGTGCCAGACAACAACCCGAGATCGATCAGGCCCTGGGTCAGCACTTCCAGTGCCGCTTCATGGGGCCGGTTCCAGTGGTTTTCCGGCGACACAGCCTCAATGGCCCGATACTGGGCCGCCAACACCACCTCATACAACGCCCGCTGCTCGTTGCTGAACTTTCCGCTGACCGGGAAAGTGCGGGTAATGTCGGAGGCGTAGCACTGGTATTCACAGCCGGCATCAATCAGCACCAGATCGCCGTCTTTCAGCGGTGCGCTGTTCTCGATGTAATGCAGGATGCAGCCATTGGCGCCTCCGCCCACAATCGACGGGTAGGCCGTTGACCGGGCGCCGTGCTCCATAAACGTGTGGATAAGCTCGGCCTCGAGATTGTACTCGAAGCCACCCTTGCGGGCCCGCTTCATGGCGCGGCAGTGGGCTTCGGCGCTGATCTGGCCCGCCTTGGCCATAATCTTGATCTCGTTGGCGCTCTTGTAGAGCCGCAGGTCATGAAGCAGGTGCTCCAGGGCCACGAATTCGCCAGGCGGATGGGCGCCGCTGCGAACCTTGCTGCGAATCATCTTTACCCAGTCCATCACCCGGGCGTCAAAATGATCGTCCTTGCCCAGGGGATAATAGACCCGGCTGCGCCCCTCGATCATGCCCGGGAGTATGTCGTCGATGTCGGCGATCGGGAACGCATCGTCCAGGCCGTAGCGTTCAATGGCGCCTTCCGGGCCCACCAGGAACCCGTCCCAGAGTTCCTTCTGAGGATCACGCTCTTTGCAGAACAGAACCGATTCCCCGTGTTCACGGCCAGGGATCAGGGCCAGCACGGCCTCCGGCTCGCCAAAACCGGACAGGTAATGAAAATCACTGTCCTGGCGGAACGGGTGCAGCACATCGCGATTGCGAACGCGCTCCGGGGCGGCCGGAATAATCGCAATGCTGTCTGGCGCCATGCGCTCCATCAGCTTTCGACGGCGCTCGGCAAACTCCTTCACGGGAATCATGGAGTTCATAGTCTCTCCTGCAATCAGGACCCTGCTCAGTGCAGGGTCGGCGAATCAGACTTCGGCGGTTCGGGGGCGTTGAATTCGGTAAAGACGGCAAGCGCCCCCAGCCGGATGTACTCGGTAATCTCCAGCAACTGCTGCTCGCTTTCGTCGTCCGCTTCTTCTTCGTCGGACAATTGACTGATGGCGACCATATCCTCGATCAGCTCCCGGATCTCATCCGGTGCCTGGCCCAGCGATTCACCCGCTGACAATGCCATGCCTTCGAGAAACCCACGCACCCAGGAAACCAGGGCCTCAAGGCGCTGCTCAATGGCGTAGTCGTCATCCGGTAACAAAGGATGGAAACTCATATCTGCTGATTTCAAGAGCTCCAGGGTCTGCTCGTAGGCCCTGTTCATGAACGGAGCGAGATCGTCAGACTCCTCGACTGCGTCTTCAGCCAGGCCCATGTGCTCACATACCATGGCCAGCCACTCCGGCTCATTGATACGGGATCCGGCCGCCAGGCGACCACAAAGCGCACCGTGCAATTCGGATGGGTGGCTGAATGCCTTGTGAGCGGTAAAAACGTTGGCCCAGCGCTCGAATTCTGCGGCGCGGGCAGCACCGGAAGTGTCGGTTTCTGACATGAAACAGGCGAATCCTGTGTTGGTGGATTAGACGCCTACTTTAGCATTCAGGCGCCCTCAAGGCACTGCCTGTTGATTTTTAACCGGCGAGAGAACAATATGTTATAACATATCAATCAACGTGGAACTTCCTGCCATGAAGCGATCAAAACTCAACGCCATATTTCTGGCTACCAGCGGTGCTCTGATGGCCTTTTCCGCGAACGCCATTGACAATCCGGGAGCTCACCAACATGGGCATGCCGAACTTCAGGTAGCAGTGGATGGCAATCAGATCGATCTGATTTTCACGTCGCCCGCCTACAACCTGCTCGGATTCGAACACCGCGCTCGGACAGACGACCAGAAAGCCCTGGTCAAGGAAACCGAAGAATGGCTCGAGCGCACACCGCTGATCAACACGCCAGATGCCAGCTGCAAGGTGGCGAGCGCTGAGGTTTATCATGAGGCTGGTGATGGGTCTGGCGACCACCACGACCATGGCAGTAATGGACACGACCACCACGAGCATAACGAACACGAGCATTCGGAAGGATACGGCCACTCGGATTTCGAAGTGACCCAGGTTCTGAATTGCACCGGACTGGCATCCGCAGAAGCGCTGCTGATCCCCCTCACCGAGCGCTTTCCCGAGATTGAAGATCTCGGTGTCCAGTGGGTGTGGTCAGGAGGTCAGGGATCAGCCCGCCTTGAACACCAGGAGCGCAGCTTTAGCCTGAAAAGCCAGTAAGCAATGTTGCAGCCCTACTCCGTATAGGGCTCAACATTCGTTGCAACCATCGAATAGGACGAGGTGCCAATGTCATTTTCGGTGCGGTCGATCACCAGCTTGCCTTCGATCCAGACCGGATCGTACAGGGCCTCAAGGGTGAAACCTTCCTTGTACTTCACGTGAATGATCTGGTTCGGCGGTGGTGGCGGCACATGAATACAGGCGCCGTAGTAAGGCACCAGGAAGAACTCCAGGATGCGCATGTCCTCGGTTGTTTTCAGGGGCACCACAAAGCCGGGGATGCGCCCCTCCACGTCGCCCATTTCCGGCACAACCCGACCGGTCATGATCTCGTCCGGCAGCAGCGGCGGGCCATCGCCCTCGTGTTCAATCTCTGGCATATTCTCCAGCAGCGCCAGGTCCTCGGCAGGCATCAGCTCGAGCCAGTCGATTTCCCTGGTTTCGGCCTGGCTGGCTGCCGGGAGCAAGAGCGCCAGGACAAGCGCAGTGATAGAGGGCAGCGCAAAGCGCGAACGCGCCGGGGCAAACATCATTGGACCACAAACTCCTGATACGGAAACTGGGAAACCGCCATCATACACCGGGCAGACAGCAACCAACATGACCAGCAAGACAGACTCAACCAGCAACAGTTCCCGAAGTACGTCAACCGCGATTGACGTCAGCGGGCTTGTGTTTTCCTGGGACCCGGCACAGGCACCCCTCAGTTTTCCGGATATCAACCTCAAGCGCGGCGAGCACTTGTTTCTACACGGCCCCAGCGGCAGCGGCAAAAGCACACTCCTGAGCCTCCTGGCGGGCATGCTTCGGCCCCACGCCGGCTCAGTGCGAATTCTGGATACCGACATTCACCGGCTCGGCGCCGGCGCCCGGGACCAATTCCGCGCCGACCATCTGGGTGTTATCTTCCAGCAGTTCAATCTGGTGCCTTACCTGACGACCCGAGCCAACGTCACCTTACCCTGCGGATTGTCTGAACTGCGCAAACAGCACACCGAACCGACGGTCGCAGAGGAAGCTGAGAGATTGCTTGCCGCCCTGTCGATCCCCGAAGATCACTGGCAGCGAAAAGTCACCAGGCTGAGCATTGGCCAGCAACAGCGGATCGCAGCCGCCCGGGCACTGATTGGCGCACCCGGGCTGATTCTCGCGGACGAGCCCACCTCCGCGCTGGATGCTGACAACCGTGACCGGTTTCTGGAACTGCTTCTGCATCTTGCCCACCGGCATAACACCTCGGTGCTGTTTGTCAGCCATGACCAGTCCCTGGCCCGCCATTTCGGTAATCAGCTGGAACTGCGGGGTAACCGGACATGAAAGCACGCCTTGCTTTGACACTGGCCCTGGCCAGCCTGTGGCACCGGAAAAAGGTACTGGCCCTGGTCTGCCTGACCCTGACACTGAGCGTGTCCCTATTGCTGGGCATCCAGTACCTGCGCACGGAGGTCAAGCAATCCTTCACCAGCACCATCAGTGGCACCGACCTGATCGTCGGTGCCCGCAGTGGCCAGCTGAACCTGCTGCTGTACACCGTGTTTCACATCGGCGATGCCACCAACAACATTCGATGGTCTACCTACCAGAGCCTGAAAGAGGATTCTCGCCTCGAGTGGCTGATTCCGATTTCCCTGGGAGACAGCTACCGCGGCAATCGAGTGGTCGCTACCGACGAGAACTTTCTGAAGCACTTCCGTTACGGCCGCGACCTGCCGCTTGAACTGGCAGAGGGCCAGTGGTTTGAAGAGGTCTTTGATGTTGTGTTGGGCGCAGGCGTTGCACGGTCGCTGGCTCATCAGGTGGGCGAAGAAATCATTCTGTCCCATGGCGGGGGGCGAACCAGCTTTTCCAACCATGAAGACACACCGTTTACCGTTACCGGCATACTGGCACCCACCGGGACGCCGGTGGACCAGGCGGTGTACATTGGTCTGGATGGCATGGAGGCCATGCACGTGGGCTGGGAATCCGGGGTCGCCATTCCGGGCCGGACAATTACCCGGGAGCAGGCGGAAGGCCGTGATTTCACCCCCGACGCCATTACCGCCGCGTTTATCGGCATCGAAAGACAGGTGCTGACCTTCCGGATACAACGGGAAATCAACCAGTTCGCTGGTGAGCCGCTGTCAGCCATACTCCCTGGCGTTGCGCTGAGCGAGCTCTGGCGGCTGATGGGCCAGTTCGAGCGGGCGTTGCTGGGCATCACCGTGTTTGTCGTGATTACCAGCCTGATTGGACTCATAGCTGTTCTGTTAACCATACAGGCGCAACGGGCCCACGAAATTGCAGTACTCAGAGCTACCGGTGCCTCTCCAGCGCTGATCGCCTCCCTGTACATCATTGAATGTGTCGCCCTTGCGGTCGCGGCCTGCGTGCTGGCCCTTGCCATTGGCATGGCAGGCGTCTCACTGGCAGGCCCATGGCTGCTGGCCAACTATGGCCTTCAGGTCGCGCTGCGTCCGCTGACTTCCGAGGAATGGGCATTGCTTGTCTCGGTGCCAATCGCAGCCTTCATCGTAGCGCTCGTACCAGCCTTCAGCACCTGGCGCCAGAGCCGCCGACTGGGCTTTGGCGAACCCGCGGATCAGTGATGCGCATCACGCAGGGAACGCAATGACAAGCCTGTAAATTGACCGACTTAGCGTCCACACTTATAGTTAGTTGCAATTACCTCAAACCACTGCTGGGCACGTCATGGAACAGTCCGAAGTACAGGCATTAGCGGACAAGCTGGACAGGCTGATTGAGCGCTGTCAGAAACTTGAGCGGGACAACGCCACATTGCGGGAGCTGCAAGATGACTGGAACCGGGAACGGGCCCAGCTGGTGCAGAAGAACGATCACGCAAAGCACAAGATCGAAGCTATGATCAGCCGCCTTCGGGCCCTGGAGCATCACTGATGGCACAGCAATCCACCACGGTTGAGGTGAAGATCCTCGACAAGGAATACCTGGTCGCGTGCCCGGAAGAAGAGCAGGAAGCACTGCTGCGGGCTGCCCGCCACCTGGACAGCAAAATGCGCGAAATCCGTGCTAGCGGCAAGGTATTCGGCACCGAGCGCATTGCCGTTATGGCGGCTCTGAACATTACCCACGAACTGCTCGAGCGGGACACCATGTCGGACGCCACCAGCACGCTGCTGCGTGCCATGGACAGTAAACTCGACGGTGCCCTGGGTGACGGCTCGGGCCGTTGAATCGGCAAAGAATCGGAGACAGGTGTTGCAATCGGCCCCGTCACTGCCCGTATAATGGAATCAACTTCCTGGGCTGTTCGGGATAGTCGGATACGTCCTCGAGCCGATGCGCACTACCCAGGTGGCTACTTCAGGGCATTGTGAGCACGTCCCCGACAGGGGAAAGCCTAATATGTCACAGCGGCCACCGACCTTGAACTCTGGGTTCAAGGGCCACATCCGATAACGGCAGCCCGGGAAGCTTTATTTTGAGCCAGTTTATCGAGCCTCAACCGTTCCAGACCCATCCTGACACCTTCTCACGCAGTGAACTTCGCAAGCACCTGCGACATCATCGCCGTGCGCTGAGCTTCGAGCAACAGCAGCAGGCCGCCGAGTATCTCGCACTCAACCTCCTGAGTAATCCGGACCTTCACCGCGCCCGGCATATTGCCATTTACCTGCCCAATGACGGCGAGATTGATCCCCACGTCTACCTGGATATTGCCCGCCGCAAAGGCATCCGTTTCTACCTCCCGGTACTGCATCCGATCCATGAAGGCAGGCTGGTTTTCAGCCCCTATTACCACGGCGTGGAGCTCACTGCGAACCGGTTTGGCATACCCGAGCCGGCGTTCAGCAAAGGCCTGCGACGCCCAGCCTGGGCATTGGATGCCGTGCTGTTTCCGTTAGTGGGATTTGACGAACAGGGCGGAAGACTGGGAATGGGTGGGGGCTTCTATGACAGGACGTTCGCCTTCAGCCGGATACGACCAAGGCTGGCGCCGAAGCTGATTGGCCTCGCCCATGATTTCCAGAAGGTTAAGAAGCTGCCAATAGAGCCCTGGGACGTGCCCCTGCACAGCGTGGTGACCGATAAGCGACGTTACCGGTTCAGCGGCTGATTCATGACCTGAACGGAGCCGACCAGATTGGCCGCTCTTGCGTCTTTGTCTTCAGAGGCGTGGATGGATGTGAAACCAGTAATCACAAGGCCGATGGCAAAAATCAGCACAATGGCTTTGATGATGTCAGGCTTGCCGCCCATGGCTTCAGTTCCTCAAAATGCGGTTTAAAAGTGTCGGAAAATCAGTCAGCTATTCTTGACTTCAAGAATCAGAAGAAAGACTAACACCTATCTGTACTTTTACAATTTTTGACAGATTAAAATTCAGTAAGCATTGTGTGCGGCGACCGGCCAGGGTCTGGTGGAGCTTTCCAAAACACGCTGTAAATACCTCCATGTACGCTTGGCTCCGCCCCTCAGCGCTTCTTGCTCCTGCGTCGCGCTGAGGGTCCTGGGAAGGCCATCCATGGCCTACCCGTCAAGCGCTTTCGCGCTCCACCCATGGCTCCGCACAGTTTTGGAAAGCTCCACCAGACCCCGGCCTACTCTGCGTTAATTCGACCGGGCATTTCCTTGCCCAAGAAACAGCTGATAAGCCTCATTATCCGTCATGTTTTCATAGCGGAAGCCGACCTTATCCAGCATTTTCTCGAAATCCTGCACCTCGTCGTCGTCCACCTGGGCTCCCAGCAGAACACGGCTGTAGGCTGCCCCGTGGTTGCGGTAGTGGAACATGGAGATATTCCAGCGGGTACCCAGCGACATCAGGAACTTCAGCAACGCCCCCGGGCGCTCCGGGAATTCGAACTGGAACACTTTTTCGTTCGTGATCGTCGGCGCGTGGCCGCCCACCATGTGGCGAATGTGCTGCTTGGCCAGATCGCTGTCAGTCAGGTCGACGACCGAGTAGCCGTTCTCCCGGAGATCCTGCACCAGGTCTTCACGGCCGTGGCCGCCCGCTGCGATCTGGATGCCCACGAAAATCGTGGCATTGGTGGCGTCCGCGTAGCGGTAATTGAATTCCGTGATGCTGCGCTTGTGCAGGGCGTTGATAAAGGTCTTGAAGGCACCCGGCTTTTCCGGGATGGTCACTGCCAAAATTGCCTCGCGCTTCTCGCCCACTTCCGTACGCTCGGAAATGTAGCGAAGGCGGTCAAAGTTCATGTTGGCACCGCTGAGGGTGGCAATCAGGTTTTCGCCCTCCACTTTCTCCCGCTCAATGTACTTCTTGATGCCCGCCACACCCAGGGCACCGGCCGGCTCGGCAATGGAGCGGGTGTCCTCGAACACATCCTTGATGGCGGCGCAGATTTCGTCGGTGGATACGGTGATCACCTCGTCCACGTAGTCTTTACAGATTTCCCAGGGATGCTTGCCGATCTGCTTGACCGCCACGCCATCGGCAAAGATGCCCACCTCGTCCAGCACTACCCGCTTGCCGGCTTTCATGGCTGCCTGCAGACAGTTGGAGTCCTCCGGCTCAACGCCGATCACCTTGATTTCCGGACGCAGGTACTTGATGTAAGCAGCCATGCCAGCGATGAGACCGCCGCCACCAACGCAAATAAAGATCGCGTGAATCGGCTTGCTGAACTGCCACATGATCTCCATGGCCACCGTACCCTGACCGGCAATGACATCCGGATCATCGTAGGGCGGGATGTAGGTGTAGCCGTGTTTCTGGATCAGCTCCTGGGCATGGGCTGCGGCCTCATCGAAGGCATCACCCTTGAGAACCACTTTGGCACCATGATCACGCACCGAACGCACCTTGATCTCCGGCGTGGTCTGCGGCATTACAATTACCGCCTTGATACCCAGGTTCTTGGCCGCCAGCGCCACACCCTGGGCGTGATTACCGGCGGAGGCACAGATCACGCCCTTGGCCTTCTGCTCCTCGGAAAGCTGCGCAATCCGGTTGTAGGCACCGCGAATCTTGAAGGAAAACACCGGCTGAAGATCTTCACGCTTTAGCAGAATATTGTTGCCAAAGCGCTTGGACAGACTACGGGCTTCAGTCAGGGGTGTTTCGATGGCCACGTCATAGACGCGCGCATCGAGAATCTTCTTGATGTAGCGTTGCGGCATAGCAGTTCCGGCTTTTGGTTGGTGTGTGATGGCTGGCTGAGAAAAACCCACAGTGTAGAAAGTTTGCACGGCAGCCGTCTATAAGCAGAGGGTGCTTAAGCGTTATAATCCGCCTAAATCCAACCTGATTTGCAGCCGGAGCCCCAGATGACCCAGGACGAACTGAAAAAAGCCGTCGCCAAAGCCGCCATTGACTACATTGCCCCTCGCCTGGATAGCGACAGCGTGATCGGTGTGGGCACCGGCAGCACGGCCAATTTCTTCATCGACATGCTCGCGGAACTGAAGAACGAATTCGACGGCGCCGTCGCCAGCTCGGAAGCGACCGCCGAGCGCCTGAAAAGCCACGGAATCCCGGTTTATGATCTCAACAGCGTCAGTGGGCTGGAGTTCTACGTGGATGGCGCTGACGAAACCAACGAACGCCTGGAACTGATCAAGGGTGGCGGCGCCGCACTGACCCGGGAAAAGATCGTGGCAGCGGTGGCCAAGACGTTCATCTGCATTGCCGACGACTCCAAAATGATTGGTATCCTTGGCGCCTTTCCCCTGCCCGTGGAGGTCATCCCCATGGCCCGAAGCCATGTTGGCCGGGAGATTGTAAGACTGGGCGGCGACCCGGTTTATCGTGAGGGGGTTGTCACCGATAACGGCAACATCATCATCGATGTCCACAACATGGATATTTCCCAGCCGATCCGGGTGGAAGAGCAGCTCAACAACATTGTTGGCGTGGTCACCAACGGCCTGTTCGCCCGCCGGCGCGCGGATCTGTTACTGCTCGGCACCAAAGACGGGGTGAAAACTATCTCCAGCGAGGGCGCCTGACCGATTTCTATCGCTGCTCGATTGTCGAAGCTGGCCTTTCGGGCCAGCTTTTTTATTGCCTGGAAAATCACAAACCAAGCGCTTGCTTGGTAGCAGTTTTTCGGCGACACTGCTCTGCATTGATTCCGATCAGAGGGAGCTCCACCGTGTCCGACTACTTCAACGAAACCCACCAGCAGGTCCGTGCCACCGCCCGCAAGTTCATCGAAACCCACGTACTGCCTCACATCGACGACTGGGAAGAAGCGGGCGAATTTCCCCGGGATCTCTACAAAAAAGCCGGGGATGCAGGCCTGCTTGGAATTGGTTTTCCCGAAGCATTGGGCGGCATCGGGGAAGGCGACATTTTCCTTAAAGTGGCTGTCTCCGAAGAACTGATGCGCTCCACCTCCGGCGGCCTGGTGGCCGGCCTGGGCTCCCTGGATATCGGCCTGCCACCGGTCGCCAAATGGGCGAAAAAGGAAGTCCGGGAACAGATCGTGCCGCCGGTACTGCGCGGCGAAAAAATCGCCGCCCTGGCAGTGACCGAACCCGGCGGCGGTTCCGATGTCGCCAACCTGAAAACCCGAGCGGTCCGCGATGGTGACCATTACACCGTCAACGGCAGCAAGACCTTCATCACCAGCGGCATGCGCGCCGACCACTACACCGTTGCCGTGCGCACCGGAGGCGAGGGCCACGGTGGCATCAGCCTGTTACTGATCGACCGCGACATGCCCGGTTTCTCCACCGGCAAGAAACTGCGCAAAATGGGCTGGTGGGCCAGCGATACCGCGGAGCTGTTTTTCGAGGACTGCCGGGTCCCTGCAGACCGCCTGATCGGCGCCGAGAACGCCGGCTTCATCGCTATCATGAGCAACTTCCTGTTCGAGCGTCTCAGCCTGGCCATCATGGCCTATATGACCGCCCAGCTCGCCTACGAGGCAGCACTGGAGTACACCCAGCAACGCAAGGCGTTCGGCCGCAACATTGCCGGCTTCCAGGTGACCCGCCACAAACTGGTGGACATGGCCACCCAGATCGACGTGGCCCGCGAATACACCTACCGCTGCGCCGCCCTGATGCAGGCGGGCAAGAACCCCATCAAGCAGGTGGCGATGGCCAAGAATTTCTCGGTGGATGTCTGCGAAAAGGTCACCCGGGAAGCGGTGCAGTTGTTCGGTGGCATGGGGTATATGCGAGAAACCGTCGTCGAGCGTCTCTACCGTGACGCCAAGATTCTCTCCATCGGCGGCGGCACCACCGAGATCATGAAGGAGCTCATTGCCAAACAGATCAAGCTCTGAGTTCTGATTCGGTGTTCGCCCTCTTGTCCTGCCCCAGCCTGCCTGGCTTGGGGACGGGCCCTGTCAGTGGCCTTTCCAAAACACGCTACGAGCACATCCATGTGCGCTTGTTTCGGGCCATCCTTGGCCCTCTACAGTTTTGGAAAGGCCACTGACAGGCCCCGTTCATACAATGTCCAATCCGCCTTTTGTTGGCCTCTCTAATCAGGCTCCGCTTTTGAGTGTTGCTCAATGGCTCGGGCGGCTATCTGGAAGGGCCTTCCGAAAACGTGGAGCGCCAAGGATGGCGCGACCGAGCCCTACATGGACGTATTCACGGGCGTTTTTCGGAAGGCCCTTCCAGATAGCTGCTTGCACCAGAATGAAAGACCTACCAAGACCGGCAACCAAGCCAAAAACCAACGACCAAGGTTTAGTTTCGAACTGCAGGATACTCCCGTATAATTGCGCCCACTTTTTAACCGCAGTTAAACGTACCGTTAACGTACCAGGAAGGATCGCACATGCAATTCGACAACATCCCCGCAGGCAAGAACCCGCCGGAAGACATCTACGTTGCCATCGAAATCCCGGCCAACAGCTCCCCGGTGAAGTACGAACTGGACAAAGACATGGGCGCCCTGCTGGTAGACCGTTTCATGGCCACCCCCATGTTCTACCCGGCCAACTATGGCTTCATCCCGCACACCCTGGCCGACGACGGTGACCCCCTCGACGTACTCGTGGTCACACCCTACCCCGTGCAGGCCGGCTCCGTGATCCGTGCCCGTCCGGTGGGTGTTCTGAACATGGAAGACGAAGCCGGTGGTGATGCCAAGCTGGTAGCGGTACCCCACGACAAGCTGACCACTACCTATCACGATGTGAAGGAAATCACCGATCTGCCGGAGCTGCTGCGCGACCAGATCAAGCACTTCTTCGAGAACTACAAGACTCTCGAGCCGGGCAAATGGGTGAAGGTGCAAGGCTGGGATAACGCAGAAGCCGCCAGGAAAGCCATCGTAGATTCCGTGAACGCCTACAAAGGCTGAGCCGGACTTTTCGTGGCATTAAAAAACCGGGCTTTGTGCCCGGTTTTTTAATGTCTGGCTGAAAGCCCGTTGACCTCAACCCCGGGAAAGCAGATCCCGCATATCACTGATTGCCGAGTTCGCCCGTGAAAGGTAAGCGGCCATTGTCAGAGAGTGATTGGCCAGCACGCCGAAGCCACTGCCATTCAGAATGACCGGGCTCCACATTTCGCCCTGGGCACCCTCAAGCTCGATAATGACCTGCCGTACGCTGGCCATGGCGTTCTTGTCCTGGAGAACTTTGCGGAAATCCACTTCGATCGCCCGGAAGATGTGCAGGAGCGCCCAGGAACTGCCTCGGGCCTCATAGAACACATCGTCAATCTTGGTCCATGGCGTTTTGATATCTTCTCCCGTGGTTTCTTCAGCCAGAGGATCTCCCGCATCCATATTCACCACGGCATCAGAAACGGAAGCTTTGCCCACACTTTCCCCCAGAGTCCGGGAGAGGCTGCCCAACCGGGTTTCCAGGTCTGCCAGCCAGTTACTCAGGTTGTCTGCACGCGCGAAAAACTGGGCATCAGCCTGTTCCGGGTTCGACAGACGATCAAGATAGCGTTTCAGAGCGGTGATACCCCGGCGGTACTCAGCCTCTGTTGAGGGAATGGCCCAGCTCTCGCTGTCGAAGTGGAACTGGGGCTCGGCAATGACCAGATCCTGATCCTCGGCCGACTGACTCTGGGAGCGGCTGATATCTTTGCGCATGGCACGCGAAAGGTCACGGAGCTGAACCAGCACGCCATATTCCCAGTTGGGCATGTTGTCCAGCCAAAGCCCGGGAGGGAAAACGTCGTTGGAGATGTAGCCACCAGGCTTGTCCAGCAGGGTTTCGCCAATTCGAATCATGGTCACCGTGGTGGCGAAGCCGGTGATGGGTTCCCTTTCCATGGAGTTGGCCACCGACCGGGTATGTTCGCGCACCGAGAAAGTTTCCGGCTCGCTGCTCCAGAACATGCCAAGCACCAAAGCCACCAGCAGGTAGACCACAACCAGCGCCAGAATCAGTTTGCCGATCACGCCGCTGCCACCGGCATAATCCTGAACATCGTCTTTCTTGTCCTTGAAGTACTGTCTGATTTTGCCTGGCATATGACTCTTAATCCCCTGTCTGTTGATTATCAGCGGCAAACGGCCGACCAAGATGGTAACCCATGGCTCCGTCGACACCCAGCTTACAGAGTACCGAGTATTCCGCGGCTGTTTCCACTCCTGTAGCGAACACTTTCACGCCGCGGCTGTGTGCGATGGCCACAACGGACTCTATGTAGAAGCGGTTATCCTCGTGGGTGTCGATGTCATGGATGAAACTGTTATCGATACGCAGGCCCTGAAACCTCAGATTTCTGAGATAACTGAATGGCACGCCACCAACGCCGAAGCGGTCTACCAGTACCGGCACCCCCAGGCGCCCCAGAGCCCTGACCAGCAGGCCCACTGCCGTGCGGTGATGGTGAATGGTCTGTTCGGAGATACCTATCCAGAGATTTCGGGCCAGAGAACCGGCCTGCCCCAGTTGTTCAAGCAAGTCCGTACGAAACGCCTCGCTGGCCACGGACGCATTGCCAAGCGAGACGGCCAGTGGCTGATCGGGCAGGTCTTTCAAACGATCCAGTACCCGCTGGACCAACAGTCGATCAATATCGGAAATCAGGCCGAAGCGCGCGGCCATGGGCACAAAGGTACCAGCCTTCAAGGCCCCTTCAACGGAATCAATGCGGGAGAACACCTGGTGATAAACCGGCATGAGACGACCTTCGTGGACCATGGGCTGGAGCCAGAGCGATAGTGTCTGTCGACGGATCGCCTCACTGATGATTACCCGCCAGGTCTCCAGATTGTGATGGCCATCCTTCTCCGGATCCGCCAGGTGACAGCCCGTGCCGTTGCTACTCTGGGCGGTCCGCAGGGCTTCGTCCGCAGCAGCCATGAGATCCCGGCCCCCGCGACCCTCAAGCGTTCTCGCCAGCCCGGCATGCACGGCTGTATCCATGGGTGAGGCAAGATCCGAATACACCCCGTCGAGATCATTTACCAGTTGCCGACACCAGACACCGGCGTCGGCCGGCATGACACCGGGCAGGAAAATGGCAAACTCGGCACCGGTTCGTCGACCGGCAAACGATCCGGCATGCTGCCTGACGAACTCTGCAATCACGGTGGCCACTCTCAACAGCAGCCGATCCGCTTCGCTCCGGCCATAGGCCTGGTTATACCCGGAAAAATCCGCCAGCTGAATCAGTATGAGAACCCCGGGCGCGGCCTTTTCCTCGGATTCCACTTCGACTTTCAGGCGCTGGTCAAAGGCACCCCGGCTGGCCAGCCCGGTGACCGAATCCTCGTTATTGACCCGGCGCAGGTGCTGGATGAGTTTGGCCTGGCCCTCGAAAAGCTGGCCCAGATCACCCGCCATCTGGTTCATGGCGTCCGTGACCTGGTTTATTTCACGGGTCGACTTGATCGACACCCGCTTCCTGAAATCCCTCTGGCCCAGGGCCCTGGCCTGATCCTCAAGAGCATGCAGCGGCCGCAGGGTCCGGCGAAGCAGCAGGAAAACCGCAAATAGTCCAATACCGCCAATAACCGCAGTACTGGCAGTCAGACCAATGGTGATTCGCCAAAGGTCTTCGTAGGCCCGACCGGGGTGGCTGATTACCTGAACCGTGCCAAGTCGGCTCCAGCCGCGGACCACTTCTGCCTCGGCGATCGGCAGGGGAAGATCCGCAAAAGTGCGGAACCAGGCCGGCACAGCGACCTTGTTCAGAGTCATTGCGCGCCCGGCAACCTGCTCACCCTGATGATTCAGGTAGCTGACGGACAGGTATCGCCCACTGTCGAACACCGCATCAATCAATGAGGCGGAAGCCACCGGGTCACGGCCATCAATGGCGTTGGAGAGTGACAATCCGATGGCCGTAGCCCCGTCACGGGCGTGGCCGGCCAACTGATCGGAGACATAATTCCGGAAGTACCCGAAGCTGGTAACGAAAACCGCAACCAGCAGGGTTACCAGCAAACCTCCGGTCAACACCAGAAGCATTGTTCGCAGAGTAACCGCACCCTGCTGCCTGCGTTTCAAGAGGATTTGCTTCCGTGCCATGGGGAGCTTCTCCGGATTGGCTGTGAGCCAGCCGGCCAGGTGTTTGTGACTTGCGCCGCAGAGTTGACAAACATTTACATAGCGCAACCTACGCCGACAACATTAAACACTATAGACTCTGCAAAAGGACTAAGGTTGAAAAATCGTCCGCACCGGGGAAGGACGACCAATAACGAAAAAGAGACAGGCCCGAGCCACATGAACGACGAAAGCCAGAAAGAAAAACTCAGGCAGCATTTCGCACGCCGTGTAACAACCCAGGCCCGGGTTGTTCTGGACACCTGGCAGAAAATTCACGAAGACCGGGACAAGGCCGCCGCCCATCGCAATGAGTTTGCCGCTGCCACCGACAAGCTGGTGCGTTACGCCCAGCGCTTCGAAATGGAAAGTCACGCCAGGGCCGGGCAAACCACGCTGGAACTGATCAACCAGTGGGAACCGGGTTCGGCACTGGACGAAGGCCTTGAGCGACAGCTCCAGGATGCCATCGAAACCCTCTCCCAGAGCACCCTGCGCAGGACGGACCGCAACAGTTCCGAGGCGCCTCACCAGTTTCGCCGCACCCCGGTCTACATTGCTCTGGCCAACCAGGAAATGGCAAGCCGCCTCATCCGGCAACTGGAGTTTTTCGGCTTTCGGGCTTCGGCCTTTGCCAACGCCGATGAACTGACCGAAGCCTGTGCACTCCACAAGCCCGAGACCATCCTGGTGGACGTCAATTTCGGCGGTTCTCCCAACGCCGGCATTACCACCATCGAGCATCTGCAGGAACGTCACGATACGCCCATCCCGATCATCTTCATGAGCGATGAGGATGGCTCCATTGAAACCCGACTGCAGGCCTCACGGTGCGGCGGGGAAGAGTTCTTCTATCCGGCCGTCGATCCTGGCCAGTTGATCGAGAAGATCGAAACCTATACCCACGGCAATACCGTGGAGCCTTACAAGGTTCTTGTTCTGGACGACTCCCGGGCCCAGGCCAAGTACATGGAAACGGTGTTGAAAAAGGCGGGCATGACCGCCCACATCATCACCGACCCGATGCAGATCATCCACGCGCTGGAAGAGTTCTCCCCGGAGATCATCATCCTCGACATGTATATGCCGGGCTGCACCGGGATGGAGATCGCCCGTGTCATCCGTCAACAGGATCGCTTCCACAGCGTCCCCATTATTTACCTGTCGGCAGAGGAAGACGTCAGCAAACAGCTCCATGCCATGAGTCTGGGGGGCGACGATTTCCTGACCAAGCCCATCGACCCGAAACACCTGATAGCCACCATCCACAACCGTGGCCGCCGTGCCCGCTCTCTACTGGCACTGATGATCCGTGACAGCCTGACTGGCCTGTTCAATCACACTCACACGCTCCACCTGCTGGACCAGGAGATTGTGCGGGCTCGCCAGAAAGAGCAGCCACTGTGCTTTGCGATGATCGACATCGATTACTTCAAGAAGGTAAACGACACCTTTGGCCATCCGATCGGCGACCGTGTGTTGCGAAGCCTGTCGATGTTCCTCAAACAGCGCCTGCGCAAAACCGATCACATCGGCCGGTATGGCGGTGAGGAATTCGCCATTATTCTGCCCAACACCCGCCCGAGCGATGCCCGGAACGTTCTCAATGAAATCCGGGAGCGGTTCTCGGAGCTCCAGCAGCCCGCCGGCGACCGGGAGTTCAACGTCACCTTCAGTTGCGGAATCGCAGCCTGGGATGACGACACTTCCCAGGCATTGTGCGAGCGGGCAGACCGGGCGCTCTACAGCTCCAAGGAACTGGGCCGCAACTGCGTGACTCTGGCCGACACCTGATTCCGGGCCTTTCCGGCCCGCATCCCCCCGGCGCAGACCTTCCAGAACAAATTTCGGTCGGGCATGGCTGAGTCCCTGCCCGGCTGCTACCTTTTATGAAACCAACGTCGTATAGAAGTTAGATCCTCCGTTCACGACAATGATTGTCATCAGCGGAAAGATCCCGTTTCGATTCATTTGCCGTCTTTTTTACGACCAATGGACAACAGGGAAGATTGTCAAAAAGTGTTGATCTGAACAAAACAAGCACGCACCATTGGGGGAACATGCCGTTAAATTCGGCGATCCTGTAAAAAGACACGAAGGCAGACAGAACCATGTCGACAATTCTCGTACTCCATGGACCCAACCTGAACATGCTCGGCACACGCGAGCCAGAGGTCTATGGCTACGAGACGCTGGCAAACATCGACGACCGGTTGCGTTCACAGGCGGCGGAGCACGGGCACCATCTGCTGCATCTGCAATCGAACGCCGAATACGAACTGATTGAACGGGTTCACGAGGCCCGGGCAGAAGGCGTGGACTTTATCATCATCAATCCAGCCGCTTTCACCCACACCAGCGTTGCCCTTCGGGATGCCATGCTGGCTTCGGGAATTCCTTTTATTGAAGTGCATCTTTCCAACGTGCATGCACGGGAACCGTTCCGGCATCACTCCTATTTCTCGGATATCGCCGAAGGCGTTATCTGTGGGCTGGGTAGCCAGGGGTACGATCTTGCACTCCAGGCGGCCCTGACACGCATTCACCGATAGACCTGACAAAACGGGACTGGACTGACTATGGATATTCGTAAAATCAAGAAACTGATCGAGCTGCTCGAGGAATCCGACGTCGAGGAGCTGGAGATTCACGAGGCGGACGATTCGGTGCGTATCTCCCGCCGCCGCGAGCCGGCCGCCGGCGCCCAGTACGTAAGTCATTACCCGGCCCCGGCGCCTGCACAGCAGCCAGCTCCGGCCCCTGCGGCGGCGGCCCCGGAGACTGAAGAGCCATCAGCGCCAGCGGGTCCGTCCGGACACACTGTAAAATCCCCCATGGTCGGCACGTTCTATCGCTCGCCGTCGCCCACCGCCAAGGCGTTCGTGGAAGTTGGCCAGACGGTCAACGTGGGTGATGTCATCTGCATAGTGGAAGCCATGAAGATGATGAACCAGATTGAGGCCGACAAGAGCGGCACAATCCAGGACATCCTGGTCGAGAATGGCCAGCCGGTTGAGTTTGACCAGCCCCTGGTCGTCATTTCCTGAACGCGGTGATAGCTACTCATGGCCATGTTAGAGAAAGTTCTGATCGCAAACCGGGGTGAAATTGCCCTCCGGATTCTGCGCGCGTGCAAGGAGTTGGGTATCAAGACCGTGGCAGTGCATTCCCAGGTCGATCGCGACCTGATGCATGTGCGCCTCGCTGACGAGTCGGTCTGCATTGGCCCCAACAGCGCCACCGACAGCTACCTGAACATCCCGACCATCATCAGCGCAGCCGAGGTAACCGATTCCGTGGGTATTCACCCCGGCTACGGCTTCCTTGCCGAGAACGCCGATTTTGCCGAACAGGTGGAAAAGAGCGGCTTCCGCTTCATCGGCCCCAAGGCCGATACCATTCGGCTGATGGGCAACAAGGTGTCTGCCATCAACGCCATGATCAAGGCCGGTGTTCCGACTGTGCCGGGATCGGATGGCCCGCTGGATGACGACGAAGAGCGGACCCTGAGAATTGCCCGCGAAATCGGCTATCCAGTGATGATCAAGGCCGCCTCTGGCGGCGGCGGACGCGGCATGCAGGTGGTGCACTCGGAGGCGGCCCTGTTGAAAGGTGTCCAGATCACCCAGAGTGAAGCCAAGAATGCCTTCGGCGACCCGACCGTTTACCTCGAGAAATTCCTGGAAGCTCCGCGCCACGTGGAGGTTCAAGTTCTGGCCGACATGCATGGCAACTGCATCCATCTGGGCGACCGCGACTGCTCCATGCAGCGCCGGAACCAGAAGGTCATCGAAGAAGCCCCGGCCCCGAACATCAACCAGGAATCCCGGGAGCGCACCCTGAAGGCCTGCGTCGATGCCTGCAAGGAAATCGGCTACGTGGGCGCTGGCACCTTCGAGTTCCTGTACCAGGACGGCGAGTTCTATTTCATCGAAATGAACACCCGGGTCCAGGTGGAACATCCCGTCTCCGAGATGGTCACCGGCGTGGACATCGTGCGTGAGCAGCTGCGCATCGCCAGCGGCCTGCCACTGCAGTACACCCAGGACGACATCCGGATCTCCGGGCACGCCATGGAGTGCCGGATAAACGCCGAAGATCCGAAAACTTTCATCCCCAGCCCTGGAAAGGTCAAGCATTTCCATGCGCCTGGCGGGAATGGAGTGCGGGTGGATTCCCACCTGTACAGCGGCTACACGGTTCCGCCCTATTACGATTCCCTGGTGGCCAAACTGATCACCTGGGGCGACGACCGAGACATTGCCCGGCGCCGGATGAAGAACGCGCTGGACGAACTGGTGGTCGAGGGAATCAAGACCAACCAGCCTCTGCATCGGAAACTGGTACGCGATGGTGGCTTTAAACAGGTAGACTTCACCATCCACTACCTTGAGAAACTGATGCGGGATTAAACATGCCCTGGATACAACTCCAGATCCCGGCTGATCCGGACAACGCGGATCAGCTGGAAGATCTGCTCATGGAGATGGGCTCCGACGCCGTCTCCATGGAGGATGCCGCCGACCAGCCCCTGTACGAGCCCGACCCGGGCACCACCCCTCTCTGGAGCCAGACCACCGTCACCGGATTATTCGACTCCGATCGGGATATCGAACAGCTTTGCGCCGATATCCGGGATGCCTGGCACCAGCGAACCCAGCAGGCGCTTCCCGAAATCGAAGTAACGCTGGTTGAGGACAAGGACTGGGAGCGGGCCTGGATGGACGATTTTCAGCCCCTGAAATTCGGCGAGCGACTCTGGATCGTGCCCAGCTGGCATGACGCTCCGGACCCGGATGCCGCGAATCTGATGCTGGACCCCGGCCTGGCCTTCGGTACTGGCACCCATCCGACCACAGCCCTGTGCCTGGAATGGCTCGATGGCCAGGACGCCCAGGGTAAGCAGGTCATCGATTATGGCTGCGGCTCCGGCATTCTTGGCCTGGCAGCCCTGCTGCTTGGCGCCGACCATGTTATTGGCGTTGATACCGACCCACAGGCCCTGGAAGCCAGCCGGGAAAACGCCCGGCGTAATGGTGTCGAAGACAGCAAGCTGGACCTGTTCCTGCCAGAAGACGAACCCGAGACCCAAGCCGACATCATGCTCGCCAATATCCTGGCCCAGCCTCTGATCGGCCTTGCCTCTCACCTTGCTTCCCGGACCAGACCCGGCGGCGACCTCGTGCTATCGGGCATTTTGTCCAGCCAGGCCCGGGAAGTGATGGCCGCCTACGAGCCCTGGTTCGTGATGGACGAGCCCGAACAGCGGGAAGAGTGGATACGCCTCACAGGACGGCGCAACGACAGATGACGAAACCGGTCTTAACGACTAAACTCCGACACTCGTAGCCCAGTCGCTTTCAGGAAGAAGCATGACCCAGAGCAGCCTGCAGACACAGTGCCCCAATTGCCAGACCCGGTTCCGGGTAACCGAAGAACAGCTTGGCATTGCCAAGGGCAAGGTACGCTGCGGGAACTGCATGAAAGTGTTCAACGCCATCGAACACCAGGTTATTCCCGGCGGCGATAAACCACGAACCCAACCCAGCCCCGAGCAACCGGCGGGCACCCAATCACCGGCCGGTTCCGGCGTCAGCGAGGAAGATTTTGTCTTTGCTGACAACCCGGAAGAAGATGCGGCGGAAGGCCGGTACGCCGGCACAAAGCTGACCTTTTCCGATGACGAGCTCAGCGACAGCTTCCGCAGCTTCGACGAGCGCGACGAAGCAGACTACAAGGACGCTGAGACTGACAGTTCCGACGAGAATGTGGACGAGAGCTGGGCCGAAGCCATTCTGCAGGATGACGAGCCAGCGCAACGGAAACCGTCTGTTGCAGAGCGGCCAGAACCTGAGCCAGAACCCGAGCCGGAGCCCGAAGAGCCAGCGTTCGAGCCGGAAACCAGACAGGAGCCCGACCGCGAGTTAAGCCTCGAGGAAGAACCGGTGTTCGAGCAGACCCAAACACCCGCTTCCCGGGGCGACCGGACCGCCAAAGAGCCTGATCCTTTCGATGACTTTGTGGAGGAATCCGGTTTCGATTTCGACGAACCGGATCGACCGGCCGACACCTTCCACGCCGACCCGCCCTTCCGGGACCTGCGTCGGGACCCCGTTGCCGTCGATTCGGGCGGGAGCGGCATTCGAACCATCGTATGGAGTGTTATTGTGCTGGGCCTGATCGGTGTTCTGATCGCCCAGGTCACCTGGTTCCAGTTCGACCGCCTGTCGGCCATTCCCGAGTTGCGGCCGTTTTATGAAAAAGGGTGTGAACTGGCCGGATGCGAGCTCAAACCGCTGATCAATGTTGAGGCGATACAGAGCCGGAAACTGGTGGTTCGGACCGATCCGGATAACCGCTCGCAACTGGTGGTCGATGCCGTGATCATCAACCGGGCCGACTTCGAGCAGCCGTTCCCCGCCATTGCCCTGACCTTTTCCAACCTGAATGGCGATGTTGTTGCACAAAGCCTGTTCACGCCCGAAGAATACCTGGCCGGCGAGGGTCGAGAGCTGGAAGCCATGCCCACGGATACCCCCGTGCGCATCGCCATCAACATTCGGGATCCGGGCCGTGACGCAGTGAATTACAACATCCTCTTCCGCCCCCACACTCCCTGATCGAGTCAGGAAGTATTTACTCGACAGAGATGGCCGACGGCCATCGCACAGAACAAAAGTCAACCAGAAAGGGCGAAAAATAATCAGTTTTTTCACCGCCTAGCCCCTTCAATCATGGTCCACCCGGCGGTATCATTACCGCCCTTCGGATGCTGGATCGGTTACTTATTGAACAACCGCTCAGCCCGACCTTTGCTTAACCCGCTGTGACACGGACTCAGATCATGCTGCCAACGGCAAAAATCGGGCCGTACACCTTGCCCAACCCCTTGATTGTTGCGCCCATGGCTGGCGTAACAGACCGCCCTTTCCGTCTGCTTTGCCGGAGATTGGGCGCCGGTCTGGCGGTGTCGGAGATGGTCATAGCGGACAGCAAACTCTGGCATACGCGCAAATCCCGGACACGTCTGAATCATCAGGGTGAGCCGGAGCCCCGTTCGGTGCAAATCGCCGGCGGTGATCCGCAGATGCTCGCCGACGCCGCACGTCAGAATGCGGAATTCGGTGCCCAGATCATCGACATCAATATGGGTTGTCCGGCCAAGAAAGTATGCAACAAGGCCGCCGGCTCTGCCCTGATGAAAGATGAAGCCCTGGTGCGCGACATTCTTGAGGCGGTGGTTCAGGCGGTTGATATTCCCGTCACCCTCAAGATGCGTACCGGATGGGACCGGGACAATCGCAATGCACTGGTCGTTGCCCGAATGGCGGAGGATGCCGGTATTCAGGCGGTTGCCATTCATGGCCGGACCCGTGCGGACAAGTACGAGGGCAACGCCGAGTACGACACCATCGCCGATGTGAAATCCCGCATCAGCATCCCGGTGTTTGCCAACGGGGATATTACATCTCCTGAGAAAGCCCGGGACGTGCTTCGACACACCGGTGCCGATGGCTTGCTGATAGGCCGTGCCGCCCAGGGTAGCCCCTGGATTTTTCGGGAAATCCGGCATTTCCTGGAAACCGGCAGCCACATGGCCGCACCGGAGCTGGACGAGGTCGAAGATATTCTGACCGAGCACCTCCAGGCACTGCACGCCTTCTATGGCGAGACCATGGGTGTGCGCATTGCCAGAAAACACGTGGGCTGGTACCTGCAGTCCCACGATCCGGGTAAACAGTTCCGCAAACGCTTCAACGCCATCGACGATGCGCTGGAGCAGAGAGACACGATTCAACGGTATTTTGCAGGCTTACGAAATGGAGAGGTATTCGCAGCATGAGCGCTGAGACTTTGGCAAACGATAACCTGAGCACCCCGGCCAACGATGATATCCATCAGTTGCAGACGGTGAACAGCAGCGGCAACACCGTCACCCTGCGTGACAGCGTGGAGGTTGCCCTGAAAAACTACTTCGCCCAACTGGACGGCGCTCCGGTGACCGAGGTCTACCAGCTGGTACTGTCCGAGGTGGAAGCTCCGCTGCTGGAGCAGGTGATGAAATACACCCGCAACAACCAGACCAAGGCCTCCACCATGCTGGGCCTGAACCGCGGCACCCTGCGCAAGAAGCTGAAGCAGTACGGTCTGCTATAATCCAGACACCCTGATTTGACGAGGGCCTCCCGGACACCATTCGCGAGGCCCTTATTCGTTCATCTCCAGCGAAGAAAGTGACCCATGGCAAACCAGGCTAACACCTCCGTCCGTCGCGCCCTGATCAGCGTGAGTGATAAAACCGGCATCGTCGATTTCGGACGTGCCCTGACCGAACGCGGCGTTGAGCTGCTCTCCACCGGTGGCACCTTCCGGCTCCTGAAAGAAAACAACATCCCGGTTACCGAAGTCTCCGACTACACCGGTTTTCCCGAGATGATGGATGGCCGGGTAAAAACCCTTCACCCGAAGATTCACGGCGGGATACTTGGCCGTCGGGGCACTGATGATGCGGTCATGTCCGAGCATGGCATCAACCCCATCGACATGGTCGTGGTCAATCTCTACCCCTTCGAGGAGACGGTTGCCAAACCCGACTGTGATCTGGCGACTGCCATTGAGAACATTGATATCGGTGGTCCGACCATGGTTCGCGCTGCGGCCAAGAACCACAACGACGTTGCCATCGTGGTGAACGCCTCTGACTACAGCCGGGTCCTTAAAGAGCTGGACGCCAACGATGGTCAACTGAGCTACAGCACCCGGTTTGATCTTGCGGTCAAGGCATTTGAGCACACTGCGGGCTACGATGGCGCCATTGCCAACTACCTGGGTGGCCGCACGCCGGACAACGACAACGCTGATTTCCCCCGTACCTTTAACGCCCAGTTCGTGAAGGTCCAGGACATGCGCTATGGCGAAAACCCGCATCAGCGCGCGGCCTTCTACGCCGAGCGTAACCCGAAGGAAGCCTGCGTAGCCACGGCCAAACAGCTCCAGGGCAAAGAGCTCAGCTACAACAACGTAGCCGACACCGATGCCGCCCTGGAATGCGTGAAGCCCTTCGCCGACCCGGCCTGTGTGATCGTCAAACACGCCAACCCCTGTGGCGTAGCCATCGGTGCAGATATCCGTCAGGCCTACGACCTGGCCTTCGCCACCGACCCCACCTCGGCGTTTGGCGGCATCATTGCCTTCAACCGGGAGCTCGATGCAGAGACCGCCAAAGCCATCATTGACCGCCAGTTTGTGGAAGTGATCATCGCCCCCACCGTCGCTCCGGAAGCGGTGGAACTGGTCGCCGCCAAGAAGAACGTGCGCCTGCTGGCCTGCGGCGAGTTTGATGGTGAACGCGCCCGTTCCATGGACTACAAACGGGTAACCGGCGGACTGTTGGTCCAGGACCGGGATCTGGGCATGGTGGCCATGGAAGACGTCAAAGTGGTCACTGAACGCCAGCCTTCCGAACAGGAACTGAACGACCTGCTGTTTGCCTGGGAAGTAGCCAAGTACGTAAAATCCAACGCCATTGTCTACGCCAAGGCCGGCCGTACCATTGGCGTGGGCGCCGGCCAGATGAGCCGGGTCTACAGTGCCAAGATTGCCGGCATCAAGGCCGCGGATGAAGGTCTGGAAGTGAAAGGGTCGGTGATGGCCTCTGACGCCTTCTTCCCGTTCCGCGACGGCATCGACGCGGCCGCAGCAGCCGGCATTACCGCTGTGATCCAGCCTGGTGGCTCCATGCGCGATCAGGAAGTCATTGATGCGGCCAACGAACACGGCATCGCCATGGTCTTCACCGGCATGCGCCACTTCCGGCACTGAGGGATACGCAACATGAATATTCTCGTTATTGGCTCCGGCGGCCGCGAACATGCCCTGGCCTGGAAAGCCGCCCAGTCACCCAAGGCAGACCGTGTTTTTGTAGCGCCCGGCAACGCCGGCACGGCACGGGAAGGCGGCCTGGAAAATGTCGACATCGACGTGATGGACCTGGACGGACTGGCCAACTTCGCCGCCACCAACCACGTTGGACTGACCATCGTCGGCCCGGAAGCACCGCTGGTGGCAGGCATCGTGGACAAGTTCGAACAGCGTGGCCTGCGGGTGTTCGGCCCGACTGCCGGCGCCGCGCAGTTGGAAGGCTCCAAGGCCTTTACCAAGGATTTTCTGGCACGCCACAAGATTCCGACGGCCGGCTATGGCAACTTCACCGACGTGGATGAAGCTCTGGCCTATGTCCGTCAGCAGGGCGCCCCTATCGTGGTCAAGGCTGACGGCCTGGCCGCCGGCAAGGGCGTGATCGTGGCCATGACCCTGGAAGAAGCCGAGGACGCCATTCGCGACATGTTGGCCGGCAACGCGTTCGGTGATGCCGGTAGCCGCGTGGTCATCGAGGAATTACTTGAAGGCGAGGAAGCCAGCTTTATCGTGATGGTGGATGGCGAGCACGTACTGGCCATGGCCACCTCCCAGGATCATAAACGGGTGGGCGATGGCGACTCCGGCCCCAATACCGGGGGCATGGGCGCTTACTCACCCGCTCCGGTGGTTACCGCCGACGTTCACCAGCGCATCATGGATGAGGTCATTTACCCGACTGTGCGCGGCATGGCATCTGAGGGCCACCCCTACAAGGGTTTCCTTTACGCTGGCCTGATGATCGACAACAGCGGCGCCCCGAAAGTGATCGAATTCAACTGCCGCTTTGGCGACCCGGAAACCCAGCCGATCATGCTGCGGATGAAGTCCGATCTGGTGGAACTATGCGATGCCGCTATCGACGGCAAGCTGGACCAGTGCCCCTCGGAGTGGGACGAGCGGGCCTCCGTCGGTATCGTACTGGCAGCCGGTGGTTACCCGGGCAGCTATAACAAGGGCGATGCCATCTCCGGTCTGCCGGAAACCGAAACCGAGGGCGAGAAGGTGTTTCACGCCGGCACTCGCCTGAACGGAGACCAGGTCGTCACCAACGGTGGCCGTGTACTTTGCGCCACCGCACTTGGCAACACCGTTACCGAGGCTCAGAAACGGGCTTATGAACTGGCCTCACGGATCCAGTGGGACGGCGCTTTCTATCGCAAGGACATCGCTTTTCGGGCCATTGCCCGCGAACAGCCCTGAGCCCTGGCAGAACCAGTCGGCGAAAACACAGCCCGGTCATTGACCGGGCTTTTTTATGGAGTAATGTAAACGCCTCGCAACGGATGCCGACAAGCCAACCGAAAGGAGCCCCTGATGCCACGCCCGCTAACCCGTAACCTGTTTTTGATTCTGACCGTCTCTCTGCTTCTGAGCGCCTGCTCACGCCAGGGCATTTACGAGACGGCCATCGGGCTCGAACGGTCCTCGGCGGGCCTGGAAGCAGATACCGTGACTGTCGATAGCCTGGATATCGCCTATCTGCGGAATCACAAGGCGGTGGATGGCGACACCATCGTTATGATCCACGGGTTCGGGGCCAACAAAGACAACTGGACCCGCCTCGCCGGCCACCTGACCGGCGATTTCAATGTCTACGCGATCGATCTGCCCGGGCATGGTGAGAGCAGCAAACCCATCGATATCGGCTATCGCCTGGAAGACCAGGCCGGTTACGTCGCACAGATTCTCGACGCGCTTTCCGTCGATAACGCCCACATTATGGGCAACTCCATGGGGGGTGCGATTACGGCTCTCTATGCCGCCAACCATCCCGGTAAAGTAAAATCGGCGGTGCTGTTCGACCCGGCGGGTATTCTCGAGTATGAAAGCGAGCTGGTGGATTTGGTGATGGAGGGAGACAACCCCCTGATCCCCAGGAAACCCGGTGATTTCGAGCGACTCATGGAATTTGCACTTGAGAAAGAGCCCTTTGTGCCCTGGCCGATCATGGGTGTAATGGAAGAGCGGGCCATTGCCAATCGGGAAGTGAACGAAGTAATTTTTGCGGCCATCCGGGACGCCGGTTTCGAGTCGGACTTCCGCGACGCCATCACAGAGATTCAGGCGCCGGTCCTGATCATCTGGGGCAAAGAGGACCGGGTTATAAACTACCGCAACGGCGAGGTGTTTGCGGAAGCAATACCGGGTAGCCGCCTGGAGCTAATGGAAGGCATTGGTCACGCACCCATGGTGGAGGCCCCCGCAGAATCGGCAGAACTGTTCCGAACCTTTATCGGGCAACCAGCAGAATGAAGCCTTTGGGGGTTACTTTGCCTGCCTTCCACCTTCTGCGAGTACACGAGCAGAGGAAAACAGGGTAGCCTAGCAACTATTGTGTTTTTGACATCCGAATTGATACCCCATGCCTGAAGCGATCTGGATTACCTTTGCCTTCGGCCTTGGCCTGCTGGTCAAGCTTGTTGGACTCCCTCCGCTTGTTGGCTATCTGGCCGCAGGCTTCGTGCTCAGTGGCATCGCCGAGGCAACCGGTGTTGTGATCGAGGAGACCAACGTTCTCCAACACATCGCGCACCTTGGGGTACTCCTGCTGCTATTCACTGTCGGGCTTAAACTGAAGCTCCGTTCCATCGTCAGCCCGGAAGTGATTGGCGGCAGTTTGCTGCATTTCGGAATTACCTGCGCGGTCTTTACGCCCGGGCTGTACCTGCTCATGGATATCGAATGGTCGACAGCCTTGATGCTGGCCATTGCCCTGTCCTTCTCGAGCACCGTACTGGCGGCGAAGGTGCTCGAATCCAAACGGGAGCTACGGGCATTCCACGGTCGGGTCGCCATCGGCATCCTCATCATGCAGGACCTGATTGCGCTGGTCGTCATGAGTCTCGCGGCCGGGAAGACACCTTCCGAGTGGGCGCTGATTGTGTTCGGGTTGCCGCTACTTCGACCTCTTCTGTTCCGACTGTTGGATGCCAGCGGCCACGACGAACTGTTGGTTCTCCTGGGACTGCTGCTTGCGCTTGTTGTCGGCGGACTTGGCTTCGAAGCGGTTGGTCTGAGTTCCGAGCTTGGCGCACTTGTTTTCGGCGCCATGCTGGCCAATCACCCTCGCTCCCAGGAGCTTTCCAAATCGCTCTGGAGCGTCAAGGAAGTGTTCCTCGTGGGCTTCTTCCTGCAAATCGGCATTGGCGGGCTGCCCGATGGCGACGCGCTCCTCTTTGCCGTGATTGCCGGCCTGGTCCTTCCGCTGAAAGGCATTCTGTTCTTTTTCCTGCTACTGGCCTTCCGCCTGCGGGCCCGCAGCGGCTTCCTGAGTGCGCTGGCACTGACCAACTACAGCGAATTCGGCCTCATTGTCGCCAGCGTTGCCTTGCCTGAATGGCTGGTACCTCTGGCCATTTCGGTGTCTCTGTCGTTCCTGGTATCAGCGCCCATCAACCGGTTCGCGCACGGCCTCTACGAACGCTACGCCCAGGGGCTCAGCCGGTATGAGGGCAGCAAGCATCATCCGGACGAACAACCGCTGTCATTGGGCGACACCCGGGTGCTGATCATGGGCATGGGGCGGACAGGCACCGCTGCCTACGACTGGCTGATCGATGACCAGCCCAAACTGATGGGGCTCGACTCCGACCCGGCTAAGGCCCAACAACACCAGAAAGAGGGCCGCAACGTGGTCTTTGCTGACGCGGAGGACGCTTCTTTCTGGAATGGTTTGCACATGCCGGCGGTGCAATCGGTGATCCTTGCCATGGGTGATATCGAGGGCAAGCTCATCGCCGCGCGTATGCTTCGTAAGCTGGGGTTCAAGGGTTTTATCGTGGCACACACCATGTATGAGGACGAAGCAAAGCAGATCCGGGAAGCTGGCGCCGACGAGGCCTATCTGACCATGAGCGAGACCGGCGTTGCGCTGGCCAGCCACCTGATCGACGAGACACCGGCGAAACCGTCCCTGGTGACGGGCAATCCGGAGTAGTGGAATCGGCCCGAACGCTTAACGTTTACTCTCGCTCAAGTGCACAGGTCCTGAAGCCGGTATAGACATCATTGCGCTGGGGCAGATAAGCCTGACGATAGGTGCCGCGGATCAGACAGGATGATGTCGCGCACCCGCCGCCTTTGGTGACCTTGTGATCGCCGAACTGCAAGGTGGACATGAAAGGGTACATGTCCACCTTGAAGCCGTCGTAAGGGAGGAACTGATCACTGGTCCACTCCCAGACCGTTCCGGTCATCTGGCGGCAGCCAAAGGGACTGTCGCCCTCAGGAAAATCAAACACCGGGTTCTGGGCCATGGCTCTCCCGTCCAGATCCGCGAGCTGACTGGTCGGCGCCTCATTCCCCCATGGGAAACGCCGGAACGGCTCGCCCGGACGATTCCCCAGAGCGGCAACTTCCCATTCGTGTTCTGTCGGCAGCCGACGCCCTGCCCAACGACAATACGCCTCTGCTTCCCAGAACGTCACATGGGTAACCGGAGCGTCCGGATTCAGGGGCTGCCACCGGTCGAACACTCGCTCCTGCCACTGCTCATCATGCCAGCGCCAGTACAGCGGGTGACGTGGAGCACGGAACAGGGGTTCCCGACTGCCATGTACAAGGGCCACGTCGGTTTCGGTCTGAAGCCATTTGCGTCCACCAAATGACCAGAGGTCAGGGCGCCGATAGCCGCCGTCTTCCACGAACTCCTGGAACTGGCGGTTACTGACCAGGCATTTCGAAATGGCGAAAGCATCCAGCTTCACGCTGAAGCGCGGCTTTTCATTGTCAAAGGCGAAGTCGTCACTGGCAAAACTTTGGGATTCGCCCGGCATCCCGATCAGCCACTCTCCTGCCGGAACCAACGCATCTCCGTGATGCGGTTCACCCGGTGCAGGCCGGTACAGATCTGTGTCTGGAGGCGCCGGATAACCGACGGTCTGACGGCACCAGATCATCGACTCGATGTGCATGTTCTGGTGGTAGATCGCGTAGCGGTAAAGGTAAACGGCCTGGTCGGTTAATGGCTCCTTTTCGATCCGTTCGGCCACGCGGTCATAGATGAGATTGAAGTAGTCGAGGGTCTTCTGGCGCCCGGGAAACAGCTCCCGGTTCCAGCGATCCCGGTGCTCGATATGGAACGAATCCCAGAGATCGTCCATGGATGGATCGTGGCTGGGCGTGCCATCCAGCAGATTGAATACAAACACCTCGTAGAAGAAGGCAGCATGCCCCATCTCCCAGAGCGGTGGATTCACGCCCGGATGGTAGGGAACATCCAGCGCGCTTTCCGGCAGAGAACCTACAAGGGTTTCGGTACGCTTGCGTGTCCATTCAAGCTGATCCAGCAATTCCGCCTTTGCCGCATCGATTTGCTCAATCGCTGTCATCTGGCCAACCACTTATCATCAACGGTTTTGTCAGCATACCAGAGAGTGCCAAACGGCGTTAAACAGACTCACCCCCAGACTGTCAGAATGACAGGGACTGCCACCAGGGCCACCAGTAAAGACAGCGGAAGTCCCAGGCGCCAGTAATCGCCAAACCGGTAGCCACCGGGTTCCATAACGAGCGCGTTGGACTGGTGCCCCACGGGCGTCAGGAAGGCGCAGGAGGCGCCAATAGCCACTGCCATCAACATGGCGTCTGCGGCAATGCCCAACTGGCCCGAAAGACTCAGTGCGATGGGGGCGACCAGAATGGCCGCCGCCGCATTGTTCACGACGTTCGACAGCAGCATGGTCCCCATCAGTACAATCGTAACGACCACCCAGGCCTCGCCCCCGGAGCCAAGCATCAGCATCCAGGACGCTATCAGCTCCGCTCCACCGGTGTTTTCGAGGGCCTGACCCACCGGAATCATAGCCGCCAGCAAAACGATGACCGGCCAGTCGATCGCACGGTAGGCTTCCTGATTGCTGAGCACGCCACTGAGAACCATGGCGACGGCACAGGCAACCAGGGCAACAGGCGGCGACAACCAGCCCACAACGATGCCTGCGATGGCAGCCACAAACAGCCCACCGGCCAGTAAGGCGTTGCGTTCGCGGCCGAACCGGAGTCCTCGTTCTGCCAGCGGAAGGCACCCGAGTTCCTGAAGGGTAACGCGCAGGGTGTCCTCCTCACCTTGCACCAGGAGAATATCACCAGCCTGAAAGCGAATGTCCCCCAGGCGGCGCTGCAACCGCTGCCCCTGGCGTGCAACCGCCACAATATTGAGGCCATTCTGCTCGCGAAGATTCAGCCTGTTGGCGGTTTTCCCGATCAGGCCTGATTCCGGCGTGATGACCGCTTCCAGCAATCGGACATCACCCTCGGACAGAGACTTTTCGCGCGGTTTTTCCGGTGCACTCTCCTGATCTTCAGACTCTTTGGAGGAGGACTCCTCTACATTCGCCAATTCAAGACCAGTGCTGTCGAGAAATTCCTGCAAAGCATCGGTATCCGCCTCCACCAATAGCAGATCGCCACCACGCAAAACGGAAAACGTCGATGGTGCCAGAGACCGCTTGTCATCCCGGATCAACGCCAGCACCACCACATCCTTGTCGGCGTCAGCCCGGGTCAGCAGGCCATGGAGTGTGGCGCCAACATGCGAGGAATCGTCGGGAACCCGGAGTTCGGTCACATAATCCCCGACACTGAACAGCTTGCCGCCATCATCGGGTTTGCCTCGTCTTGGCGTCAGGCGCCACCCGACCAGCGTGATAAAGGCAATGCCTGCCAGGGTAATCGCCAGGCCCACCGGCGCGAAATCAAACATGCCAAAGGACCCCGTTTCCCGATAACTGGCAATGATGATGTTCGGGGGCGTGCCAATCAGCGTCATGGTTCCCCCCAGCAGAGAACCAAATGCCAGTGGCATGAGCAGCAGCGACGGAGAGCGCCCCGCTTCCCGGGACATCCAGATTGCCACCGGCATAAGAAGCGCAAGCGCACCGACGTTGTTGATGAAGCCCGAGCACAGGGCCACCACAGACGTCAGCATCAGCACCTGCAGGGTCGGCCGGTGCCCCACCTTACCGAGCAGGCGCGCCAGGCGGTCAACAACGCCGCCATTGACCAGCCCCTGGCTGATCACAAGAACCGCAGCCACGGTCACAACAGCCGGATGGCCGAAGCCATCGAATAGCTGATCTGCCGGCACGATCCCGGCGATGGCAACGGCGAGAAGCGCCATCAGGGCGACCAGGTCAAACCGGATTCGATTCCAGACGAACAGCACCAGGGCGATGCCCAGTATCGAAAAAACAATAGCCTGACTGACGCTCACTGTAACTCCATGCTTTCAGTCCCTGCCCGTCTGGTTTGCAGTCTGTGTCGGCAAACTTTACAGGGAGCCAGGAATGACAGAACCCTCTCTCTTTAAGCTCCTGAAAGGCCTACAAGTGTATAAACTGGCATACAAACTGAATGTCCGCCAGCAGGAGTTGTTTGCCTGTTTCCCCCAGCCGTATGCGGTCACAGGGCAGTGATCGGATCCAGCAGTTCCGGTATTACCAACATTTACTGAACGTCCAGCAGTTCGTTTTCCAGGCAAAGTCTCAGGGAGAGTCGCCATGAAGGAAAAACGACCGCTCGTTTGGTTGTCGGCGGTGTACCCGTGCCCTTCTGCCATCGGACCCTTGCTCAGGGACTGGCAGCTTGTTCACATTCCCATTTCAGACAAACCCGCGGCAGGAGAGACGCCCGTCGATGGGGCCAGAGTCGGCGTGTTTGATCTTGGCTCGTTGAGCGCCGATCAACTGACCCACCTGCCCGAGTGGCTGGACACGATTCCGATCCAGCACTGGATTGCCACGCTGGAGCCTCACCAGATCCAGAACCCGGACGCCTGTGCCCTCATTAACCGTTACTGCACGGACTATCACACGATGCCTCTGCAGGCCGAACGCCTCAATGCCATTCTTGGCCACCTTTGGGGTATGTCTGAACTTCAGGCGGAGGCGTCTCGGACCAAGCCCGCCTGTTATCACGACGTTGCTCTCGAGGGTGACTCGGTGGCGATCCGGCATGTCAGAGCGTTATTGCAGAAATTTGCCCGCACGGAGGAATCCGTACTGATCTATGGCGAGAACGGGACCGGCAAAGAAGCCGCAGCCCGTTTCATACACGATCATTCACCACGTAAAAACAAGCCACTGATCGCCGTGAACTGTGCAGCCCTGCCCCGCTCTCTGACCCAAAACGAGCTCTTCGGCCACGAAAAAGGCGCTTTTACCCATGCCATGAGCGTCCAGAAAGGGCGCATTGAAGCCGCCAATGGCGGCACTTTGCTATTGATCGGTGTCGACGAGCTTGAATCAGAGCAACAATCCGCCATTCTGCGCTTCCTCCAGGAGGGCCTGATCGAGCGCCTGGGCTCCAACCATCCCATCAGTGTCGACACTCGACTAATTGCAACAAGCACGAAGCCGCTTGAACAGCTGGTCAAGACCGGGGCCTTCCGCAGCGACGTGTTTTACCGGCTTGGAAGCCTGCATGTGTTGTTACCACCGTTGCGGGAACGCAAGGAAGACATTCCCATCCTGGCCAGCCGGATACTGTCGGCCACACCCTCAGCCCGAGGCACCAGGCGCCTCACGGACGATGCAATGATTTGCCTGGCCGGGCACCCCTGGCCCGGCAACCTCAGGGAACTGCAGAACCGTTTGCGTCAGGCATTATTGCTGGGAGAAAGCCCACAGATCGGGGCCGAAGACATGGGGTTTTCCACTAACCCGGCGGATAACCACGACCGCAACCGAGACCTCTCACTGGACGCTTTCCGCTCCAGAGCCGATCGGCAGGCGATCTCGGTAAGTCTCGCGCTTGCCCACAACAACGTGTCGGCAGCTGCCCGGCTGCTGAATATTTCACGGGTTTCGTTCTACCGGCTGATGGACAAGCACCACGTGCCCCACGGCCCCTCAACCCGGCTTCAGAAAGACAGCTGAAGGAGTTTCGCATGAATAAAAACACACTATGGCTCATCCCGCTTGTTTCTCTGGGTCCGGCGATGCTGGTTGAAGCCGCTCAGGCAGACCGGGATGACGCCCCCCTGGCCACCGAAATCCGGACAACCTCTGACGCGGGTCACGACCCGGCGACCGATATCGCCTCCATAACCGCCGATCGCGGTATCGTCACCCGGCCGGGCCGGTTTTCCATTGAGCCATCCTTTTCCCATGCCCATAGCAACTCGACGGCAGTCGCGATCGAAGGCTACACCGTCATCCCTGCGCTGTTGATCGGACTGATCAATATTTCAGAAATCCAGCGCGATATTTTCGTCGGCGCCGTGTCACTCAAATACGGATTTACCAGCAAGTTTGAAGCGGCGGTCCGGGTGCCTTACCTGAGCATCAACGAGGACCTGAGAGAGCGTGAGGTTTTCCAGGGCACTCCGGTGGATACCCTGCGTGAGTCTTCTGGCGAGGGTCTCGGTGATGTTGAAGTATCAGCTCGCTATCAACTGACTGATGGCCTCGGGGGCTGGCCCTACGTAATCGGCGCGCTGCGTGTCAGGGCGCCAACCGGTGAAGGCCCCTATGATGTTGACCAGCGGGTCATCGAGGATAATCAGGGCAACCCGATTGGCGTCGAGCTGGAGAGCCGGCCAACAGGTTCAGGCTTCTGGGCATTCGAACCCGGACTCTCTTTCATCTACCCCACAGACCCGGCCGTGTTGTTCGGCAATCTGAGCTATGTCTGGACCCTCAAAGAGGAGCAGGGCTTTGAAAATGGCGGCACCGTTGACCCCGGCGACATCGTGCGCTTCGGCTTCGGGATGGGATTCGCGTTTAACGATCGCACATCATTCAGCCTCGGCTACGATCACTCGATCATTCGAAAAACCACATTCGAGAGAGACATTGATCTCTTCGAATCCAATTTCGACCGAATTCAGATCGGGTCTCTTTCATTCGGGCTGTCCCAGCGCCTGTCGCGATCCACATCTCTTAACCTGACGGTAAGTATTGGCGTTACGGAAAACGCGCCCAACAGCGAGATTACACTCAAGCTTCCAATCAGTCTCTAGCGTGGGATCGGGGTTCTTTCAGCGGCCAAGCAACTGAATCAGTTGATCACTGAATCGGGCCGGGAACTGATTTCCCGCACCCAGGTTATTCAGCTCGATATTCAACTGATGCATATTCTGTATGACAGTGCTGTCCAGGCTGTTCTGAACCACCGTCATCCAGCCACTGGGACCTGCCATATGGCTGGCCACCCGCGCACCACCACTACGGTTGGCACTGATCACTTCCAGTACTGTTTCCATCTGGTGGTCCAGCAAACGGTCATTAACGGGCTGGTTGAGGTTGGGAATAGTCAATCGGTTGATTACCAGGGTGTCACCATTAATACTAACAACCTGTTCCAGGCCAATACTGATCTCCAGATTATCCATCAGGAAGCCGCCCCGGTACTCCGAAAGCTCCCCGTCACTGATGGGCTCAACTCCGGGGTTCATTTCCGCGCGAGCCACTGGCGTCAGGGCCGAACAGGCAAAAACGAGTAATGCGACCGCAGGCATCCTGCCCTTCATGATCATCACCATTCCCTCGTGGAGGGCCAGTAGGGCAGCGTGTGACCGAGAGATGGCCCCCCGAGCCCTTTTTGCAAAGGGGCCCTGGCCACCTGTGGCCAATGGCCGTCGTCAAGAAAGTGGTCACGCCCCTGATCAAGGTGACTGCGGATAACGAAGGCAGTGCCATCCCAGTATTCGCTGAATGTTTCGTGGGGATAGACTTTCAGACCCCGGGCAGGATCGCCTATCAGTACCTCGTCATCGCTGATGCCCTTGATCAACACAAAATGACGGAAACCCTCGATGTTCAGCAAGACAATCATCGGCAGGCGCACCTTCTCCCTTAGCCCTTCCAATGGCAAGCGAAACCCATCGGCCCGATACCCTCTGGACCCCAGGTAACGTTTCATATCCAGCATGGAGAACCCATGCCGGCGCACCTTCTCTTCATCTGCCAAGGCCAACATGTCGATAAAGACTTCGTGCTCGGTGACCTGATCCTCGTAATGAAACGACAATAACGAGGCCACTGCCGCAGAGCCGCAACTGAAGTCGTACTGCTGGCGCAGGACACTGTCGAAGCGACGGCTTTCAAAACTCTTTACGGTAAGACGAAAATCCCCGCCTATACCGGGAACCATGACCGATCCGGCAAATGCGGTGGACCACAGCAGCCCGGCACTCGCGCAAACCGCGACAAGAACCTTCCTGGTCATGGCCCACCTCCGTCAGTGATTGATCAGTATGTTGATCTGGGTACTGTCCTGAATGACCACCTGATTACCCGTGTTCTGGATAACCGTGGCGACTCCGCTCATGTTGCCGAAGGCGTTGTCGGAAATACTGTTATTGCCAGTGACAACGTTTCCGGACAGCAGGTTATCGGAGACGTTCGCATTCTGCTGGTTATTGTTGATCTGCCATTGCAGCGGGATTCCCTGGCGACCGCTGGCATCTTCCAGTTGATCTTCCGACAGGGAATGGGCGTCCATCCACTCCTCGGCCGAAGCATATCCCGCTCCTGTAACCAATAGCGCCAGCAAGGCAGCCTTCAGTTTCCATCTGATGACGTAACCCATGGCAGTTCTCCCGGAATAACCGGGCCGCACCCGCCAAGGTGCGGCCTGGATTCCTTACTGGCCGCCACCACCGGTGGACAGGTTGGACATTACACTGACATTTGCCTGTGTAACGCTGCCGTTGCCGGCATTCTGGGCAAAGGCGCCAACGCCGGTGTAGTTCGCCGAGCCGCCGGAGATTTCGTTGCGGTTGCGAGCCTCGGTGTAGGACGCTCTGCCGTTGGCATCGCCATAGGAGGTTGAAGAGCCCGATACACTGCCGTCCAGATCAGCGTTGTTCAGGAACACGTCCAGATCGAGTGCCAATGAGTTATCCGAACTGTCGTTACCGCTGTCGGAGATAGTGGTATTTCCGCTATCGGCAATGTTGGTGGAGTTGTCGGAACTGTCATTGCCGCTATCCGCAACGTTGGTGGAGTTATCGGAACTGTCATTCCCGCTGTCTGCCACATTGGTAGAGTTGTCGGAATTGTCGTTTCCGCTGTCCGCAACATTGGTGGAATTGTCGGAACTGTCATTTCCACTGTCGGCGACATTGGTGGAGTTGTCCGAACTGTCATTGCCGCTGTCCGCGACATTGATGGAATTATCGGAACTGTCGTTTGCGCTGTCTGCCACATTAGTGGAATTGTCGGAGTTATCATTTCCGCTATCGGCCACAGCTGTATTTCCGCTGTCAGCTACGTTGGTGGAATTGTCCGAATTGTCATTTCCACTGTCGGAAATCTTGAACGAATCGGCCACGTCGGTGCTGTTGTCGGAATTGTCGTTGCCACTGTCCGCAACATTGGTTGAGTTATCGGAACTGTCCGTGGAGTTGTCGTTGCCACTGTCGGCAATCTTGAACGAATCAGCCACGTTGGTGCTGTTGTCCGAGCTGTCAGTGGAATTGTCGTTACCGGAGTCAGTATTGCCGGATTGGTCGTTGTTAGCGGTGGAGGTGTTGTCCGCATTGGTATTCGGATCACCGTCCCCGCCCTGATCGGCATAGGCAAAACCGGAAACGCCCATTGCCATCGCGATGGCAGCTGCTAGCAGTGTTTTTTTAGTATTCATGATGTCATTTCCTTTGAGTTGTTGGCTTTTAAGGGATCCGACCCAACCCGCTAGCCTTCGGGTAAGCCAAGGTTCAGACCCGCCAGAACAAAGGAGCGATTCCCGTGCCAATACCGAAAATTCGCATTCATAGCATTGTTTTTAATGGTTTTTCCTTTGAGCGCCTGAAATCCATCCGGTCTTGGTGATGACGAAACTGTTTCAGCGATGAAACAGCGAGTGCAAATGAAAAGGGGGATATGGGAAGTTTATACGGTCGTTTCAGACACATACAGAAGAAATGAGGTGTCAGAAAAACAAAACCCCGCACAAGGCGGGGTTTTGTGGTTTGAAGCGAACCGGTCAGGCCCGCCTCAGCAACATCCGAACCGTCGATTAACCGAACTGGTTCATGGTGTTGTCTTTACCACCGGCCTTCAGGGCCGCATCACCAGCGAAGAATTCCTTGTGGTCGTCACCGATGTTGGAACCAGCCATGTCCTGGTGCTTAACGGTAGCGATACCCTGACGGATTTCCTTGCGCTGTACACCGGCAACGTAAGCCAGCATGCCTTCGTCACCGAAGTAGCCCTTGGCCAGGTTGTCGGTAGACAGGGCCGCAGTGTGGTAAGTCGGCAGGGTGATCAGGTGGTGGAAGATACCCGCTTCGCGAGACGCGTCACGCTGGAAGTTCTGGCACCACTGGTCAGCCAGCTGACCCAGCTCAGTGTTGTCGTACTCTTCGCTCATCAGCTTGTCACGGTCGTAGGCAGATACGTCCTTGCCTTCTTCCTTCCAGGCGTCGAATACCTGCTGACGGAAGTTCAGGGTCCAGTTGAAGGACGGGCTGTTGTTGTAGACCAGCTTGGCATCGGGCACTACTTCACGGATGCGGTTAACCATGCCGGCGATCTGGCCAACGTGCGGCTTCTCGGTTTCAATCCACAGCAGGTCAGCGCCGTTCTGCAGGCTGGTGATGCAGTCCAGAACAACACGGTCTTCGCCAGTGCCCGGACGGAACTGGAACAGACCGGAGGCCAAACGCTTGGGCTTCATCAGCTTGCCGTCAGACTTGATGACCACGTCGCCGTTGTTGATCTCGGAAGCGTCCTCGATGTAGTCGCCGTCGAGGAAGCTGTTGTACTGGTCGCCCAGGTCGCCCGGCTCGTCGGTAACAGCCAGCTTCTGGGTCAGGCCAGCGCCCAGGGAGTCGGTACGGGCTACGATAACACCGTCATCCACGCCCAGCTCGAGGAACGCCAGACGAACGGCGTTGATCTTGGACAGGAAGTCGGCGTGCGGAACGGTAACCTTGCCGTCCTGGTGGCCACACTGCTTCTCGTCAGACACCTGGTTCTCGATCTGGATGCAGCAGGCACCGGCTTCGATCATCTGCTTGGCCAGCAGGTAAGTGGCTTCGGCGTTACCAAAACCGGCGTCGATGTCGGCAATGATCGGCACAACGTGAGTTTCGTGGTTGTCGATCTGTTTGATCAGCTCTTCAGCCTTGGCGTTGTCACCAGCTTTCTCGGCTTCTTCCAGAGCACGGAACAGGTGGTTCAGTTCCCAGGCATCTGCCTGACGCAGGAAGGTGTACAGCTCTTCGATCAGGCCGGATACAGCCGTCTTCTCGTGCATGGACTGGTCAGGCAGCGGACCAAACTCGGAGCGCAGGGCGGCAACCATCCAGCCGGAGAGGTACAGGTAACGACGCTTGGTGGTACCGAAGTGCTTCTTGATGGACAGCAGCTTCTGCTGACCGATGAAGCCGTGCCAGCAGCCCAGGGACTGGGTGTACTGGGACGTGTCCTTGTCGTAGTTCGCCATGTCTTCGCGCATGATCTTGGCGGTGTACTTGGCGATGTCCAGACCAGTCTTGAACTTGTTCTGGGCGCGCATGCGAGCGGCGTGCTTCGGGTTGATAGCGTTCCAGGTCGGGTGCTGCTTCAACAGGGAAGCAATCTGGTCAACGTCTTGTGCGTAGGGCATGGTCTCAATCCTTTCTACGTTGGTTTTCTAAGTCGTTAGGGAGAAGCGTACAGCAACTTCCGAAGCCAACAACCTGCTCACTTTTTGAGCAAAGCGATGACGTTGAGGGTTACTTTAGTGGTTTCAAATTTATAATTGAAATTTATATGATCTATTTTCGGCATTTTCCTGGTGAATGGTGAATTGACGCCGGTCTTGAGCTGGATCAACACGGGAACCATGGCTATTGTTACGGTGTCCAACCAGCACTTTTAACCGGAACCCACCAGGCGCAAACAGTGTTCTATCTGCAAGCTTTCAGTCATTCCTTGCTGCATGCCCTGAAAAATCTGTTTCCGATCATCGCCGTCGTTGTCTTCTTCCAGCTTCTGATTCTCCAGCAAATACCCGAGAACATCTTCGTGATGGCGGCAGGCCTGCTGATTGTGGCAGTGGGTGTCGCCCTGTTTCTTCAGGGTCTGGAGCTAAGCATTTTTCCGGTCGGGAAAAGCCTGTCCAATCAGTTTGCCCGAAAGGGCTCGGTACCCGTGCTGTTGTCGTTCGGCTTCGCCATGGGTTTTTCCGCCGTGGTCGCCGAGCCGGCGCTCATTGCGGTAGCCCAGCAGGCCGAGGAAATCAGCGAGGGCAAGATCAAGGCCCTGACACTCAGGATACTGGTGGCCGTTTCTGTCGGGCTGGTGGTGGCCCTGGGCGTGTTCAGAACCATCTTCGGTTACCCGCTGCAGTGGTTCATGATCATCGGCTACATCGTTGTGGTGATCATCACCTGGTTCGCACCGCCCGAGATTGTTGGCCTTGCCTACGATTCCGGTGGCGTTACCACCAACATCGTTACCGTTCCCCTGATTGCCGCTCTGGGTATTGGCCTGGCAGCCTCCATTCGGGGGCGCAATCCGCTACTGGACGGCTTCGGTCTGGTAGCCCTCGCCGTCATGGTTCCGATGATCACCGTTCAGCTGTACGGGATTGTTGTGTATTCCGGTGCCCCCGCAGACCCGGTCGCTTTGCCAACGGCGGCCCAGAATGGAACAGTCGACCAGACACCCGTTGTGCTGGGCATGCTGCTCGATCTTGCCGGGATGGTCCGCGACGTCCTTCCCATCATCATTACCATCCTGTTTTTCCAGTATCTGGTTCTGTGCCGTGGGCTGACCAATCCCCGCAAGATCCTGTTCGGATTTGCGCTGGTGGTGCTGGGGCTGTATGCCTTCGTAGTCGGGCTCAAGCTTGGCCTGTTTCCCATCGGAACAAGCATGGCCCGACAGTTGATGGGGATGGAGGAGTATCTGTTCGTCTACCTCTTCGCCTTCATGATCGGCTTTTCCACCACCATGGCCGAACCCGCGTTGATCGCGATCGGACACCAGGCGGAGCAGGCGGCCGCCGGCACCATCAACGGCAACGCCATCAGACTCATTGTGGCAGTTGGCGTCGCGATGGGTATTACCCTTGGCGTTCACCGGATTATCAGTGGCGATTCCATTCACCATTACATCATTGGCGGCTATATTCTGGTCATCGTCCTGACCGCGCTGGCCCCCAGGTACATCATCCCCCTGGCATACGATCTTGGTGGGGTAACCACCTCAGAGGTGACCGTACCTCTGGTGACCTCTCTGGGTATTGGCCTGGCAAGCAGCATCGAAGGCCGCAACGTGCTCATCGACGGTTTCGGCCTGATCGCCTTCGCCTCCATCTTTCCGATTGTGACGGTGATGAGCTACGCCATCATTGTTGAAATGCTCGCAAAGCAGAGGAAGACAGACCCATGAAATTTTCGGTACTGGTAGCAATCGTTCCCGAGGATCAGGAGCAAGACTGCGTTGATGCCGCAAGGGATCTTGGTGCCGGCGGCATCACGGTGCTTTCTGGTCGCGGTATCAGCAATACCGCCAAGAAAACCTTCTTCGGTCTGACCTACGATGGCAGCCAGAGCATTCTGCTGATGGTCCTGGAAAAGAGCCTTTCGCTCGATATTCTCAAAGCCATCCAGAAGATACTCATGCCTGACCTTAGCGATTCGAAGGGGCTTGTATTCACACTTCCCCTGGAACATCTGGGTGGGATCGACATGTCACAAGTCGAAAAATTCGAACAACACCTGAAAGATTCACTGTAACCGGAGAACACCCATGAAACTGGTCAAAGATGTGATGGTTCGGGACGTGATCACCATCTCTCCGTTTGCCAGCATCCGCGAGGCGCTATCAAAGATGAAGCAGCATTCCTTGAAGTCGCTGGTGGTGGAAAAGACAAGCGAACACGATGCCTGGGGCCTGATCACCTACACCAATGTACTGAAAACCGTCATCGCCGAAGACGGCGATATCGATCTCCTCAACGTGTATGACGCCTGCGCCAAGCCGGTGATCAGCGTCGGCGAGAACCTGAACGTTCGGCATGCGGCAAGCCTGATGAGCAAGTACCGGGTAAAGCGTCTCCTGGTGCTGGCGGATAACGACCTCAAGGGCTTTGTGGTCATGGACGACATCATGGCGGCCCTGCTCGACAGCATCGACTGAGGACGCTCAGGTCAGGCACAACACCACCAGACGGTCGCCCGGCTGCAACTCCAGGTACTCCTTCCGGGACGGATTCAGCTGCAGGTGACGCCCACGTTCATTGGCCTTTTTGCGAAAGACACCGAGGGCAAGCTCACCCTCAGCGGCAACCGTCTTCTCCAGCACCTGAAAGGTCGCACTGGCGGGCAAGGGGTAATCCGCCGGGTCCCGGAACTGGATCTCGGCACCGCCCACGGTAAACAGTTCATCCAGCACGATCCGAAGCTCCCGCCGCAGGGCCACCTGGGCCAGTACGTGACTCAGAATCATGGGACTGATCAACATTTCACTCTGGTGCCCATACAAGAGGTGGCGGTTGTCCGGGTCACTCAACTCCATGATCAGCTGGGGCCGTCGGGCAAAATCGGCCAGGATGTCCTCGAGCTGAAGATACCCCACCATTGCACGGGCATCGGCCTCTTCGCCGGAGGCCAGTCGGTCGCTACTGAGCAGGATCACCGTATCGTAGCCCGCTGGCCCGATCCGGCGCAGTTCTCCCTCCACCATATAATCCGCCTCGATATGCCGGCAGGTCAGGCGATCGGCATTCTCCACGTACTGGGCAATCGCCTGTTCCCGCTCGGCTTTCGGAACCACGGATACCAGGTCCACCTCGAAATGACGGTGTCCGTAACTGAGGAATTCCGCAATCAGACTGGGCACCCGCCGGTTCCAGCCCAGCACCAGAACCCGGTGGTTGGCCTGGTCAGAAGGCCGGTCGACGCGCACCGCCTGCCCTCTTTCCAGCTCCGGCAAAGGTGTCTTTTTGGGATCGGGTTCGGTCTCGGAGTAGTCCCGGGCCATGATCACTACCCGATCGGCCGGATCAATTCGTGAGTCTGAGGGTGCCAGCAGTTGCACGTCCCAGCCTGAACCGCGCTGTTTCAACAGGCCCAGCACGATAACCTCGGGCCGGGCCGCGGCCAGCTCACCAAGCGTTATTCCGCCCAACGACTCTCCGCCCCGGATGTAAATCTCGTTGCCCTCACCGGCAGTGAGCAATTCGTTGTATACCTCCGATAGCCCGGGATGAAGAATATTCTGAACCATCAGACGACTGATCGTGGCATCGCCCGCTACCACTTCCACCGCGCCTGGATAGGCCCGCTCAATCACCGGGAGCTTGCGAACGTCCTGGATCTCGGCCACAACGAAAGGCAAGGAAGACTTGAGCTGCCTGGCCTGGGCCGCAATGGAGAGCAGTGCCTTGACGGTTTCCACATCCGAGGTCACCAGGCTTCCGGCCTCATGGGCGGCACTGGGGACGATAACCGCCGCGGCATCCAGACAGGCCACCCGATGCAGGGCATCCGGCTGGATCGCCGACCCTGAGCGCAGGATGATCTGGCGGGCCCTGCGGCCGATGCCCGGTTCACTCCGCAGCTCGTGAACCTGGGCCGCCGAAGCCTCCTCCGACAGCACAACAAGATTCAGTTTCTGGGCATCGTGCTTTTCCAGAAAGCGGCGCATCCGGCCACTGGAGCCCAGCAATTCAGAAAGCAAGGGCAGGGTCTGGCTGGTCCAGCCCAGCACCACCACATGGTTTTTAAGCGTTACCGGTGTGAGACCGCGTTCCAGGTCCGCCATCTTGGCTATCAGCCATCGGGTCAGGATGGCCACCAGGGTGCCCATGAACACCACGTACCCCAGAACTGTCAGCAGCGTCGAGACGATTCGCTGCCAGGTGCCGACATCATCCCCCAGATATCCGGGGTCGGTCAGCCGAAGGAAAGCCCACCAGATGGCCGAGCCCGGCTCCTCGAAGTCTCCGCCCTGGGGGACCACCAGAAGGCCGCCAATCAGGGAAATCAGGCCGATGAACACACCGACCACAAGAAGCTGGAAGCCCGCCCCCTTTACCAGTTGGCGTTCCAGTATGAATTTCACTCGGTCGATCAGCCGGAAAGGCAGCATGGCATTCCTTCTTTTGCGCGTAGTCTTATCGCCTAAGGGTAAACCATTCCGGGACTTCGGGAATCAATGTTTTATCCGGCGGGCTGGCCGGATGCAGCGCCGGGTTCAGCAATCAGCCGCAAGGCTTCGTCCAGGGAGGACATGTAGCGGCTTACGCCGGGCACCGGGACGACACCGGCGCGAGATAGGGTTCGCAACGGCTGGAACTGGAGGTCGGCAATCACAATTTGCGTACCGTCCCGCTCACAGGTGGCAATCAGTTTGTTCAGGGCAGACAGCCCTCCGGCATCGAGAATGGTGACGCCGTCCATATAGAGGACGAACCCGCGCGCGTTTCTGGCCATCAGCGCCAGCTCGCCGAAAATCCGGTCTGCAGCGGCAAAGAACAAGGGACCATTGATCTTGAAGACCTGCCAGCCCTCGGGCAGTCGAGCTTCCGCAATCCGTTTACTCAGTGTGATATCCGTGACCTTGGTCATCTGGGCCATTTCCCGCATGAACAGGACGGCCGCCAACAAGACTCCGGTGGTGATGGCAATTACCATGTCCAGCAGCACCGTAAGCGAAAAGCAGGTGATAAAAACCAGGATATCGCTGCGCGGCGCGGTTTTCAGCAGATGCAGTGACTTGGGCGCCTCACTCATGTTCCAGGCCACCATCACCAGCAGGGCCGCCATGGCCGGCATCGGCAGATAGGCCAGAAGGCCCGCCAGTGAAACCAGGGCAAGCAGCACTACCAGCGAATGCACCATGGCCGATACGGGTGACTCGGCGCCAGCGCGGTAATTGGCGGCAGAGCGGGCAATAGCTGCGGTCGCGGTAATGCCGCCGAAAAACGGCGTGATGATGTTGCCAAGCCCCTGCCCCATCAACTCGCTGTTGGCGCTGTGGCGTTTTCCGGTCATGCCATCCAGTACCACGGCACAGAGCAGGGATTCGATGGCGCCGAGCATCGCAATGGCAAACGCGGCAGGTAGCAGGTCACGAACCAGCAACCATGACAAGCCAATTGGCTCGCCCGATGCCCCCGCCTGCTGCCAGGGCCAGGCAAACTCTGGCAGGAAAGGCGGAATACCCGCCCCCATCGAGCCATCGGGCAGCAGATAGCTGAACCTTGAACCAATGGTTTCGACAGCAGCGCCCTGTGTATTCAACCACAGTGCCAGAAGACTCCCGATCACCACAGCCGGCAGATGCGGAGGCAACGGGGTTTTAAGTCTTGGCCAGAGCAACATTACAGCCAGGGTGACACCGGCCACGAGCGTGCTCATGGCATCAAACTCCGGCAACGCGCTTGCCAGCAACGCCAGTTTATCCCAGTAGTGCTCGGGCATATCGCCAACCGGCAGACCCAGAAAATCCCGGACCTGCAGAGTGGCAATCACCACCGCAATGCCTCCGGTGAACCCCAGGGTGACAGACTCCGGAATGTACTCGATGAATCGCCCCAGCCGCATCAGAGCCATGATCATCAGCAAAACGCCGGACATCAGGGTAGCCAGCAGCAAACCACCCAGACCATAGCTCTGGGCGATCGGATAGAGAATAACAACGAAGGCAGCCGTAGGCCCGGAGATACTGAACCGGCTGCCACCAGTCAGTGCAATTACAAACCCGGCAATAATGGCAGTGTAGAGCCCGTACTGTGGCGCAACACCACTGGCAATCGCCAACGCCATGGCCAGAGGTATGGCAATAATGCCCACCGTTACACCGGCCATCAGATCCCGTAGAAATCGCCTTCCGCGATAGGGCTCATCGATGCAGGCTTCTCGGAATGCGTGGGCTATCCGGAGTGAAAACAGGTGGGCGCGATGCGGCATGAAAGACTCGTTGATTGCAACTGATGCCTGCAAATTATATGCTCATAAAATATTCATTCAATGTTAAGATGATTAACATACTTAGCAATCACCAAAGGTTATGAACAACTCCATGGAAAAACGCACTGCCCGTCTGACGTTACTGATCGACCCGGAAAAAAAGGCCGCCTTTGAAGAACTGTGCAAGCAGGAAGACGTAACCCCTTCCCAGAGGGTGCGCCAATTCATCCGGGAATACGTGGAAGAAAGGCTGGGCCCCGACTGGCGAGAAGAACGCGAAAAAAGATCCTGAATGTGATCAAAACGTAAGGACTGTCATGAACGTTTTTGCGCCAGCCCTGCTCATTGCCACACTGTCCGCCCTGAACGGATGTACTGCCATGCCTTCATCAAAAGACCCTGATGCGGTTCTGACAGCACCACAGACCCAGTACGATGCCCGCATCATTCAGCCTGAAAACAACACCGTTCTGACGCATGAACAGCTGGCGCAGAAGCTGATCGACACAGATGTGGTCATTGTTGGCGAATACCATGGGCACCACGGCTCACATCTTCTTCAATCCCGGCTTCAGACCACCCTGTTCCAGCAACGGCCAGAGCAGATTCTCAGCATGGAACAGTTCAACCTGGACCGTCAGGGCCAGCTGAACCGCTACCTGAAGGGAGAGACCGGCGAAACCGAAATGATTGAGGATGCCGATGCCTGGGATAACTACCGGGCCTCCTACCGGCCACTGGTGGAATTTGCCCGCCGGCATAATCTGCCGGTGATCGCGGCGAATGCGCCGGCAGACGTCGTGCGCTGTGTCGGCCGGAAAGGTCCGGAATACCTCGAGGGTGTCTCGGACAGCCTGAAACAGAAGTTGCCCTCCGCCCCCTTCATGGACACCCCGGCCTACCGGGAAAAGTTCATGGCAGCCATTGGTGCGAGCCATCAGGCAGACGACACCATGAGCGAGCGCATGGAAAAAACCTACAAGGCTCAGCTACTTCGCGACAACACCATGGCTGCCCGCATTCTGCAGGCCCGGGCAGAGCATCCGGGGCACCAGGTGCTGCACCTGACCGGCACGTTTCACAGTGAAGACGGCCTGGGAACCGTGGCGCTGTTGAAGCAACGTGCGCCGGAGCTGTCTGTCGCAGTAATCAGTCCGGTGTTCTGGCCATCGGACATCAACCAACCACCACTGGACAGCAATCGCCCGAAAGGTGACTTCGTTTACTTTATCCAGCCCCTGCCCGAGGAATTCCGGGATGCCGAGCGGGAACGCGAAGCCATGAGGGCCCGTTTCAGCCGATCAACCGACAGGTCCTGTGACTAAGGTGACCTCTACCTACCGGAAAGGTCCGGTTCCAGCTTGAGGGCCTCATCGAATATGGAAAGATCCTGATCGCTGAAAAGAACAAACCGGACCAGGCGAACAGAGTTGAGATCTGCCAGGGTGTCGGCGACCGTTTTCATGGCCACAGCCGCTGCGTCTCTCAACGGATAACCGAAAACCCCGGTAGAAATGGCGGGAAAGGCAATGGACGACAGGTCGCGCTGGTCCGCCAGGCGCAGCGCGTTCCGGAAACAGTCCGCCAGCAGACGGTCTGACGGCTCATCCACCCCATAAACCGGGCCCAGGCAATGGATGACATGCCCGTTAGGCAGGTTGTGGGCGGAGCTGATCACCGCCTCGCCAGGACTGATGGGCGCCAAAGTCCGGCACTCCTCTGCCAGACCGGGGCCTGCGGCACCGTGAATGGCACCGGCCACACCACTGCCGGGCAGAAGTTCGGCATTGGCCGCATTCACGATGACATCGATATCCGGTTGTGCGGCAATATTGCCTTTGACGCACTCAACTTTCACAGCCGTCATGATTCCTCCCTTCCAGCTTTTGGGGTGAAGCGCTAATCTTGTTCCTGATATTCAGGATAGCAGCCATCAACCGGACGATTTCCGGGACTTTCCGGAACTCTCCGGTGATGCCAACAGGGACACTCCATGAAGCTTCTTGCCTCGCTGATTCTCGGCATCAGCGCCATCATCTCCGCCGCCCTGATCAGTGACGGCCTGACTGACCTGAAAACCGGCGACCGCTATGTCACCGTCAAGGGTGTGGCTGAACGGCAAGTAACTGCAGATCTTGCCTTGTGGCCCATTCGCTTTGTTGCAACAGGGGCGTCGCTGAGTGAGGCCCAGGACAAGGCCAGAAGCAGCCGGGATGCAATCATTGCCTTCCTGAAACTGCAGGCCATTGACCAGGATGCGGTCGAACTCCAGCGCCTGGATGTCACCGATACCCGGGCCAACCCCTACCAGGCCAATAACGGCGAGCAGAAATTCATCATCAGCCAGACCCTGATGGTCCGTAGCACCGATATCGCCCGGATCCGCCAGGCCGCACAGGGGGTCAGTGAACTGGTGGACTCGGGAGTGGTGCTCTCTTCGGACTACGGCCCATCGGGGCCTACCTATCTGTTTAACGGACTCAACGATATCAAGCCCGAGATGATCGCCGAAGCCACGGCATCAGCGCGGGAAGCGGCAGCCCAGTTTGCCCAGGATGCCAAGGCGGAACTCGGGGGTCTGCGACGCGCCAATCAGGGTGTGTTCCAGATTCTGGCCCGGGATCAGGCACCGGGCATCATGGAAGGACAGCAACCCGTCAAAACCGTTCGCGTGGTCTCGACCGTTGAATATTACCTTCGCTAGCCGCGCGGGTTACTGGGTAGCCACCATCTCATCGGTAACCTGATATTCACCCGCCAGCCAGCGCAGAACCTCGTTGGCTGCAGGGTGGTCGAAGGCATCGTAGGTGTGCTGCAGACTCTGCCGCTTTTCAGCACTGATCCGGCCCAGGCCGGCGTCCTGCAGTACCAGCAAATCCGCCTGCAGCTGCGCCGCCAACTCCCGGCCCAGCACTTCCCGGGCCGCGTGGCGGAACGCCTGGCCGTATTGATAGGAGGGTCCCAGGCGATAGGATTCTGCCAGCGTGATGGCCGGAACTGCCGTTAACGTCGGCTGCAGTGCCGGATTGATCCCGTGGGCTGCCAGATGCGCGGCATTGGCCGCCGGTCGCCCGGTGAACGCGCGCAAGTGCAGATGCTGCGACATCCGGTCACCGTCATTGACCGGGTAATTGTCCCAGAGTACTGGCTTGCGCCCGAGCAGGTCCCCGATCCGCTTCAGGTGCCCGGGCGATACTTCCCTAGAGCACACCTCCTCCCCGGTCCAGAAGATATTCACCGAATGGTCCAGTTTGCGCCCGAGAGTCTCCAGATAATCTGCCGGACGCTCTCCAAACACCCGATCCAGTACGGGGTCGTCAGAATAGTAACTGGGACAGACGCTCAGAAAGTTGATGGCTGTGTGCTCACGAACCCAGTGCACTATGTCAGCCTGAGTACCGGCAAGGTCCGGGGTATCGGAACGCATGTCGTCAAACAGGATCGCCAGTTCGTCAATGCCGATACGCTCCAGCAGCGCGAGCTTGTGTGCCAACGCCGTGCGGACCTCGTCGTCGAACCGGTTGAATATCTCGAACGGGCTCAGCCCTATGCCGAAGCGCACCCCCTCGTGACGACAGAAACGGGAAAATTCGGCCAGCTCCGAGGCCATAGCTGGCGGGTGTGGCTGCTGCCATTTTCGCCGGAGGAAGGCATCGGCCTTGGGAGCATAGAGATAAAACCCGTAACCGTGGGGGGCCAGGGTACGGACCAGGTGTCGACGTTCCTGCCAGGTCCACATGGGGCCGTAGAATCCTTCAATGATGCCTAATGTCGTTGTCATGGCCAATTTCCGTTTCGCTGATGCCGGAGCCCGGCGGGTACCCCATAACCCTCAATTTTGACTAGACTTATCTGTAATGCCAACTACAAACGATCCGCCCCGGTAAGGAGCAAAGCAATGGAGATAACAACTTTCGAGGACCTGATTGACTGGACACGTCAGCTACACGCGCATCTGTCCCGTAGCCTTCATGAATCGGCCAAACTGAACAATGACGAGAAAGCCTCCGCGTTGCTCGATTACCTGTCGCGCCATGAGTCGCTGCTGGAGAAAGCCGTGCGTGAATTCGAGAACCAGGCCGAACCCAAGGCCATGAGCACACGCCTCTACGATTACCTGAACAACCAGCACAAGCCGATTGGGCCCAGCGCCGACTCCTACACCCATTATGCGTCCATGTCGTTCGAGGACATCGCCCGGGAGGTCTTCCAGTTTCACGACCAGGTCATGGACCTCTACGATTCACTGATCGGCAAGGCGGAAATCCCCGAAGCCAAGTCGCTGCTGGAAGACCTCCTGGCGCTGGAAGAACACGAGGCGATGCGTCTCGCCAGCCAGATTGGCAGGATGCAAGACCTCTGATCCACCTTACGACCAAGGTCGTACATGAACCGGTTTTTGATTTCGTTTGTTAACGATAATTGCTAACGTGAACTAGCATCAAGAGTAGTTTTCCCCCAAAAGGGGGGACGCTCGACCCACAAAAAAGATAAGAGGATAGAAGAGCAATGAAGATCCGTTCTGTTCTTTCCGCGGCTGTGCTGGCTGTGGCAACTACCTTTGCCTCCTCGCAGGCGCTCGCCCAAGACACATTCACCCTTCGCCTTGCGGAAACCTGGGGACCAAACTTTCCGATTTTCGGTGACACCACCAAGCGCTTCGCCGAGAACGTCGAGAAAATGTCCGACGGACGCCTGAAAATCCGCATCGACTCTGCCAATAAGCACAAGGCCCCGCTGGGCGTGTTTGACATGGTCAAGGCCGGACAATACGACATGGGCCACTCTGCTTCCTACTACTGGAAAGGCAAGGTTCCCGAGACCCTGTTCTTCACCAGCATGCCGTTTGGCATGAATGCGATGGAACAATATGCGTGGTTCTACCACGGTGGCGGCATGGAGCTGATGCAGGAAGTCTACGAGCCCCACAACATGCTGTCCTTCCCGGGCGGTAACACCGGCGTTCAGATGGGCGGTTGGTTCCGCGAGGAAATCAACTCTCTGGAAGACCTTCAGGGTCTGAAAATGCGCATCCCCGGTTTCGCCGGTGAGGTATTCGCGGAAGTCGGCGTTAACCCGACCAATATCGCTCCCGGCGAGCTTTACACCGCTCTGGAACGCAACACCATCGATGCCGTTGAGTGGGTAGGCCCGGCACTGGATCTCCGTCTTGGCTTCCAGCAGATTGCCGACTACTACTACACCGGTTGGCACGAGCCGGCCACCGAGCTGCAGTTCCTGGTGAACAAGCGCGTCTGGGACAAGCTCCCGGCTGACCTGCAGGAAATCATGCGTGTTGCCATGCGCACCGCTTCCTACGACATGCTGGTTCATTCCCAGCACGCCAACGCCGAAGCCTGGGCCAACATTCGCGAGGAATATCCGAATGTCCAGATCAAACGTTTTCCGGACGAAATCTTTGATGCCATGTATGAAGCCAACAACAAGCTGCTGAAAGAAGCCGCTGCTGAGAGCGACATGGCTGCCAAGATTATCGACTCCCAGGAGAACTACCTTGAGCAGAGCCGCGCTTATACCAACATTTCCGAGCGCGCTTACCTCAACACCATGGCCGAAGTCGAGTAAGATATAGGCTGTAACGGAGCCGGGATCGCTCTACGAGTGATCCCGGTTTTGTCGTTTATAGCAACTGAAAAAGCGCCAGCTCTCCTGGCGGGGGATCATCAATGCGGTGGATTATCAAACTGGACGAGGGGCTTTCGCGCTTGTCCACATTCTGTGGCTGGGTTGCCTGTGTCGCGATGATACTGATGGCAGCCAACGTCTTTTACGACGTCGTGGCCCGCTACGCTTTCAACAACGTTTCAATCGGCATGCAGGAAATGGAGTGGCACCTCTATTCGGTGGTGTTCCTGCTGGGTATTCCCTACGCATTGCGCACGGATGGTCATGTTCGGGTCGACGTTTTCTACACTCGCTGGAACAACAAGGCCAAGGCCTGGGTAAATCTGGTGGGTGCATTCATTTTCGTTATTCCCTTTGCCTACCTGATCGGCGTCTATGGTTACGATTTTGCCGTGGACTCCTACAACATGGGTGAAGGCAGTGGCGACCCCGGCGGTCTGCCCCACCGCTGGATCATTAAGTCCGTCATCCCTATCAGCGCAGTCTTCATCGGCATTGCAGGCCTGAATATGGCCACCTATGCGATACGGGTTATGTCGGGCGAGAAAGAATACGAAGGTGAGCATAGCGCAGGAGGCCTCGCATGATCGGTATGATTATGTTCGGTGTCGCCCTGCTGATGCTGATGCTGGGCTTCCCGGTAGCATTCACCTTCGGTGGCGTGGCATTGTTCTTCGGAATCTTCGCCGAGGGCATGGATCTCTTTGCCTTCATGCCCTATCGCATCATGAGCGTGATGCAGAATACCGTTCTGATGGCGGTGCCCCTGTTCATTTTCATGGGCGTGGTGCTTCAGCGCACCCGGCTGGCAGAGCAGCTATTGACCTCCATGGGTCGACTTTTTGGTGGCCTTCCAGGCGGTCTGGCGATTTCGACCATCCTGGTTGGTGCCCTGTTGGCCGCATCCACCGGCGTCGTGGGCGCCAGTGTGGTGGCCATGGGCCTGATTTCCTTACCGGTGATGCTGGCCCACAAATACGACAAACGGCTCGCTACAGGCACCATCTGTGCATCCGGTACGCTCGGCCAGATCGTCCCGCCCTCGATCATCCTGATCATCCTGGGTGACGTGCTTGGCCTTCCGGTCGGGGACCTGTTCAAGGCCGCCGTCTGGCCCGGCATCGTACTGGTGGGGCTCTATATCGTGTACATCCTGGTTCTGACCAGGCTGCGGCCCGAGACGGCTCCGGCCATGCCGGATGAGCCAGGCGTATCGCGCAAGAAGGAAATCTTCAATGCGCTGCTGGCAATCATTCCGCCGCTGGCATTGATTGTGGTGGTTCTGGGCTCGATCTTCACCGGCATTGCCACGCCTACGGAGTCATCTGCTCTGGGTGGCGTCGGCGCTGTTGTTCTGGCCATCATTTACCGTCAGTTCTCGTTCAAGATGGTATGGGATGCATCCAAGGACACGGTGAAGGTAACTGCCATGGTCTTCGCGATCCTGATTGGTGCCACCGCTTTCTCCATGGTGTTCAGCTACACCGGCGGCGACTACCTGCTGGAAGAGTGGCTGCTCCAGCTGCCCGGTGAAAAGTGGGGCTTCATCATCCTGGCCATGGTGGTCATCCTGGTACTGGGTTTCTTCATCGATTTCGTGGAGATTTCCTTCATCATCGTGCCGATCCTTGCGCCGGTGGCCGAGGCCATGGGCATCAACATGCTCTGGTTCGCGATTCTGATTGCAATGAACCTGCAAACCAGCTTCCTGACGCCACCATTCGGGTTTTCGTTGTTCTATCTGAAGGGGGTAGCACCGCCCGAGGTGCGAACAACGGACATCTACAAAGGCGTGCTGCCCTTCATCCTGATACAGATGTTTGTGCTGGCACTGATAGTCATTTTCCCAGAATGGTTTGGTATGAGTTCCTCATACTGATTCGAAGAATACCGGGCCTGAGGGCCCGGTATTTTTTTCAGTCCCTCTCATTTCCTGCGACTCTATTCTCACGATAGTTTTCTTCTTCATACGCCTCACCTGACAAAATCTGACTGTTTTCTATACTGAACGGACAAGCGGTGATTCTCAGACTGGTATTCGGGAACCCTGGAAAACGCACGTCGACAAAACATTGATGTTGAGGTTAGGAAGGGAGAGTGGAGTCCATGAATCAGAGCACTGCCCAGAAACCCCGTGACCACGGGCAAGAATCCAAAAGCCATGTTCTGACCCTGCCACTGGAAAGCACCCACGTGGACCGGTCACCGCACACGTACGAACGCTGGCTGATTGCCAAGCTGATGCGCATGGCCGGCTCACCGCCGCTCCGGTTCCGGCTCTGGAACGGCGATGTCATCGAACCGGATGGCCAACAGTCACAATTCGCTCTGCACCTCACCGACCCCAAGGCCCTGTACGCACTGGTGACCAACCCCAACCTGGCGTTCGGCGATCTCTACAGCGCAGGTCGCCTGGAGGTAGAAGGCGACCTTCCTGACCTGATGGAAACCCTCTACCGCTCAGTTCATCAGGCGCGCCAGAAGTGGCCGAAATGGCTGGAAGCACTCTGGCGCAATCACAACCCCCGGTCCACCGGGATCTCCGAAGCCAAAGAAAACATTAACCATCACTACGACCTGGGCAACGAGTTCTACCGGCTCTGGCTGGACAGCGCTGAAATGCAGTACACCTGCGCCTATTACGAGAGCCCCGAGCTGACCCTGGAACAGGCTCAACTGGCCAAGCTGGAGCATGTCTGCCGCAAGCTCCGTCTCAAACCCGGCATGACCGTGGTCGAGGCCGGCTGCGGCTGGGGTGGGCTGGCCCGTTACATGGCCCGCAACTACGGCGTCAAGGTGCACTCCTACAACATCTCAAAAGAGCAGCTGGCCTTTGCCCGGGAGGAGGCCCGCAAGCAGGGGCTGAATCATCTGGTGGAATACGTCGAGGACGACTACCGAAACATCAGCGGTCAGTACGATGCCTTTGTCTCCATCGGCATGCTGGAACACGTGGGAAAGGAAAACTACGAGGCGTTGTCCGAACTCATCAAGCGGAGCCTGAAACCCGACGGGATTGCCCTGCTCCACAGTATTGGCCGCAATCGCCCGATGCTGATGAACGCCTGGATCGAAAAACGCATCTTCCCCGGCGCCTATCCGCCCAGCATCGGCGAATTCATGGAAATCTGCGAACACGGCGATTTCTCGGTACTGGATGTGGAGAACCTGCGCCTGCATTACGCCCAGACCCTCAGCCACTGGATGGATCGTTTCAACGAGAACGAAGACAAGGTAACGGCTATGTACGATGGCCACTTTACCCGGGCCTGGCGCATGTATCTGGCGGGCTCCATCGCTGCGTTCCGCGCCGGCTCCCTCCAGCTGTTCCAGGTGGTTTTCACCCACGGCGACAACAATAGTCTGGCGCAGAACCGCCGGGATCTGTATGCGTTTCCAGCGGCACCAGAGGAGGCCTGATGGATTATTACGACCTGATCATCGTCGGTGCCGGCCCAGCCGGCTCCACCCTGGCCAGTGCCCTTGAGACCAGCGGCAAAAAAGTACTGACCATCGACAAACAGGATTTTCCCCGGGATAAAACCTGCGCGGGCTGGGTGACTCCTGCCGTCATGAAAACCCTGAAGATTGATCTCGACGAGTACGCCAACGGACGGACATTCCAGCCTATTCGCCGGTTTCGCATCGGCATGATGGGGCAGCCGGCCGTGGAAAACGACCACGGCGATGTGGTCAGCTATGGCATTCGCCGGTGTGAATTCGACGATTATCTGCTCAGCCGCGTCACCGGTCCGAAACAGCTCGCCACGCCGGTCAAGTCCATCGTCCGGAAAGACGGCAACTGGGTCATCAACGACACCTGGGAGGCCCCGCTTGTCGTGGGCGCCGGCGGGCACTTCTGCCCGGTTGCACGGTTGCTTGGCGAAGGCCCGGGTAGCCACGAGACCGTTGTCGCCGCCAAGGAGGTGGAATTCGAAATGACACCCGAGCAGGCTTCCGCCTGCGAGGCCCGGGGCGACACCCCGGAGCTCTGGTTCTGCCGCGATCTCAAGGGTTATGCCTGGGTGTTTCGCAAGGGCAATTACCTGAATATCGGGCTGGGCCGGGAGGATAACCACAAGCTGAGCGGTCATCTAGAGGCTTTTGTCGATGAAATGAAGTCCGCCGGGCGCATTCCGGAGGACCTGCCCGGGCGTTTCAAAGGCCACGCCTATCTGCTTTATGCCCATGCCGAGAGGCCACTGGTGGACGACGGTATTCTGTTGATTGGCGATTCCGCCGGCCTGGCTTACACCCAGAGCGGTGAAGGCATCCGGCCCGCCATCGAATCGGCGCTGCTGGCGGCAGATGTGATACGGGACGCGCCGGATTATTCGGCCTCCTCATTGCAGATCTACGGCGATGCCATTGCCGGACGCTTTGGCAATCGGGCGGCAGACACGGATCAGGGCTGGCAGGTTCCGGACTGGATCAAGACGCCACTGGCCAGCAGCCTGATGCGCTCGCACTGGTTTACAAGAAAGGTGGTTACGGAGAAGTGGTTCCTCCATCAGGAAGTGCCGCCGCTGAAAGCCGCTGTCTGAGACGGAAAACAAAAAACCCGGGAGAATCTATAACGATGCCCCCGGGTTTCTTTCAGGCCCTGAACTCAGTTCGCCGTCAGTTCAATCACGTCAATACCGTACAGGGTGGTGGTTCCGCTGATTTCATTTCCCACTGCCAGCAAGGGCTGCCCATTCGGGCTGTCCTCGGCGGCGATGAAGGCAATGCCCTCCGGCCCAGAATCTTTGGCCATACCGGCCTGCAGGTCTGCATCCGACACTGAGAAATCCCGATTATTCAGGTACTGGACGAATTCCGGATTCTGGGGATTGGTCACGTCGTAAACCATGATTCCGCCAATTCGCTCAAGACCGATAAACGCGAAGGTCTGGCCGTTGATTGTGCCAACCGTGACGGCTTCCGGCTCAGGACCTTTGTCATCAGATCGGTTGTCGAAATTGTTCTCGTCATTGGTGGCATTGAAGTTCTCAGGCAACAGACTGGCGGTGATCCGCTCGAATTCGCTGCCGCTGTCAAAGACCCTCTGGCCATCGGCAGACCAGATAGAGAAGGATCGTGCGCCGTAGGTGTAGATTTCGCTGTATTCGCAGTCTACTTCCGGATCTGTCGCCGGGTCAGAGGGATCGCAGCCATTGCTGACGCCCAGGGTCGAGGTCACGTTGATCCGACCCAGGTTCTCCTCCAGCTGTAGATCGGCCGCATTTGGGAAGGCCGTGGCATCCAGGGTCAGATCCCCAAGCCGGAACTCTTCGGAGAAGCCATCGTAGTCCCGGGAATCACCCTCGTTGGCGGTGATGTAGTACGTCTTGCCGTTGTAGCCGTAGCTGGTGATCGCGTCCGGCATATACATACCTTTTACCGGCCAGTTGCGAATGTTGATGCCGCTATCCCGATTGCTGACGTCCAGCTCGTTTCCTATCACGCTGTGGTCCTTGAAACCGAGGGGCAGGATCGCATTGATCACCCCGGCCTCGATATCCAGCTCGGCTACGGCGTTGTTCTCCTGCAGGGCGACCCAGGCGGTCTTGTTGTCGAGGGAGACCGCAATGTACTCCGGCTCCATATCCTGGGCGACGGTTGCTCCCGGCCCAAACACCCGCACACCGCTGGCTTTCAGGGCCGCCTCATCGGCATTGAAGGCTTCGAACCCTGCGGTGGTTACCGTTGCGCCGGCAACGCCCGCTGACAGATCAATAATGCTGACGGATCCCACCGGATCGTTGGTGTAGTCGTCGCTGGGTTCACCCTCGTTGGCGACCAGCACTTTCATGCCGTCCCGGGTAAAGGCAACCATATCGGGCAGCGCCCCTACCGTAACTTCACCAACCTTGCCAAGGTCAGTGGTGTTGTAGAAAACGACCTTGCCGTTGTCCTGCTTGACGTCGGCTTCGATGGCCACCGCCACCAGGCTGCCGAAGACAGCCACACTGTTGGCGGATGCACCCTCGGCGGTCGCATCGATGGTCTGCAAGAGAACCGGTTGGGAGGGGTCCTGGATATCAAGCACGTCTACCGTGGAGGCACCGGCGTTTACAACGAACAATCGCTGGTTGGCAGCATCGTGGGCAACAATTTCGGCAGCTCCCACGTCGAACACATCGCCCGGGGCCTGATAGGTGCCCAGGACATTAAGTTCGATCAGTGATTTACTGGTGCCGTTGATACCATCAGCGCCATCGTCACCATCATCGGTACAGGCGCTCAGGCCCAACAGGGAAGACAGGATGGTTGCGGAAAGCAGGGTCTTACGGAACATGACATTGTGCCTCTGGCATTGCTTGGTGTAGGGAATTCCTACACACGCTAGGCCACGGGCGTGACAGTTCAGCGTCAATTCCGAGTCATTACCATGACGAATTAGTGACAGGAACAAAAAATGGCGACCCGAAGGTCGCCATTCCGTAACTTCAATCGACTCAATGGCCGAGGTAACTCCGATACATCCAGACAGTCTTTTCCTGCTGAGAGATGTAGTCACTCATAAGGGCAACGGTGCCCTCATCTTCCGCGTCACCCGCCAGACTGAGCAACGCACGCTGTTTGCCGATCAGTTTGGCAAAGCTTTCCACGATGTTCTCCATCGCTTCCTTGCCATCCGAAACATCTTTACGCTCGGGCACTTCAGACCGTTCAATATAGGTGCTGTAGGCGTGAGCCGGCCGATGGCCAAGCGTCAGCACGCGCTCTGCAATCTCATCAATCTTGAGCAACAGATCATCGTACAGCTCTTCGAATTTGACGTGAAGCTCGAAGAAGTTGTCGCCCTTGATATTCCAGTGGTAGCCACGGACATTCATGTAGAAGATCTGATAGTTGGACAAAAGATCATTCAGGGAATCAGCAAGCTGCGCTGTTTTCTCAGTATCAAGACCAATAAAGTTCTTACCCATAACGCATCTCCTTGGCAGTTATGTATGACGTTTCAGAAAGTATACGACCGACCAAACACGGTCGGGAAGTTTAGTTTGCTAATCTCGTTAATAGCGACGCTGAATAATGCTATGAAAGAAGTCAAATAAATAGCCCGAGGCTATCCTCATTCTCAATACAATTCATTTAACAATCATTCTCACCCGGTCTTAAATAAGCAATGAACCACGAGCGAAACCGGAGATGACCATGAGCACGTTAAAACTGTTTGTACATAACCATGGCACGAATGGCGACCAGTCGCTGATCAAAACGGTAACGTTCGCCCTCACCCATTTTACAGTGGCCTTCACCGTGGCTTATCTGCTCACGGGTGACATCCTGATTGGCAGTTTGATCGCCATGGTTGAGCCAGCCATCAACACCGTTGCCTATTTCTTCCATGAAAAGATCTGGGCCCGTCGCCAGCGTAACGCAAGGACAACAACCGGAACTTTATCCCAGACTCAGCCCCACACCTGTTGATTCTGATCAAGGACCGGCTCAAACACCCGGCCCACAATCGGTGCAGCCCTCTTCTGGCGCCGGTCCGATACTGAGATTTCGGTTGAGGTCTTTCAGGGCCGTCCGCAACCCTTCCTCGATAACCGGATGGTAAAATGGCATTTCCAGCATTTCGCTGACGGTCAGTCGTCGCTGGGCCGACCATGCGAGCAGATGGGCAATATGCTCCGCCGCAGGGCCGAACATCTCGGCTCCCATGAACAGGCCACTGCCATGCTCACCATAAACCCTCAGTAGCCCCCGGTTTTTGCCAATGACCCGACTGCGCCCCTGATCCTCGAACGATACCTCGCCCACGGCGAAACAACCGCGACACCGCTCGTCCACCTGCTGAATGGTCAGGCCTACGGTCGCAATCTGCGGATCGGTGAATACCACCGCCAACGGGGTACGGCGAAGTCCCGTCCGAACATCCGGGTAGGACGCCGCGTTGTCGCCCGCGATACGGCCCTCGTCGGCCGCCTCATGCAACAGCGGCAGGCTGTTATTGGCATCGCCGGCGATGAATATGTGGCTGTCGCCACATCGCTGGGTATGGGGATCAAACAGGGGGAGGCCCTTGTCATCGAGCTCAATACCGGCGTTCTGGATATCCAGCCCGTCCACATTCGGACGACGGCCGGTAGCTGCTAACAGGTAATCAAAGGTTTCGGTCTTTTCACCGGCATCCCCATCCACAAACGTAATGGCAACACCGTTATCAACCCGCTCAACGTTTTTGACCTCCGAATCGGGATCCAGCGGGAATTCTTCATTAAAGGTTTTAAGGGCGTAGTCCCGGATGGAGTCATCCTGGATGGGACCGACAGCCCCGCCAACGCCGAACATGCGAACCCGGACCCCAAGCCGGCTCAAGGCCTGCCCTAGCTCCAGACCAATAACGCCCGGCCCAAATACCGCCACCGAGTCCGGCAGATCCTGCCACTCGAAAATATCATCATTCACCACCAGCCGGTCTTTGGCCTCTTTCAGAAACCCGGGAATGTTGGGCCGTGAACCGGTAGCGATAATGATCCGGCCGGCCTGCACCTCAAGGTTGTTGCCAACCACCAGATGATTCGGGCCGACAAACCGGGCGTGACCTCTCAACTGGTGCGCCTCCGGAAACTTCTCGACCGAGTTAATCACGCCAGAAACGAAACGGTCCCGCTCGGTTCGCACCCGTTCCATAACCCGTTTACCATCAACTCTGATCGCTCCGGCAGACACACCAAACAGGTCGCCAAGCTGCATCTGATGGGCATTTTCGGCGGCCGCAATCAAAAGCTTGCTGGGCATACACCCGACCCTGGCGCAGGTGGTTCCGTACTGGTCGCCCTCAATCAGTACTACTCTGTCGGTCGCCTTGCGCACACGCTGATACGCCACCATTCCTGCGGTACCGGCTCCGATAATGGCAACGTCTACGGCTCGCTTTTCCATACAAGGTCTCCTGACAGGCGTTCCCGGCATCGGGGAACACGGAAGGTTGGAACGGGTGAGACCTCAGTATAGAAGCCATGGCAAGTTTCACCCATACCGTGAAAAAAGACCTGATTCGGCCTATGCTGTCAGACTTTTCAGACCTTGGCAGGCTCAGGAGAGGAGTTGGAACTATGCAGAGTTACTGGCCGGAATTTCTGACGGTGGCCCTCGTCCACTTGCTGGCAGTGGCAAGCCCCGGTCCGGATTTTGCCGTGATGCTCAGACAGGCGCTCTGCCAGAGCCGAAGGAACGCGCTGCTGACAGCCATCGGTATCGGCGGGGGCATTCTGGTGCATGTCTGCTATTCCTTGCTCGGAATCGGCCTGCTGATCCAGCAATCGATCATGCTTTTCAATGTTCTCAAGGTGCTGGGGGCACTCTACCTTGCCTGGATTGCCGTTCAGTGTTTGAGGGCCCGGGCCGGTGGCGTTCATGTAGAACAGGCCCCGACGGGAGGGCAATCCGGTCTTGCCGCCCTGCGGTTGGGTTTCCTGACCAATGCCCTGAATCCCAAGGCAACGCTGTTTTTTGTCTCCCTGTTCTCTGTTGTGATCAGCCCGGGCACGCCCATTGCGCTCCAGGCCGGCTACGGCATTTACATGGCTTTGGCCACGGGGCTGTGGTTTGCCATGGTCGCTGTTTTCTTCACCCTGCCCCGGATCCGCCGCGGGTTTAACCGGTTTGGCCACTGGCTGGACCGGCTGATGGGCGGTGTTCTGATGTTACTGGCAGGCCAGCTGCTACTGTCTACAGTGAGCGGATCAGAGCCTCCGTCTGCGCCCATCCCAGACAAGGATCGGTAATCGAGCAGCCGTAGCGCAGGTCTTCACCATCGTCCTGGCGGCCCGGTTCCAGGAAACTTTCCAGCATCAAACCACGGATATGCTGGTTGCCGGCACGGCGCTGGGCCATTACTTCCCGGGCGATATCCAGCTGTCGTTCGGCCTGCTTGCAGGCATTGTCATGGCTGCAGTCCACCATCACCGCAGTCGACAATCCGGCTTCTGCCAGGGCCCCAACGGCCTGCTCAATACTTGCAGCATCATAGTTGGTAATACCTCGGCCACCGCGCAACACCAGATGGGTATCAGGGTTGCCCCGGGTGGTAATCATGACCGGCGCCCCGGTCGCGGACACCCCAAGGTGGTGATGAGGATGGGATGCCGACTTCATGGCGTTGGTTGCCACGGCAATACCGCCATCGGTGCCGTTCTTGAAGCCGGTGGGCATCGGCAGGCCACTGACCATTTCACGATGTACCTGGGATTCGGTGGTTCGGGCACCAATGGCAGTCCAACTTACCAGATCACCCAGGTAATCCATGGCGAACGGGCTCAGGGCCTCGGTGGCCAGCGGCAAACCCATGGCCGCCAGATTCAACAGCAGGCGGCGGGAGCGGCGCAGCCCCTCATTCAGATCGCCTTCTCCTGTGCGCTCCGGGTCGTACAGCAGCCCTTTCCAGCCGACCGTAGTCCGGGGCTTCTCCAGATACGCCCGCATAACGATGAGGAAGCGGTCGCTGACGTCGTCCGCCAGGGCCTTCAGCTTCTTCCCGTATTCCAGGGCCGCCACCTCATCGTGTATGGAACACGGCCCCATTACGATCAGGGTTCTGCTGTCCTCGCCCTGTAGAATGTCCCGGATGGCCTGCCTCTGCTCCTCTACCTGTTGGACGACAGCGGCACTGGCCGGCATCTCAAGTCTCAGCTCCGCGGGCGTCGGCAGAACCACTTCCTGTCGGTGCCGCGCCTGAGTCTCCGCATCCTGGTGTGTCAGTTCAGTGTTCAAGGGCATGTTCATGTCAGTGTTCCCGTTTCCCTGCGTCAGAATCAAAAAAGCCCCGGCTGGGCTACCAGTCGGGGCTTTTTGAGTCCTGTGGCAGCCTGGGTTTTCTGCCGGGCTGCCTTCCTCGTTATTCGTTCGATGAAGATCCTATGGGCGGCCCCGGCTCTGGCTAAAATAAAAGCCATAACCAAACCACCAGAAAAACACAGCAGCGACGGCAGCCGCCGGCTTGGCGCCGAAAGCTTGCAAAACATTCAATTGACAGGTCGCGTGTGTCGTCTTCATGCTTTTCAATATATACCCCTGGTTTTCACCTTGGCAACCCGTGTGTCGGAGTTTTTTTCGACTCCGACAGAAGGATTGGAGCACTGAATGGTCGTTTTTGTCCGAGGATACCCCCTGCAGCTTTTTCTTGTTCTGCTGCTGGGACTTTGTTCCAGCCAGGCTCTGGCCCAGGCGGAATCTCGCGTGTACCAGCTCAATAACCGACCAGGCGACGATGTGGCGGTGCAGATCCGCGAGCTTTACCAGGGCTCGCCGGTAACCGTGACCGCCCGGGGCCAACAACTGGTGGTACGCGGTGAACCCGACCTGCTGGACGAAATCGGACGGCTTGTCGAAACGCTTGATGTAGCGCCCGTTCAGGTCAGGATCACTGTTCGGTCCAGAACGGATAGCGGCGGCAAACGCTCAGGTGCCGGCATTTCCGCGTCTAACGGCCGCGCCGAACTCTCTGCCGAACGTCGCGTTACCACTACCGGCAGCGCCCAGGAGCGGACCCTGGTGATGCAGGATGGCCAGTCGGCACATATTACGTCAGGCCAGGTCCGGACGATTCCAGTCGCCATTCGCGGCGGTCGTAATCCCGCGGCTTTCCTGCAACAGGTCGAAACCCGCAGCGGGTTTCTGGTCAGTCCCCAGGTCATTTCCGATCAGGCGGTGGAACTGAGCATTGTCTCGTTCGAGGAGGAACCGGCAAATATGGACGGATATGAAACGGAAGCGGTCGTTACCATTCGCCGAGTTGAGCCGGGACAGTGGGTGTCACTGGGTAGCACAACAACCCATTCCAGCCAGGAGCGCAGTGGAATTACCTATCAGGTGAACAGTAGCCGCTCCGACAATCGCAGTTTTGAAGTCCGAGTCGATATTCTGCCCTGAATCAGGCCTGTCGCTTGCCGAGAAGTACCTGTTTGGCTTCGTTCAGTTTGGCTGCCAGGTAATCGTTTCCGCCCCGGTCGGGGTGAAGTTTCTGCATGAGCCGGCGATGCGCCATCACGATTTCCTCTTCAGAGCAGCCGGCTTTTACCCCGAGAATATCGCAGGCCTCTCGTTCTGACATCTGCCCAGCCAGATCAGTGCCCGAGCCAGAATGATCACTCGCCTGCTCACGGCTTTCTTGCCCCGGCTTCCTCCCCATGAACCGGTTGATTTCCGGAGCAAATTTCAACAAGGCGGGAAGCTTGCGCAAGAGGGGAATCACAGCCGCAACTGCCGCTGTGAGCACATGCACGCGTCCGGTCAGGACCATGAACACCAGCAAGGCTCCACCGACCACGAGGATCACCTTCCAGGTGGCCGCCTTTTTCTTTTCCGCGGACAACGCGCCCCACTGTTTCAGAATCACAAAAACGGCGGCTGCCAACGCAAGCCCCAGAATCCACTGCATTATTGATCCTCACCCTGAATACCGTCGTAATTCTGTCATCGACGCGAGCTACATTACCAGCACCCTGCAGGGAAAGCCGCCCCTCATGAAAACACCCAGACAGCCTTGATGCTTGTCAAATCCGGCAAACCCGGAGTCTAGATAGAAATACTTACAACCCAGTGACAATAGCGACCCTGATTTTGTAGGATGCTATGCTTCCCAAAATCTGACACAGTTCCCCAGGACCCGAACCATGCGCACTGCTTCCCGCTTTATAATCGTCATTATTTTTCTCGGCGTAGTGCTCGGAGGCATCTTCGGCTACAAGTTCTACCAGTTTGGCCAGATGCAAGAGCAGATGTCCCAGCCTCAGCCACCCGCCCAGATTTCCGCGGTTGAGGCCCAGAAAGAAGCCTGGACGCCCGCCATCAAGGCTGTCGGCAGTGTTGAAGCCATCAACGGCATCCAGGTGGCCAACGAAGTGCCCGGCGTCATTGAGACCATCAATTTCGAATCCGGTGACCAGGTCAGCCGTGGTGATGTATTGATCCGGATTGATTCAGCAATCGATGAAGCCGCCCTGCGCACACGTCGCGCCGAGGCACAGTTGGCCGAGCAGGAGTTCAAGCGGGTGTCCGACCTGCTCCCCAAGCGCGCAGTATCCCAGTCCCAGTACGATGAAGCCAAGGCCAATTTCGACGCGGCCCGCGCAAGGGTGAATGAAGCCGAAGCACAACTGAGCAAAAAAATCATTCGGGCGCCCTTTGATGGCACGCTGGGTATCCGGATGGTCGACCAGGGTGAGTATATTGCCACCGGCACCCCGATTGTCGAGATCAACATGCTGGATCCGATCTACGTCGACTATACCCTTTCCGAGAAAAACCTGCCGAACGTGAAGACCAGCTATCCGGTAGTCGCCACTGTCGCTGCCGTTCCGGAGCAGGATTTTGAAGGGTCCGTCAGCGCCATCAACACCTCGGTCAACCCGGAAACCCGGACGGTCCGTGTCCGCGCCACGCTCTCCAACCCGGACAACCTGCTGCGCCCCGGCATGTTTGCCACCGTTCTGACACAGCAGCCGGAAGACAACGAGGTTGTGACCGTGCCACGCACTGCAATCTCCTACAACACCTATGGCGATTTCGTGTTTGTGGTTGAGGAGAACGACGAGGGCAATCTGGTCGTTAGCCGCCGCACGGTAACCACCGGCGAAACCCGTAACACCCGTGTTGCCGTTCTGTCCGGCCTGGAGGCCGGCGAAACCGTCGTCGAGAAGGGTTTGCTGCGTCTGCGCGCTGGCCAGCAGGTGGCCATACAGGAAGAAGACCAGAAGCAGGGGGCGTCTGAGTAATGCGCTTCACTGACATATTTATTCACCGTCCCGTCCTGGCGACGGTGGTCAGCCTGCTGATCCTGCTCCTGGGCGCCCGGGCGGCCATGGAAATGGAGATCCGGCAATACCCCGAGCTCGAGAGCACCACCGTGACGGTCACTACGGCCTACCCCGGTGCCAGCTCAGACCTGATCAAGGGCTTTATCACCACGCCGCTGCAGCAGGCAATCGCTGAAGCCAGCGGCATCGACTATCTGACATCCACCAGTTCCCAGGGCACCTCCACCATCGAAGCAAAGATGGTGCTGAATTATGACGCCAACGCGGCCCTGGCGGAAATACAGGCCAAGGTGGCAAGCCAGCGGAACGTCCTGCCGGCCGAAGCCCAGGATCCGGTGATAACCTCCACCACCGGTGATTCGACGGCGCTGATGTACATTGCCTTTTACAGTAACGAGCTGGCCGTACCCCAGATCACCGATTACCTCACCCGCGTGGTCCAGCCCAGACTCCAGGCGCTCTCAGGAGTGGGCAAAGCGGAACTGCTGGGCCGCAAATTCGCCCTGCGGGTGTGGCTGGATCCGGAACGCCTGGCGGCGGTGGACATGACACCCCAGGAGGTGGTGGCCAGACTCAGGGCCAATAACTACCAGGCTGCCGTCGGTAACACCAAGGGCACCTACACCGAAATCAGTATGACCAGCGACACCGATGTGGGTGATCCGGATGCGTTCCGCAATCTGGTGGTCAAGCAATCCAATGGCACCCAGATCCGCCTGCAGGACATCGCCCGGGTTGAGCTGGGTTCTGAAACCTACGATCAACTGGCTCTGTACAAAGGCCAGCCGGCCACCTATGTCGCTATTGAGCTGGCTCCCGGGGCCAACCCTCTGACGGTCGCCGGTCTGGTAAAAGACCAGTTACCGGATATCGAAAGCCAGTTGCCTTCCGGTCTGGATGTGCGCCTGGCGTACGATGCCTCAGACTTTATCGAGGATTCCATCAACGAGGTTATCCAGACACTGCTGGAAGCCATGATCATTGTTCTGGTGGTGGTATTCCTGTGCCTCGGTTCCATCCGGGCGTCGATTGTTCCCTCCGTCGCCGTGCCACTGTCGCTGGTTGGCGGTGCGTTCATCATGCTGATGTTTGGTTTCTCGCTGAACCTGCTCACCCTGCTCTCCATGGTGCTGGCCATCGGCCTGGTGGTGGATGACGCCATCATCATGGTAGAGAACGTGCACCGACACATTGAACAGGGCGAATCGCGCTTCGATGCTGCCATAAACGGTGCGCGCGAAATGGCGGTTCCCATCATCGCCATGACCACCACCCTGGTGGCCGTATACGCCCCCATCGGTTTCATGGGCGGGCTGGTCGGCTCGCTCTTCACCGAGTTTGCGTTCACGCTGGCAGGGACCGTGGTTATTTCCGGCATTGTTGCCCTGACGCTTTCTCCCATGCTATCGGGCAAGGTGCTGAAACCCCACGGCAACCCCGGCAGATTCGAGCAGGTGGTTGAGAAAACCTTCAACGGCCTGGCCGCAAGCTACAAGTCTGCTTTGAGCTCACTGATGCAGACCAAATCGGTGGTGGTCTTCTTCGCCGTCGTTGTACTCGGCTCCATCTACTTCATGGTCTCCATGAGCCAGAATGAGCTCGCCCCTACCGAGGATCAGGGCATTCTCTTCTATCAGGGGCTTGGCCCCCAGACCTCCACCCTGGATTACCTGCTGGAGCACGGTGATGAAATCCAGGAGCGGATGTCGACGGTCCCGGGCTACAACGAGGACTTCATGATCATCGGTATTACCGGGCCCAACGCGGTCTTCGGTGGCTTCAAGCTGGCGCCCTGGAGTGAGCGGGAGATCAGTCAGTTTGAAGTACAGCCGAAGCTGGATGCCGAGCTCAAGAATGTCACCGGACTGCAAACCGCGGTGTTCCCGCGGCCTTCGCTGCCCGGCTCGGGCGGCGGCCTGCCGTTCCAGTTCGTAATCACCACCGGCAGCAGCTACGAGCAGCTGGATCAGGTAGCGGATGAGATGCTGGGTAAAGCCATGGGCAGCGGCAACTTCATGTTCCTGCAGAAGTCCATCAACTTCGATCGACCAATTACCCGCATCAACGTTGACCGGGACCGGGTTGCCGACCTGGGCCTGTCCATGCAGGACGTTGGCCAGAGCCTGTCGAGCATGCTTGGTGGCGGCTACATCAACCGGTTCAGCATGGAAGGTCGTTCCTACCAGGTGATTCCACAGGTTGACCAGCAGTTCCGGCTGGACGCCCAGGCGCTCAATGAGTACTACATTCGTGCCGACAATGGCGAACTGGTACCACTGGGCAGCGTGGTGAGCTTCAGCCAGGATGTTGAACCGTCCAACCGGACTCAGTTCAACCAGCAGAACTCTCTGACACTTCAGGGCGTGGTTATGCCGGGGATTGCCGCCGGCACTGCCATGGACTTCATGGAGCAGACCGCAGCTGAGGTTTTCCCCCAGGGCTTCAGCTACGACTACACCGGTCAGAGTCGCCAGTTGGCGACCCAGGGTAGCGCCCTGATGGTGACCTTCTTCCTGTCGCTGCTGGTGATTTACCTGGTGCTGGCGGCCCAGTTCGAAAGCTGGCGGGATCCGTTCATCATCCTGGTTTCGGTGCCCATGTCGGTTGCCGGCGCCATGGCGTTCATCGTGCTTGGCTTCGCCACCATGAACATCTACACCCAGGTGGGGCTGATAACGCTGATCGGGGTGGTCTCCAAGAACGGCATCCTGATTGTCGAGTTTGCCAACCAGTTGCAGAAGGAACGCGGACTTAACAAGGTGGATGCAGTGATCGAGGCGGCGGCGATTCGCCTGCGGCCAATCATCATGACATCACTGGCGCTGATCTTTGCCATGGTGCCGCTGCTGATTGCCATTGGCCCGGGCGCGGAAAGCCGCTTTGCCATCGGCCTGACGATCAGTGCAGGTCTTGGTATCGGCACCCTGTTTACTATCTTTGTCTTGCCGGCGTTCTACATCCTGCTGGGCCGTGATCATCACGGTTCAGCCTCCGATGAGTACGGCAACGGGTCCGAATCCGAGGGTAAATCGGCCCCCGTCCACTGACCCGGAGTAAGACATCAGGCCCGGCCACGGCAACGTGAGCCGGGCTTTTTTGTGAATCGCCTCAGGACAGCATCAGATCCGGCTCTTCCACGATCTGTTTGCCAGCTCCACTGCCCTGAAGGTTTCGCCGCCATTGAACCGTTTCGCTGGGCAATTCCCCGAAATGTTCCCGGTACAGGGCCGCGAACCGCCCCAGGTGGGAAAAACCTGCATCGGCGGCATACCATGAGATGTGCGGCACGTCGCACTGGCAGTCCACCAGACGCTGACGCACCCTTAGCAGCCGGTTTCGCTGGTACAACCGGTAAGGTGTCATACCAGTTTCCCGTTTCATCAGATAGTAGAGGTTACGTTCGCTGACGCCGGAATGGCTGGCCAGTTCCTGAAGGTTGAAGTCCCAACCCGGCTCGTATCTGATTTTTTCGATGGCCCGGAGTAACCGGCGATCGAGTTTCGGGCACTGACAGGTAAAATCCGATTTCACCGGGGAACGTGTCAGGTTGAGGAAAAGGTCATTCGTGAGCCTGATGGCATCCGAATCATCCCGAAAGAAGGGTGCCCGATGAAGATAACAGGTGATGAGCTCTTCGTAGTTTGACAGAGAGACGTCACTTGCATCGGGAACAACCGGGGCCGAAAAGTCCGGTTCCAGCCTGACAATCAATACCCTCGATCTCGGCGTCAGACGCAATCGAAACCGGTCTTCCGGCCATGCAAGGGCCAGCCCGCTCAGGTATTGCCAGGGTTCATCACGTGTTGCGATCTCGGGGTTGCCGGCCCTCGGTAACAGGAAAACAGGCTCAGTCGCCCGGCAGCCTGTAATTTCCATGCCCTCCGCGGCATACAGACAGATCAGGCGGCCACGCTCGGTGGTCAGCGTCGACAAGGCACCTACCTGGTGGCCACTGCCCTCAAACAGGGAGCAGTCGATGTCGTCACACCCGGACAACTCGCGAATCGCGGCCAGCCACTCAGCGATGGAGGCACGATTAAGTCGAAGATAGGCATCGAGTTCCAGTTCTGGCGCAGTATTTGGCATAGAGATCCGGGATGAGAGTTTGCCCCTTATTAAAACAATCGGGGTATCCGACCTAGCCAAATCTTGCAAAATGCCCGTGGAAAGGCATCGAACTGATCTAATCTTGATTTCGATCAAAAAATAAGGGAATCAGTTCCTGCCAGGGCGCTGGCCTGGCCATCAGGAAACCCTGCCCACGGTGGCAGTTCAACTCCCGCAGTTTGTTGTGCTGCTCCTCGGTCTCGATACCTTCGGCAACCACTTCCAGATCGAGGGCCTCGGCAATTCCAAGGATCGCAGAGACGATTCGGGAATCGCGGGATTTTCCGCCAAGACGCCATATAAACTGACGATCAATCTTCAAGACTTGCACAGGAAGCGCATGCAAATAGGCGAGAGAAGAGTAGCCGGTCCCGAAATCGTCGATCGCAACCACCACGCCCTGCTCGCCGAATTCCTGCAGCCGGTTCAGACATTGTCGCGACAAATTCATCAGATGGGTTTCGGTTATCTCGATTTCCGGTACCCAACCCACACCACGAATGCGTTCAAACAGCGGCGTCAGCAAGGCCTCCAACCGGGAATCGGTAATCTGACGCGCCGAAATATTGATCGCCAGGCCGAGCCCTTCAGGTAACCTTGCCGTCTTGTCTGAGAGATCGGCTAACACACACCGCACCAGATGTTCGGTCAGCTCATGGATGTGGCCCCGCTGTTCGGCAATGGCAACAAAATCCCCCGGTGATACCGGGCCGAACTCCGGATGATTCCAGCGCAGCAGCGCCTCCACCACAGCGACCTCACCAGTCGCGAGGTGGTACTGGGGTTGATAGACCACACTGAATTCCTCCGGGGCGGTCTTCACCGATGCGATCAACGCCTCGGAAAGACGCTGCCTGTACCGCCCCCTTTCGGTATCCACAGCACTGTAAATCCGGTAGCAGGACCGCCCCGCCATCTTGGCCGAGTACATTGCCCGATCTGCATTTTGCAACAGCTCAGCACCGGTTCGGCCATGACCCGGGTAGACGGCAGCGCCAACCGATGCCGACAGAAAGTACTCCCGCGCACCTACGATGATCGGCGCCTGGAAAATCTGCGTCATGCGCTGACATACACTCTCCAGGTCCTCATCATTCTGCAGTTCGATGATAACCGCGAACTCATCGCCGGAAAGCCGTGCAACCACATCGCCCTTTCGCAGAACGCTCTTTATACACTGGGCAGCTTGCTGCAGCACCTGATCGCCACATTCATGTCCGTGCAAGTCGTTAATAGACTTGAAGAAATCGAGATCGACGTACAGCACCGCAAAACATCCGCCGTCACGCTCCCGCTGAGCCACACGAGCTTTGAGAAACTCCTGGAACAGCGAACGGTTGGGCAGCTCCGTCAGCGGATCGTAATAGGCCAGCGAGGCTAGACGTTCATCGCCGGCAGCAATGTCGCCAACATCGGTAAAGACACCGGCAAAGAACTGTCGCCCGTCGCGGATCACAGGATAAATCGTCAACCATTGGGGGTAAGTCTCGCCATTCTTGCGACGATTCCAGATCACCCCTTCCCAACGCCCGTAATCACTCAGGCTTTTCCACATGGCCTGATAGAACTCCGGCGAATGAAGCCCGGAGCTGAGCATGGACGGCGCCTGACCAACCACCTCCTCCGCCTGGTACCCGGTTACAGACCGGAACATCCGATTCACATAGGCAATTCTGGGCTCCGTCGTCGACAGCATGATTGCCCTGGGGTGGTTATCCACCAGCGCCCTGAAATCTTGTTGTTGTAATACCTGCATGCACTGCTCACTCCCTTCGTGCAGCCCTGAACCTGGTCAGACCAGTTGCAGTCACCAGCATAATCAGTATCTGTCGCCAACCTAGCCACATATTGCAAAAACACAATTGCTACGACCAAAGCAGGAGAAAACATGAAGAAACGTTCAATTTTTGCAATAACCGGATATCGAACAGACAGAAGGCGGCCGATAGTTAGTCAACGTCACGAGAACCGATACCGAGGCAAGAATACTTCATGCGAATCAACGAACCCGTCAGCCAAAAAGAACGGGGATACCCGGACCACTATCACCTGATCACCACCACCGACCTTCGCGGCAAGATCACCGCCGCCAATGAAGAGTTCGCCGAAGTGGCCGGCTACACAGTGGACGAACTGGTCGGCCAGCCCCACAACCTGATACGGCATCCGGACATGCCACCGGGCGCCTTCAAGAATCTCTGGCAGACCATAAAATCCGGTGAATCCTGGCGGGGTATGGTTAAAAACCGCTGCAAGAATGGCGATCATTACTGGGTGGACGCCTTTGTCACCCCGATCCGCAAAGACGGTGAAATTGTTGAATTCCAGTCGGTTCGCACCCGTCCCCGGCCAGACCAGATTGCCCGGGCCGAAAAACTGTACGCAGCCTGGAACCGGGGCAAGGTGCCACGCCGATACCTGGCGATCAGCCCGCCGTTGTCACTGAAAATCGGCTGTCTCTATGGACTGCTCGCTTTCGCGCTTGCCTGGTTTGGCCTGTCCGAGCTGACGCTGCCTCACCTGCTGTTGTTGCAAGGGCTCGTGTTGTCGGTATTCATTGTCTTTTTCTGGCTGGCGCTACCGATGATGCGCAGTGCCAGGGCGGCCTGCTGCGAAGCGCATCCGGCCATGCCCTGGGTCTATACCGGCCGTCGGGATGAAGGCGCATGGATCGAATTCGATCGTCAGAAACGGGACGCGGTACTCAGGGCGGTTTCCGCCCGCATGCATGCCAACGTCGGCAAGCTCCATGGCCGGAAACAGCGCACCGTCGAGTGGGTTGCCAACTCGGTGGCCAGCATTCGCAGCCAGCAGGATGATATCCAGGACATAACCCGGGCCTTCGAGGAACTGGCAGAGAGCGTTCGTCGGGTCAGTGAGCTGACCGCCCGTACTCACGAGGCAACAGACGATGCACACCAGTCAGCGGGCCAGTGTCGTGGTCAGATGACCTCCATGAACCAGTCATTGTCGGATTTGAAGGAACAGCTCACCGTTGCCAATGGACGCATGAAGACGCTGTCTGAAAAAAGCGACGCCATCGGCATGGTTCTGGACGTCATCTCGGACATCGCCGAGCAAACCAATCTGCTGGCATTGAATGCCGCCATCGAGGCCGCCCGCGCTGGCGAGTCAGGACGCGGCTTTGCCGTCGTTGCCGATGAGGTGCGAGGCCTGGCCCAGAGAACCCACGAATCCACCCGAAAGATCGAAGAGATGATCGGCGCCCTGCAAACCGAAACCCACGAAGTGGTCGAGGTGATCAACAGCGGCACCCACTGCTGCCAGCAGACGGCGGGCATCGCCAGTGAAGCCAGTGAAACCCTGGAGGCAACACTGAAAGATGTCGATGTCATAACCACCTGCACCCACGAAGTGGCGGGTGCCACCGAGCAACAGGCCGCGTTGAGCGTTCAGGTGGAACGCCAGGCGGCACGACTGCTGGAGCTGGGTAACCGCTCGGTCCAGAGCAGTGAAAACGCCCGGGAAGAATCCGAAAACCTGGGCAATAACGTGGATCAGGCCCAGCTACTTACCAGCCATTTCCTGCAGATGCTGGTCGATCGACTGTTACCGGCACCCGTGTCTGAAAGCGGTAAGCGATTCCCCGAGCCGACACAATAGGGTAGGCTGGCGATCAACCCTCTGACCAACCGTGGAAGATCGCTGCAACCGTGACCCTTGGAACCCTGTTCTGGCTGTTCGTGGCCGGATTCGCTGTCTGGTACTGGTGGCGCGCCAAAGCCATCAAGGATTTCGTGCTGCAGGCGGCGCATCGCTACTGCAAAAGCATGGACGTGATGCTGCTGGATGATGCGGTATTCCTCCGTGGTCTCTGGTTCAAGCGCGACGACCAGGGAAAGATCCGCGTGTGGCGCCGTTTCCTGTTCGATTTCACGTCTACCGGCGAGGAACGCTACACCGGGCGTATCATCATGCTGGGCCAACGCATCCAGCATATGGAACTGGAACCCCACCGGTTTTCCTGAATACGCAGCCTCCCTGTCCTCACCCATTTGGGCGATTCCTGATCGTTCCTTAGACACCAATAATCGACAACGCATCGACGACCGTCGGCTGCCTGATGCAGCCGTCAACAAAAACAACAGGAGTCACACATGCGTATTCGATTTACCACAGCAGTTCTGCTGGGGCTGGCCTTGCTGTCCGCCTCGTTCACAAGCTTCGCCGGCTATACCCAGACCCGCCATCCGATCGTTCTGGTTCATGGTGTCACCGGGTTCAACACCATTGGCGGTCTTGTAAACTATTTCCATACCATCCCCTGGAATCTTGAGCGCAGTGGCGCACGGGTCTATTCCGCCAGCGTTTCTTTCGTCAACAGCAGTGAACAGCGCGGCCAGCAACTGGCGAACTACGTGAACAGCCTCGGGCATTCAAAAGTCAACCTGATGGCCCACAGCCAGGGCGCGCCAACCTCCCGGGTAACCGCAGCCCTGATTCCTCACCGTATTGCCTCGATCACCTCCATCGATGGCGTCAACAAGGGCTCCAAAGTAGCCGATGTGGTTCGGGGCATCCTGCCACCCGGCAGCTACGTCGAGGGCGGCGCCAATGCCATAGCCAACGCCCTGGGGGACCTGGTGAATGCATTGTCCGGTGCGGACAATCCGCAGAACGGGCTGGCAGCTCTGGAAACCCTCACCACACCCGGAACAACCAGCCTCAACGACGCCCTTGGCTGGAAAGGCGTCAACAGGAATAGCTGCGCCGGCACCAGTGAAGATGTCTGGATCGACGGCAACCGCATCAAGTTCTTTTCCTGGACCGGACGGGGCGTGTGGACCAATGTGTTCGACATTACCGACCCCTTCCTGGGCGTGACCGCCCTGGCTTTCGGTAGCGAGCCCAACGACGGTCTTGTGGGCGTCTGCTCCACCATGATGGGCCGGGTGATCGGCACCCACTACGACATGAACCATGTGGATGCCATCAACCACCTCCTGGGTGCGCGTTCTCTGTGGACCAACCCGGTCACCCTTTACCGCACCCAGGCCAACCGGCTTAAAAACCGCGGTCTGTGAGGTAACCATGAAACGAACATCCATCGAAGCCCGTCGATGGCTGTTTCCCGGTGCCCTGTCGGCCATTCTGGCCGGCAGTGGTCTCTGGTACGGCCTCACCGATAACGCACCATCACAAGCCAGCAGCGCGGTTTCAAAGCCAACGCAATCCGCCATCCTGGCCGACTCAACAAGACCTTCGCAGGAGTCTGGCGAGCAACGGGGCTTAGAAAACCTCGCCCAGGAGTCCGGGCCTGCCACGACGCCCGATTCGCTCGGACCGCAACCCTTTGCCGCCTCACTGTCAGGCACGGAAATCGACGGTGCGCTGACCGCCGATGACAACGGTGAGCTTGTCATCAACCTCCAGGTCCGCGACTTCTTCGATTACTTCCTGAGCACAGTCGGCGAAGTCGCTCCGGAGACAGCCATTCAACAGATCGAGACGATGGCCAGGACTCACTTGCCAGAGCCCGCATCTGCTCAGGCAATGGCGTTGCTGGACGAATACCTCGCCTATAAGCAGGCATCCCTTCAGGTCATGCAGACGCGCCTCGATCCTGCCCGGGCAGGCGAGCCGGCCTATCAGCTGGCTGCGCTGGGCGACGCTCTGGCACAGCTCAAGCAGCTGCGGTCTGCCACCTTCAGTTCCGAGGCCCACCGGGCTTTCTTCGGGCTCGAAGAGGCCTACAGTGAATACACCCTGGCGACCCTTGCCATTCAGCAACGCACGGACCTCAGCGAGCAGGGCAAACAGGCGCTCGTCCAATGGCACCGCAACCAGCTGCCGGAGCAACTGAGAACGACGGAACAACACCTGCATGCCAGCACCCGGCAGCAGCAGGCCCGAACTGCAGCCATCGAATCGGCGTCTTCGCCCGAGGAAGCCGGACGGCAACTGGCCGAGCTGGGCGTGAACCAGCAAGGCGTCGAGAGCGTCGTGAATTACCTGAAGCAGCGGGAACACTTTGACCAGCGTTTCGAAGACTTCCGGGAAGCGGTAGACCGGGAGGCCTCGTCAGGACTGGCCGAAGCTGATCTGGAGAAACAGCGGGAGGCATTACTGGAGCGACATTTCCCGCAGCCGCAAGACAGAACCTGGGCACGACTGAAAATGCTGGGCAACGGCTGACCAGAATGTGCTCGGGTTCCCGAACACGTGGGCCGTGCCAGATACAATCCGGAGACCTACGCGATACTGGACACGGCCATGACGACCGAGCAGATCGAACAGCAGCAGGCCGCCGGATTCCGCAACCTGCGCTTCACGCCAGACCTCGAAGAGGCCTTCCGGCGATCACGGGCCGGCCTGATCAGGCATCGGGCCAGGCCAGTCTCGATCGCCGGGCTGATCCTGTTTTTGATCTACGCGGTGATGGATGCACTGACCCTCCCTGCCGAGCTGGCCCAGGTCACGGTGTCCATCCGGCTCGCGATTACCTGCCCTGTAATTGCCATTGTGATCTGGCTCGCCTACCGTCCAGTTCCTTCCGACATCAACTTCGAACGCATCTATACCCTCGCCTATCTCATGGGCGGCCTGAGCGTGGTGGCGATCATCGCGGCGGCGCGGCAGGCCGGGTATCCACTGCCCTACGAGGGCATGATCCTGATGCTCATGTTCGGATACTTCGCCATGGGGCTGCCGTTTTTCAGCGCGTCCCTGGTGTCACTGGTGCTGGTGATCAGCTACCTGATGATCGAGCTGTTAAACGGCATGTCCGGCGCCGCCCTGGCCACCAATCTGTTCTTTCTGACCACGGCCAACATCATTGGCATGGTGGGCGCCTGGACCAGCGAGTACCGTCACCGTGCACACTTCCTGGATCGTCAACTGCTGGATCGACTGCACCAGGCAACCAGGGATGAAAGCCGGCGAAAAACCGAACTGATCACCGCGGCCAGCCATGACCTTCGCCAGCCCCTGAACGTGATCGACATAACGCTGGAGAACCTTTCGCCTGGCCAGGACGGCTCCACCACCCGGCAGTTGAAGGATATGGTCCGACATCTTCGCCGCCTTCTCGGCACCGTCTTTGACAGCGCCAGACTGAATGAGGGCATGGTGCAGGCTGATATCCGGCCCACCTCACTGGCGCCGATTTTCCGGGATCTGAATGATCTGATGGCTGATTCATCGGGCAACAGTGACGTGACAGTGAAAATCGACCAGGGCACTGGCAACCTCAAGGTCATGGCCGATCCGTCCCTGCTGTCCCGGGTCCTCCAGAATCTGCTGTTCAATGCGGTGCAACATAGCGGTGGCAATCGTATTCACCTGTCTGCACGCAGCGTGGGTACGCAAGTTCTGTTGGAGGTCTCGGATAACGGAACCGGCGTGCCCCCCGAGCTGAACGATTCCCTGTTCTCACCCTACGTCAGGGGCCAGGGCCAGACAGACTACCCCGGCCTGGGTCTGGGCCTGACTATCGTAAAGGAATTCGTTGTCCTGATGCAGGGAACCTGTGGCGTCGAAACAGGGACCGGACGGGGGTCTGTGTTTTGGGTGCGGCTACCGGCGGCCCTCACAGCCAACCGCGTGCACGAGCCAGATTCACGCACTCCGTCCGGTTATGAACACCAAGCTGGGTGAAGATGGCCTTGAGGTGGGTTTTTACCGTGTGTTCCGTCAGGTTCAGACTCTGGCAGATGCGTTTATTGGGGAAGCCCTGCGCCAGGAGGAGAAGCACCTCCATTTGCCGCGGTGTTAACGCCAGATCCTGAGCCAACGGTTGAACACCGCCCGGGAAATAACCCTCACCACGACTCACAGACCGAACCATACTCACCAGAGCCGACCGACCGGCAGATTTCGCCAGAAAACCACTGGCACCGGCCGCCCTTGCTGCCCGCACCGTCGCCTCATCTTCACTACTTGAAATGATAACCACCGGAGGTGGGTCCCGGTGGACTGCCAGTCTCGGTAACAAGGCCAGCCCCGTCTCGCCCTGGAGTGCAATATCGAGCAGGATAAGCTGAAAATCGTCCTGGCGGGCCAGGAGACTTGAGGCAACCTCAACCGAGCTGGCCGTTATAACAGATTCGGCCAGCCCCTCCTGCCGGATTAAACCGGCCAACCCCTGGGCAAACAGGGCATGATCATCAACCAGCAACACCTTGTTCAGAGGAAGCGGCTGAGTGGGACAGGCAACAGACTGCCCCGTTTCTGATGTGATGGCATCCATGGATGAGCCTCTGCCCGCTGTGTTTATTTTTGTTACGGCGGATGACTCACTATAGGCCAGCGCGCCCTTGCTCTCCGCGTACTGCTTAACATTTTTCTACAACCCCCGCCCGGGTACCTCCATTGTGTGGGACCAATGAAACACAACTGTCATATTCCTGAAGCATCCTTCTCGGCTCCAACCAACTGACTGGTAAAGGCTTTTATCAAAATGCCGCGATTTACACGGATGACTTCAAAACTGCCGGGGCTGCTACTGCCAACGATAATGGCGTTCCAGGCCCAGGCCTATGATCTGGAAATTCATGGTTCCAATACCGTCGGCGCTACCCTGGCACCCATGCTGGTCACCGGCTACCTGGAAGAGCACGGCGGCGGGCAGGTTACGTCCAGGGGCACGGGCGTGGAGAACGAAAAAGTTCTACGCGCACCGGTGAACAACCGGGCGACGGAGGTGCTGGTGGCAGCGCACGGTTCAAGCACCGGCTTCAAGGCCCTGGCCGCCGGCAAAGCCAACATCTGGGCCTCTTCCCGGCCGGTAAAACCACAGGAAGCCGAGCAATTTCGTGCCAGGGCCGACCTCAATGCGCCAGAGAGCGAGCACGTCATTGCCATCGATGGACTGGCGATTCTGGTTCATCCGTCCAACCCCATCAGTAAAATGAGTATCGAGACCCTGGGCCGGGTATTCTCCGGACAGATCCGGAACTGGTCGGAGCTGGGCGGCCCGGATCGCCCCATTCAACTCTATGCCAGGGACGACCGTTCCGGGACCTGGGACACCTTCAAATCCCTGGTACTGGGGAAAGAGTTCGAACTGGACAACAACGCCAGGCGCTACGAATCCAACGACCAGCTATCCGATGACGTTAGCCGGGACCCCTCCGGCATCGGCTTCTCCGGCCTGGCCTCTGTTCGAGACAGCAAACTGCTGGCCATCTCGGAAGGCAATGCGCCAGCTCTGCGCCCCAATCAGCTCACCGTCGCCAGTGAGGACTACCCGCTGTCACGTCGATTGTTCATGTACACGCCGGGAAGTGATGTCCCGCCGCTCTCCGCCGGCCTGATCGGATTCGCCCTCGGCCAGCAGGGGCAGGCACTGGTGGCCGAATCCGGGTTCATTTCACAGAACCCCATCGCGGTGAAGCCGGAGTTCGACGACTCGACGCCCGAAAGCTTTCGCCGACTGACCGGTAATTACCATCGTCTGACCGTCAATTTCCGCTTCTCCGAAGGCCGAACCAAGCTCGATAACAAGGCGCGCCGCGACCTGCTGCGGGTTCAGCAGTACCTGCTCCAGAACGGTCGATCCGCTGATGACCTGTTATTGATCGGGTTTGCCGACACCCAGAGCCACGAGCTGCGAGCCCAGATGATCTCCGAGCTTCGGGCCCTGTCGGTCCGCAAGGCCCTGCAGGAAGTGAACGTGCCGGATGTTGCCTACACGGGTTATGGCCAGTACATGCCAGTGGGCGGCAGCGGCAACTCTCGCAACGGGCGCGTGGAAGTCTGGATCAAATCCCGTTAGCCGCGACCAAAGTCTGATGCCAAGCTGCGGCAATCACCTATCCGCTGCGGCATCACACCTATGTTTGGGTTTTCTATACTAACGAGGTCATTTCCAACCAACAGACAGGGACAATGGACATCCAAAACGACCACCGTTACGCGATCAACCTGAACGTTCGGGGCATTCAGCCCTCAGCCACCCTTCGCATCAATGAGCTGAGCAATCACCTCAAATCCGAAGGCAAGGACATTATCAAACTCGGGCTGGGGCAATCCCCCTTCCCGGTGCCCGATCGCGTGGTGGAGGCGCTGAAAGAGCACGCCCACGAAAAGGACTACCTGCCGGTCAAGGGCCTCAAAGGCCTGCGTGAGGCCATCGCCGGTTACATCCGCCGGAGCGAACGCATGCACTGTACCTGGGAGGACGTGCTCATCGGCCCGGGTTCCAAGGAGCTGCTGTTCATGCTCCAGCTGGCCTACTACGGGGACCTCCTGATCCCCCGCCCGAGCTGGGTTTCTTATGCGCCGCAAGCCCGGATCATCGGGCGCTCCGTACACTGGCTGCCGACCCATGCCGAAAACAACTGGCAACTGACCGCCGAAGAGCTGGATATCATCTGTCGCGATGATCCCTCGCGGCCCCGGATCCTGATCCTGAACTACCCGTCCAACCCCACGGGTTGCACCTACACCGACGACCAGCTGCTGGCCATCGCCAACGTGGCCCGCAAATACAAGCTGATTCTGCTGTCGGACGAAATCTACGGCGAAGTGCATTTCGAGGGCAAGCACAAATCCATCGCCCGCTATTACCCCGAAGGCACCATCATCAGTACGGGTCTGAGCAAGTGGGCCGGTGCCGGTGGCTGGCGCCTGGGCACATTTATTTTCCCCCGGGAACTGAGGCCGCTGCAGGACGCCATGGCGATCATCGCCAGCGAGACCTATACCGCCACCAGCGCACCAATCCAGCACGCAGCGATAGCGGCGTTCAACGGCGGTGAGGACATTGATGAATACCTGAAACAGTCCCGCCGTGTGTTGAAGGTTGTGGGCGAGTACATGCATCGCCGCCTGACCGAGATGGGCGCCGTGGTCCAGAAACCGGAAGGTGCGTTCTACCTGTTCCCCGACTTCTCCGGGTTCCGGGAGCAACTTTCCAGGAAAGACATAAAGACCAGCCAGGCCTTCTGCCAGGCCCTGCTGGAAAACACCGGCGTCGCCATCCTGCCCGCCAGCGACTTCGGCTTTGTGCCGGATCATCTTGGGGCCCGACTGGCCTTTGTTGACTTCGATGGAACCGAATCCCTGCACCTCGCCGGCAGTGACTATGCCGAACAGGAGCTGGGCGACGATTTCGTCAAGCAGGCGTGTCCAAGACTGGTTCTGGCCATGGACAAGATGGAGCAGTGGCTGAACAGCCTCTGATTCTGCCGTGTTAGACTGGCGTCCTCATTCCTAGGGGATATCAACGGGGGCGCCATGTCTGATTCTGTTTCTCTGCTCGAGATTACCGACTTTGCCGAAAACCTGGCCCGCGAAGCCGGCGAGCTGATTCGCCGCGAGCGGGACAACAACGCCCTGCGAACCGACTACAAACACCAGACCGAACTGGTCACCCACGCCGACGTGATGGCCGACGAATTCATTACCGGCGCCATCCGCAAGCGTTTCCCAGACCATCGAATCCTCTCCGAAGAAACCATGCCGGACCTGAGCCAGGCGGAAGAACTGGACACTCCGCTCTGGATAGTCGACCCCATCGACGGCACAGTGAACTATGCCTACGGCCATCCCCAGGTAGCCGTCTCAATTGCCTACGCCGAAAAAGGTCGCGTTCAGGTGGGTGTCGTGCATGCGCCTTTCCCCGGCGAAACCTTCCGGGCGACCCGCTCAGAAGGCGCGACGCTGAATGGCCGCCCCATCCGGCACAGCGGAGCAACCGTTCCGCGTGACTCCCTGTTCGCCACCGGCTTTCCCTATACCAAGGACGCCCTCGAGCCGTTGGTCAAACGCCTGGATGCGATGATTCACCAATGCCGCGACCTGCGCCGTATTGGCTCGGCGGCCCTGGATATCTGCTGGGTGGCCTGTGGCCGACTGGATATCTACTACGAGAACGTCAGCCCCTGGGACTTCGCCGCCGCCCGCCTGATCGCCCTGGAAGCAGGCGCCACAGCTGGCCACTTCGGCGAGGTGCCTGAAGGCTATCCTGCTGACCTCTGGGGCCGCGATATCCTGATCTCGGCGCCGGCTGTCTGGGAGCCTGTTCGGTCTATTCTCCGGTCTGCCTCTGGGTACGACTGAGTGTGCAGGTAGGATTGAGGAGATATATCTCAAGAGTCTGATAGGCGGGGGCAGGAAGGGCTTTCCCGAAATGTCGGCGGCCATGGATGGCCGACGCCAAGCGCACATGGACGTGCTCGTAGCGGTTTCGGGAAAGCCCTTCCTGCCCTCGCCTAAACTCCAGACCAAGCAGGCTAGGAATCTTGAAGAGGCGAACGAAAAATTCAGCCCCAAACACCCTCAGCAACCAAACCCCAACTCTCGTCGAAGTCAGTAGAAGGCAACCGCGAGAACGAGGAGCGGATAAACCGCTGAATCCGGCCCTCAACGAACACCAGAACATAGTCCGCGCCACGAGCAGACGTCGTACGGGGCCGAAGCCCCTGGCGGATCTCACCCTCCTTGAGGGTTTGGCGCACCTGGGTTTCCAGGCGTTCGAAGAACTGGGAGGCACGCTTGCGCAAAGTGTCGTTTTCGCCCATCAGGGCGTCTCCGGTCAGCACGCAGCACAGGCCGGGATTACGTTCTGCGAAAACCAGCACCAGATGTACTAGCTGTTGAAGGCGAACCCGCACATCCTCCTGCCCCTGCAGGATTACCTGGCAGCGGGAGAACACTGCCTCCTCGGCGAACTCAATGAGCGCCTCGAACATCTTCCGCTTGCTGGGGAAGTGTCGGTACAGGGCCGCCTCGGTAACGCCAACAGATTTGGCAAGGCCGGCGGTGGTGATGCGGGCTCCAGGATCCGTCTCCAGGAGTTCCACAAGGGCATGAAGAATCGCCTCGCGGCGACTGGGTTTCTGATCAGTCATGGCAGGACAGCAGCGCTCTGATTTATCGTTGTCGGGGCCGGTCGTTCAGCGCCGGCCCTCAGTTATCGTTAGTCAGGATTGTGCCCGAGATCAGAAGAAGGTGCCATCAATGGGCGAGGACGCACTGGCATAGAGTTTCTTCGGCATTCGGCCTGCCAGGTAGGCTTCCCGGCCAGCCTCGATGGCGAGGCGCATGGCATTGGCCATCTTGATCGGGTCTTTGGCCTGGGCGATGGCGGTATTCATCAATACGCCGTCGCAACCCAGCTCCATAGCGATGGTGGCATCTGACGCAGTGCCGACGCCGGCGTCGACCAGTACGGGTACCTTCGCGTTTTCCACGATCAACCGGATGTTGTACCGGTTCTGGATACCCAGTCCGGAACCGATGGGCGCGCCCAGCGGCATGATGGCCACGCAACCCATATCTTCCAGGCGCTTGGCCAGCAGCGGGTCGTCCGAGCAGTAGACCATCACCTTGAAGCCATCCTTGATCAGCTCCTCAGCGGCCACCAGCGTTTCGGTCATGTTCGGGTAGAGGGTCTTCTCCTCGCCGAGGACTTCCAGTTTCACCAGATCATGGCCATCCAGGAGCTCCCGGGCCAGCTTACAGGTGCGCACGGCATCCTTGGCGGTGTAGCAACCGGCGGTGTTCGGCAAAATGGTGTAATGATCCGGGGAAACCACATCCAGCAGGTTCGGCTCATCCGGATTCTGGCCGAGGTTGGTGCGGCGAACGGCAACGGTAACAATTTCTGCACCGCTCGACTCGATGGCATGACCGGTTTCCATCATGTCACGGTATTTGCCGGTGCCAACGAGCAGACGGGACTGGTAAACCCGCCCGGCAATTTCTAGCGGTCTGTCTTCTGGAAGCTGGATTTCGGATGTCTCTGTCATAAAGTTCCTGAATAATTTGAATACGGGAGGATGGAACCGCTGTGGTTGCCGAGTCGGGTGGACCGGCCAGTTTAACCGCCGCCAATCGCGTGAACGACTTCCACACGGTCGCCATCGCTCAGGGTAAATTCCGGGTGTTGGCTGCGTGGCACGATGTCCTCGTTTACCTCGACCGCCAGCCGCTTGCCCGCGAGAGCCATCTTTTCAATCAGCGTGGCAACGGTTGCGCCTTTCGGCAGCTCCATTGCTTCGCCATTTACCTGAACCTGCATCGTGACTCTTGCACCTCTGTATTCATCACTTGTTCCGGCGGAGACCGGAGGTTATTAACAGCGCCCAGCCCACCATGAAAGACATGCCGCCCAGAGGCGTAATCGGGCCGATCCAGCGGATGTCCGTAAGCACCAACAGGTAAAGACTGCCACTGAACAGCAGAATGCCGACGAGGAAAAATCCTGCCGACCAACCAAGCCATTTCCGGGGAAGCCCCTGCCCGCTGAGCAAAGCCAACAGAACCAGCGCAATGGAATGATACATCTGGTATGTGACGGCGGTCTGGAAAACTTCAAGTCCCCGGTCACTGACCAGGCCGCGCAGGCCGTGTGCGCCGAAGGCGCCTGCCATTACCGCCAGAAGCGCCAGAAAAGCTCCCGCGACCAGGGGCCATACAAGGACCCGCCCCGGGGTTTGATGTACGGGCTCAGCAGTCACAGTGGATCTTTTCTCCGGTATCCAGATTCATCATGGTCAAGGCACCGCCCCAGACACAGCCGGTATCCAGGCCGATAAACCGGTCGCTGCCAGTTTTTCCTTCCAGGGCTGCCCAGTGGCCAAACACCACTCGGACATCGTCATTGCGCGGAAAATAAAACCAGGGCTCGAAGCCTTCCGGGGCACTGTCAACGGTTTCCTTGGCCGCCAGCTCCAGGGTGCCGTCCTCGGCAATGAAGCGCATGCGGGTAAAATAGTTGGTAATAACACGCCAGCGATCCATACCCTGCAACCTATCGTCCCAGCGCTCGGGTTGGTTGCCGTACATATGGGTGAAGTATTCCTCGGCGGCATCGCCCTGGATCACAGCTTCCACTTCACGGGCGCAGTCCATGGCCTGACTGACCGACCAGACATGGGGCAAACCGGCGTGGGTCATCACCAGATTCCGGGCCGCATCGTGAACACAGAGTTTCTGTTGCCTTAGCCAATAAACAAGCCGGTCGTGATCGGGCGCGTCGAGGATATCCGACAAGGTGTCTTTGCGACGGGTCTGGTGGCCGCCCATCGACACCGCAAGCAGATGCAAATCGTGGTTGCCAAGCACCACAACCGCAGAATCCCCGAGGCTCTCGATATACCTGAGAGTTGCCAGTGAGGACGGGCCACGGTTGATCAGGTCGCCGGCCACCCACAAACGGTCTCGGGAGGGGGAGAAATCCACCTTGTCCAGGACGTCTCTCAGGCGTTCGTAACAGCCCTGAATATCGCCAATGGCGTAATCAGTCATCACTTACCTCGTTTGCGGGGCTGGCGGCCCCCTTCTCTTCAAAAAGCAGATCCGCGATGGCCACGTAATCGGCCAACCCCAGATTCTCCGGGCGCAGACCGTCATTGATTCCCAGGCTCTGGAGCTGTTCAACCGAGACCATACCGCCCAGGGCCTTGCGCAGGGTTTTACGGCGCGCGTTAAAGGCCGTGCGAACCACTGCCTGGAGCGTCGCCAGATCCTTCGCGGGATGGGGCAATGTTTTATGAGGCACCAGCCGGACGATGGCAGAATCCACTTTCGGCGCCGGGCGGAACGCGCCGGGTCCCACCTCGAACAGCGGCTGCACCCTGCAAAAATACTGGGTCATGATACCAAGGCGACCGTAATTGTTGTCGCCGGGCACCGCGGCCATCCTCTGAACCACTTCTTTTTGCAGCATGAAGTGCATGTCCTGCACCACGCCGGCCTGGGACAGCAGGTGGAAAATCAGGGGCGTGGATATATTGTACGGCAGGTTACCGACGATCCGCAGGGGACGATCCACCATGAGCTGGCTGAAATCGAACTTGAGCGCGTCCGCTTCGTGAATCCGGAACTCGGGATAGTTGAAGAACTTGGTGCGCAGCACCGGAATCAGGTCGCGATCCAGCTCCACTACCTGCAGCCTTGGATTCACGGCCAGTATCTCTTCGGTCAGCGCGCCCAGACCGGGACCAATTTCCACGATGGCGTCATCGGGTTTCGGATTGATCGCGCGGATGATCCGCTCGATGGTCCCTGGATCATGGAGGAAATTCTGGCCAAACCGTTTTCTGGCCTGGTGGCCGGCTTTGTTGCTCACAAACGGGTCTCTTCAATTGCAGATTTACGACAACGAGCCATTTGCTCGCCCACCTTCAAGGCCGTATGCAGGCTGCCGGCATCAGCCCGGCCGGTGCCAGCGAGATCCAGGGCCGTGCCATGGTCCACCGAGGTTCGGACAATGGGCAGGCCCAGGGTAATGTTTACGGCGCGCCCGAAGCCCTGAAACTTCAGTACCGGCAGTCCCTGATCATGGTACATGGCCAGAACCGCGTCGGCCTGGTCCAGCCAGTGCGGCGTGAAGAGGGTGTCGGCCGGCAACGGTCCGGTCAGCGAAAGGCCTTCCGTGCGCAGACTCTCCAGGGTGGGCTCGATGGTGTCGATCTCTTCCCTGCCAAGGTGGCCGCCTTCCCCGGCATGGGGATTCAGGCCGGCCACCAGAATTCGGGGCCGCGCAATGCCAAAGAACTTTTTCAGATCGGTATCGAGAATCCGCGTCACCTGAGTCAGGCGCTCGGGGGTAATGGCGGCGGAAACATCCTTGAGCGGTAAGTGGGTGGTTACCAGCGCAACGCGCAGCTCTTCGGTCGCCAGCATCATAACCACTCGCTCCACGCCGCAGAGCTCCTGCAGGAATTCGGTGTGGCCGCTGAACAAAATGCCGGCATCATTGATCACGCCTTTGTGGACAGGCGCCGTTACCATGCCATCAAACTCGCCATCCAGGCAGCCATTGGCGGCAACCTCCAGCGTCCTGACCACATAGGCACTGCTGCCGGTATCCAGCGAGCCAGGCTGGTCATTGGCGCAACCTTCCACGTGCAGCACCGACAGCAGGCCCGCCTTCATTTCCGGCGCCTCTCCGGGCTGCCAGGGACGCAGTTCAACCGCCAGATTCATTTGCTTCGCGCGGGCCTCCAGCAGCGGCCTGCTGGCAACCACCACGACACCACAGGTTCTGGACTCCAGCGCCAGCTGGAGGCACAACTCCGGACCAATTCCGGCAGGCTCGCCGGCGGTGAGCGCCAGAACCACAGGATTACTCATCAGGAGACCGGCTCTTGTTCTGCAGGTTCGTCCTTCGCGTACTCGCCCTTGAACTCGATAAAGGCCTCGTCGCGGATCTCCTGAAGCCAGTTTTGCAATTCGGTCTCGAACTTGCGCCGGTAGATGGCCTGGCGCGCCTCGGCGTCGCGCACATCACCGCTGATGTCTTTCTGACGGCGCTCCTGAACCTGCAGGATGTGCCAGCCAAACTGGGAGCGGAACGGCCCTTGGAACTCACCGATATCTGCATTCAGCATGGCCTGCTCGAACGCGGGCACCATCTGACCGGGACTCACCCAGCCCAGATTGCCGCCATCGGAACCGGACACCGGGTCATCCGAATACTCCTTGGCCAGGGCACTGAAGCTGGCACCATTCTGCAGTTGCTGATATAGATCCCGGATCATGGTTTCCGCCTGGCTGTCGGTGGTTGCTTCGGAAGGCCGCACCAGAATATGGCGAACGCGATGCTGCTGGATCAATTGCTGCTGCTCGCCCCCGCGTTTATCCATGACCATCACCAGATGGAAGCCGCTGTTGTTTTCAAGAACTTCCGACGGTTGACCCACCGGCAGCTCCGGCACCACCGGGGCAACGAGAGATGGCAGCTGGCCTTCGGCACGCCAGCCCATATCGCCGCCTTCCAGGGCGTTACTGGCATCGGACTCGGCAACAGCCACCTCGCGGAAATCACGGCCGCTGGCAATCTCATTGCGCAGACGCTGGGCCTTTTCCCGGGCCGCATCGACCTCCGCCTCGTCGGACGGATCATCAACGCTGACAAAAATATACGCCAGCCGGTACTGGGCGTTATTGCCACCACGGGCCTCCAGGCTCTCCAGATAGTTTTCCACTTCCCTGTCGGTTACCCGCACCCGGTTGCCAACCTGGCGCTGCTGAACGCGGCTGGTCAGCATCTCCCTTCGAATCTGCTCGCGGGCCTGGTTGTAGCTCACGCCTTCGGCCGCCAGCTGGTTTTCAAACTGGGCCAGGCTCATGCCGTTGCGCTCGGCAATGTTGGCCATGGTTTCGTTCAGCTCGTTATCGCTGATACGCATACCTGCGCGATCCGCCATCTGCATCTGGATAGATTCGGTGATCAGTTGATCAAGCACCCGCTCTTCCAGGATCTGCCGCGGCGGCAACGCCGTGCCCTGGGCGCTGAGACGACTGGTGATGGTACTGATTCGCGCTTCCAGCTCGGTCTGCAGGATGACATCCTCGTCGACAATGGCCACCACCTGATCCAGCAGCTTGCGCTCGGCCTGAACAGACAGCGGAGCCAGAACGGCAAGAAGAACCAGTAACGCTTGTACACCATGGCGAAGGGTCGCCTTCATAATCACCTCTGCAAATAGAATTTGAGCTTTTCTGGCGTTTTGGGGGCCTTAGTCCGGGATCCACTCAGGGAGTTCCAAAACGACGACGCTCCCTTTCATCGAAACCGTAAATGGCCTCGGAAATACTCGATGAAGCCCCATCACTGCCACCAAGGCCCTTCAGCTGGATCTGGAACAGTATACGGCTATCGAGCTCCCGGTCGTCGGTCAGATAGTTCTGGTGAACAACCTGAACACTCCAGCAGCAGTTATTGTATTCCAGTCCGGCCAGGGATCCGACGGTCCGGTCAAGGTCGGAATCATAGACCCAGCGGCCGATCAGACTAACACGGTCCGATACCGGGAAAACCGCCGCAATGTCCGACTGTTCCAGTTCGTCCCGGCTGTAGGTGTGCCCCACACTGGCCAGGTAGCGATAATCACTGGAGTGAAAGAGCAACTGACTCCGGCCTTCCTCCGTGTTACCCGTATCCGGATCCCACAGCCCGGAAGAACGGATCTCGAGGGTATCCAGCGGGTTTAGCACCACCTCGCCCGCCAGGGGAGAACGACTCCGGGTACCGGCACCCTCACCAAACAGGGTCACCTCCCGATCCTCAAAATACTGAACCTGGCCAATACTGAACCGGGCGCGCTCGGCGCCGGTAAGCAGATCATTGAAACGGCTGGTCAGGGCAACGGTCAACTGATTGGCATCACCGACGCGGTCACCGCCGGTGAAACGGTCCGGACGAAACAACTGCTCGAAGCGAAAGGTCTGGAGGTCGGTGTCGAAATCCGGGATGTCGTTCTGGTCCGGATCGGCATCGGCCCAGGCGTAATAAAGGCGGGGCTCAAGGGTCTGGTTATAGGGCACATCGAACAGGCTGCTCTGCCGGTCGAAATACAACCCGTTATCCCATTCGGCAACTGGCACGGTGCGATCGAAGGCGCCATCGCCCAGGGTGTAGTCATCCAGATCGTAGCGAGTGTAATCCAGGCTCACCGAGGGCCGGCTGAATCCCCACAAGGCCCGCATCGGCAACGCCAGCTCCGGTCGCGCCCGGAAGCGCTGGCCGTTGGCACGATCGAGACCGGTCAGGGCCTCGTTATCCCGATAGAAGACCGTGTACTGGCTTTCCACACTGGCTTCCACAACACCGGCATCGGTCTGCCCCGCATAGATAATTTCAGGCAGCTGGGCATAGGGCTTGTCAACATCGGCGATGCGGTCGCTGATGGTCTGGTAGTCATTGAGGTAGGCGTCAAAGTACTGCTGGTCGCTCCGGAAAGTCACCCCGCCCTTTCTCTGCAGGTGGGTGGCCTGGTTGATCTCCAGGCTGCGGTTGAGGTCGCTGAGATAGTCCTCGTCGCTTACCACGGAAAAATCCCCGTAGCCTCGCCAGCCACCGCCAAAGGCAGCCCGGGTGGTGGCATCCAGGGCCCAGCGCTCTCCGGACTCACCGGGATTCTCCTCCTCGAACGCCGAATCATTGCCGATATATCCAAGCTGCAGGGTGGTTTCCCCGAGCGAACTGAGGTACCGACCTTCAACTTCGTTGAACAGACCCCGGCCATGAATGTACTGGGGCGTCAGGGTTGCATCGTAGTGGGGTGCCAGATTGAAGTAGTAGGGAACAGCGATGAAAGCGCCACTGCCAGCACTGGAGGAGCCGAACTGAGGGTACAGGAAGCCGGATTTGCGGCGATCATCAATGGGGAAGCTGGCCCAGGGCCAGTAAAAAACCGGTACATCCAGGACTTCCAGCCGAACATGCTTGGCAGTGCCAAACCCCTCCGCCCGATCCAGGCGAATGTCCGAGGCGACGATGGCCCAGTCATTCTGTCTGGGGCCGCAGGTGGTGAGCAAACCACCTTGAATGACCACCTGCTCCTCGCTGATACGCGACAGGCTGCCGGCATTGCCACGCATTTCCGGCCCATGCAGCAGAAAGGTCGCCGTATTGATGTCTAGGCGACCGGTTTCCACATCATAATTGGCGTCCTCACCAGTCAGTAAAAAGCCTTCACCGCGACTGACCAGAGGCCCCTGGACCGAGACAGCGCCGCGCTCCTGACTGTAGCGGGCTTCCGAACCGGTTACCTGGAAGCCTCCCTGGCGAATCCGGACATCGCCCTGGAGAAACAGCTCTCGATCGATCTCATACCGCGCATTCAGGCCACTGGCTTCCAGCGGTTGTTCGGCATCGCTGCCATTGGCAAACGCACCGCCAACGCCGTCGGCACCACCAGAAGGCAAGTAGCCCCCTTCGCAGAACAAAGGCAGCGAAGACCGAACCTCATCTGGCAGTTCCGCCCTGGGGCGCCAGTCAATTTCCGCCGCCGACGGCGCTGCCTGGGCATAACCTGCGGAACTTCCACCCCCCAGAAACGCGGCCAGCAGCAAATGGCCATACCGGCTCTGCCACCGGCTTTGCGGTGATTGCAGTGGGCGTTCGGGACATGGCACGGTGGCTGGATCCTGTTCCGGGTGAATTGGAGGACGGGCGATAATAACCGCCGACTAGTTTACACGTGCCCTCCGGGGTTGTTAACGGAAACTCCGCTGCAAAACCGATTTACCCTCTTTATACTCCTCTGCTAACTTTCGCTGTCAGCGACAACTTATTTTCAGGATCGCAACCCGAGTTATGGATACCCGCCTGCAGTTGCTGACCAACTGGGTCAGACAGTTCCCCGGCTTCGAACAGAGCGAAGCCGAACCGGTCTCCGGCGATGCCAGTTTTCGCCGCTATTTTCGGGTCTGGCAGCACGCCGGTCAGGCGAAGACCAACGGCGGCGATGTTCCGTTTATTGTTATGGATGCGCCCCCGGAACACGAAGACTGCGAGCCCTTCGTGGCCATCGCACGGCACTGGCATCAGCAGGGCATTGCCGTGCCCGAAATCATCCAGGCTGATCTGGAACAGGGCTTCCTGTTGCTGGAAGATTTTGGCGACCAGCTGATGCTTGGCGAACTGAACGAGGAGTCCGCCGACCGGCTGTACCGGAACGCCCTTGAGGAACTCACTCTCATTGCCCGCCAGCCCTCTCCCGAGGCGTACCCACTGCCTCCCTACGACGCCACCCTCCTGGAGCGAGAGATGGCGCTGTTTCCGGACTGGCTACTGGAACAGCATCTGGGCATGCAGCTGGAAAACAGTGAGCGGGCGCTGCTGGACACCACGTTTTCCATGCTTCGGGAAAGTGCGCTGGCGCAACCGGAAGTAACGGTTCACCGGGACTACCATTCCCGCAACCTGCTGGTCCGCCCCGGCGAACCACGCCCCGGTGTCATCGATTTCCAGGATGCCGTCACCGGGCCGGTCACCTACGACGTCGTGTCCCTGCTGAAAGATTGCTACATCCAGTGGCCGGAGGCACGGATCTGCGACTGGCTGGAGGTGTTTCGACAGAGCAGCCGGGACGCAGGGCTGCATCGGGCCGATCCGGAAACCTTCCGTCAGTGGTTTGAACTGATGGGCATGCAGCGCCACCTGAAGGCCGCCGGGATTTTCGCCCGGCTGTCGATCCGCGATGGCAAACACGGTTACCTCAAGGACATTCCGCGCACCGTGCAGTACCTGATCGTTGCCAGCAGCCGGCAGCCGGCCCTGCGCCATTTCCACGAATGGCTCAGCGATACGGTTATGCCGCGCATCGAGGCGAGCATTGGCCCGACCCCCGGCCAGGAGCATTCGCACCAGTGAAAGCCATGATTCTCGCCGCCGGCAAAGGTGAACGCATGCGGCCGCTGACCCTGGCCACACCAAAGCCCCTGCTCAAGGCCGCCGGCAAGCCTCTGATCAGCTATCACCTGGACCACCTGCGGCGAGCGGGATTCCGCGAGGTGGTCATCAACCACGCGTGGCTGGGCGACCAGATTGAGGAAACGCTGGGCAATGGCGATCAGTTCGGCCTGTCAATTCAATACTCCCGCGAGGGCGAGCCCCTGGAGACTGCCGGCGGCATAGTGCGCGCCCTGCCCCTGCTGGCCGATGATGAATCAGACTGGTTCCTGGTGATCAATGGCGACATCTGGAGCGATTTCGACCTGGCCCAACTGATACCGCCGGCCGACGCCGACGCGCTGCTGGTGGTTACCCACAACCCGCCACACCATCCCGAGGGAGACTTTCACCTGACCGACCAGGGATTGCTCATGGACAACGGGCCGGACAAGGTGACCTTCACTGGCATCAGCCTGCTGCGCCGGTGCCTGTTCAAAGGCCTGACAGACCGGGCGGGAAAGCTAGGGCCGTTGCTGCGCAACGCCATGAGCGATGGCCGTGTGAGAGGCCTTTACCATCCGGGACGATGGGTAGACGTGGGCACCCCGGAACGCCTGCAAGCGCTGGACAGCCAACTTGGCAGAACGGAATCCGAAAGCCATGGCAGGCAGTAACAGACAACCGGTGTTGCCGGCCCGGATGGAAGCCGAGTTTTCCAGCCTGATGCGGGAACTCTCGGCGTGCGGCCACCAGGCTCCAGCGCTGATCGAGCGCGCCCGCCTGCCCCGCTGGTGCAGACGCCCCCTGTTTTTCTTTCTGGGCTACATCGCCAAATCAGAGGGTCGTGTGACCGAAGCCGACATCGGTTATGCCGAATCCCTGATAAAGGCCATGAAGCTGTCGAAGCGTCAACGACGACGCGCCATTGGCTGGTTCCAGGACGGCAAGTCAGCCGGGCAACTGCCCTTCATCCGCGGCCTGGCCATGCGCCTGTCCCGCCGCCTGTGGCCAGCACCGGCCCTGAAAACCGCCATCTGCCTGTGCCACGCCAGTCAGCTTAACGGTCGGCCCGGCAAGCCCAGACGCTACCGCTGCGAAGATGCTATTGATCAGATTGGTCTGCCGGTCAGCGTCACCGAAGACATCTTTGACAGCTATGCCAGCAAAGTCTGGACCCGGCACAGCGAGAATCTCTCCAGACCTACCAGTTATCAGCAAGCCTGTGAGATTCTAGGGGTTACCCGACGGGATTCTCTGGAGGTGATAAAACGGGCCTACCGCAAGAAGGTATCCGAGTGCCATCCGGACAAACTGGCCCAGCAGCAGATAAGCGCCCGTGACCAGAACCTCGCCAAAGAACGTCTGCTCTACTATCAGCAGGCCTGGGAGCTGATCAAGCGTCACAACACCTAGGCCACGCCTAGCGGGACTCAAGCCAGGCGGCAACGCGGCTGGCGACCGTATCGCCCAGAGTTCCGGGTGCGGGTGTGAGCCAGGGCACCGGCTGTCGCTCAAAGCCACTCATCCCGGCCCGACGCAACCTCATGCCAACACTCCAACCTGATCGATCATCAACGTCTCCGGAGGGATACAACTCCAGCAATTCCGTGCCCAGCGACTCGAGACGTTCCGGCAGATCTGGCCTGTCGACCGGGTAAAACTGCGGAGCCACCCAGACAAGCGCAGAAGCATTGCCACCCTCCAACACCTGGTTGGTCACGTGTATGCTGGCCCGCCCGACTCCCAGAACAGCCGGAGCCTCATAGCCCCGCTCCACCAGAAGAGCCAGTCCGGCCGCGAGCATCTGGTTGATTCGACTTCTGTAGCGCGCCTCGAGATCGTCGGCGCTCTCTGAGGCCATGACGTCAATCATGACCGATTCTGATGCTTGCTGCTCCTCTGCATCCGCTTCAGCCGCCGGTTTCTCTGACACCGGCTGCATCAGGATCTCACTCAGTACCGGTGAAGGCGATTCCAGGCCCAGCGTGAGCACGGCCCATCCCCGCGAAGCCAGCCCCGCCGCCAGCGCTCCGGTCACGCCGGAGGCGGCGGTTTCGCCCTCGTCCGACAGAACCAGCACGGCGCCGCGGGCCGGTAACCGGGCTTCCGGATAGAACAGCCCCAGCGCCCGGTCGCCCTCCTCAAGCTCCAGCCATACCGCCGCCTCGGGAAAGCTCTGGTTAAGGGAGCGCTCCCCGGTGCCCGTCCAGACCAGGGCCCGGCTTGCAGACTCCGCAGCCGGCGCCGCCGAATCTCCAGGCTCGGCGGCCTGATCACCCTCTTCCTGGCCGAAGACAGCCGAGGGCACGGTAAACATCAGGGCCAGGATGAGAGACCGGAACACGACCGGCCGGTAAAACTCGAATCTCTGCACAGATACTGATCCTTTGACTGCGAAAAAACGCGACTGAGCTGTTAGACTAGCAGCCATCCTGAATGTGCGGCAGGGACCGCTGACCACGCCATTATCCATTGTTGTGAGAGAGCCGTCATGAACCCTTACCTGATTGCCCCATCCATCCTGTCCGCCGATTTTGCCCGCCTTGGCGAGGAAGTCGACAACGTGCTGGCCGCTGGCGCGGATGTTGTGCACTTCGATGTCATGGACAATCACTACGTGCCCAATCTCACCATTGGCCCCATGGTCTGCGAGGCCCTGCGCAAGCATGGCGTGACCGCCCCCATCGATGTCCACCTGATGGTATCGCCGGTGGACGACCTGATCCGTATGTTTATCGACGCCGGCGCCAGTTACATTACCTTTCATCCGGAAGCGACCAACCACATTGACCGGTCACTGCAACTGATCCGCGATGGTGGCTGCCAGGCCGGCCTGGTGTTCAACCCGGCCACGCCCCTGCATTACATGGATCATGTGATGGACAAGCTGGACATGGTACTGCTGATGTCCGTGAACCCCGGTTTCGGCGGCCAGAAGTTTATACCGGGCACCCTCGACAAGCTCCGGGAAGCCCGCAAACGCATCGATGCCAGCAACTACAACATCCGCCTGGAAATCGACGGCGGCGTGAAGACCGAGAACATTCGGGAAATCGCCGAGGCCGGTGCCGACACCTTCGTGGCCGGTTCCGCCATCTTCAATACGGACGACTACAAGGCCACCATCGACGCCATGCGCGAAGAGCTAGAGCAGGCCCGCAGGGTGATCAGCCAATGAGCCTGGCGGGTTTGTTCAACGCCCGCTGGCCAGGGGTTGCCCTGTTCGATCTGGACGGCACCCTGGTGGACAGCGCGCCGGATCTTGCGGCAGCGATTGATCAGATGCTCGAGCATCTTGGCCGCTCCCCCGCCGGGATTGACCGGGTGCGGAATTGGGTCGGCAACGGCGCCAGCGTTCTGGTCCGCCGGGCGCTGGCTGGCCAGGTGGACTGGGAACCGGCGCGGCCGAAAGACGACGCCCTGTTCAACGATGCCCTGGCAATCTTCTATCACGCCTATGGCACCATCAATGGCCGGCATTCGGTGGTCTATGCCGGCGTCGAGGCCTGTCTCACACATCTGAAAAACCAGGGCTGCCGGCTGGGCATTGTCACGAACAAGCCGGAACAGTTTGTGGCGCCGCTGCTTGAACAGATGGGGCTGGACCACTGGTTTGATCTGACCGTGGGTGGTGACACCCTGCCGGTCAAGAAACCAGACCCGACGCCCCTGCTTCATGCCATGGAGACGCTGGGGGGTACCCGGGGAACCACGGTAATGGTGGGCGACTCCGGGGCGGATATTAACGCCGCACTGGCAGCGGGCATTCCCTGCGTGGCGGTCCGCTACGGCTACAATTATGGGCCAGCCGTAGATACCCTGGGCGCCGATGCGGTTGTTGATTCGCTGGCCGAGCTTTTGTAATCTCATAAGGAACTTACATTGAGCACTTCTTTACGGGAGATTCCTGCCGTGCAGGGACTGAATCTGACTGCAGCGCGAGGCATCCTGACAACCCGCGCAACACGATGGTGGCGATGGCGCACCGGCTGAGCAAGCCCGGCGGCCGACCGGCTCCTGCCCGTCGAGCCCGCAGCACCTGATGGAAGCACTGGCTTCCGTCCACAATGCAGATCAGATTTCAGGAAACCGTACCATGAAACCCGAGCAATTCTCCGAGCTCGCCAACGCCGGCTTTAACCGCATCCCTGTGTACCGCGAGGTGCTGGCCGACCTCGATACGCCTCTGAGCACCTACCTCAAGCTCGCCAGCGGGCCGTATTCCTATCTGTTCGAGTCCGTTCAGGGCGGCGAGAAATGGGGCCGTTATTCCATCATCGGCCTGCCCAGTCATGAAGTGCTAAAGGTTTTTGACCACCGGGTGGAGATCAGCCGCGGCGGCGAGATCGTCGAAACCGAAGAAGTCGAAGACCCTCTGGCGTTTGTCGAGGCCTACCAGGAGCGCTTCCACGCGCCCGACCTAGACGAACTACCCAGGTTCAACGGTGGCCTGGTGGGCTACTTCGGCTACGACACCGTGCGCTACATCGAAAAGCGCCTGCGCCAAAGTTGTCCACCGGACAAGATCGGCACGCCGGACATTCTGCTGATGGTGTCCAACGAGATCGTCGTGTTCGACAACCTGCGTGGCAAACTGCACCTGATTGTCCATGCTGACCCGGCCGTTGAGGGCGCCTTCGAGAAGGCACACAGCCGCATTGATGAGCTGGAGAAGCACCTGCATCGGCAAACCGCCGACGCGCCGCGCACGCCTCTACACCTTCGCGGCAAAGCCGTGGACGAGAGCGACTTCATCTCCGGCTTTACCCAGGACAAATTCGAAGCGGCCGTGGACAAGATCAAGGGCTACGTGCTCGACGGCGATGTCATGCAGACGGTGATTTCCCAGCGCATGTCGATTCCCTTCGAAGCACCGCCGCTCAACCTGTACCGCTCACTTCGGGTGCTGAACCCGTCACCGTACATGTACTTCCTGGATCTGGAGGACTTCCACATCGTTGGCTCCTCCCCGGAAATCCTGGCCCGTGTGGAGGACGAGGAAGTCACCGTTAGGCCCATTGCCGGCACCCGCAAGCGCGGCGCCACCGACGCCGAGGACAAGGCCCTGGAAGCGGAACTGCTGGCCGACCCGAAAGAGATTGCCGAGCACCTGATGCTGATCGACCTGGGCCGCAACGACGCCGGCCGGGTATCGGAAACTGGCACGGTCCGGCTCACCGATAAAATGATTGTCGAGCGTTACTCCCACGTGATGCACATTGTTTCGAACGTCACCGGCCGGCTGAAAGACAACACCAGCTGCCTGGACGTGCTTCGGGCCACCCTGCCCGCCGGCACCCTCAGTGGCGCGCCCAAGATCCGGGCCATGGAAATCATCGATGAACTGGAGCCGGTCAAGCGTGGGGTCTACGGTGGCGCCGTGGGTTACCTGTCGTTCAACGGCAACATGGATACGGCCATTGCCATCCGTACCGCCGTAATCAAGGACAACACCCTGCACATCCAGGCCGGCGCCGGCGTAGTGGCCGATTCGGTACCCCGCCTCGAGTGGAAGGAAACCATGAACAAGGGCCGCGCCATTTTCCGGGCAGTGGCCATGACTTACAACGATTTCGACCACTGAGGCGGAGGAACGGATTATGTTGCTGATGATCGATAACTACGATTCCTTCACCTACAACGTGGTGCAGTATCTGGCCGAGTTGGGCGCCGATGTGCAGGTGTACCGGAACGATGAAATTACCATAGAACAGATCGAGGAACTGAACCCGGAACGGCTGGTGATTTCCCCTGGCCCCTGTACTCCGAACGAGGCCGGCATCTCCATGGAGGCCATCCGGCATTTCGCCGGCAAGCTGCCGATCCTGGGCATTTGCCTGGGCCACCAGGCTATCGGCCAGGTCTACGGCGGTGACGTTATCCGGGCCGGCCGGGTCATGCACGGGAAGGTGTCCCCGGTCTTCCACAAGGACACCGGCGTATTTCGGGGCTTGAGCAACCCGCTGCAGGCCACCCGCTACCACAGCCTGGTCATCGACAAGACCACCCTGCCGGACTGCCTGGAAGTGACCGCCTGGACCCGCAACGACGACGGCTCCATCGAGGAAATCATGGGGGTTCGCCACAAGACACTGCCGATTGAAGGGGTGCAGTTCCATCCGGAGTCTATTATGACGGAACAGGGGCACGAACTGCTGCGCAACTTTCTGAGATCACAATAAGAGGCCGACACATGGACATGAAAGAAGCTCTCAACCGCATTGCCTCCAACCTGGACCTGTCCCGGGAGGAAATGAAGGACGTGATGCGCATCGTCATGAAGGGCGAGGCCACCGACGCCCAGATTGGCGCGTTTCTCATGGGGTTGCGCCTGAAGAGCGAAACCATTGATGAAATCACTGGCGCCACCGAGGTGATGCGCGAGCTGGCCACCGGAGTAACGGTGAAGGCTGAGCCGCTGATCGATATCGTCGGCACCGGCGGCGACGGCGCCAACCTGTTCAACGTGTCTTCCGCCGCCTCGTTTGTGGTAGCCGCTGCCGGCGGCTTTGTGGCCAAGCATGGTAACCGGGCGGTCTCGTCCAAGAGCGGCAGTGCCGACTTGCTGGAGAAGCTGGGTATCAACCTGAGCATGAAACCGGAAGAGGTGGCCCGCTGTGTCGAGGAAATCGGTGTCGGCTTCATGTTCGCTCCGGCTCACCACGGCGCCATGAAACACGCCATCGGCCCCCGCAAAGAGTTGGGTTGCCGGACCATTTTCAACATCCTGGGACCCATGACCAACCCGGCGGGCGTCAAGCGCCAACTGGTGGGCGTGTTCAACCGGGAACTCTGCCGCCCCATGGCGGAGGTGCTGCATCGCCTTGGGGCCGAGCACATCATGGTGGTTTGCTCCAGAGACGGCCTGGATGAGATCAGCCTGGCCAGCGCCACCCACGTGGCGGAACTGAAAGACGGCAAGGTCACCGAATACGACATCACCCCGGAGGATCTTGGCATCAAGAGCCAGGCTCTGGTGGGCCTGACCGTGGACACCGCCGACGATTCCTTAAAGCTGATCAAGGCAGCTTTCGGTCGTGGCCACGATGAAATGGCCGAGAAAGCCCGGGACCTGATTGCCCTGAACGCCGGCGCAGCCATCTACGTCGCTGGCTTGGCCAAGACGCCGAAAGAAGGTGTCGATATGGCCCTGGACGCCATGGGCTCTGGCCTCGCTGCCGGCAAGATGTCGGAGCTGGCTGATTTTTCTCAGTGCTTTTGATCCTGGTCTGCTGACTTCGCAGCCGGACGAGCCGGAGCGGAGGGAGCTTCCAAAACACGCCCGTGAATACGTCCATGTAGGGCTTGGCTGCAGCCATCCATGGCTGCAGACAGTTTTGGAAGCTCCCTCCGCTCCGACTCTCGCTAACTTTGTACAGGCCCGTTATGACTGAACGACATTTGGACAAGACTCCCACCATTCTTCGCAAGATCGTTGACCGTAAGTGGGAAGAAATTGACGAGCGGAAACCAAAAGTTTCGCTTGCTGACCTTAAGGCCATGGCTGGGGATCAACCGGCAGCCAGAGGTTTTGCCAACGCTTTGCGCAGCCGGATTGAACAGCAGACTCCCGCTGTTATCGCCGAGATCAAGAAAGCCTCACCAAGCAAAGGTATTTTGCGGGATCCGTTCGAGCCGGCAGTGATCGCCGAGAGCTATGAAAACGGCGGAGCGGCCTGCCTGTCCGTGCTCACCGATCACGACTTCTTCCAAGGGCATGAGGATTATCTGGTTGCCGCCCGCAATGCCTGCAGTCTGCCGGTAATCCGCAAGGATTTCATGGTGGCGCCCTACCAGGTCTACGAAAGCCGGGCCATAGGCGCCGACTGCATCCTCCTGATTGCAGCCTGCCTGACCAAAGACCAGATGCAGGAGTTAGAAGGCATTGCCCATGAGATTGGCCTGGATGTGTTAGTCGAAGTGCATGATGGTGAGGAACTGGATGATGCGTTGACGCTGACGACGCCTCTGGTGGGCATCAACAACCGCAATCTGCACACCTTCGAAGTGTCACTGGACACCACCTTTGACCTGCACGAGCGGATTTCAGAGGATCGACTGACCATCACCGAGAGCGGCATCATGACACGCAGCGATGTTGAGGCCATGACCGGCCGTGGCATCTTCGGATTCCTGGTGGGTGAGTCGTTCATGCGGGCGCCGGAGCCCGGGGAAAAACTCAGGGAACTGTTTTACTGATTCTGGGCGACAACAGGCAGATGTTTCATGGATGATGTCAGCAGCAGGGAATCCGATAACCCTATTCTGATCGGCCCCTATTGGCCGGTGTTTTTCCGGTATGCCCTGCCCTCGGTGGCCGGGCTGCTGGCACTGACCACGGCCAATATTGTCGATGGCATCTTCATCGGCAATTTCGCCGGAGCGGATGCCTTGGCGGCCCTGAACCTGCTCATTCCCTGGTTTACCTTCCTCTTCGGCATTGCCCTGGCGCTGGCCATTGGCGGCACCGTGCGCGCCGGCCGGTATCTGGGTGAAGGCCGGCCCGACGCTGCGTCGTCGATGTTCAGCAAATGCCTGCTGGCCACCCTGGCCCTGTCGCTGATCGGGGCCGTGGCCGGGTTGCTGTTCCATGAGGCCATCTACCGCCTGCTGGGTGCTTCTCCCGACCTCTATTCACTGATGTCCGAGTATTTCCTGGTCATCATCTGGGTGCTGGTGCCCCAGCTTGTGACCATGGTGCTGTATTACTTTGTGCGGGTGGACGGCTTCCCAGGGTTGGCGACCACGGCACTGGTGGTCGGGGCCGGTGCGAACATCCTGCTGGATGCCCTGCTGGTGGGTTATCTCGATTACGGGCTTCGCGGTGCTGCCGTGGCCACGGGCCTGGCGCAGATACTCCAGTTCGCTGTTCTGGCCCGCTATTTCCGCAAGGCCAGTCGCAAACTGGTGTTCGGGCTTCGCCAGACCAACTGGCGTGAAGTCCCGAGGGCCTTTGGCAATGGCGTCTCGGAGTGGATCAACGAGCTCTCGGTGGGCCTGGTGATGCTCCTGATCAACTGGCTGCTCATGACCACTCAGGGTGTGGCCGGAGTCGCTGCGTTCACCGTCGTGAACTATCTGATTTTCCTGAGCCTGATGATGTTCTACGGCATCTCCGATGCCATGCACGTACTGATCAGCCACAACCTGGGTGCCGGCAATGCCGGGCGGATCCGCGGCTTCATGGAGCGCGGTGCTACCGTCATCCTCGGTCTTGCGATCAGCCTGGTGCTAATTGCCTGGCTGTTCGGCAACCAGGTGGTCCGGCTGTTCCTGGATACCACTGCCGACCCGGCCACGGCCCGGCTGGCCGACCAGTTTCTCGGCATTCTCTGGCCACTGTTCCTGGTCAACGGCATGAATGTACTGCTGTCGGTCTACCTGACCGCCATGCACAAGGCCCTGCCCTCGGCGATGGTCGCCTTTTCCCGGAGCCTGGTGCTCCCGGCGCTGTTGCTGGTGGCCATTGCCCATTTCGCACCGGACTGGCCTCTGCTGCTGGCGCTGCCCCTGGCGGAATGGCTCACCTTCGGCCTGGCCATGACACTGTTCCTGCGTTTTCGTCCGCATCGCGTGGTGGCCGCCAGCGCCTGAATGTAAAAAATGTAAAACCGTTTCACATGCATTCGATTCTCATTTAGATTCTCTCCAAAGATCGGATTTGGAGAGAAGACATGGGACCGTCTGCCCGGGCCATTGCCGAACACGCCAGTTTTCAGGCCTTCCTGCACTGTTATCTGCACGAAGTGGATTCCGGGCAGTGGCAGGCGGAACGCGTCCGAACCGGTGACGTAGCCGGGCGCTTCGTCGGACCCTGGGTCTGTGAGCTTGACCTCGGAAGCCAGAGCTCGCGGCTGGCCGTTGATGTGCTGTACCGGTCCGCCGTGGGCCGGCATCGGTACGGCCGGGTCCGGCAGTGGCTGGCGGCGCGTCACTGCTGGTCCGATATCGAACCCTTCCAGGCACTTTGCCTGATGGTGCGGGAACTCTATTCACGCTCTGTCGGTATGGTGCCCGAGCTTCGGAAACTGCGGGAACTGGAGTTTCTGCACCGTCTGACCGACAGCTACGGTGTCATGACCCGTTGCGTGGAACATCGACGGGCCGACCCGGCACTCAGCGACAACCGGTTTATCGCCTCGGAACAGTCACTGCTGTTTGGCCATGCCACCCACCCCACGCCGAAGAGCCGCCAGGGCATGTCGGCCTGGCAGCAGGAAGCCTATGCGCCAGAACTGGCCGGGCGTTTCCGGCTTCACTATTTCCTGGTCCGCAGCGACGGCGTGGACGAGGACTCTGACGGCCCGCTTGCCGCCCACGCCATGGCAGAAACCCTGCTCAGCGATGGGCACGGTTCGCTGAACCTGCCACCAGACCATTACCTGGTTCCCGCTCACCCGCTGCAGGCGCAATACCTTCAAACCCAGCCGGCGGTCATGGCAGCGATCGCCCAGGGGTTAATCCAGCCCCTGGGTGCACTGGGGCCGGCGTTCTCCGCAACGTCCTCGGTCCGCACTCTCTACAGCGAACAGTCAGAATGGATGCTGAAATTCTCGATTCCGGTGAAAGTCACCAATTCGCTGCGGGTGAGCAAACGCCACGAGTTGAAAGCCGGCGTGGCTATGAGCCGGCTGATCCGCAGAACCGGCTTTGCCGACAGCGAATCAAGGTTTCGGATCATCGAAGACCCGGCGTACCTGACCGTGAACCTGCCAGGACAGCGTGAGAGCGGCTTCGAGATGATTTTCCGGAACAACCCGTTCCCCCCGAGCCAGGATGGCGGCATTGTCAGCCTGGCGGCGTTGACCCAGGATCCGCTGCCCGGCCGTCACTCCCGGCTTCTCGGGCTGATCGAGGGCATGGCCCTGAACGAGAACCGCAGCCTCTCCGCGGTGGCCCGGGACTGGTTCCAGCAGTACCTCACCTGCGCGGTGGCCCCGGCCCTGAGACTGTATGACGACCACGGCATCGCCCTGGAGGCCCATCAACAAAACAGCCTTCTGGATATCAGCGCAGGCTACCCCCGGCGCTGTTTTTACCGGGACAACCAGGGGTACTACCTGTCGGAATGCCGGCGGGAGGAACTGCTATCTCTGTGCCCGGATCTGCGGGAGACCCCGGAGCTGTTTTACCGGGATGCCATGATCCGGGATCGCTTCTGTTACTACCTTGTCGTGAACCAGCTGTTTTCGGTCGTTGCGCGGCTCGGCGTTGACGGCGCGCTCCCGGAGGCCCAACTGCTTCGGCAGCTCCGTAACTTCCTACGCTCGCTGCGAGCCACGCTCAGCGGACCGGCCCTGGCCCTGGTCAGCATGGTGCTGGAGGACAGCCGTCTGCCTTACAAGGGCAATCTTCTGACCCGTGTGCACGATGTTGATGAGCTCAATGCCGACCTTGAAATGGCGGTTTACACCAGCATCGCCAATCCGCTCTACCGGCTGGACCAGACGGAACAGTTGCCCAATCTAGCGAGCGCAATGACGGAAGCGGGCACCATGGCCGAGGTGGGACATGGTGTCGCCTGATGCCGACACTGCCGGGCTGGGTCCGGTGGTGGCCCTGAGCGAATCACCCGGCCAGCGAGTCACGCGCCAGCTGCTGGAGGCCTTGATGTTCGAGGGTGTCATTGGCGGTGGCCTGGCCAGACGAGGTGCTTCCGGCTGGCAGTGGCTGAGCTTCAGGGTGGGCCAGCTGGAGGGGCGCTGCCTGGGTCGCGTCCGGGGGTTTGGTCGCCTGCGTCTGGATCTGGCGACGCTGATCCTGACGATGGGCGGCCGCCGGGTGGCCACGGACCTGCCGACCCTGGTTGATCACCTCCCGACCTCCCGGGACCGGCGTAACGCCCTGCTGCAGGAGCTGCTGGCTACGGTCGCCAACACCCAGCGGCTTGACGCCATGCGCCAGTCCTGTCGCTCGCCGGATCGGCGCCAGTTGCACGGCGAGGAGCTGGATCGGGCCCTCCACGAGGGGCACCCGTACCACCCCTGCTACAAGAGCCGTCTGGGGCTGCATCAAGACGAGAACGACCTGCTTCGTTACAGCCCCGAGACCAGCACCGGCTTTCGGCTACACTGGCTCGCAGTGCCACGGGGTCATCTGAATCGCCATTTCTCCGTGCCGGAGATGGACTTCTGGCAGGCCGAGCTGGGCCACGAGAGCGCCTACCTGTTGCGAGCGGCCTTCCATCGGGCGGGACTGGACTGGCAACACTATGCGCCACTGCCCGCCCACCCGTGGCACTGGCAGTCCCTCCTTCAGGGCCGACTGGCATCCCTGCTGACGCATCTCGATATACAGAGTCTGGGAGCGATGGGGGATCGTTACCGGCCTGGCCAGTCCTTGCGATCACTGTTCAACATAAGTCATTCAGCCCGAGCGTGCCTGAAGCTCCCCCTCGGCATCCGCAACACCTCAGCCCGCCGGCACCTCGAGCCCCATTCCGTGCCCTCGGCGCCGGTCATCACCCGATGGCTGCAGTCTGTGGTCGATGCCGACTCACGATTTGCCCGGGCCTACCCGCTCAGGCTGCTGCCGGAGTATGCCAGCCTGGCCTTCTCCGCGGGCGAACCGTTCACACCAGAGATGCATGCCCTCGAAGGCGAACTGGCAGCCATCTGGCGCTCCGCCATTGCCGCGCGGCTGGTCGAGGGTGAACAGGCCATACCGCTCAATGCACTGGCACTGTGGGAGCCGGACGGACTGCCCTTCATCCACCCCTGGGTTGAGCACTACGGGTTGCTGCCCTGGCTTCAGGCGACACTGGGCACTGTGATTCTGCCAGTCTGGCACATGCTGGCAGCCCACGGCGTCGGCCTTGAGGCCCACGGCCAGAACAGTCTGCTGGTAGTCCGCAATGGCTGGCCCCAGGCGCTGATGTTGCGGGATTTCCATGACAGCGTGGAATACGCCCGGAGCTTTCTGCCTCTGACCACGCCGGAGCCGGACTTCGGCCCGCGCCGAACGCTGTACGAGCAAGCCCCGGACAATCAGTTCTACCGGATGTCCGGGCCGGAGGCGCTTCGGGAGCTGGTGATGGACACCCTGTTTATCTACAACCTCAGCGAGCTGGCGCTTGTTCTGGAAGAAGCCTATGGCTTTGAGGAGCGCCGGTTCTGGCGAGAGGTCCGCCGGCTTCTTGGTGGCTACGGCGCGCACCACCCGGAGCTCCAATCACGACTGACGCAGCTTGCCTGGGACCAGCCCTGGATTCGGACTGAATCGTTGCTGCGGCAAAAGCTGCAAGCCGACGCGGCCTCGACCGGCCACCTTGTGCCCAATGCGCTGCTGGCCGGCGCCTCGTTATCGCCCAAACCCACCATTGATCACCATCAGGAGAGGTTATCGTGACTGCGCCCCTGTTCTATGTGGACAACACCCCGTATCGCCGGTCGGACTGCGACCGGCTGGTCCAACCCCTGGCGAACTCGGCACTGCTCCGGGAGCCCGCCGCAATCCGCCTCGCTGTCTGTATGCAAAACACGGCTGAATGGCTGGCGCTTTGTCTGTGGTTGAAACGTCATGGTGCGAGCGTGTTGCCCATCCATCCCGGTACTCCACAAGAGGCTGCCCGAGCGCTTGCCCGGGACACCGGCTGCAACCACCTGCTGTTCACAGACAGCCTGCAAAACGCCCGTGTTGAAGACATTGCCGGTGCCAGTTCGATGAGATCCGCCGACGGCGGAGAGCTGATTCAGCTCAGCTCCGGCACCACCGGCAAGCCCAAGGCCATTGCCCGCTCCTGGTCGGACATAGACCGGGAGGTGGACGCCTACGTCACCCAGTTCACCGAAGCCCAGGGATTAACACCCGTGGTAGCCTGCCCGGTCACCCATTCCTACGGCCTGATCTGTGGTGTTCTGGCGGGCCTCGCGAGGGATTCAGCACCCCGCGTGGTCACCAGCCTGAATCCCCGCTTCATCCTGGCCGGGCTGAAAGCGGCGCCGGAGCACCTGCTGTACGCCTCCCCCACACTGGTGAGCCTGCTGATTCAGATGCTGCCCGAATCCGAGCGGCTGCATACCGTCATGCTCTCCGGAGCGCCGCTGCCGGCGCCGCTGCTGCGCCGGGTTCAAAGCCGCTGCCAGCGCCTGTGCCAACAGTACGGATGCTCGGAAGCCGGTTGTGTCGCCCTGGCAACGGAGTTGCACGAACCCGGCCAGCTGGGCCAGCCGCTGCGACACCTGGCGGTGCAGGCGGGGATTTCCGCCCAGTGCCCGGACGAAATCCGGATCACGGTGGAAGCCACCGGACAGGAGATTCACAGCCATGACCTTGGGTATTTCGATACTCGGGGGGACCTGCATTTCCTGGCCCGCACCGACGACACCATCAACGTTGCCGGCATCAACGTCTACCCCGGTGCCGTCGAGGACGTCTTTCTCACCTACCCGGGCATCACCGACGCGGTGGCGTTCAAGCAGCCTGACAGCTTTGCCGGGGAGCGGGTTTGCCTGCGGTTCGTGGCAGAAGCGGAGTTGGACATCGATCACCTGCGGCAGTGGTGCCGGGATCGACTGGCGCCCCACCAGGTGCCGGCGCTGCTGGAACAGGTAGAGGCTATTCCCCGCCTTGCCAACGGCAAGGTCAGCCGCCGGTTGCTGAGCAAAACCGGGCAACCGGCAGAGCGCACTCAGGAGGTACCGGCGTGACGACTGCCCGCGACGCGATCAAGACCGCCATCGAAAAACACCTGCCCGGCGCCCGACTCTCGGCGTTCAACGACAGCGCCCGGCTGAACGCCGACCTGGCCCTGGACTCGATCATGCTGCTGCAACTGATTGTGCATCTGGAACTGGACCACGGCCTCTCTCTTCCCGAGGAGGCGTTGCTGGCCAGCCCGCCGGAGACAGTGACAGACCTGGAAGCCCTGCTGGTACGCTGCGACAACATGGAGGTGTCTCGATGATCAAGGTCCACTGTTTCGTCAGTTGCGTTTGCGAGCTGATCAAACGCACCCCGGGGGTGGATCATCGCCCCTTCTACTTTGGCGTCTGGGATGCCGACTTTTCCGTCGACAGCCAGTTCGTGCTGTCCTACCACTCGCCCCATACCCGCCATGACCAGTTCCGGGAATGGTATCGCCTGCTGTACGGCGTCCGCATCGAGCCCTGGTACGACCATGACCAATCCAAGGAGGCCAACATCCGGCAACTGGTGTCGCTGGTGGAGAACCGACCCGCGGATCGTCAGGTGATGGTGATGCTGGACCTGTACCGTTTACCGGAGCGGGAGAACAAGTTTCACCAGAACCCCTTCCCCCACTACGTGCTGCTGGAGGCCACCGACGACCCGGACCAGTGGTTCATGTCCGACCCCGACTTCCGCTGGGAGGGCGCCCTGCCGAAGGACCGGATCCTGGATTCGGTGCGTTCGCCGGCCGCGGCCGGCGGGTTCTGGTTCGACGGGCTGGACATTCGCCACACCCCGGCGGAAACCGTGGCCGCCTACTTTGCCCAGTGCATGAAGCCGGACACTAACCCGTTTACCGACGCCCTTCGCCAGATCCTCCGGGCCCACGCCGGCACCGGGGCGATCCGCCCGCTTGATCAGTTGCCCGATGCGTTCCGGGAAATCCCGGTGATGGCGATTCGCAAGTACGCCTACGAACATGCCTTTGCCTGGCTGCTTGAGGACCAGGGTCAGACCGCTGAAGGCGACCCCTGGTTCGAGGACGTGTGCGAGGACATTGATCGGCTGGTGAAAACCTACACCCAGATCCAGTACCGGGCCCTGAAACTGGCGATTTCCGGAAACGCAGCGCTGATCGCCGGTGTGGAGCAGTTGCTGGATGAGCAGGATGAACGGGAGTTCGCCATCAAGGCGCAGCTGCTGAATCTGTTCCGGGACTGGCAGCGCCAGGCACAGCCCGGCGCAGGCGCTGTAGCGGGCCATGGGATGACCGCAGAGGTGTTGCCATGATCCGCTTGCACCTGTGCACCATTTCCTTTCGCCACCATTTGGTGTCGCTGCCGGAGCTCGCCGGCTGGGCCGGTGCCCAGGGGTTCGACGGCATTGAGCTGTGGGGCGTGCATGCCCGCCACCTTGCCGACCAGCCGTCACTGGATGGACAGTGGCTTCAGGCCCGGGGGCTGACGGTGCCCATGATCAGTGACTACCTGCCCCTGGAGGGCAACGAAGCCGATGCGATCCGCCACACCCGGGACCTGTGCCGACTGGCCAGGCACTGGCGCGCTCCCAAGGTACGGACCTTTGCCGGACAACAGGCCAGCGCCGGGATGTCGGAAGACCAGCGCCGCAAGGTGACCCGGCGACTTGGGGTGCTGGCCCAATGCGTGGCCGACGAGGGCCTTTCCCTGATGCTGGAGACCCATCCCGGGACCCTCGCGGACACCGTGGATTCCACGCTGGCACTGCTGGCCGATGCCGACCATCCGGCCCTCGGCATCAACTTCGATGTCCTGCACGTATGGGAATCCGGCGCTGACCCCTGCACGGCCCTGGACCAGCTGGCGCCCTGGGTGCGGCACTGTCACTTCAAGAATATCAGCCACTTTCAGCAGCTGGACGTGTTCGCGCCCGCCAACGTCTATTCACCGGCCGGCTGTCGCGAGGGCATGGTGCCGGTTCTGGAAGGCGCCTGCGACTATCGGCCGCTGCTCACCGCCCTGGCCAACTGGCGACGCCGGTCAGGGACCGATCCGCTGGATGTTTCCCTGGAATGGTTCGGTCCGGACAGTTACCAGGTACTGGCAACCGACCTTCGCCGGTTGCGGCATCGGCTCGGCGACGCTCGCCGATCTCAGGCGCTCACCGCCTGCCAGTAAACCTCCACCACCTCATCCCCGGAAAAACGGATGAGGTGGGAGGCCACGACCTGACCCAGCTCTTTCAGCTCGTTGTCCGTGTTCGACTGACACGCCAACTGCAACTCGTTATCCATCGCCGTCAACCGGCACACGCCGATCGAAAACGTCAGGACGCCGTCCGTTTCGGTCCACTCCGCCTCGATCTTGTGGCGGAAATGCTTGCCCAAACGGTTGATCAGGCGACCGGGATTGGCACTGGTCACGCAGGCATTCATGGCTGGCATGGCGAACTCCTTTGCTTGGATGGTTTTTCAAAACCTCAAACGGATGGGCGGGCGGCAGAGAGCGGATTGTCTGCCAGGACAATGGGGTGACCCCGTGAGCAGCGCTCGATACGGGCTTCGATGCCGTAAGTGGCCGCCAGCAGCCCCGGGGTCAGGACCCGCTCTGGCGCTCCGAGCTCCGCCCGGCCCCCGGGCGACAGCACCAGAACCTGGTCGCAAAAGCGCAGGGCGAGGTTCAGGTCGTGACTGGCTACCAGGGCAATCGCCCGGTCATCCGTAGTTGCCGCGCGGACCGCGTTCAACACATTGAGCTGCCAGTGCAGGTCCAGGGCGCTTGTTGGCTCGTCCAGCAGCAACAGTGGCGTCTGGCGCACCAGCACCTGGGCCAACCCCACCATCTGGCGCTGGCCGCCCGACATCTCCGACAGGCGCTTCAGCGCCAGTTCGCGTATACCCAGGGTGTCAAAGACTGCCTCAATGGCTCGCTCGGTTTCCCGCCGGTTCCAGTCACTCCGGGCCGACCGGCAGGCGCTGAATACGGTTTCGTAGGCCACCAGGGGAATGGCCTGGGGCAGCGGTTGTGGCAGGTAGCCAATCTGGCGGACCCGGTCGCCGGGGCTCTGGCAGTCCAGTTCCTGTCCGCCCAGGGCAATCGAACCGCGGGCCGGCAGAACGCCGGCCAGGGATTTGAGCAGGGTGGATTTACCCACCGCGTTCGGCCCGACGACCGCGACCAGGGAACCGGGCGCGATGGCCGGCAGCGAGAGGTCACGGTAGACCGGGTGGCGGCGATAACCGGCGGTCACGTTTGTCAGCTTCAGGCTCACAGGGCCAGTCTCCGGCTGCGCCCGACAATCAGGGCAATGAACAGGGGAATACCCACCAGGGCGGTGACAATGCCCACCGGCAACACCACACCGGGCACCAGCAGCTTGCTGGCAATGGAGGACAGTGACAGCAGCAACGCCCCGGCCAGGGCGCTGCCCGGCAGCAGGAAGCGGTGATCCTCCCCCAGCATCAGCCGGGCAATGTGGGGCGCCACCAGGCCGATGAAGCCGATTTCCCCCACAAACGCCATGGCCGCGGCGGTCAGCAGACTGACCCGCAGCAACACTAGCAGTCGCATCCGCTCCACCCGGATGCCCAGACTGCGGGCCTGCTCCTCGCCGCTGCGCAGCAGGGTCATGGCCCAGGCATTGCGCAGGGAAAACGGCAGGCAGGCGGCCAGAACAACAGCGACAATCATCACCTTGTCCAGGGACGCCCGGGCCAGGCTGCCCATGGTCCAGAACACGATCTGCTGCACCGATTCGGCATCGGCGACAAACTGGATCAGGCCCACGATGGCGTTAATCCCGAACAGAAGGGCGATACCGAACAGCACCACCGCGTGTACAGAGGCGCCCAGGGTTTTCGACAGCAGCAGAATCAGCAGCGAGGCGGCCGCGGCGAAGACAAACGCCGACAGGGGTAGCAGGATATGAGCGGCCAGCCCGAATAGCGACAGGTTGAACACGATCACCAGCGACGCCCCGAGAGTCGCCGCGGCGCCCACGCCCAGGGTGTAGGGACTGGCCAGCGGGTTGTTGAGGACTGTCTGCATTTCGGCGCCGGCCAGACCCAGGCAGGCCCCGACTACCACCGCCATCAGGGCATAGGGCAGGCGGATATCCTGGATAATCACCCGGGTACCGGCATCCAGCGCATCCGGGTTCAGGAGGCCATGAACCACATCCACCAGGCCAAGCATGGCCGGGCCGGATGCCACATCCACCAGCAGCGCCACCAGACAAGCGAGGGCCAAAGCCAGTAGACAGATCACCCGGCGCACGACAAAACGACGATACTGATCAGCGAGGCCCTCACCGGGATCGCCCGCGGCTGGCGGATATTCCGCCCTGGAGACCGTTGTCATTGCGGCTCTCCCTCGGCGTCTACCCAATAGGTGCCGTTCAGGGGCACGGGCTGAAACTGCTCGTAGAATGCCGCCAGGGTCTGCTCCGGTGCCAGGTGGCCCAGCTGCTCCGGGTGGAACCAGCGCGCCAGGGCCTGCACGGCCACTACATTCAACGGGGTGTTGTAGAAATGATGCCAGATCGCAAAGGCCCGCTGCTCCTGCACCGCCTCGAGCACCGACAATCCCGGGCGGTTGGTGATGCGTTGCAGGGATTGCCGGGCAGTGGTTTCCGACACGCCGGCGCCCAATACCACGTAGGGCTGCTGACTGATCGGTGTGGCCAGACCACCGGATCCGATGGCAGTCGCCACGTAGCGATCCGGTTGATCGGCGATCAGGTATTCCAGGTTCAACACGCCGCTGACACCGGGGATTCGGTCGGCGGCGACATTCCGGCCGCCAGCAGCTTCCAGAAATAAACCCATCATGCCGTGGACCATGGTTTCGCAGCAGCTGTCATGCAGGCCCACGCGGCTGTGCAGGAACACCGTCGGCCATTGGTCTCGGGAAATCGTTTTCACCACGTCGGTAACCAGCGCCAGCTCGCGTTGGTAGAAAACGTTAAAGCGCCGTGCTTCAGCCTCCCGGCCCAGAACCTCGCCCAGCACTCTCATGCTTTTGGGGGTATTCACCAGCGGATCCTGTCGAAAGTCCACGAACACCACTGCCACACCGGCCCGCTCCAGCCGGTCGATCAGCGCCCGGTTGTGCGCACCCGGGCCATGGCCCTCAATACTGAAGATGGCCAGATCTGCGCCCATGGCAAGGACACTCTCCAGGCTGAAGCTGTCGGCCGAGGCATGACCCACCCTTGGCACCTCGGCCAGGGCCGGAAAACGGTCGAGATACTGGGCATAGCCGGCGGGATCGGTTTTTTCAAAATCCGGCAGCAGGCCAGCCAGGCGATCCACCACCTGATCGCCCTCGAGAATCGCCAGCGCCGGTATGTATCGACTTTCTCCCAGCACCAACCGCTGGACCTGATCGGGCACGGTGACCGAGCGTCCGGCCAGGTCGATCACCGTTCTCGCCGCCTGGGCCAGGGATGCAGACAACAGCAAAGCGCCGCCCAACAGGGCGGCATGCAATGGGTTCAGAAGCATCGGGACCTCAGAACCGCAGGGCCAGACCAAGCCGGATATCCCGGCCGGGTTCGGGCAGGCCAATCACGCCCTCGTAGCCGGGAATGCTTTCGTAGTCCGCGTTGCTGGCGTGGTCGATGTACTGCTTGTCGCCCACGTTCTTGACGGTCAGTGTCAGGCGCAGGTCTTCGTTGCCGGTGGGCAGCCAGTGCACGAACAGGTCGTGAACGCCATAACCGGGCTTGTCGATGGTGCCGACGGAGGTTTCAAGATCGTCGATACTCTGGACAAAGCGGCCCTGCCAGCCGAACTCCAGGTTGCGGTCCCAGCGGTAGGACAGATCCGCCACCCAGGTGTCGCCAATGCTGTTGCCCAGCAGGTTGTGCACATAGACGGTCAGCGGCTCGCCGTTGACCTCGGCCTCGTTGCTGTGAAAGCTCAGCCCGGCCTGCAGACCCTGCCAGTGATAGGTGGTGCCGATGCGGTAGCCATCGGATTCCAGGTCACCGATGTTCTGGTAGATCACCGGCCCGAAAAGTGGATCGGCAATGGCATCCTGGATTTCCGAGCGATAGACCTCGCCGGAGAGCGTAAAGTTGCGGTAGATGTAATCAAAACCCACTTCCCGGTTCTTCGCCTTCTCGCCCTTTAGGTCCGGATCGTTCTGGGCGCGATCGATCTTGAAGGTGTCGTGGGTGCTCGGGCCTCGGAAGGCTTCCGCATAGCCGGCCTTCAGGGTCAGGCCATCGATCACTTCCCAGGCAACGTTGGCGTTGGGGCTGACGTCGTTTTCACTGAAACTCTGGTCGTTGTTGTCGTCGAGCTGGTAGTCGTCGTATCGCACGCCGGCGCTCAGCAGAAGATGGTCAGTGACTCGGTAATCATCCTGCAGGTAAACGCCAGTAACGGTTCCGTTCTCTTCCTCGGCCCGACGATTGTCGGCACCGCCAGCATTGACCCTGTCCTCGCGATAGTCCACCCCGTAGGTCAGAGTATGGCTGCCCAGCTCGGAGCTGTTGCGAAGATCCCCACCGATGCTGCGGGTAAAGCCAAAATAGCGCCCCCAGCGATTGACCACGTTCTGCTCCAGCTCGGACTCGGTGTAGTACACGGTCAGGCCCAGGTCCACGAGCGGGTTGGCCGCCGGTGCAAAGCCATAGTTCACGGTGGTGGTGTCGCGGCGACCGTCCAGGTCATACAGCGGGTTGAACCCACTGATCTGCCACTGGGGGCGCTGCGGTCGCTCGCCCTCATCGGTGCGAACCTCATGACTCAGTTTCAGTGTCTGGTCGCCCGGGAGCTGGCCGACGATCTTGGCGAAGCCGAGCTGCTGACGGGCATCGGTGCCCGGAATTTCATTGCCGTCGCCGTCCTCGAAGCGCTCGTGATCACTCTGGTTAAGTGACACCAGGGTGCTCCAGCGGTCACTCAGGCGACCAAACAGCGTGGTGCTGGCCCGGTAACCGTCGGTGTTCGAGAAGGAACCAAGCTTCACCAGGGCGCCTACCTGCTCGCCCGGGCGCAGCAGGTCTTCCGGATCCTTGGTGACAAACCGGATGGCACCCCCTAGAGCTCCGGCGCCGGAGGTGGCCCGGCCCGCGCCGGCTTCCACCTCAACCCGCTTGAGCAGTTCCGGCTCCACTGCCAGACGGCCGGTGTGATGGAACAGGGCGCCGGCCTGGGTCGCACCGTCGATGGTGACGTTCAACAGCGGATCCTCGATACCCCGAACATAGACTTTCTGGGCGATGCCGACGGAGCCACCAACCGCTACCTCGGGCTGACCGGCAAATACATCCTCCAGATCGCTGGCCTGGTACTGCTCGATTCGCTCTTCAGTGACCACCGCATCACTGTCAGACGTGCGTTCGGCGGTCACTTCGATCGGCTTGAGGGACTCGGCCTCACTCTGGGCCAGCGCCAGGGGGCTCGCCATCAGGGCAGCGATCGCCAGGCAGAGGGGCTTGCAGCGGACGTCGGGACGGGCCTTGGTCAGGGTTTTCTGGGTGCTCATGTGCGCTCCGTTCAATGCAGATAATGCGATTAATTCCTATTTGGCGCACATTCTTGTTTGAAGCTTTGTTAATGTGAAGAACTTTTACATTTGTTACTAATTCTCAATTCTATTCATAGGTAACCAAAGCCGCATCAGCAGCCCACCAGCGGCACGATTCTCGGCCTGGATCCAGCCACCGGTGGCCTCAACCTGACGTCTTGCCAGCGAAAGGCCGAGACCGTGCCCGGACGGCCGATAGCCCCGCGCCTTCACCGCACGGAAAAAAGGTTTGAAAATGAGTTCCAGCTGGTCAGCGGACACACCGGGCCCCTGGTCTGCCACCTCCAGGGTGTAGCCTCGTTGGTCGGCCCGCAGAGTGATTCGGACTGTGCCGCCCACGGGCGTGTAATTGCAGGCGTTGCGGACTACGTTTTCTATGGCCTGGGCCAGGGCACGATGGCTGCTGCCCCGGAGCTCGGCTTTGTCCGGCAGCTCGGCCACCAGGGTATGGTCCGGAAATTCGTATCGGGCATCGTCCAGGATGCTGTCCAGAAGGTCCGTCAGGTCCAGGGTCTCTTCACCCAGACTGGGTTTTTCGTTCTCCAGCCAGGCCAGCGTGAGGGTATCCTCAACCAGATTGCGCATGATGCCGCACTCCCGCTGGATACGCGGTAAGAGATGCTGGGTGTCGATGCCTTCCTGCACGCAACTCACCGCCATTTCGATCCGGGCAAGCGGTGTACGCAGCTCGTGGGAAAGATCGGCGATCAACCGTCGTTGGGTCAGAATCAGATTACCGGTACGCTCGGCCATGCGGTCGAAGGTCTCTGCCAGCGCCGCGAGTTCATCATTGCGGTTGCCCAGCAGCGCCCTCACCCGCACGCCCAGGTTACCCTCGGTAAACTGGCGGGTGGCGATTTCAAGCTGGCGCAGGGGCGACATCAGGTGTCGATAGATCACCAGGCAAAGGATCACCAGCACCGCCAGCGGCAGGGCCACCTTAAGCATCAGCTTGACTTGCGGCAGGTAGGTCCCCGGACGCATCCGGTCCGGCAATAACACCAGGAAGTGGATAGCCGGGTCGGCGAAGGTCACTTCCATGATGGGGTTTTCGGAGAAGTACAGGTGGATTTTCCACTCCACGCTCCGCCCTAGCCGGAACCCCTCCCGGAAGCGATCGGTCAGGCGGCTCCCGGCCAGGGGCTGGATATCCGAGCGAACCACCGCGGCCCAGGTCTGTTCCTGCGTCTGAAGTTCTTCCAGCCAACGCGAAAGCGCCTGTTCGTCCCCGGACTGATAGAGCCGCTCGGCGGTCCGGCCCCAGGACTCAATGGTTTGCTGGTGCTCCTCGGCGATGAAACTCATCTTCTGTTCCGTCTCGGCGCCCAGGAACGAAATGGTCCAGAACAAAGCCAGGGTTCCCAGGGCAACCGTGGCGCAGAGCTTCCACAACAGGCGGCGGTTCACTGGAAGCAGTATCCTTTGCCGTGCTGGGTTTGCAGGCGGTCAGGCTGCATTCCGGCTTCCACCAGCTTGCGCCGCACCCGGCTCAGATGCATGTCCAGGCTGCGATCGTACCGGCTGAATTCCCGCTCGAGCACAACCTGGTACAGATAGGGTTTGCTGAGGGTCTCACCCTGATGCCGGAGCAGGATCCACAGCAGGCGGAACTGGATCTGGGTGAGCGTCACCGGGGTCTGGCCAAAATGCACCGACAGGGCCGGGCGATTCAATGTCAGCGGCCCCATGGTGAGGGTATCCGGGTCTGCGCGCTGGTCCCTGTTGCCCATCGTGCGTTTGAGCAGGGCCTCAATTCGCAGCATCAGCTCGGTGAAGCTGAAGGGCTTGGGCACATAGTCATCGGCACCGCTGCTGTAGCCGAGAATACGTTCCTCCTCGGCGCCGCAGGCAGTCAACATGATCACCGGCGTCTGATGGGTTTTGCGCAGGCGATTGAGAACCTCGAAACCATCAAGCCGGGGCAGAAGAACATCCAGCAGGATCAGATCAAAGCGCTGGCTGAGCGCCGACATCAGCCCGCCCTCGCCCTCGTAGCAGGGGTGGGCACTGTACCCTCTGGATACCAGGAGGCTGGTGATCTGGTGATTGAGGGTGGGATCGTCTTCGACAATCAGAACCCGGGGTTTGTTTCGGTCACTGACACGCATTGCGCTGCTCTTTTCATATGAGAATCGTTATCATATGAAAAGAGTAATCATGACAGCAACCCCCGGTTATTCCCGGTAGGCCCGAAAAACGGCTCAGGCGGTCGAACCCGAGGCGCTTTCGCTGCCGCCGGCCAGAGCCTCCTGCAACAGGGCCAGCAAATGTGCGGGCATGCCTTCGGCCAATCTCAGCGCGGCTTCGTGGGCGCGGGGCGACATCTTGCCCCAGGTCCGGCGCACGATGCGCAGCCATTTATCCCGGTCGTACTCGGCTTTCTCTTCATAGAAATCCGCAAAGTACTTCTCCAGGAAGACCATGCAGGCCACGTCCTCCAGGAGCTGAGTGTCGGCATCCTTGCGCAATTCACGTTTGGTCAGGATGGTCTCCACCCGCTCGCACTCCGCCGGCGGATAGCCACAGCTCGCCATGATCTCGGCGGCCCGGCGGCCGTGCATCCGGCCACAGGCCTGGCGCCACTGGTAATAGGCTTTTCGGCCCTCCGGATAGTCCTTGCGGGGCATGGTCCAGCGCTCGATGTGCTGGGCGCGGCAGGCGATCTGCATGCGTTCGGAAGGGTCGGATTCAAGCTCGAACAGCCAGCGGGTCATGTGCAGGCTGTAGGCGTATTCCTTGGGCAGGCGTTCGTCGCCAAAAGGTTCCAGGTTGGGATCGGCCTGGTTCGCCGCGTCGATCGCCGCCAGCGCGCACTGGAGTCTTGAATCCGTTGTGGTCATTAATCTCTCTCTTGCGGTTACCGGATAGCCCCGGCCTCAGGCCTGGGCAGACGGACGGGCCTTGATGCGGTCATACCAGGCCTGTAGGTTGGTCTGCTCGGGCTGGATGCGGATACCGACGACGCGGGCAAAGGCCACAGTGGTAAAGGCATTGATGTCGGCGGCCGTGAACCGATCGCAGCAGATGTACTCTTTACCCTCGAGCTGCTTGTCGAGGAAATGCATGAACTTCTCGACGCTCTTGCCGCACTCTTCGCCCCACTCCTTGATCGGGTTCATCCGGTCCTTGAAGTAGCCGGTGGTGTGCTGGAAGCACATGCCGGTAGGCATGAAGAAGAACAGCTCAATCCACCGCAGCCATTGCTCAAGCTGCGCCTTTTCGAGCGGAGTATCACCGAGAAGGCTCGGTGTATCCGGGTAGCTTTCCTCGAAATAACGGCAGATGGCCATGGTCTCGGCGATGCAGGTGCCGTCATCGAGCTCCATTACCGGCACTTTCTTCATCGGGTTTCGAGCAACAAATTCGGGGGTCAGGTTTTCACCCTTCTGCAGGTCGATTTCGATGAATTCGGCCTTGTCCAGCAACCCCTTCTCAGCCATGAACATACGGACACGACGCGGGTTGGGGGCGGTTTTGGTTTCGAAGATTTTCATTATTATGGGCTCCGTTCCTTATCAATGACGGCTTTGGTGGTTCAAAACGAGAAGACTGACGGGAAAGAAGAGTTGCGTCAAGCAACCGGCGTTACCGGGGCAGCCAGTTGCGGAGCTGCTGGATAATCCACTCCGGGTCGTCCAGCGGAAGATCATGCCCGGCATCAGGATGCAGTTTCATGGTCCATTGCCAGCGTTCTTCCAGCGCGGCACTGCAGCGCCAGTGAACAATGCGATCACCCCGACTGGCCAGCAAAAGAGCGTCTGGCATCGGTCGTTTTTCATCAGGCTTGTAGCGGGCGGCCGCCGTCAACTGGTTGAGGGCGTTCCTGGGATTGACAGGGCGTCGTCGCTGAATGCTGTACCACTGCTTTGCCAGCGACAAGGGGACCTCTCGATTGGAAGTAAGTCTGAGGATGTCCCGCTCGCGATCAAACAGCTCTCTGCGCCCCAGGAGTCGTAGCACCCGAGGCCAGGCGCCCGGCCGCATGCGCTGCCAGGGTGGACTAAAACCCGAACTGGTATTGATCAGCACCAGGTTCTGAATCTGACCCTCTGGGACATGCTGGGCCCAATCAAGGGCCACCATGCCGCCCATCGAGAGTGCCAGGATACTGAATGGACCGGGAATATGGCTGACCTGCCTGGAGACCTTCTGCCGGATGGCGGCCACGGTTGACGGGCTGTTTTCCAGATAGTGCACTCCCGTTCCGGGCAGATCGACCGTATGGAAAAGTTGATCGGGAAACGCCTCACGCAGACGGGACGGAAAGTTTCCCCAGTGCGCGTGTTCCCGCGTCAGCCCCCGCAACAGAATCCAGTGCATACAAGTGTTCCGTTTGATGAGTGCCCGGGCCCACCGAATCGCTAATTCGAATCGCGATACCAGTGCATGATCGCGGCTTCCCTCAGCATGGACTCCTCTTCGCGAACCGGCAACCAGTTCTCATGGCTGGCCGCGGCGTTAACCAGAAAATCCATCCAGGCCAGGTGGCTGCGTAAAACCCGCTTGTGGCGATGGGGAACCAGGGGGTTGAAAAAGCCATCCAGTCGAAGCAACTGGCGCGGGCGCTTGCGGATCCATCGCCAGGACCCCATTTCCAGGGTGAGAGGCAGAAAAACCCCGGCATTTTCACGATTGACCTGCTTGTAGAAGTAGTCCCATAAATCACCGTGTGTCAGGTAATGCCGGGACTGGGGCTCAAACCGGTAATCGTGGTTGGGATAAGCCTGCTCCCAGATCAGTTTCAGCGCCATGACCGAAGCAATCCGGCGCATCGGTCGCCGCCGGTAGGCATAAGGAAACCAGATCTGGTCCTGCATACCGAAACCGGAATGACAGTCCAGCGCCACGCTAAACGGTCGGCCGGGCAATAATTCCTCTATCACGGCCTCCAGCGCCTGGTTTTCAGGCTCCATGCCCTGCTCCGGATCGCCGGTGTACCACGGCAGGCGGGGGGAGATGCGCTGCCCCCCGATCAGGAACGCACTGCGGTCCTGGGCAGTAATCGGCGCGTTGCGCATCAGATCCACACCATTGGGATTACTGCGCTGGTTCAGGTACATGCCGCCCGGATTGAGAATCGGCAAAAGGGTAATGCGTACTTTCTGCAGCAATCCGGCCAGATGCTCGTCCCAGGTTACCCGGGCGAGCAGCGACTTCAGCCACGCCATCACCACCTGACTGCCAATTCGCTCCAGCCCATGCACGCCCCCCACAATCAATACCGCCGGCACATCCGCTCGGGATGAGCCGATGTCGACCCGGTAGATGGGTAGCGACAAATCCTTCAGGGCAATGCAATCAAGCACTTGCGTGGTTACGAGTTCCGGTGCCTCTGCCAGCAGACGTTCAAGGCCGATCAGCTCCGGGAGAAAGGTTCGTAACAGTCTCCGCTGGCGACCATCACGGCTGCCCTGCTCCTGGGTAATCGACGTGTGAGGCGTCAGGTCGCGCAGCTCTGTCATGGCAATCTCCGGTATCAGATCCGCGGAGTGTAGCCGCTGATTGCTACAGCTTATTGACAGCTATCGGAGCGCATAATCTGTCTGTTTTATAGATACATTTGGAATACGCCCTTGTAACTAAGCTGAGGTTCGTTATCCTAATATTAGGTATTAACCGAGATGTTCTGATTTGTTCGACCATAACAGCGACCATAAAACGGCTGTTCTCCCGTTCCGTCCGGATCGCGGCACCCCTGTATCGGAACTAACACCGACCACACCCTTCAAAAATCACAAACCCTGAAGAAGGAGAAGTGACTATGCGAAAGCTAAAGTCTGCTGCACTGCTTTGCGCGCTATCCGTACCCGTCGCCGCCCAGGCTGATTGCGGCGAAGTATCCATCACCGAAATGGGCTGGGCATCCAACACGGTCGTCACCAACGTGGCCACCTTTATCATGGAGCAGGGTTACGGTTGTGACGTCACCATTGTCCCTTCCGATACCGTCCCGGCTGTCACCTCGGTTGCCGAGAATGGCGAGCCCGACATCGTCACCGAGCTGTGGCTCAACTCCGCGGGCGAGGCCTACCTGCGCCTTGAAGAGCAGGGCAAGGTCGAGCGCCTCGGCAAAGTCCTGGATCCGGGCGGCGTTGAAGGCTGGTGGATTCCGACTTACCTTGCGGAAGAGCACCCGGAACTGAAAACCATCGAAGGCGTGATGGCCAACCCCGAGCTCGTTGGCGGCCGTTTCAACAACTGCCCGGACGGCTGGGGCTGCCGTGTTGTCAGCGACAACCTGATCCGCGCCCTGGATCTGGAAGAGTCCGGCATTGAGGTATTCAACCATGGTTCCGGCGAGACCCTCGCATCCTCCATGGCGTCTGCTGTCCAGAATGAGGAACCCTGGTTCGGCTACTACTGGGGCCCCACCGTTCCTCTCGGCAAGTACGACATGACCCGGGTTGACCTGGGCGAGATCAAACCGGACGTGCACCAGAAAAACCAGACACCGGATGTCGATAACCCGGGTGTTTCAGACTTCCCTGCGGCCACAATCCTGACGTCAGTAACCACTGACTTCAAAGACCGCGAGCCGGAAGTGGCCGAGATGCTCAGCAAGCTGACCTTCAAAACCGAGACCATGAGCGGCATTCTGGCCTGGATGGACGCGAACAACGCCTCCGGCGAAGAAGCTGCAGTTTACTACCTCACCAATAACAGCGACGAGTGGTCAACCTGGCTCAACGACTCTGCGAGAGAGCGGTTGGCCAACGTTCTTAACTGATCGACCTGCCCCGCCCGGGACACCCGCTGGGATGTCCCGGGCCGTTTCCCGACAACCGTTCTGATTGCAGACGCGCGCAGGAGAGACTGACTGCCCATGGCAACCTACGATTCACTTTTTTCATCACTGGGCCTCGAGCAGTGGTGTTCGGAAGGCCAGAGCAGCGGCCCTATGTCGATGGCCGATTTGCTGAATAAAAACAAGGGAGAGAGCGCCGAGCCGGCCTCAATATGGGAACTCCCGTTTCCATCCATGGACGCACTGAACGAATCCTGTGCCGCTTTTCCCCAGTCCCGGGAACTCACCAAGGGTCTGGAGCAGGGATTTCTGGCCGTAAAGGACAGTCTGAGCCTGGTTCTAGATCCAATAACCCAGCCACTCAGCTGGTTCCTGGACGGGGCGCTTTACGCCATGCTGAACACGCCCTGGTGGATCGTGATTCCACTGTTACTGGCGGTTGTTTACCTGGTCACAAAATCCTGGAAATTGATGCTCTTCGTCGGCGGCAGTATCGTGTTGCTGGCGTTTATCGACCATTATGATTACGCCATGCAAACCCTCGCGATCATCTTTGTATGCGCCTTCCTGTGCGTATTACTGGGTGTTCCCATAGGCATTGCCATGGCACGAAGCAACACCTTGCAGCGCATGATCGTGCCGATTCTGGACATGCTGCAGACACTGCCACCTTTCGTGTACCTGATCCCGCTTATCTTCCTGTTCAGTGTCACCGAATCGAAGCTGTACGGTATCGCCATCATCCTCTACGCCATAGTTCCGGTAATCCGGCTGACGAATCTGGGCATCCGCCTGGTGGACAAAGACGTGATTGAGGCTGCAGACGCCTTTGGCATGACGCCCCGACAGAAACTCTACAAGGTACAGATCCCGTTGGCGCTCCCCAACATCATGGCCGGGGTCAACCAGACCATCATGATGAGTCTTGCCATGGTCGTCATCGCATCCCTGGTATCGGCGCCCGGGCTTGGCGTTCTGGTACTTCGGGGTATCCGCAACCTGGAGCTGGGTGTTGGCCTGGTATCCGGCCTTGGCATCGTTATCCTGGCGGTTATTCTCGACCGGGTAACCAAGGCGTCCCTGGCACGAATCAACGTCTCCCAGAAGCAGTGAGGAACGCCCCATGGCAAAAGACATCAAGATTTCGATCCGAAACCTTTACAAGATCTTCGGCCCGACCCCGGATGTTGCCCTGGAGCACGTTCGCAAGGGCATGGGCAAAGCCGAGTTGCTGGAACAGCAGCGACACGTCCTTGGCCTTCGGGATATCAACGTCGACATGCATGATGGCGAGATCACCGTAATCATGGGCCTGTCCGGCTCCGGAAAATCCACTCTGATCCGCCACCTGAACCGGCTGATCGACCCCACCGCTGGCGAAATCCATGTCGACGGTGAAGACATCATGAGCTACACCGAGGAGCAGCTTCGAAAGCTGCGTCGTGAGCGGATGTCGATGGTATTCCAGAAGTTTGCACTGCTGCCCCACAAAACCGTGCTCGAGAACGCCGGCATGGCCAAGGACATTCGCGGCTACACAACCGCGGATTTTGAGGCCGATGCCCGGAAATGGCTCGCGCGGGTTGGCCTGGAAGGCAATGAATACCAGTATCCTCACCAGTTGTCCGGTGGCATGCAGCAGCGCGTGGGTATCGCCCGGGCCCTGGTGTCCGATGCCCCGATCATGCTGATGGACGAAGCCTTCTCGGCACTGGACCCGCTGATTCGCTCCGACATGCAGGATCTGTTACTGGAGCTGCAGGAAGAGTTGCAGAAAACCATCGTATTTATCACCCACGATCTGGATGAAGCCCTGAAGCTGGCGGACCATCTGGTCATTCTGAAAGACGGTGAGGTGGTACAACAGGGCGATCCCCAGGAGATTCTGCTCAATCCCGGCGACCCCTACATTGTCGACTTCATCAGCGATATCAACCGGGCGCGGGTGCTCAGGGTTCGTTCTGTGATGAGCCCGCCGGACGACGCTGACTCAGAGTTTGCCGGCGATATCTCGGAAAAAGACAATCTTGAGTCGATTCTGCTGAAATCGGATGGTGACATGTCCCTGAATTTCCGGGTTGTGCGGGACGGACAGCACGTTGGCACCCTGCACATGAAGGATCTGGCCAAGGCGCTCGTGCCAACCGCGGCATCTGCCGAACGGGACAAAACCGCGGCCTAGCATTACAAAATGACATCCAGGGTCTATGCTTCAGGGAAAGCCGACGGTATCGGCATCCCGGTTTTATTACCATGGCAAAAACCCTGGCTCTTTTCATTGCGTTCTTTCTTGTCGCCTGCTCGCAGCCAGAGGACCCGCCACCACTGGTTCCTGAAACAGCAGCAAAGGCAACGAAGAACGCTCCCGCGGCACCGGCACCCTCAAATCCGCGCCAGCGCGTTGTCATCGCCGCCGATCCGTGGTGCCCCCATAATTGTGAGGCCGGTTCCGAGCACGAAGGCTACATGATCGATATCGCCAGGGAAGCGTTCAGCCTGGCAGGTATCGATGTGGAGTATGTCAACATGAGTTGGGCTCGGGCCCTGCAACAGGCCCGGGACGGCTATATTGATGCTGTTGTCGGGGCCCTTCCGGGGGACGCACCGGACTTTGTATTCCCGGACGCCGCAACCGGCTACTCAACGATTGCGCTTTACACCCACCCGGACAACGATTGGCAGTACGGTGGCATAGAGTCGCTCAGCGAGCTCACACTGCTTGCAATCAATGGCTATGCCTATTCGCCGGTATTGAACCGATATATCGAGCGCCACCAGGATGACCCGGAACGGGTCTGGATACTGTCGGGCCCGGCGCCACTCAGCAGGGCGATTGAACTCCTGCATCAGCAGCGGTCTGACGTATTCCCGGAGGATCGGTACGTAATGAACTGGCAGTTGCAGCAGGAAGGCGACACCGAGAGCCTGAGAATGGCTGCGGTAATCCACGAGTCACCGATCTACGTGGCGTTTTCACCGGTCGGCCGTGATTCCACCCAGCTCGCAACACTCCTGTCTGAAGGAGCAAGAGCACTGCAAAGGAGCGGGCGGGTATCAGAGATCCTGGCTCGTTACGGCGTATCGTGGTCAGACTGAAACGCCTTGATTGTCTTGCCGTCGGCCGTCGACAGAAGCAGCTCACCATGTTGCCCAATACGCACTGAACTCACCTGATCCAGCAGGCTGAGGAACCGATCCTCCTGGTTCATCAGCGAGGGCGCGCAGGCCATGCGGGTCGATGCGACGGGTCCGACTACGATGCCCTCGCCCCTGAGCTGGTAGCTGCCGGTGTACCCGTTGCACGAGGCTCGACCGGCCATACGGTTGTCCTCAAGAAACTCAATGGTGATCCGCGACCGATCGATGATGCCGGCACCAGCTAGGTCCTCGACAACCCAGACCGCACCGCGCAAGAGCCGTTGCCGATCCCCACCACACCCGGTGTATTCATCATCGCCGACCGTCAGGCGCACCTGTGCCGGGTATTGCGCTCCGGACATACTGTCTTCGCAAAGCTGCCGGGCCACCGTGAGCGTGATGGGCAGGTCATCCAGTGTCGCCGCAAATTCCCGTCCGTGGCGGTTGGCTGTTTTCACTCCAACCGGAACACGACGGGTGCGCTGTTCCTCGAACGGGCGTGTTAACAAGAGCTCGCTGCCCTCAATCGTCGCGTGCCAGAAAGGCTCATTGCCCCGCGCCTCGAATGGCATTTCCAGATCACCTGGCTGCAGGCACTCCGGGTAAGTCTGCCCACGTATGGTCAGGGTCGCTTTTTCACCTTTGTTCCAGAAACGGGTCTGGTCATCACCCGGGGCAACATACAAGGCCCCCGACGCGCTCACTTCCGGCTTGAGCAAAATCCGCCGATCCAGATAGTCCACACTGATCAGATCGCTGTTCTCGCTCCCGGATACCGCGATATCAAGTTGCCCGCAGGCATAGCTTCCGGAAACCGGCTGACTGGTTTCGGGTAGAGAAGAGCAGGCGGAAAGAGCAAGGCCCGAGGCCGTAACGACGGACAACATCAATACTCGTCGTGAGTGCATGGTCAGTTCCCTTGTAGGCATGTTTTCGGGCTACATTCTAGAACCCAACGACTGGCGAGGCCACCGCGAGTATTCGACGAGGCTTCTTCTCGCGCCTCACCGACAGTATGCTAGAACGCTGAACCGAGGAGACAAGCCCATGGCACTGAAACTGTACCAATTTGCCATTTCCCACTACTGCGAGAAAATTCGCTGGGCCCTGGAATACAAGGGGCTGAACTACGAAACGGTAAACCTGCTGCCCGGACAGCATGTAAAAACCATCCGGAAGCTGACCGGCCAGGCTTCTTCGGTCCCGGTGCTGGAGCACGATGGTCAGGTGGTCCAGGGCTCGGCGGCCATCCTGGATTACCTGGATCAGGCCTTTCCCGAGCATTCCCTGACACCGGAGGATCCGGACCTTCGCGAGCAGGCGCTGGCCTGTGAACGGCGACTGGACGAAGAAGCGGGCCCCGCCATTCGCTGCTACTCCTACCACCACTTCCTGCAGCGACCCAAAATCGTAGTGCCCATGCTGGCTGCCGGCACGCCCTTCTATAACAGGATTCTGCTCAGCCTGGCCTTCAGCCGGGTTGATGAAGTGATGCGTCAGTGGATGAAGATCAACGAGAAAACTTCAGAAAAATCCAGGCAGGTCATGGAGGATCTTCTCACTGAGCTGGCAGCGATCTATGCCGAGCGCCCGTTCCTGGTTGGCAATCAGTTCACCCGCGCCGACCTCACGGCCGCCGCCCTGTTTGCACCCATGTTCCAGCCAGCGCAGTACCCGGTTCCCTGGCCGAAACCTGCCCGGATTCCCAAAGACATCAAGACCTGGCTGGACCAGTGGCAACCTCAGATCCGGGCCCTGGAGAAAGTCTACAGTGATAATCGCCGGCCAGACTGAATCGGATCCTGTCGGAAATCGCCAGCCAATCTGGCGTGAACCGACATTCCGTTGGCCCAGCTGCGTGCGAGAATGGTCCTGTTACCAATGGAACCCGGCAGGAATTCGATGGCTCTGACCGACATGATGCTGGCCGTACTGGAAGAAAGCGGCCTGCTTGCCCTCTGGAAGGCGACCTCTCCCTGGCTGGCGCTGGATGAACGGCAGCTGATCTTTGTGATCGCCACCCCCGTCTTCGTGGCCGTTACACTTTGGGAATACCTGAAGATTCGCCACGATCCGCGGCTGATGGATAGCCGTGAAGCGATTCGGAACTTCGCCCTGGGTGCCGGCTATCAGGTTACCGAGCTGCTCTTCGCCGGGCTGATTGCGTTTCCTGTCTACGCCCTGTGCTATCACTATCGGCTATTTGACCTGGAGCTGAACGGGTTCACGGTCCTGCTGACCTTTGTGGGCGTGGATTTCTGTTTCTACTGGATGCACCGGGCCAGTCACAGGGTACGCTGGTTCTGGGCCGCCCATGTGGTGCACCACTCCTCCGAGCGGATGAACTTCTCCACCGCCATGCGCCAGAATGCCACCAACATTTTCAACGGCATGTGGATTTTCTATCTACCCCTGGCACTGCTGGGGCTCAACCCTGTCTGGATCGGTGTGGCCTATGCACTGTCACTGGTGTACCAGTTCTTCATTCACACCACACTGGTCGGGAAGCTGCCCCGCTGGCTTGAACTTGTTTTCAACACCCCGAGTCACCACCGGGTTCATCATGGCCGCAACCCCGGCTACATCGACCGGAATTACGGCGGCACCCTGATCCTGTGGGACAGGTTGTTCGGCACCTTTGTTGACGAAGACGCCCAGCATCCGCCCGAGTATGGCATCACTCGGCCCGTCCGCTCCAACAACCTGATTGTGCTCTGGACCCACGAATACGTGGACCTGTTCCGCGACATGGCACAGCCAGGCGGATTATTGTCTCGCCTCACCCACCTATGGAAACCGCCGGAGTGGCAACGCCCGGCCACAGTGAAAAATAACAAGGAAACGGGCCGTGACAATCAACGAACATCCCCTGACGCTGAACGCCGGTGATGACCACACGATAACCGGCACAGTCTTTACCCCGGCGACACTAAGCGCCATTCTCATCATCAGCCATGGCATGGCCGAACACGGCGACCGTTACCAACCACTGGCCCACTGGCTTGGCGAAAACGGCATTGCGGTCATCACCTACCACCACCGCGGCCATGGTCGGAGTTGCCCTCCCGAGAGCCTGGGACACTATTCCGACCAGGGTGGCTGGGCCTGTGTGCTTGCCGACCTGCACCTGGTTGTTCAACACGCCCGCGCGCAATTCCCGCGGCTGCCAGTCAACCTGCTGGGCCACAGCATGGGTTCCTTTATCGCCCAGGCCTATGCCCAGACCCATGGCGACCAGCTGGACGCCCTGATTCTCAGCGCCACCAACCGGATTGACCGGGGCCATCTAGTGGCGTCCAGGACCCTGATCGGCCTGATTCGACTGGTTCGTGGCAAGCGGCACCGCAGCGGTCTGGTGGCCCGAATGACCTTTGAGCAGTTCAATCGCAAGTTCCGCCCGAACCGAACCGGGGCCGACTGGCTCAGCCGCGATCCGGACCAGGTGGACCTCTACGTTGCCGACCCTCTGTGCGGATTCGATTGCACGGTTGGCCTCTGGTGGGACTTTATTGGTGGTATGCTAGCGCTTGCGCCGTCTGCCTTCCGGAAAGATCTTCCCGTGCACCTGTTTTCCGGCACCGCAGATGCGGTTGGTGAGATGGGGCGTGGCGTACGCCGACATTTCCAGACAATCCGCGAAGCGGGGGTGGAGCATGTGACCCTGCGATTGTTTGAAGGCGGGCGTCATGAGATGCTCAACGAAACCAACCGGGAGGAGGTCTGGGAGTATCTCCGGTCCCTGTGCCTGACCTCGGAGTCGCCGTGGACGTCAGAGCAACCAGGGATGTCACTCCCGGACACTTGCCATCAATGATTGAACGAATAAGGATGTTGTGTGGGTTATCCTCGAGGCCGCAGGATCTTCCGTACCCTAATACTGTTTGTGGTGTCCGGCTCCGCGATTGCCGGAGCAGTGGCGGGCGAGGTCAGTCTCGGCGTCGCCGCCAACTTTACCGACACCACCCGGGAACTGGCCAAGCGCTTTGAAACCGAAACCGGTCATACCGTTTCAGCAAGCTACGGCTCCACGGGCAAGCTTTACGCCCAGATCAAAAACGGCGCCCCGTTTGATGTTTTCATGGCCGCAGACGCTCTACGACCGGCACTGATTGAGGAAGAACAGGCGGGCGTTCCTGGCACCCGCTTCACCTACGCCCGGGGCAAACTGGCTCTGTGGAGCCCCACGGTCGCCGCCTTTGACAATGCCGAAGACTATCTTGCCCGCCAGCCGTTTTCGCGGCTGGCCATTGCCAACCCGAAAACCGCTCCCTACGGTCTTGCTGCACAACAGGTTCTGGAGCACCTGAATCACTGGGAGGCCCTGCAACACAAACTGGTCCGGGGGGACTCCATCGCCCAGACTTTCCAGTTTGTGGTCATCCGCAACGCCCAGGCAGGCTTCGTGGCCCTGTCCCAAATCAAGGCCTGGCACGAAGATGATGGCACACTGTGGCACATACCCCAGGCCTATTATCAGCCCATTGACCAACAGGCCATCCTGTTGCAACACGGTGCAGACAAAGCCGCGGCCAAGGCCTGGATGGATTTCCTGAAATCAGACACCGCAACCACCATCATCCGAAACTACGGGTACGACACGGCCAACTGATGCTTGAAACCTACTGGGACCCGGTCTGGCTGACACTCAGGCTGGCCACGACGACAACCCTGCTGCTTTTACTGATCGGCACCCCCATTGCCTGGTGGCTGGCGCGAACCCGACACTGGCTTCGTCAACCGATTGCGGCCGTCGTAGCACTGCCCCTGGTTCTTCCGCCCACTGTGCTGGGGTTCTATCTGTTACTGGTCATGGGGCCGGAAGGCTGGGTTGGCCAACTGACCCAGTCGTTGGGTATCGGTCTGCTGCCGTTTACCTTCGAGGGTCTGGTGGTCGCGTCGGTCATCTATTCCCTGCCCTTCACCGTCCAGCCCCTTCAGAACGCGTTCGAGGCCGTCGGGGAGGGTTTCCTGGAGGTCGCTTCCACTCTCCGCGCAGCGCCCTGGGACCGGTTTCTGTTCGTTGCCGTGCCCCTGGCCCGGAACGGCTTCCTGACCGCCGCCGTATTAACCTTCGCCCATACCATTGGCGAGTTCGGGGTGATCCTGATGATCGGCGGCAACATTCCGGGTGAAACCAAGGTACTGTCGGTTGCCATCTACGACCATGTGGAGTCGCTGGAATACACCGAGGCCCATTGGCTGTCCGCCGGCATGGTGGTGTTTTCATTCGTGGTTCTGGTAACGCTCTATGCGCTGAACGGCAAAGCCCGCTCCGGAGCGATCAGATGACCGCCTCCAGCACCATCGACGCCCGCTTCCAATGCACGTTCCCCGGCTTCAGCCTGGACGTTGACATAACCCTGCCAGGCACAGGCATCTCCGCGCTGTTCGGGCACTCCGGGTGTGGCAAAACCACCCTGCTACGGTGCATGGCGGGCCTGCAAAGTGCCCCGGGTTCCATGACCGTTCTCGGCGAACCCTGGCAAACCGAGACGTTCGTTCGACCAGTCCATAAACGGCCTCTGGCTTATGTATTCCAGGAAACCCACCTGTTCCCTCACCTGAACGTGCGCAGGAACCTGGAATTCGGGTACCGGCGCATCCCGGCTGGCGACCGGCAGATCGGGTTCGACGAGGCAGTACGTTGGCTTGGCCTGGAATCACACCTGGACCGCATGCCTGTCGGCCTCTCTGGAGGTGAACGCCAGCGGGTGGCAATCGCCAGGGCTCTGCTGACCAGTCCCCGGCTGTTGCTGATGGATGAGCCGTTGTCCGCCCTGGACCTCAACAGCAAACAGGAAATTCTCCCGTATCTTGAACGACTGCACGATACGCTGGCCATTCCGATCATCTACGTTTCCCATTCAACCGAAGAAGTTGCCCGGTTGGCGGATCATATTGTGATGCTGGAGGAAGGTCGTGTGGTTGCCCAGGGGCCACTGCGGGAAACACTGGCAGGCATCGATAATCCTTTTCGCGTTCAGGACGACGCTGGTGCCTTGCTGGAAGGCCAGATTATCGAACTTGACGATCACTGGCACCTGGCACTGTTCCGGTTCGAGGGCGGCCAGCTCTGGTTACGGTGTGAGCATCGCGTAAAGCCCGGAGACCGCGTTCGGGTTCGAGTGTTGGCCCGGGACGTCAGTCTGGCCCTGAGCGAAAATTCCGACCAGAGCATCCAGAACCTGGTGCCTGCGGTCATCGACCAGATCGACCCGGATATTGCTCCTGGCATCAGCCTGGTGCGACTTCTGGCAGGACCGACGCCAATATTGTCCAGACTGACCTCCAGGGCCGTCGCCCAGCTCGGTCTTGAGCCAGGCATGAACGTCTGGTTGCAGATCAAATCCGTTGCCGTGATAGGGTAGCGCTGGCGGTCACAGCCGGCCAGGATGGTGGCTGCCAAACGCAAAAAGACCGCTGTTGATAGCGGTCTTTTCAAAAACAGGATGAACAGCAATAACGCTCAGCGCGTGCCGTAGACCACCATGGTCTTGCCCTTGACGCGCACCAGTCCCTGATCCTCCAGCGTTTTCAGCACCCGACCAACCATCTCCCGGGAACAGCCGACGATCCGCCCGATTTCCTGGCGCGTGATCTTGATCTGCATTCCATCCGGGTGAGTCATGGCATCCGGTTCCTTGCACAGGTCCAGCAGTGTACGGGCAACACGGCCGGTGACATCCAGGAACGCCAGGTCGCCGACCTTACGGGTAGTCTGGCGCAGTCGCGAGGCCATCTGTTCGCCAATGAAGTACAGGACCCTTGGATCCTGCTGGGCGATTTCCCGGAATTTGGTGTAGCTGATCTCCGCCACCTCGCACTCGGTTTTCGCCTTCACCCAGGCACTGCGGGAATCCATGTTGTCAAACAGGCCCATCTCACCGAAGAAGTCGCCGGCGTTCAGATAGGCCATGATCATCTCGCGACCATCATCATCCTCAATGATGACGGTTACTGATCCCTTGACGATGTAGAACAGTGAATCGCTCTTGTCACCGGCATAGATAATCGTGCTCTTGGCTGGGTAACGACGACGATGACACTGCGAAAGGAAATAGTCGAGATGCTTGGTTTTCTGCTCAACCGGCTTGACGATAGTGGCCATAATGCGAGTCGTGCCTCCTCAGATACTGGCGGGTCCCAATGTTTTTTATGCACCCGGCTTTCCTTGCGGGTTCGTTCTTTTTTACTGCAAAACTGCGCAACTTATAACAAGAAGGTCTGTTGCGGGCAACCGGAAAGAGTATACAACATGTATCCGGGATCAGCCTGCCTGGCGAGGCCGGTTGTGCTAGCATCCCGTCACAGATCATTTTCATCCGGGCCACCGCAAGTGTTGGTCCCGTCTTATTACAACGGAGAGTCGTCCCATGAAAGCAACCATTGACTGGACCGGCAACGCCAGTTTTAAAGCCACCAGCGGCAGCGGCCACAGTGTCCAGCTGGATGGTCCACCGGACCACGGCGGCCAGAACCTGGGTCCGCGCCCAATGGAAATGCTGCTGATGGGTCTGGGAGGCTGCTCTGCGTTTGATGTCATGAGCATCCTGAAGAAAAGCCGCCAGGACGTGACCACCTGCCATGCCGAACTTGAGGCAGAGCGTGCCGACGCGGTGCCCGCCGTGTTTACCCGCATTCACCTGCATTTCGTGGTAACCGGCAAAAACCTCAAGGAGAACCTGGTCAAGCGGGCCGTCAGCCTGTCGGCGGAAAAATATTGCTCAGCTTCCATCATGCTGGAAAAGGCGGGCGTTGAGATCAGTCACACCTATGAGGTGCATGAGGCAGAATAGCAGGCCTGACAAGGCGCTTCGACACCATCCATGGGCCAGATTCCGTGGGTCGAATGCAGCTGAAATCACGGATGCTAAAATGTCATTGCAAATACTATTCAACGTCACTTGCGGTGTGCATAATACGCACCCTCTCCGCCGGTCTGCGCAAAAGGTGAACAACCCGGTCAGTAGTCGGTGGCGGCCTCGGCAGAGCGCAGCAATGCAGCTCTGCAGTCATTCATCTCCACGATCCGGAGGGGCTGAGCATGGAATCAAAACTCCAGCTGCATGGTTTTAACAACCTGACCAAATCCCTGAGCTTTAACATCTACGACATCTGTTATGCGCAGACCGAAGAGCAACGCAAGGCCTACATTGACTACATCGATGAGATGTACAACGCCGAGCGTCTCACCCAGATTCTGACCGACGTGGTCAAAATCATTGGCGCCAACGTCCTGAACATTGCGCGCCAGGATTACGAGCCACACGGCGCTTCGGTCACCATGCTGATTGCCGAGCATGAACTGACCAATGGCGAAGAACCGGACAACGAGGAATCCCCGGGGCCGCTGCCGGATACCATCGTTGCGCACCTGGACAAGAGCCACGTCACCGTGCACACCTACCCGGAAAGCCACCCCCATGATGGCGTAAGCACCTTCCGGGCTGACATCGATGTCTCCACCTGTGGTCTGATCTCACCGCTGAAAGTGCTGAACTACCTGATCCACAGCTTCGATTCTGATGTCGTCACTGTGGACTACCGGGTTCGCGGCTTTACCCGCGATGTGGACGGTACCAAACACTACATTGATCACGACATCAATTCGATCCAGAACTATCTGACCGAGGATACCCAGAACGCGTATCAGATGATCGATGTGAACGTGTACCAGGAAAACCTGTTCCACACCAAGATGATGCTGAAAAACTTCAATCTCGATAACTATGTCTTCGGGGTAAACGCCAGTGATCTCGACCCGGCGGAAGCACAGTCCATCGAAGACCGCCTGCGCCGTGAAATGCTTGAGATTTTCTATTCCCGCAACGTCGAATGATCGCCTCCCGTGACGCTCCGCCCGGGGCGTCACGGGTCCTTCAGTTTTTTTGATGTCACCCGCCAGAATTCTGCGTTTTATTCTCCCCTCGTCTGCCGTTTTAATGGAGTCATGAGCTAACGAGAGGAGGACACCATGACCCTGCGCTCCCTGAAACAGATTATTCCAGCCCTGGAAACTTCCGACGGTGCCGGCGTGCGCATCAAGCGCTCCATCGGCCAGCAACAGAATATCCGCCTGGATCCGTTCCTGATGCTGGACGAGTTCGGCTCCGCCGAGGCCGCCGACTATATCGCCGGTTTTCCATCGCACCCTCACCGGGGTTTCGAGACGGTGACCTATATGATCGAGGGGCACATGCTGCACGAGGATCACCTGGGGAACCGCGGCGACCTGCGCAATGGCGGCGTTCAGTGGATGACCGCCGGCCGTGGGATCATTCACTCGGAAATGCCGCAGCAGGAAGAAGGCGTGATGCGGGGTTTCCAGCTCTGGCTGAATCTGCCCGCGGCAGAGAAAATGACAGAAGCGGGTTACCGCGATATCCAGCCGGAAGAGATCCCTGAGATCGTCTTTGAAGGCGGCAAGGTGAAGCTCATCGCCGGCAACATGGAGATCGAGGGCCAGCTTCACGAGGGCTCAGTAGCGGATCGAAGCACCCAGCCAATCTACGCTGACATCCACCTCGAATCGGGTGCAAGTGTGACGCTGCCGGTTCCGGAGGGTCACAATGCCATGCTGTACCTGTACGAGGGCACCGCCAACCTGGCCGATCGCGCACTTCAACGCAGCGCTGCCAACATTCTGGGTGACAACGGAGACCGGATTGCTCTCACTGCCGGAGAATCTGGGACGCGCCTGCTGCTGATCGCCGGCAAGCCCATTGGTGAACCTGTGGTCCAGTACGGCCCGTTCGTGATGAATACCCGGGAGGAAATTGAGCAGACGCTTCGGGATTACCGGGACGGCCGACTGACGGCCTGACGGATCAGGCGAATGGCTTTCTTGCCATCAGCCGCTGCACCATGGGCCTGACAATCAGGTCCATGGCCAGCGGCATTTTTGTGCCCGGAATCACGAGGGTGTCGTGTCGGGAAAGGCTGCTGCCAGAGATCACCTGCAGCAGGTAAGGAAAATCCACTTCAGATTGATCGCGGAACCGGATAACCAGCATGCTCTCGTCCTCGGTCGGAACGTCCCGGACAACAAAGGGATTGGACGTGTCCACCAGTGGAATGCGCTGGAAGTTGATGTGGGTATGAGAAAACTGGGGAACGATATCGTGAACATAGTCATCCATGCGGTTGATGATGGTTTCCACCACCGCTTCCTGGCTGTATCCCCGCTTGTGGGTGTCCCGGTGGATCTTCTGGATCCATTCGAGGTTCACAATGGGCACCACTCCGATCAACAGGTCCACGTACTGGGCAATATTGCAGGTTTCGCTGACGACGCCGCCATGCAGCCCCTCGTAAAACAGCAAATCCGTGTCCGGGGGTAAGGGCCCCCAGGGCGTGAAGGTTCCGGGCTTGTGTCCGGCTTCCACCAGCCGTCGGTCCTCGTCGTGGACATATTGCCTGTAACGGCCGTTACCGGTGTGACCATAATCGTAGAAAAGGGCTTCGAGCTTGTCGATGTGATTGGCCGCCAGCGCAAAGTGGTTACGTTCACCGAACTGGCCCTTCGCAGCGAGCCTGGCCATCTGTTCACGGTTGTAACGGTGGAAGCTGTCCCCGCTGACCATGGCGGCGTTCAGCCCTTCACTGGCGAACATCCGGCTGAAAATCTGGCCGGTGGTGGTGGTTCCCGCACCGGATGAACCGGTTACCGCTATGATCGGATGGCGTTTTGACATAGGGGCAGATTGCCGGAATCAGGTAAGACTGTCGAGTAAACGGGGCTTCTCGACCACGAAGCCCTGGGCATAGTCGACACCCAGCTGCCTGAGCATGTCCAGGACGTCCCGGGACTCAACCTGGGAAGCAATCACTTCCCGACGCATGTAATGGGCCATATCCACCATAGAGCGCACCATTGCCCGATCGGTCTCGCTGGTTGCCAGCTGGCCGGTAAAGGCACTGTCAATCTTGATCAGATCCACGGGCAGGGAACGCATGAACTCGAACGAGCTTGGGCCACTACCGAAGTTGCCCAGACAGAACCGGCATCCGAGTTCTTTCATCTCGATAATGAAATCCGCGACTGACTGGACGTCGTTGATCGCCGAGGCTTCGGTCAGCTCGAACCACAACCGCTCTATGGGCGCATCCTTCTCACTCAGCTTCTCGTAGATGAACTCCAGCAGCGATTGATCGTTCATGGAGTAACCGGACAGGTTGATGCAGACACCACCAAAATGCCGTGGGTCCGGTGCCTGCTCCCTGAGCCAGTCCAGCATGTGGCCGACCACCCAGCGATCCACCGCCTGCATACGGTCATAACGCTCGGCCATCCGAACAAAGTCCCGACCGGTAATGAGGTTGCCGTCGTCATCGTACATGCTGATCAGCACCTCGTACTGCGCCGCCATGGAGGCTTTGGCGTGCAGAGGTATGATCTTCTGGCAACGCAGCAACATGCGTTCCTCATTCAAATCACTGAGACTGGCAACCTTGGCGGCAATCTGTTCCTGGCGGGCCTGATCCCCGGCATCAAGCGCATACTCCGACACCTTTCCATGACCCTGCTGCCGGGAAGCTGCCAGGGCCTCTTCAGAAGCCCGCAACCAGCGTTCGGCACTGACCAGTGCCGGCAAGGTGGGAACGACGCCGGCGCTGGCAGAAAGCCGGTAATCCCTGCCGCCAAATCTGAACTCGGCGGCCTCCACTGCCTTGACCAGATCCCTGGCGGCATCACTGGCACTCTCGGAGGGCACCAGCATGGCAAACTCATTGCCCGCCAGCCTGGCCACAGGCATACCATCCCCCACGTGACTGCGCAGAATATCCGCCACCCGTTTGAGGGTCTCGTCGCCGGCCTGGTAGCCGGCAGTATCGTTCAGCAGGCGGAAACGGCGGAGATCCAGACGCACCAGGGAGCGCTCGTCTTCCCGACGGGCCAGTTGCTGATCCAGCATCCGTTCGAACTCCCGGCGCCCCAGAAGTCCCGTTAGCTCATCATGGGTGGAAGCCCAGGACAGCTGGTCGTAGACCTTGCGAACCATGCGGTCGATGCTTTCATCCACCAGTGGTCGCTCGTACTGACTATCGGGGACGATAATCCCCTTGCGCATCTGACGGGCCAGGGCCTCAAGCTCGAGCTCCACCACCCGCATGCCCTGATGGTTCACAAAAACGAACCGGCTGAAGCCACGGGCAATCCAGACCAGACGGATATACTGGGGCTCCTTGGGGTTTTCCTGGTCCCGCAGCCAGTCACCGGTGCGCAGTTGCTGGGCCCGATTGATCCAGCGCTGAAGGCTGCGCTGTTCACGATCGGACAGTTTTTTCGTGTCCGGCTGCTCCGGCTTGGCCTGCGGTACCTCAACCAGCTCGGGGCTTTTTTCCGGGCTGCGAACCAGGAACTGCTTGAGCTCGTCACGGATCTGGGATGACGGCATATGGTTACTGGAAATGGAAGCCAGGCCATCCTGAATGACCCGCAGCAATTCCGGCAGGTTAATCGTACTGTTGGGATCGTCGGCGAACGACAGCAGGGAATCAATCACCGCCAGGTAATCCTGCCAGAGCTGGCTGTCAGGCCCCTGTCGGATCCAGGTCAGCGAGAGCAGATCACGCCATCCGCCGTCCAACAGGCTCAGCACCGCCTTGGGCACCTTACGCCCGCCCAGCTTCTGGTCCAGCACGTCGGCCACAGCCTTCTTGGACTCGGCTACCTTCTGAGCGCCCTCCGCGGCTGCGGTTACCCGCTCGACATTCCTGCGATAGACGAGATTCTGGCGATCGATCAGGACATCCAGCTCCTGGACTGTGCTCTCAAAAACCCCGGTGTCCTGCTCGAAGTCGGTGGTGATCCGCTGTACCAGCTCATCAACCCGTCGCTGAACAACCGGATTAATACGCCCACCCTTGACCCCCAATTGGGCCAGGCGGTTCATCACTCCTCGTACCGGGCTGTCCTGGTCATCAAAGAACGCGGGGTCCCTCATGACCACTTTCAGAACGGGCACTTCCAGCTGCCGCATGCGCTGCTGGGCATATTCACTGAGTTTGGGGCTTTCCACCACCGACTTGAAAAAGCGGTCGACCACATCAACCGTATCCTGCTGTTCTTCATCCAGCCTGTTGTCACCGCTCGCCTTGACCTTCTCTACCACCCGGTCTTTTAACGGCGCGAGCTCCTCCCCGGCTTCGACGGCCTGTGACTGCAACTGCTGGAGTTCTCGCTGGAGCTCTCCGGACGACAGTGGTCTGGCGTTTGGCTGGAACGGCATGGGTTCCGGATCGCCCCGGGCCACACGGCTCGCACTCAGGGTATTGAGAAGATTGCGTACAGTTGCGAATGCAGTCTGCGCGGCCTGGGCATAGCCCCGGAATTCGCCACCCAGCATTCCGGGTTTGCGGCGAGGTTGCGCCGATATGTCGCTGTCCTGCTCCGCCTTTGGGGCTGGTTCCGATGCGTCAGGAGCACTCTCCGCCGAAACCGGCTCTGGCTGAACCGTCTCCTTCTTTTGCTCCGGCTTCGCCCCGGCCTGCTCGCTCAGATACTTGCTGAGATCCAGGTCCGGCAAAACGCCGTGTCGAATCAGGATATCGTTGAGCTCCTTGTAAAGAGGCCCCAACTGCTGCAGCACGGTCTGCTCGAAGACCCGCAGGCAGACTTTCTCCACCTCCCGGGAAGCCTTGAGCTGATTGAGTCCATTGTGGAAGGCTTCACAGACCAGGGATGGTCCGAGGGGGTTGTGGTGGCCCGTGGCATTAGCGATGCCAAGTTTGTCCAGCCGGAGCTTGAGCTGCAGAAGGTCGCCGCGGTACTGGGTATCCGCCTTGGTCACCATCACCCGGATGGTCAGCCAGTCCTCGAACTCGCCTTTGTCCACCACCGAGAGTTCGGAGCCGGGAAAGCCTTTGGGGGCGGGCTTCAAGGGCGATTCCAGGCTTCGCGCCATCTGGTGCCAGATGACCCGTTGCCGGGCCTGGATCTGCCCCGAGGCATCCATGTATTCATTCGCCTGCTGATCGTTTGAGGCTTTCTGGGCCGCCTGTTTCAGGCCCTCCACCATCTGCACAAAACAGGCGTCCATCAACGGCTCGATGAAATGGATCACCGCCTTGGCAGACTGATGCAGAACAAACTGGATCCGGTCGCTGGGCGCCCGGAGAGAGGAACGATCCTGACGGCGGGAGCCGCCGCATTGCTGCAGCATGGCATCAACCGCTTCCGGGTTCGGGCGGCTGAAATTGACCCCCATGGCGCCATCAATCCGCCGGACAATACTGACGTGCAGTTCATGGCGGCGGGCGCCATCCAGGCCACGAAAACGTACCACCAGTTCCGGCGGCGTGCCGGACGCAAACGCCCGATCCAGCTTCTTCGAGGTTTCACTCGAATAGCGAACGAAAAGGCCCTCTGCACAAAAATCGGCGATCTGGCACGGCCACGCCTCTCCGGTTCCCAAATCAATCTGAGCGGCAAGCTTGATAGGTTGGCGGGGGCTGCTACGACGTTCTCTCGGATCCATGAACTACCTGATATCTCGCAAAGCCGGAACAGTCACCAGAGACACTGCCCGGTACCGACTCACGTCCCTGAAACGATGGCGGATGCCACCGGCTGCTACTATAGAGACCATGATTGTACTATAGCGGCCTGGCCCCCACAGGCAAACCAATCCACTATAACATCCTGACCCATGAAACAGCTTAGTCAGATCTATCTACTTTTGCTACTGGTAACAATGCTTAACGGCTGTTCGACCATTGGCTACTATTCGCAAGCTGTCAGTGGGCATCTATCCTTGATGATGGCCGGGGAACCGGTGGAGAAGATCCTCACAAATAATGAAACCCCACTGGAGTTGCGAGGAAAACTCTCGCTGACACAGCAGGCCCGGCACTTCGCCGCCCAACGACTGGCCCTGCCGGTGGGAGACGCCTTCAGCGACTACGTGGAGCTCAACAGACCCTGGGTGGTGGTCAATCTGGTGGCCGTGCCCGAATTCTCGCTGGAGCCACACCGCTGGTGCTACCCCGTTCTCGGCTGCCAGGCCTACCGGGGGTACTTCAATCTGGAAGATGCCCGTACCGAGGAGGCGCAATTCCAGGACAACGGCTTCGACACCTTCATTGGTGGTGTGACGGCCTATTCCACCCTTGGCTGGTTTGATGACCCTCTGCACACCGGCTTTACCCGATTGGCGGCGGACCGCATGGTCGCGCTGATGTTCCATGAACTGGCCCACCGGGTGGTCTACATTGCCGATGACACGGCCTTTAACGAAAGCTTCGCCACCGCCGTAGAGCTGGAGGGTCTGAGACTCTGGCTCTCGGAGCAGGGCAACCCCGGTCAGTTCCGGCAAGCCCTGGACCGTCTTACCCGCCGCAACCAGACACTGACCCTGGTGGAGGACTTCAGCGCCCGCCTGCAGACACTGTACGCCGAGCAGGACAGCTTGCCAGATGACCAACTGCGAAACCGGAAAACGGCCATTTTCGAAGACCTGGCGCTAGCCTATCAGGAGCTTTCCGCAGACTGGCCCGAGCCGGGCCCTTTCGGACCCGCACCGGTCAGTCTGAACAATGCCAATGTTGCGCTGTTTCGCCAGTACAACCAGCATGTACCGGCATTCCGGCAGATGCTTCGAAATGCAGACTACGACTTTGCGAGCTTTTACAAGGCCGTCGAGACGCTGTCGGAGCAACCGGAACCCCAGAGGTCTGAACACCTGGCGGCCCTGTCACAGCGGTTTGAAGAACACCTTTGAGTTCCGCTGGGTATTGTAGGAGGCCAGCTTCGGCCCGGGCAGGGCCTGCACGGTGGAAGGCTGGAAGCCCCGCTCCCGGAACCAGTGCTCCGTCTGGGTGGTGAGCACAAACAGCTTCTGGATGCCCTGCCCCCTGGCCAGCTTCTCCACCATCGCCAGAATCTCGTCACCCCGCCCGGCGCGGCGATAGTTTGGATCCACGGCAAAACAGGACAGCTCGCCGGCACCTTCCTCGGGGTAACTGTAAAGAGCGGCACAGCCCACGATGGTCCCGTCTCGCTCTGCCACGACAAACCGGTCAATTTCGGTTTCCAGCATCTCCCGGGAACGGCGCACAAGAATGCCCTGCTCCTCCAATGGCTGAATCAGTTCCAGAATCCCGCCAATATCCTCAACCCTGGCCTGGCGGAACTGTTCGTAGTGATCGCCGCTCACCAGCGTGCCGGCACCGTCCCGAGTGAACAGTTCTTTCAGCAACGCCCCGTCGTCCACATAGCTAATGATGTGAGCACGCCGTACGCCCTTCACACAGGCATCACAGGCCGCCCTGAGCAGATCCGCATCGTGACCGGTTACCGCACCGGAAGCCAGACGTTCGGACGCCTGACGCGCTGACAGCTCCCTGATCAGGCTGCCGTCCTCTTCCTGCAAGCCGGGATCATCAATAAACACCATCAGCTTTTCGGCCTGCAGCGCCGCCGCTACCTGACTACCAACATCCTCGTAGGAGAGATTAAAGGCGTCCCCGGTGGGCGAATAACCCATCGGCGGTAATAGAACAATGTGCCCCAACTCCAGCAGTTTCTCGATGCCGGCCACATCCACCCGGCGCACCTTGCCGGTGTGGCCAAAATCAATACCATCCAGCACACCCACCGGCTTGGCGGCCACATAATTACCCCCACTCACCCGAATACGGGCATTGTGCATCGGCGAATTCACCAGCCCCATGGAAAGGTGGCTTTCCAGGTAAGCTCTCAGGCCACCGATGGCCTCCATCACCATGCCAAGGTGCTCTTGCGGTGTAATCCGCAGCCCTTTGGCAAACGACGATTCCACCCCGGCGCCATCCAGCCGCGCCTGGATTTGCGGGCGGGCACCGAAGGCAACGACCAGCCGCACGCCAAGGCTGCTCAGCAGCGCGATGTCATGAATGATGTTGATAAAATTCCCGTGTTCAATCGCATCCCCCGGTATGGTCAGCACAACCGTACGCCCGCGGTGGGCGTTGATGTAAGGGGATGAATGGCGGAATCCATGCAGCCAGTCGTTTGATTTCAATTCGAATACTCCAAGCTTTTTTCTTTACGCGGCCTGCAATTCAGTTTGACGAACACTGTCGGGAGCCCTCTCCAAAACCGTGGAGCGCCAGGGATGGCGCGACCGAGCCCTACAGGGACGTATTTACGGGCGTGTTTTGGAGAGGGCTCCCGACAGTGTTCAGCCCCCTATTTGACCCGGACTCCGTCTTAAAGGCAAAACTGTCGGATAAGCCCTCGCAGTACTTTAACGGTTGGCTCCAGCTGGGACAGCTCTATAAATTCATCCGGTTGGTGCGCCTGATCGATGGATCCGGGGCCCATGACCAGGGTTTCCAGGCCGAGTTTCTGTAACCAGGGCGCTTCTGTGGCGAAAGCGACTGCGTGGGCCGTGTGACCGGTGAGCTTTTCACAGGCTTTGACCAGGGCCGCATCGGCCGGGGTTTCGAAGGGTGGCACGCCGTCGAAGAGTGGCTCGAATTCCAGCGACAGCTCCCGACGCTCCGCAATCGGCTGGACCTTGCTCAGGATGGTCTGGCGCAGCGTTTCCATGTTCATGCCCGGCAGTGGACGCAAGTCAAAGTGCAGCTCGCACTGGGCGCAGATGCGGTTGGGGTTGTCACCGCCGTGGATGCAGCCCAGGTTCAGGGTTGGAAACTGCACTTCAAAGTTCGGGTTCCGGTACTTTTCCTGCCAGCCTGACCGGAGTGCCAGCAATTCTGTGAGCGCTTCGTGCATTCCTTCCATGGCATTGCGGCCGAGGGCCGGGTTGGAGGAGTGGCCGGACTGGCCCTCGAATTTCAGGCGCTCCATCATGATGCCCTTGTGCATGCGCACCGGTTTCAGGCTGGTGGGCTCGCCGATGACCGCGTAGCGGGCCTTGGGCTTGCCGGCTTCGGCCAGGGCCCGGGCGCCATCCATCGAACTCTCTTCGTCGGCCGTGGCCAGTATGATCAAGGGCTGCTTGAGATCTTCGTTCACAAAGGCCCTGGCCGCCTCGATGGCCAACGGAAAAAAACCTTTCATGTCACAGGTGCCCAGCCCGTACCAGCGGTTGTCCCGCTCGGTCAGGGTAAAGGGATCGCTCTGCCAGCGTTTGTCATCAAAGGGCACTGTGTCGGTGTGGCCGGACAGCACCAGACCACCCGGGCCGCTGCCGAGGGTTCCGATCAGGTTGTACTTTCCGGGCATCCCCGGCACTTCCAGGATTTCCACAGAAAACCCGAGAGCCTCGAGCCATTCGGCCAGCGTTCGCACCACGGGCTCATTGCTGTGATCCCACTTCGCCGACGCGCTGCTGATGGAAGGCAGCGATATCAGGCGGGCAAGCATGTCACGAATGCCCGGCACCGTTGCGGATTTGCTATCGGACTGCGACATAGTTTCCTCTCAGATTCCCACTGGAATCATTGTGCACGGCCACGACGCCAGACTTCAAAGTTGACGATCGCCCTGGTCAACATCGGATAGGCGACTTCACCACCGGCAACCACGCGGGCCACTTCCAGCTCACGCTCGCTGACGCTCACCAGACGACCCTCCACAACATTATCGTTGGACAGGGTTACCCGAACCTGCCGGTCAATCCATTGTTCGGCGCTCTCCAGTTCCGCCGGGTACCAGCTTTCGGTCTCAGGATCTTCTCTTGGCACCACTGGCTCAACCGCCACTTCTGGTGTTTCCTGAACAACAGGCTCGGCCTCGGTCAGAAAGACGTCCGGTACGCCGGCACCATTGTAGCGAACTTGCCAGCTTGGGCCCTGGCCACCGTTGTCATCTACTCTGACAGGAACACCAAACATGGACTGATCCGGTTGCAGGTTCACGGTAAGCTCACCGCCCTCAAGCAGCCACTGCCGGTAAAGCGCCTTCAGCTGATCGCTGGCGGCCAACCCCCGGGCTTCGAGTCCAGCAACCAGCGCGGCCACCGCCCGCCCGGCCCATTCGCCGGTTTCAATGCCGGCTTCGCGGGCACAGTAGGCGGCGATTCGGCGCATCAGGCCGCCATCGCGCAGGGTCAAACGCATAGGCTCGTCACCGTCCAAAACGGACAGTTCGGAATCCTGAACCCGGATTCGGGCATCAGTCCAGTCCAGTTCGAGACTACCGGTGCTGATGGTATTCAGCTCCGCGTGGAGATTGCCTTGGGTCTGGCGCACGAAACCATCGCCGGCCAACGCGGTGATGCCCATGCGGATCAGATCGCCGCTCCCCAGTTGCTGCCGCGGATCTGGCGCACATGACAGGACAAACAGCGCCGGATCTCCCTCACTGTTAACGCCCTCTGCGGTGACCCAGTTCCGGAGCATGGTCGGGTCCAGAGTCAGGCCAAGGCCATCTAGTCTCAGGGTCCACTGGGCCGGCAGACTGGTCGGATCGGCGAGAGCAGACAGCAGGTCAACGGGTGAACCAGTATCAAACTCCGCCCGGGCGATATCCAGCGGCTGGGTAAGCTCGAAATCCTGCCAACTGGCATTGTTGAGAACCAGTCGGCCCTCAATACCGGAACTGATGCTGCCTCGATGCAGCACACCGTAGGATTCCAGCGCCTGTCTTGCTTCAGCCATGCGCTGGTCTGCCAGCCACCAGACACCTGCCTTGAACGCGGCAAAGCCGATCAGAACCAGTACTACCAGCGTCGCAAGCAGGCGTTTCATCCGGAGACTCCTTGTCGGGTGCCGTCAGTTACGTGAAATCAGGGTGCCGACACCCTCATCGGTAAAGATCTCCAACAAGCACGCATGAGCGACCCTGCCGTCGATGATATGGGACGTGCGTACACCATTCTCCACCGCACTGAGGGCGCACCGGATCTTCGGCAGCATGCCGCCATGAATCGTACCGTCTTCGATAAGCTCGTTAACCTGCTTGGCCGTGAGCCCGGTAAGCACCTTGTCGTCCTTGCTCTTGAGTCCGGCCACATTGGTCAGCAGGATCAGCTTTTCGGCTTTCATGGCCTCGGCCACCTTGCCTGCCACCAGGTCAGCGTTGATGTTGTAGGAAGCGCCATCGGGCCCCACACCAATCGGTGCAATCACCGGAATCAGGTTGCTGCGGGTAAGCATGTCGATAACATCCACGTTCACACTGGCAACCTCACCAACATGGCCGATGTCGATGATTTCGGGCCGCTCCAGTTCGGGAGAACGGTTGACCACCTCCAGCTTGCGGGCCCGGATCAGGTTCGCATCCTTCCCGGTGAGCCCCACCGCCATGCCACCGTGGGAATTGATCAGGGAAACAATTTCCTTGTTGACCTGGCCGCCCAGCACCATCTCCACCACGTCCATGGTTTCAGAATCGGTGACCCGCATGCCATTGACGAACCGGGACTGGATATTCAATCGTTCCAGCAACTCTCCGATCTGGGGCCCACCACCGTGGACAACGATCGGGTTGATACCTACCAGTTTCATCAACACCACATCACGGGCAAAACTGCTCTTCAGGTCTTCGTTTTCCATGGCGTTACCGCCATATTTGATGACCACGGTCTTGTCGGTAAACCTTTGAATATAGGGCAGGCCCCGGCTCAGTACCGAAGCCACCTGCATTGCTGTTTCACGATCCAGCGCCATGTTTTCGCCTTGTTAATCCTGAGTTGTTATCGATCTGCAAATCGTCAGTGGGCTTTCAAATCAAAACTCTGCCACCAGATCCGGCGCTGCCTTCTGCAGCTGGTCCCGGAACACAGACTTGATTCGTTCCAGTGCCTCCTCTGTCTCCGCCTCGAAGCGTAGCACCAGCACTGGCGTGGTATTGGATGCCCGACACAGCCCCCAGCCGTCGGCGTAGTCCACCCGGATGCCATCAATTGTGCTGATGTTGCCGTCACCAAAGTCACCGTCCTCGCCGAGCCGTTTTATGATGTCGAACTTGGAGCTTTCGGTCACTTCGACATTCAGCTCCGGGGTGCTGATATCGTCCGGGAAATCCTCGAAGACCTCATCGCTGTGCCGGTCTTCAATGCCCAGGATTTCCAGCAGGCGGGCGGCGGAATAAAGGCCATCATCAAAACCGTACCACCGCTCACCAAAGAAGATATGACCGCTCATTTCCCCGGCCAGGAGCGCGCCAGTCTCTTTCATTTTTGCTTTCATCAGTGAATGACCGGTTTTCCACATGATGGGCCGGCCGCCCGCTTCGGATATCACACCGGCCAGCCTGCGGCTGCACTTCACGTCATAGAGAACGTCAGCACCCGGATTGCGGGACACCACATCCCGGGCGAACAACATCATCAGGCGATCTGGCCAGATGATCTTGCCGGAATTGGTGACCACGCCGAGTCGATCGCCATCGCCGTCGAAAGCCAGCCCGATGTCAGCACCTTCCGATTCGACACGGGCAATCAGATCCGCAAGGTTTGCCGGTTTGCCGGGATCCGGATGATGGTTCGGGAAGTCACCATCCACCTCGCAGTACAACGGAATCACCTCACAGCCCAATTCTTCAATGAGCATGGGTGCGAGTTCGCCGGCAATGCCATTGCCGGCATCAACGACAACCTTCAGCGGTGCCGCTACCGCAACATCGCCAACAATCCGGTCCAGATAGGCACGGCGGACATCCTCGGTACTCTGACCGCCCCGACCACTGGCAAAATCGCCGGTCTGAATTCGCTGATACAGTTTCTGGATGGCTTCCCCCGAGAGGGTTTCCCCGCCCAGCATGATTTTCAGGCCATTGTAATTGGAGGGGTTATGACTGCCGGTGACCATGACACCAGAGCCAGTCTGGAGTTCGTGGGTGGCAAAATAGAGTACCGGTGTGGGCACGGCGCCCACATGAATCACGTTGCACCCGGTGGCCATCACTCCACGAGCAAGGGCATCCGCAAGATCCGGGCTCGAATGGCGACCGTCATAACCAATGCAGAGGCTGTCGACACCACGCTCCAGGGCTTCGGAACCAATGGCCCGGCCGATCACCTCAACGCCCTCGGCAGTCAGGGTTTCGCCGACAATGCCTCGAATGTCATAGGCCCGGAAAATATCCTGGGACAGCTCTACCTGAGGCAGTGCCACCTCTTCTACATCCGGGGTGTCGCCCGAACCAAAGACGGTATCTTCGCCACTGCCGAAACCGAGAACGTCCTCATCGCCATCAAGCATGTCGATATCGAGCATGTCCTTTTCCTGGAACAGGGGTTCATCGCTGCCCTTGGCGGTACCTGCACCGGCCTTCCCGGCAGCAGCCTGCTTTGGCTTCGCCGCTTCGCCAGCTTTGGCGACCCGCTTATCGACAACCTGCGACAACCGGTACAGCACCTCACCGGTTGACGCCACCATATCCCAGCGGAAGGTCGGCAACTTCACCCGCTCTCCGCCAAAAACCTTGTGAGCCCACTGGATCAGAGCGGTCACATCCTGGCGCAGACCTTTCTGGGCTCCGCCCAGCAGGACCCAGACAATAATGGCTGCGATCAGCGCGGGAACCCCAACCAGAATAGCGATCATCAACGTATCCACCGGCGCTGCGGAGGATCTGGCGGGGGTATAGGTTACCGTCCAGTCAGGATTGCCGAGCTTCCGGGATTCGGCGCTTCCGGATCCGTTGCCATTGCTGACTACGGTGCGGGACGAACCTGACACCGTCTGGACCAGCGCCAACTGGCCGCCGAGACTGGAATTGACTACCTGCAGCAACGGTTGGATCTGGGCGGAGTCGAAGATGATCAGCAGGCTTCCGATGACCGCATTGCTTGTCGGGTTGCGCACTGGGGTGGCCATCTGGAAAAACCAGCGATCATCCCTTGGGAAGGCATCCGGGAAGAGCCGCTGGCCGGTTTCAGCGCGCCGGGCCAGTTCAAGGCCTGAGAACCCCAACAGTCCCTCATTGCTTGAAGTACGGGGAATGTCACGGTAGGGAAACAGATGGACTGCCTCTATACCGGGCAGTGAATCCGCCAGCTGCACTTCGGTTGGCGGTATCTCGTTCGGGCTGCCCAGCGCCTGAACCACATGCGGCTGAGTGGCAAGACCATTGACGCTTTTCTGGACCTGGTCGAAATACTGGTTCAGTCGAAGCGCTGCGGCATCGGCCTCGAGCGCTTTCAACGAGCCAAATCGTTCCGTTGCCGAAGGCTGGACCACCAGAAAATGAAGCAATGCAACGGCAATTACGCTCGCCAGAACCACGACCAGTGACTGGTTTACTGCCACGGTATTCAGCCGCTTGAGCTTGGGGCCCGAGGCACTGGCCTTTTCCTTTTTTACCGCCTTCTTCGACGGTTTTTCATCAACGGACGCGTCGGCATCTTTCTTTTTACCCAGCTTCATAGTCCATCCTGCAGTTGTAATTTTATCGTCCTGGACAAGCACTTACCCGCAAAGTATAGACGCCGGCGCGTGGTTCTGCGTGGCCGGCCTCCTGGTCACCGCGTGCCGGTGGAGCCAAAGCCGCCGTCACCACGGACACTGGCGTCAAATTCCGAAACCACCTCAAAATCCGCCTGGACGACCGGCACCAGTACCAACTGGGCCAGGCGTTCGCCTACATCCACGGTAAAGCTGGTGCGCCCACGGTTCCAGCAGGACACCATCAACTCGCCCTGGTAATCCGAATCGATCAACCCCACCAGATTGCCAAGGACAATGCCGTGTTTGTGGCCGAGCCCGCTTCTGGGCAGGATCATGGCCGCCAGGGAAGGATCTGCAATGTGGATCGACAAGCCGGTCCGGATCAGTTGGGTATCGCCCGGTTCCAGGGTCAGCGGCTCATCCAGGCAGGCTCTCAGATCAAGGCCGGCGGAGCCTTCGGTGGCATATTCGGGAAAGGGAATCTGGTTACCGATACGGTCATCCAGAATACGTACCTGAAGATTTTTCCTGCTCATGAGGTGTCCTGTCGATTGTGGTACCGGAACGCTTCGCTGAATTAGCGGGCGGCCTGGTCGAGATGTTCGCTTATCATTGCCACTAGCTCCCGGGCAATGTTCGTTTTGCTGTTCGGGCCGATAGACGTCTGACCACCTGGCCAGAACACGGTTACCGCATTATTGTCGCTGTTGAAACCAAGGCCCGGCGCCGATACGTCGTTGGCCACGATCATGTTCAGCTTCTTGCGCTGCATTTTGTCGATGGCATAGCTGGCCACGTCAGTGGTCTCCGCTGCGAACCCCACTGTAAAGGGCGCGTCGTCACGCCCGGCAATGGTTGCCAGCGTATCCGGGTTGCGCACCAGCGAGAGTGCCATGGCCTCACTGGATTTCTTGATCTTGTCTCCGGCGCAGGTTTCCGGACGGTAATCCGCCACCGCCGCCGTCGCAATAAAAAGATCGCAACCCTCATCCACGGCATTCGAGGCTTCTCGCAACATGTCCTCGGCCGTTAGAACCTGGCGCACTTCAACACCGATCGGAGGCGCCAGGGCCACTGGTCCGCTGACAAGAATCACCCGGGCGCCCGCCTTGCTCGCTGCACTGGCCAGGGCGTAGCCCATTTTCCCGGAACTGTGGTTACTGATATAGCGGACCGGGTCGATGGGCTCTCGGGTCGGACCTGCCGTAATCACCACGGTCTTACCGGAGAGCACCCCCTCGCTACCCCGATCAATAAGACCGAAAATGGCCTCTGGCTCCAGCATTCTCCCGGGACCGGTATCACCACAGGCCTGGGCGCCCTGGTCGGGCCCCCACAATTCGATTTGGGGATCTTCTTCCAAAAGCCGGATATTTCTCTGGGTACGGGCGTTGCTCCACATGGCCTGATTCATGGCCGGCACCGCGGCGATGGGCGCCTCGGTTGCACAGCAGACAGTGGTTAGCAGATCGTCTGCCATCCCCTGGGCCAGACGGGCGATGAAATCCGCCGACGCCGGCGCTATCACCACCTGATCGGCCCATTTGGCCAACTCGATATGCCCCATGCCCGCTTCCGCCTCCGGGTCCAGCAAGGAGGTCCGAACTGGCTCGCCACTGAGAGCCTGAAAGGTCAGTGGTGCCACAAAAGCTTCTGCTCCACGGGTCATCACAACCCGCACCTCATGGCCGGCCTTTTTCAGCTGACGCACAAGTTCGGCGCTTTTATAAGCTGCAATACCACCGGTCACTCCCAACAGGATTCGTCTGGCGGCCATAGGGGCTCCGTTTCCGCATAAAATGAAAGGCTTATAAGATAGCATGCTCAGGCCACAGCGACAGCCTGCCAGGCCAGGCATACGTTTACCGATTGTTACTTTTTGAAGTAACCTTTGTAACCCTGAGAGGCCCGTCGCGGCGCAGGAAGTGCCCGGGGCCGGACTTGACCATCGCAAGGAAGCCAAGATGACAGATTCCACCTGGCCCACGGACGAACGTCCGCGGGAACGCCTGCTCGCCCACGGGGCGCCAACCCTCTCCGACGCAGAACTGCTCGCCATATTCCTGCGCACGGGCACCACTGGCATGCCGGTGATGGCACTGGCGCGCCACCTGATTGAGGAATTTTCGGGGCTCCGGGGGCTACTGACCGCCTCCCAGCGCCAGTTCTGCAATGTCAAAGGCCTGGGAACCGCCAAATACGCCCAGGTTCAGGCGGCCATGGAAATGGCACGCCGGGTCATGGAGGAACCACTACGCCAGGGGGACCCCCTGCGATCTCCCGAGGATACCCGGCGTTTCCTCACCAGCCGGCTGGGCACCTATCCCCACGAGGTGTTCGCAGGCCTGTTCCTGGACAATCGTCATCGCGTCATCCAGTACCGTGAGTTGTTCCGGGGCACCATTGACGGCGCGGCCGTCTACCCAAGAGAAGTGGTGCGACAGGCCCTGGAAGACAATGCCGCGGCAGTGATCTTCGCACATAACCATCCCTCGGGCGTGGCAGAGCCCAGCCAGGCCGACATTTCACTGACCCGTCGGCTGAAAGAGGCGCTGGGTCTGGTGGATATCAGGGTTCTTGACCATATGGTTGTTGGCCATGGTGAGGTAATATCCCTCGCTGAACGGGGTCTGCTGTAAAACCGTCTTTACGATGGTGAACGTCAATGCCGGAAAACTGGCCAAATTCCCAACAATTTTTTGCGTTGGGGTGCGAGTTCTGGTATAAAAGCGTCCCTTTCTGGCGGCGTCTGGCGAGCAGCGTTCAGTTTAGAGGCGCGAACGGGGGCGTGATGGCTCCTTTGCAACCAGAGACGCATTAAAAACGAATTCGTATTATTAAGACCATTGCTCAGGTCGGAGGCAAGTATGTCCAGAGTTTGTCAGGTTACCGGTAAGCGTCCGGTATCCGGTAACAACGTTTCCCACGCGATGAACCACACTCGTCGTCGTTTTCTGCCGAATCTGCAGAACCACCGTTTCTGGGTTGAGTCCGAGAAGCGTTTCGTGAAGCTGCGCGTTTCCACCAAGGGCATGCGCATCATCGATAAAAAAGGCATTGACGCTGTGCTGGCCGATCTTCGTGCCCGCGGCGAGAAATTTTAAGGAGCCGCATCATGCGCGAGAAAATCAAGCTGGTTTCATCAGCAGGTACTGGTCACTTCTACACGACCAAGAAGAACAAGCGTAACACTCCGGAAAAAATCGAGATCAAAAAGTACGATCCGGTTGTCCGTAAGCATGTTGCCTACAAGGAAGCCAAGATCAAGTAATTCCTGATCCGGCATCCACATAAAAGCCCGGCCAATGCGCCGGGCTTTTTTGTGGCTCTCTGACACTCAGAACTTCTCCAGGTAACCCTCGGGTAACGCCACGTCCATGGCAATAGGAAGGTGATCTGACATCGGATAGCTGACCACTTCTGAACGTCGGATCTCCAATGAGGGACTCACCAGAATATGGTCGAGGGCCTTCTCGGGCCGCCAGCTTGGAAAACTGTGGGCTGTGTCTGGCAAGGGCACCAGATCGGTTTCCTTGAGGGGTGTCTGGGTAAGCAGCTGCTCCGCATGAGCGTTCATGTCTCCCATCAGAACCACATGCTGGTAATCAGCGATCAACTCCCGGATGTAGCCTAACTGGCGTTGCTGGGCCGTCTTGCTCAGGGAAAGATGCATCAGTACCAGCACCAGCGGATCATGCTCGGTTCCGTATCGTGCAATGATGGCACCCCGCCCCGGAATCAGACCCGGCAATTTATGCTCGGTAACATCAAGGGGCCGGTACCGGCTTAACAGACCATTGCTGTGCTGGGCGATCTGACCAAGATTCCGGTTCAGCTGCTGGTACCAATAGGGAATGCCGGCCGCTTCGGCCAGGTATTGCACCTGGTTGATGTAGCCGCTGCGCAAACTGCCGCCGTCGCACTCCTGCAAGGCCACCACGTCGTAGCTGCGCAGCAGGGAGGCAATCCGGTCCAGATTCTCGATGCGATTGCGATGGGGCAGTATGTGCTGCCAGCTTCGCGTGAGATAGTGACGGTAGGAAGAGGTATTGATACCCACCTGAATGTTGAAGGTGAGCAGGCGAATGTGTCTTTGCGGCTCGAACTCGGGGACATGCTCGGTCCCTGAGCAGGCACCCCTCGGCCCGCCGGCCGGCTTCAGGATGCCATTCAACTGCTTTCTTATATGCTTGTACATAGTGGCGGTCTCAACCGGCCGGCTGCTTGTTGAACTCGGTTGTGGCTCTTTGGCGCTCCCTTACTCCACCTCGCCCCGCTCTTTGGCGACAAGGTAGTCCACCACTTCCAGAACGGCCTCGTGGCTGCCGGCCATGGATGCACTGACAGTGTACTTGCCATTAACCAGCATAGTCGGAGTTCCGGTGATCCGCGCGCCACGGATTTTCGACTGGGCTTTCTGCATGCGGGCATTCACACCGAAGCTTTTATAGGTGCTGACAAATTCATCCGGATCCACGCCATAATCTGCAACGAAGTCCGCCAGGGCTTCCGGCGAATTCAGGGGGCGGCGCTCGCCAGCAAGCGCATCGAACAGCGCATCATGGACCTTGTCCAACTCACCCATGGCTTCCAGGGCGTAAAAGGCGTAGGCATGGGGCTCCCAGTTTCTGCCGAGCGCCGCAGGAATCTTCACATAGTTGACGTAATCCGGTGCATCGGCCGCCCAGGCCTCAACCAGGGGCTTGAAGTTGTAGCAATGGGGACAGCCATACCAGAAGACTTCGGCTACTTCGACACCAGAATCGCTATCGGTTCTTACCGGGTTATCCAGACGATTGTAATGAGTCCCTTCTTTCCACTCTGCGGCGTTGGCCAGGCCAGAAACCGACAGTGCCAACAGGAGCAGGAAAACCATTCTGAAGGATCGAAACATGAAACATCTCCGGTTATTTGAATATCGTTTTGGGAGGATTATGACCCAGCGTACCTGAAAAGTTCCACAGGTCGGCAGTTACAGAAACGAAAGGCAACAAAAAACCCCGCACCAGGCGGGGTTTTCGGTACAGTCCGGCGATTTCAGTTCAGGCCGGAGATGTAGCTGGAAACCGCTTCGATCTCGGCATCGGTCAGCTTCGAGGCGACATCCATCATGATCGATGCGTTCGTGCCGGCATCCCGGGAACCATCGCGATAGGCATTCAGCTGCTTGATCAGATACTCTGCGTTCTGACCACCGAGAGCCGGGTAACCGGCCGGCTCGTTGCCAACACCTTGCGGGTTGTGACAGCCTGCACAGGCCGGTACGCCCGTTGCCATGTTACCGCCACGGTAAAGTGCCGCACCCTGATCGACCAGATCCGGATCAGCCTGACCAACCACCATGTCCTGGGCGTTGAAGTAGGCAGCCAGGTCCTGCAGATCCTGGTCGTTCATGTTGTCCAGAATACCGGTCATTTCCGCGATATTCCGCTCTTTGTCCTTGATCAACACCAGTTGGCGATACAGGTATTTTTCGCCCAGACCGGACAGCTTGGGATAAGACCCCATAATGGGCTTGGCACCATTCTGGCCGTGACAACCGGCACATACCGCTGCGTTCTGTTCGCCTGCTTGAGGATCTCCCGCCCCGTGCGCCATCGCCGTGAGGCCAACACCGAGAACTACTCCTGCGATCAGTTTTTTCATGCTCGCTCCGCTTCTCTCATCTTTTAAGGGTATTCTTCGCTATGCAGCCGGTAGGCGCTGACCAGTTCAGGCTCAAAACCGGGGCTGACAGCGGTCGCGCGCAGCGCGCCGCCCGGAATTGGTGTAGCATTATACATTAATCCCTGATAACTGAAATCCAAAGGAAAGCCAACCGCTGTGGACCCTGATCTGACTCAAAAAAGCCTCTCTTTCAACAGCGCCCGATTTCTCATCAGCGCTTCCCGTCTGGATGAGTGCCCGCCGGATTTCGGTGCCGAGGTCGCCTTCGCCGGCCGCTCCAACGCCGGAAAATCCAGCGCCCTGAACGCAATCACCGCCAACGGCAAGCTGGCCCGGACCAGTAAGACTCCCGGGCGTACCCGGCTCATCAACTTCTTCTCTCTCAACCGCGAGAACTGCCGAATGGTCGATCTTCCCGGATACGGCTACGCCAAAGTATCCAGGGACATGAAAGACGACTGGCAGCAACACCTCGGTCACTACCTGAATGACCGGCGCTGTCTGCGTGGCCTGGTTCTGGTGATGGACATTCGTCATCCGCTGACCGATTTCGACCAAATGATGGTGGAATGGTGCGAGCATAACAACCTGCCGCTGATGATTCTGGCCACCAAAGCCGACAAACTGAAGTTCGGCCAGGCCAAAACGGCCATGCTCGGCATCGCAAAGGATCTGAAAGCGTACACCTGCGTGGAACACCTGATCATGTTCTCTGCAACGTCAAAACGGGGCGTGGAGGAGTGTCGGGAGGCGTTGATCGACTGGCTGGAATGCCATCCCGGGGACGAAGGCGCCAGCCTCTGATGACATAAAAAAAAAACCGGCCTACCGAAAAGCAGACCGGTGAAACGTCAGGGTTTGCGACGTGCTAAAACCTGAGATCGCACTCAGGAGACGCAAGGAATGTCCGAATTCCCAACGTCACCCTTCTGACTCTGATCTTCGCGCAAAGTTCCAGGTTAGATCATTTTTTGACCAGCTTTTCGGGTTTCACTTACACACTGCGGAACCCGGAACATCTCAGTCGTGCAATGCAGGGCGGTATTTTTCTCTCAGGGCCATCACGCGCTCCCGATACGCCGGTGTCAGATAGGGAATTTCGAGTGTCAGCACCTGATAGATGCCCTGCTTCAACTCGGTGAGGGTAAGGCAGGCGGATTCCTCGGCTGCATGGGCTGTTTTCAGGAACGCCATCCAGTTGGTAATCACCAGCCACACATTGAGCGACATCGCCGACCGCAGGTCCTCCTCCTGGGGCTCAATAATGCCGGCTTCCGCCAGTTTCTCGAAGATGCGACTGATGGATGCCAGGCAGCGGTTGGTAAAATCGCGATAGTCCTGCCGCAACCTCTGATCGCTGTCCAGAAGGTATTCCAGATCCCGGTGGAAGAATCGGTAACTCCAGAGACCGTCAAAGACCGACTCCAGATAAAAGGTCATGTCGTCCAGGGTCATGGCCCTGTCTTCCGGAATATCCAGGTAGAAATCCACCAGCTTTTCGTATTCCAGGAAGATCTCGTAAATGATGTCCGACTTGTTGCGAAAGTGGTAATAGAGGTTGCCCGGCGAAATGGCCAGGTGCGCTGCAATGTGATTCGTGGTGACGTTGCGCTCGCCCCGTTCGTTGAACAGCTCCAGGCTGGAGAGCAGTATTTTGTCTCTTGTCTTCATAGACCCGTCGGCGTTTGGTGTTGTACAGCTCACAGATGGCCTGATTCGCCATCCGGCCCCGCTTGACTCACTAGAGTATATACTCTAATAATACCCCCAGACGCAAACTGAACACTTTTTCGCCAATCGTTCAGTATCCGAAATGCCAGGCCGCGAACCAACTCTGGTTGCCGCCACAGAGGAGCAAGCATCATGGGAGCCACTGTCGTTCAGCTCACCGAGAGCAAGAAACAGATCCAGCACACCCACCGGGTGTTCGAAGATCAGAAAAAGGCGTTCCGTAACAACCCCATGCCTTCCCTGGCGGAGCGGCAGGAGAACCTGAAGCGCCTGAAACGGGTACTGCTGAGTAACCAGGACCGACTACTGGATGCCATTGACCGGGATTTCAGTTGCCGCTCGAAGGACGAATCCCTGATTGCCGAGGTCATGCCGTCAATCCAGGGCATCAACTACACGCTCAGGAACCTCAGTGGCTGGATGAAGCCATCCAAACGCCACGTATCCGTGCTGTTCCAGCCTGCCAGCAACAAGGTCCACTACCAGCCCAAGGGCGTGGTAGGTGTGATCGTGCCCTGGAACTATCCCCTGTATCTGGCGGTGGGTCCTCTGATCGCATCCCTGGCCGCAGGTAACCGGACCATGATCAAGATGTCGGAATACACACCCCATACCTCGGCCCTGTTCAAGGAACTGATCGAAGCCAGCTTCCCGGAAGACCTTGTCTCGGTGATTACCGGGGAGGCTGACGTGGCTGCGGACTTCTCGTCGCGCCCGTTTGATCACCTGCTGTTCACCGGCTCCACGTCAGTAGGCAAGCTGGTCATGAAGGCAGCGGCTGAGAACCTGACGCCGGTTACCCTGGAGCTGGGTGGCAAATCCCCGGCCGTGGTCTCGCCGGATGTACCGATGGAAGACGCTGCGCAGCGTATTGCCTTTGGCAAGGCGTTCAACGCAGGGCAGACCTGCGTGGCGCCAGACTACGTGCTTTGTCCCGCCGACCGGGTGCAGTCGTTTGTCGACGAATTCCGGGCCCGCTTTTCCGAGATGTACCCGAGCCTGCGGGACAACGACGATTTCACCGCCATCATCAATGAGCGGCAGTACGATCGCCTGCAAAGCTACCTGGAGGACGCCCGGGAGAAAGGCGCCGAGCTGGTGGAAATCAATCCGGCCCGGGAAAATCTCAAGGATGGCACCCGCAAAATTCCTCTGACACTGGTCCTGAAAACCACGCCGGACATGAAGGTGATGCAGGATGAGATCTTTGGTCCGATTCTGCCGGTCGTCAGCTATGGTGGGCTGGATGAAGCCATCCATTACATCAATGACCGTCCACGGCCCCTTGCCCTGTACTTCTTCGGATACGACAAGACTCAGCAGCAGCATGTGGTAGACAACACCCACTCTGGTGGCATGTGCATCAACGATTCACTGATGCACGTTGCCCAGGACGACCTGCCGTTTGGTGGCATCGGCGATTCCGGCATGGGGCACTACCATGGCCGCGAAGGGTTCCTGACCTTCTCTCATCACCGCGCCATTTTCACCAAGCAGAAATTCAACAGCGGCAAATTTGTCTATGCGCCCCACGGGACGACGGCGCACAAGATGGTTTACAAGTTCTTTATCCGCTGAGAACGCGGAGTCTGTCGAGGGCTGGTAGCCCCTTCCAAAACACGCCGTGAATACGTCCGTGTAGGCTTGAGCAAAACATCCCTGTTTTGCACAGTTTTGGAAGGCAGAACTGGCCCTCGACGATCAGACAACGTCAGTGCCTTAAATAAAACAATAACGAGAACCCGCCCATGCAGAAACAGATCCCTGATCCGTCAGGACACCCTCAATTTAACGATCTCAACCGCCGAAGCTTTCTCAAAACCGGACTGGGCGGCGCTCTTTTTCTTGGTACCGTCAGTGTCACCGCCGGGCTGAGCGGTTGCGCGACGCAGCCAGCGGGCAGACTCAGTGCCGTTGGCACCCGTATGGATGCCAGTTACCAGTTCCGGTTTTTGACCGAGGATGACATAGCGCTGTTCGAGGCCCTGCTGCCCGCCATGGTTGGTCCGGGTTTGCCAGAGCAGCCCCAGGCCAGAAACATGGCAATTGCCGGGACGATCGAGCGAATTGACGCCGGCATCCACAAGTTCGGACCGGCCAACCAGAAGGAACTGCGGCGACTGTTTGATCTGTTGAACTTCGGGCTCACCCGCGTGACCGTTGCCCGGGTCTGGTCCAGTTGGCCGAATGTAACCACAGAGGAAGCGGATGCGTTTCTGGAACGCTGGCGCACCAGCCGTATCGGGCTGTTCAACAATGGCTACATAGCGCTGACCAAGATCAGCAACGTGGCGTTTTATGGCTATCGCGATTTCTGGCACCTGTCCGGCTACCCCGGACCGCCCCAGTATGCTGTCGACGCACTACCACAATTCCAAAACGCCTGATTGCCAGCTGATCTGACGGAGCAAAAGCATGTCATTAACCGATCGTATTGCCCGGGGCCTGGAATCGGGCTGGAAAGTCACCGATGGTGCTCGACTGACGGAAAACCTGACCACGGAAGCCGACGTTGTTGTTATCGGAACCGGCGCCGGTGGTGGCACCACCGCCGAGATTCTCGCTCGCAGCGGATTGTCCGTAATCCTCGTTGAAGAAGGCCGGCTGTATTACCAGAAAGACTTCAAGATGGACGAGCAGACCTCCTATGCCAACCTCTATCAGGAAGGCATGAGCCGGGTTACCCGGGACGGAGCGATCGCCATTCTTCAGGGCCGCTGTGTTGGCGGTTCCACCACGGTGAACTGGACCAGCAGTTTCCGTACACCAGAGCCGACCCTGAACTATTGGGCCGACCAGTTTGGACTGAAAGACCTCCGCCCGGAGGCCATGGCGCCCTGGTTCGACGGGCGGGAAGAACGGCATTCCATGTCGCCCTGGCAGGTAGCCCCCAACGTCAACAATGACATCCTGCGCCAGGGCTGTGAGAAATTGGGCTACAGTTGGCAGATCATTCCCCGCAACGTCAAAGGTTGCTGGAACCTGGGTTATTGCGGCATCGGCTGCCCGACCAACGCCAAGCAGGGCGCTCTCATGACCACCATCCCCGGTGCACTCGACAACAACGCCCGCCTGTTCCACAGCCTGCGCGCCGACCGCCTGGTCATGAACCAGGACAAGATCGACCACCTGGAAGCCTCTGCCTTTGCGGATGATGGTGTCACCCCGACCGGGATCAAGGTCAAGCTCAAAGCCCGACACTTCGTGGTCGCCGCCAGCGCCATCGGCAGCCCCGGCCTGCTGCTCCGCTCCGACATCCCGGACCCGAACCAGCGCATCGGCAAGCGCTCATTCATCCATCCGGTCAACGCCACAGTCGCCCAGATGCCTCAGCGCGTCGACCCGTATTACGGCGCGCCCCAATCCATCTACTCCGACGAATTCAACTTCCGCGACGGCGTCGACGGCCCGGTTGGCTACAAGCTCGAAGTACCGCCCTTGCATCCCGGCATGTCCAGCGGCGTGATCCCCGGCCACGGCGAAACCCAGATCAACAACATGGCCGGTCTGCCCCACATGCAGTCCGTCATCGCCCTGCTCCGGGACGGCTTCCACCCCGAAAGCCCCGGCGGCACAGTATCCCTACGCGACGACGGCAGCCCGGTACTGGATTACCCGGTCACCGACTACCTCTGGGAGGGCCTCCGCAAGGCCTTCCACACCATGGCCGAAATCCAGTTCGCCGCCGGCGCCGAAAAAGTCCGCCTCATGCACCTGGATTCCGACTGGTACACCAACTGGACCGACGCAAAAGCCGCCATCGACCAACTCCCCATGGCACCCCACCGCGTCCGCCTGTTCACCGCCCACCAGATGGGCGGCTGCGCCATGGGCGCGGACCCGGCAACCTCGGTTGTCAACGGCTTCGGCGAGCACCACCACGTCAGCAACCTCAGCGTGCACGATGCCTCGATTTTCCCCACCAGCATTGGGGCCAACCCGCAGCTGTCGGTTTATGCTTTAGCGGCCAGAAACAGCACCAGACTTGCACAAAGACTGTCTTGATCAGTGGGCTAACACTGCCCATCGGGGAGACTCGCACGGGGATAACAGGGCCGGCTGGAAGGGCTGATCCGGGAATGTGAGAAGCCAGGGATGGCTTCGCTCAAGCGCACATGGATGTGCTCGTAGCGTTTCCCGGATCAGCCCTTCCAGCTGGCACTACCGCATAGCCGACATGCATCCTCCATTGTCCCGGCCGCCAACTACAGGTAGCCAAAAAATGCTGCTATCCTAGGCCCTTGCAAAGAAAGGAGCTGTGCATGTCCAAAGTCATCTACCCGGGCACCTTCGATCCCATCACCAACGGCCACACCGACCTTATCGAACGTGCCGGCCGAATGTTTGATGAAATCGTCGTCGCCATCGCCTACAACCCCAAGAAACAGCCACTTCTCGACCTCGAAGAACGCTGCGAACTGGTCCGCCAGGCAACTGCGCATCTCCCCAATGTCAGCGTCACCGGCTTCAGCAACCTGCTGGCCGATTTTGTCCGTGAACAGGGCGCCACCGTGATCCTCCGGGGACTCCGGGCGGTATCGGATTTCGAATACGAATTCCAGCTGGCCGACATGAACCGCCGTCTGGCTCCGGAAGTGGAAAGCGTTTTCCTGACACCCGCCAATCACCTGTCCTACATCTCCTCCACCCTGATCCGGGAAATTGCCTCCCTGGGCGGCGATGTATCGGAATTTGTCGATCCGGCGGTAGAGGCTGCACTCAAAAAGAAATTCAGCTGAATTTGAAGCCGTAAAAAAGCCCCGATCAACGGGGCTTTTTTACGACAGGGAACCAGGCCTCAGAGCAACGGCGGCAAAGGGATCTCCACCCCGTTCACCTCGAGCATGAGGTCTCTCATACTGGCATCAAGCACCAGTCGATCGTCTTGCTGGACCAGCAACCCTTGTTTGATAAGGGGTGCCAGCTGCAACCGGAACTCCGGATATTCCTCCGCGAGCGCAACCGGCAGACTCAGATCCATTTCCCCGGTCAGTTTCTGCATCACCATCAGCATCTCGCCTTTCTTATCGGCTGTCAGCTCCGGATGGGAAATACTGGCGCTGCCCTCCACCACACCTTCCGGCGTGGTTACGGTCAGTTCCGGAAAACCAACGGAGAAGCCGGCAGCTGCAAGGTCACGCAGGGCTGTGTTTACCTCCTGCATGGCATTCATCTGCTGCTCGAACTGCTGAGGACCACCGGAAGCCTGGTTAAGCGCAAGGGCCTGCAGTGATGACAGGCTTTCCGTCAGCCCGCTCCAGGCCGCCACGTCCAGCCCTGACAGTTCGAACACCAGCCGCTGGGGGCCATACGTCTCATCGGCCGTTGCAACTCTGGCAACCTCGAAAGCCATCCGCGAATCCAGACGCTCGCCATCACTCACCGGCTCACTGCTGCTGCGGATCGAAATCTCCTCGAGCCTGACGGGCGCTTCCGCAACCGGTGTCACCGCAACCGAGTCCACCATCACTTCGCCAGAGCCGGTCCAGACCTCACCAGACAGATGGGTCATTGTCTGCTCCAGGTGGAAGTCGCTGACCCGAATATCCAGGTCCGGGCCAGACAGAGTCAGAGCCGGCCAGACCATCAAAGCATCCGCCTGCGAGCCCGAATCGCTGATTTCGATTCTTGCCAACCCGCCGCTGGAGGCAACGGTCTCGCCGGTGCTCGCATCAGTTACGCTCATCTGGGGCGCTTCGAGCTCAATCACTGCGGTGCCCCAGAGCCGGGTTTCCAGGGTCAGCCTCGGCTCCTCGCCAGAAAACCAGTCCGTGCCTCCTGATGACCAACCTCCTTCGGGTTCGAAATCCATCAGGCTGCCGGTTACCCCGTGAGTTACATCGGCACGATAGGAGAACTGCTGGGACTCTCCGGTTTCCGGGTTCGTGAGGTTGATCGAACCAGTGAACCGGGCACCGAGAATACCTCGGTCGTAGTTATCGGTTTCCATGCGAAGGAACGGTTGGGCACTGTTCACCTCCGCCGTTGCCTGCTGCCACTGCTGTTCAGTCACGTACCCCACGACCCAGGGCAGGCCACCGGCTACAGCCAGTACACCGGCACCAGCAATCATCCATTTTGCATTCAAAGGTTTTCTCCAGTTCGGGAATCAGGTTTTTCCGGTCAGCCGTTCCAGCAGTACCAGTTGGGAGGCCAGGCGCTCTTCGTCCTCGCCAGGCTGGTTCTGGATATAGCTGCCGTCCGGTTGCAGCACCCAGGACTGGCAATTGTCGGCGAGGTAGGTGTCCAGATCTTCCCTGACTCTGGCGACCAGCTCGGGATCATCCAGCGGGAAGGCGGTTTCCACCCGGCTGAGCAGATTACGCTCCATGCCGTCGGCGCTGGAACAATAGACATCCGGGCGGCCGTTGTTGCCGAAGTAGTACACCCGGGTATGCTCAAGGAAACGTCCGATGATGGACCTGACCCGAATATTCTCGGAAAGCCCTGGCACCTCTGGGCGCAGGCAGCAGATACCGCGGATAATCAGATCGATCTTCACACCGGCCTGGGAGGCGCGGTAAAGCGCCTTGATCAGCTGGATTTCCGTGAGCGCATTGAACTTGAAGATAATCCGGCCTTTCTCGCCATAGCCGGCTTCGCGCTCGATCAGGCTGAGCAGGCGCGAGTGCAGTGTGAATGGCGAGTGGAACAGCTTCTTGATCTTCAGGGCCTTGCCCATGCCCGTGAGCTGCTGGAACAGCTTGTTGACGTCGTCACCGATAGACTCGTCACAGGTCATGAAGCTGTAATCAGTATACAGGCGGGCATTGCCGGCGTGATAGTTACCGGTGCCCAGGTGAACATAACGACGCAGGCGCCCCTCTTCGCGACGGACAATCAGGATCATCTTGGCGTGGGTCTTGTAGCCGACCACACCGTACACCACGATCACCCCGGCCTCCTGCAGCCGGCTGGCCAGCTCCAGGTTCTCCGCCTCACTGAAACGGGCCCGCAGCTCGATAACAGCGGTAACCTCTTTGCCACGACGCGCGGCGTCCGCCAGGGCTTCAACAATTTCTGAATCGGCGCCGGTGCGGTAGAGAGTTTGTCGAATCGCCAGAACCTGGGGGTCCTTGGCGGCCTGGCGCAGCAGATCCACTACCGGGCTGAAATTCTCATAGGGATGCAGCAGCAGGATTGGACGCTTGCGGATGGCGTCGAACATTGATTCCTTGCTGCGAATCTGCCTGGGAATGGACGGTGAAAACCCGGAATAGGTCAGATCCTGACGGTCTACCAGCCCACCGACTGCCATGAGCCGCGTCAGGTTGACCGGGCCATGCACCTGATACAGATCCCGCTCGGTCAGACCAAACTCCTTGAGCAGGAACTGAACCAGCTCTTCCGGGCAGTTGTCGGCAACCTCAAGACGCACACCATCACCGAACCGGCGGCTGAGCAGCTCACCACGAAGGGCCGAGGCCAGGTCTTCCAGGTCATCCTCCAGCTCAAGGTCAGCGTTTCGGGTCAGCCGGAACTGATAGCAGCCTTTCACCTCCATTCCGGGAAAGAGCTCATCGGCATGGGCGTGGATCATGGACGACAGGAACACCAGGTTGTCGCCACCGTTACAGACATCATCAGGAAGCCGGACCAGACGTGGAAGCGAACGGGGTGCAGGCACGATCGCCATACCGGTTTCCCGGCCGAAGGCATCCTTGCCGTCCAGCTCCACAATAAAGTTCAGGCTTTTGTTGACCAGGCGTGGAAACGGGTGCGACGGATCCAGCCCGATGGGGCTGACCACCGGAAGGATCTCCTCTTCGAAGTAAGTGCGCACCCACTCCGCCTGCTCCGGCGTCCACTCCCGGCGACGGACAAAATGAATGTTCTCCTGTTCCATTTCCGGAATCAGAACATTGTTGAGGATGTCGTACTGTTCGCGAATGTACTCGTGGGCAACACGGCTGATTTCCGCCAGCGCCTGCTCGGGCATCATGCCGTCGGCACCAACGGTTTCCCGGCCGTACTTCATCTGCTGCCGCAGGCCGGCAACACGGATCTCGAAGAACTCGTCCATGTTGCTGCTGAAGATGCAGCAGAAAATCAGACGGTTGATCAGTGGGTGGGTCGTATCCAGTGCCTGCTTGAGAACCCGGTAATTAAACTGGAGCTGGCTCAGTTCACGGTTGAAGTAGTTTTCGTTGGCGTCCAGGTTGATTTCCTCACCAACCGGGGGCACGTTCACCGGAGCAGGCACACTCCGCTCATCCCCTGCCGTCTGATTCTTCGCCGTATCCGTTGTCATGATTCCTCGATTCCAGTTTGCTCGCCGCTACCGGCGAATGACTTGCTTGACCTATCCGTGTTTTCGATCCCGCATCAGTCGGGCCGCGCGCACCGCAAAGTAGGTCAGGATTCCATCGGCCCCTGCCCTTCGCATGGCCATCAGGCTCTCCATCATTACCGCATCGCCATCCAGCCAGCCGTTCTGGGCTGCCGCCATGTGCATGGCATACTCACCGCTGACCTGATAGACAAATGTCGGCACCCGCAATTCCGTCTTCACCCGATGCACGATATCGAGATACGGCATGCCGGGCTTGATCATCACCATATCCGCGCCTTCGGCCAAATCCATGGCAACCTCATGCAATGCCTCATCGCCGTTGGCAGGATCCATCTGATAGGTGGACTTGTTGCCCTTGCCGAGATTGGCCGCAGACCCCACCGCATCCCGGAAAGGTCCGTAATAACTCGAGGCGTATTTGGCAGAATAGGCCAGGATTTTCGTATTCACATGACCGCCGTTTTCCAGGGCTTCGCGAATGGCACCTATCCGCCCATCCATCATGTCTGACGGTGCCACCACATCGGCACCGGCGTCGGCATGGGAAAGCGCCTGATTGACCAGCGCCTCGACGGTGACGTCATTCAGCACATAGCCGTCGTTGTCGATGATGCCGTCCTGGCCATGGGTGGTGAAAGGGTCCAAGGCTACATCGGTAATCACACCGAGTTCCGGATGCGCTGCCTTCAGGGCGCGAACCGCCCTCTGCGCCAGCCCCTCAGAATCCCAGGCCCCGGAGCCGGACAGATTCTTGTTTTCGGACGGAACAACAGGGAACAGCGCAATCGCCGGGATACCCAATTCCACCAGCTCCGCCGCCTGCTCAACCAGCAGATCAATACTCAGGCGCTCCACCCCTGGCATGGAAGGTACCTGTTCCCGCTGTCCCTCGCCCTCCAGCACAAACACCGGATAGATCAGGTTGTCCGGCGTGAGCTGGTTTTCCCGAACCAGGCGACGGGAAAAGTCGCTGGCCCGGTTACGGCGCAGGCGGGTGGCGGGAAACGCACGGGGAGTCGGAATCGGCACTGACAACCTCCTGAATGGCTGAACAAATAATCTGATGGGCCAGCGCGGCATCGGCCGGGCGCCCTTTGCGTCATCATACACGGCCAGCGCCGCTGGTTGCAGACTCCCTCAGCAGGATAAGGCGATTAAATGACAGGCTGATTACCGGATCGAATCCAACGCCCGGGCACGGATCCGTTCGGTTTCATTGAAGTGGCTGGCTCTGAGTCGCTCCAGCGCTTCCCTGCGTTCCGGTTCGGCCAGCCCGGAGGACAACAACCGGTCCCGCTCCCCGGCATAGGCCTGCCAGCGGCGGTCCCAATCCTGTTGTTCCGCCTCAAGCCGGGCCAGCCTTTCCGCTGCTGCATCACCAAAAGCTTCCCGGCGCCAGGCCTCAAGAGCCCTGGGGTCATCCGACAGCTCCTGACGAACCTGCTCATAGTCCGCAAACCGGCGTGTTTCCTCCCGGGCCTTGCGGAGGGGTTCCGGAAGGGAGGACTCAGCCTGGCGCAGGGCTTCGGCTTTCTGCTCGTCGGTCAGACTGTCATCGCTTGCAATCCTGAGTTTCTCGACCTGGAAACGATCCACCGCTTCATCGTCGGCAAAAAAAGCGTTGGCCGTGTCGGCGTCCAGCCAGGTACGGCGCAGAGCCTGGATCTCTGCCATCCTGCGCTGCAGCTCCCCGGCCCCGAGCCCGGAAACCTCTCCGTAGCTCTGTTCCAGTTCCGAAACTGCCAGCTTGTAGTCCAGATAGGCGCCAAGGGTTACCAGGGCCTGGGCTCTCGCCGGCTCATCGAGAACCGACAGGGCCCTCTGTATGCGAGCCACCAACTGCGGCAGGGATTCCTCGCCCAGGGCAGAGAGAAAATACTCAAACAGCTGTCGCAGTTGCGGGGTTGGTATGAGATTGCCCAGCCGGTCCGTTCGGGCCCAACCGTCCGGCACTGACGTACCCGCCAGCGAGGCTGGTAACTGCTCAGGAACAGGAACCGAGGACGCGTTGTTCACCAACTTCGATGGTGCGGCAGTAACATCCTCCCGGGCCACTGATATCGGCGGTTCCCCGGTGGTCTGCGGCGCATTCGAGTCGCCATGGCTGGCAAGATCTGCTCTCATCAACCAGAAGCTGACAACAGCTGCTATTATCAGTAGCAAAACAAGCAAAAGACGGAAATGGGACTTCATTGCCACAGGAATTCCGGGTCTTCGGGTGACTGACGGCTTGCCCAGGTTACCGGCGCAAAACCACAGAGAATGAGGATAAACGAGGCTGGCCAGTCATACCGAGACAGGGATCAAAAATGGAGCCGGGGCGGAGCGCCCCGGACTGCCGTGCCAGCGTTCAGAGGGAGCGGTTGTTAAAACCCACATCCACCTTTCGCGGCGTGTCAGAGCGGAAGGAGGTATCCACCTCCTGAATTTTTCCGCCCTGGCTCAGGAAGGCTTCGATGTCTGCCTGCAACTGTGCACGAACACGTGCACGGCCGGCTATGGAATGGTTGTCGTCACTGTCGCTGGTCCAGCCTCCGGACTGCTCCAGGTTGCTTTCGTCGAATTCACTCATGATCTTTTCTCCATCAACGAAAACAGATGGTCGAGTGCTGCGACCCCGCAGGGGACCTCACTCCGTATCGACGAAGTCCGCCTGCGGCCTCGCCTTGGCGTCTTTATAATCTGCTTTTGGTGACCACGCTATTTCTTGGCAACGTCTTTTTTGTAATTTTTTGTAAGCATTGACAACCAATTGAATTGCATGCGGAAATTTTACATTCGTCAGTAGATCAAAAAAATTGACACAAAGAATGAATAATGATTCACTACTTTTAGGGAGCCGGAATGGCCTATCGAGAAACAGAGAAAATGCGCCAGCGTAAAGCCGAGGCGCGAAAACGAATCGTGGAGTGCACTTATCAGTGCGTGGCCGAGGGCGGCTTCAGAAGCGCCCGCATTACCCGGATAGCCGGTTTGGCCGGCGTTGCCACAGGAACTATTTACCGGCATTTCGAGTCCAGAGAGGACCTGTTCGCGGAAATTTTCCGGTTGGCAACCCAGCGGGAAGTCGACAAGGTTGCCGAGGCCCTTGGCTCCCCCGGGAACGCAGCTGAACGACTGGAACGGGCACTCAGACAATTCGCCGAGCGGGCACTGAAAGGCCCGCAAATGGCCTGGTCGCTGATTGCCGAGCCGGTGGACCCGAAAGTCGAGGAAGAAAGGCTGGCGTATCGCAAGGCCTACGCCAACCTGTTTGAGAAAGCGATCCGCGAAGGCATTGAAGAAGGATGCATCCCGGATCAGGACGCTCTCCAGAGCAGTACATGCCTGGTCGGCGCCATCGCGGAAAGCCTGGTTGGCCCACTGTCACCCACACAAACCAGCCAGGCGAACAGCGCAAAAGAAGACAACAATGACCCGCTGGTCAATTCCATCATTCGCTTTTGTATGCAGGGGTTGACCGGCACCAGGAGGTAGCTATGAACGCGCGGCAGCCCCAGCCAGAGATGCCATTAAAAGACCAGGAAGATCGCTATCTGGCCAGCACCCACGAGGTCTTCAACCAGCCTCCGGCTCTGGAGAACTACAACCTGTTCGAGCAGGATATCGCCCTGCAGGAAGCAGCCCTCCGTGAAGGGGCCGGCAAGGCAGCCGAGGATCTCAAGGCATTCGGGGCTCTGGCCGGAGCAGCGGAAACCATCGACCTGGGGTTTCGCGCCAACGCCAACAAACCGGTGTTCAATACCCACGACCGCTACGGCCACCGCATTGATGAAGTGGACTTCCATCCGGCCTACCACGAGCTGATGCGCATCGCCTTCGACAACGGCCTGCACAGCAGCCCCTGGAGCCATCCAGGACAGGGTGCACATGTTGCCCGCGCTGCCAAGTACTACATGCACTCCCAGGTAGAGGCCGCCCACTGCTGCCCCGTGACCATGACCTTCGCCGCCATTCCGTCGATCCGGAAACAACCGGAGCTGGCGGCGGACTGGGAAGCCCGGATACTGGCCGACAGCTATGATCCCCGCAACCGGCCGGACAGCCAGAAATCCTCGGTTACCATTGGCATGGCCATGACCGAGAAGCAGGGCGGCAGCGACGTTCGCGCCAACAGCACCAGAGCCTACCCGATCGGCACTGGCGGCCCCGGCCAGGCCTATGAGCTGGTGGGCCACAAATGGTTCGTTTCTGCCCCGATGTGCGACGCCTTTCTGGTGCTGGCCCAGACACAGGGAGGCCTGTCCTGCTTCCTGATGCCCCGCTGGCGCCCGGACGGCACCAAGAATCCCTGGCAGGTCCAGCGTCTGAAGAACAAGATGGGCAACGTCGCCAACGCCTCCAGCGAAGCCGAACTGCGCGGCGCACTGGCCTGGATGGTTGGCGAGGAAGGCCGTGGTGTACCCACCATCATTGAAATGGTCGCCATGACCCGCTTCGACTGCATGATCGGCAGCTCCGCCGGCATGCGCCAGGCCATCGCCCAGGCCAGCCACCACTGCCGACACCGCAGCGCCTTTGGCGCCCGCCTGGTCGACCAGCCCCTGATGCAGAACGTCCTGGCCGACCTGGCCCTGGAAAGCGAAGCGGCGCTGGCCTACACCATGCGCATCGCCCGCGCCCTGGACAACCAGGACAAGGAACACGAACGTCTGCTGGCGCGCCTGGCCACCCCCGTCGGCAAATACTGGATCTGCAAGCGCACACCGAACCATGCCTACGAGGCCATGGAATGCATCGGCGGCAGCGGCGTGATGGAAGACTGCATCATGCCCCGGCTGTTCCGGGAATCGCCGGTCAACGCCATCTGGGAAGGCAGCGGCAACGTCCAGTGCCTCGACACCCTGCGCGCCCTGCAAAAAGAGCCCGACACCCTCGACGCATTCTTCAAGGAAACCGCCGAAGCCAAAGGCGCCGACCGCCGCTTCGACCAGTTCCTGGCCCAGCTACAACACGACTTCGCCGACATCAGCGATTTCCAGTACCGCGCCCGAAACCTCGTCGACCGCATGGCCCTGGCCCTGCAGGGCTCCCTGCTGCTGCGACACTCGGATGCCGCCGTCGCCGACGCCTTCTGCGCCTCTCGCCTGCAGTCCAATGGCGGGATGAACTACGGCAACCTGCCCTCGGGCACCGATCCGGCATCCATTATCAAACGGGCGACGCCTGTAGTAGGCTAGACACAACAGAATCCAACTGAGAGATCGAGAACCGGCGGGGAACTCCTTTCCAAAACCTTGCGGAGCCATGGATGGCGGAGCAGAGCGTACAAGGACGTATTCACAGCGTGTTTTGGAAAGGAGTTCCCCGCCGGTTCCTGCACCCAAGTCTATGTCTGAAGCACTCAGAAAACTCCTGCGGGAAGGCCACGCTCCCCAGCAGCCAGTCATCACCCCCCACGTGGGCGTGCTGACCCTGCACTTCCAGCTTTACGGCTGCGACGACCTCAAAGCCAAGCGCAAAGTCTTCACCGCCCTGAAGGCCGTCTGGGGCAAAGAACCCGACCTGGCCGTCGCCGAAACCGCCGACCAGGAGGCCCTCGACTGCGCCACCTGGACCATTGCGGCCCTTGGCACCTCATCCCAGCAGATCACCCAACGCCTCGACCAGATCGAAAAAGCCATCGAAGAACGCGTGGATGCTGCCATACTGGATATACACCGGGAGATACTCTGACCGGAAAATCCCGGGCAGCAGCCGTGTGGCGTAACCCGTTGTCAGGCCGTATACTACGCCCCCTCAGGGATGCCAGTGCGCCTGCCAGCGGCGGGTGACCAGAAACCAATGCCGGACATGAATGCCGGCCGTATCCGCAGGGCATCCGGAACCGGCCCTTCGGATGACCACTGAGTGTGAGTGGCACCTATGACCGGAAAGAAAAAATCCGCCCAGGCTTCGGTAGAGGCCATGTATCGCGTATTCACGGTGCCTGAGGCGCCGGAATCGACGCTGAGCCGGATTGACCAGAACATCTCCAGCAATCTTGCAGGCTTTCTGCAGGAGCACATCGTAGCGGTTGAGCGGGATCTCTCGGATGTGGAGAAAGACTTCTCCGATTACAGCATCCCCGAGAAGCCTGTCTTCGTGTCTGAACAGGCCCAGTTCCTGCTCGACAAACTGGTGGCCAACTCCGTTCACACTGCGTCGCCGGCCTTTATCGGGCACATGACCTCAGCGCTGCCGTACTTCATGCTGCCGCTGTCGAAAATCATGATTGCCCTGAACCAGAACCTGGTCAAAACCGAAACCTCCAAGGCCTTCACGCCCATGGAGCGCCAGGTACTGGGCATGATCCACCGACTGGTATACCAGGAAGACGGCGCTTTCTACCGAAAGTGGATGCACGACCCCCGTTACGCCCTGGGGGCCATGTGCTCGGGCGGCACCGTCGCCAACCTCACCGCCCTGTGGGTTGCCCGCAACCGGGCGTTCCCCGCAGAAGGCAGCTTCCGGGGTCTGCACCAGGAAGGCCTGTTCCGCGCGCTGAAATACTACGGCTACGAAGGCGCCGCCATCGTCGTCTCCCGCCGCGGACACTACTCCCTGCGCAAGGCTGCCGACGTGCTCGGACTGGGCCGCGAGTCCCTGATACCGGTGGATACCGACGACGAAAACCGCATCAATACCGATGCCCTGCGGGACAAATGCCTGGAACTGCAGCGTCAGAAGATCAAAGTCATGGCCATCTGCGGCGTGGCCGGCACCACCGAAACCGGCAACGTCGACCCTCTGGACGCCATGGCCGACATCGCCCGGGAATTCGGCGCCCACTTCCACGTGGATGCCGCCTGGGGCGGGCCCACCCTGTTCTCCCGCACCTACAAACACCTGCTGCGCGGCATCGAAAAGGCAGACTCCGTCACTTTCGACGCCCACAAACAGCTCTATGTCCCCATGGGCGTAGGCCTCGTGGTCTTCCGAGACCCCAGCTTGGCCAGCGCCGTGGAACACCACGCCCAGTACATCATCCGGAAAGGCTCCCGGGATCTCGGCAGCACCACCCTTGAGGGCTCGCGGCCGGGCATGTCCATGCTGATCCACTCCGGCCTGAAAATCCTGGCCCGGGAAGGCTACGAGATCCTGATCGATCAGGGCATCGACAAAGCCAAGACCTTCGCGGACATGATCGAAGCCGAATCGGATTTCGAACTGGTCACCAGGCCCGAACTGAACATCCTGACCTACCGCTACTGCCCGGAAAACGTCCAGGAAGCCCTGGCCATTGCCGACCCCCTACAGGCGGAAAAGCTCAACACCTGCCTGAACCGGATCACCAAGTTCATCCAGAAAACCCAGCGGGAACGGGGCAAGGCATTCGTGTCACGGACGCGCCTGGAACCGGCCCGTTACTTCAACTTCCCGTGCATCGTGTTCCGGGTGGTACTGGCCAACCCGCTGACCACCAAAGAAATCCTGGCGGACATCCTTTCGGAACAGAGAGAGTTGTCCCGGGATGAGGGTATCGAGGATGAGATCAGCATCCTGCACCAGATGGCGGATGCGGTATTGAAGCAGGCAACGCCAAACGCCAAACAGGCTTGAGTACGGCGGGAAACACTGGAGCCTGAAGAGTCGGCTGGGGGGACGTTTCAAAAACTGTGCGGAGCCAGGGATGGCGGAGCCAAGCGTACAGGGGTGAAGCAGAGCGCTGATGAAGCGAAGCTTCATGCGATAGCTGAACGACAGCAATCTAGGATTGCTGGCTGGACCCCGCAGGGGGATTCACAGCGTGTTTTTGAAACGTCCCGCCAGCCGACTCCTCCCCGAGCTTTCAGGCCAAGAGCCTGGATTAGATCAGTAAAGCGCCTCTTCATCATCCAGCACATCGTGGATGATATCCAGGAACATCTTGTCCGCTTCACTCCAGTTCTCCGGAATCCGGATGTTGGTGCTGGCACTGATCTCCTGTGCAATCAGCTCCTCGGCATTCGGCTGACCGCGATGCTTGCGAGCGATTTCCATGGATTTTACGGCAATAGTCGGATCGCTCAGAACCTTCTTGATAAAGGTCCTCAGCTCATCAATCATCTTCGCCTGACGGCTCTCAACGGATGAACTCATACTTCACTCCATGGACAAATAGGCTTGCGGGGTGAAACACCCCTTTTTAAAGATAGTATGACCAAACTCGGTTTATACAACCAGCCCGGTCAGATCAACAAGCCCCGGAGCGTAAAGAACAGCGTCGCCGCCATGATGGCAGATGCAGGCACCGTAATGATCCAGGCTGCGGCAATTCGCACAAGGTGCGAACGCTTGACCATCTCTTCGCGGTAAATCTTCTTCAGGCGCTTGCGCTCCGACTTGGACAGGGGTACCTGCTTTTTCTTCTTCGCCTGTTTCAGCAGATTCTCCATCTCCTCAACCGAGGCATTGCGAAAATCATCCAGGAAAGGCTTGAGACGCTCCTGCTCTGCCGGATCATGGTGCTCCATGATCTTGTGCAACTGGGTTGCATAGTTGGACTTCAGGTACTCGCGAAGGAAGCCAACGCCGAACACGCCACCGATTGCGATATGGGTGGAGCTGACCGGCAGGCCCAACTGGGACGCAAGAATCACCGTGAGTGCCGCCGACAGGGCAATACAGAAGGCCCGGGTCTTATCCAGTTCGGTGATCTCACTGCCAACGGTCTTGATCAGTCGCGGCCCAAACAGCATCAGGCCAACGGCCAGACCCAGGGCGCCTACCATCATCACCCACATCGGGATACTGGCGGAAGTCACCACAGAATTCGCGGACAGGGCATCGTTGATCGCCGCCAGCGGACCAATGGCATTGGCAACGTCGTTGGCGCCATGGGCAAAGCTCAGCAATGCCGCAGCAAAAATCAAAGGCCAAGTGAAGAGGGTATTCACGCCTGCTGAACTGTTCTCCATGGTCGATGCCATGCGCCCCACCAGGGTACGCATGATGAAAAAGACCACGGCAGCCGCGGCAAGGCCGATGAGCGTAGCCTCAAGAAAATCGACTTTCACGATCTTCTTGACGCCCTTGATCATCAGATAGGTGCCAAAAGCCCACGCCATAATTGCGACCAGCCAGGGCACGAACGTGCGGGCGGCCGGAATGACTTCCTTGCGATAAAGCACGGTCTTCTTGATCGCGAACAGGAAGAGGGCCGCCAGAGCACCACCAAGAACCGGGGAAATCACCCAGCTGGCGGCAATCTTGCCCATCACCGCCCAGTCAGCGATCCCCCAGCCACCGGCGGCAATACCGGCGCCCAGAACGCCGCCAACGATGGAGTGAGTGGTGGACACCGGTGCACCCATCCAGGTGGCCAGGTTCAGCCAGAGCGCGCCCGCCAGCAAGGCGGCTGTCATCAGCCAGACAAAAGCCCGACTGTCTTCCAGATTGGAAGGATCGATGATGCCGCCCTTGATGGTGGACACCACGTCACCGCCGGCGATAATCGCACCACCGGCTTCAAAAATTGCGGCGATAACAACAGCCGCGCCCAGGGACAAGGCCCCGGAGCCCACGGCAGGGCCCACATTATTGGCAACGTCATTGGCGCCGATATTGATCGCCATGTATCCGCCAATGACCGCAGCGGCCATCAGCAGCATACTGTTGGGCATTCCCTGACTGAATGATCCGACAGTCAACCATACGCCAAGTAAGAAAAGCAGGCTGATGCCGACCCTGTATCGTTCCGTGGTAGGGCTGGTAAGAAGGGTATCCAGGTATCCGCTCGAACGGGCCATAACAGATCAGGTCTCGTTTAGTCTGTGAGGATTGGGGGCGACCTCAGTCGCGCGGCAACTATAAAATTTTTGACATGAAAATGAAATAAAACGGTCACAATTCGCACAGACTAAACACATCACAGACTGGAGTGCAAAAACCCATTAAATTGACTCATAATTCCAAAAATAAGCGTCAAAATTACAAAAACAGCAGAATAAGGTCCCCATGCCCCATTCACCCTCCTCCGGACAGCTGGCTGCCGGCGAGCGGGAAGACGGCCAGGTTTCGCGACTGCTTACCTGGCTCTCGGCAACCGCTATCGTTTTTCTTATTGGCATCGGAACCAAGGCCTGGTTTGCCGGGCACTTGACCCATGCCTGGGTGCTCTGGTCATTCATCGGCCTGATCGCGCTGAATATGCTGTACTTCGCCAGCACCGGAAACCGTGCGCGCCAGAAAGCCGGGATGATCGTGATTGTGGGGCTGCTGTTCACCTACCTGATCGCCTCCGGCGGTGAGAGCAACACCGGGCCACTCTGGTTTTATGTCTTCCCTCCTCTGCTGTTTTATCTGACCGATCTCAAAACCGGCACGGCCGTTCTGCTGTTCTGTTACCTGATTGCCGTCGTGGTATTCCAGTTTCCGGGGTTGCCCCTGGTCTCCGCGGAATACAGTATGGATTTCAAGATCCGTTTTTTTGCAGCCCTGACCTTCGAATCGATTTTCTGTTTTGTCCTTGAAGCCAGCCGACTGAAAGCACGCAACGAACTTCTGATCCTTGCCGAAACCCACGAGCACGCCGCCCGCACCGATGAGCTCACCGGGCTGGCCAATCGCCGTGAAATGCAGAACCGCCTCAACATGGAGTTTTCCCGTTACCAGCGTTCCGGCCACCATTTTTCCATTGCCCTGATCGATCTGGACCTTTTCAAACAGATCAACGACCGATTCGGACACGACGCTGGCGACCATGTCCTGCGGGAGTTCGCCGCATTGATGCGAACCGTGATTCGCCAGGCGGATGTCGCGGCCCGATGGGGAGGTGAAGAGTTTCTGGTCTTGTTGCCGGACACTTCCCTGCTCCAGGCCCTCACGCTGGCTGAGCGATTACGGTCCCAGGTTGCCCGCCATCCGTTCCGGTTCAGTGATCAGGCCTTGCCGGTGACCATCAGTGCCGGTGTCTGCTCCATTGCCAAGGCCCGCTCCCTCGACGATCTGCTCAAGCAGGCCGACCTGAACCTCTATAACGCCAAGGAAGCCGGGCGCAACCAGATAGCACCGCGGGTTCGAAGCCAGGAAAGCGGGACCTCCGCCAGTCTCTCGCCTTGAGGCAGCAAATTACTACCGCTATGATCGTGCGCCACTGAACAACCGTAACGTCATTTCCATGGCAGCGAACAGGTAACCTATGACATCACTCAGAATCCTGGTGGGCAGCGTCTACGGTGGCGCACTCCTGACGGCCAGAACCATCAAAAAGGAGCTGGAAAAAGAGGGGCACCACGTGACCGTGCTGGAAAATCCGGCGCTGGATGACATCACCTCGAACGATGATCCACTTCTGGTGTGCACCTCCACAACCGGGCAGGGCGAACTGCCGGCGAACCTGTTGCCCTTCTACCTGGACCTTCGGGATCAACTGCCCCAGCAGCCAGGCCGGCCGTTTGGCATTATCGTGCTGGGCGACAGCTCTTACGGTGATACCTTCTGTGGCGCCGGCGACCTGATTGAGGAAGCTCTGTACGAGACTGCCGCCCGCAAGGTTGGAGACACGCTTCGGATTGATGCACTCGAAACCATGGAACCGGAAACCGAAGCACTGCCCTGGGTCCGGTCATGGCTGGAGCAGGTATGAGCCACAGCTACAAAAATTTGCCAAACAGGACCCGCCGGTGACTTGAGCCGCCAAAGGCGACACGCCATACTCGTCTGGACAACGACAATTAAACGGTACGACGTGGCATCCATTTACTGGCTTCGTTTACTGATAACGCTTCTGCTGTTATCGGGTCTGGCCGCCCCATCCCTCGGGGCTGAGGTTTCCTATGTTCCGCAGATCGAGTATCTGCGCACCGCCACCGATAACAAGCTCACAGCCAGTGAAGCCCTGGCTTCCGACGACTGGCAAACGCTCGAGGAAGAAAGCCCGAATTTTGGCTATATCCAGGACATCGTCTGGCTCCGGTTTCCGGTGGGCCACCCTGCGACGATCAATCTGCTGGAAGTTCGTTACTCACAACTGGACGAGCTGACCTTTTTCCTGCTTGAGAACGATCGGATCGCACAGCGCGTGGAAACCGGCGATCACGTTCCCTTTGACCAGCGCCCGATACTGCACCGCCATTTCCTGTTCCCTTTTGAACAGAGCATTGCCAGCGAGTATGAGATATTGCTTGAGGTGCGCACAGACGGTGCCATGCAGATTCCGGTGCGACTCTGGAACGCCCAGGCGTTTTTCGAGCACTCATCCACGGAAGACCAGATGCATGCGGTCTATTACGGCATCCTGATCACCGTCATTTTCTTCAATCTGTTTATTTTTGCCGCTCTACGAGAGCCGGTATACCTTCTCTACGTTCTTTCAACACTGGGCTACCTCCTGCTGATTGGCAGCCTGAACGGGACTACCTTTCAGTTTCTCTGGCCCCACAGCCCCGCCCTACAGAATCAGATCATGTTGCTGACGGTGCCCTTCTCTCTGCTGTTCACGCTCATTTTTTCCCGTTCGTTCCTGAAGCTTGAAGCCACCGGCCCCGTTCTGAACCGGCTCGTAGTGTTCATGGTTTCCGTGAATGCAGTAGTTGGGCTTATGACATTCTTCCTGGACTACAGCACCGGCAGTCGCCTGACCGTAGCCCTGGCAATACCCAGTTGTCTGCTGCTCACTGTACTGGGGCCGGTGCAATGGTGGAAGGGAAACCCGCAGGCCGGCTATTACACCGTGGCCTGGGCCGCATTGACTCTGGGCAGCGCGATTACGGCGGCTAACAAATACGGTTTGCTGCCCAACAATTTTGTGACCACTTACGGTATGCAGATCGGATCGGCACTGGAAGCCATTCTGCTAACCCTGGCTCTGGCGGCACGGCTTTATCAGGAACGGCAGGACAAGGTCGAGGCGCGGGAAGCGGAACTGAAGGCTCTGGCGGCACGGCGGTCAGCAGAGCTGAAGCTGATGGATCATGCATTGCACAACCCCCTCACCGGCCTTCCCAACCGGGGCAGTCTGGAGATGATGCTGAATGATCTGATGATTCGCAGCCCGGAGCGACGCTATGGCATTGCGGTCATCCACCTGAACAACTTGCAGTCGGTTACCAAAACCCTGGGGCATCGCAACAGTGACCGGATTCTGGAACTGGCATCCAAGCATTACAATGCCGTGGCGCGGGAGCTTCCGGGCACCCTGCCGGTGGAACAGAGTGACCAGCGCAATTTTTACCTGGCATCACTGGATCCTCAGACCTTTGCGTTCATTGTCGACGCCGATGCCACAGGCGCCGTGCCCAGGGCCATTCTCAAGGCTCTGGAAGGCATACGCTACCCGATAGACTATCTGGGCATGCAGATTCCCCTGGACCCAAGGCTTGGGGTGGCCATCTTTCCTGAACACGGCACGGATGCAAACACCCTGATACGCCGTGCCGTCATCGCCGAAGGCTCGGATTCCGCGTTAGAGCGCGGTATTGCCTATTACAAGTCCAAAAAAGACTCTTACAGTGCCGACCGGCTGACCATGGTGTCGGAGCTGCGACACGCCCTGAACACCAACGAGCTTGTCCTGTTCATGCAGCCCAAGCAGAGCCTGAAGACAGGTCGGATTGTCGGAATTGAAGTTCTGATTCGGTGGCCTGGCCGGGCGAAACCGATCCGCGCCGATGAGATAATTACCCTTGCGGAACAGACGGGCCTGATCAAACCGCTGACCCGGTGGGTACTCGAGCAATCACTGGAGCTGCGTTCACGGTTGCTGGATCGTGGCTGGCCTATGAACATATCCATCAACATCTCGCCCAACAACCTGCGGGAACCGGACTTTCCCATTTTCGTTCAACGTTTGATGAACAGCTATCACAGCCATCAGGGCGCCATTATTTTCGAAGTAACCGAAACCTCCATGATGCAGGACCCGGGCAACTCTCTGAAAGCCCTCAACTCTCTGAGCGCCACGGGTATCCCGGTATCAATCGATGACTTCGGCTCCGGGTATTCCTCCCTGTCCTATATCAAGCAGTTGCCCGCAAGCGAGATCAAGATCGATCGTTCACTGGTTACCGAGCTCACCACCGAGGCGGAAGACCGTGTGATTGTCCAGACCACCATTGAAATGTGCCACAGCCTGGGCTACCAGGTGGTGGCAGAAGGCGTGGAGGATGACGTCACAGCCAATCTGCTCCGGGACATGGGCTGCGACATGATCCAGGGCTACCTGCTGACGCCGTCGCTGCCGTTTGATGAACTGTTGGAGTGGCTGGAGCGCAGTCAACAACAGCCCGAGCGGCGCAAGCTGGGGTGACTGGCTAGGACCTCTGCCGGATCAGCGCTTCCTGGGTGGTGGATGCCACCAGCACCCCCTCCTGATTGAAGAAATTACCGCGATTGAAACCCCGCCCGGCCGACGCGCTGGGGCTGTCCTTGTCGTACAGCAGCCATTCGTCCATGCGGAAATCCCGGTGGAACCAGATCGCGTGATCCAGGCTGGCCACCTGCAGCCCCTTACTCATGAAGGTCAGGCCGTGTGGGTTCAGTGAAGTGCCGAGAAACTGGAAATCCGATGCATAGGTCAGCAGGCAGCGGTGCAGCACGGGATCGTCGGGAAGATGCCCCTGTGCGCGGAACCAGCTCTGTTTATGGGGCGGGCGCTTCTCCGGCTTCAGGGGGTTGACCGGGTTCACCGGCCGAATCTCGATTGGGCGGTCGCGGGTCAGGATCGGCCGCATTTTTTCCGGCACCTGGGGGGCCAGCAGTTCGCCCCACTCCTGTTCCGAGCGCAGTGTTTCCGGGTCCGGCGCATCCGGCATGGTCAGCTGATGCTCGAAACCCTCCTCGGCCACCTGAAACGACATCGACCCGGTCAGGATTTCCTTGCCATCCTGACGGGCAATAACCCGACGTACCGAGAAACTGCCACCATCGCGGACGCGCTGGACCTCGTAGTCGATGGGCATGCTCTGGTTACCAGGGCGCAGAAAATAGGCATGGAGGGAGTGACACAGGCGACCTTCGACCGTCCGGCTGGCCGCCATCAACGCCTGGCCGAGCACCTGGCCGCCAAACACGTTGGGAAAGCCCAGATCCTCACTGTCACCCTGGAAATGATCGTCACCGATGGGCGAGAGATCCAGCAACTCCACCAGTCTCTTGGTTACCTCAAGCATGCCTGCTCCTGTGATTTCGTTAGCACACGAAGGAGTTTTCTACCGCAAGCGGCGAAATTTCGCAACGGAAAGCCGTGATCGGTCATTATAAAACAGCCCCGTGGGAACGGGGCTGTCGCATGGAACGGGAGAGTCAGCCGTGTATCGGTGGCACTTCCTTCGAGAGGGCCTGCTTTTCCATGGCAAAGCTGCCGGTCACCGCAAATCCAAGGACATCGCCACCGGGGCTCTTGAACAGTGCCTTGACGCTGGTGCCATCCTGCTCCACCTCCCAGCTGCCCTCGGCCTCCGAGGGTGGCGGGCAAACCGCCGTGGGACAACAGGGGGTTTTGATCATCACCGGCATGGTGCCGTAGCTCACTTCAGTGCGCTCACCCAGCAGCGTTTTGGCAAGCGCCCGGGAACAGGCCATCAGCGGCAACACATACAGCAGGACGTGTCCGTCCACTTCGGCGCAGTCGCCGAGTGCGTAGACATCCGGTGCCGAGGTCTCCAGAGCGCGATTGACGACGATGCCACGGGACGTCTCGAGCCCGGCAGCCCGGGCCAGATCGGTCCTGGGACGCAGGCCGACAGCGGACAGTACCAGATCTGCCTCGAGAACTTCGCCATTGGCCAGGGTAAGACTGACACCATTACCCTGGCGGTCCACCCGTTCAACCACGGTACCCAGGTGAAAGCCAACCCCCAGATTCTCCAGCTCCTGCTGGACAGCGCTGGCCGCAGCCTCCGGTAGCAATCCGGGCATCACCTCCTCGGAGGGTGCAATTACCTCAACGTCATAACCGCCGTTGCGAAGGTCGTTGGCAAACTCACAACCGATCAGACCGGCCCCCATGATCGCCACCCGCTTGCCCTCGCCCAGGGCTTCCCGGAAGGCGCGATAATCCATCAGGTCATTGATAGAGAACACATGCTCCTGAGCATCCCCGTCGAGGCTAAGCCGGATTACATCGGCACCCCAGGCGAGGACCAGCTTGCTGTAGGCAAGGCGTTCATCACCGAGAATCAGTTCGTGGGCGTCGGTATCAATGCCGGTAACCGTGGCAAAGGTGCGGATCCGGACGTTCAACTGCTCTGCCATGGCGTCGGTCGCGCCCTGGGCCAGCCCGTCGGCATCCTTCCCCTTGGTAAAGCCGGTGGACAACATGGGCTTTGAATAACTCACGCCATCGTCGGCGGTCACCATCAGAACCGGTGACTCCTTGTCCTGCTTGCGGATTTCCCGTGCCAGCGAATAGCCGGACAACCCGGTACCAACGATGATGATGGGGGCCTGTTCAGTCATAACCGCATTCCTGTATTTAACGAACCCTGGCAGATTTCACCTGCCGCGCGCCGGTCAAGATCAGCCGATCTCGATCATCTCGAAGTCTTCCTTACCGACACCGCAATCGGGACAGACCCAGTCTTCCGGTACATCTTCCCACTTGGTACCAGGCTCAATGCCGTCCTCGGGCCAGCCCTCGGCCTCATCGTAAATCAGGCCACAAACCACGCACTGCCACTTCTTCATAGGTTTTCTCCAAAAAATCAGTCGGGCGCAATAATAATTGTCGGACAATCATGCACGCAAGTGTTTAGTTCGCATAACAGATACGAACAACTGTCGAATCAGGCCATCATACCCATCGCTCCGGAATTGACCAATGCCAATACCGACGGCCCCGCCGGGGGTTTTCTGCCAATAGCCACAATTACAGATCTGACAACAGAAGCCGCCCCTCCCTTCTGCCGCCCCTCTCCGGTATAATCGCCGGTTTTACGACAGGACCGACCGATATGACCGATACCGTCGCCGAAATGAACCAGGTAATGGCCGAGGCCGACTGCCTGGTCGATGAACAGCAGGTACAGACTGCAATCGGCAACCTGGCCGACGATATTACCGCCCGCCTGAAAGACAGCAACCCCCTGCTATTCTGTGTGATGAATGGCGGACTTATCCTTACCGGACAACTGCTTCCCAGACTCCGGTTTCCGGTCCAGGCCGAATACCTGCACGCCACCCGTTATCGTCAGGAAACCACAGGCGGCATCCTTGAGTGGAAGTTACAGCCCGAGGCCGACATGAACGGCCGTACCATCCTGATTGTCGATGACATTCTTGATGAGGGCACCACCCTGTGCGCCATCGCCGACTACTGCCGCGCCCACGGCGCCCGTGAAGTGCTGACGGCGGTTCTTGTCGACAAGCAACACGACCGCAAAGCCCGCCCGGATCTGAAAGCCGATTTCACCGGTCTGGAAGTGGAAGACCGCTTCCTGTTCGGCTACGGCATGGACTACAAGGGCTACTGGCGTAACGCGCCCGGCATCTATGCTGTCAAGGGACTCTGACATCGACAGCCGCCTGACCATACCTCCGACGGACTGGTACCAATCGCTGACGGCTGCCGGCCTCCGAAATCCGAAAGTGCATGGGCCCGCCCGGTACTGGCTGCAGGTTGAGGGCTCATTTACCCGGGCCCTGCAGAAACAATGCAGCCGCTCCTTTCACGTTGAGGTCCGCCGCGAGGGTTTTGCAACGCCCACACAGGAAGAGGCCAGACATCTTGGCATTCCACACCGGCAGTTCGCATGGATACGGGAAGTCAGCCTGTGTGGTGATAACCAGCCCTGGGTTTTGGCCAGAACGGTCATTCCCCTGAACTGCCTGGAAGGTGAGGGCCGACGACTGCTGCACCTGGGAAACCGGCCGTTGGGCGCCTACCTGTTCACAAGCCCCCATTGGCGACGGGGACCACTGGAAACCGGGCTCTGCAACCCGGCACTGCCCGGGCAGCCGGAACTGGCCCGTCGCTCCCTGTTCAGCGGCCACAACAGCTCCCTGCTGGTTGGTGAATACCTGCTGCCAGCCCTGTTTCAGCGGAGCACGCTTTAACCGGCCTCCTGCGACTGGCTATAATCGCTGTTCTCATTCAATTCCCAGAACACCAGACGGACGCCCGCCATGCTGCCTGATGTTGTGCCAGAACCTATCCAGCGCCGGTTGGCCGATTATGCCAGCCTGCTGAGAATCGACCGCCCGATCGGCACCCTGCTCCTGCTGTGGCCAACCTACTGGGCCCTCTGGCTGGCCGGTGATGGTAGCCCCGGGCTTGGCAACGTTATTGTGTTCACCCTGGGCGTCTTCTTCATGCGTGCGGCCGGCTGCGCCATCAACGATTTCGCCGACCGCGACTGGGACAAGCACGTCAAACGCACAAAGGATCGTCCTCTGACCGCTGGCCGGGTCAAACCCTGGGAAGCGGTGGCGCTGTTCGCCGGCTTGTGCCTGGTTTCCTTCCTGATGGTGGTTCTGTTCACCAACCCGCTGACTCTGTATCTCTCCTTCGGCGGTGCGCTGCTGGCGTTCATCTACCCGTTCATGAAGCGCTACACCCATTTTCCCCAGCTGTTCCTCGGCGCAGCTTTTTCATGGGCCATCCCCATGGCCTGGGCGGCGGAAGCGGGGGAGCTGAGCCAGCTCACCTGGCTGTTGTTCACGGCCAACGTGCTCTGGACCGTGGCCTACGACACGCTCTATGCCATGGTGGACCGTGACGACGACCTGAAAGTGGGCATCAAATCCACGGCCATCCTGTTTGGCGATGCCGATAAAGCGATCATTGCCATGCTTCAGGGCATGGTGGTGCTGATACTGATCATGGTAGGCCACCGCGCTGAACTGGGCACTTTCTATTACCTGGGTGTTGTGGCCATGGCCTGCCTGTTCGTGTACCACCAGTACCTGGCGCGGGAACGGGAACGTGAGGGTTGCTTCAAGGCGTTTCTCAATAATAACTGGGCCGGCTTTGCGGTTTTTGTGGGCCTGGTGATTGATCTCATGGTCAACTGAACCTGTCATATACTTGTAACACTTGAGCGTTGTAATGAGGCAGCAACAAATCAAGGTCTGACACAGGTTAACGCCCATGAATGGAAAAACTGTCCTGATCGTCGATGACGAGGCACCGATTCGCGAGATGATCGCCGTGGCCCTCGAAATGGCAGATTATGACTATCTGGAGGCAGAGGATGCCCGGGAAGCCCATGCCCTGATTGTCGACAAACAACCGGATCTCGTGCTCCTCGACTGGATGCTACCCGGCACCAGTGGTGTGGAACTGGCACGTCGCCTGAAGAAAGAGGAAGCGACGGCCGACATTCCCATTATCATGCTCACCGCCAAGGTTGAGGAAGACAACAAGATCCAGGGCCTGGAAGTGGGTGCCGACGACTACATCACCAAACCCTTCAGCCCACGGGAGTTAGTTGCCCGTTTGAAAGCGGTCCTGCGTCGTGCAACGCCACCGGGCGTAGACAGTCCGATTGAAGTGGAAGGCCTGACCCTGGACCCGGTCGGTCATCGCGTCACCACCCAGGAGGGTGCCCTTACCATGGGCCCCACCGAATACAGACTGCTACAGTTCTTCATGACCCACCAGGAACGGGTATATACTCGCTCCCAGCTTCTGGACCAGGTCTGGGGTGGCAACGTCTACGTTGAGGAACGGACAGTCGATGTACACATCCGCCGGCTCCGCAAGGCGCTCGGCGACAAGTACGACCACCTGATCCAGACGGTACGGGGAACCGGCTATCGTTTCTCGACCAGAGCCGCGTAAGTAACTCCGGCCAGCTGAGCATCGGCCCCGGAACGGACACAAGGCAGTTTTTGATGCAGCACAACTGGTCGCGATACCTGCGCTACATTATCGGTGGCCTGATTGGCTCTACCCTGGTTGGCCTTTACTTCGGAGAGCCTGTCTACGGCCTGACCTTTGGTCTGATTGTCTACCTGTGGTGGACGCTGCTTCAGGCCCGGCGCCTTTACCAGTGGCTGACCAACCCCAGCGCCACCGACGAAGCACCCCAGAGTATCGGGCTCTGGGGCGACATCTTCGACAATCTCCACAAACTGCATCAGACCCACCTGAGAACCCAGGACCGGTTAAGAGCCCAGATTAACCGGGTGCAGGAGTCCACCAACGCCATGCGCGATGGTGTGATCATGACTGACTCCCGGGGAGCCATGGAATGGTGGAACGGCTCCGCGGAATACCTGCTGGGCTTTAGGCGAAATACCGACCAGGGGCAGTACATCCATAATCTGATCCGCACGCCAGCGTTCAAGACCTACTTCGATTCGCGGGATTACCGGGACCCCCTGGAAATACATTCGCCGGCCAAGCCTCACATCCACCTGCAAATTCAGATCAGCCTGTTCGGTGATGACGATCGCCTGATCGTCGCCAAGGATGTAACCCGCCTGTACCAGCTCGAACAGATGCGCCGGGACTTCGTCGGTAACGTTTCCCACGAGATGCGCACGCCTCTGACCGTCATCAGCGGTTACCTGGAAACCCTGGTGGACAACGCTGAAGACCTGCCCCCGAAGTGGCGCCGCGCCATCAACACCATGGCCGCCCAGTCATCCCGAATGGAAGCCCTGATAACCGACCTGATCCTGCTATCGCGGATCGAAACCGGGGAACAGACGGTGAACGACACGCTCACGGACGTGGACCAACTGCTGACTCAGATCTGCCATGACGCCCGGGCACTCAGTGGCGAAAAACAGCACGAGATTTCCGTGCATATCGGCGACCACCGGTTGCTCAAAGGCGATGAAAGCCAGCTACGCAGTGCGTTTTCGAATCTGATTTTCAATGCCGTGAAGTACACGCCTGCAAACGGCCAGATCAGCGTATCCTGGTCGACAAACCGGGAAGGCGCTCACCTGTCCGTGAAGGACACCGGCATCGGCATTGATCCGGTTCACATACCTCGCCTGACGGAACGCTTCTACCGGGCCGATCCCAGCCGTCATAAGGATACCGGCGGCACTGGCCTTGGCCTGGCAATCGTCAAACACGTATTGCTCAACCACGATGGCAACCTGGAAATTCGCAGCCGGATTGGCGAGGGCAGTGAATTTATCTGCCACTTCCCCCGGGAACGACTGGTCGAACGCATCCCGGAGAGTGCGGAAGGCTAGCGCATACCCGCACGGAAACGGGCGACAAACCTCGATAAGTCCTCAAGCTTTTTCGGGTCTTCATCGACAAAACGGATGGTGACGCTGACAAAATCCGTGTCCTGGCGTTTATCCACCGCCTGCAACTGGTGCACGTAACCATTGAGGCGGGCCATCTGGCCTTCGCCGGTCTCGATATCGACCACCGCCTGATCGAGAATGCCCGGAAACACCTGATCCCGCTTGGCAATCACCCGCACCTCGGTCAGGTTGATATCCTTGACCACCGACTTCAGGGTGCTTTCCGCAAAGCGTACCGACGCCATGCTCATGGGACCGCGGGACGGGGTCTGTTTGGGCGTTGCGGCAGGGGCTGCCTGCGCAGGTGACGAAGGAGATGCAGCAGCTTGGCTATCCGCCACGGTGTCCGGCTTGCGGGTGAGCAGATTGGCCGACTCCTTGAACGCGTCGGCCGGACTGGCCATGGACTTGCCACTGCGATCCATGGCGTCTTTCAGTTTGCGGCCCATCACCTTGATGATCTTTTTGCTCAAGCCCTCGGGACTGAACGGCTTGCCCAGGTATTCGGAAACGCCCCCCTTGACCGCTTCAATTACGTGATCCTTGTCGCCGCGACTGGTGATCATGATAAACGGGACGTTTTCGTATTGCGGCTGCTGGCGCATCCACTGCAACAACTCCAGTCCCGACATTTCCGGCATCTCCCAATCGCACAGGATCAGGTCAAACGCCGTCCGCGACATCAGCGACTGGGCCCGACGGCCATTCTGGGCATCGGTTGTCTCAATCACCGGAAAACGCTGGCGCACGGTTCGTTTAACCAGATCACGTACAAAGCTGGCATCATCAACGACCAGCGCTTTCAGCATTGCCATGGTTCAGACCTTCCCCTAGCTACAACCCGAATCTATGGTCCAACTATAGAACAAAGACTCGCGCCAGAAACCTGCCGGCAACAAAAAGACGACAATCAACAGAGTCCGGGAACCCGCAGGTTAAAGAATTGTCACTCCACCGGGCCCCGGACAGTGTTTCTCCGGCTGGAAAACGCGCTAACATGGGCTCAGGATCATTCCACCATCAGCCTGATAGAGGTTTTGTGTGCTGACCAGACCTGCAAGGATTCTTCGCCAGGGCTGCCTGACCAGCGGCTTGTTGTTTTCCGGTTTTCTCTCTTTCCTGTCACTGCCTGTTCTCGCCCAGGACGGGGCTTATTCCGAGCCGGCAGGCTTTGCTGAATGCAAAGCACGGCTCCAGGAGCAGGCCATTACTGCCGGCGTCAGCAGCAAGACCGCCAGCGAGGTGATGTCCGAGGTCAGGCACCTTGCCCGGGTGATCGAGCTGGATCGGCGTCAACCGGAGTTCACCACCACATTTGCCGATTACCTGAACCGGCGCGTGAACGACGCCCGGGTCAGCAAAGGCCGTGAGCTTCTGAAGGAACACCAGGAGCTTCTGGCCAGAGTCACGCGGGAAACCGGCGTGCCTGCGCCCTATCTCGTAGCCTTCTGGGGCCTGGAAACCAATTTTGGCAGCTATTTCGGCAAGATGCCGGTGCCCAGCTCCCTGACAACACTGGCCTGCGATCCGCGCCGCAGCACCTTCTTCACCGAGCAGCTGATCGCCGCCCTGCGCATTATCGACGAGGGCGCCATTCCGGCCGACCAGATGGAAGGCTCCTGGGCCGGCGCCATGGGCCATGTCCAGTTCATGCCCACCGTCTTCCTGAAACACGCGGTGGATGCCGACGGCGATGGCCGGAGGGATCTCTGGAACAGCCTGCCGGACGCCATGATGTCGGCCGGCAGGTTCCTGGAATCGATGAACTGGAATGGCGACTATCGTTGGGGTCGTGAGGTGCTGCTGCCAGAGAATTTCGACTATTCCCTGGCAGATGGGCGTCGCCTGCCACTGAAAGAATGGCGAGAAATGGGGATCACCGATGCCTTTGGCAATGCGCTGGCCCGTGAACCGATTGATGCCGCCCTGGTGGTACCCGCAGGACACCGCGGTCCGGCCTTCCTTGCCTATGACAACTTCCGCGTGATCATGGGCTGGAACCGCTCCGAGTTCTACGCCATAGCCGTTGGTCATCTGGCGGACCGGATTGCCGGTGCCGGCAAGTTGCAGAACCCTCCGCCCGTGGATGCTCCAGCACTGTCCCGCGACAACATCATCAGCCTGCAGAAAGCCCTTCAGCAAAAGGGCTATGAGCCCGGCAAGCCCGATGGGATCATGGGCCCGGCAACCAGGTCTGCGATCCGGCAGTTTCAGGCCGCTAACAACCTGGTGGCCGATGGCTATCCGGGAGAAGCGGTTCTGGCGCAGCTGGGAATACCGGCAGGCCAGTGATCCACGGGAGAGCCTTGGGCCTACTACTGCAGGTACCTTTCTTGACGCGAGACTGATCTGATATGGACTCCATAACGCAGGCTGCCCTGGGCGCCTCCCTGGCCGGCGCCGTAGCCGGCAAGACCCTTGGCCGCTCGGTTTTGCTGACGGGCGCCGTGCTGGGCACCCTGCCGGATCTGGATGTGGTCATCGACTACGGAACAGCGGTGGCTAACTTCACCCAGCATCGGGGGTTCAGCCACTCTCTCTTCATTCTCGCCCCTCTGGCGGTGGTACTTGCCTGGCTGCTCTGGCGCTGGAAACCGCAACTGAGTTTCCAGCGATGGCTAGCGCTGACTGGCCTGATCCTGATCACGCACCCACTGCTGGACTCCTTTACCACCTACGGCACCCAGCTGTTCTGGCCCATCGGCCCTCCGGTGGCCATCAGCAGCATTTTTATCATCGACCCGCTCTATACCCTGCCCCTGCTGGCCGGCTGTCTGTTTTTCCTGGCCCGGCCGCCTGCCAAATCGGCGGTCATCGCGGGGCTGGCCGTCTCCACCCTCTACCTTGGCTGGAGCCTGATTGCGCAACAGGTCATTACCCAAAGGGTGCAACCCGCGCTCGCGGAAGCCGGGCTGGACGACCCCGACCTGCTGGTTCAACCCATGCCTTTCAACACCCTGTTGTGGCGCGCCACGGCTCTGCAGGGTGACCAGCGGGTAGAGATTGTTACCGGCTTTCTGGACGGCGATACCCCTCTGAATCTTGAATATTTTCCGCGCCGCACGGATCTGCAGGAGGCAGTGTCGGATCTGCCCGAGGCCCAGCGCCTGGAATGGTTCACCCGTGGCTTCCTGGATTACGACCAGGTTGGTGACCGCATTATGGCCACCGACATCCGGCTGGGAATTCCCGGCGCGCACCCCTTTACCTTTGTTCTGGCAACCCGGAATGGCAGCGGTATCGACCCGACGGCAAGCTTCCGGACTCCCCGACCCGATGTGAACACCGAAGCCCTGGGGCTGCTCTGGTCGCGGATGACGGGAGAAACCCCGGTGCTTTGCCTGGCCAGCCTGAGCTCGCCAGCACCGGGACAGCGCTGTTGAATCGCATGCGACTCGACCAGTTTATTGCCACCAGTACCGAACTCTCCCGAAAAGACGCCAAACGGGCTATTAGCCGAGGTGAGGTAACTGTCAATGAACAGATCTGTAAGGGCGCCAATACCCGGTTGGCGGGCCATGAACGGGTGGCATTGTTCGGCAAACTCCTGAACCTGCCGGGAGAGCGCTACCTGATGATGAACAAGCCAGCAGGGGTGGTGAGCGCAACAACCGACAGTGACCACCCAACGGCACTCGACCTGTTACCTTCAGATATCACCCGGAACCTGCACATCGCCGGCCGCCTGGACGCAGACACCACCGGCTTGCTGCTGCTGACCACTGATGGCAAGTGGTCCCATCGGGTCACCTCACCACGAACCGATTGCCCCAAAACCTACCGGGTAACGCTGAGCGAACCGCTGACCGACGCAGCGGCCCAACAACTGGAGCGTGGGGTGGAGTTGCACAACGACCCGAAGCCAACGCGACCGGCCGGGGTAAAGGTTCTGGAAGAACGAATCATCGAGCTCACGATTTCGGAAGGGCGCTACCATCAGGTCAAGCGTATGCTGGCAGCTGTTGGCAACCACGTCGACGCGCTGCATCGACTGAGGATCGGGAAGGTTGAACTGGATACAGCGTTAAGACCGGGTGAATACCGGGAACTGACCCCAGAGGAAAAAGACAGCCTGGCGTGACATTCAGGTGCGCTCGAAACGCTGCGCCTTCAGGTTCTTGCGCACGGCTCCGGCCTCGAACACCTCGCCATTCATCGCGATATAGACTCCCGGTGGCAACAACTGCACTGCGGCCCAGGCAAACCCGATATTGAATACGGCATCGGTTCGACGCATGCGGGCCGGCTGCATGGCGCCGGTCAATACAATGGTCTTGTCCTTGAGGCGGGCCAACACTGCGGCCGTATCGGCCATGGTATCCGTGCCGTGGGTGATCACGATCCGGTCACAGTCACATTCCGTCGCCGCCGCCAGCACCAGTTGGCGGTCCTCATCGGTCATTTCCAGGCTGTCCTTGCGCAGCAGTTCCCGCAGGCGATAGCCCTCGTGGATGTTGGATTCCGACAGCAGCTCCGGCAGCATGCTGTGCCCCACCTCGAACTCACTGTTGGCATCGAAGTACACCTTGTCGATGGTGCCACCGGTCGTGAAGATCTGGATCATGGCGGAGTTCCTTTCAGGATCAGTTCACACTGACCGTGCTGTTACCTGCGGTCGCATAGGCCGCGTTCTTTTCCTGTTCATAGCGTCTGGCTGCCGCAGCCACCGAACCCCGGGCTCCGGTATCGAGCCAGCGCTTGATGCGCCCGGCATCGCCCATGGGCGAGCGCGTACCCAACGAATCCAGCAAAACGGTCACAACCTCTTTCCCGTTCATCTTCGAGATCATCACCAGACAACGCCCGGCCTCGGAGAGGTAGCCAGTCTTGCTCAATCCCACACCCCAGCTGTCGCGATGCACCAGGGCGTTGGTGTTACCAAACGACAGGCTGTAACGGGGCTGGCGGAACTGGCCACGGAAGTAACCGGTGGTGGAGTATTCCCGGATTTCCGGATATTCAGCCGCGGCGTTTACCAGCTTCACAAGGTCCGCAGCGGTTGAAAGATTCTCGGACGACAGTCCGGTCGGATCGACAAACCGGGTGCCGGTCATGCCCAGGGCCACGGCCTTGGCGTTCATCGCCTCGATAAAGGCATCGAATCCACCGGGGTGGCTGCGGGCCAGGGTGTAGGCGGCAAAATTTTCAGAGGACATCAGTGCTATGCGCAATACATCTTTACGACGCATCTCCGAGTCGATACGGATCCGACTGTAAGCATTCGCGGCGGCGGGCGTGTGCCGCTCCCGGAAAACCAGCCACTCATCTAGCGGCTCTCCGGATTCCAGGACAATCAGGGCGGTCATGACCTTGGTGACCGAGGCAATGGGTACGGATCGGTCCGCATTCTTGCCGAAAATGAGTTCGTTATCGCCGGCCACCGCGACCGCCGCATTCACCGAAGCGAGCCTGGGGCCATTTTCTGTTTCCGCCTCCCGCTCCTGGGATTCGCCCCCCGTTTGATGTGCCACAAGCACCCCGGGCAGCCAGAGCAGCATCAAGATCACGATAGGAGAAAAGCCGGCAAGTCTCATTTGTACAGATCCTGTGATTTATTCATGCGTAACACTATCGGTCCAGAAACAGACTTCTACAGATATGGCGGTCAGGTCTAACTATAACAGCGAATACCTTGTTTGATCAGGTGAAAAGTTTCTTGCGCCAATTTCACACAGCGAATGCACGTGCGTTTAGAATCCATTAAAATTCTGCCTGATTCATTGAGTTAGAAAACACCACTCAGCGGGAATTGCACTTCATATGGACGACGGCACACAACAGACTGAAAAGGCCGTGCTGTCAGAACTCCGAGCCCAATCAGGGCTGACACCATTCCGACGCTGGCTGCCCTTTCTGTTTCTTTTCGCTGCCATGGCCTACGGCCTTCTGGCAGCCTTGCTCCATCAACCTGCAAACCCGCTTTCGCCGCTGCCGCATGTTGACGCTCCCGCCTCAGCACCTCAGTCCCCTCGCATTGTGCAGATCGACTATCTGGTTGCACCTCTGGAGCAAGTAATAGACAACGAAAACTGGCGCCGGCAAAACTGGCAAGCAGCCCCTTCAGAGAGCTCCGGCATTGGCTACTACGACGGCCCCGTCACCTTCAAGGTGACCGTGGAAAACCCCGGAACCGAAGACGTCGAACAGTGGGCACTGGTATCCGCACCTTACATCGACCGGCTCAGGCCCGCCATTCTCGATGAAAACGGCGTTTTCCAGAGGCTTCGCGAAATGGGAGACATCTACCCGTTCGGTAACCGGCTGGTCTCGCTACCACCATGGATCTGGCCAGTTTCATTACCAACGGGCACGTCCACACTCCTGTTCGAGGTTCAGAATACAGGCCCCACGTTGCTGCCCATTACCATTATGGAACCGAACAACGTCGTGAGCAGCATCGCAGGCACCATGGCCTGGAAGGCATTCATTACCGGCCTCCTCGTCTTTGCATTGTTGCTGAACCTCAGTTTCATGATGAAGTTCAGGCTTCCGGGACTGGCCTGGCTGGGCGTTCTCACGCTATCCGTTATTCACGTGCAGTTGGTCATGGAGGGCTTTGGACTCTGGTTAATCTGGCCAAACTTACCGGAAGTAAACGCACTACTGAACATCAGCCTGTGTCTTTGCCTCATCTCACTTTGCCAAATCACGCCAAACTTCATCCAGGTCTCTAGACTCCCGAGGCTGCTACTGAATGCGACGAGTGCGCTCGGCCTGTTGCACCTGCTGGCCATGGCATTACAGCTACCGTTAATCGGGCAGGACTCCTTTCTGATACTGGCCCTGACCGGTGGTTCAATGATTCTGGCCCTGGCTCTCAAACAGGCCCGGCACGAGGTGTATGCCCGCTACTTTGCTCTATCACTGCTCTGTATTCTCCTGGGCACAGTGATATCGGCAGCCCGGACTGTCGGCTGGGTCCCGGTGAACAGTTTTACCGACTCGGCATTCTTTATCGGCGCGGCGGCCGCGTCTCTCATTCTGACCAGTGGCATTGGCCGTCAAATACTGGAAGAGCGTAAAAAAAGGCTGAATTCCGATATTCGCGCCCGCCAGGAACGAAAGCTGCGATCTCACGTTGAGCAGAATTATAAAAAACTCCTCAAAACCCATAGCGTAACCGGCAAACCCAATCGGGCCATGCTCGAGGAGTCATTGGACCAGTTTGATAGCCAACAGCGGCCCTACACCGTCGCCATGATTCAATTGACCCGCTTTAACGAAATCGAGCAGGCGCTTGGCTATCGGACGGCAGAGGATCTGCTCAGAAGCTATCTGTGGGAGCTGGACGGATTTCTCAAACGGATCATGGGGGATCGGCTGATCATGGTTGACGGCTATGCGCTCGCCAGCATTGATACCAGCAACCATGCCTTCGCCTTTTACCAGAGCGATACTGCAGGCACTGATACGGAAAAACTGAAAACCATCGTGAACTGGTTGGGAGAGAACTTCCGCGAGGGCCGATTTTCGCTATCCTGGAGCCCTTCCGTGGGTATTGCTCATGCGCCGGAACATGGAGTCGACGCGTCAGCAATCCTGTCATCTGCCGGCTTTGCTGCCCTGAACACGCATCAGTCCCTGACGGTTTACGACCCGGCTATCGCAGACTTGCAGTACCAGCAGCAAATGCTGATGCTGGATATCGAAGAGGCGCTGGGCAACGGCTGCATATGGCTGGAATACCAACCGACAGTGCGTATAGAGGATGCAAGTATCGCGTCATTGGAAGCCCTGATCCGCTGGCAACATCCGGATTTCGGGACAGTTGCCCCGGATCGATGGATCCCGTTAGCCGAACAGGTCGGGATGATTCACCATGTTACGCTCTGGGTGGTCGACCGTGTCTGTGAAGATATGAGCGCCCTGAAGTCTCGCCACGGAGACCACATTGCAGTTGCGGTCAATATTTCTGCAAACGATCTCACCTATCCGGACTTTCTTGAAAAGGTGAAGGGGATTGTTCAGCGCCATGGAGCACACCCCTCCGACCTGATTCTGGAGATTACCGAAACAGCGATGATGGCCGACACAGTCCTGGCACAGGAAGTCATTCGGACCCTCAGCCACAGCGGGTTCAGAATTGCCGTCGATGATTTTGGGACGGGACACTCTTCGCTGGGAACCCTTGCCACATTCGAGCTGGACGAGTTGAAAATCGATCGTAGCTTTCTCAGTGGCATACTCACCCAACCGGCCCGACAACGAATATTCCGGGCGGCGCTGGACCTGGGTGAGGCCCTGGAGCTGGATGTCGTAATCGAAGGCGTGGAGGAGGAAGCTATCGCCGCCTGGCTGCAGCAGTTCCCCGGCCTTTACGGCCAGGGATACTACTGGGGTAAGCCAGAACCGTTGAAGAGCTGAGCTCCAGTTATATCACGGCAGATCGGTCACCGCCCCTTTTGAGGCCGAACTTACTGTTCGCGAATACTTCGCCAGTGTGCCTCGAGTAAATCGCGGAGGCGGCGCCTGCCAGGCCTGGCGCCGGCGTTCCAGCTCTTCACCGGAGACGTCCAGCTCAATCCGGTTGCTGACGGCATCAATGGTAACGGTGTCGCCATCCTCAACCAGTGCGATGGGACCGCCTTCAGCCGCTTCCGGCGTGATATGACCAACCACAAAGCCATGGCTGCCGCCGGAGAAACGGCCATCGGTTATCAACGCCACGTCGCTACCCAGGCCCTTGCCCATGATGGCGGAGGTTGGGCTCAGCATCTCCCGCATGCCCGGTCCACCTTTGGGGCCCTCATAACGGATAACCAACACATCGCCGGCCACCACCGTGCCGTCGAGAATCCGCTCCTGGGCCTCTTCTTCCGAATGGAATACCCGGGCACGGCCGGTAAAGTGAGTACCTTCCTTGCCGGTAATCTTCGCCACTGCCCCGGTTGGCGCCAGGTTTCCGAACAGGATACGTAAATGGCTGTCCGCCTTGATCGGATTATCAAAGGCATGAATGATGTCCTGTCCCTCCGGATAGGGCGCCACGTCGGCCAGGTTTTCCGCAATGGTCTGGCCGGTTACAGTCAGGCAGTCCCCATGCAGCAGCCCATGATCGAGCAGCATCTTCATAAGCGGCTGAATGCCGCCAATGGCCACCAGCTCCGACATCATGTAGTGGCCACTCGGGCGAAGATCCGCCAGCACCGGCACCCGCTTGCCAATCTCGACAAAATCCTCCAGTTCCAGATCCACACCGATCGTACTGGCCATGGCCAGCAGGTGCAGCACCGCATTGGTGGAACCGCCCAGGGCAATCACCACGGTGATGGCGTTTTCGAAGGCTTTGCGGGTCATGATGTCGCTGGGTTTGATGTCTTTCTCCAGCAGATTCAGCACTGCGGTACCGGCACCTCGACAATCCGCCGCCTTTGTATCTGATACGGCATTCTGCGCCGAACTTCCCGGCAGGCTCATGCCCATGGCCTCGATGGCCGATGCCATGGTGTTGGCGGTGTACATGCCACCACAGGAGCCTGGCCCCGGTATCGCGGTTTCCTCGATCTGCTTGACCTCGATCAGATCCAGGTCGCCCCGGGCGTGAGAACCCACGGCCTCAAACACGGAGATGATATCGGTATGGTTCTCGCCGGGCATGATCGTGCCGCCGTAGACAAACACCGATGGCCGGTTCAGGCGCGCCAACCCCATCATGCAACCGGGCATGTTCTTGTCACATCCACCGATAGCCACCAGGCCATCGAAGCCCTCGCAACCTGCCACCGTCTCGATGGAATCGGCGATCACCTCCCGGGACACCAGGGAATACTTCATACCCTCGGTACCGTTGGCAATGCCGTCCGATATCGTGATGGTATTGAAGATCAGCGACTTGCCGCCTGCCTCATCGGCGCCGGCAGCCGACTCTTCCGCCAGCTGATTGATGTGCATGTTGCAGGGCGTGAGGTTACTCCATGTAGACGCAATACCGATCTGGGGCTTTTTGAAATCCTCATCGGTAAACCCGACGGCCCGAAGCATGGCTCGGCTGGCGGATTTGCCAATGCCATCAACCACCGGAGCCGAATATTTACGGCGCTTGTCCTGATTCTTGTCTTGCGTCATGGGAGTCTCCTTTTCAGATGCCTTGTCCGACCAGACTCTCAGAAACCATCGCATTCGGCAACGGGCGGGCGAGCAAGCCTGCCCGCAGAAAGATGCAATTTCGACTGACCTGCATCAATGGCAGCTAACAGCGGTGGGCTTAGAATTCCGGGACACACTGACGCCATGGAGGCATCCCATGCCATTGCCCATTCAAACAGCAGCGGTTAATCACGCCGCTTCGGACTGCCCGGATTTCCGGCGCTGGTGCGATGGTTATGGCGTCATCCAGCACAATGAAGCCACGCAACATCAGGTCAGCGCACTGGCCGAGCACCTGGTTGCTGCCGGCCACCAGCCCGATGCTGCCACGGTCTATCGCAAACTCGCCGATCTGGACCGGCTGACCAGTGCCGGGCTGTGGCTGGTGGTGCACATGACCTATGCCCGCCGGGTCGATGTCTCCGGTCAACCCCTGGCACCCCAGGACTTCAAAACCAATCCGGAAGGTCACACTGGCGGTGCACTGAATATGGTACCGGCCTATGCCGGCTATCTCGCCCTGAACAACCTGACCGGACGGACGCGGAGCTGGTTGATGGGCCAGGGACATTGCGTGGCCGCGGTGGATGCCCTAAATGTCCTCACCGGAAACCTGCACCCGGAACAGGCAGAACGTTATCGCGGGCCCGACGGGCTTTCCACCCTGGTAGCCGATTTCTACAGCTACCGGCAGAAGCCGGATGGCAGCATGGCAGCCCCTCTTGGCAGCCATGTCAATCCGCACACCGCCGGTGGCATTCTCGAAGGTGGTTACCTGGGTTTTGCCGAACTCCAGTATGCCCATATGCCCTTGCCGGGAGAGTCCCTGGTGGCCTTCCTCTCGGACGGCGCTGCCGAGGAACAGCGCGGTAGTGACTGGATCCCCCGCTGGTGGCGCGCCGAGGACTGTGGCGCCGTGATGCCGGTCATGATTGCCAACGGCCGGCGCATCGAACAGCGCACCGAACTCGGTACCCGCGAGGGCCTCGAACGTTTTGAAGCACATCTTGAGCACCGGGGCTTCGTGCCCTTCCGTTTTGATGGCCGGGATCCTGCCGCGTTTGTCTGTGCCCTGTATGAGATGGAGCAGGCTCTGGCTACCAATGGCGAGGCCGCTCTGAGGGGCGAAAGCAGCTATCCCGTGCGGGTGCCCTATGGCATAGCGGAAACCAACAAGGGTTACGGATTCTATGGTGCCAGCAGCAACGCTGCGCACAACCTGCCGTTGCCCGGCAACCCGCGCATGGACGCCCGGGCCAGACAGCTGTTTAACGAACATGCAGCCAGATTGTGGGTGGCTCCTGACGAACTGCACAGCTGTATTGCTCAGCTGAACCAGCACGCCGGGCAATCACGCGCCCTGGAACGGGACCATGCCCTCGCAGTTCGCAACCCACCGGATCCCGTGATCCCGAGACTACCGGCCAATCCCGCCCCCACCTCGCCCATGAAGGCCGTGGATGATTTTTTCCGGGCTTTGGTGGCTAACAACCCGGGGCTCAGGGCGCGAGTGGGTAATCCGGACGAACTGGCAAGCAACCGGCTTGAGGGTGTCCTTGAAGATCTGAAACACCGGGTAAACGAACCCGAGAACGATCAGGAATCGGTTCATGGCAAGATCATCACGGCCCTGAACGAAGAAGCCGTGGTATCGGCTTGTCTGGCCAACAAGGCGGGAGTGAACCTGGTGGCCAGCTATGAGGCGTTCTGCGTGAAGATGCTGGGCGCCATCCGCCAGGAGCTGATCTTTGCCCGGCACCAGAAGGAAGTGGGTCGACCGGCACGCTGGCTCGGACTGCCGGTTATTGCCACCTCACATACCTGGGAAAACGGAAAGAACGAGCAATCCCACCAGGACACCACCTTCTGCGAGAGCATGCTCGCGGAGATGAATGACGTGTCCCGGGTCCTGTTTCCGGCAGACTACAACAGCACCCTGGCGACGCTGCCCTCGGTGTTCAGTGAAAGAGGCAGGATCACGTGCATGGTCATCCCGAAACGTGAACGCCCCTGTGTGTTTGACAGACGGGAAGCGGAACTGCTGGCCAGACATGGTGCCCTGGTGGTCGATGAGGACACCGCCGGTGGCGAACCGTTGCTGCTCATGGCCAATGGTGCCTATCAGTTGTCCGAGGCCATCCGGGCGTGTGAACGATTGCGTGAAACCGGCACCCCATTCCGGCTGGTCTATATCCAGGAGCCGGGCAGGTTCCGCCAGCCAAGGGACACGATGGAAGCAGAGGTATGCCTGTCGGAATTCGAGAGGGAGCGCCTGTTCCCCCATCGCATTCACCGGCGGGTAGCCCTGACTCACATGCGCCCTGAGGTGTTTCGGGGCCACCTCTACCCGTTGTTCCCTGACCCGTCCCAATCCCGGGTTCTGGGCTACATCAACCGCGGGGGCACACTGAACGAGGCCGGCATGCTGTTTGCCAACGGCTGCTCCTGGGGCCATGCCCTGGCTGCCTGCGCGGGTGTTATGGACAAGCCACCGGGGGAGTGGCTGTCCAGCGCCGAGCTGGCAGCGGTTGAGGGCCGGGGCGACCCGGCCGTAATTACACGGGGTCTGCCATGAGTACGCGCTGACCCGCCAATACCCGTCGAGAAGCTGTTCGGCCCGCATCGATCTGGTATTCCCGGGACTTGATGGTGTCCACGAAGTACCAGTCCGCTTTTGCTTCTTCCGGAGTGAAGGTAACCAGCATGTATCCCCGCTGATTCACATTCAGGTAATCCAGATCATCGACCAGCAGACTGATCGCCTGTTCCGCACCCTGAATCATCTCATCCGGAATGCCCAGGTACTCCTCCAGGCCGGGCGAAGTCACCGAAGCGGTGGCGAACTCCACGCCAATCTGGTCCCCATTGATGTCCTTCAGATTGTTGGCCCAGGCATTGTGGGTATCTCCGGCCAGCACGACCAGATTCTTGTTCAGCGCCTTGGCAGTCCCCAGAACCACCTCCCGCTCGTACTGGTAGCCATCCCAGGCGTCCAGGTTGTAGGGGGCAACCGTGTTGATGCGGGCCAATTCCTCTTGGGTCAGAGAAGGATCCCCCTGGAGGGCGCGACCTTTGAGCTGCGCCAGTTCGGCCAGGTTTTGTGGCAGGCCTTCAAACTGCTCGGTAGCAATTGCTACCAGCAGTTCCGCGGGCAGATTCATACGGCCCATCAGTACCTGTTGCCCCAACACCTGCCACGTGGCTGTGGAATAGTTCAGGGAAGACTGCAGCCACAGCAACTGCTCCGCGCCCAGCAGGGTGCGGTTCTGACTGCCGACATCCGCAGTAAAACGGGCCGCATCCAGGCCTTCGCCTGTGAAGTAGTCCATATAGTCCAGTTGCTGGTCGCGCCCGATGATGCGGGTATCCAGCATGTGAAGATCCACCAGATTGCCGAACCGGAAGGTCCGGAAGATAGCTTCGTCGCTGCCTTCGATCACCGGCCGGATCGGCATCCACTCGAAATAGGCCTTGAGGGCATTGAGTTTGCGTTCGGTGAAATCCCCTTCTCCGTCATTATGGTTTTCGGCGCCCTCCTCCCAGGTGTCGTTGGCCACTTCATGGTCGTCCCACACCACGATAAACGGCACTCTGGCATGGAGAGACTGAAGATCCGGGTCTGACCGGTACGCAGCGTAACGCCTGCGATAATCCGCCAGTTCAATCAGCTCAAGGTTGTTGTTCTCGGGGAAGGTCCGGCCCAGGTCCTGGGCATCCTGAGCCGCATAGCTGCTGCTGTCAGAGCTGTATTCGTAGATGTAATCGCCCAGATGCACCACGGCATCCAGATCAGTCTGTTTACTGATTTCCCGGTAGACGTTGAAGTAACCGGCCGGGTAATTCGAACAGGACACCACGGCCAGACGCACCGAGTCGATACTGCCCTCCGGCAATGTCCGGGTTACGCCCACCGGTGACTGGCGATCGGTCGTCTGGAAGCGATAATAGTAGGTTTGCCCGGGCGCCAGACCGCGCACATCCACCTTGACGGTGAAATCATGGGCTTCAGCAGCCTCCACCGTGCCCGAATGCACCAGGTTCTCGAAATCCTCGTCCGTGGACACCTCCCAGGCCACGCCCACCGGGGCGCTGCCATTCGCAGGCGCCGCCCGGGTCCAGAGCATGACACCATCGGCAAGCGGATCGCCACTGGCCACACCGTGAGTGAAGGTGATTGTGCGCTCATCCGAGCTGTCCAGCACACAGCCTGCCAGGCCGGTAGAGACCACCACGGCCCCCATACCCATGGCTGATGCCTTCAGAAAATCCCGTCGTGTCAGTCGTTTCATTGTTATGTCTTCCCCTGCATTCATCCTTCATAGCCCGGCATCCTGCGATCCTTGCCGGTACTACTCCAACTGAAGAACCTAGTCGGGCTTCGTTAAGAACGCATTGCCAAATTGCGACAGGGGGATGGCAAATCACGACAGGCCTGCGCTAACTGCCAGAATTCATAAAAAAGGGGAGCTCGAGGCTCCCCCTTGGCATTCCGTTCAGATCCGGCCTATCCGCTGATGAAAACCGGCCCTACGCCAAAGTTCCAGAGAATGACTGAGCCGACCCGTGTCGATACCAGAATCACCAGGGCAACAGTCAACAACGCACCGGCGTACATGACGGCCCGTTCCTTCTCGATACCCATGACAATCGGCAGACCGTCATACATGAGGTAAGCCCCGTAACAGGCCGCAACCAGGAAAACGATAGCGTTGAACCAGGGCACCGGATACAGCAGGGCAAAACCCGCCAGGAACAGGGGCGTGCAGGAGTACGCTGCCAGGGCAATGCCGTTGGAGGGCACGTGTTCTTCCTTGGCACCATAGGTTTTCGCCATCCAGTTAATGGCGTAGCCGAGTGCAAAGACGCCGACCAGCATCGCCAGATAGGTGAGCACACTGAGCTGCATCGCACTGATCTCGGTTAACTTGATCAGCCGCTCGTTGCCGACCGTCCAGCCAAAATAGGCCGTCGAAATGTAGGCGCAAACCGGTGCAATGGCCGCAAGAATCAGGACATAGGCCACGTAGACCCGGCGCGGTGTTTCATGTTCTTTTCGTATGGAAGCCCACTCTTCATCAGGATGGGTGAAGAGACCGAACGCATGTGACAGGAGCATGGACAACCCCCTTCTTCGCTGTTGTTGGTATTGTGAAATACGGGATGCGGAAACTGTCAGATCAGCAACCACTCCTTACTCTTAACTATAGTCAAGAATGGCGGATGGGAAAGGCAGAGTGCTCAAAAAATGCCCTGACATGGGCTGAGGGGCGGCCGGCAGTGGCCGGCCGCCTGAAATCAGGCGTTGCGGGGATCAGTTTCTGCAACCCAGGGGTAATCCATGCGGCTGTCACGGTAGGACAACAGGCTTTCCACGCCCGAGAAGTCCACCAGGTCCCTGAATTCGAGCCAGTCCACCAGGCAGTAAAGGCAGATAGCTGGGTAATTCCAGGTTTCGAACTGACCGTCCTCCACCATCGCCGCCAGCGTACGTAAGGTGGTCATGATCCTCTCACGCTGGAGGTTGTAGAACATCAGATCTGCGCTAGTGTCGATACCGGATTTTTCCGAAAGCAGCATGGTGACCGCAGAATCATTGGCGCCGTCAATCATGGTGAGCTGGTTTTCCTGGTCCCAGGTCAGCGGATCACGGCCCTGCTTGGCACTGATGTAACGGGCGATAATCCGGGAATCATAGATTTCCTGACCGCCGTCTTCGAGCACCGGAATTTTCAGTGTCGGATTGTTGCGCCGCAGTTCATCCCGACCTTCACCATAGATATTGAGATTGACGAATTCATAGGGCTCTTCATCCAGCAGGATACGAATGCGCCGAACGTAGGGTGAAGTAGTGGATCCGATCAGTTTCATGGTTTCTCCGAGGGTTTCACACTCAGGATCCCAACAGGGATTCAGGGTTTGTGTATGGGTGCCCGGTCGCCTCTGCCACTTCCCTGTAAGTCACCTTGCCAGCGGCCACGTTCAGCCCGGCCCTGAGATGCGGATCTTCCTTCATCGCCCGGTCCGGGCCCTTGTTAGCCAGGGCTGCCACAAAGGGCAAGGTGACGTTATTCAGCGCCAGTGTGGACGTGCGCGCGACGGCACCCGGCATGTTCGCCACGCAGTAATGTACCACACCGTCGACAATATACGTGGGATCGTCGTGGGTGGTTGCCCGCGAGGTTTCAGTACAGCCGCCCTGATCAATGGCGACATCCACGATAACGCTACCCTCCGGCATGCGACGGATCATGTCACGGGTAATCAGCTTGGGCGCAGAAGCGCCGGGAATGAGCACACTGCCAACGACCAGATCCGATTCCGTTACGGCCTGATCCAGAGTCTGGGCCGTGGAAAACAGTGTGGTGATGCGGTTGCCATACAGGTGGTCCAGTTGTCGGAGCACATCCATATTCCGGTCCAGCACCGTCACCTGCGCGCCGAGACCCACCGCCATGGCAACGGCATTCTGGCCAACAACACCACCGCCAATCACCGCGACCCGAGCGGAGCTGACACCGGGCACACCGCCCAGGAGGACGCCTCGCCCACCCATGGCCTTCTCAAGACAATGGGCGCCTGCCTGGATTGACATACGCCCCGCCACTTCCGACATCGGTGCCAACAGGGGCAAATGGCCCCCGCGGTCGGTGACCGTTTCGTAGGCTATACAGGTGGCGCCAGACTTCACCAGGTCATCGGTCTGAGCCTTGTCCGGAGCAAGATGCAGATAGGTGAAGAGTGTGTGTTCCGGTTTCAGCAGCGCCCGTTCCTCGGCCTGTGGCTCCTTGACCTTGACGATAAGCCCGGCGGTGTCGAAAACCTCCCTCGCGGTATCAAGAATACTGGCCCCCGCCTGACGATAATCGTCATCGGAAAACCCGATGGCAACGCCTGCCCCGGTTTCCACAAACACCTCATGATTGTGGCCACACAGCTCGTGAACGGCCGCCGGCGTCATGCCTACACGGTATTCGCGGTTCTTGATCTCCCTCGGCACGCCGATTTTCATACACAACCTCCAAAACAATCGGGATTCACCAGTGTCTGAATGTAGTGTAGTCAAAAGGTCCTATACTGGGTTGGCAACTGATTGCATCGGTTTACCCGTTCCGGGCGTAGATCTCCGGACAAAAAGACAATCCGACCCAAAAGGAGCAGGACTGATCATGAGAACCCTGAAAGCAACAGCGGCAGTGGCAACCCTCTCACTTACTCTGGCAAGCACGCAGGTACTGGCAGAAATGCAAACCAAGACCGTCGAATACAGGATCGGTGAGACCACCTTCACCGGCTACATGGCCTGGGATGACGAGTTCGAGGAGAAGCGCCCGGGCGTTCTGGTGGTTCACGAGTGGTGGGGCCACAATGAATTCGCCCGGGACCAGGCAGAGCGGCTTGCAGCATCTGGCTACACGGCGTTTGCCCTGGATATGTATGGCTCCGGCAAGCTGGCAGACCATCCCGATACCGCCCAGAAGTTCATGCAGGAAGCGACCAAGGATATAGACCAGGTAAAGGCGCGTTTCCTGAAGGCGATGGAAATCCTGCAGAATCATGAAAGCGTTGATGCTTCCCGTATTGCCGCACAAGGCTACTGCTTTGGCGGGGCGGTGGTCCTGAACATGGCCCGTATGGGCGTGGACCTGGACGGCGTCGTCAGCTACCACGGCGCCCTTGGAAGTCCAATCACCGCGGAAGCTGGAACCGTGACAGCCAGGGTTCAGGTATATACCGGTGGCGCCGACAAGATGGTTCCCTCCGAGCAGGTCGCCGGTCTGGTAAAAGAGATGCAGGACGCGGAAGTCGACCTCACGCTGGTCAGTTTCCCGGGAGTCCTGCACTCATTTACCAATCCCGGTGCTGACAAGGTCGCCGAGGAGTTCGGTATGCCGATTGGCTATGACGAAGAAGCCGCGAACCGCTCCTGGAACGGCACCATGCGTTTCTATGAGGAGATTTTCGCCCGGTAACACAGTGGGCTCTGAAAACCAAAACCCGGCCTGACCGCCGGGTTTTGGTTTTTAAAGGGAAGACGCAATGCTGTTGCGAACGTCCGTCATAAGGTCATCCAGCGGCAACGCCCCGGAGGCCATCGGGGGATGGATGACGATTTCAATCTCACCGCTGCTGAATGCCGCAGAGCCCTTGGGTAAACGCTGGTGAGATCCGCAGATGGTGATCGGAAGGATCGGAAGCTGGCCGTCCTGGGCAATAACAAAGCCACCTTTCTTGAAGGGCAGCAATTTGCCATCCCACGAACGGGTACCTTCCGGAAAGATCAGTATGCTGGTGCCATCCGGAAGCTGGCCAACCCCACGCTTGATGCTCTCCAATGCATCGCTGCCTTTGGAGCGGTCGATAAACAGGTTCCGGGAAGTTTCCAGGGCCAATCCGAACAGGGGTACCTTGCGCAGCTCCTTCTTGATCACCCATCGGTACTGCAGGCCGAGCGCAAGCACCAGCGCGGGCGGGTCAAAGTAGGATGCATGATTGCTTAGAATCACGTAGCGCTGGCCCGGCTCAATGTTTTCCTTACCACGCACTCTGAGCCGAATACCGCAGACTTTCAGGATGATCCAGGCATAAACCTGGGTGCCATGGAAGGCTGCATCCCCCCGCTTTCCCACCAGGGCGGCAATCACAATCGGAAAAAACAGAATCAGGGTCAGCAGTATGGCCCAGAACAGGATCCAGGCAGCTTTTAGCACTCGGAGCATGTAACGATTCCTGGAGATCTCGACTTCCGCTTAAACGAGCAGCAGGCCCGTAAAGATTACACGAAGAAGGGATAATGACAAAAGCGAGGCATGACCCAATGTCCTTCTTCAGACATTAAAAAAGGCAGCCGAAGCTGCCTTTTTAGCGGTTATTGCCGAATCCGTCAGGGATTACAGGGCAACAACGTTCTCCGCCTGAGGACCTTTCTGGCCCTGGGTAACGGTGAACTCAACCTGCTGGCCTTCTGCCAGGGTCTTGAAACCGCTGCCCTGAATAGCGCTGTAGTGAACAAAAACGTCCGGGCCGCCTTCACGAGTGATAAAGCCAAAGCCTTTTGCTTCGTTGAAGAACTTAACAGTACCGGTAGTAGTAGACATACTTAAACTTCCTGAAATCAATCATATTATCTGCCGCCTCGCACCTGCATGGTGTCAGGTCGGCGTTTTGCGGAAATACAGAACTCGCGGAATCAAAAACAGGACGGTCACTACTAACTGCGGAGGTACGTCTTATTCATGAAATGCTTTGCTGAATCTTTCCTACGCCCTTCACTGTACTCCTGAATCAGAAGCTTGCCAAGGGTATTTTCGAGAATTTATGTAGGTAGTGGTACCCATCATCCCTTCAACAGACCGAAGGTGTAAATTCCCAACGCTGTCATGAGGATGGAGCCGATCACGTGCGCCAGGATGCCGGTAATCGCCATCGCCCATTTGCCCTCCTGGATTGCGGCAAACATCTCGAGCGAGAAGGTGGAAAAAGTGGTCAATGCGCCACACAGGCCGGTGATTGCAAACAGTCGCCATTCCGGTGCCAGCGCGCTGCCATGGCTGAAGTAGCCAATCAGCAAGCCGATCAGCCAGCCGCCGCTGAGATTGGCAACCAGGGTTCCGTAAGGCACGGCATGGTAGGTGGTGTTAAGCCACAAACCGAGGGCCCAACGCAGGTTGGCGCCGATCACGGCGCCAACGCTGACTGCTACAAAAGACAACCACATTTCAGGACAGATCCCTGTCAGGAGGGGTTGTGATCAATCACAGACTCCTTGTTCTGGGCAAAGGCATCAAAGGCAAAGTCATCGACCGTCAGCATTTCCAGTACCACAGTCTCGTACTGGCGCATGAAATCGGCCTCTTCCTTGGTGTAAACACCGGCCTCAAGCGCGGCCTCGAAACGTTCTTCCGGATGCAATGCCGTCATCGGCAGCTCGCCCTTGGCGTAGGCCTTGGTCACCTTCCGGTAAAGCTGCTCCGCCTTGTCGTAATCCTTCAGCAACCCGTTATAGCGGGCGACCGGATTCTCCACGGTTCCTTCGCTGTCGGTCGTCCACACACTGGCAATCAGCTTGTTGCGGATCGGTGTGTCAGTGGAGATCGCACGGGCAAGCTTGCGGGCCAAATCGTCTTGGGGGCTGTCCCAACGGCGACCCAGTGGCATGGTCACACCACGCAGAACCATCGCAACAGCGCGGTTCGGCAGATTTTGCAGGAACTCATCCAGTGCGTTTTCGGTGCGATGCAGCAGCAGGCTCATGCTGTATTCCATCACTTCCTTTTCACCTTCCACCGGCTGGGTCTCGTGCCAGTTCTTCAGCACCATCGAGGCGAGGTAGAGGTTAGACAGCATATCCCCCAAACGTGCGGAGATCAGTTCACGCATCTTCAGCTCGCTGCCGAGAGTGGTCATCGCCGCATCCGAACACAGACCAAAGGCGGCACTGAAACGGGCAACCGCCTGGGCGTACCTGCGGCTGGCGCTGTCAAACGGCACATCGGCCCGACCAAGCCCCAGAGCCTGGGTAAAGGCGCGGGCCGCATTGCCAAAGATCAGGCCGGCATGGCCGAAGAAGGCATCGTCAAACGCCTTGATATCGTCGTTATCCTTGGCCGCCAGCTCTTTCAGCACGTATGGATGGCAGCGAATCGCACCCTGACCGAAGATCATCAGGCTTCGGGTCATGATGTTGGCGCCCTCAACAGTGATCGAAACGGCCGCACCGCTGTAGCCAATGCCCAGGTAGTTGCGCGGGCCAAGGGTCACTGTCTTGCCACCGTGAACATCCATCGCATCGGTCAGGACACCGCGCTGGAACTCGGTGAGATGGTATTTAAGGATGGCCGACGGCACAGCCGGCTTTTCGCCCTTGTCGATCATGTTAGCGGTGTGGTTAACAGCCGCCTGGGCAATATAGGTCTTGGCGCCAATCCGGGCCAGCGGCTCCTGCACGCCCTCCATGTCTGCAACCGGGGTGTTGAACTGGCGACGGATACGGGTAAACCCGCCGGCGGTGCCGACTGAGTAAGCGGCTGCCCCTGCAGCGCCTGAGGGCAGCGTAATGCAACGGCCAACAGACAGGCATTCAACCAGCATGCGCCAACCCTGGCCGGCCATATCCACACCACCGATGATGTAATCCAGGGGGATAAAGACGTCTTTACCCTTGATCGGTCCGTTCAGGAACGGACTGCCAATCGGGCAGTGGCGACGGCCGATTTCCATGCCCTTGGTATCCCGGGGAATCAGCGCGCAGGTAATGCCGTAGTCTTCGGTGTCACCCAGCAGCCCGTCCGGATCGAACATACGGAAGGCCAGGCCGACGACGGTGGCGATGGGTGCCAGGGTAATCCAGCGCTTCTCGAAGTTGAGTCGGATACCGACCACTTCCTTGCCATCCACTTTCTGTTTACACACGATACCGGTGTCCGGCAGCGACGTTGCATCAGAGCCTGCGCGAGGACCGGTCAGGCCGAAGCAGGGGATCTCGCGGCCATCCGCCAACCGCGGCAGATAGTGGTTTTTCTGTTCTTCGGTACCATATTTGACCAGCAACTCACCCGGGCCGAGCGAGTTGGGCACACCAACAGATACCATCAATGATTCATTGGCAGCCAGTTTCTGCAGCACCGCAGTCTGGGCTTTGGCGGAAAACTCCAGGCCACCGTATTCCTTCGGGATAATCATGCCGAAGAACTTCTCTTTCTTCAGGAAATCCCACAGCTCTTTCGGCAGATCCGCCCGCTCGACGGCGACATCCCAGGCGTTGCACATGGAGATTGCCTGGGTGCATTGGTTGTCCACGAAGGCCTGTTCTTCCTCGCTCAGGCCTGTGTTGCGATTAATCAACAGGTTGTGCCAGTCGGGGCGACCGGTAAACAGCTCGCCATCCCAGCCTACGGTACCGGCTTCCAGGGCCACTTTCTCGGTATCGGAAACTTTCGGTGCGACTTTCTTGAACATCGCGAAAATGCGGGGTGTCAGCCAGCCCTGGCGGAACCCGGGCAGGCCGGCGGCAGCGGTGACGGCGGCACCAATAAACAGAACAAGGGCCAGCCAACCAGAGGCAAAAATCAGCGACAGCAGGCCGGTGATAGCCATGACGCCAATCGCGGACATTGCACCGGACTCGCGCCGCATCACTATCAGCAGGCCAGCCAGCGCCACAATAAACAGTATGAAAGTCATCATAGGTTCTCTCTGTCATCCATGGTTCGGGAATGTCGAAGACTATAAACCGTTACGTTTACGGTACCGCATCAGATGAGGGCTGACCAGCAAATGCCGCTCAGTCAGCCAGTTACAGCCGTCCCACCCCGATTTATGAGGTCACGATCACACGAATACCTTCCAGAGCCAGGCTGGCATGGCCTATGGCGTCCCTCGCCGCTTCGAACTGGTTCCGGAAAAAGTCGATCTCCTCCTCGCGGATGGCAGGATTCACTTTCTGCAACGCTTCCAGTCGCCGGATTTCCGGCTCGAAACTGGCAGCGAGCTGTTCAAGCGCCCGGGCTTTCAGGGGCTCCAGATGAGGCTCTGACAGGCGCTCGACGTGATCCACCATGGTTTCGACCTGGGGCCGAATCTGGGGCACGATAGCCTGGGCCGTGCGCCGGCGGATGTTCGAGCACATCTCGTTCAGCCGGTTGTGGGGCAAAGCCGCCGACAGCTCCTTGCCATTCACGTCCACCAGCAGGCGCAACGGCGAAACCGGCAGGTAGCGGGTCAGTTGCAGAGCGTCTGGCGCCGGGCAGTGCACGGTAAACAGCGCTTCCATCAGCAACGTTCCCGGAGGCAGGGCCTTGACCGACAGGCTGGCGAGTGCGGCTTTGCCCAGACCGGAGCTGGTCACCGAGTCCATCACCCCGGTGACCATCGGGTGCTCCCAGCTCATAAACGCCAGATCTTCCCGCTCCAGGGCATTCCTGCGATCCCAGGTCACGGTCATGCCATCTTCGGGCAATTCGGCGACATGGCCGGCCCGGTACTGTTCGCCCGGCCGCAGGATATCGGAGTGTTCGGCATGGTCTTCGACATCGACCCCGAGAATATCGAAGGCTTCCATCATGTAGTCCCGAACCTGCTCCTCAGATTCCTCTTCTTCAATGGCGGCAATCAGGTCGTCCGCCACGTCCGGGCGGCAGGAATTCAGTTCAATCAAGGCATCCCGACCGTTTTGCAGCAGGGTTTTCAGGCGCTCCGCCTCTTTGGCGGAGGCTTTAACCAGCTCGTTCGCAATGCTCGCATCGCCATCAATGGCCCGCTGCCATAGGGACTGGACCGCTTCCTGAACCGCAACGCCTACGGCGCAACTCTCGGCAAAAGCGTTCAGCCCCTCGTGGAACCATCGGAACTGGACCTCCTGGCTGGTATCACGCAGGTAGGGAAGATGAATATCGATGGTTTCGGTCTGACCAATCCGGTCCAGCCGACCGATGCGCTGTTCAAGCAGATCCGGGTTGCCCGGCAGATCGAACAGCACCAGCTGGTGGGCAAACTGGAAATTGCGGCCTTCGCTGCCGATCTCAGAACAGATCAGGGCCTGGGCTCCCTGTTCGGTGTCGGCGAAGTAGGCGGCAGCCCGGTCTCGCTCGATCAGGCTCAGGTGTTCATGAAACGCCGCACTGCGGATACCGGCGCGCAGCTGGAGATAGTGCTCCAGGGCCATGGCGGTCTCAGCGCTGGCGCAGATAACGACGACCTTTGCGGGACGCAGGCTGACCAGCTTTTTCTCGAGCCACGCCACCCGGGGATCGTCCGACAGCCATTGCTCCTCGGGCACCAGTTGCTCGGGGGTCAGCCCCTGAAGACCTGAAGCCTGCCCTTCGTACATGGCCGGGCATGGCAGAGGCTCCGGGTTGGGACGGCGTTCGGGGAATCCCTGGATGGCCGCCCGGGTGTTCCGGAACAGCACCCGCCCGGTACCATGGCGATCCAGCAGGGCATCAATGACCGCTTGCCGTGGATGGTCTCCGGTCAGCAGGTGGTCCAGCTCTTCTCCCAGCCATTCCCGCAGCAACTTCTGGTCTTCGGCGCTGATTGCGGATTCTTCGTCCAGAAGCCGGCGGACCACCGCGTTGATCGTCTCGTACTGCTGCTCCTCTTTCCGAAAGGCTTCCAGATCATGGAAACGGGCCGGATCCAACAGCCGCAACCGGGCGAAATGACTGGCGACACCCACCTGCTCCGGCGTCGCCGTCAGCAACAGCAAGCCCCGGCTGATCGCCGACAACTCCTCAACAATCCGGTATTCCGGGCTGACTTCATCCGGGCTCCATGCCAGGTGATGAGCCTCGTCCACGATCATCAGATCCCACTCAGCCTTGCGGGCATCGTCCTGCGCCTTCTGGCTTTGCTTCAGGAAATCGAGACTGCAGAGCACCAGTTGCTCGCTCTCGAAGGGATTGACCGCGTCTTCGTCGCCAAAAATGTGGTTAACCAGGGCGTCGACATCGCTTTCCTGCTCTTTCAGGGCATCGTAGCGACCCTGATCCACGATCGAGAACCGCAGATTGAAGCGCCGAAGCATTTCAACCAGCCATTGATGGGTGAGGGAATCCGGAACCACGATAAGGGCGCGTTTCGCCCGCCCGGTGTGCAGCTGATAATGCAGGATAAGCCCCGCCTCGATGGTTTTGCCAAGGCCGACTTCATCGGCCAGAAGCACCCGTGGCGCATGGCGCCGGGCAACCTCATGGGCAATATAGATCTGGTGCGGCAGGTGCTGGGTGCGTGCACCAATCAGCCCCTGGGCAGCAGACGCCCTCAGGCGGTTCATATGTTGAAGGGTCGCATACCTCAGACGAAAAGCGCCGTTGCGATCGAACTGGCCCGCGAAAAGCCGCTGGTGTGGCGCTGAAAAGTTCACCGAGCCCGCAAGTTTGACCTCTGAAATCTCATGCAGGTCAGTGCCATCGTCGGCGTGGTACATGAGCACGCCACCAATATCCTCGACCGCTCGAACGATGTACCGCTCGCCGTCAAAGGTCTCAATCTCCTCGCCCAGCTGATAGATGATGCGGGACAAAGGTGCGTTATCAATCGCGTAGGTGCGTTCCTCATCGGCGGCAGGAAACCCCAGGGTTACCCGACGCCCGGAGATATCCGTGACAATGCCTAACCCCAGGCCGGTATCACTGTGGCTGACCCAACGCTGACCAATAACAAATTCCGATGTATCCAAGAAACCTCCAGACCAATTACGTTCTTGTGGCGCCGTTCTCACGCACCCAGTAAGCCGTTGCCCCGCAAACCGCCGCAGGCACCACGAACAGGTTCAGTACAGGCACCATGGCAGCCAATGCCACTGGCACTCCGAAGCCGAAAGCAGACAAGCGGGTATCACCGAGCAACCGGCGCAGGGCGGGGAAACTGACCTTGTGGTTGTCTGCCGGGTAGTCCACGTATTGCAGCGCCATCATCCAGCTGTTGAAGAGAAACCAGAGAACAGCCGCAACCAGATTGACGACGGGTATCAGACCGATAATCAGCAGGCCGATAGCCCTCGGCAGGTAATACAGGATTTTCTGAACCTCACGCCAGAGCGCACGGGGGATATCCTTGATGATGGCCGCCCAGCTGTCGTCGGTATTCACTTCCTGACCGGTCAGGTGCTTTTCCGTCAGCTCAGCCAGATAGCCGTAGAAAGGGGAACCAATCAAATTGGCAACAATCACAAAGCCGTAGGCGAGCATAAGCACGATGACTGCGCCGTAAAGAATCCAGAACAGCCAGTCCAGCGCCTGTAGCCACGCCCAGTCCGGCAGCCAGGCCATGGCGGCGGCAATCAGCCCGGCAAAAAGCTCTCCCATAAAGAAGAAGAGCAATCCGAAGAGCAGAATATTAATAACCAGTGGAATAATGACGAACAGCCGCAGACCGGGCTGACGAATCAGGCGGAAACCTTCCCCCAGGTAGCCCAATCCACGAAAAAAATTACCCTTGAGCATCGCTGGCAGGACCTCCGCTTCCATGACAATGACGGGCCGCAAAGCATATCATGTTGACAACATTCCCACAGCCCGAGAGCACTCAGGGACTTCCGCGATGGATACACTGAAACAACAACTCACCAGTCTGCTGCAGTACCGGCCCCTTTGGCGGGCAGCCTTTGTGATTTCCGTGCTCGCCATCGGGTTTCTTGCAACAACCGACAACCCTTACCCCATTCCCTCCTCTTCAAGCGACAAGATAAACCACCTGGTCGCCTTCCTTGAGTTGACCATCCTGACACGACTGGCCTGGCCGGAACTGCGGGCAATCTGGTTTGTACCGGCGCTCCTCGGCTTTGGTCTGGGCATCGAAATCATCCAGGCAAATCTGCCCTACCGCGAATTTTCTCTGGCAGACCTGGCTGCCGATGGCGCAGGCATCGCACTTGGACTCCTCCCCTGGCCGGGTCTTCGCAGGCTGGGAAAACCGGATTTGCGAAATTCGCCAGGATCTTTGTAAGAGATTTCTCACAAGAGCGTGAGATCTTGCAGTGATATCACGTGCGCAGTGGTGCGAATATGCCCTTAGTAAAAACCTAACCCGTTGATAACCATATTTTATTGGATACGACCTCGCTGAGCTCGCCCGCACCCCATGCAGAGTTCACGCGTTTGTCAGAATTCAATTGGTATAGTGTTTACATCAAGGATGACAGGGAAAAGGACGACGCACTGGATGCACCCCGGCAAGGAATGCAGGGAGAGGCAGGGACTCAAGGACGCCTCGCTTGAGGGATAACTATTCGGATAGCCGGCTCGGATGCCGGCACCACGGAGTGGCTCAAGGATCTCGCAACACGGCTGTTGCCCAATGCGCACGGATGCGCCGACCTGTTCCGAGAAAGGGTAACCGACTGGTTGCCCTTTATTTTTTATACGCTTCCTGCTGCATCCCCGTTATCTGGCGACGCCTTCGGCCAGATAGATGCGCACCTTATTGAACTCCTCGAATTCGTGAAGATCTGGCCAGGTCCGGGCCTCAATCGTTGTCTGCCTGCGATAGGCACTGTCACCCAACACTTTCATTCGTGAATCCGCCAGAAGCACTCTAGGTGCCGCCTCTCGAAAAACGCCGAGCAACGGTCGGTTTTCCGGGTCGTAGAGCACATCCGCCGCTGTTACGACATCGAGCTCATCCGGGCGATCTGCCCAGTCCTGGCAGAGGCCAACGGAAACGCCGTTAAGAGCCGCATTGGCACTGGCTGCCTCCAGCGCTGCCGGATCAATATCACAGGCGATGGCTTCACGGGCGCCAGCCATCGCCGCAGCCACGGCCACTATCCCGGAACCGGAACCAAAATCGAGAACCCGTTTGCCTTCGACCAACCCGGGGTTGTCCAGAATCCAGCTGGCGAGCACCTGACCACTGGCCCAGCAAAACGACCAGTAGGCAGGTTCGGCAACCACTGCCTGGGCTTCTTCGTGGGACAGGGGCCCCTCAAGAACGGTCGGGTCAAACAGATAAAGCGCGACGCGCTCACAGCCAGCGGGACGGGAAACGGCAACCCGGCCACGGGCCAGCGTTTTGCGAAGATGCGCATTCAGACAGTCGGCTGACATGGGCTATCCAACCTCAGGTTTCAAGAAGGCGACATTGTACCCATGACAGGGACGGGAAACAGGGCGCGACAAGCAGAAAACCCCCATTTCCGCTATACTGCCGCCTCCATCTGACAACTGGTTTACCGCTGAAATGGCAAGCAGACCCGACACCGACGACTACCTTTCCCTGTTCCTGAATGACGTACCACTGATGGACGTCCGGGCACCGGTGGAGTTCAGCCGTGGCAGTTTTCCGAACACGGAGAACGCGCCCCTGATGAACGATGAGGAGCGCCACCGGGTCGGCATCTGTTACAAGGAAAAAGGCCAGGACAAGGCCATTGAGCTCGGCCATCAGTTGGTGTCCGGTGACAGCAAGGCCCAACGCATCGAAGCCTGGAAACGCTTTGTTGCCCGGCATCCCGAAGGTTATCTGTTCTGTTTCCGGGGCGGCCTGCGGTCCCGGCTTACCCAACAGTGGATACGGGACGCTGGCATTGACTACCCGCTGGTCAAAGGCGGCTACAAGGCGCTGCGCCGGTTTCTGATTGACAGCCTGGAAGCGCAGGTCAAATCTGGTGAATTCCGGATTCTCAGTGGTCGCACCGGCACCGGCAAGACGCGGGTTCTACAACAGCTGCCGAACCCGGTGGATCTAGAAGGCCTGGCCAACCACCGGGGGTCCAGTTTCGGGCGCCAGGTGACCCCCCAACCTTCACAGATCGATTTCGAAAACAGGCTGGCCGTGGCCATGCTCAAGGCCCACCACCTCAAGGGCGGCCCGATCTACCTGGAAGATGAGAGCCGGCTGGTGGGGCGATGCGCCCTGCCCGAATCCCTTAAAAACCGCATGGCGGAGTCGCCACTACTGATTCTCGAACAACCCATGGAAGAGCGCATTGGCATCATCCGGGAGGACTATGTCGAGGGCATGTTTGCGGATTACGTGAACCGCGACGGAACCGAAGCTGGCTGGCTGAACTTCCGGGACTATCTGCTGAGCGCCATCGATCGCATCCGCAAGCGCCTGGGTGGTGAACGTCACAGGCAACTGCGAGGTCTGATGGAAGAGGCGCTGCTGCAGCAGGAAACCACCGGACGGACTGGCACCCATGACGCCTGGATTGAGGCACTGCTGAAGGACTATTACGACCCCATGTACGACTACCAAATGGGCCAAAAGGAAGGCCGGATTCTGGTCCGCGGGGGCCCAAAAACCATTCTCCAGTGGGCCAGCGAGCGCTCAATTGCGTAAGCGACTGAATGAACATTTTTTCCTGCGACACACATCTCTGACATTTGTCTGCTATATACAGAAGTAGACGAATCACGTTGTTGCAAGATTTTGTCCGTTAATCCAATACTTATGAAAAATACCAACGAACAAGGAGTCCATTATGGAAGATCTCTTCGGCGCTGAGGGAGGCGCCTCGGAACTCATGAATCAAGCCGTCTCCCTGGTGATGACTTACGCACCAAAAGTCGTGCTGGCCATTGTCACATTGATCGTGGGCATGTGGCTGATCAACCGCTTTGTCGGAGTTCTCGACAACAAGCTGGGCAAGAAAGACCCCACCCTGAACAAGTTTCTCTGCGGACTGATCGGCGCAATTCTCAAGATTCTACTGCTGATCTCTGTCGCCTCCATGGTTGGCATTGCCACAACATCGTTCATTGCCATCATTGGTGCTGCCGGTCTCGCCGTCGGTCTTGCGCTGCAGGGCAGCCTCGCCAATTTCGCTGGCGGCGTGCTGATCCTTATCTTCAAGCCTTTCAAGGTTGGCGATACGATTGATGCTCAGGGCTACCTTGGCTCCGTCCGGGAAATCTCCATCCTTTACACCATTGTCGATACCTTCGATAACCGCCGGATCGTGATCCCGAATGGGCAACTGGCCAACGCCAGCCTGACCAACCTGAGCGCCTATGAAACCCGTCGTTGCGACATGAGCTTCGGCATTGGCTACGGCGATGACATCGACAAGGCCAAGGCCGTCTGCAAGCGCCTCATCGAAGAAGACGAGCGGGCACTGAAAGACCCAGCACCCCTCATCGTGGTGGGCGCCCTTGGCGAAAGCTCCGTCGACCTGACGGTTCGGGCCTGGACCAAGTCCGCTGATCTGTGGCCGTTCTACTGGGACATGCACGAGAAAGTGAAGAAAGCGTTCGACGCCGAGGGCATCAGCATTCCGTTCCCTCAGCGCGATGTGCATATGATCAAATCCGACTGAGATTCGCGATCGGTTTCTCATTGATACATCCGGTTACTCGCAAACTGCGTAACCTCGACTAAGCTGACCATTAATGGCGGGGTTTAGCGACCCCGCCAGGCCATCGGGGCCAGGCAATCTGATCCACACGGGCTCCGGAACGCTGTCATTGCTGGTAGGAGGTTGTCACTATGCCGGTACAGCAGTTGAAGGAATTCCTCGATGAGGCAGGTGTCGAGTACATGTGCCTCTCTCACCCCCCTGCGTATACCGCCCAGGAACTGGCCCACCACGTAAAAATCGCCGGCGACCGCGTCGTTAAAACGGTCATCATCGAGCTTGATGGCAAAATGGCGATGCTGGTGATGCCGGCGACCTGGCGAATCCGCTGGGACAGGCTATCCCGTATTCTGGACACCGACTTTATTGATCTTGCGGACGAACAGGAATTCAAAGACCGCTTCCCGGATTGCGAAGTGGGCGCCATGCCGCCCTTTGGCAACCTGTTCGGTATGACCGTGTACTGCGCCGAAGCCCTGACCGAACAGCCGGAACTGGCCTTTGCCGCTGGCAGCCACAGCGAATCGGTCCACATGAAAACTGCCGATTTTATTAACCTTGTGCAACCGATGGTACTGAACCAGGGCTTCAATAAACCGGGGGCCCAGAAGCCCGCCTGGCTGGTCAAAGGCCGTCGCCGGCCAGAGGAGGCTGACAAGCAGCGGGTATCAGGCATGGTCGGGTATTGAGGCTTTTTCTGCCGGCTTGATCCCGGTCTCTTGTCTGGCTGCCGCCATCGCGTAAACTTGGGGCATCAGACAGGAAACCTATATGACTCAAGCCTTTGATATTGTGGTAGTTGGCGCCGGTATGGTCGGTGCCGCACTGGCCACTGGCCTCGGCCAGAATGGTTTCAGTGTTGCACTCATTGATCGGTCTCCGCCGCCCGCCTTTAGTCCAGACACCGCCCCGGACATCCGGGTTTCTGCGCTTAGCGCCGGCAGCGAGCGCTATCTTCAGAGCCTCGGCGCCTGGGACCACATCCTTGGAATGCGCGCAACGCCTTACAAGCGACTGGCCGTCTGGGATGAAACCCGCTTTCCGCTACAGAATCTCGTGCCCCGGAAACTGGCCGAAGTCCAATTCGACGCCACCGAACTGGGCGCACACCACCTGGGACACATCGTCGAGAACTCGGTCACCCAGCAGGCACTCTGGCAAACCGCCGACGCTTGCCCCCATGTGACGTTGTTCCACGGCCATGGTGTTGCCTCCCTGGCACAGTCCGGTGATACGGCGACTGTTACTCTGGACGATGGCCGCGAGCTACTCGCAAGTCTGGTAGTCGGTTGCGATGGCGCCCAATCCCGAATCCGGGACGTCGCCGGCATCGGGACCACCCGGAACCAGTATGACCAGCAGGCCATGGTCATCTCCGTGCGTTATCAGGGGCCGGTTGAAGACATTACCTGGCAGGGCTTTCATCCCTCGGGGCCCCGAGCCTTCCTGCCATTGCACAGTGCCGGCCCGGAGCATGCCGGCGAAAGCTGGGGTTCCCTGGTCTGGTACGATTCACCCGAGGAACTCGCTCGCCTGAAATCGCTGGACGACAGCACCCTGATGAGCGAAATCCAGTCATCATTTCCCGCGAGCCTGCCACTGCTGACCCACATCGACAGCAAGGCCTCGTTCCCCATCGCCCGGCAACATGCCAAACAATACCATTCCGGGCGCGTGGTTCTGGCCGGCGATTCCGCCCACACCATCAACCCCCTGGCCGGCCAGGGCGTGAACCTGGGCTTCCAGGATGCCCAAGCCCTGCAGTTCGCCCTCAAGGAAGCCAAGCGGGCGGGCGATGATCTGGCGGACCCGAAGTGGCTTACCCTGTATGAACAAAAACGCCGGCCGGCGAACCGCCGAATGATGCTGACCATGGATCTGTTCTACCATCTGTTCAGCAATCGGATTCCGCCGGTCCATCTGCTGCGCAACCTGGGCCTGGGCGCCGCCCGCGCCCTGCCCTTCGCCCGCAACCGCGTGGCCCGTTACGCCATGGGCATCGACGAGGAACTGCCGGCCGTGGTCAGGCAGATAACTTCCCGGATTCCGGGACTGAACCAGCTTTAACACCGAACAACAATCCCAAGGACAATCCAGAAGGAGTCACCATGTCAGAGACGATTTTCACCAAGATCATCAACCGCGAGATCCCTGCGGATATCCTCTACGAAGACGACCTCGCCCTCGCGTTCAGTGACATCAACCCGCAGGCGCCGGTCCATTTTCTGGTCATCCCCAAGAAAGCCATCGCCACCATCAACGACATCACCGAAGACGATCGGGAACTGGTGGGGCATCTTTATCTGGTGGCAGCGAAGATTGCCAAGGAGAAGGGGTTTGCCGACGATGGCTACCGGGTTGTCATGAACTGCGGGGAAAACTCCGGACAGACGGTGTTCCACATCCATCTGCACGTACTTGCCGGCAAGCCGCTGGGCTGGCCTCCGTATACCGATAAGATGAAGCAGGGCTGATTGCTTTAAGCTTGGGTGCCGGCAAGCGGTCCGGTAATGCTGTTTGGGACACGCTCAAGGCATCCATGCGCGCTTAGCTTTCGCCATGGATGGCGAAAGCCAAGCGACCAGGGACGGCTCGAGCGTGTCCCGGAAAGCCGCACCGCACGGCGGCCCTCCTCCCAAGCCGGATAAATCAGCGGCCGACTACCTTCTCAGCTTCCTCCACAGGCGTATGACGAACGTCCTCGCCTTTAACCATGAAGATCACGTTCTCGGCGATGTTGCACGCGTGGTCACCTACCCGCTCCAGGGCACGGAGCACCCACATCACGGACATGCACCGTGAAATGTTGCGGGTATCTTCCATCATGAAGGTCAGCAGGGTGCGGGCCGCAGCCTGATATTCCTCGTCAACGCGCTTGTCTTCCTTCATGATCCGCAGCGCCTGCTCAGAATCCAGGCGAGCAAAGGCATCCAGGGCATCGTGGAGCATGCTGAGCACGTGGGTGCCGATGTGGCGCACTTCCACGTAGCCGCGCGGCGCCTGGCCTTCTTCCTGCAGCTTGATGGCCAGCTTGGCGATCTTCTTGGCCTCATCGCCAACGCGCTCCAGGTCGGCAACCATCTTGATGACCGAGATCACCAGTCGCAGATCCCGTGCCGTCGGCTGCCGACGGGCGATGATCAGGGTGGCTTCCTCGTCGATCTCCACTTCCATTTTGTCGACTTTCTTGTCGTTGGCGCGGATTTCGTCGGCCATGTGACCGTCACCATCCACCAATGCCTGAATGGCATTCTCGACCTGGGCTTCTACCATCCCACCCATTTTCAGGAACTCGGTCTTGAGCTCCATCAGTTCGTTGTTGAACTTGTGGGAGATGTGATCCCCGTAAACGTCGTCCTTCTTCGTAGGCATACTGTTCTTCTCCAAAATTCCTCAGGTCCGGAATCAGCCGAAACGGCCGGTGATGTAGGACTCGGTCAGTTCGTGTTCCGGGGAGGTGAATACCTTGTTGGTCTCGTTCACTTCCACCAGGTGCCCCAGGTGGAAATAGGCTGTACGGTGGGATACCCGGGCCGCCTGCTGCATCGAGTGGGTAACGATAACGATCGTGTAGCTCTCAGACAGCTCGGCAATCAATTCTTCCACTTTCGCCGTGGCAATAGGGTCCAGCGCCGAACAGGGCTCATCCATCAGAACCACTTCCGGGCTGACAGCAATGGCGCGCGCAATGCACAGACGCTGCTGCTGACCGCCGGACATGCCGGTTGCGTTGGCGTCCAGGCGATCCTTTACCTCATCCCAAAGGCCGGCCTTGCGCAGGCTGGTTTCCACAATTTCGTCCAGATCGGATTTGCGATTGGCCAGACCGTGAATTCGGGGGCCGTATGCCACGTTGTCGTAGATGGACTTGGGGAACGGGTTGGGCTTCTGGAAAACCATGCCGACCCGGGCCCGCAGCTCAACAACATCCCGTTTGGGATCGTAGATGTCGTGGTCGTCCAGTTTCAGGGAGCCCTTTACACGACAGATATCGATACTGTCGTTCATTCGGTTCAGGCACCGCAGGAAGGTGGATTTACCGCAACCCGACGGACCGATAAAGGCAATGACCTCGTTACGGCCAATGTCGAGGCTGATTTTTTTGATGGCGGGAGAATCGCCGTAGAATACCTCGACATCCCGAAGCTTGAACTTTGGGTCGTCCGAGAACGGCTTCCCGACGGTTTTCCCTTCCTCAATGATGGTTTCAGCGGGTTTGGATTCCTGAACTGGCACGGCGACCTCATCCGGTTGGGAAACTTCACTGGCAATGGTTGTATTCACACTATTCATCTTGATTCTCCTTACCACCGGCGCTCAAGGCGTTTGCGCATCCAGATGGCCAATGCATTCATGCTGATCAGGAAGGTCAACAGCACCATGATGGCTGCCGACGCACGTTCAATAAAGGCTAGTTCCGGGCTGCCGGCCCACAGGAAGACTTGTACGGGCAGAACGGTGGCCGAATCAAAGAAGCCGTCGGGCACATCCACAATAAAGGCCACCATGCCGATCAGCAGCAACGGTGCGGTTTCACCCAGAGCCTGGGCCATCCCGATGATGGAACCGGTAAGCATTCCAGGCATGGCCAGCGGCAGCACATGATGCAGAACCACCTGCATCTTGGAGGCGCCGATACCTTCGGCGGCCTCGCGGATCGAGGGCGGAACGCTTTTGATTGCGGCCCGGCTGGAGATGATGATGGTTGGCAGCGTCATCAGTGTCAGCACCAGGCCACCAACCACCGGAACCGAACGCGGCATCCCGAAAAGATTGATGAACACGGCCAGGCCCAGCAGACCAAAAATAATGGATGGCACCGCCGCCAGGTTGTTGATATTGACCTCAATGAAGTCGGTAAACTTGTTCTGAGGCGCAAACTCTTCCAGATAGATCGCTGCGGCAACACCAATCGGGAACGACAGGATCAGGGTAACGAACATGGTCAGCAACGAACCGACAATTGCGCCGAGAATACCTGCCTTGGATGGATCACGGGAATCGCCACCACTGAAAAACACATCATTGAACGATGTTTCGATGACATCCCGCTCCAAAAGCTCATCCACCCAGGCTTTTTGCTGATCATTCAGCTTGATCGAGTAGGCGTCATCCCCTGCGTGCTTTACGTAGACATCCACGTCGGTGTGCGTGAGGAATGTCATGGATTGGGTGGTACCCAGCCATTCCGGATTGGCCTTCAGTGCATCCCGGAGCGTCACCGATGCGTAGGGGTTTATCAGTTCGCGAACGTTTTTCCGGTCATCCTCCGTTGCACCAGGTATCTCCTTGATCAACGCCTGAACCAGCGGCTCGACAAAATCAGCCATCTTGATCTGACGCTCGTCCGTGGGATCATCCAGGTACATCATTTCACCATCCAGGTTTACATCCATGGTGATGGTGGTTTTGACGAAGCCGGTGTAACCCTTGCCGATGATATCGGTGAACAGGATTATCAGGGCCCCCAATGCAATGGCAATGGCCATGACGCCGTAGGCGCGGAAACGGCGTTCCTTACGGTAGCGGCGCTTGAGCGACTGGCGGACAATTTCCGCCTGTGAACGTTGATCAGTCATACTGTTCCCGATATTTGCGTACGATTTTCAGTGCAATGACGTTGAGCAACAGGGTTGCCAGGAAGAGCATGGCGCCCAATGCGAAGGCAGCCAGCGTCTTGGCGCTGTCGAATTCCTGGTCACCGGTAAGCAGAGTCACGATCTGGACAGTAACGGTGGTGACGGTTTCCAGCGGATTGGCAGTCAGGTTGGCCGCCAGGCCCGCCGCCATGACCACAATCATGGTCTCGCCGATAGCCCGGGAGACTGCCAGCAGAATACCGCCCATGATGCCGGGCAGCGCAGCCGGGAAAATCACCTTCTTCATGGTTTCCGACTGCGTCGCGCCCAACGCTAGGGAACCATCCCTCATGGCCTGGGGCACTGCATTGATAACGTCATCCGAAAGGGACGAAACGAACGGAATAATCATGATGCCCATAACGGCACCTGCTGCCAGGGCACTCTGGGACGACGCCTCAATACCAATCGAGGCAGCAAGGTCACTGATAAACGGTGCCACGGTCAAAGCGGCGAAGAAGCCATAGACCACAGTCGGAATACCCGCCAGCATTTCCAGTAACGGCTTGACCACGCCGCGAACCTTCTTGCCGGCATATTCGGACAGGTAAATCGCCGAAAGCAACCCGACCGGAACTGCCACAGTCATGGCGATGGCTGAGATCAGCAGGGTGCCGGTGAACAGGGGGATCATGCCGAAAGCACCCTCGGATGCTACCTGATCGGCCCGAAGGGCGGTCTGGGGACTCCAGTGGCTGCCAAAGAAAAACTCGGTGAACGGGACTTTGCCGAAAAACCGGAATGTCTCGAACGCTACCGAGAAAATGATTCCGACAGTGGTCAATATGGCCAAAGCCGCGCAGGCGAAAAATACCCATTTTAGTATGGATTCAACCTGGACACGGGCATTCAAATGCGGCCGGATTCTTAACCAGCCCAGAAAGCCCGCCAATACAGCAACCGAGACAACCAACGCAGACATCAGAAACTGGCTCTGGGAGCGCAGTGCCTTTAACCGTTCCGCAGCCTCGACAATGGGCGCTTCAACAAATCCAGGCGGCAATGCTCCGCTGGCGACGTTACTGATCTTGCTCAGCAAGAGACTTGCTTCACCATCGGTAGCAGGAACCATATCCTGAGGCAGGCCACCAATCACGATTAACTGAATCACTTTGCCTTGAAAAGCCATCCAACAGCCCAGTACCAGCAGAGCAGGGATAACGCTCCATAAAGCCGCCCGGGCGCCATAGTAAAAAGGCAGGGACTTCAGATGACGAATCCCGCCCATAGGCATCGCTAATGACCGGGAACGAGCATATCCAAGACCATAAGCCACGACGGCCATAACCAGGGTCAGTAATAAAAGATTAGCCGGTTGCATGAAAATTCCTGTATTCGACTTCGGATTGGCACACAGTTTACAGGCTCAGCCCTGCACTGGCACCGGATCACCAAAACGTGCAAAAGGCGCGAGCCTCGATCGAGACCCGCACCTCTGTTCCTGACCGGACTGCGGTCTTATTTGAGCTCGTCCAGGGTCAGGTTGGGCATATTCTCTGCCTTGTCCATCAGATCCATCAGCGCAGCGCGGGGCGGCACGATCAGACCAACATCTTTCAGGTAGCCGTTCTGGCCCATGGCGGCGTTGCTGGTGAACTCGCTGACATATTCCTGAATGCCGGGAACTACACCAACGTGTGCCTTCTTCACGTAGAAGAACAGTGACCGGGCCACCGGGTAGTCGTCTGCAGCAATCGCTTCAGCGGTCGGCACCTTGCCATTCAGGGTTGCCGCCTGCAGACGGTCGGAGTTCTCTTCCATAAAGCTATAGCCGAATACGCCGTACATGCCTTCATCGCCAATCAGCTTCTGCACGATCAGGTTGTCGTTCTCACCGGCTTCGATGAAGGCGCCGTCTTCACGAACGCTTTCACAGATGGAAGCGTGCTCGTCCTTGCTCAGATCGGCGGCCTCAGGCAGTTCATCGCAACCAGCGGCAAGAGCCAGCTCGTTGAAAGAGTCACGGGTACCGGAAGTCGGAGGAGGCCCCATCACACGGATCGGCTTGTTCGGCAGACTGGCGTCAACGTCGCTCCAGTTCTTGTTGGGGTTGGCGACCCACTCGCCGTTAACGGGAACCTTGGAACCCAGGGCCAGGAACAGCTGCTCCAGGGTAATGTCGAGGTTCTCGGCTTCCTTGGAGCTGGCGATCACGATGCCGTCAGAACCAATGCGGAATTCAGTGATGTCTTTGACACCGTTGCTCTGGCACAGTTCGAACTCGGAGGTCTTCATGCGACGTGACGCATTGGTGATGTCCGGGTGCTGGGTACCAATACCCTGACAGAACAATTTGAGACCGCCGCCTGAACCGGTGGATTCCAGCTTGGGGGTGCTGAAGTCGGTCTTGGTGCCGAAACGCTCGGCAACAACCGTGGCGAACGGATAAACAGTGGAAGAACCCACGATGCTGATGGTGTCACGGGCCATGGCCGGTGCAGACATGGCGGCTACAGAGCCTGCCAGCGCTACAGTCGCGAGTGCTTTGTTCAGTTTCATCACGTCAAGTCTCCATTATTCGGTTTGGACGTTGTGTAGGATGTGCTTTACCGATGAATGCAGACTAATGGCACTCTGTGACAACTTTGTTACAGCCTCTGAAATATAGTCAGGAATGTTCAAATTTGCTTGCAGCGGCGCTCCAGCCCGTTACCATGCGGGGTAAAACAATTCCAGGCTCGCAAGAAGGCAGTACTATGACAGCGTTAGACGACGACAAACCCACGCCCCGTGGTGATCTTACCCTCCAGGTCATTCCTCTCCCCGCCGATACCAATGCCAATGGCGATGTCTTCGCCGGCTGGCTGGTAAAACAGATGGATCTCGCCGCCGCCACCATGGCCGGGCGTATTTCCCAGGGTCGCAATGCCACGGTGGCTATGGATCGGATGGAGTTTTTGTCACCGTTGCGGGTCGGATCACAGGTAGGTTGCTACTGCGAGCTTGTCGATATTGGCCGCAGCTCCATGAAGATCAGCGTGGAAGTGTGGACCCTGGACCGGACGGCCAAGAACCCGCGCAAGGTGACCGAGGGTCTGTTTGTCTATGTCGCCATCGATGAGCATGGACGGATCCGGGAAGTCCCCGAACAGAACCTCTAGGCTGTCACTTCCAGCCGTGCAGCAGGCGGGCATAGTTGAGGCGCTCCCAGGTGCGACTGTTGGGCGCCTTGTCCATTGACAGCGCGCCTCGCGCCTCAGCCAGATCACGATAGCCCATATCGGACAAGCGCCGGCTCATACCGTGGTGTATTCGCCCCAGGGCATCGGGACCGTCCGCCAGGATCGCTGATACCACCTGAACAGCGGCTGCACCGGACAGGATTGCCTTGGCCGCATCATCACCGGTGTGAACCCCACCCGATATAGCCATCTCCAGAGACGTCTGGCCATAAAGCATGGCCGACGCGTGTAGCCGCAGTGGCAGCTCGGCACTGGAAGACAGCACCACTTCCCGGCTCAATTCCAGCTCATCAAGGTCCATCTCCGGCTGATAGAAGCGGTTGAACAACACCAGTCCCCGGGCTCCTGCCGCTTCAACACCGGAGACAAAGGACGGCAAGGCCGAATAGAACGGCGACAGTTTGACGCTGACGGGAATGGTGACCTGTTCGGCCACCGAGCGCACCACCGCCAGTTGACGCTGTTCCAGACTGGCGGCTGTCTCGGAGGGATCGGTGGCCAGGTCATAGAGGTTGAGCTCAATGGCATGGGCACCGGCGGCCTCCAGCTCAAGGGCGTGTCCGGTCCAGCCTCCGGTGGAAATACCGTTGAGCGAGGCAATCACTGGCACATCCAGTGATCGACGCAACAGCTCCAGCCGTTGGAGGTAGCTGCCCGATCCCATCTCGAAAAGCTCCGACTCCGGAAAAAACGAGCGGGCTTCGGCGTCCGTATTGATCCGGGAATCAATAAATCGATGAGCCGCCATCTGCTCCTCGACCAGCTGCTCCTCAAACAGCGAGTGCATGACAACCGCACCGGCACCGGCCTTGACGCAGGCCTTCAGTGCATCCAGGTCGTCGGTCAGCGGACTGGCGCCGACCACCAGGGGCGAGCGGAGTTCGAGGCCCAGCCAACGGGTTGCCAGGTCAGTCATGACGTTCACCCTCTTGGTTATCTGCGCCGGAAGCTTCGTGGGGCTCAAAGTGGATCCCGGCCAGCTGTTTGTAGAGCTCGCGCTGTTCGGTGGCCGCCTCCGACGCCGCAGCCACCAGCTGTTCGTAGCGTTGGGGATCCCTCAGCTCCAGCATCCGGAAACGGGCCTCTTCCTGCATGTAGGCTTTCATGGTGATTTTCTGGCGTGGGGAATCCAGTTGCAGTGGCGGCAGCCCCTCGTGGGTGCGACGGGGATCAAACCGGTACAGCGGCCAGGCCCAGCTGTCCACTGCCCGCTTCTGCTGTGCCGGCGAGTGCACCAGATCGTAGCCGTGGGCAATGCAGGGGCTGTGGGCAATGATCAGTGCCGGGCCATCGAAGCTCTCGGCTTCCTGCAGGGCCTTGGTGGTGTGGTTACTGTGAGACTGCATGGCGATCTGGGCCACGTATACATGGCCGTAGCTCATGGCCAGCAGGCCCAGGTCCTTCTTGCGGGTCGCCTTGCCGGCCGCAGCAAACTTGGCAATGGCACCTATGGGCGTAGCCTTGGACTGCTGCCCGCCGGTGTTGGAATAGACCTCGGTGTCGAGCACCAGCAGTTTCAGGTTCTGGCCCGAGGCCAGGGCGTGGTCCAGGCCGCCATAGCCAATATCGTAGGCCCAGCCGTCACCGCCAATCACCCAGACGCTCTTCGGGCAGAGCTCGTCGGCCAGGCTGTCGAGTTCCCGGGCCTCCTGCCCCTCCTGGTCCGTCAGCCAGCTACGGAGATCCTCGATGGCTGCGCGCCGAGACGCCATGGCGGCTTCATCGATTGTCATGCAGGGAGAGGTCAGGTCCGCATAAAGCCCCCCGGGCAACTGACCCTGCACTGCGTCCAGCAACTGCCGGGCCCGGCCGACAAGCTTGTCCAGCCCCAGGCGCATGCCCAGACCCAGTTCCGCCGCGTCTTCGAACAACGAATTGTTCCAGGTGGGCCCCCGGCCGTCGGCATTCACCGTGTAGGGCGTGGTGGGCAGATTGCCACCGTAGATCGAGGAACAACCGGTGGCGTTCGCAATCAGCAGCCGATCGCCCACAAGCTGGGTCAGCAGACGGATGTAGGGTGTCTCACCGCAGCCGGAACAGGCGCCCGAATATTCGAACAGCGGAATCAGCAGCGGCAGGGCTTTGAAGTCGCGGGGGATGCGGTCTCTGGGCACATCCGGAATACTCCGGAAGAACGCCAGGTTCTCCGCTTCCACCTCACGGTGCTGCTCAATGGGCTGCATGTTGATGGCTTTGCGCTTTGGCTGGGCCCGGTCCTTGGCGGGACAGACCTCCACACACAGACCACAACCGGTGCAGTCATCCGGCGCCACCTGAATTCGGTAATCCAGGCCTTCCAGTTCAGAGGTCTGGGTTTCCGGCACGGCCTCGAAGCTCTCCGGCGCCCCCTTGGCCGCCTCGGGCTCGAACACCTTGCTGGTGATCGCGGTGTGCGGGCAGATCATTGCGCAGAAGTTGCACTGAACGCAGAGGTCAGACTCCCAGATCGGGATTTCCAGGGCGATGGTTCGCTTCTCGTACTGACTAGTGCCGGTTGGCCAGGTTCCGTCTGGCGGGAACGCACTGACCGGCAGCTTGTCCCCCTGCCCTTCCAATAGCAGGCGGGTGACTTTCTGCACAAAGTCCGGCGCACCCTCTGGCACTCTCGGTGGTCGGATGCGGGTTGCCGTTACCTTATCCGGCACCGTTACTTCATGCAGGTTGTCCAGCGCCGAGTCCACCGCCTCCACATTTCGGCGCACCACTTCCGGCCCGCGCCGTCCCCAGGTCTTGCGGATGGACTCCTTGATGTGGGCAATGGCCTCTTCCCGGGGCAGGATATCGGCCAGGGCGAAGAAGCAGACCTGCATCACCGTGTTGATCCGCCGTTCCAGCCCCGCTTTTTCTGCCACCTCGGCGGCATCAATCACAAACAGTCGGGCCTTGAGCTCGACCAGCGCACGCTGGACCTCCACCGAGAGCCGATCCCAGACCTCGTTTTCTGGCCAGGGCACGTTCAGCAGCACCGTAGCGCCCTCGGCGGCGTGTTCCAGCACTTCAAACCGTTCCAGGAACTGGGGCGCATGAATGGCCACAAACTGGGCCGTGTTGATCTGGTAGCTGGAGCGGATGGGCAACGGGCCGAACCGCAGGTGGGATACCGTGGTCGCGCCGCTTTTCTTGGAATCATAGACGAAATGCCCCTGGGCGAAGAGGTCCGTGCCCTCGCCCAGAATCTTGATGCTCGCCTTGTTACTGCTGACAGTGCCATCAGCGCCGAGACCAAAGAACAGCGCCCGACGGGTTTTCGGAGACTCGATATCCAGCTCACTGTCCACGTTCAGCGAAAGATGGCTGACATCGTCCCGCACGCCAACGGTGAAACGGGTTTTCGGCGCCTCGGCCTTCAGTTCGTCAAAAATGGCGCACACCATGGCCGGAGTGAATTCCCGGGAAGACAGACCATAGCGACCGCCGATCACCCGGGGCAGCACCTTGCGCTCGCCCCGGCTCCAGGCTTCCATCAGGGCGCCACTGACTTCCAACAGCAGTGGCTCGCCCTGGGCACCGGGTTCCTTGGTTCGGTCCAGCACGGCCAGGTGCTCGACGGTGTCCGGCAGAGCATTCAGGAAACGGTCGGTCGCAAAGGGCCGGAACAGGCGCACCTTGAGCACACCGACTTTCTCGCCCTGCTCCAGCAGCCATTCGACCGTCTCGTGGGCGCATTCGGCGCCGGATCCCATAAGGATAATCACACGGTCGGCGTCGGGGTGGCCGACATAATCAAACAACCGGTACTGACGGCCGGTGATACCGGCAAACCGGTCCATCACGGCTTCCAGCTTGTCCGGAAATGCCTGATAGAACGGGTTGATGGCCTCCCGGGCCTGGAAGAAGGCGTCGGGGTTCTGGGATGTGCCCCGAACCACCGGCCGGTCCGGCGTCATTCGGCGGCTCCGGTGTGCCTCCAGTCCTTCATGGGGTACCAGAGCCCTCAGATCGTCGTCGCTCAGGGCGGCGATCTTGGAAATTTCATGGGAGGTGCGAAAGCCATCGAAAAAGTGCATCACCGGGACACGGCTTTCCAGAGTGACGGCGTGGCCGATCGCCGCCATATCCTGGGCTTCCTGGACCGAACCGGACGCCAGCAGAGCGAACCCGGTACCGCGGGCACTCATCACATCGGAATGATCGCAGAAGATCGACAGGGCATGGGTGGCGATGCTGCGGGCGGCAATATGCATGCAGAAGGGCGACAGTTCACCGGCAATCTTGTACAGATTGGGCAGCATCAACAGCAGGCCCTGGGACGCGGTAAAGGTGGTCACCAGGGAACCGGCCTGCAGCGCCCCGTGCATGGCCCCGGCGGCACCGGCCTCGGACTGCATTTCCACCACGCTGGGCACCTGCCCCCAGAGATTGGGTTTGCCCAGGGCCGCCCAGTCATCAGCGTGTTCGCCCATCACCGAGGCGGGCGTAATCGGATAGATGGCAATGGTCTCGCTCAGGCGATAAGCCACCGAGGACACCGCTTCATTGCCGTCGAGGGTATGGAACTCCATGGCCACGACTCCCTGTGGTGAGGCCGACAGACAGTTCTGAGTCTAGTATCGACGGTGACAACCGCAAGAGGGCGGGTTTGATCTGAGACAGGTTTGGGGAAGAAACAGGATCAGGGCTTGCCTGCTCAGGTTTCAATCAGCTCATCAAACAAAGCCTGGTAGTCTCCGGCCCGTCTTGATGCCCGCCAACCCTCGGGCGGACAGGCTGGCACGTCTGTTTTGAGCAGGGCTTCGAGGCAGTCGGCGGCTGCTTCCGCCTCTCGCCTGGCATCCTGTTCATGGCTGTCATAACGACACTGCTCCGGGACATATTCCTGATAGGCCAGTCGATCGGGGGCCAGCGGAACACAACCTGAGGCCATGGCCTCCAGCATCGCCAGCCCCTGGAAATCGTGAAGTGCCGTGGAGACGACCAGGTCCGCCTGACGCAGCAAATGATCGTAGTCGTCACGGCTGTCCAGGAAGCCCCAGTGTTCGATTCGATGACTGAACTGTTCACGAATCCGGTCAAACGCCGGCGGATAGCTGCGGAATCGTTCCCCCACCACGCTCAGCCGGAATGGCACCGAGCGCTGTTCCAGTACCTGCAGCAAATTCAGCAGCCGGTCAGGCCCCTTGTCGTATTCCCACCGATGGTTCCAGAGCAGATGCGGACAGGCCCGGCCCCAAAGTGGCTGGCGCTCGAAAAACAACCGGTCCTCAATCGGAACCGGGATGACACGGGACCGGTCGCGCAAGGTTTCGATCAGGCCTTCCGGTACCTCATCGGGCAATCTCTGAAGAAACGCCCGGGCGCCGGCCAGAAAACTGTCCCGATTCCAGCCACTGTTGAAGACCACGCAGTCGGCACAGAGGGCGCTGTAGAGGTTGACCATTTGCGGATCGGCACTGGCGTTCTGGCCGCTGGAGATCGGGAACGCAAACTGGTTTTCGTGCATGTACAGCAGGCAGGGCGTGCGGGCGAGGCGCGGGTGCAGGCCCCGCAGGGTGGCCAGATCCACCATGGATGTGGCGACTATCAGATCCCAGGGTTCCTGCAGGAGTGGCTCCTTCAGCCAGCTCAGCGGGTTGCCGCGGATGCGCCAGCGGAAGAATCTGGGAGGCAGTGCCAGTGTGTGCCAATGGAACTCGGGTAACAGGGCCTCCAGGTGCTCGCGCCAGCGGCGGTGACTGGCGGCATCGTAGCCGGACAGCAAAAGAACCAGTGGGCCAGGTTTCTCGGACTTCGTCATGCTCACAACCATTAGCCGGGCTGAACCTCAGGCCGGGCCCTGGACAGTGACCACAACCCAAGCACCGGCCCCGGGAACAGAAGCAGAACCACCCAGACATCCAGCTGCCCCCATAAGCCACTGGTCAGCCAGATGGCCGGCAGGGTCAGCCCAAACCCGACCGCATTCATCACCGCCAGCGAGGAGCCCACCGATTCCCTGGGTGCCGCTGCAGAAGCCAGCGCGGAAAACTGGGGGGAATCTGCCACTACGGCAATACCCCAGACAATCAGCAACACCATCAAAACGACCGGCGAGAGCCCATTCAGCCAGGGATACACAAGACAGAAAGCACCGGAAATCATCAGTGCTCGGCGGGCTACCCACTCGCTGCCCAGGGTGCGACTGAGCCTGCCGCCACCGACGCAGCCCGCCGCGCCAATCCCGATAACGGCAAACGACAACCAGGGAATGAGCGCGTCACTCTGACCTAATCGCTGCAGCTCCCGACCGATGAGCAGCGGCGTGAGTGTCCAGAATGCGTAGAGCTCCCACATATGGCCGAAGTAACCTCCGGCCACGGACCGGAATCTGGGGATACGCAGCGCCGCCAGCCCCTGGCTCAGAGGCAAACGCCCGCTGCTTTTGGGCAAGTGCGGGCCCTCCCCCAACACATACACCAGAAGGCCCCCAGCCACCGCAAGGCAGGAGGCGGCCATCAACGGCCACTCCCAGGGCATGCCCAGAGTTGCTCCTCGCATCAGGTGTGGCAAGGCCGTGCCGAGGGTGAGCATGCCCACTAGCCAGGCCAGGGCGGCGCCGGCGTATTTCGGGGTCCAGGCGATTACCATTTTCATGCCCAGCGGGTAGATTCCAGCCAGACACAGACCCGTGGCAAACCGCAGAAGAAAATCGAGCGGCGGTGCACCGGCCGCGAAAATAAATCCTCCATTAACCAGTGCACCAACCAGACTCGACAGCGCAAAGATACGACTGGCGCCGAACCGGTCAGCCAGACCGGTCACTGCAATGGTCAGGGTACCGGCGATAAACCCGGCCTGCACCGCCAGCGTCAGCCGTCCCAGATCGGTTTCCGACAGGCCCAGTTCCGCGGACAGCGACAGCCAGACACCGTTGATACTGAACCAGAGCGAGGTGCCAAAAAGCTGGGCCAGGACAATCACAGGGAGGGGATAGCGTCGTAGCAGGTCGATCATTGTTGTTGTCTTCTTCCACGCGATGGACCAAGCCTAGCCTCGAGGGGCTGGCCTCGCCCATGCTACTTTGGTGTCTTGTTGAGGTTGGGACCGCTGTTTCAGGACTTCACCAGTCGATCCAGCCGCAAGCGTTCCCGGTCATCGAACAGTCTGCGACCACCCCACGAAACCGCCATCAGCGCACCGAAACCGGTGCCAACGGTAATAATCAGCATCACCAGAATCTGGTATTTGACCGCCACCGCCGGCGGGCTACCCGCAAGAATCTGGCCAGTCATCATACCCGGTAGGCTGACAATACCAGCGGCGGCCATCGCGTTGATGGACGGCATCATACCGCTGCGCATGGCGTCCCGACGGATATCCTCCAGCGCCTGCTGCGAGGTTTGGCCCAGCATTAGCCGGTTTTCGATAACCGCCCGCTGCCGCCAGACCGATTCATTCAGACGGTCCAGCGCGAGACTGACGCCGGTCATGGTGTTACCGAGCATCATGCCCAGGAGCGGAATAGCGTATTGCGGGGCGTACCAGGGCTCGGGGCCGATGACCACAGTCAGGGCCAGAACGGTAACCGCAAAGGACGACACAAACATCGCCCCGGTGCCAATACTGAATGCCCACCAGCCCCGAAGCCGGCGTCCCTGGCGCGCGACAACCTCACGGCCTGCAACCAGGAGCATGATCAGTGCCAGCAGGGCAATCCAGTAGAACGCAGAAGACGCGAACAGGGCCTCCAGCACCAGTCCGATCAGGGCCAGCTGAATGATCGTGCGCAGGGCCGCAATCAGCAGGCTTCGGGTAATGCCAAGTCGAGCCAGATACCCGGTGCCGGCCAGCGCCAGAACCAACAGGGCCGCGAGCCCCAGCTTCCACCAGGCGAGATCAATGACCTCCATCGACGCGCTCCAGCGTGGTGCCATGAATCCGGTAGTGGGCATCCGCCACCCGATGGATCTGCGCCGGATCATGGGCAACCCAGAGCACAGCAATCTGCCGCCTCCGGATCTCGTCAAGCAGCCAGGTTTCAAGGGCTTCGGTGCTGTCGTTGTCCAGATTGGCGGTAGGTTCGTCCAACAGCAGAGCCTCTGGTTCAAGGGCCAGAGCACGCCAGATTGCGAGCCGCTGCCGTTCTCCGGAGGACAGCCGACTCACTGACCAGCCCATGACCTCTGGCGAAAACCCCAGCGCTGACGGCAATCCTGCCTTCGCCTCATCGGGAAAGTGACCACCCACGTCATCAAACCACCATTGACTGTCTGCCGGAACCATGACAACCCGACTTCGCCACTGGTGTGCCGGAACGTCTAGCTGTGCGGTATCACCCAGAGAAATCCTGCCATCATGGGGTTCCAGGTCTGCCACAGCCCTGAGCAAACGACTTTTGCCGCTGCCCGAAGGCCCGGATACGCAGACAACCTCGCCCCCTGGCACCCGTAACGACACGTTACTCAAAGTGCCAACGCTGAGATTTTCCAGCACCAGATCTGTCAAGATAGCATCACCAGGTTTCGCCCAAGTTCGTAACGGCTATACCATTACACAGTGTTCCGCCAACAACCAGTCGACAGTCGCTCAGGCCAGGTAGGTATGAAGCTTCGATCTCTTGTCACGTTCACACTGGCATCTGCACTGATCGCCGCTCCGGTCGCAGCGGAAGTCAGCCTGGCGCCCTTTGCGGGGTATCGGATGAGCAGTTCGGTGGATATCAGGACCGCCGGGGCCAGCACCTCAGACCAGATCGACTTCCGGGATACCCCCAGCCTGGGGCTGGTGTTCAATTTCGATCTGCCGGATCCCGGCAAGCAGGGAGAACTGTATTTCGGGCGGCAGACCACTTCGGCCAGACTGGACAATGGCCTGTTCGCTCCGGGTGTGGAATCCATCGACCTGACCATCTACCAACTCCAGTTTGGCGGACTGTATTTCCCCGGCGGCCAGAATCACGGCGGCTTTGTCTCGGGTGTTTTCGGGGTTACCCGTCTGGAACCGGACGATTCGAGATATGAAACCCACCACCGGGCCGCCCTGTCCATTGGCGGCGGCTACCAGTTTTTCCTGACTGAACAACTGCGCCTGAGACTGGATCTGCGCGGTGTTTACACCGCCCTGAATTCTGGGGGTTCGGCCTTCTGCTCAGGGGGATGCGAACTCAGATTCGACAGCAGCGGCTACTTACAGGTGGAAGCTGGCGCCGGGCTGGTCATTCGTTTCTAAACCCGGCGCTATGACAAGAGTCCTTATCTGTTCCGCCTGGTGATCGCAGTACGTGATTCCGCCCGGTGCGAATGTGTAAGCCTCTCAAATCTCCTCACGCACCTGCGCGTAGGTGAGCGCTGCGAAAATGCCCGTGCCGCCTAGGACGTTCCCGGCTAAAGCAGGCAGGATGCCCTCGAATACCACGGCGGCAATGCCCAGTTCGCCCTTAACGACGAGAATGAACAGCTCGGTCGAACCGGCAACCACGTGCGACATACCGCCGACGCCGATCATGTACGTCACTATGACGATCATCAATACCTCGCCTGCGCTTTCCATGCGCGGCAGAATCCAGACCAGCGCAGCGATCAGGAACCCCGCCGGGATGCCCCAGGCGAAATGCTCAAGGCCGGTTGCCTCAGCGTAATGATGTGAGATGGCATGAATACCTTCGAAACGGGCCTCCGGCACGATGTGTCCATAGACGAGCACTAATGCCGCCGCCATGCACCCCACGAGATTGGCGGCAAAGACGATGCCCCACAGGCGCGCGGTTTGGTAAAAGGTCGAGCGCGTTGGCTTGAGGAACAACGGCAGTATCGGCGTGATTGTGTTCTCGGTGAACAACTGCATCCGGCCAAGGATCACGATCAGGAACCCGACGGTGTAGCCAAGATTTGAGATGCCCGCGGCCCAATCGGCATCTGGCAGTATGGATGCAAGAAACCCTTTGCACAGAACCGAGGTGCTTATCGCCAGACCGGCCGCGACCCCGGACCACCAGAGCGCACTCGTCGAACGCGACAGCTCGTGTTCACCTTCCCTCCGGATCGCCTCGAAGATAACCGACGAGGGAACGCTCTCGTACTCATCAGCCTGTTCGTTTTCGTCGCTATCAAAATCGGTGTGATCTGGCATATATTCTTATCCTCAAATGCGCGTCCATCAGACAATCACAGGACGTTTCTCCGGCAGCATCAGAGACAGCAGCGCCGCTGTTATTACCAGCCCGCCGGATATCAACAGACAGGCTTCAATTCCGTAGGCCTGGTAAACCCAGCCAGACAGAATGGTGCCAAGCAAACGGCCAGCAGCGTTGGACATATAATAGAAACCCACATCCAGAGAAACACCGTTGGACCGGGCATAGCTGACAATAAGGTAGCTATGCAGGGAGGAATTGATGGCAAACAGCACCCCGAACAAAAACAAGCCACCCAAAATCACAACCTGCGGTGACCAGCCCGCCATCAGGCCTCCGGCAATGGCGATGGGAATCAGCGCCAGAGCCGTCGCCCATAGTGCAGCAGGCTTTATACCTTCCATGTTGCCGGTAATCTTCGGCGCGATAGTCTGGATGAACCCGTAGCCGATAATCCAACTGGCCATAAAGCCGCCGACTTTCCAGTGGTCCCATCCAAAAGCGGTGCTGAGATATACCGGTAAGGCTACCACAAACCACACATCCCGAGCCCCGAACAAGAACATTCGCGCGGCCGAGAGCACGTTGATGGCTCGGCTCTTGGACAGGATTTCGCGGAATTTGGGCTTTGATTTGCTCTTGCCCAAATCCTGCCCCAGCAGAAACAGACTGGCGATCCAGACGGCCCCGAGCGCAACCACCATAATCACCACGGCGCCGGTAAAGCCTGCAGCCATCAGCAGGACACCACCTAGAAAGAAACCAACACCCTTGAGGGTGTTCTTGGAGCCGGTAAGTATCGCCACCCACTTGTAGAGTGTGCCCTGCTGTTCATCCGGTACCAGCAGCTTGATGCCGCTCTTGGCGGACATCTTGTTCAAGTCCTTGGCAATCCCCGAAAGCGCCTGGGCCGCCATCACCCAGGGCACCGTGAGCATGGCCGCCGGCACCGCCAGCATGCCCAGCGCCACAATCTGCAGGAACAGACCGATGTTCATGGTACGGTTCAGCCCCATGCGGGCGCCCAGGTAACCGCCCACCAGGTTGGTCACCACCCCGAAGAACTCGTAAAAGATGAACAGCAGGGCGATTTCCAGGGGCGAGTAACCCAGCTGGTGGAAATGCAGTACCACCAGCATCCGTAGGGCACCATCAGTAAGCGTGAAGGCCCAGTAGTTACCTGTAATGACCAGATACTGTCGTATAGCCGCCGTCATATCAGGCCAGACCTACCCTGCGCGCCAGTTCTGCGGTGCGGTTGGCGTAGCCCCATTCGTTGTCGTACCAGGCGTAGATTTTCACCTGGGTGCCGTTGACCACCATGGTGGACAGGGCATCGACGATGGACGAACGCGGGTCGGTCTTGTAATCAATTGAGACCAGCGGGCGCTCTTCATAGCCCAGAATGCCTTTCAGCTCGCCTTCGGCCGCTTCTTTGAGGAGTTTGTTTACGGTTTCACGATCCGTGACCTTCTCCACTTCAAATACACAATCGGTCAGTGAAGCGTTAGTAAGCGGAATTCGCACCGCATGGCCGTCCAGACGACCTTTCAATTCCGGGAAGATCTCGATAATTGCCGTTGCTGAACCGGTGCTGGTGGGGATCAGTGAGCTGCCGCAGGCGCGTGCCCGGCGGAGGTCCTTGTGGGGCGCATCGATGATGGTCTGGGTGTTGGTCAGGCTGTGAATGGTGGTGATGGAGCCGTGTTTGATACCCAATTTCTCATGAATCACCTTCACCACCGGCGCCAGACAGTTGGTGGTGCATGAAGCGGCAGTCACAATGCGGTCGTTGGCCGGGTCGAAAATATCATCGTTCACGCCAACCACAATGTTCTTGGCGCCAGCTTCCTTCACCGGTGCCGTAACCACGACGCGCTTCACGCCCTGATCCAGGTAGGCCTGCAGCACATTGACCTTTTTGTTAACACCACTGGCCTCGATCACCAGATCACAGCCGGACCAGTCCGTTTCACCGATGGTTTTGTTGTGGGTCACGCGGATGCGCTTCCCGCCGATCTCAATCTCCGTCCCATCCGCAGTGGCTTCTTCGCTCCAGCGACCATGGATGCTGTCAAAGTTGAGCAGGTGAGCCAGTGTGGCGGCATCGGCACCCGGGTCGTTGATCGCCACAAACTCCATGTCTGGCCACTGCCAGGCAGCCCGCAGCGCCAGACGACCGATGCGGCCAAACCCGTTAATGCCTACCTTGATCTTGCTCATGATGAGCTCCTGAGAGAGTGTCTTCCGTCATTAAATCCTGTGATGGTTACAAACATTGGACAGACGGGCGGTCTGCCATGGCCTGCAACCGGGCCAGCGGGCTCTCTATCAATCCAGTGTTATGACTGGCAGTTTCATCCAGCACCCGGGCCAGCCACTGTGGCATCCCCGGGTTCAGGGAATAGTAGATCCACTGACCGCGACGCTCTGTTGCCAGCAGGCCAGCATCCCGCAAAATAGCCAGGTGCCGACTGACCTTTGGCTGTGTTACTTCAAAGGCCTCGGTCAGCTCGCAGACACAGAGTTGTTGCTCGCTTCGGACCAGCAACAACGCTGCCAGCCGGAAGTCGTCGGCCAGTGCCTTGAACGCCGCCACTGGATCGTAACTGACCGGCTTGGTTCCGGTTTCTTTCTGGTGCACCAGTGCAAAGAGCGCAATACGCTCTTTGATTTCCTTGAGAGTGAGGGCGAAGGTGGAATGGCGGTTTGCCGGTACCGGATCGGCAAAATCCCAGGCAATCTGCTGAGCGGGCTGGCAGACCGTACCGCACTCGTTCGCAGCTTTCTCGCACAGGGTGATCACGTAATCCCAGTACTGCCCCTGCACTTCGGCCAACTGCTTGCTATGTAACCCTTCGGTAGAAATGCCGGCTTCCTCCAGCACATGCAGAGCCATCGGGTGGGGCCCGGCTGGCTCGGTGCCGGCGCTGGCCACTTCAAACCGGTCCCCGGCCATGTCCCGGAGCAAGGCTTCTGCCATCAGGGAACGGGCACTGTTGGCGGTGCAGACGAACAAAACTCGGCGCTTCATATCTGTTTTTCCGTATATTCGACTTTATGCATATCTATTTTTATGCATAATAGATCCAACATCTCTACGAGTAAAGGAATCCGGCAAGAAAATGAGCACCCAGGATCAGGACCTCCCCAACATAGACCCGGAATTGTTCAACGCACCAACAACGGACCAGCTCTTCAAGGCAAAGCCGTCGTCAAATCCACCACGGATTCTGTTGCTGTATGGCTCCCTGCGGGAACGCTCGTTCAGTCGACTGGCCGTTGAAGAGGCGGCCCGACTGCTCGAAGCTATGGGCGCAGAAACCCGGGTATTCAATCCACGAGGGCTGCCTCTGGCCGATGCCGAAGATGCCTCCCACCCCAAGGTTCAGGAATTGCGGGATCTGGCCCAGTGGTCGGAAGGCATGGTGTGGTGTTCGCCAGAGCGTCACGGCGCCATGACCGGCATCATGAAAACCCAGATTGACTGGATCCCGCTGTCAATCGGCGGAATGCGCCCCACCCAGGGCAAGACCCTGGCCGTAATGCAGGTCTGTGGTGGCTCCCAGTCCTTCAATGCCGTTAATCAGCTGCGGGTGCTGGGTCGCTGGATGCGGATGGTGACCATCCCCAACCAGTCCTCGGTGCCCAAGGCGTTTATGGAATTCGACGATAACGACCGCATGAAACACTCGCCCTATTACAATCGCATCGTCGATGTGATGGAGGAGTTGGTGAAATTCACTCTACTGATCCGGGACCGGAGTGACTACCTGACCGACCGGTATTCGGAGCGGGTGGAAAGTGCCGAAGAAGTCTCCAAACGCGTCAACCAGCGGTCCATGTGAGGAAAAGGCAATGAGCAGCAATACCGAAATCACTCAGGCGGAAGGCTCCGGCGAAGGCATGGATCTGTTCGGCAGGTACCTGTCGGTGTGGGTAGCGCTGGCCATCATCGCCGGCGTGGCGCTGGGTCAGCTCGCACCTGTGGTACCGGAAACCCTGTCCCGCTTTGAATACGCTCAGGTCTCCATTCCCATCGCCATTCTGATCTGGGCGATGATTTTCCCGATGATGGCGCAGATTGATTTCAGTGCGGTGGTTGGGGTACGCAAAGAACCGAAGGGCCTGGCGATCACTACCATCGTGAACTGGCTGATCAAGCCCTTCACCATGTTTGCCATTGCCTGGTTCTTTCTGATGGTGGTGTTCGAACCATGGATCGCGCCGGGACTGGCCAGCGAGTACCTGGCCGGAGCGATCCTGTTGGGTGCGGCGCCCTGCACCGCCATGGTGTTCGTGTGGAGTTTCCTGACCAAAGGCGATGCCGCCTATACCCTGGTGCAGGTATCCCTGAACGACATCATCATGCTGTTCGCTTTCGCCCCGATTGTTGTGTTCCTGCTGGGCATTTCAGATATCCAGGTGCCCTGGGATACCGTGCTGTTGTCCGTCGTCCTGTACATCGTGATTCCGCTGACGGCCGGCTACCTGACCCGCCGCACCCTGATCTCGCGCCACGGTCAGCAGTGGTACGACGATGCTTTCATGAAGCGGCTCGGCCCCGTCACCCCGGCGGCACTGATAGTTACCCTGGTGCTGCTGTTTGCCTTCCAGGGAGAAGTAATCCTGAACAACCCGCTGCATATCGTGCTGATCGCCGTGCCATTGATCGTTCAGACGTTCCTGATTTTCTTCCTGGCCTATGGCTGGGCAAGGCTCTGGAAAGTACGCCACTGCATCGCGGCGCCGGGCGCCATGATTGGTGCCAGCAACTTCTTCGAACTGGCCGTGGCCGCGGCCATCGCCCTGTTCGGTCTGCAATCCGGAGCCGCGCTGGCTACTGTGGTTGGTGTGCTCGTGGAAGTACCGCTCATGCTGATGCTGGTAAAAATAGCCAATCGCACCCGGGACCGGTTTCCCGCCTGAATCCCGGTGGTCAGCACCGGGCTTTCAGTCACGGTGCTGACCTTACCCCGCTACCTGTTCAGCTCACGCCCACCCTGCTAATATCGCGCCGACATTTCTGACGCACCGAACCTGACGGAATCCACGCAATGGACGTTTTCCAGGCCCTTTTCCTTGGCCTTCTCCAGGGACTGACCGAATTCCTCCCGATCTCCAGCTCCGCCCACCTGATCCTGACCCCTGCATTGTTCGGCTGGACCGATCAGGGCGTAGGTTTTGATCTGTCCGTGCACGTCGGGACCTTGCTGGCGGTTGTGCTCTATTTCCGGCGGGACGTCTTTGGCATCGCCCGGGACGGACTGATCTCGATTGGCCAGCGCAAAATCGTCGGCCAGGGTGCCCTGGCCTGGTACCTGGTGATCGGCACCATCCCGGCGGGCCTGGCCGGCCTGGCCTTGCTGGACATGATCGACAACGAATTGCGGGCCGTGGAAGTCATCTTCTTCACCACCCTGTTCTTCGGCCTGCTACTGGGCGTTGCCGACTGGCTGCCAAAACGCCAGCGCACCCTCGACACACTTAACTGGAAAGACGCCGTCCTCGTCGGCATCGCCCAGGCCATGGCCCTGGTACCCGGCACCTCCCGCTCCGGCGTCACCATCACCGCCGGCCTGTTCCTCGGCATGACCCGGGAAACCGCCTCCCGGTTCTCGTTTCTGCTGGCAATCCCCATTATCGTGCTGGCATCTGCGGTAAAACTGCTGGAAGTGGCAACCTCGGACGTGATCGTCGACTGGAATGGTTTCCTGATTGGCGGGGTAACTTCGTTCCTGATGGCCATTACCGCGATCCACTTCTTTCTGAAGTGGCTCAACAAGGTAGGCATGTGGCCGTACGTTATCTACCGGATTATTCTGGCGGGTGTGATTTACGCAGTTCTTATGTGAGCGCGGCGCCCAGCAAAGAGTCTGAAGCGCAGGGTTGGGGCGGCCTTTCCAAAACTGTGCGGAGCCATGGATGGCGGAGCCCAAGCGTCACATGGATGTGCCGCAAGGAGCGTGTTTTGGAAAGGCCACCTCAACCCTGCGCACGCACTCAAGCTAGCAGGCTTCTAAAGGCGCATAAGCCAGAACCAGCCACTTCGCGCCCTCATCAAAGTTTACCTGCACCCGAGTATGGTGCCCGGTACCCTCTGAATTCATCACGATGCCTTCACCAAACTTGGGATGGCGAACCCTCTGTCCCAGGCTGAAGCCGGACTGCTGGGCCGAATCCTGGGCAAACAGGCTTTCGTTGGGACGCTCAACCATCGCCGGCCGAGTCACGGTATTTCGCAGCCGCACCTCCTGCAGACAATCGCCCGGAATTTCCCGCACAAACCGGGACAGGGCGTTAAACTTCTCCTGCCCGTACAACCGACGGGATTCGGCGTAAGTAAGCACCAGCTTTTTCATCGCCCGCGTAATGCCCACGTAGGCCAGACGACGTTCCTCTTCCATACGACCCGGCTCCTCCAGGGACATGCCGTGAGGGAACAGACCTTCCTCCACGCCGGCCAGGAACACCATGGGGAACTCCAGACCCTTGGCAGAATGCAGGGTCATCAGCTGGACGCTGTCCTCATGGGCTTCGGCCTGGGATTCGCCGGCGTCCAGCGCGGCCTGGGCAATAAATTCCGCCAGCGGGTCCACGCCGTCTTCCACCTCATAGTCAGACAGGGCGTTAACCAGTTCCTCCAGGTTCTCCACCCGCGCCTGACCTTTCTCTCCCTTTTCGCTGGCGTGATAATCCTTCAGCCCGCTGTCCTCGATGGTCTGCTTCATCAACCCATGCAGGGTCGCATCCCCCACCATGCCGGACAGCTTTTCAATAATCGCTATAAACGACTGCAGCCCGGTTTTGGCGCGGCCCTTCACCTGCCCGGCCTCCAGCAGGCGCTCGGCAGATTCCCACAAAGAGATGCTTTGCTCGGTGGCGTATTCCCGCAGCTCCGCCAGGCTCTTGGCGCCAATGCCACGGGGCGGCACGTTCACCACCCGCTCAAACGCCGCATCGTCGCGGCGGTACTGGACCAGCCGCAGGTACGCCAGAGCGTTGCGGATTTCCTGGCGATCGTAGAAGCGCAGGCCGCCATAGACCCGATAAGGAATGCCCTGACGCATCAGCGCCTCCTCCAGCACCCGGGACTGGGCGTTGGAGCGGTATAGAATCGCGCACTCACTGCGTAGGTTGCCATCCTGAACCCAGGCGGAAATGCTGTCGGCGATGTAGTTCGCTTCATCCTGTTCGTTGAACGCCGCGTACAGACTGATCGGCTCGCCTTCCGGGCCGTCGGTCCAGAGCTCTTTGCCAAGCCGACCCTGGTTATTGGCGATCACGGCGTTCGCCGCCTTCAGAATCATCTGGGTGGAACGATAGTTTTGCTCCAGGCGCACCAGCCGAGAATTGGGAAAATCCCGCTGGTATTGCTGGATGTTCTCGATCTTGGCGCCCCGCCAGCCGTAGATGGACTGATCGTCGTCTCCCACCACCGTCAGCGGCACACGGTTGCTGGCCAGCACCTGCAGCCAGGCGTATTGAATGGTATTGGTGTCCTGGAACTCGTCCACCAGAATGTGCTGGAACCGACCCTGGTAGTGGGCCAGCAGCTCTGGCCGGTGCAGCCAGAGCTCGTGGGAGCGCAGCAGCAACTCGCCAAAATCCACCAGACCACCCTGCTGGCAAAGCTTCTCGTACTGGCGGTAAATCTTCAGCATGATCGTCAGAAACTGATCGCCCGGATTCTCCTGGATATGATCCGCCCGCAGCCCCTCGTCCTTCTGGCTGTTGATAAACCACTGGGCCTGCTTCGGCGGCCACTTGCTCTCGTCGATCTGGTTTTCGCGCATCACCCGCTTGATCAGCCGCAACTGGTCGTCGCTGTCCAGCACCTGGAAGTTCTCGGGCAGTCCGGCGTCTTTCCAGTGCGAACGCAGTAGGCGGTGAGCGATGCCATGAAACGTGCCGAACCAGAGTCCACGGGCCGGAATCTGCATCATCTGCTCGATGCGATAACGCATCTCCTTGGCGGCCTTGTTGGTAAACGTTACCGCCAGGATGCCAGTGGGCGGAACCCGATCCACAGTCATCAACCAGGCGATCCGGTGCACCAGAACACGGGTTTTGCCGCTGCCTGCACCGGCCAGAACCAGAAGATGATCGTTCTGTGCGGTAACAGCTTCACGCTGGGCATCGTTCAAAGGATCGATGATGTGGGAGACGTCCATAAAGTATCGGTTCGCTACTGGTTAAATAAACAGGTTAAGGAGTATAACAGGAGAAAAGCAGGATTTCCGGGTGGGAGTTTTTACTGGTTGCGCGTCGGATTACGCGTTGCTAATCCGACCTACGTAATGCCGAATCTAATGATTCGAAAAGCCCTCTCCCCATGTCAGAGAGAGCGCGGGGGAGGTTCCCCTTCAGGACTGTCTGTGGCCAAGGATGGCCACAGCCAAGGGCACATGGATGTGCTCGTAGCGTGTCCTGAAGGGGAACCTCCCCCGTGCGACACCCCCAGGGATGAGGGCTGTTATTTCAGAAGTTAGAAGCCTCTCGGCACCGTCTGAGCTTCCACGAACTCGAACAGACCTTCCAGGCCACCTTCACGGCCAATACCCGAGGCCTTCATGCCACCAAACGGCGCCTCCGGCGTCGGGCCGGTGCCGGTGTTCCAGCCACAATGGCCGAAGCGCAGGCCGGCAGCCACGCGCTGGGCGCGCTCGGCATCGTTGGTGAACACGTAGGAAGCCAAGCCGAACTCGGTGTCGTTACCGGCTTCGATCACTTCCTCTTCGGTGCGGAACAGCGCCATGGGCACCAGCGGGCCGAAGGTTTCCTCCTGGTAGCAGCACATATCGCGGTTTACCCCGTGTACCACCGTGGGCGGGAAGAACAGATCGTTGCCCAGCTCCTCCGGCTTCTTGCCGGCGACCAGGGTCGCGCCTTTCTCAAGGGCGTCCTGCACGTGGCGTTTAACCTTGTCGTAGCCAGCCTGGTTGATCAGCGGGCCAATATCCACGTCGCCGTTGATCCCGTCACCGACGGTCATTTTGTTGACCCGCTCGGCAAGTTTTTCACCAAAGGCATCGGCCACTTTCTCATGCACGAAGATCCGGTTGGCACAGACACAGGTCTGGCCGCCACCACGGAATTTGTTGGCGATAAGGTTGTCCGCCGCGGCGTCCAGATCGGCGTCGTCGAAGACGATGAACGGCGCGTTGCCACCCAGTTCCAGGGCCAGTTTCTTGACCTGCTCGGCGGTGTCTACGATCAGCTTGCGGCCCACTTCTGTGGAGCCCGTAAAGCTGAGCATGGGTACATCCGGGCTTTCGCAGAGTACCTTCCCGATGACACTGGCCTTGCCCATCACCAGGTTCACCATGCCGTCGGGCATGTCCGTGTGCTTGTCCATCAGGCTGAACAGGGCAATCATGGTCAGCGGGGTTTCACTGGCCGGCTTGATCACGGACGGACAGCCAGCGGCCAGAGCCGCCGACAGCTTCTTGGCAATCATGCCAATGGGGAAGTTCCAGGGCGTGATCAGGCCGGCGACACCGATGGGCCGGTAGTGAACCGTCCAGGTGCAGTCTTTCGGTTTCTCGGGAATGGTGTGCGCGTCCAGGGCCTGGATGTGCTTGGAGCAGTAATCGAAGAACCCGGCGGCATAATCTACCTCGCCCTGGGCCTCTTGCAGCGGTTTGCCATGTTCCATGCACAAAATCCGACCGACTTCTTCCTTGTTGGCCTTGAGCGCGTCCCGTATGTCTTCCAGCCACTTGCGGCGGGTCTCGATGCTGTAAGGACTTGTAAGCCGAAGCGCCGACTTGCCGGATGCGATGGCAGCGTTCACTTCCTCTTCCGACATGGATGCGACCTGGGCGATCACCTTGCCCGTTGCCGGGTTATAAACATCGAAGGTGTTGCCATGCGCATTGTCAGTCCAGCGACCACCGATATAGCCGGTCAGCTTTTCCAGCAGGGGTGACTCGATCATCTCGGCTCCTCTTCTGTGATTGGCTCCGCCCCCGTGTGGAGCGCAGTATAGGTAATCTGGTTGCGTCAGTGTTTTATGTCTTCCATAGTGGATGTTGTATCCCGACCTGTAAAGTCAAGGGCAGGCTTTTGATCATCCCCTGAGTGTGCCTATACTCGGGGAATTAGACACTCAGGAGACCGGACAATGAAGGCATTTTTCCATCACGCACAGGATGAGCATATTCCACAGACGTACTTTACCCGTGGACAGATGCGCCAGCCCCAGGAGATACCTGCTCGTACCGGTGAAATGTTGGGCGGACTGAAGGAAATGGGCATTTCCGTGCTGCAGCCAGCGGACCAGGGTGCGGGGCCCATCTCGAAGGTTCACGATCTGGGTTACCTGCGTTTTCTGGAATCCGCCCATCGGCGCTGGAAACAGATGGATGACTGGGGTGATGAAGTCATCTCCAATATCTTTGTCCGTTCCCCCAACCACCTGACAGGCATCCTGGCCGAAGCAGCCCGCTACCAGGCCGACGGCAGTTGCCCGATCGGCGAGAACACCTGGCACGCGGCCTACTGGTCGGCCCAGAGCGCGCTCGGTGCTGCCGATGCGCTGATTGCTGGCGATCGCACCTCCTACGCTGTGTGCCGCCCGCCGGGACACCATGCCCGCCGGGATGCGGCCGGCGGGTTCTGCTACCTGAACAATGCCGCGATCGCCGCCGAGCACATGAAAGCCCGGTTCCCCCGGATCGTGATCCTCGATACCGACATGCACCATGGCCAGGGCATTCAGGAGATCTTCTACGACCGCAGCGACGTGCTCTATATCTCAATCCACGGCGATCCCACCAACTTCTACCCGGTGGTCACCGGCTTCGAGAACGAGCGTGGCGAAGGGGAAGGCTTTGGCTACAACATCAACATGCCGATGCCCCACGGTTCAACGGAAGACGATTTCTTTGCAAAACTGGACGACGCCCTGTCGGCCATAAAACTTTTCCAGCCGGATGCCCTGATCCTCGCCCTCGGTTTCGATATCTACAAGAACGATCCACAGGCCAAGGTATCAGTCTCTTCCGAAGGCTTCTGCAGGCTCAGCACCCACGTGCGTCAATTGGGGCTACCAACACTGGTGGTTCAGGAAGGCGGGTACGATCTGGACGCCCTGAGCGAGAACGTCCAGCAGTTCTTCAAAGGCCTGGCGGGCTGAAGCTTCAGGCGGCGGGCACGTAGACTTTCACGTTCGCGTGCCCTTCGGCCTTGAGGCGGCCCGCGTGCATCCGGCTCATGGTACCCCGATCGCAGTACAGCAGGTATTGCCGGTTGGCCGGCAACTCCGGCAACTGCTGGTTCAGCTCGTAAAACGGGATCTGAAGAATCTCGTTATTGGTGAGCTTGAGCGGTGACTGTTCGCCCTCCGAAGGGTGGCGCACGTCGATGATCACATCATCCACCGATGGTGTCTGCACCAGTTCCACTTCTTCAGGTGTCAGGGTCGTCTCCAACAACCGGTTCACGGGTGTTTCCTCACGGGCCTCAATCGCATTGGCGAGCACCGAGGCGTCCATCTGGGCCTCGTCTTCCTCCACCCGGTGCAGCTTGGCTCTGGTAGCCGGCTTCTGGGAGATGACACCGCAATACTCGGGCATGTTGCGGGCATAGACTTCAGTGCCAATTTCACGGGCGATACGGATAATGGATTCCTTGTCCATGGACACCAACGGGCGAAGGACCACTTCGTCACTGGCGCGATCCACCACGTTAAGGTTGCTCAGAGTCTGACTCGACACCTGGGCTACCGCGTCGCCGGTCACCACCCCGGAGGCGTTGTTGTTTTTGGCAATCTCGGCAGCCGCCATCAGCATCTGGCGCTTCAGCACCACACCCCAGTGACGGTGACTGACCGAACGCATGATTTCGGCAACCACGCCCTCGAAGGGCACGGAGATAAATTTGGCGCTGTGGGAGGCGCCGTAGCGGTCCCACAGGTAATGCACCACCTGGCGTACACCCACCTCATGGGCGGCGCCCCCCAGATTGAAAAACAGGAAATGGTTGCGCAGGCCGCGGCGCATCATCAGATAGGCGGCTACCGAAGAATCGTACCCCCCGGAAATCAGAGTCAGGACATTTTCGACACTGCCCAGCGGATAGCCGCCTAATCCGCGATGTTTGCGGTGGGCGATGTGGAACTGGTCGTCATGCACTTCAATTCGCACTTCAACCTGCGGCGATTTCAGATCTACACCTCTGGCCTCCGATGCCTGCATCAGGGCGCCGCCGACCGTCCGCTCCAGATCGATGGAGCGGAAGTTGTGCTCGCCATGGCGCCGGGCCCTGACGGCAAAGGTTTTGCCTTTCAACCGGTCAGCAAACGCTTCAACGGCTTTATCGGCCACATCGTCAAGGCTGACAAACGGAAATGCCCCGATTTCCTGAATCGTGGAAATACCCGGTATGCGCAAAAGCGCCTCCAGGACAGGGCCGGAGAGTCCGCGGCCATCAGGCACTTCCACATCCACCCGGTCCCAGCTACCGTCCACCCGAATCTCGGGATCCAGCCGTGCCAGCAGTTTTCGGATGTTCTGCCGCAGGTGACGCATCTGCTGACGACGGACGGGTTTACTCTTGATCGCAACTTCCGGAGCGGGACGAATAAGCAGTTTCATAAATCGGAATTTTGTCGGGTGGCGTATTGTATGGAAAGGCCTTAGTCTACCCTTTTGACCCGATGCCTCAAAATCGGGCATTTCCGCAACATTCAGGAGTTTCACCGTTAATGCAGGAATCGACCATCAATGCTCTGGTGTCACCCGAGGGCAGTCTAGAGATTCTCTCCAACCACGAGGTCAACCGCCTCAAGGACCGCAGCGAAGGGGGCCTGTACCGGCTATTTCGCCAGTGCGCCCTGGCGGTCCTGAATACCGGGGTGGAAACCGACGACTGTCAGGCATTGATGGAATCTCATGCCGACTTCGATGTCCGCCTGGTACCTCAGCCCCGGGGGCTGAAACTGGAACTGATCAATGCGCCTGCGCATGCGTTCGTTGATGGACAGATGCTTAGGGCAATCCGTGAGCACCTGTTCTCGGTGCTGAGGGATATCATCTACTCCCATTCGATTCCCCAGTCTGCCGCCGGTTTCCGGCGGGACGACCCGGAAGACCTGACCAACTACGTTTTTCACATCCTCCGCAATGCCCGGGTGCTGCAGGCCGGGCGGCAGCCAGATCTGGTGGTCTGCTGGGGAGGCCACTCGATCGGACATGACGAATACCAGTACAGCAAGGATGTGGGCCATCAACTGGGGTTGAGAGCCCTGAGTATATGCACCGGATGTGGGCCGGGCGCCATGAAGGGGCCCATGAAAGGCGCCACCATCGGTCACGCCAAGCAACGGGTTAAAGACGGCCGCTACATTGGCATCACCGAGCCGGGCATCATTGGTGCGGAGGCCCCCAACCCCATCGTCAATGAACTGGTGATCATGCCGGACATCGAGAAACGTCTGGAGGCCTTCGTCCGCTGTGGTCACGGCGTCATTGTATTCCCTGGCGGGGTCGGCACCGCCGAGGAGATTCTGTACCTGTTGGGCATCCTGCTGCATCCGGACAATGCTGATCTGCCTTTCCCGGTGGTGTTCACCGGTCAGCAGGAGAATGCGGAATACTTCGAAATGATCGACAAGTTCATTCGGAACGCCCTTGGGGACGAAGCCGCGAGCAAGTACGAGATCATCATCGATGATCCAGTGCGCGTGGCGCAGACCATGAAAAAGGGCATGAAGGAGGTGGAGACTTTCCGGCGCGCCATGCAGGATGCCTACTACTTCAACTGGATGCTGAAGATCGACCCGGTGTTTCAGCTACCGTTCGAGCCCAATCACGACAATATGCGAGCCCTGGAGCTTCACCGGGACCAGCCCGTGCACCTGATCGCCGCGAATCTGCGCAAGGCATTCAGTGGCATTGTGGCCGGGAACGTCAAGGAAGGTGGTATTCGACAGGTTCAGGAGAAGGGGCCATTTGAAATTGCCGGTGATCCCAGCCTGATCAAACCGCTTGAGGCCATGCTTGAACAGTTTGTAGCCCAGAATCGGATGAAACTGCCGGGTTCCTCGGCCTACAAACCCAGCTACCGTATCGTCAGCGGAGCGGCCTGAGCCGCCTCGCTGACCTTCACGCGTTTACTTACCGCCGTCTGCCGGCAGGCTGGCGTAATAGGCTGCCAGATTTGCGATATCTGTATCACTCAAGGCAGCAGCCTGACCCTGCATGATGGCCGCCTGGCCGCCGGAGCGCTGCTTGTTTTTGTACGCCTTCAGGGCCGATACCAGGTACTGCTCATTCTGGCCCGCCAGGTTCGGATAGGTCGGGATCTGCGCAAGACCATTCTGACCATGACACGCAGCGCAGACGGCCGCCTTGGCCTTACCAGCTTCCGCGTCGCCGGCAGAAACTACTGCAGGCACAGCAGCGCCAAGCGCAAAAATTCCCGCAACAGCGTAGTGTTTCAGATTCATTGTCATTACCCTCTCATCATCGTTTTAAAGATTTTCAGGCCGGTTCGGACGCCGGACGGTAACCTGACTAGCACTTATAGCACAGAGCCGGGGAACCTCAAATGCGATAGGTCAAGGACGGCTTTTCGACGTTCGTCCTCTTTCCTGGCCGGGCTATTAGGGTGAAAGTACGTTCAATTCCGAATCCAAGATCGATTTAATTCTCCGGAGATAACGTCAATGTCTGTAGAGGCCCAGGAACTTGCCTGTCGCGAAGGCCACATCGGTGTTCTGACGCTCAACTCCCCAGGCACGCTCAATGCGCTTTCCGAGCACATGATCCAGCAAACCCAGGAAGTTCTTGATCGGTGGGCCGAGGACGACCGGATCTGTGTCGTGGTTATCCGGGGCGCGGGCGAGAGAGCCTTCTGCGCCGGTGGAGACATCCGCGAACTCTATGACGCCATTCAGAATCCGGAAGAGCCGGAGAAACCGGTGCGCTTTTTCACCCGGGAATATCGGATGGACTACAACATTCACCGTTTTCCCAAGCCGGTTTTGGGTATCGCCCACGGCGTGGTGATGGGCGGTGGTCTTGGTGTGTTTTCCGGCTGCCGGTACCGGCTGGTAACCCCGGATGTCACGCTCGCGATGCCCGAGATCACCATCGGCCTGTTTCCGGATGTTGGTGCCAGCTGGTTTCTGAAAAGGCTACCCGGCCGGCTGGGCCTGTTTATGGGCCTGACCGGTGTTCGCCTGAACGTGAGCGATGCACTTCGGGTCGGCCTTGCGGACATGGCCATTCTGCCGGAAGACCGGGACCGTTTGCTCGATCGCCTGGCCTCTGAACGGTGGACCGGGCAGACCGCCGCGGACGACAACCGACTTTTCCGCCTGCTCAATCAGATCCAGACACCGGATTACCGGTCGCTGCCGCCCAGCCATTTGGCAAAACACGAACAGCGGATTGCCCGGCTGAGCGCGGGCGATGAACTGCCGGAAATCGTCGATCAGTTGCTCACGGCGGAGGTGGACTGCGACTGGTGGCATGCCTGCATGAACACGCTGAGAATGGGATGCCCGGTGTCGGCCTGGCTGGTCTGGACCCAGTTGCAAAAGGCCCAGCAGATGTCCCTGAAGGACGCCTTCCGGATGGAGCTGGCGATGGTCTCGGAATGCATCCGCCGGCCGGACCTGGCCGAGGGCATTCGAGCCCTGGCCATCGATAAGGATCGGCAGCCGAAGTGGAGTTATCTGAGCGTTGCTGATGTACCGGAAGAGGTGGTTGCGGCCCATTTCACCCCGGAGTGGGATGACGAAACCGATCCGATGGGGCTGGAATAGCGTCCGGGAACTACAGCTGCGCGCCCGCCTGCACCAGTAGCATTTCCAGATCCCGGTTATTGGTGGCCCGGGCGATGTCCAGCGCGGTCTGGCCGTCGCTGGCCCGGTAATTCACGTCCGCCCCGGCAGCCACCAGCCTTTCCGCAGTCAGCAAGTCGCCATTGGCCACTATCTTCATGAGCAGGGATTCCCCACCCTGGCTGACATTGACGTTGGCACCGGCCGCCAGTAACACCTTGACCACCGAGAGATGGCCGTTTTCGGCCGCGCGCATCACAGGCGTATAGCCGTTGCGATCGCTGGTGTTCACATCGGCACCGGCGGAAAGCAACAGCTGCACGCGTCTTTTCTCGCCATTGCCTGCTGCAGTAATCAGCAGCGCGTCGGCCTCGGCCAGGGCCTCGGGGCTGAGAGCAACCGGCTGGCTCTGGGATGCGCAGGCAGACAGGAAAGCAAGAAGCGGAAGCAAAATCAGCAAAAAACGGGGGGCGCCGGTTCCCTTGGCCATAGCAAACAGTCTCTGTGGGGCTTTGTAGAAGGATACGAGGCCCTATTCTGGGCAGACACCATCGGAAATTAAATCGAGCGAGTCACAAACCCGGACCGTCCTTGAGAAGATCGCGAACCAGCTGCCGCAAACGGTCTTCGCCGTCTCTCTGCCCCAGGCACAGCTTCTCGGCCTGAAGCGAAGACCATGGCGCACCCTGAAGTACACAGCGGCACCACAGGGCGCGGTCTGCATGGCCACGCAACCCTGCCATGGCACCGGGCGTCTGACTCAGCTTCCGCAGCACCGGAACCGTTATCTGAAACCCCCGGTGGCCGTTGGCGAAATTCCGAAGCTCCCTCAAATCATCGGAATCCAACGCCAACCCGGGTGGCAGTTCTGCGGTTATCTCCGCCAGCATATCCGTGCCCAGCCCCGGCCAGTTGTCCGGCACCAGGGTTAGCCAATGGCCAGCGAGCCGCTTGCGGATACGCCCCTCCAGTTCCCGGCCTGGCCGCGAGATACCCTGGATCATCTGCAGCGGGTACTCACCACTGGACGCCTCCTGTTGCAGCCCCACTCTCACCACACGAAGACCACAGTTTTGCCAGAACGCCAGCAGGTCGGCGCTGCCACCAAAACTGGTTCCCAGGTAATCAACGCCCTGCTCGGTGCTGTAGGCTCGTGCGGCCTCCACCAGGCTTCGGCCAATACCCGACCGCCTGGCGTCGTCTGACACTGCAATCCGGACCACCCGGAGCGCTTTCAGGGCAGCGGCTTCTGGATAGCCGCTGTGGCTGGCCAGTGACTGCGGCAGTAGATGGCCGCGAATTCGACGGGTCCCCAGACTGACCTGCTCCGCCAGCCCGGCCGAAAGGCCACCTTCGAGGGCACACCAGAGTATTCCAACCGTGCGTTCACCAATTCTCGCCCGCCAGCTTCGGGCGGCCATATCATCCAGCCATTGCCGCAGATCAGCAGGACTGGTCCGGTAATGGGCATCCACCAGCAAACCAAAGGCGTTCGACAACGCCTCGTCACTGGCGGTTGCCGGCTGCCAGGGCTCGATCACCAGTTCCCCGGCGCTGTTTTCGGTTTCCACGGCTGAACCACTGCCATCTGCCGCCAGCAGGAAGAGCTGGGTGATCAGGGTCTCCAGTGGATCCCCGCGAGCCCAGCGCACCGGTTCAGTAAGCGTTGCCGCCTGCCAGTGAGGCGTTGATTGCTCAAGGACCTGTCGAAAGCGTATGGCAAAGCCACGGCCGGCGCCCTCGTAACCATGCACCGTGGTGGCAAACGCTACCCTGGGCCAGCCCAGAAGGATCGATTTCAACAGAGGCGCGGGAAGAGCCGCTGCCTCATCCACCAGAATCACCTCGGCCTCCGGCCGCGAGGCCAGGAGTTCCTGAACCGGAACATACCTCAGGCGCGCGCCCGACCGGGTTGTCAGCGTACCAGCGCTGGCCTGATCCAGTTGATCCGAAAGGGCATCACGGGCGTGACGGAACAGGGTGTCCACATTCTGTTTTGACGGCGCAGTAACAACAATTTCCTGCCTGCCTTTCTTCAGCAATTCCGCGGCCGCCATACCCAGAGCGGCGGACTTGCCTCGCCCCCGGTCTGCCGTGACAACCAGTGGCCGGCGTCTTCGGCCCTGGCCAAACCGAACCAGGCGCTGGATCAATTGTTCCTGGTCCGGAGTTGTTTCAATCCGGAAGCTTTGCTCCGGTATCTGCGGAATGGTCAGCGAGGGCGTTTCGGCACGGCCTGGGGATATGCGGATCACAGCCTCATGGTCGGCAAGAATGTCGGCCATGCGGGGGGCGAAAGGATGCTCGCCACCATGGTCCAGGCCGGTTCTCGGGTAATCCGGGTCGGCAAACCAGCGCCATTCATCCAGCGGTGGCATCAGCCAGAACAGTATTCCGCCGGCGGTCAATGCCCCGGAGAGCGCCGCGAAGGCATCTGGAGGGTTTCCCTGCCAGCCATCCCAGACAATCACGGAAACCTCACGGCCGAGCCATTTCCTGGCCTCAGTTGGAATAATCCCCGTCAGACGAGAATCAGGGCTCTGGTCTGCCGGGCCGGTCCAGACGCCGGTTTGAATGTCGAGCTCAGGTAGCAGGCCAGAAAGCCACCTGAGGTTGTTTTCCCGATTGCCCTCCAGCAGGACCAGACGGCGTTCGCCTCTGGCGGCAAGACTGGCTTGCAGGGCACGCCAGATTGCATGATCTGGCGCGGTATCGGGTTCAGGGTGGCTCATCAGCTGAGGTCGGCACCGAGAGCTTTGAGGTCGTCCAGGGCGCATTTTTCCAGAGCGGCCTGGTGGGTGGCGCGCAGGCGCACTCTCGGTGCGCAACCAGCCTCAAAGGCTTCCTGCCAGCGGCCGGCGCACAGGCACCAGCTGTCGCCTGCTTTCAGGCCTTCGAAGCCAAACTCGGGTCTGGGGGTGCTGAGGTCGTTACCCTGGGCTTTGGAGAATTCCAAGAAGTCGTCGGTGACTACGGCGCAGACGGCATGCAGGCCAAAGTCATCCGGGCCGACGTTGCAGCAGCCATCGCGGTAGAAGCCGGTCATCGGGTCTTTGCCGCAGGTTTCCAGTTTCTCGCCGAGTACGTTGATCGATTCTGCTATTTCCATCTTGCATAAACCTTCTGACATTGGAGTTAGCGGGGTTTGGATAGACTTTCAAAAACACGCTCCTTGCGGCACATCCATGTGACGCTTGGGCTCCGCCATCCCTGGCTCCGCACAGTTTTTGAAAGTCTATCCAAACCCCGCAGCCAAGTTGGGAGTTATGGTCATTGTTTGAGCCCCTCTCAGGATGACCAATTATGCGGCAGCGGTATCCGCTCTACCAGCGGGCCGTTACAATACCGGCCATGCCGACCGAACCCCAAATTTCTGATACCACCAACCTGCCGGATTACCTCACCGATGAACAGCGGGCGATTATTACTGCCGGCTATGAACATGCGGTGATTACTGCCGTGGCCGGCAGTGGTAAGACGTCGACGCTGGCGTGGCGGATTCGGTATCTGCTGGAACAGGGGCATGATCCGGATCGGATGCTGGTGCTGATGTTTAATCGCAGTGCCCGGGTGGATTTCGAGCGCAAGCTGCAGGAGGTTTGCGCCCAGCGCCGGCTGGCGCTGCCGGAGATTCGGACCTATCACGCCATGGGCCTTCGGCTGTACAAACGGTTTGTGCGGGAGGGCTATCTGCCGGGGTTTTCGGAGAAGATTCTGACCGAGCAGGAGATCAGTTTCCAGGCCTGGCAGTTGACGCGTCGGCTGGCGCCGGAGGACCTGGCGGATGAGATCAGGCGCAACAAGAAGGATTTCGTCGAGACGGCGACGGGGTTTATTGATCTTGTGAAGACCACCCTGTCGCCGGCGGAGATCGTGTTTGAGGAGTTGGGGTACTCGGACAAGCACAAATACCTTGTTGATCTGTTCCACAGTTTCGAACAGTGGCGCAAGAGCCAGGGTCGGATCAGTTATGCCGACATGCTGTATGAGCCGGTGATGGCCATTCACCAGAATCCTCCGTTGCAGAGGTTGGTTGGCAACAAGATGGATCTGATTCTGGTGGATGAGTACCAGGACACCAATGAGATCCAGCATCTGCTGTTGCGCTACGTGGCCGGGGACCGGGCCCGGGTGACGGTTGTTGGTGACCCGGATCAGACGATCTACGAGTTCCGGGGCGCGAAGCCGGAGTTTATCCTCAAACGGTTCAGCGATGAGTTCGAAAGCCCGCTGGAGCAGACTCTCAGCTACACCTTCCGGTACGGCCACCGGGTGGCACTGCTGGCAAACCATCTGATCTGCCACAACACGGGGCGCAAGGATGTGCTTTGCCACTCCCACCCTTCCACGCCCGGCACGGAGATCACCCTGCATCGGGCGGAGAGCGATGCCGATACCGTTTTGCAGATTCTGCAGGGTCAGTCGGAACCGGCTCTGGCAGGAACGGCGATTCTGTTCCGGGTCTGGAGTCAGAGTGTCCCTATTGAGCTGAAGCTGCTGGCCCGGCAGATTCCCTACCGGATTGATGCCGGCAAGGGCGCGCTGTTCAGCCGGGAAGTGCAGGCCATCACCGCCCTGCTGATGGTGGTGACCGGCAAGCTGGAAAACCTGCCGGACGAGGATCGGCTTGAGCTGGCACGGCAGTTGTTGCGTTTCCCCCACGTTGGCTTGAAAGAGCCCGAACTGGAGCAACTGGCACGGTTCCTGGCCGGGTTTTCCGGCGGCTGGCACGAGCGGTTGCTGGCCATGGATTTTGACGCTCTGGCACCGATGGCGGCCCGTAAGCTGCGAAAGCTTGGCGAGGTGCTTGCCCAGCTTCGCAGTTATGGGGGGCCGGTTGCAGGACTGATCAGTGTCTATGCCGAGCATACAGACCTCTATGAAGGCATCCGGAGCCTGGCCCTGACCCATGAAAGCGCTGAAGAGCGGATTGATACCGTGCAGGGATTCCGGCAATACCTGAAAAGCCTGGATGTCACCGCCGAAGGCGCCCTGGAGCATCTGAAGGCCCTGAAGCAACAGGCAGGTGAGAATCAGCAAGGTGGCGTTCTGCTCTCGACCATTCATCGCACCAAGGGGCTGGAATGGCCGACGGTGATCATTCCCGGCCTGCAGGAGAAATACCTGCCTTACAGCCCGCGTCCCCAGGACAATGCCCGAGGATTTCTGGAGAGTGAGCGGCGGCTGCTCTATGTGGCCATGACCAGGACCCGCCAGCAGCTCCATCTGATTACCCTCCCTGCCAGCAACCAGCCGCATCTGGACGGCGATCAGGGCCCGAGCCGTTTTGTGGAAGAATTCTGCTTTGAACTGGCCGAGGAGTTCGGACGCTGGCTGGATGAACGAAGTCCAGCCCAGTCCTCAACCATCCGGCTGACCGCCCCTCTCACGCCGGTTAGCCAACGCTATGCCAACCGGGAAAATGTCGCCATCGAAGGCAATGCGGCAATGTCTGCCAACTCGATGGAACCACTCTGGCATCAGAAACGTCTTAGCCACGCGATTTTTGGCCCGGGCTCGGTGGTTACCGAGGATGAAAGCTCCTTCGAAGTGCACTTCGATAACGGCGAAATCCTCAACTTCAGCAAAAAGAGCGCGCATCTGTACTTCACTGCTCTGGCCTGAAACGACTTCCGGCTCGTAATGGTCAACTGGGTACAATTGCGGACGTAACAATCCGTATCATTTTTTTGTCTTTTTTGGCCTACTAGCCTAAATTCCGGGTATACAAGCACTTTTCATATAGAAGTGCGGTACCACAACGACAATGAACAGGAGGTTCTGCATGAACGTCATGCGTCCGATTTCCGCGGCTGTTCTCGCCGCCACCCTTGCAACTCCGGCCATCGCCGACCGTCAGGAAACCATCTATATCAACCCGTTTGCGGGTTTCCAGCTGTTTGACGACAAACGCGATCTGAGCGAAACCGGCACCTTCGGTGTTGGTGTGGAATACCGCTTCCGCCCGCACTGGTCGGTAGAAGCCCTGTATTCACGTGCCGATGCAGATCGGAAATACGTGCCCGGTGAGTCCGAGTTCGACGAAGTCAGGGTCGATGGCACCTACTACTTTGCCGGCCCGGACGAAGCCTGGAACCCGTATGTTTCCCTGGGTGCCGGCCATGCAGACTTCGGTTCTGACAACAGCGGTGTCCGTACCGCCGGCAGCAACCACGATGAGACGCGAGTGAACGTCGGCACCGGCTTCCGCTATAACATCAGTGATTCCGTATCGCTGCGCGGCGATCTCCGTGAATTCCATGGCATTGATGAGAGCACCTTCGACACCCAGGTCTCTCTGGGCATCAGTTTTGCCTTTACCCGCACTGTGGCCCAGGCAGCCGCAGAGCCTGCACGTCCTGCAGATGCTGATGGCGATGGCGTCCCGGACTCACGTGACCAGTGCCCCGGCACGCCGGCAGGCGCAACCGTTGACGGCAATGGCTGCGAACCGGATTCGGATCGCGACGGCGTTGCTGACAGCCGAGACCAGTGTCCCGACACCCCGCGCGGTGCGGAAGTAAACAGCCGTGGCTGCGAACTGGACAGCGATAACGACGGCGTGGTCAACAGCCAGGATCTGTGCCCGAACACAACCGCCGGCGCAGAAGTGGATGACACCGGCTGTGAGGGTGTCACCGAAACCATCCAGACCTTCACCATCGAAGTGAAGTTCCCGACCAACAGCTCCGTGATCGGCAACGCCTACGATGAAGAAATCCGTCGCGTGGCTGATTTCATGCAGGAAAACCCGGAAACCATCGTGGAGATTGCCGGTCACACCGACAGCGCCGGTGCCGCCGACTACAATCAGTTCCTGTCCCAGCGCCGTGCCGAAGCAGTTGCAGGCCGTCTGACAGGTCCTCTGGGCGTTGATCCGGCGCGGGTGGAAGCCGTAGGTTATGGTGAGGAGCAGCCAATTGCCTCTAACGAGACAGCAGCTGGCCGCGCAGAGAACCGCCGGGTCGAAGCTCGCATTCAGGTTCGCCGTTAAGTTACGGGCGTTAGCTGAGTGAATTGAAAAGGCGCCTCCGGGCGCCTTTTCTGTTTCTGGAAACAAGTGGGGAACTCACGCCGCTTCTCAGTCCGGGTTTACAGACCCGCTATTACGGGGCGCTTTATGAGCTGACCTACGTGTCTTTCAGGGACGGCTGTGTTGAGCGCGAGGAGTACCGGAAGCCCTGACCGCATCGAGCAGCAGATTTCGGGGCGTCAGAGACCGGTCGCAGAATTGCCCGAGCCGTACCTCGTAGCCATGCTCCTCCAGGAATACGGCATAATCCAACACCATCCAGAGCTCGAGCGGACGCCGGAACAGGTGCCTGACCAGCTCATGACGGCGAACCTCTGCCAGTCGACGCTCGCCAAACGCCAACCAGTGATCAAACTCGACCCTGTCGGGTAACTCAAGGTGCTTTTTCGCTGCGGCCCATCGACAAAAAGCTGGAAAGCCTTTCCTCAGCAGTCGCGCCGGATGGGAAGGTACAGGAAGGTATTCGTCCTGCCCCCGCAAGAACCGTTGCAGGCCATCGAACGCCAGGCGCCACTGGCTGATCAAACGCGTCTGTTCCCGAACCCTGGCAGGCGCCGTCACCGTTTCCTGGACCGCCAGCCGGAGATCATTTCGGCCCGGTTGCAGCACCCCCTGATAGCCCGACGCCCGCCGGGAAAGGGGGCGGTAAATGTCCCGGTCGGTCAGGTGGTAGCAGCAGGGTGAAATACTCAGCCGGGGCAATCCAGTCTCGCTGCCGCGTTTGAGCAGCTGCCGGTGCAGATCGCCGCAGGCATGGAGTGCAACGCCATGGTAATCGTCTGGAAGCTTCAGTCCCGGGGCCATCACGTCCTGGCAGCCGATCGACACCCGATCCCCAAAGTGCTCGGCCAGACGGTTTCCATCATGAACCAGCTCCAGGTTCCACTCGAAACCCAGGATCTCACCGGGGCACAACGGCGCCAGCGTCCGCGCAAGATGGCCCTTGCCGCAGCACCAGTCCAGGGCGGGGTGGTCCAGCGGTGCCAGTGCGGCGGCAAAGGCACCCGACTGCAGACGCTTTCGGCCGGGCATATCCGTAGCCCGGATTTCCGGCAGGGTCGCCTTTGATGCCTCATCGTCCGAGGGCAAAAGCGCCGGCAGTTGCACGATGTCCGCATACCCTTCCAGGGACGGCAGCCACCGTGCTGCCCGAGCCGCCAATTCAACGGGCCTGTCATCCAGGTACTGGCATTCTGCATCGCTAAGCTCTGCCAGCATCGCTGCCAGTTCCGGATAAGCTTTTGTCCAGGCCGGCTGCGGTGTCATGAACGGCGCCGGCTGCCAGAACGCCTGGTGCTGCACCAGCCAGTCGTTCAGCTGCTGCCATCGCTGGTAAAAAGATTCCGCGCCGTGGTGTAAACTCGCCGCCGGAGGTAACGTCATGAAACTGGCCTTTGTACTTGTTGAGCCCAAGGTTCCCGAAAATGTCGGTGCGGCCGCCCGTGCCCTGTGCACCATGGGCTTCGGCGAGCTCTGGCTGGTCAACTCGGACCTGCACACCCGCCCCGAAGCCCACTGGCTGGCCCACGGCAGCGACCACATCCTGGACAATGCGCGCATTTTCCCCGATCTGGCAGCGGTAAGAAACTCCGTAGACCTGCTAATGGGCACCTCCGCCAAGACCCGGCATCAGCGCCAGGATTGGCACGGCCCCTCTGATCTGCGGAAGCTTCTGGCTACGAAGGGGGCGTCCGTCGCAACCGCAGCGCTGGTGTTTGGCCGGGAAGATCGTGGGCTTTCCAATGACGAACTGGCACTCTGCGATCTGCTGACCGGCATTCCCATGAAGGTCGCCTACCCCTCCCTGAATCTGGCCCAGTCGGTGATGCTCTATGCCTGGGAAATGTCCGGGCTTTCAGATTCTATGGATGACGAACCTGAGCCTGCCGATGAAAATCGGCTTGGCGCCCTCCGCAACCGGCTCGAAACCCTGCTACCCGAACTCGATACGCCGCCTGAAGGGAAGCTGTCCCAGTGGGTTTTCGAGCGGCTGCCACTACTTTCTGATCGGGATATCGGGTTTGTTCATACGCTGTGTTCGAATATTGAGCGTAAACTTGGCCCTCAGTCGCGCTCCGATTCCGAGTAGTCACAGGACGGATAGCCCTTCCCGGGATACGCTGTGAATACGTCCATGTACGCTCGACGAAAACATCCATGTTTTCGACGATCCCGGGAAGGGCTATCCGTCCTCCTCCCAAGCCTTTTGCGCGCACCGGTTTGTTGAGACTATTCCTGGAATCTTCCGGGTCGGAAGGCATCCAAAGATATGGCTGGCTCCTCGCCTTCGATTATCTGGGCGATGACATCGGCACTGCCGGCTGACAGGGTCCAGCCGAAGGTGCCGTGGCCGGTATTCAAATAGAGATTTTCTCTGGGACCGCGGCCAATAATCGCCGGGCCGTCGGGGGTCATGGGGCGAAAACCTGTCCAGGTTTCAGCGGCATCGAGGTCGGCACAGCCGGGGAACCGGGATTCGACCGACTTCTTGATAGTTGCCAGTCGGGCTTCAGGAATCTCCCGATTAAAATCGGCCAGTTCGACGAAGCCGGTGGCCCGTAAACGGTTGCCCAGACGGGTGGAGACGACTTTGTAGTTGTCGTCGTGAATGGTGGATGCCGGACCGCGCTCCGGGTCTTTCATCGGAACCGTCAGGCTGTAGCCTTTTACCGGATAGATGGGCAGTTCCAGCCCGAGAGGCTGAACCAGATGATTGGACCAGCACCCGGCGCTGATAACGAAGGCATCCGCCTCCAGGGTTTCCATCACCCCTTCGCCGGTTCTGAGTGAAATTGCACTGACCTTCTGCTCATCGGCAATGAGTTTTTCCGCTTCCACGTTGTAACGAACGACAACCCCCTTTTCCTCGCAGGCTTTTGCCAGTTCCCGGGAGAACTTGTGACAGTCACCGGTGCCATCGCTGTCGTAGCTGAGGGCACCATAGAGCGGGCCGTTGCCGACCATGCCGGGTTCGGCCTCGCGCACCTGTTCGGGGGTGAGCAAACGGGAAGGAATACCGAGTTCGTTCAGGAGTTCATGGGTTGTCCGGTAGCCTTCCAGCGCCTCCGGGGTGCTGGCCAGGTGCAACAGGCCCTGATGGTCGCCGTCAAAGGCAAGGTCCAGTTCCTTTTCCAAAACCTGAAACCGTTTCCGACTGTGGATACCGAGGCGCAACATGGCGCGGCGGTTCAGACCGAACAGCCCCGGCGACCAGGCGTAACGGAGGGTAGCGAACATGAATTTCAGGGTTTCCACCGACGGCGGAAAGCGCAGCTTCAGGGGGCCGTCCTGCTTGAGGATCCAGGGGATGGCCTTGAACACAATTGAGGGATCCGCCCAGGGGTAGACCACGCCGTAGGAGCGCTGGGCCGCGTTGGCCTTGCTGGTTTCGTTGCCGGCAATTGCGTGACGCTCCAGCACAGTCACCTGGTGGCCCCGGCGATTCAGTTCGTAGGCCGTGGTCATTCCCACCACGCCGCCACCGACTACAACAATGTGCATGCATTCCTCCGCTGTGTTTATTTCACGCCATTTTTTGCCAACAGGCGTCGGTATTCTTTCAGGACAGTCTCATCTTCTTTCGGATAATCCGGCGCCAGCCTTTGCAGTTGCTCTGCCAGTATCGCCGCAACAATGGCACGGGCCTGGGGTTTCCGGTCACCCGGCACAATGAACCAGGGGGACTGCTCCGTATGGGTCTCGGCCAGGGCCTCTTCGGCGAAGGCTTCGTACTGGCGACGTTTCTCCCACCCGTCGATATCCGACTTGTCGAATTTCCAGCGCTTGCGCGGTTTGTCGAGGCGCTTCAACAGGCGCTGTCGATGCTCGTCTTCAGACAGGTTGAGCCAGATCTTGATGATTGTGGTGCCCTCTTCCACCAGGTGGGTCTCGAAGTTCCGGATGGAGCAGTAACGGTTCTGCCAGTTGTAGCTGTCGGGCTCATGGACCGGCCATACCCGCTCGGCGATCACAGCTTCGTGATGGCTGCGATTGAAGGCCACCATCTCGCCAAAGCCGGGCAAGAAGGGCGTGACCCGCCATAGAAAGTCATGGCGGGTTTCGGCACCCTTGGGCCGGCTGAATGACCAGGCGTGAAAGCCCGCGGGGTCTGCAAAGGTTGCCAGTGTGCGGATCAGGCTGTCCTTACCACTGGTATCCGGTCCGTGTGTGACCAGCAGCACCGCCCTTGCCTGATTTGCCCAGAGTCGGCGCTGGTATTCACCAATCTGTTCCAGGTTGGCCTCAAGGCCGGGCAGCTCCGTTTCATCGCTGTCCAGCAATGTCTGGTAGTCCCGGAATCTGGGTTTTCCGGGGTCGAAAAGAAAAGAGCTGGCAAACGCCGACAGCTTCATCAAAGTGCTCCGTGCAACTCCCTATGGATGTAATACAGGTCAACAATCGAACAAGCTGGTAAACTTGTGAGACTGAATTCACAGAATAGCAGCCTGGACGCAGGTTGCGATGGAGTGTAGTACCCGGCAATGAGTAAGAAACGTCGCGAGATTCCCGTATTCGATCACCCGATCATCGAGACCCACTGTCACCTGGATTACCTCAAGGACCGCCCGCTTGAGGAAACACTGGAACAGGCACAGGGGGTCAATATCGAGAAGGTGATCACCATTGCGGTGTCCCCGGACAACCTTGCAAGGGTACGCGAACTCAGCCAGGTGGCACCTTGGGTTTACGGTACCCAGGGAATCCACCCCCACGATGCCGAAAGTTATTCCGACGACGTGGAAGCGGAAATCCGCGCCCATGCCCGGGACGAAAAGATCGTTGCCGTGGGCGAGATTGGGCTGGACTACTTCTACGACAACGCCGATCGGGACGTACAGCGCGAGGTGTTCCGGCGTCAGTTGCAGATTGCCTGTGACACGGACCGGCCTGTCGTTATCCACAGCCGGGAAGCAGACGACGATACCATCGAGATCCTTGGCGAGTTTGAGGCCACCCTGAAGCGCCGCGGTGTCATCCATAGTTTCACCTCCGGCCCCGGGCTTGCGCGGTATGCCCTGGATCAGGGCTGGTGCCTCGGCTTCAACGGCATCACCACGTTCAACAAGGCGGAGAACGTCAGGGACATCGTGCGCATGGCGCCGATCGACCAGATCCTGCTGGAAACCGATTCACCCTTCCTTACCCCGGTACCCTACCGCGGCAAGGAAAATGCACCGTTTTACCTGCCCTTCGTCGCCGAGAAAATCGCCGAGGTGAAAGAGCTGCCCCTGGACGAGGTGATTGGTAAGACTTATCAGAACAGCCTGAGGACGTTTTTCCCCGGCGAATGATAAAACGCGTCCCCATCTCCGCACTCAAGGTCGGCATGTACATAACCGACCTGAACAACGACTGGATTCCCCATAACACCCAGCGTAAGCGCGGTGTGATCAAAAAAGAGGAAACCATCGAGAAAATCCGCCGTATGGGGGTGGAGTTCGTCTATATCGACGCCTCTAAGGGACTCGACACCCAAGATTCAGAGACGGCCGCCGAAGTGGATCGCCGGAACGAGTCGGCCCTTCAAAAGGCGGGTGAATTGACCCCGGGGCTGCGGCCCCATGTTCCGCTTGCCGAAGAAATCGTCATCGCCCAGCAGATCCACAGCCAGGCCCAGAACCTGGTTGGCGACTTTATGAGCCACGCCAAAGTGGGTGGCGCCATTGATGTAGCGCCCATCCACGAGCTGGCGGATGAGCTCCAGCATTCCGTACTCCGGAATGCCAATGCTCTCAGCTGCCTGGGACGAATCCGCGAGAAAGACAACTACCTGCTGGAACACTCGGTCAATCTCAGTGTGTTGATGTCCCTGTTCGGCAATTATCGGGGTCTGTCTGCGGATGTGCTGCACCAGACGATCGTGGGCGCGCTGCTGCACGATCTGGGTAAGATCCTCACTCCCGACGAGATACTCCACAAGCCCGGCCGTCTGACGCCGGAAGAGTTTGAAGTAATGAAGCTTCATGCTCGCCATTCACGAGACATTCTGGCTACCACCGAGGGCATCGGAGAGCTCACCGTCATCACAGCAGCCCAGCACCACGAGCGCCTGGACGGTACCGGTTATCCGGAAGGCCTGAAGGGCGACGAGATTTCGGAGTATGGTCGCATGGTCGCGATCAGCGATGTTTACGATGCCATCACGGCAGACCGGGTCTATCACAAGGGCATGACACCAACCCAGGGCCTGAAGAAGCTCCTGGAATGGAGCGGCAGTCATCTGGATCCAGTTCTGGTCAAACAGTTTATCCGCTGCCTTGGGCTTTATCCGGTGGGCTCGCTGGTGCTGCTGGAAAGCGGTCGTCTCGGCGTGGTGGTCGAAGCCAACGAGAGCGATCAGAGACTGCCGACTGTGCGCGTTATGTATCACACCAAATTCCGTATGCCGATCACGATGGACACCATTGATCTCTCGAAGCCGGGCACCCAGGACCGGATCCTCCGGGCCGTGGATCCGGAAACCTACAAGATCGATGTCCGGAAATTCCTCGCCTGAGTATTCGCCTCGTCCACCCCGGGCTCTGCTAATCTGAAAGCAACCCAGCTTCGAGTAACAAGTTCCGACATGACTGCAACTGTCTTTCAGATTCTCGGTGGCCTTGCCCTGTTCCTGCTCGCCATGGAGATGATGACCAATGGCCTGAAAAGCGCTGCAGGGCATCAATTACGCCATATGCTCGGACACTGGACCCGCAGCCCTCTAAGGGGATTTGGGGCCGGTTTATTGATCACCGGCATCGTCCAGTCTTCAAGCGCGGTCACCGTCGCCACCATCGGCTTTGTGAATGCGGGCCTGCTCAGCCTCAGTCATTCACTCGGGGTGGTTTTCGGCGCGAACGTAGGCACCACCATGACCGGCTGGCTGGTCAGTTTTGTCGGCTTCGGATTCAAGATCGAGGCGTTCGCCATGCCTCTGCTGGCAGCCGGTGTGGCCCTGAAGCTGCTGGCCCGGAGCCAGCGGAACCAGTCACTTGGTGAGGCCCTTGCCGGGTTTGCTCTGTTTTTCCTCGGGCTCTCGGTTCTCAAGGACTCCCTTGGGCAACTGACCGTCGGCCTTGATAGTTCTGAATTTCTCGGCCAGGCCATCGCATTACCCCTTTTCGTTCTATTCGGGTTTCTGGCAACGGTGCTGACTCAATCATCCAGCGCGGCCCTGGCGATCATCCTCAGCGCCGCCGCCAGCAGTCTACTCTCCCTTGAAGATGCCGCAGCAGCAGTCATCGGCGCCAACCTGGGCACCACCTCCACCGCTGCCATTGCCGTACTCAGGGCCACCGCGAATGCCAGACGCCTCGCCCTTGGTCATGTCATGTTCAACCTTGTCACGGGCGCCATCGCCATTCTGATCCTGCCTTTGATGCTCTGGCTCATTACCTCGTTAACCGACTGGCTGGACCTGGATACCAATGCTGCCCTGTCGCTCGCCATATTCCATACACTGTTCAACCTGCTTGGCGCAGCCATCATGCTGCCGCTGCTGAAACCATTCGCACGTATCCTCGGGCGAATGTTCCGAAGCAAGGAGGAGGACAACGCAGAACCCCGATTTCTGGATGACACCCTGATCAACACGCCGGAACTTGCGGTAGGCGCCGTTGATCAGGAAATGAAGCGACTGATTGGCCTGACTCGGGGGCTGCTGAGAGCATGTCTTGACCGGGAGGATCTGGCTCCGGAAAAGATCAGGGCCACCATGGAAGCTGCGCAGAGTCTCAATAGTGCGATAACGGAGTACATCTCTCGCCTTCGTGCCGAGAAGATGCTGCCTGCCACGGTCGATACCCTGACCCTGTCCATTCGCACCTGCCGATACCTTGCGGAAGCAACAGAGCTGGCTCCTGCGCTCCTGCGGCTCCGACAGTCAGGGAAACTCGTGCAAACGGCACCACTGAAAGGTGAGATGGACGCCTATACCAATTTATTGCGCGAGTTGGTGGCGTCGGAAGTGGGATTGCCGGAAATCTTCGGGGAAACCGAGAAGATTTACCATATTCTGAAATCGCGAATGCTAGCCATGATTGTCAAACGCGAGCTGCCAGCAGTTGTGGGGGAACGAACGCTGGATGATCTGAGTTCAGTTCGCCGGCTATGTGACCAATGGACCAAATCCCTGGATTGGCGCCCCTCGACAGAACTGCTCAATGGAGATTCTCAGGCCGAGGGCTCAGTGAACCGCACATAGCGATTTCTACCGCAGCGCTTGGCCTGATACATCGCATGGTCCGCCTGCCGTAGAAGCTGGTCCCCATCCAGATCCTCGGCTTGAGGGAACAGCGTGTAGCCAATGCTGGCGGAGACCTCGACGCTGTGATCGGCTACCCAAACCGGAGTAGCCACCTGGTGTAGTAGCCGCCCCAACAGGCTCTCCAGAGCTGCTTCATCCTGCACGTTCATGATAATAGCCGCGAATTCGTCGCCCCCGATTCGCGCCAGAGAATCCTCTTCACGGAGTTCGGCGCGCATACGTGTGGCTACCTCAACCAGCAACTGGTCACCAGCTTCATGGCCAAAAGCATCGTTAACCGGCTTGAACTCATCGAGATCTATGTAAACTACCGCCAACTTCCCACTCTGTCGTTTGGTCAGCGCCATGGCCTGTTGCAAGCGATCGGCAAACAGGACCCGGTTTGGCATGCCCGTCAGGGCATCGTAATGCGCCATGATACGGAGCCTTCGTTCCTGCTCCTTGAGTCGGCTGACGTCACTGAAGATGCCTACAAAATGGGAGACTTCGCCATGATCACCACGCACACTGCTGAGGGTCACCGATAATGTTATTCCCTCGCCATCGTTTCTGCGGCTGGCGAACTCACCAGACCAGAAACCCTGAGAACGTGCACTGGAAAAAATACCGCTGCCCTCATCGACTGGCAGAGGGGGTAGGCGACCGATCGCCTTTTTGCGTGTCCGGCCGGTAATCGTAAGATAGGCGTCGTTTACGTCCAGGACCATTCCGTGATTATCGGTAATGAAAATGGCTTCGCGTGCGTACTCAAACACGCTTGCTGCCAGTCTTTGACGCTGCTCTGCTCGCTTCCGGCGGTTAATGTCATAGAGCGAACAAAGAATAAAGTCGTCCCTTCCGTCATCCGCATCGACCGGTGCCATGGTTAGCTCCACCCAGACTTCTGTGCCGTCAGAGCGATTCAATACCCACTCACATTGCTCCACCTGACCACCCGCGACGCGGGCCATCATGTGCGCGAGTTTCTGCCAGGAAATGAGTCCGTCTGGTTGGTACTCGGGTGAAAAAACCGATAGATCCTTACCAATGAGCGACTCTCTGGAGGCGTAGCGAAGCAGATCGACGGAAGCCGGGTTGGTGTCAACAAACCTCCCGTCTCGAATGATCAGAGCTGGCTGGGGCCAACCTCGGATGAGTTGACGAAGGCGACGCTGTTCGGAGGCAAGCTGACGTTTACTGCGGGCCAGCCACAAGGACGAAGTGATAAGCAGAATGACCAGAATCAGGATCGTAAACACCCAGAGCCGATACTGCTGTAACGCATCAACCCAGGTCAGCTGGGGCACCTGATCATAGGGCGGGACACGCAGCATCCGCGCCAGGTATTCAACGGACTGGTAATCCGCGGGCGGCGAAAAGCCGGCAATGCCAACGGCCAGCGCAACCTCATCTTCCGGTTCGATGGCAAAAAGTGCCGAAGCAATCTTGCGTACAGACCTTTCGTTAACATGGGGCAGGGCTACCAGAGGCCACTCTGGATAAAGTCGGGTTGAAACGACGAAGGGGAATCCTGAGAGCCGCTGACCATTCAGAACCTTTACCCGGGTAAACAGGTCGGGGTCGGCCTGCGCCATTTGCTCCAGAATGCTGGTGCGGATGAAACCCACGTCTGCATCACCTGTCAGAACCGAACGGACGACCCGGTCGTGAGTGCCGAGAAAGCGGATCAGATTCACTCTTCGGATATCAATGCCAGCGTCCAGAAGTTCCAGAACCTGGGTCTGATAGCCACCGAGAAAATGAACACCCGGCGAGGCGATCGTCTTGTTGCGTATATCGGCAAGATCTTGGATATCGTCGCGCTCGGCCTTGGCAAAGATCACGCCACCAAGACTCGTTGTGGAAGACTCGCCCGAGCGCCTGACCAAGGTAGCAAGAACTCCGGTCAAGCTGCGTTCGCTGCGGATGAGCAGAAAATGGCTGGGATTCGTGAGAAAAAAATCCAGACGGTTGGCAGCAATTGCCCGACTCATATTCTCCTGGTTGAGAATCTCCAGCTCTATCTGAATGCCCGTTTCCCGGGAAAGATAGTCGGTCAGAGGCTGGTAGCGATCCTGCAAAACGCTATCTGGCCGATAAGCGAAAACGCCCAGGGTCAATGTTTCATCGGCATGGGCTGGTGCAATCGCGGTCAGCTCCGCGACCGTCAGCACGAATAAAAGGGTAGTTAACCGGAGAATACTCAAAGAATCCTCGCTGGCAGGAACGAAGGGTCTGATAAACGCTGGATTCCCGGTTTTTGGTCAATCATCCCTTCTGCCAACATAAGGAGAGACAGGGACTCGGCCATGTTTTCGATAGCGCCAGCCACCCTGAGGTAACGTTGGTTTGCCGCCAGATCCGGTAGCATGACACTGGCCAGCGCTGCCCGGACCTCATCTGGGCTAATCCCCTGACGGGTCGCAATACGGTATACCGAGTCGTGCATGCTCCTCACCAGATGCTGCAGACCTGTGAAATGCCCTGAGACCAAATCGCGAACCGCGCGGGAGTTCCTGTCAGCCGCTTTACGGGTCACCACCAGCACATCGAATATGGTTTCCGGGACGTGACTGCTATCAAAAAGCCTGACGCCACCAGCGTTTTCGATCAGCGACGCTGTTGGCTCATAGCATACGCAGGCATCCACTTCACCCCGGGACCAGGCTTGTGCATGCTGGCTCACCGGCAAATCCACTTTTATTACGTCGTCCGGAGCAAGTCCCGCCACCTCAAGAATCTTGAACAGCATAATGCCCGAAACGCCGTTCAACTCCACAGCAATACGCTGCTTCTTCAACGCAGAAAGTTCGGTAATCGACGGTCTTACCATAAGTACATCAGCGCCGGCGGAAACATCAGTAACAGCCACGACGACCAGCTCCAGCCCCTTGGACGAGAGCCGTATCGTTTCATCCAGAGTCAGGGCTGCTCCATCAAGTGCACCCGAAAGGAGTCCATCCATAGAGTCTTTTGCCGAGGTACCCTGCACCAGCGCAACCGTATCAGGCAGCCAGTTGAAATCATCGGCGAGGTAAAGCGGTTCATAGCCAACCCAGGGGTGAATACCGAATCTCAGCGGTCCAGAATCGCTGCAACCCGGCAATCCCGCCGCGGACAGTCCGGCTGCAATCGATAAAGCAATAAATTCACGGCGTTGCATCGGGATCCGGACCAGGCTAGGACATTAACAATTGTCAATAAACACTAGTTTACTGTGTCACATGCTACCCGTAAAACCGCAATATGCATTGCACCGTGTCAATTTATCCCAAAGACAGGAATACCCCCATCAGCACAGGGGAGAGAAAAGAAAGCAGAAAGCCGGAGGCGATGGCTACCGGCACGCAGGGCAACCCGCCACTGCTGCGGATCACCGGCAGCGTGAAGTCCATGGCGGTCGCTCCTCCGTAACCGATGGCCATGGCCGGCCGGCTGGCAATCAACAATGGAATAATGGCCAGCGCAACAATCTCCCTGAGCACATCATTGAGGAAGGCTACGCCGCCCCAGGCGGGCCCGAGGGCTTCGCCAATCACAATGCCGGACAGCGAGTACCATCCAAACCCGGAGGCGACCGCCAGGGCGTCGTGCCAGGGCAGCCCCAGCCACGGAATCAGAACGGCACCCGCAGCGAGGGAACTGACCGTCAGAGCCAGCGCGATACCCAAGCCCTGGCGGTTCATCAGCAGCTTGCGCAACGACAGACCGGCATTGCGCAACTGGAGGCCAATCAGGAACAGGAGGAACATCAGGGCCCAGGTAGCCAGCTGTTCAGCCATCGGCATGTCAGGCAGCAGGTAGTATCCGGCGAGCAGCCCGGCAATAACCGCTACCAAGGGTTTCAGGCCGGCCAGGAACAGTCTGCGGTAACCCGGGCTGACGTTGCCTTCAACACGCTCAACCGACATTGGCTGCCAGCGGTGGAACAGCCACAGCCCCATCATGTTAGCGACGAAAAGCACCAGTACCAGCGCCATGACCTGGGCAGCCATACCGCCCAGTTGCGCCGCGAGCCCCTCCATCTGGCCAAGCCCCAGGCCAAGCAGCAGCAATATGAAATAAACCAGGCCTTCCACGGTGTAGTGAATGATGGTCATGGCCCTGCGACTCTCCAGGGCGATGGCAAAACCCAGGAACAGGGGCGCAAGAATGAGCAGGGCTCCGGTCAGCATGGTGTCCTCAAAGATAAGGGAGGTTGTCAGATCAGGGGTTTGAACTGGTCGGGGTCGGCCTCGGAGCTGGCCTGTTCAGCCCCTGGGGCTCCAATGGTGCGGGCAAGGCGCTGGGCAGTCACGGACCAAACCGCGTAGTCGCCTGGCTTCGGATCGTAACCCTTTCCCATCATAGTCCCGGCGATACTACGCAATACCGATTCGGCACTGGCAACGGTCCGCCAGGGACCACGCAGGAATTGGCCACCTGGGCGACCCTGGTCAGGGCCGGAGAGCGCCACCAGACCCCAAAGACCATCGCCAACTGGCCGGATGTGGAGCTCGATACGCTGATCCTCGCGAAGCATTACGAGATCTTTCAGTGGGCCCCGGCCGTGAAAATAATGCAGTTTCATAGAACCCTGCGCTTAGTGAAGCACATGACCAGAACGGTCCTGTACCAGCACCCAGGGCGCGACGACAACCGCCCAAAGCTCTGCATTGCGGTCGTACCAGGCCTGGGCCGTTTCGGGCGCTACGTCACCAACTTGCCCCTTCTCCATCCATTGGGCAAACCGTTGTTTATTGTCCGCAGCTAGTTCCGCGGCCACGTCCAGCAGATCGAGATCCGGGGACACGCGAACCACCTGCCCTCGTGCAAAGTAGGTCTGCAGTTCGTGCCAGTGAATACGGGAGGTTTCCAGATTGAGCTTTGCTTTCAGCTCATCCCGGGAAGGGGAAGACGACATCAAGGGGCCTCAAATACCGAAAAAGACCGCTACAGGTTAACCGAATCAAGCGCCGCAAAACCACCAGCCGTCAAAATTTCAGGGCCTGGCCAATGGTTCAATCGAGCTTTTCCCAGATTTCCCGAATCTGGTCCGAGAGTGTCATCGGGTCGAAGGGCTTCGGAATAACGTCCACGGCTCCCAGGGCCAGATAGCCCTTGACCTCATCTGGCTGCACCTTGGCCGTCATAAAAACAGCGGGGGTCTGGGCGAACTCGGGTTTTTCGCGGATAGCCCGCAGTGTACTTGGCCCATCCATGGTTGGCATCATTACATCCAGAAGGATTAGCTGCGGTCTGAAACCATCAAGATTCTCAAGAGCGTTGGCACCCGAATGACAGGCTTTCAGGGTGAACCCGCCGACCGCTTCCAACGCCAACTCGGCCACTGCCCGAATGTCTTCTTCATCCTCGACCAACATGATTTTTTCTAAAGGCATTCCAGACTCTGACATCTACCCACTCCCCGTATCCGATGTTTTTTTCCTGGACTCCAGCCAGTCCTCCAGCCCGAGATGCCTGAGAAGCCTGGAACACTCCGGGTTGTCTGCCTGCCCTCCAGCAATCAGACCAGCCACCCGCATAATGAGCAGGTTCTGCCTGACATCCTCCCGTGCGAGATAATGTACCGCACCGGACATCTGCCGGATGGCCAGCGGCAGCCGCCACTGTACCTTCAGCGTGTTGCCATACTGCTTTGCCCATTCGCGAAGCCCGTTTTCAATATCCCCTTCAGTCAGCTCACCGCCTTGCTGAACAAACTGATCCATCACATTCAGCACGGCCAACTCGCCCATTCGGCTCAGCAATCCAGCGGTCTGAAATTCGAGCGCCTTTTTGCCCAATACGAGGGCGAGCTTCTGGGCTTCCGACCCTACAGCTTCGGCCTGAGCCTGGTGATGTCTGGCGCTTTGCGCCAGAGCAGGAGAACGGAAGGAGGACCCCGTATCCAGAGCCAAAGCCAGGGCCTGACTCAAAGCCATGGGCACTCCCATTACCGAAATGGCATCACGGACAGTCGCAACGGGCTCTCCAGTTCGCCGGAACGAGGACCGGTTTGCCACCTCCAGCAGTCTGGCACACAACGACGCTTCTTTTTGCCAACGTTCGGCCAGTTGGCCGCCAGAGAGGTCCTGAGCCCGCTCCATCAAACCAAGAATGCCGGAAACATCCATACGGGTAGGTATCTGCAAACCGGATTCCAGTTTCCGCGATAGCATCTCAGCCAGTGTTTCGACGCTTGTATCCTCGGGCAAAACCGCCTTGAGCATGCCGGAAAGACGCTCATGCAGCATTTCCACACTGAACGGCTTGCTGATGTAACCGCTGATTCCGTAATGGGCTGCTTTGAGAATGGAATCGCGATCTGCCCGGCCCGTTACCATTACGACTGGCATGTTTTTGTCAGCTGCGCGGATTTTCCTGAGAACATCCAGACCGGTACCATCTGGCAATGACCAGTCGATCACGAACAATCCTGGTGCCCTGCTACGCCACAAATCCAGAGCTTCGCTGACCGTGAACGCCTTGAATACTCTCAATGCAGGATGAAGACCCGCAACCACGGTCTCCAGAAGATCCGCCATCAAGTCGTCATCTTCGACGATAATTACGTTCATCCGGGTTCAGACTCCTTCTGGGCCCAATCCAGATCATTTATCGAGGTAACACCGTTCCTGCCGGCGGCTTTGCGAGCATAGAGCGCTCTATCAGCGGCCTCTATCGCGTCTTCAGGCTTTTCATAGTCCTCAAGAGGCGCCATACCGACACTCAATGTCACGGAAAACGTTCCATCGGAACCGCTAAACTCGATCTTCGACATCTGCTCGCAGACCGCTTCCATCGATCTACGCGCGTTTTCAAGCGTGCAGTTCGGCAGTGCGACAATAAACTCCTCGCCACCGTAGCGACCGATCACATCGGTTTTTCTCAGGCGATGCCGAAGGAGGTTTGCAAGGCCCTTGATCACAAGATCACCAACTCTGTGTCCATGCCGGTCATTCACCTGTTTGAAATGGTCAAGATCAAGCATGGCCACCACGGAGGGATAGTCGAGTCTCTGGCAACGGCCATGCTCTTTCCCGACTTCCGACTTGGCCAGCGAATGCTTCAGTAACCCGGTCAGGCTGTCCCGCGAAGCCAGCTTGTCCAGTTGCCTGGCCCGATAGCATCGGACTCTGGCCGCCTGCAACAGGATCCTGTCAGACACGGGCTTGGTGAGAAAATCATCGCCACCCTGGGACAGGGCATCAAACTGGAATTCACTATCCTCCTCGGAGGACAGGAAAATGATGTGCAGACCCACCCACTCGGGATCAAACCGGAGCATTCGTGCCAGGGTAGTACCGTTAAAGTTTCCCATCTGGACATCCATCAGAATGATGTCCGGCCGAAACTCTGACAGGGCGCTCAGGACAGTTGCGGGAGAGCTGACCCGTCGAACCTCGAAACCACCCCCTTCCAGAATCAGGCTGTAACGTTCCAACAACTCCGGGTCATCATCAATTACCATCACCCGGCCGGAACCGAACTCCATTTTTTCATTGATGAGCCGTTCCATATAATCCGCCAGCACCGGTACATCGACAGGCTCGCTGACAAACCCATCCACGCCCAGCGCCGCAATCCGATATCGTTCATCAAACGCATCACTGGAACCAATGCAAATGATGGGGGGGCGGTCTTGTGAAGGCCATGGAATCTGTTCCTGCGCAATCAACACATCATCACGGATGAGCACAACGGAAATCCGGGACAGATCCTTGGAAAAAAGTTCTCTTGGGGTCGCGCATTGGACGGAAAAACCATGGGGTACCAGCAGATTCGCCAGGTATTCACCGGATGTTTGTTCGGGTTCGATTATCAAGACCTCAGGCTGGCCGGCACTGTCGGTGTTGCTGTCCTTGGGGGTTTCTGTGGCTTCCCCTTCGCTTTCTTCGACGGCGAGCAGACTCTCCAGGCCGCGAACCCTGCCAATGAAGTTCTCGTTCAGAAGCATTTCGTGAATCTCGGACAGGTCCCCGGGAGCACCCGTCTCACTCTCCAGGTAGGGTTTGAGGACGAGCTCCAACGCCCTGGCTTCCTCTCCAAGCGCCCGAAAACCAAACGTGCCGGCCGAGCCGGCAAGTCGGTGCAGAACCTGGTAGGCGCGCCTGACCTCTTCCTGCCCGCCCCGTCCAGCTGCGGCATCCATTGCCATCAATTCGATCAGATTAATATCCCCTGACGCCTTTTCCCTGAAGCGCGTTTTCAGGACATCAAGCTTGCGTAAAACGTCAGCCGTCTTTTCATCAGACATACATCATTCAATCCGATCTGCACTTCACCCGATTTATGCCATACTTCGGCTGAAATATTCACATCATTTTTTTCAGAGTACCACCGGGGAAATCGTTTTGCCGTCACTTTCGCTCGGGACCCGCCTGGCCATTATCGTAATCCTCGGATCCATAACCACCGTCGGGGCGGTGTTGGCTGTTGCCTACAAAGCCCTGGTCGATGATTTTGAGGAGCTGCTCACCGAGCAACAGCTTGTAGAGACTCGAAGAATCGCCTCCGAGGTAGAACAGCGGCTCGAACTGAAGCTCGATGTGCTTAGCGAATCGGCTGCCATGATGACAGACGGCAACAATCTCCATTCCCTGACCGAGCTCAACTACCAGCTAAACCGCCAAAGCCTTCTGCGCTCACTCTTTCCAGATGGCCTTATTGTCTTCGATGCAGGCGCAACCGCAATTGCAGAAAATATTCACGTACCCGGTCGGGTCGGAACGAATTACTCCGACAGAAACCACTTCCGGCGTGCCATCCGGAGCAGAGCACCCACCATCAGCCGACCAATCCTTGGTAGGACAACCGGCGTCCCACTGTTGTCTTTTCTGTCCCCCATACAATCCGATGAGAACGATCTTCTGGGATTCCTGGGCGGCACCGTCAATATTGGCCAGACCAGTCTGATACCGGAGGATATGCTCAAGCGACTGCGGGATGATCAGGATCGCTTCAAAGTGATCGATATCGAGAATTTTCTCTATATCGAGGGCGGCCCGTCACCCGGCAAGCGAGTGCAACCTCTACCAGAGCCAGGAGAGGATCCTCTGGTTGACGCAGCCCTGTCCGGCATCACGTTCGGAACCGTGACGGACAACAGCGGGCAACAACTGATTTACGCTGCCAGCCACCTGGAAGACCTCGGCTGGATGTTCGTCCGTTCAGTGCCCTACGAAAGGGCCACCGCGCCGGCAAACGACTCGTTCCTCAATTTTCTGTGGATCAGTATTGCCATCAGCCTGGTCATCGCCCTGCTGGGATTCTTTGCCAGCCGTTCCGCCGTCAGGCCACTGGACAGGATGACCGAGACCATAGAGCAAATGGCCCAGAGTCCTTCCAGTGGACAGAGACTGGATGGAAAAGGGGCCAGTGAGACCCGCAAACTGGCCGCCGCCTTCAATCAACTGATGGCCGAGCGGGACGCCATCAGTACCATGAAGGAAAATTTTGTCTCCAATGTCAGCCATGAGTTAAGAACACCGCTGACATCACTGAACGGAGCACTTCGTCTGATGGCGTCCGGGGCGGCCGGCCAACTGCCAGAAAAAGCGGAAGAAATGGCCCAGCTCGCCCTGAGGAACGGCAATCGCCTGCATCTGCTGATCTCAGACCTTCTCGACTTCAGCAAACTGACCGCCGGCCAGATGAACGTGACGCTGTCTGCTCTCCCGCTGGCGCCCGTAATTAAGGCGGCCATCTCCGGCAATACCGCGCTTGCAGCGGAGCACAACTTGTCGCTGTCCACCGAAGGCCTGGGCGAACAGACGGTTTTTGCGGACGAGCACCGCCTCCGGCAGGTTCTCGACAACTTTATCAGCAACGCCATCAAATTCTCGCCGCCAGACCAACCCATCACCATCTCGGTCCAACCGGCTGCCCCGGGGTTCACCCGCATTACCGTCAGCGATCGGGGCGATGGCGTACCAGAGCAGTTTGAAAACGAACTCTTCGAGCGTTTCTCCCAGGCGGAGGTTGGCACATCAAAATCCATAAAAGGCACCGGCCTGGGCCTGGCTATCTGCCGGGAGTTGGCGCAACTGATGAAGGGTCGGGTCGGCTACTTTTACGACAACGGCGCCAACTTCTGGATAGAACTACCTAATTACAAAACCGAGGGCATCACCATCGATGAAAGCGCCGGACCTTCCTCCTGAGGAGCTTGAGCGCCAGGCGGCGCTTGAACGTACAGGCCTGCTCGATACCGAACCCGAAGAGCGTTTTGATCGTTTCACGCGGATGGCCTGCAACGCATTTCGGGTACCCATTGCGCTGGTCAGCCTGGTGGACGAAAACCGGCAATGGTTCAAGTCCTGTCAGGGACTGTCGGCCTCCGAAACATCTCGCGGTATATCCTTCTGTGGTCACGCCATTCTCAACTCCAGCCTTTTGGTGATCGAAGATGCGTCGCTTGATCCACGGTTTTCAGACAACCCGTTGGTCACCGGCGATCCACACATACGCTTCTATGCAGGCGCGCCCCTACACAACAGCGAAGGGTTCAGATTAGGCACCCTCTGCCTGATTGACAGGGTACCGCGCACGTTTGGTGAAGAAGACGAATCCCTGCTGCGGGAAATCGCCGACTGCGTGGAACGGGAGATTAACCTTCAGGCCGCAGCGGAATTTTATAGGGACCTGAAACACAGCGAGCGCAGGGCCAGGGCAATTATTGATGGCACAAGGATCGGTACCTGGGAGTGGAATGTACAGACCGGTGAAACCGTCTTTAACGAGCGTTGGGCCAACATCTGCGGCTACACACTTGAGGAGCTGGAGCCAGTTAGCATCCAGACCTGGCTGGGTCTCGCGCACCCGGATGATCTTCCGGAATCGGAACGTTTGCTTAACGCTCACTTCGTTGGCGAACTACCGGAGTACGACTACCGATGTCGCATGAAACACAGGGATGGCCATTGGGTCTGGGTTCACGACCGGGGCCAGGTGTTCGAATGGACGCCGGACGGCAAGCCTTTGATGATGTACGGCACCCACGCCGATATCACCCAGGAGATGGACAACCTGAACAAGATTAAGCACCAGAACGAGGCACTGAGCATACTCAGCGATCTGGCTCTGGATGCCGAACCCAACGACGGCAGACGCATTGAGAAGGCCCTTCGTCTGGGAGCGGACTACCTGGATCTGCCTCTGGGAATCGTCAGTGAAATACACAGCAACGTCTATTCCATCCAGTGGTTTGTCGCTCCGGAAGGCTCTGGCCTCGAACAGAAAGCCAGCTTTCCGCTGAAAGACACCTATTGTTCAATGCTTCTGGGGTCCAGAGAGAGCCTCGCCATTGCCCACATGGCCAAATCAAGCTATCGCGGCCATCGCTGCTATGACAAGTTTGGTCTGGAAAGCTACCTGGCGGCTCCTATTTTTATCCGGGACCGTTTGTATGGAACGCTCAACTTTTCATCCCCCGACCCACGCGAAGAGGACTTCACAGAAACCGAGGTTACCTTTGTAACGCTACTGGCACGTTGGGTCGGCGCCCTTATCGAAAGACAGATCAGCGTCCGTATGATCACCAAGCTGGTAGAGCAGACCCCAGGGATGCTCTACCAGTATCGGCTCTGGCCAGATGGCCGTGGCGCGTTTCCATACAGCAGCCCGAGCATTAAAGACATCTATGGTGTCACCCCCGAGGAAGTGCAGGAGGATGCTTCTGCATGCTTCACGAGAATTCACCCGGACGACCTGCCCAAAGTGGCTGCCAGCATCGACGAATCCGCTCAGACACTCTCGATCTGGCATTGCCATTATCGGGTCGACAATGGCCAATCCGGCTGGCGCTGGGTGGAGGGTAAATCCTCGCCCGAACGGATGCCGGACGGCAGCATTATCTGGCACGGGTACATCGCTGATATTAATGAGGCAAAACAAACTGAGCTTGCTCTCCAGGAAAGCGAAGCCCAGCTCCGCGGGTTTTATGAGCTGTCACCGATCGGCATCGCTTTGAACGATTACCTGACCGGCGCCTTTCTCGATGTTAACGATGCGCTCCTAAGACCAACAGGGTACAGCCGTGACCAGCTCATGGGCCTGGGTTATGGGCAACTCCTTCCGCCGGAATTTGAAGACCAGCAGCAACAAATCATCGCCGAGCTGCAACAGGACAAGCATTTTGGGCCCCATGAGGTCGAGATTATGCGGGCGGATGCTTCCACCTATCCTGCCATCGTGCGCGGCATGAGAATCAGCAGTCCCTCGGGACAACCGCTGATCTGGACGCTGATCGAAGACATCTCTGAGCAAAAGAAAGTTGATCGGATGAAAAGCGAGTTCATCTCGACCGTCAGCCACGAACTCAGAACACCGCTCACTTCCATATCAGGGTCTCTTGGCCTGGTCGAAAGCGGCACGCTTGGCGCACTCCCGGAAAAGGCAGAGCGCATGGTGTCGATCGCCCACCGTAATACCGAGCAACTGAAGGAACTGGTTAATGACCTGCTGGATATGGAAAAACTTGTTTCCGGCAAAATGACCATGAACCTGCAGCTACACGAGCTTGGTCCGGTGATAGAGGAAGCAGTGGAGCGCCTTGGAACCTATGCCCTGGAGAGTGGCGTTACTGTCAGAGTCCAAAGCAGCTCTCCAAAAATCGTGTCGAAAATCGATCGCTCGCGCCTGGGTCAGGCCTTCACCAACCTGCTGTCCAATGCCATCAAATTTTCCCCTCCTGACGGACAGGTCCTGGTGCAAATAAAGGTTGAGGACAGCCGTGTTCGTATTCGTGTAATCGACCAGGGGCCAGGTATCCCCGAGGGGTTTCGCGGTCGGATTTTCCAGAAGTTCGCACAGGCAGACAGTTCCGACACCCGGGGCAAGCGGGGAACGGGCCTGGGCCTCGCCATCACCAAAGAGATCATGACCCAAATGGGTGGGAATGTGGGATTCCAGTCCCGCGAAGGCGAGGGCTCAACGTTCTGGCTGGAGCTTGAGCAGGCGTAGGCATAAATGATGATCAAAACTCGAAGCAGGGCCATTTTTGCCCTTGTCTGGTTGGCGCGAGTCGCGGTCCTCGCGCTTCTGATCGCGGTGGCACTGGTACTCGACAGTACCGCAACCCAGAATCATCGGAGCGATGTTCGTCAGGAATGGCAAGCCAGGCTCAACGATAAGAGCCTGAAGCTGCAGAGTACTATTCTGCAGAACGTTCAGACCGTATGGGGGCTTGCTGCCAATGTCTCTGTTCAGCCAGCAATTTCCGAGGCCGATTTCCAGAAGCTCGCTGCAGTAATATTTGCTTTGGCACCGCAACTGCGGAACATCGGCCTGGCCCCGGACCTTACCATCCGCAATATCTATCCGCTGGAGGGCAATAGGGCAGCTCTGGGTCTTGATTTAACCAGTCAAAGTCTCTCCCCAACCCAGGTGGCGGAGCTCAAAGACTCGCGAAGGGCGCTGTTCAGCGGCCCGATCAACCTTGTCCAGGGCGGCCAGGGAATGGCGGCCCGGATTCCCATCTTCGAGAATGAATCCGGTCAGTTCTGGGGGGTCATTTCCGTGATACTCGATCTCAATCGCCTTTATAAAGCTGTGGAAATGACGCTTTCAGAACCCGGTCACCTGGCGCTTTTTCGAACGTCCGATCTGGCCCGGGAGGGTGATCCATTTTTCGGTGATGCCACAACGGACTGGCAGGACCCCGTCTCCACTGAACTCAGCATGCCTGGCATCGACTGGACACTCATCGCCCAACCCCTCCAGGGCTGGCCAGAACATCCGGAATCGCCAGTGTTCTTTCGATCACTTTTACTGCTGGTGGGTTCGCTGATATTTGCGGGCACCTTCTGGCTCACCAGCCTTCTGCTTCGGGACTATCAGATGCAGCGACGTTTCTGGGGCCTGTTCGAACTGGCTCCCTTTGGCATCGGGCTATACGAGAGCCAAAACGGAAAACTCCTGCGCGCCAACAACAGCTTTGCCAAGCTCTTTGGAAACAGGGCCAATTCCCTGGGTTTCTTCAATGATGTTTATGACCACGCGAACCGGATTGTCCCGGACAAGCCCGACATCTCTGGTCTTTTAAAACGAGATATGCGGTTCAGCGGATTGGAGGGTTATTTTCCAGACGCACACAATGAACTGAACCCGGTTCTGCTGCACGGCCTCGCCCTGGATGAGCAAAACGGCGCCCCGGTGATCTGGCTCATCGCCGAGGATATTTCAGAGCAAAAGAAGGCAGATCGGGCGAAAAGCGAGTTCATTTCCATTGTCAGCCATGAACTGCGAACGCCCTTAACGTCGATAGCCGGTTCCTTGGGCCTTATCTCGAATAACGCAGCCGGTGAACTTCCACCAAAAGCATCGCGACTGGCGGGCATCGCTTACAGGAACACCCAGCAACTGACGCTGTTGATCAACGACCTGCTTGATATCGAAAAACTGGTTGCCGGCAAAATGGCTTTCCACATGGATGAGTGCCCGGTGGCAGAGATGGTGCAGGAGTGTCTGGAACGCATCGAGAGCTATGCAGCAGACAGGCAGGTAACGCTGAAGACGGGGCATATGGATGATGTCTCTGTGAGGGCCGATCGCGGACGTCTCTGTCAGGCGCTCAACAACCTTCTGTCCAACGCTATCAAGTTTTCACCAGAGCAGTCGGAGGTGACAGTCTCTTGTGAGCAATTGGAGCAAACCCTACGCATCTCGGTGTGCGACCAGGGCCCGGGAATCCCTGATGAGTTCAGGGGCAGGATCTTCCAGAAGTTCTCTCAGGCGGATTCTTCTGATCGCCGCGCGAAAGGCGGCACGGGACTCGGGCTGGCCATAACGCGGGAATTGATGCACGCAATGGGTGGCGATGTCGCCTTTGAGTCTGAACCGGGCCAAGGAGCCTGTTTCTGGCTTAGCCTGCCCCTCGCCAGCACAGATGAAAAAGGCGCTACCTGACAGGCAGCGCCCTTATTCCTCACTGGATGGTTCTGATCAGCTATCCAGCCCTTCGAGCAGACCGGCCATATCGTCGGCATGCTCCTCTTCCTGGGCCAGGATTTCCTCGATAATCCTCCGGGAAGTGGGGTCTTGGTCACCCAGATAGCGGGCAATTTCCCGGTAGCTGTCGATTGCGATGCGCTCGGCAACCAGATCCTCAACCACCATGTCCCGGAGCGTTTCGCCCTCAACGAACTCGGCGTGCGATCGGGTCAACAGGCCTTCCGGTGAAAAGTTGGGCTTGCCACCCAGCTGCACGATGCGTTCAGCCAGCCAGTCGGCATGCTGCTGCTCCTGGTCTGCGTGCTCCAGGAATTCCTGGGCAGCAACATTGGCGTTGATGCCATCGGCACGGAAGTAGTGGCTTTTGTAACGCAGGGTGCAGACAATCTCGGTGGCCAGCGCCTCGTTCAGAATCTTCACGACATTGTCGCGGTTGGCGCCATAGCCTTCCGTCAGAGCCCCCTCTTCAATGTGTTTGCGGGCTCTTTCCCGAAGGGTTTTGACGTCCGTCAGAAACGGTTGATCGGTCATAAGGTCTCTCTCGTTTCTCTCATTTACTTCTTGAATTCGGCATGGCGGAAGCCCGCCATGCCATGTTCGCCCTGTCCATTCAGGCAGTGCGCAGCATTTCCCGCACCACGTAATGGAGAATGCCACCGTGCTTGAAGTAAACGGCCTCATTGGCCGTATCAATCCGTGATTTCAGCTCACAGGTCTCGGTGGAACCGTCCTTGTATTTCACCGTCATGGTCAGCGTCTGGCCCGGCTTGATCTCGCCAGACAGGCCTTCGATGCTGATGGCCTCTTCACCGGTGAGCTTCAGGCTCTTGCGATCGGTGCCTTCCGGGAACTGCAGCGGCATCACGCCCATGCCGATCAGGTTGGAGCGGTGGATACGCTCGTAGGATTCGGCAACCACGGCTTTCACACCCAGCAAACGGGTGCCCTTGGCCGCCCAGTCCCGGCTGGAGCCGGTTCCGTATTCCTTGCCAGCAATGACTACCAGCGGCGTGCCCTGCTCCTGGTATTTCATGGCAGCATCGTAGATGGCCATCTGTTCACCCGTGGGCACGAACTTGGTGAAGCCGCCTTCCACGCCGTCGAGCATTTCGTTCCTGATACGCACGTTGGCAAAAGTGCCGCGCATCATCACCTCATGGTTACCCCGGCGGGACCCATAGGAGTTGAAGTCTTTCGGCTCAACGCCGTGCTCCTGCAGGTATTTGCCGGCAGGGGTGTCCGCCTTGAAGGAACCGGCCGGTGAGATGTGGTCTGTAGTCACCGAGTCGCCCAGCAGTGCCAGTATGTTGGCATCCTTGATATCGTCGATCGCGTCCGGTTCTTCCTTGAGCCCTTCGAAGAACGGCGGATGCTGGATGTAGGTGGATTTATCAGACCACTCGTACACCTTGCTTTCCGGCACCTTGATGGACTTCCAGGTGGCGTCGCCGTCGAAGACTTCCGCGTATTCCTTACGGAACATATCGGTCTTCACTTTCTCCACCGCTTCAGCGATCTCCTGCTGGCTCGGCCAGAGGTCCTTCAGGTACACCGGGTTGCCATCCTTGTCGTTGCCCAACGGATCTTTTGAGAGATCCAGGCGCACGTTGCCTGCCAGCGCATAGGCAACTACCAGAGGCGGCGATGCCAGCCAGTTGGTTTTCACCAGCGGATGCACCCGGCCTTCAAAGTTACGGTTACCCGAAAGCACAGAAGCCACCGTTAGATCACCATCTGCGATGGCTTTCTCTACCTCTTCGGGCAGCGGACCCGAGTTACCGATGCAGGTAGTGCAGCCGTAACCCACCAGATTGAAGCCAAGCTTGTCGAGATCGTCCTGGAAACCACCGACCCGCAAATAATCGGTGACCACCTTAGAGCCCGGCGCCAGGGAAGTCTTGACCCAGGGCTTGGTGCTCAGTCCCTTCTCGACGGCTTTCTGGGCAATCAGGCCCGCGGCCATCATCACGCTCGGGTTGGAGGTGTTGGTGCAAGATGTAATTGCGGCAATCACCACCGCGCCAGGATCCAGCCGGGACTTCTCGCCGTTCATATTGAGCGGTTGGCTGGACGGATGCTCAAAGTAGGCGCTCTGCGCGCCAACAGCCGTACCGCCACCCTCAGATTCGAGCTTGCTCTCACGAACTTCCGCCGGCCCTTCGGCAGTTTCCATCAGCAGCTCAAAGGACGACTTCATGTTCTGGAGGGCAACCCTGTCCTGCGGCCGCTTGGGCCCTGCAAGGCTGGCCTCGACATCGCCCATATCGAGTTCCAGGCTGTCGGTGTATACCGGCTCATGGCCAGGCTCACGCCAGAGTCCCTGAGCCTTGGCGTAGGCTTCCACCAGCTCCAGCTGCTCTTCCTCGCGGCCGGTCAGGCGCATGTAGTTGATGGTCTGCTCGTCCACCGGGAAGAAACCACAGGTAGCACCGTATTCCGGCGCCATGTTGGCGATGGTGGCTCGGTCTGCCACGGGCATGTCCTTCAGGCCGTCACCGTAGAATTCCACGAATTTGCCCACCACACCTTTCTTGCGCAGCATTTCGGTGACGGTAAGCACCAGATCTGTCGCGGTAATGCCTTCCCGAAGCTTGCCGGTGATCTTGAAGCCCACCACTTCCGGAATCAGCATGGAGACCGGCTGGCCCAGCATAGCGGCTTCCGCTTCGATGCCGCCAACGCCCCAGCCAAGAATGCCCAGGCCGTTGATCATGGTGGTATGGGAGTCTGTGCCCACGAGGGTGTCCGGGTATGCGATGGTCTTGCCGTCCTGGTCCTTCTGCCAGACGGTCTTGCCCAGATACTCCAGGTTCACCTGGTGGCAGATACCGGTGCCAGGCGGCACCACACGGAAATTATCGAACGCCTGCTGACCCCAGCGCAGGAATTCGTAGCGCTCCTGGTTGCGCTCCATCTCGATGGTGACGTTGTCTTTGAACGCTGATGGATCACCAAACTTGTCTACCATCACCGAGTGGTCGATGACCAGATCCACGGGCGACAGCGGATTGATCATGGCCGGATCCTTTCCGGCGGACTTGACCGCCTCTCGCATGGCGGCCAGATCAACCACCCCGGGTACACCGGTGAAATCCTGCATCAACACACGGGCGGGACGGAACTGGATCTCGGTGTCGGAACGGCGGTCTTTCAGCCACTGGACCATGGCATCAATGTGGCTTCGATCAACAGTGGAGTCGTCCTCATTGCGCAGCAGGTTCTCCATTAACACTTTCAGCGAGAACGGCAAACGATTGAGGTCCCCGAGGGTGTCTGCAGCCTTGGGCAGGCTGTAGTAATGAAAGGTTTTACCGCCAGCATCAAGGCTGGAAAGGGTATTCAGGCTGTCTTTGCTGAGACTTTCGTTCGACATGTGGTGCCTCCTTTTTCGTCGTTATCCGCGTATTCCGGAAGGCTCTTTCGAAGCCCTTTCAGCAACGCATCGATCGGGAAAACGATCAAGAACCCGTCCATAGCCTGATGAAAGGACTCCACAGCGTGAAGTCACCTTTAACTATTGCAGCAATTAACGAGAGTTCAACCGCGAGCCAATGAATGTTCGGCATCATTACGGTGAATATCAGACCAACGTCGGAGAGCCCGGGGACTCTCCAACGTCAGCCTTTGGGAAGGTTAGATGCGATAAAGCTTGACCAGTTCATCGAGTTTTTCGGTGACTGACTCAAGCTCCGTGGCCATGGTCCTGACCCGCTCAGCCTCGGACACCACATCGTTGTTGCGGGTGGCAACGGAATGAATACTCTCGTTGATCTGGAGTGACGTGGCCGCCTGTTCTTCCGAGGCCGAGGCAATCTGGTAATTCATTCGGGACACTTCGCTGATGGCAGCTTCCACCTCGCGCATGGCCTCGCCGGTTTCCCGCATGGCCCGTGTGGATTCTGCAGAACGGGTGCGCCCCATTTGCATGGAAGCCTTGGTGGCTTCGGAGATGTCGCTCAGCTCGCCGATGGTTGCCCGAATCTGGTCCGTAAATTCCTGGGTGCGGAGGGACAGCGCCCTCACCTCATCTGCCACCACGGAAAAACCACGTCCATGCTCGCCGGCCCGCGCTGCCTCAATGGCGGCGTTCAGCGCCAGCAGGTTGGTCTGCTCGGAGATCGCATTGATGGAGCCGACGACAGAGGAAATGGACTCGATCTTCTCGCTCAGCTCATCCACCCGGTTTGCGCTGCTCTCGAGGGCCTCATCGGTGGACTCCGTGAGTTTCGACGCATTGGCCATGGCCTCGCCGCCCCTGGTGGCTGCCCCTGACGCATTACTGGCCGCGTCGGACGCCAGCTGCGCATTACTGGCCACTTCCTGGATACTGGCCGACATCTCGTTGGTCGCTGTGGCCGCCTGGTCAGTCTGGACCTGCTGCTCACTGGCAATCGTGGTGGTGGTGTCGCTCACGCTGGTCAGATCATCCGCGTTTGAACGGAGTTGGCCAGACAGCTCCCTGAGCTTGACGATCAACTCAACAAACCGCTCCAGCATGTTGTTGAAGGACGTGGCAGTTACACTCTTGTCCCCCTCATCGAGTCGGGCCGTCAGATCATGGTTGCTGTCAAATCCCCGGACAATCTCGATGATCTGTATCGACTGTTTTTGCTCCGCACCCATCCGAATCGCAAAGAACACAAGGATCGACGCCTCAAATACCACGAAGGCGGCGTGAAGGAACGCAATTGACCAGCTGCAATCGTAGTTAAAGATCATCAATGCCATGTCGCCGAGGGAGGCACCGCCGAGCTGAAGCGCGGTCAGCAAAAGGTGGTGAACGGCGATGGTACCGGCTGCAACAATCACCGGGAGCCAGTCCCTGTAGATAATCACCAGGGCAAGGGCAGCAAAAATATGGAAATGCATTTCGATTCGACCCATCTGGGCCTGGATCATGATGGCGGAGAACAACATCAGGCAGACCGCATACAGGCAGGACAAAGCCCGCGTACCCCGCATGGTCCCGTAGCCCGTAGCTGCAAGCCCTCCGACCAGCAGAGATGCCACCAGTGCAAAGGTTGTTGTGCCGTAGCCCATGGGCACGAACAGACCCACTACAGGAATATGTGCCAGAAGAAGAACCAGCATCTGAAGGTCGGTGCGTTCCCGGATTTCAGTTTCATAGGACTGACTGCGTGCCGCTGTCGTCATGTCGAGCTCTCACTTTTATTGTTAAGCAAACGGCGAAGGTCCTGTTCAACCCGTTCAAGATTCAGATCCGGTGTGGTGTACACCAGTCTCCTGCGAAAATCGGCTGTCACCACGTGCAGGGCTGCACTGTGGGTAATCGGGTTTTCCAGACCATGGCTCTTGGCAGCAAAGCCGTTATAAGCTGAAGCCAGTTTCTGGGCAGCGTTGAAGCTCTCGGGCCGGTAAGCCCTGAACGCCTCCCCCATACTTTTAACCATGTGTCGCAACGCATCCTCAGTGTCGGTTTCGGGATCCAGAGTGACGAACAGGAACTCGACTTTCTCGCCTTTCAGACGCTCACCAAGCTCCATTAGATTGACGCTTTGAACCGGGCAAACGGTTCCACACTTTCGGTAGCCGAAAAAGACGATGGCGAGCCCGTCCTCGGGAGGCCGGTAGTCACCAATGGCGGTTCCGGACTCATCGATCGCCATGCCATAAAAACCACTGTTATCAAGCAAAGACGGCATGACAGGAAGTGCCGCTACCAAAAGAAACGCCGCACTGAAAAGCAGAATGGTTGAGGTTTTTTTGCGCACAAAGATTGCTCGTCGAAAACCGGATCAGGTTCCGTTAGAAACCTTTACCCCGAATTTAGTTGCATTACTCAGACTATTAGCAGAGACAGCCTGGCGTTGCTAACCAATACGGTCGCCGAATGCGACAGATCAATTTTTGTTGTAAGAGAGAGTAACGTTTGGAGGGTAAGCCTACATTTGCCGTTCGCCATACAGCTGCGCATACAGCCCTTCTCTGGCAATGAGCTCATCGTGATGCCCTTCCTCGATGATACGGCCGTCCTCGAAAACACAGGCACGATCTGCCTGTTTAACGGCGCTCAGTCGATGGGCAATGATCAGCGTAGTGCGCTGCTTCAGGAACGCTTCCAGATCGCGATGGAGCTGGAATTCGGTTTCCGCATCCAGTGCCGAGGTGGCTTCATCCAGTATGACCACCGAAGGTTCCGAAAGGATCATCCGCGCAATGGCCAAACGCTGACGCTGGCCGCCAGAGAGGCGAACCCCCTGGCGGCCGATCACCGTATCAAGCTGATCATGCATGGCCGCAACCGTGGCATCCAATTGGGCAATGCGCAGGGCTTCCCACAGCTCGGAGTCGGGCTTCTCCCGCCCCAGGGTCAGATTCTGGCGAACGGTATCGTTGAACAGCGCCGGGTGCTGGAGCACCGTCGCCACATGCTCGCGCAGGCACGGCAGGCCGATACGCTGAACCGGCACGCCATCAATCAGCACCTCACCCTGTTGGGGCGTATACATGCCGAGGATCACCTGGATCAGGGTCGATTTGCCGCCGCCACTGGCTCCCACCAGCGCCACCTTTTCGCCCGGTGCCAACTCCAGATTAATGCCCCGCAGGACCTCTTCCTCGCCGTAGGCAAAGTGGATATTGCGCAGGGTCAGTCCTACTGTGTGACGATCGCGGAAGGGGTTCTCAAGCGCCGGATAGCGTGGCTCTTCTTTCAGATCCAGCAATCGGTTAATCCGTGCCAGGGCCGCATTGGCGGCAAACCAGGCATACTGCATGTTCAGCATCTCCTGAACTGGCGTCAGCATGAACCAGAGATAGCCGAAAATAGCGAACATCATGCCGATGCTCAGGTCGCTGAACAGCACGGTGATCATGGCCGCGGCCCGAAAGGCATCGACACCGAACTGGAACAGGGCAAAACTGGCCCGGCTGGCGGCGTCGCTGCGCCACTCAAACTGAATCGCGTGGTCACGTACGTTGCGGGCGCGATCAATCAGCTGGCGCAGGTAATGTTTTTCCCGGTTGGCCGCCCGCAACTGGTGAATGGCGTCCAGGGTCTCAGTGAGGTCACCCTGAAACTCCTCGTAAGCACTGTTCTCCCGGCGCTTCAGTTCCTTGACGCGCTTGCCGATCAGAATCGTGGCGAAGATCACTAGCGGATTGAACAGCAGAATCAGAAGAGCCAACTGCCAGTGAACCCAGAGCAGTACCAGGGCGGTGCCGAATACCGTGAGACTGGCCACGAGAAACCGGCTGATGGTGGTGCCCAGAAACTGGTCAACGGTATCCAGATCGGTAATAAAGTGGCTGCTGATCCCGCCGGAGCCACGGGTTTCGTACTCCGACATGGCCACGCGCTGCAAACGCCCGAGCAACCGGGAGCGGATACGGAACACCACATCCTTGGAGACCTTGGAAAACTCCCGGGACTGCAAGACATTGAACGACAGTGCCGCCACCCGGAGCAGAAACGCGGCCAGAACCATCAGCCCGATATAAACCACCGGTGTTTCCCAGCCGCCCGGCAGTATCGAATCCATCACCGGTAACACCGGGCCAGGCTCGTCCAGCAACACTTCATCCACCAGAACCGGAAGCAGCAGGGGCACCGGCACACTCATGACGGTGGCCATGATCGCCAGCAGATTGGCGCGCACCAGTCTGGGCTTGTGCTTGAGCGCAAGCCCGAAGATATCCCGCCAGGTATACGGCTGTCGGGCTTCACGGGTGTCGATACCGGTTACGCTGCTTTGGGGGTGTTCCAAATAACCTCCGGAAAATGAAATCTGCCCGGTTGGATACGCCCGGGAACTGACAATAGTCTACCTGTTAACTGGTTTGCTGCGATTAAAACCGACATCTGTCATCATGAGCCAACGATTTTCTGATGGACCAGGACACAAGCACCTGTGAAACACGATTGCCACTACCATCCCGGCGACCCCGCAAAATGGCACTGCGGCGAGTGCCAGATCCACTACTGCAGCCGCTGCATGCCCGACGCCGACACTCGCCAGCGCCGCGCGCTGTGCCCGCACTGCAGCAAGGCCATGCGATACCTGGGCGCTGCCACCGAAGTGGTCCCGTTCTGGCAGCGACTCGGCGCGTTCTTCCGCTATCCGTTCCATACCGATCCGCTGATCGTTATCGCCATCTGTACCCTGGTGCCGGTGGTTGCGCCTGCCAACCTGATTGGCATCCTGATCTGGCTGGTGCTGGCGCTTGCGCTCTTCAAATACACCTATGCGGTGATTAACCACACCGCTGAAGGCCACCTGAAACCGCCCGCCGTGTCCGTCGCCTTCACCGGCAGCGGGTTCGATATTGTCATCCTGCAGCTACTGGTGTTCGTGTTGATGGGCGGGCTGGTCGGCGCTGCCGCCATGCTCGGCGGCCCGATCCTGATGCTGTTGGCGCTGGCGTTTGTCATTCTGGCATTGCCGGCAAGCATCATGGTGCTGGCCATGGAGCGCTCAGTGGGCGCGGCGGTAAACCCAATGAATCTGGCGGTGCTGATCTCGCGAATCGGCACCCCCTATTTCCTGCTCTATGGCTATCTGATCCTGCTTACCCTCGCCTCTGGCGCGGCCCAGGACTTCGCCGTGAATCATTTTCCATTCTGGGTGGCCCAGCCCCTCGCCGGTTTCCTGAACAGTACCTTCACCCTGATCCTGTTCCACATGTTGGGCTACCTGTTGTTCCAGTACCAGGAAGAGCTGGGATTTGCCTCGGACATCCAGGATGAAACCGCCGGGCAGGACACCCACCAGCGCGACCGCAGTGCCCGCTTCGATGCCGATATCGACATGAACCTGAAAGACGGCAACTACGATCGGGTACAGAGCATGCTGAAGGAAGCACTGAAGCGGGATCGGGACAACGCACTGAGAATCGGCCAGTTGTACCAGCTCCTGACGGCCCGCCAGGACACCGACGAACTCTACCGGTACCACCCACGCATCCTGGGCTGGCTGGCCGACCGCAATGATGGCGAAGGCATCGCCGGTGTGCTGAACACGCTTCAGCAAGCAGAACCCGGCTTCAAACTGGAGGATCCGGATCTCTCGGTACGCTGCGCCCGGGCCCTGTACCACCGGGGCCAGTTCAAGCTGGCCTTGCGGGTACTGCAGGATTTCCACAAGCGATTCCCGGACAGCGAACAACTGGCTCCCGCCTACCTCCTGGTGGCCCAGACCCTGGCCAACGGATTATCCCAGTGGGAAAAGGCGACGGCTTTCCTGACGTTTATCCAGAAGAAGTGCGTGAACCATCCGCTGCATGAGCAGATTACGGTGTATCTGGAGCAGGCTAAGAATCAAGAGCCATTGAAGGGACCGAAAGCAACGTTTTCTGTCCAGGACTGACGCAGGGTATGGGAGGGGCTTCCCAAAACCGTGCGGAGCCAGGGATGGCGGAGCCGAGCGTACAGGGACGTATTCACAGCGTGTTTTGGGAAGCCCCTCCCATACCCTGCTCCCCCGAGGCTAGCCGGCCTGAAGAAGTTGGCGATAATGACGAGCTTTGGGCGCCATCTGCCGCTTTTCGAACTCTTCCGCCAGCAACCGACAGGCCTCAGTGGTCAACATATCATCGCCGGTGCTTTTCAGCCGCTCGTAGGCTTTCTCGGCAGCTTTCAAGTCATGCTGTTTCAGGCTGGTGAACAACACCCGGTTATGGTCCTCTGCCGCTAACGGCTGATAGCGCTCGCCCTTGCCCAGGTATTCCTGCCAGATAGCAAGCATCTGCTCTGGCTGTCGGCGGCTGAGGGCATCGTTCATCAGCTCTTTGGTGCGATCGCGGTATTCCGGCAGATCCGGCCGGAGCTTGGCCAAGTGGTAAAGGTGTTCCAGCAGAATATGGCGTTCCGGGTAATGCTCACGCAGGGCCTCGAATTGCCGTCTCGCCAGATCGAACTCCATCCGGCCCAGGCTGGCCATGGCCTGGGCGTAACCACTGGTGAACCGGGCGTCCTGCTCTTCCTCTTCCGGCTCGAAGAACTCTTCGCGCACCTGCAGCCAGCTCTTGCCGAGCAGCCAGACAAGTCCTGCGCCAGCAATAAGGCCGCCGGCATGTGCCATGTAGGCAATGCCAGTGGCACCCGCGTACCAGTAATCGTAGATTTCCTTGCCCACCCACACGGGCAGCAGGGCGATAGCGGGCGCCCGGAAGTAGTTGAAATAGACACCCAGAAAATAGAAGAAACGGATTTTCTGCAGCCCGTAGATGGCCACATACATACCCATGAGGCCAGAGATCGAACCGGACGCGCCCACCAAGGGCACGTAGCTGCCCGCCGAGAATGCAGTAAACATCAGACCGGAGAGGGCGCCGCACACCAGATAGGCAATCAGGTACCGACCGGGCCCCAGCGCCTTCTCGACGGTAAACCCGAGCAGGAACAGGAAGATCAGGTTACCAATGATATGGCCCCAGCCGCCGTGCAGAAACTGGTAGGTAATCAGGGTGTACAGCGACAGATCCGCCGGCACCAGACCAAGCTGGTTGGCACTGAGTTTCTGGAGGTAGTCCTGCTCGATGATGCTGCGTTGTTCCTGCCAGTGCGCCCGCTCCGCCGGCGCCCAGATGACATCGCGATTCTGCAGCAGGTACTGGTAGAACTCCCGATCCATCATCAGGTTGATGGCCAGCCAGAAATGTTCGTTCTCTTCCCGGAGTTGCCGGAACTGCTGGAGCTCGTAGACCCGGCTCTCCTCGCCCTGGAACTGGATTTGCCGCTGCAGGTAGTCCTCGTACGCAGGTGCCTCCAGCTCGTGAAGATCGGCGGACAGGTATTGTTCAACGGCCTGTTCGAGTTTGCGGCTGTCACCGCCCTGATAGAACAGGAAAACCAGCAGGCAGGCCATGATCAGGCCAAGGGTCACCCACGGCGGGCGTTTCCAGTTGATGGCGTTTTCAGCGGGGATAATCAGCATGGGCGGTCACAATTCATCACAATCTGTCCCTGAAACTCTGCTTTTTACCACAGCCCGGCCTTCTTTTCGCGCTCAAATGGAATCCAGCGCGAAGGTCGTACCCGGTCAATCCCGGAAATGTGGCACACCCCACAGAGTCGGCAAAGCCCACGACACTGGCCCGGCTGTCATTCGGATGTCACACAAATGACATTCAATCGGTTTCATCGAGAGAGTGGACCGGGCCACATATCGACCTTTCGCCAATTGCCGTTGTTCCTGCTCCAGCCAATAGTGATCAGGAATAACAAGAAAAACCGGACACCGAACCAAGGATTTTTCAGATGACCGTACTCGTATTGGATAACCCGGAGCTGATAGCCAATGCCGCGATAGCTGCCGGCTTTACCACGGCCAACTTCGAAGCCGGAACCAGGCGCCCGCACCGCATGAAGTTCCATTACGGCTTCAACAAACACGCCCTGGGCAGCGACGACGTTGCTTTCCTGCGACAGCACGCAAGCTACCTCAGGAACCATCCTGCCATCTCCGTCAGAATTCACGGCCACTCCGACAACTTCGGTTCGGAAGACTACAATCGGTTTCTTTCACGACTGCGCGCCAATGCGGTCGCCCGGTTCCTGATGCAGGAAGGTGTGGCCGAATCCCGGATTTTCATGAGTCACTGGGGCTCAGCTCGACCTCTGGCAACGCCGGAGGACCGGGCAGCCAATCGCCGCGTGGAACTCGAATACCTGACCATGGATGTGGCCCGGGCGCTCTGAGCGAAAGCACCACCCCAGAACTCGCCCCCGATCCTGCTTTTTTTCGGGGGCCAAATCCTTTCGGCGCGTCAGGGACGTTTTACCCTACATAGCCGACGCTGCTCCTTCCATAATTTTAATTGTTGCGATTTATATAACGTTAAACGGAACATCCTCATAAAGTTTAAGAATTTTTATTCAATATATTCAACAACTTAAATTACAAAAAAGAGAGCAAACTTACCTTTATTTAACGAACCTTTTGGCCGACTCTTCGTCTTAGTGATGTATCCCGGGTTTAACCATTACCTGACTTGAGAGGTCACTATGAACGCAAAACCCTTCATCACTGCCACACTCATTGGTTCAATGCTTCTTGCCAGCACTGCATTCGCTGCAGGCGGCCCCCGCAACGGCTACGGCGGCGGTCGATCGGCAGACACCGCCAGTTCGGACGACCTGACCACCATTGAAGTCAGCGATCTCCAGTTCATGCGGGAAGAGGAAAAGCTGGCCCGTGACGTATACCTCACCATGGATCAGTACTGGGGTGACAGAACGCAGGTCTTCGCTCAAATCGCGCTTTCGGAAGAAAGCCATACCAGTACCGTGGATTACCTGCTCAACAAATTTGGTGTTGAGGATCCGGTAGTGAATGACACTATTGGTGTCTTCACCAATGAAGAACTTCAGGCCCTGTACGACGAACTGGTTGCCAAGGGCAAAAATTCCTTCGTTGATGGCCTGTTCGTGGGTGGCCTGATCGAAGAGAAGGATATGAGAGATATTCTGGCCGCTATCAACCAGACTGACGAACGCGCCATTATTCTGGCCTATTCCAACCTGCTGGATGGCTCCAAAAGCCACCTCAAAGCCTTCGTAAAGGTCATCGAGGCGCAGGGACTGACATACGAGGCTCAGGTTCTGGATCCCGAAGAGGTGGAACTGATTCTTCACGATGAGAGCCAGGTTGAGGACTGAACGTCCTTGAAGCAGGGTTCCCGAAAGCAAAACGGGGCGGCCAATGGCCGCCCCGCTCTTTTACTGCTTTAACCGTAGACCTGCCAGACATTCCATAGCAGTAACAAAGCAGCCACCAGAATCGACAACCAGGTCAGCAGTATGCCGATCATCCGGGCCCAATGGGTGCCGCCCCGCCCGTTGATCATACCGAAGGCATGAAGAATACGGCCAACCACAAGCGCCATGCCTGTCCAGTAAATCAGTCCGCTGGCAACGCCATTGAGTTCTGCGATGGCGAGCATGATCAGACCAATCGGCGCATACTCCACCAGATTGGCGTGGGCCCTTACCGCCGCCTCGAAATCCCGGTCATCGGTTACACCCAGGCCCTTCTTGTACTTCAGACGAAACCTGACGACCTGGGCCGACAACACCAGCAAAAGAATGCCGATAACGGCGGCAAACACTCCGGTTACGGGTACGATCATGCTCAGGCCTTCTTGATTGCACTAACAATAGCGAGAAGTAACACTGCGCCGACCGTCGCCGTTACCAGCTCACCGACAGCACCCTGGGCAGCCAGACCCAGAAGACGGAAAACAAAACCGCCGACAAACGAGCCAACAATACCAATACCGATGTTGGCCAGAACGCCGAAGCCACGGCCTTTCATGATCAGACCAGCCAACCAACCGGCTACACCGCCAATAATCAGAAACAGAATCAGATTCATCTCTTGCCTCTCCCTGAGGGTCGTTGAAGGAAACGATCAGTCCCGCAAGACTGCCCTGTTTCCCATGGTGCTTCAAGCACTTCCAGATCCGACAATTACAGTGTGGCAATCGTTTCCGACATTTTTCGGTGGCAACGTTCGATCAGCTCCGGAATATCCTCAGCAGTGAGGCCCTCGGTTTCAATGGGCGGCAGGATCCGAATAGACACCGATTCACGGCGGCCAGTCCAACCGACGGCCTCATCGGCATATTCCTGAACACAGACCATCGTGATCGGCGCACCCGATGCCACCGCTGCATGAAATGCGCCTTTCTTGAATTTCTGCAATCCTCGCCCCCTGCTACGAGTGCCTTCGGGGAACACCCAAAGACTTTTGCGATCCCGAGCAATGGCACTGCTGGTGGCCTTCATAACCGCAATGGCCTTGTGGGAACGCCCGCGGTTGAGGATAACGTTGCCGCCGAGCCAGAACACCTGGCCAAAGAAAGGCACCCAAACCAATGACGATTTACCAACCGTGACGGTGCGCGGCGGCAACAGGTCGCCCAAAACAAACAGATCGTCATTGTGCTGGTGATTGGCAATGACGACGGTGGGCCGATCCTGCGGCATATTTTCCCAGCCTTCCAAAGGCCGCTCCATACCCAGGACTGCACGCCCGAAACGAGCCACAACCCACGCAAGATAACGGTTGTTATCCGGATTGAAGGGCCTTGCCGCGTAGAACACCAGCGCGAACAGGCAGATGATCGGCACGCTCAGCCAAGCCAGCAGTTTTCTGATAATACCCATGCAACCAAACTCTGCAGCACAATTTTGGCGCACAAGTGTACGCCAACTCTATATTCCGGCAACAGTGTCAATTTGTTCCGTTTGTTTACCCCTTGCCGAGGCCTTGACGACGTACCGCAGTGGCCCCCCGGCGTCGACACTGTCGAACGGGTAACAGGTCACCAGTAGAAGCGTCCCCTCCGGCAAACTTTGGGTATCGATAAGCTCTGAACGGCTGTCGACCACCCGGGCCCCTTCCACCAGGTAGCTTTGCCAACGACCATCCCGGGCCTGCAGACGGACCTCATTGCCGGTTTCCAGCGCTTTCAGACTCCGAAAATGGGTATCCCGGTGCCCCGCAATGATCACGGCTCCGCCGGTATTGTCTCCGCCGGTCAACCGACCTGGCCCGAAGGCGAGGCTTTCGCCATGGGTATCGGCCAGCACAATCATGGAATCGTTCAGCTCCGGAATAGCCAGTCGACCGACCGGCCAGGTGTCTGCCCAGGGCCAGGGCCGCGATTCCGTCTGGCGGGCCTGGCTTTCCGCCCAGGCCATCTCGAGCAATTCCTGGGCAATCACCGCCTTGAGCGGAATCCATAACCCGAATACCAACAAGGTAGCAGAGCTGGTCAACAACAGGAGCAGGAGCCTGGTCATGCGAATGCCCTCCTCTGCAGCAGCACGAGCGCCAGGGAAAACATCAGACCGACCACACCAAGCGCGATCAGTAACGGCGCCGACGTTGCCGTCTGCGGGTAGCGCAGCATGCCGGCCTGGCTACCTGCTGGCAGGAGGGTGGGCAGATTATCCGAGACCATCGGCGTTTCTGTGCTGCGGGCAGGCGTGGAATCCACGGCGACAAAACTGGTGTAGGCAGACATCAGTCCGTGCTTGACCGCCAGCCCGGTAATACCGGCCCTGTCTGGCTCCCGGCCCGCCACCTTCGCCTCATCCTCCAGACTGTCGATCTTCTCTCTGGCCCAATGCCGATGAAGCCCGGTTGCGGAGGCAGCCTGTTGCAGATCCAGTGTCCTGTTCCAGTCCTGGCCACCTGGCAGGCGCCCCGACACCTTCAATTCCCCCATTGCCGGGACGCCTCGGACCACATGAATCAGGGGTTCGCCCTGGAACAGATCCCCCGGGCGTGCAGGGAAGGCCTCCCTGCCGGTTTCCTGGCCGGGCCAATTGACCCGGATATCCGTCAGAACCGGCGATTCCATGGCTGAAAACAGGGCCTGCAGAGGTCCGTCTACATCGGAAGGCGACTGGATCGCCGTATAGGTCCCCCGGCCCCAGCGGGCTGCCTCACGCATGAAATGCCGGTTGGGCGCAGAGCCAATAGCCACGGTAAACAACCGCTGGCTGCCCAGCTGCTCGCGAATCTGCCGAAACAGCGCAGCCTCATTGCCCACTGCGCCATCGGTGATGAAAATCACCTGACGCACGCGCGCTCCCGCTTCAGTCTCCACCCCACTGTCCAACGCCCTGGACAGGGCCGACGCCATTTCCGTTCCGCCATCAGCCCGAAGGCGATCCACGTACTGACGGGCTCGGGCAAGATTATTGCCGGTGGCCACTTCCGGCTGCATGAACAGGGAGTGCGTCTGGCTGTTGAACTGGATCACGTTGAAACGGTCCCGTGGTGTCAGTGTGTCCAGCCCCGCCTGAAGCGCACTTCGGGCCTGTCGGATCGACTCCCCCGCCATGGAACCGGAGGTGTCGATTACAAACACCAGATCCCGCGGCAGCACCATTGAACCGTTATCACCCGGCACCAGCATGGCCATCAAATAGTCCTCCCCCTGCCAGGACTGATGAAAGACCGCTGCGGAGGGTTCCAGCCCGGCAACCGGGCGCCACCGCACCACAAAATCGCGGTTCATCAGGATTTCGCCACCCTCGGGACTAACACTGAAGGTCTGGCCATCCTGGCGGCTAGCGAGACGGTGCGACGGACTGGAAACGCTCTCCAGCGGCAGCCCGGAATCAATCACCAGTTCAATGGAGGCACGATGGCTGTCTGTCGCCACATCGGTCGGGTTAACGGTAAACGGGCTGATCGCACTGGCATCCGGCACCTCGGTCGTGGGCAGCGCCCACCCACCTTGCCACTGATCCGGTGCCTTGCTGACCGGCCGTCCCGGCATGTATCGGGGCGTCAGCGTGGTGGGAACCGTGAGTTCGAACACCCCAGCCTGATACTGCACCGGCTGCTGGTATTTCAGCTCCACCGATACCGTCTCCCCCGGCGGGATATTGGCTACCCGGGCGGTAAACAGGTTCGGACGCTGCTGCTCCACATTCGCCGCATGCTGCCCGGCCTGTTTTGCCTTCTCATAGGTCTTACGCGCCGTTTCCTTCGGCTGCACCTTGCCCTCGATGGTCCGCTCCCCCACTTTCATGGTCAGGCCGTAGACGCTGGCCTTCTCCGGCAACGGGAACACGAACACGCCTTCCCGCCACTGGTTGCTGGTATTGCGGAAACTGCGAAGCAACCGGCTGTCGGCAATCAGCCCGCTAACTTGTATGTCGAATTCATTGTCCAGCACCAGCGCCGGTTCCTGCCACTGCCCCTGACCATCAACAAAGTGCAGCTCGCCGACATTGTCTGCCTCGTTCGCCTCTGCATACAGTGGATGAACAAAAAGCATCAGCAAAACTGCCAGCCAGAGGCTAATGCCCTCACCGAGTCGCTTAAATCGTAGTCGTCGAGAGCCAGCAAAATCCGAGGCAGCTCCGCGGTGGTTTCCAAAACCGTGCGGAGCCATGGATGGCGGAGCCGAGCGTAAAGGGACGTATTCACAGCGTGTTTTGGAGGCCACCGCGGAGCTGCCGGGCGTCGAACTCCTGTCTAAAACAGGGGAGTAAAGCCGTAAATAAGTGAGCATCATGAGAGAATCCTTGTGACTGCATGACTGTGCGAAACACCGCCATTCCAGCAATCCGGAAAGGAACTCCCATGGCAGATTGCGACAAACCGCCCTCAAAAAATGATGAATTGTGGCAACAATGCCCTTCGAACTTGTTATCACCCTCTGCCGTGTTTAAATAGGCACACATCGGCAACGGGAAGCAGCCGCCACCATGAAAAAACACGTTGTACTGATCGAAGACGAACCCGCCATCCGCGACAACTACCGCGCCGCGTTCGAGCGCCGTGGCTACCGTGTAAGCGCCCACGGCGACCGATCGTCTGCGTGGCAGGTTCTACGTCAGTCATTGCCCGATCTGGCGATTATCGACGTCGGTCTGGGCGATGAACCGGAAGGTGGGTTCGCCCTGTGCCAGGATCTGCGGTCACTGTCCCAGACCCTGCCCATCATCTTCCTCACTGCCAGGGACAGCGACATCGACTCTGTCCACGGCCTGCGTCTTGGCGCCGACGACTATGTCACCAAAGACATGAGCCTGGACCACCTGCTGGCACGGGTGACCGCCCTTCTCAGACGTGCCGATGCCTGGGCCGAAGCCCTGCAGAAGCCGGATGAAGTACTCCAGCGAGGCAAACTCACGCTCAACGTGGATCGCATGACCGTCGCCTGGAATGAGACGCCCATCGATTTGACCGTCACCGAATTCTGGATGCTGCACTCCCTGGTGCAGCACCCGGGCCATGTCCGCAGTCGCGAGCAGTTGATGGAAGCCGCCAGCACGGTACTGGACGACAATACCGTCACCTCTCACATCAAACGTATCCGCCGCAAGTTCCTGCAACTGGATGAGACCTTCGATGGCATCCAGACCGCCTACGGCATGGGTTATCGCTGGAATGCCCGTGAGGTCTGAACCTTGAGTCTCAAACGACAGCTGTTCGTCGCCAGCCTGCTGATGCTGCTGATCCCCTGGGCAGGTCTGCAGTTCGTTCTGGAATTGGACGACGCGCTCCGACAGCAGGCCCGGCTGCAATTGCAGGCCCAGGCCGGGAGGCTGGCGGAAACCGCCGGCGATCAAATCATTGGTGCAACCGTCATCACACCCGAGGAGCCAGCCATCTATGTTGAGCCGCTAACGGGTAGCCTGAATCTGGATGGTTATGGTGCTGACTGGCCGGGCTTTGACGAAGAAAATCAGGACAGAAACTGGCAAGGCCAAACCCGCAGCCAAACCGGAGAGCACTCTCTTCAATGGCAGGCCATGACCGACCGGCGGCACCTGTTCCTGCTGATCCGCGTTAACCAGCGACAACCGGTGTTCTTCAACCCGGGCAGCCCAGACCAGGCCCATGATCGTCTCAGGCTGTGGCTGGAGCCAGCTCCAGGCAACCTGACTCCCGGTGCGCAACGGACATCCTGGCTGCTGCGCACGCCGGCTCCGGGTCAGCTGTATGGTCTGGAAGAAGCCAGCCAACAGCCAGACTACCGTATTTCCGGATTCATGCAACAAACCGGCAGCGGCTGGCAACTGGAGCTGAAGTTACCCATGCCTGCAAACCGCAGCCACCTGGGTTTTGCGGCATTGTGGGGCAATGACCAGGAAGCCGGCGTTTCTACGCCGGTCGATCCGCTGCCGGTTCTGGTCGGTCGCAATCTGGCCCTTGAGCGCCAACTGGAACCGCAGTTGAACCAGGGCCAGCGGGTGCGCCTGGTTGAACCGGCAGGCTGGGTGATCGCACGGCAGCATTCGGACACTGCGTCGCAAGCGCCGGATTTCGACAGCCTGAGCCCGTTGCAGGTGGTCGAGCAGATCAGTCTCAACGCACTCCGGGGCCTGGTGCGCCTCTACCAGCCGGAGCCCACCGCCATCGAAACCGGCACAAACCGTGTGGCTATCGAGGCTCTCCCGGAGGAAGGCCTCGTTCGACACGAGGATGACAGCGTCTGGCTGCTAACCACGCGGGAGGTTTTCGGTGGTCGCACGCTGATCCTTGAACAGTCACTGGACCAGCTCCTGACTCTTTCCGGCTCTGCCCTGGGCTCGGTCATCGCCCGTAGCACACTGATCATTGTTGCTCTAACGCTGGTTCTGCTCGGCTACGCCAGCTGGCTGTCATGGCGAATTACTCGCCTGCAGCGCGCTGTCAGCGCCAGCATTGACGAAGATGGCCGGATTACCGGTCGTGTGCCGGATGCCCGAAGCAACGATGAACTGGGCCAACTGCAGCGGCACTTCAGCCTGATGGTGGACCGGCTCCACGGCTACAACCGCTACCTGGAGAGCTTCTCGAGGCGACTGTCCCATGAGCTGAAAACCCCTGTCGCGGTGGTTCGTTCCTCGCTGGAAAACCTGAACCACAGCGACTCGGAAGAAGAACGCAGGAAGTACATTGAACGGGCCGCCTCAGCCACCGAGCGCCTTCGGCAGATACTCCACGGCATGAGCGAAGCCGCGCGGCTTGAGCAGAGCCTGGACCATGCGGATAAAGAACAGTTTGATCTGGCCGCAGTGGCCGCCGAAGCCACGGCCGCCTACCAGGCACTTGATCCCAGCCATCAGATTCGCTATTCGGGGCCCGATGCGGGCTGCATGATCACCGGCTCTCCGGAGCTCATGGTGCAGCTTCTCGACAAACTGGTGGACAACGCCCGTGATTTCACACCACAGGAAGGCCTGATCGAGATAGCCCTGGACTCAAGTTCAGAAGGCCTGTGCCTATCCGTTTTCAACCAGGGCTCGGCGCTGCCAGAAGACACCACAACGGACATTTTCAGCCCGTTTGTCTCGATGCGGGACGGCCAGGAACAGGGCCACCTGGGGCAGGGTTTGCTGATCGTCAGCCTGATTGCCGACTACCATGGTGCCCGGGTGGAAGCCCGCAACCGCACCCAAGGTGGCATTGACGGCGTGAGCTTCCGGGTTATTATCCCTGCCATCCATTCTTGAAAACAGGAACTGCCCGCCGTGAGCGCACGCCTGGACTCCCTTGATATCCACCCGCTTCGGAACGATCTCTACAACGAGCTCCATTCACGACCGTTCCAGGTGTTGCCGACACCGGCGCGGGTCACCCAGATGGCGGTGTTGACCACGCCCGAGCAGCGGGAACAGCAATTCCGGCATCTGCAGGAGCTCCATCGGCTGATGGGGCACCCGGTGCCCGAAAAAGAAGTGGGCTGCTTCGAGCACACCTTTGGTTCTTTGCGGGTTCGGCGCGAGATGCACATGGAGTTTGCGTCTTACACCTTCATCAATCTGGACGCGGGCGATGAAGCACCATTTACCGAGACGGGTATTACGTCGCTGCCGGCAGGTTGGCTGGAACAGCTGACCGGCACAGTGATTGCTGCCTTCCATCTGGAAGTCCGGCCCGCCGCTGATGGCACCGAAGGCGACCTGGATTATGTCCGCAAGCACTTCGAAGGCATGCGACTGGTCGGCTCCAGCCCCCAGGAAGGCGCCGCCCGCGTGTGGGGCACCTTTCGGCTGCATAGTGACGGTTTTGGCCGCTTTATGGTGATGAACCACCACATGTCAGACAGCCAGCTGGGACGCCTGACCCAGCGCCTGATGGAAATTGAAACTTACCGCCTGATGTCACTGCTGGCGCTACCGGTTGCCCGGGAAATCACGCCCTCCCTGAACGATATGGACGAGAAACTGGCAGTGATTACCCGATCACTGGCCGAAAACGAAACGGTGGATGAAGAAAAGCTCCTGGCCCAGCTGACCAACATCGCGGCCCGTATCGAGGCCTTCCGGGCCCACTCTACGTTCCGGTTTTCCGCCACCAGAGCTTACCATCAACTGGTCCTGACCCGCCTGGAGGAACTGCGGGAAGACGAACTTTCAGGCCACCTGACCCTGACCGAATTCATGACCCGCCGGCTGACACCGGCGGTGAAAACCTGCGAGGCGGTCAGTGAGCGGCTGGAAGATCTGTCACGCCGGATCGACCGGGCGTCAGACATGATGCGCACCCGGGTGGAACTGGCCATCCAGAGCCAGAACCAGCAACTGCTCAGCTCCATGGACCGGCGCTCCAAAATTCAGCTGATGATGCAGCACACGGTGGAAGGTTTCTCCGTGGTGGCCATCACCTATTACCTGATTGGCCTGCTCAAATTCGGGCTGGATTCGGTTTATGAAGCTGGCGTGGCCTTCAACAAAACCTTGGTTCTCGGCATCGCCATTCCGGTGGTGATGACCCTGGTGTTTCTCGGGGTTCGTGTGGTCCACCACCACTTCATCAAGATGGCAAAACGGCAGTAGCTACTTCAGTTTGCCCAGCTCCCGTTCGCCGGCAAACTGCCGGTAGAACTGTTGAGCCGTTCGGCCGTTGCGCACGCCCTTGGCGGTGGCGAAGCGAATGGCCTCCCGGTGCAGGCCTTCACGGTCATCAAATTGCGGGAAAAGTGCATCCACGGCCTGTAGGAAGACGTCCTGCGAGAAGGCATAGAATGATAGCTGCAGACCGAAGCGGTCCGCCAGCGAGACCTGCTCTTCGATGGCCTCCGCCGGGTGCAGCTCCCCGTCCCGCATCTCGCTCTTGAGGTTGTCAGACATGAACTCCGGCATCAGGTGTCGGCGGTTGGAGGTGGCATAAACCCGCACGTTCTCCGGCGGCAGTTCCAGGGAACCCTCCAGCACACTTTTCAGGGCCTTGTAGCTGGATTCCCCGACATCGAACGACAGGTCATCACAGAAGATCACGAACCGGAACGGCAGATCGCAAATGTCGTCAACAATCTCTGGCAGATTGACCAGATCGTCCTTGTCCACCTCAATCATGCGCAGCCCGCGCTCCTTGTAGCGATTCAGCAACGCCTTGATCAGGGACGACTTACCCGTGCCCCGGGAGCCCCAGAGTAAGGCGTTGTTGGAGGGCTCACCAGCAAGAAAGCGCTCGGTATTGCGGGCCAGGGCTTGTTGTTGCCGGTCGATACCCTTCAGGTCCTGCCATTGCACCGGATCGAGTCGGCGGATGGCACGAAGCCCTGAACGATGGCGACGCCAGACCGCCGCCGGAGTGGATTGCCAGTCAAAGGGTGCAGTCGCAGACATAAACCTCTTTCCTATTCCGTCGCGGGTCAGGCTGTGAAACACTGACCCTGAAAAAACCTTGATAACAGGAGACTTTACCCCAAATGGCCGTAAAATCCGTCGCTTTGGTGGCACACGACAACAAGAAAAAGGAACTGGTGGACTGGGTTGCCGAAAACCGCACCCGCTTTGCCCCACTAAAACTCTACGCCACCGGCACCACCGGACGGCTGCTACGGGACAACCTGGAGCGGGATGACATCCATTGCCTGCTCAGTGGACCCCTGGGCGGCGACCAGCAAATCGGCGCAAAAATTGCCGAGGGCGAAATCGACCTGCTGGTGTTCTTCTGGGATCCACTCGAACCCCAACCCCACGACCCGGATATCAAGGCCCTGCTGCGGATTGCCGCGCTGTGGAACATCCCGGTGGCCTGCAACCGGGCAACGGCCGAATTCATTCTGACCTCAGCCTACATGACCGACGACCAGCACCAGCCGAAAAAGCCCGACTTCTCCGATTACACCGGTCGCTCGGTCAGCGCCTGAGTAATGTTCAATCGGGCCGCTTACAGCTACACTAAAAAAGAAGCTGTAAAGGAACGCCGGCCTGCCGATGAAAACTCGCGCGACTCACAAAAATAGCGGATGCTGGAGGGTGGCCGCTGCATTTCTCTGGGGCTTTTATCTTTTGCTGACAGCCCCATTGGCGTTTTCCGAGCAGCCCGACGAGACCATTACCGTCGGTATCGTTGGCGACAACAAACCCTACTCGTTCGATGATGGCCCCGGCGCCTCCGGCTTTTCTGTGGATGTTCTCAGGGAGGTGGCCCGACAGTCGGGCCTGAACTTCCGGTTCCGGGCCGGCAGCTGGCCGGAAATCTACGATGCGTTTCTACGCAGTGAGCTGGATGTTATTGATGGCATTTCTTTCAGTGCCGAACGCTCGGAAAAAATCCTGTTCACCGAGCCCTATCATCTGCGCCAGACCTATCTGATGCATAACAGCCAGGAGCCGATGGGGCAGATAAGCTCGCTGGCGGACCTCGAAAACAGGCGTGTAGGCGTCGTACGCGATGTCTATTACCGTGACGCTCTTGAGGAACACGGGCTGTCCATTACCAGCTACGATTCTGTTCACAGCATGATTCGTGCCCTCGCGTTTGGCTGGGTTGATGTCATTATCGGCCCAAGACTGACCCTTCAATATTATGCCAACCAGGCCGGCTTTGGTTTTCTTGAAATCGCTGGGACCGCCCCCCTTGGAGATCTGGCAACCGAGGATTTTCGCATTGGCGTACTCAAATCCAATGAGGGCCTTTACCAGAGAATCACTGAGGGCCTGGGGCAGATTCCAGTCGAGCGCATCAACGAGCTGCTCAACCGTTGGCAGGAACTGGGCGGTAATAACCTTTCCAACGGCGTCAGCTTTACCCTGACGCCAAGGCAACGCGAGTTTATCGCCGAGACCGGCCCCGTTCGCGTTGGCCTGATGCGGGACTACGCGCCCTACAGCTTCGAGAGCGCAACCCGGATTCACGGGTTGAGCGTTGATGTGCTCGGCCGAATATCAGACCTGACCGGGTTGCAGATCATCCCTGTGGAAGGCCAATGGATCGAACTGCTCCCGCTGTTCAGAGACGGGGAAATCGATGTATTGGCCAACATGTCATACCGACCCGAGCGCGAGGCATTTACCCGATTTACCCAGCCCTACCATACGATTCCCAACGTGGCGTTTACCCGGGACCCTGCCCTGAGAATCAACAGCCTTGAAGACCTGAAGAGCCAGCGCGTGGCTCTGGGCTCTGGCATCTACTACGAAGAACCGGTGCGCAATGCACTCGGTGAGAATGCGAGGATCTTTACCACCCAGGACACCATGTTCCAGGCACTTGCGAGAGATGAGGTGGATGTGGTGCTCGCGGCCCTGCCCAACGGCAACTTCTGGGTGCGTGAGATGGGCATAACAGGCGTGAGAATCGCCGGGGAGCTAATCATCGACGGCCAGAGCGGGGAGGATCTGAGGTTCGGTGTCAGACCTGGTCTGGCACCGTTGGTGGACATCCTGAATCAGGCATTGTCAGCAATCACCCCGGAAGAGATGCACGCCATTGAAACCCGCTGGCTGGGTGCCAGTGTCGACCTGGAAGTGCAGGCAACGGGAGAAGTGGCCCTGAATGCTGCAGAGCTGGCCTGGCTCGAGTCCCACAACCACCAGATCAACACCTGCATCGATCCGGATTGGTTTCCACTTGAAGGCCTTGATGCAGAGGGTAAGCATGCCGGGTTATCGGCGGAAGTAGTCCGCTTGTTTTCAAAACGGACGCCCATTCAATTCGAACTGGTTCGCACCGACACCTGGACAGAATCCATTCTCAGCATGAAGAGGGGCGAGTGCGATATCTTCACGATGGCGATGCAAACGCCAGAGCGGCTGGATTACCTGAACTTTACCGACCCCTACCTTGAGGTGCCCACGGTTGTCCTTGGCCGGATTGAGGCTCCGTTTATCGAACGTGTTGGCGATCTGCGAGGCCAGCGAATCGGCATTGTTGAGGGTTACGCCTTTGAAGAACTTCTGCGAAGCCGCTACCCCTCAATGAACCTGGTTGAAGTCGCCAACGAGCAGGCAGGTCTGCGTAAATTACAGAGCAACGAGTTGGATGGGTACATTACAACACTGGCAACCGCCAGCTATTACATGCAGGAACTCGGGCTTGCCGACTTGAAAGTCATCGGCCGTATTCCGGCAGACTGGTCACTGTCGGTAGCTACTCGCAAAGAGGAGCCCGTGGTTTTTGGCATCATGCAAAAGCTGGTATCCAGCCTGACTTCTGAAGAGCGGAAAAATCTCGAACGGCAATGGCGCAATATTCAGATTGAGGAATCCGTGGACTACACGCTGATCTGGCGTTTATCCATCGCCGCGATACTCATAGCTGGCCTTCTTGTCTTCTGGAACCGAAAACTCGGTCGGCTAAACAGGGATCTGTCCCACGCCAACGAAACCCTCGCCCGGCTGAGCGTTACCGACGACTTGACCAAGCTGGGCAACCGAAGCTATTTCGACCAGGAATTCCGCAAGAGTTTCCAATGGTGCCAGCGCCACGGTTCGGGCTTTGCTGTCGCGATGGTGGACGCCGACCATTTCAAGATGATCAACGATAATTACGGCCACGAGGCGGGGGATGTCTGCCTGCAAACACTGGCTGGCCTGATGCGTGAACACTTCCGCCGGGAAACCGACAGGCTCTCCCGCTTCGGTGGTGAAGAGTTTGTTATTTTTGCCAGCTACGAAGACAGGAACGAGATCAGGAATCGCCTCGAGACTTTCCGCAAGGCCGTACAGAAAAGCTGCTCGGTGTGCGGCGAACACGAAGTCAACCTGACCATCAGCATTGGCCTCGCCACGGGCATTCCCGGACCCGACGACTCGCCAGCGGAATTTCTGCGGCAGGCTGACCAGGCGCTCTATCAGGCCAAACAGAATGGCCGCAACCGCCTCGAAGCTCGTTCGGTGGGCTCCTGAGTGGTGCTAGACTAGAATAAAAACAAAGCTACAAGGAGAACACCATGGCACGCATTTACGAGGACAACTCCCTGTCCATCGGCAACACCCCGTTGGTCAGACTGAACCGCGTCAACGATGGCGCCACCATCTGGGCCAAGATCGAGGGCCGCAACCCGGCCTATTCGGTCAAATGCCGGATTGGCTCAGCCATGATCTGGGACGCCGAAAAACGCGGCACCCTGAAACCCGGTATGACCATCGTGGAGCCCACCAGTGGGAACACGGGCATCGCCCTGGCCTATGTGGCAGCCGCCAGGGGCTATAAACTGATCCTGACCATGCCCGCTTCCATGAGCCTGGAGCGTCGCAAGGTGCTCAAAGCACTCGGTGCAGAGCTGGTACTGACCGAACCAGCCAAAGGTATGCCGGGCGCCATCGCCAAGGCTGAAGAAATCTTTGCCAGCGATCCAGACAATCATTTTCTGCCTCAGCAGTTCCAGAACCCGGCCAATCCCCGAATTCACGAGGACACCACCGGCCCGGAAATCTGGAACGACACGGATGGTGAGGTCGATGTCTTTGTGGCCGGGGTTGGCACTGGCGGCACACTGACCGGTGTTTCCCGCTACATCAAAGGCACCAAGGGCAAGAAAATTGCCACCATTGCCGTCGAACCCGCCGACTCGCCCGTGATTACGCAGGTGATGAACGGTGAGGACCCCAAACCATCCCCTCACAAGATTCAGGGCATCGGGGCTGGCTTCGTACCCAAGAACCTGGACCTGGAAATGGTCGATCAGGTGGAGACTGTCACCAATGAAGACGCCATGGACATGGCCCATCGACTGATGCAGGAAGAGGGCATTCTCTGCGGCATTTCCTGCGGCGCGGCGGTGGTGGCTGCAGTTCGAATCAGCAAGCAGCCGGAGTACCAGGGTAAGAATATTGTGGTGGTGCTGCCGGATACGGCGGAGCGTTACCTGTCTTCGGCACTGTTCGCCGACCGGTTTGGTGAACTGGAAAACGTTCAATAGTTGTGAAAAGGCGCAGCATGTTGCTGCGCCTTGCACTCATCAGAACTGATACTTCAGACCGACCCGACCGGTATCAAACTCCGGCCCGCTGTTGGTAACCTGGCCGTTGAAATCTTCTTTATCAATGTCGACGTTGTAGCGATTGTATTCCGCGAATGCCGTCAAATGAGGTGTCACCCGGAAATCCACACCGGCACCCACGAAAGGCGATACCTCATCGTAGGTCTCACTTTCGTTGAATGCATCAACATCGAAAGCGGACGCAAACGCCCCCGCCTTGCCATACACGCCGAAGCTGTCCGTAAGGGGCAGTCGGCCAACAGCGCCCAGACCAAAGCCTTTCAACTTGCCTTCAACCTCGTCCTCGCCAAAGTTGCCGAAATCGATGTACTCCGCCTCCAGGGCAAAAAACGGACTGAACTGGTAGCCAACAGCGGCGCCAAGCAGATCGTTTTCATCCTCGAACTCGCCGCCGTGTGATTTGTAGCCGCCGTAGCTGCCACTAACATAAGGACCCGACCGGTCCCGCTCCACGCTGCCCTGAGCCAGAACGGCGGGCGCGGCGGCGAAAGACGCTGTGAACAGTGCGGCAGTGGTAAAACGGATTGCGGAATTCATAGGGCGTTCCTCCTGATGAGTTCAAATGTCCTTTCATTCCATGGGAATCGAAAGTTGCCTTCCAATTTCCTGAACTCACCCTACAGAGGATTCCCTCAGATTTGGGTTAAAACCCAACTACGATTCATTCATATTCCCTTAATTCTTCAAGACAGGCGCTCCCAAAGGGAGCACCTGTTCGGATCAGCGACGTTGGTCCAGCCCCATGCAGGTGGCATAGAAAGTAGTGGTTGCTGGCCAGTCCGAGAAAATACCAATCACCCCCACCTCACGGGCCAGAACATCAATCACGGTCAGCATATCGCCGTCGTTGTTAATGGCATCAGTCACTGTCTGGTAATACCAGCCACCGCCGTTTTCCAGTGGGCCGCTGCGCTCAACCGTCCAGGCGATCAGGTCCAGACCCGCGGTACGGGCATTTTCGGCGTACTCTGACGGAACAATCGCACCATAGCTATCAAGCGTCAGCATCTTCCAGAGGGCCGGAGCCAGGATATTCACGCCTTGTGCCTTCAGGCTTTCCATGTAGGCTAGCGAGGTGTTTTCCGGCGTAGGGGCCGACTGATCGAGGAACACCGCCTGCCGGCCAAAGCGGGGTGTCTCGTCTACCCAGAACAGCACATCGTCCAGATTGAATGACTGGGGCCATACATCCCTCGGCCTGACGCCCGCATCGATGTAATCCTGGATCATCTGGCGGGCATAGTCCTGCTGGCTATAGTCACCCTCAAACGGCATATCCACCACCGGGGTTTTCAGCTCCGGGGTGAACTTGACGCCCAGTGCCTTGAAAAGCTCGATGCTCTCTTTATGGGTCATCAACGTGCCACGGCTGGCATAAAGGTCTGTACGCCAGTCAGCCGTGCCAGCCAGATACTCCTCCGGCGTGGTTGCCATGGGGTTGTAGGCGTCCATCTTGCCCTTCAGGGACTTGAACTCTGCGAGGGTAATATCACTGGTTCGGCACTCGGCACGGGCCGGTGTGCCCGATGCCGGATCGGCCGGTACAAACGGCTGGGTGCACTTGGCGTTCAACTCCGGGACCGCGACGATGTTCGTTGTGGTGTGCAGGTCGTTCTGGGCGTGCCGGCAAACCAGTTCACGGTCCTTGGTGAATGCCACATCACACTCCACAATGCCTGCGCCCATCTGCGCTGCGGCAACGTAAGACTCCTTGGTGTGCTCGGGAAACTGCAGAGGGGCGCCACGGTGGCCGATAGAAAAATCCGAGCGCTTGAGATGGCGGGTATTGCAGGACTGCAGGCGCTCCTTCAAGGGGCCCTCATCCATGTTATCGACCAGCCAGAACGGCCGAGGCCCCTGGTGGATCGGCTGCTTGTCAGCCGCGCGCTTATGCCAGGATTGGGCAGGCACATCTTTCCAGTCGTCCAGACCGGGCGGCACCCAGGATTCAGGATGGGACTTACCCGGCGCGGCCTGCGCCACAGAGAGGGCGGCCGAGCAGAGCGACAGCCCGAGTATCGTGCGTAACTTCATAACCAGCTCCTTGTGAAATGAATGATACTGCATCACCAGTGTTCACAAGGAGGGTTACGACGGTAAGACGTTTCCGTGAAGTCGGCGTGATACTCAGCTGGCCGTTGAGGCCTCGTATTCACGTATCATTGCGAACAACTGATCCTTGTGGTTCAGCCGTTTCTTCTTGAGCGTTTCCAGATAGTCGTCGGACGTGTTCTCAGCGCCCGTTTCGATGCGATGCACCTCATGATCCAGCTCATGATATTCATCAAACAGCTTGGCGAAGTGAGCGCTGTTGGTTTTCAGAAGGTGGATGGCCTCTTTGTATTCCGGCAGTTCGTGAATCAGATCGTGCTTTTCCAGGGACATTCGCGCAGTCTCCATGACTGTGGGGGATGAGATTGAATTCACTGATCCCAGTGTATGGCTCGCTGGTGTGGTCGGTCTTGATCCCCGTCAAGCGGCCGAACGCCTGCACACCCAATTACCGCACAGGTTCATCGTTCCGTATACGAAGAAAGCTGGCAAAGCGAGGCAAACCGGTGGCTGTGAGGCCATAGTACTTGAACGTGATCGTGGTTCCGGGGTCAGGAGGCGAGGCTCTCTCTCCATCGGTAAACCCCGAACCGATCCGGAATTGCCTGCCATCTTCCAGTTCCACCAGCAGTGACCCCATCAGCCCCTCGAATTTGCCCTGGCCCGGTAGGTGACGGACCACTAATGCTTCGGCATCCTGATACTGTTTCACTTTCAGCAGATCGTTCGAGCGCCCGCTGCGGTAACGACTGCCCCCCAGCCTCAGCATTAACCCCTCTGCTCCGCCGTCGACCGCCTCATCCAGCCGCTGCATCAGCTTCTCATGGGTGCTTGCCCGTTGTTGATCGACCAGCGCCATGTACGGTGATCCAACCTCCTCAATTAATACACGTAGCCGTGTCAGGCGTTGATCGAAGGTTGCCTCCTTATCCGGAAGATCAAACACCATGAACCGAATCCGCTGCCAATCGTCGTCATCTGGCACTTCCTGACGCACCGCCCCCGACAACTCGGCAAAACGGCCACGCCCCATCCAGAGCTCGCCGTCCAGAGGGTGATCCGGAAACCCTTCGGTGAACCAAGTGGGCGCGCGGTACTCATGACCGCCACGGGAGAGAAAACGTTCGCCGGTCCAGTATGCGCGCACCCCGTCGAGCTTTTCGCTGACCCAGTAGCCGTCCATCGACATGCCTTTTTGATACACGTTGGCGAGTGTCAGCTCGGGCGGTTTCGCTACCGCAATGGGGCAAAACAGAAGAAAAATCAGCACCGGCAGCGCGGCGCTGAACAATCGAAACAGCATGGCAATTCCTTTGCACTCAGTTACCTTTTCCGCAGAGGCCAGACTTTCCTTTCCGGCCCCGATCATCAGCGCCGCGTTATTCGTTTCCGCAAGTGCTTCTCACCTTCTTTCTGAAATCCTCACGAATGCGGGTGTTCTCGGCCTCATTCACATAGACCCGCTCGCCCTGATCGTTGATGTTGTAAAAGGTGGAGACGCTGGCCAAATGCTTGAGGCGCGCCCGGAGTTTTCTACACAGCTCGGCCTGCTTCTCCGCTTTCTCTTCTGCCTTGGCACCAGCGGCCTGCCGGGCCTCACGCTCTTCCTGCTGCTGCTCCAGAAACTCGGTCATCTTCTGATGCCGCTCCCGGGCACCCGCATCCACGCTGGCCGGGGAGGCTTTCACCGTAACTTCACTTGATGCAGCCTTGGCCGGTGGACGGTCGCCGAAATGGGTCTGGCCGTTGGCATCGACCCATTTGTAGACGCCGGCGTTTGCGGAGAGGGGGAGAAGGCAGAGGAGCGTTAGAGCGATTTTTACAGACACTGAGAATTCCTTTTCAAAGGCTAGTAGTAGTTGGCTTTACCGAAAATGGCTTCAATTTCCTTCGGCCATTTATACTTAAAAGGAGAAAATCTCGCCCAAACCATGGTCGGCATGAAGAGCACTAGACTGAGATAATCGGCTGCTGATGCTGCCACTGACTTCCCGTGCATACCTTGCACATACGACTCGTAGTTGCCCGTTTCAAGGTTCACGAAATCCTCTTCCAAAGGCCCTTCGTGATAGTATCTAACAATAAAGTTCCACTTCCTATACAAGTGATCTTCTTTAAAGTAAGAAGATATTCTCTTTCGCTGCAGGGAACTCTTCGGAGTTTTCCCACAAAAATAATGCTTATCTCTAAGAAAAATATGGGAATAATATTGTCTGTCCCACATCACCCCAGAACCGAAATACTGTAAATTATAAGAAAAGGTAACTTCCAGTTCGCTCCACGGTATACGATAGAATGTTCCCCTGTGCCCAACGTATACAAATCCCTCTTTCCGATCTATTCGTACTGGCAAAGTAAATGGAAAAAACGCTTCGTAAAGAATAAATCCAGCCCACAACGGAAAAAATAGTACAGCAGACGCTGCAAATACTCCGGTGTAAAACTGGTCAATAATCCACGCAACAAAAAGTACAAACACCATGAACAAATTTATGATGGGGAGGAGTCCTATTCGAAGAGTTAGAAAGGCTGTTCGAATGTCAATGAATCGCCCACTGATATGGGCGACACCGTGCCCCATATCTTCTGCAGAATCAGACACTCCCGTCACTTTCAAAGCCGGTGGGCTGGCAAGACGCTGACCATAAGTACGGTATCGTCGTTTTTCAAGCTGTTGCTCAATGTCCGTCTCTGGGAAATCACAGCTCAAAGGTGAGTCGCTCATCAACTCCCAGCTCCTCTACATTATCTCCATCCAAGATGACGCGCAGACCGTCATCCCCTGTCACGTTTCGACCATCTTTAACGTACTCGATAAGCAACTCAAGCTGTTCCCGGTTATTGTGATTGTAATGAGTAAACTTATTAGTAGCGCCACTTCCGGAGAAGTCTTCCTCTTTTCTCCGATTGAATAACTCCGTAATTTCTTCGAAATCATCTTTAAATAGTATGTTTCTTTCCGCCTCAAATAATCTAACTGAAGCGGCAGAAGACGATGGGTCAAACCCTGGGAAATACACAACGAAACTCGTGTATTCCGATAAGACTTTGTACTCACCCTGCTGAGTTATTGCCGGATGCTTAGACATATTCTCAGTTATTCGAACAATGGGAGAAAACAGTAGGTAGTAGAAGGCATCTAACTCCACTTCAAAATACTGCCGAACTTCAAGGCCCTTATCGGGTAAAACGATGGACTTACTCGTATCCAAAAGTTCGTCGTTCGATGGCCGTATTTGATCGCCCCAGTAACGGAGCGTCCGAGCATCACCCCAGAAGGACGTCGACAGGAAATCCTCGATCCTTGAGCGGGTGACGTACATTTGGACCGCGGTTATAGCAACTGTCAGGACCACCAGAACCGCACCAACAACTGCAACCCCTGCCCCAATACCTGTCCCTGCAAAAGCGCCCGCCAATGCTAAAAAGGTCAGATACCCGATGCCGGCGGTCAACCCAACCTGAACGACGGCTAAGCCCAGTGCGGTGTTATGGCCGGTATGCCAAGCGCGCCAAGCAGTTCTACCCTCAAGCCCTATCGCCAGCATTGTTCCGACAAAGGGAAGTAATTTTACAGCCCCTCTCGCTATAAACCTTGCAAAGCCAGACAATACCTTTAAACCACGGAGACCGTTTACAGCTACCGAAACTCGGGATCCTGTTGCTGAGAACCGCTCTGACAAAATCTTGATGTACTCAGACTGAATTAGCAACCCGCTGAAGTTGACAACCCCCTCCGCCAAGCTCCAAAGGTTGTCAACAAATGGCAGCCACTTATCAATGGCTGACCGGTCCCCCAAAATGACGTCCTTCTGGGTTTCCTTCAAAGAGGACATCAGCGCGACCATGTTCACAGCGTGGAAGAAGGTCACTGCTCCAATGAAATTTCCCCGATTCTCCTTAATTGATTCGACCACTGGGTCAAGGCGCGTATGCAGCCAACCAAATGGGTTATCCTTGAAATCCGGTGTTAAGTGGAATGCGTCGATAAAACTTCTTTTAAGTCGATTCCGGATATCGATTTCCATCATACCTGCGGCGACCGGCGATAGCGTCGCGCCGGAAAGGCTGATGCCAGAGGAAGCCGTCAGCGCATCTTGATGAGCCTTGAAGAGCAGATCGGTTGCCCTATCCAGCGACATACTGTGTTCATGAACCTGAATCTGATACCGCCTGCTAACGTTCTTGATCCACTTTTTCCACTGTGGCCTTGTTTGTCGGTTTCTTGCCCACTCTCCCATTTGCGCTGCAGGCGTCGCAAATTCTAGCAACAAGGTATCTGTAGCTGTGGTTACACTCACAAACGCAGGCAGATCATACATGCTATCGACGATCTTCAGACGGCCATAGTCAAACCCCGGAAGATCCTTCAGCTTCTCGGTAACTTTGTTGATGGAAGAAACAAGGAACAGAACCGCTTTTAGTGTATCTCCGACGATACCGGCCTCACCGTCTTCAGTCTCCATCCATTTGTTGGCGTCTTCTCTCCCCTTTTCCGCCGATACGTAGCCATCCAGAATATCCGCCAACTCTTTTTCCACGGCCTCAAAGCCTGTAGCCATGCAAATGTCATTAAACTCGAGCTTCCTGGCCAGCAGATCTGAATCAATCCAGCGTTTCCAGTCCTCAAAAACGCGGCCACGCTCTCGATCGTACTCTTCGATCTTCTTGTGATACTGAGCAACGAACGCTTCTTTATCCCCATAACGAATGCGTTCCTTCAACTCATTTCGGACATCTTCCTGATCATCTGCATTAGTCTTTTTGCTGGCCTCAAGCTCGATAAGTGCATCGACCAGTTTTGCTGTGGAGTAGGGGTAAACATTCTCTTCAGCATGATTCGTAATCAAATTGACATAGAGGGCATGCAATTGCCCAAGCTCCGACGTAATTCCAATCTCATCATCTAACGCGACGTAATAGGAAAACTCGGTTGCTTTTTTGCTCTGCCCCTGAAAATCCTGTTCAGAAAGGCCGGCGGTAAAATCTGTTAAGCTCCATTCGAACTCCGACTGCTCCGCTCGATACTCTTCGACAAACTGGTTGACGGTTTCTGTTTCGGCAATGTTTTCACCGTAGCCCCTGGCAAACAGTCCATCCAGATTGAAAGCCTGCATATATTCGCTGCGAACTTCCGCATCTGTTCTAGCGAGCTCCTGTAAACGTACGGTCCATCGATGCTGTACAAACTTCAGGAAAACCTTTCCCGCCTCCGGATGATGAATGCACGGCAGGGCACTCTCGGCATCCGCATCAGGAAGGAGTACAGAATTTACACCTGCCTGAACTTCACTGATGACACCATCTTTGCCAACCCGGTATTCATGAAGTGTCCCGTATAACTCGGAGTACAAGTACAACCAACCGGCCTTAAGTGTCCGCAAGCAATAGAACGCTTTGTCCAGCGACACATTTGGAGCACGGAAATTGGAGGGTAGAGCAACTTCTTCCTGGCTGATTGCCCAACGTACCGGATACAACGCAACGGTTTTGAGCGGAAGCGGGCACATCTGTGCCGCTGAGTCGATGTCATCAGCACCCTGTAAAAACGCTGAGCTGTTAGCACTACCCATGAACCAGTCCCTCCGTTGACTTTTTCTCGGCTAATTCTGCAATTCGCGCTATGGCTCTGCCAGGCGCTGCGGAATGCTCTTTCCATAGTTTCTGTACTTCACTGTTGTCGAATGCCTGGTATCCAAGCCAGCCAATCGTATTGATAAACAGCGCAATATCTCGGGTACTGCAGAGCCCCCGCGCTTTCGCCGCGTCGACTAGAGCAGAGACCGTCCCCCAATCCTGCCCATCGGTATCCGTTTTCTGAAGCAAATGGGGAAAGTAGTCTGCAACGTGAAGTTCTAGCTTTCTGAGGGCTGTCTTTTCGGCCGCTCTTTCCATGGCAACCTGGTGTTCCTCAAGGATGCTGAACCTCTCAGCCTGCTGCTCGATACTGGGCTGATCATTATGAAAATAGTCCCACTCACCAGTTCGGCGATCCTGAATGGCGAACAGGCTACAAGGCCCCATCAATCGCCTCACATTTTCACCTGATGCATCCAGCTTCAACAGGTGCCGCGTGATTTCAGGATCATAAAACCGGAAAACAACCTCATCTTCTGTGACCAGCCTCGCCAGAAGCAATCCACGCAAGTGCTGCATGACCTCTTCGAAGTGACAGCCAGCCCGCAATACAATGGCAACACCCTGATGCTTCCAATCGTCGAAGCATTTCAGTGCCAGGGAGCTATCTATTCCCGATTCAACCAGCCACGGTGAAATTTCCAATAAGTCGACAAGCTCAGTTTCCCTGTAGAGCGCATCACAATGAGGTGTTTCGATCTCACGAAAAATAACCTGGGGCAAATTATTTACTTTGGCGCCATCCATAAGAATGAACGTCTTACCCTTACCGGGAAGTCCAGCAAGATACCCCATCAGATCGCACCTTGTGATTCTGATGAGCAGACCTGGCAAATTCCCTTCCCCTGATTCGCGGCATTCTTGATGGCACGTATCTGGTCGGACTTGGCCATCGGTCTTTGGGGTGCCTCCGGGAGGGTCACCGGCGCAACAGCCCCCCCATTCTCCTCCATCAGGGCGGGCATCTCCGGCATCTGAACCTCCTGCCCGCTCCCCTTACCCGGCGAACCCCCAGCATTAAGTTTGATCGCAGCCCCACCCATCGCCACACCACTGGGATCAATCTTGACGAAGCTGCCACCAGCTTTGAGGGTGATTTCCGCACCCGCCTCGATAACGGTTTTCTGCCCGGCTTTGATGTGCAGTTCGGTGCCGGCTTCACTGAGCCAGGCGGTGCCGGCCTTGAGGTGAAGGGTGCCGGTGACGTTCAAACTGCGGTCCTTGCCCGTTTTTTCCCGTTTCTCACCCTCCACCTTGGCGTGTTCATTGCCTTTGATGTGGACCTTCTGTTCGTTTGCCACGGTCAGGTGGCAATCGTTCCTGATGACTGCAGTGCGGTTGTTTTCCGTGAACAGAGCCAGGTCTTTCTGGGCGTGAACGTAGATCTGCTCTTCGCCGGCTTCGTCTTCAAACCGCAGCTCGTTGCTGCCCTCGCCCTTGTGGGTTTTGGTTTTCAGGGTGGTGCGGGTTTTATGCTCCGGCAGCGCATACGGCGGCGTGTTGGTGGCGTGCCAGGTTCGGCCGGTGATGATGGGCTGGTCCGGGTCTCCGTCCAGGAAGGAGACGATTACTTCATGACCGATCCTCGGCAATGCGGTGAATCCATACTGGCCGCCGGCCCACTCCTGGCTGACCCGAAGCCAGGCACTGCTGTGTTCATCGTTGGCCCCATAGCGATCCCAGGGAAACCGCACTTTCACCCGACCGTACTGGTCACAATGGATTTCTTCGCCTTCGGGGCCGGTAACCATGGCCATCTGGGGCCCGTCCATCAGGGGTTTATGCTCACACAGCGGCCGCCAGCTTCGGTCTGCGGGGATGGCGGTAAAGTGGTTACCGTAGAGTGTCGGTTCGCTGCCACCCTCTTCTTCCAGGGCCTGGGGTTGAGAGCCAGTGTGGGTGAGCGCCGTGAGCAGCCAATCGCGATTCAGGGTTTCGTTGTCGTGGTCGGTCAGTGCCACCCTGGCACCAGGTGCGAAATCCGGGCGATTGCTTTCGCCAAAGGCTGTGCTGGCGTCACTGCGCAGGGCCTGCAGCCTGGTTTCAGTGAACGGCTGACCACTGGCGTCCTGTTTAAAGCGGCCAGGGTAGTCGTAGTGCTGGTAGTCCGTCCGGTGGAGGATCTGGTCGCCAGCTTGTTCATGCATCAGGGCGTAAGCCGGGTTTTTGAAGGTGTAATCCTTCATGACGACCGAAGTGGGGCGCACCCGCTCCCGGTACGCAAACCGGAACACACAGGGCGTTCGGGCACTCCCTCCTGCTTTTTCGTTGTATGGGGCAGCCTCAAGCCTGGGCGAATCGCGATGATGATCGGCAAAAATCAGTGCAGGTGGCTCCTGGCCATCCAGGCCGCCATGCTGGTAGCGGTAGTGCCAGCCTTCCTCCGCAGCCAGGCGTTCGACAAAGGCCAGATCGCTTTCCCGGTGCTGGACGCAGTATTCCCGCTCCTCAGGACCGCGTTTAAGGTCGAAGACGGTATCGACGATCCCACGCTCCTCCAGCAGGGTACGCACAATCTCATCCGTGCCCCGGTTCTGGAAAATACGGCTGTTGTGCATCAGCGACAGGCGCCAGGGCGGTGGCCGAAACACCAGTTCGTAGCGGGTACGTCGATGGCCGGAATCTCCACGGGCGAATTCGCTGACTACACCGGTAAAACGGCGCAGTGGTGCCCCATCCTGCCAGACCACCAGGTCCACCGGTTGCTCCAGCAGATTCGAGGCGACAACAGATGGATCGGTACTGGCCAGGTCAATACGTCCCTGGAACAGCTCGGACAGTCGTTCTGTCAGCGCAAAGCCAACAACGGAAAAGTGATCAGAGGGGAATTCGCCTATGGTGGCGGTGAATTGCAGTCCGCTTGCCTGGGGCATGTCTTCGGTCCCTGAAGAAGAAAAAAGTCCGGGCTTTCGCACCATCCTGTGCGAAGGCCCGGCCCTGATGAAAACGTCCTGATCTCATCAGGGCAGTCCTGATTTAATGCGAGAGTTTAATACAAGCTACGAGGTATGCGGTACCCCGCCAGTAGTTGCTGTGTGAACGGGTTGGTATTGCTGGCCGCATGCAGGCGATAACGCATATCCCCGTCATCAACCCGGAACCGCACGTCCACCGCGCTGCTGCTCACGCCGGTAATGTCGGCTTTATCGAGCAGTCGGAACAGAGCCCAGGGGCCGTTTTCCGACAGGCTTCGGGGTGAACGGTTCACCTGGACAGGCACCAGGGTAATACGGCTCTCAACAGAGTCTCGCAGGGTATTGGGCCAGACCAGGGGAATGCTTTGGCGCGGCCCGTGGCTGAATTCCACCAACTGGCCGACCACGTTAACCACGCTGCGGCGCTTGTTGGCTGAGAGGTTGAGCGGTTCCAGCGCGAACTCCACATCCAGGGAGCCACCCCGGGTAAAGTAGGCCCTTCTGATTCGGTCGGCATTTTCCAATGACGTCAGTACCGCACCGCGCACCAGTCCCGCTCTTCGGGCATCGCCCACCTGTTCGGGATGATCCTCAAGGAACAGTTTCAGGTTGTCCTGATAGAAGGCGTCCAATACGCCGCCCGGGGCAAAGAACCGTTCAAAGTCCTGCAGTGCAACATCCCGCCCGGAGTCAGGATTAAACGGATAATGGCGGGCCAGATTCTGCTGGAAGGGCTGATACACTTCCCGATACCACTCACGCTCGAGTTGCGCCACCGCCTGGTCCAGAACCACTCGCCAGCTTTCCGTGGCCAACCGGGTCAAAAGCCGATTGAGGGGCTCGGGCTGGTTATCGGCCATACGCTGCAGCGTGAAGATCGGATCCGCACCCTGCAGGCCCATACGGGCCCGGGCAGCGACCAATGCAGCCTTGCCCTTGTCTGGCGCTTCCTGGATGTTACGTATGTACTCGTGAAGCTCCCCGACCACCAGCATGATCTGTTCAAGTCCGGTTGGCTGATCGCCATTGTCGCGGGTCAGCTGGTTGAGCTCCGCAAACTGCCGTTCAATATCCTGCAGCATGCGGAAATGGGGCGACTGCTCCAGAAGCTCCCGGGCTGCGGCACTCTCCCCTTGGCCGGAAGGCACAAGACGCGTGTTGTGGCGAACCTGCCCGAGCAGGCTTGCCAGGGGCTCGTGGCCACTGATCAGGCTCTCCAGAATACGTACGCCGTGGTTCAGGTCCTCAAACCGCTGGATATCGATGCGGCTCAAGGCAGTACGCCAGGCCTCGGCGTAGTGCTCGGCATAGAGGGTCTGCAAACTGGCCAGCAGTCTGGCTTCATCCGCCTTGCTGAATTCAACGTTGTCCCTGCGACCCAAAACCCAGGCGTCCACAAGGGCCAGCTCCGTAACCGAGCCGGATTTACGCAGGAACCATTTTTCCAGCCCCTCCCGGGTCAGCAACGCGGGGATGGTCAATGGATCTTCCTCCCCCGATCCGTCAGATACGACCGGCTCGCCATAGCCATCTACCCGGCTGAATACCGTGCTGAATGCTGGCCCGGCTGCACGTGCCAGCTCCAACGGAGTGCGGAACTCCTGCTCTGCTTCTATTTCCAGATCCCGGTAGACCCGGTCTGGTGTGGCAACCCGTCCAAGTTCATGCTGCGCCCATTGGACACTGCTGCGGAACGGCGCCAGGGTCATAACTGCAACCGCATCTCCCTCTTGGGTGAGACGCGCCAGATCGGTATGGGCCATGGCGTAGTCCAAATGACCCATGAGCCTCTGCTGCAGGTCGCTCTGGCCGGGGAACGCCTGCTGCCAGTAGTTCTGCATGTATCGGGTCACAATATCGTTCCGACGACCACTGGCGTCATACAGCATCCGCAACACCCGCAGGTGCTCCAGGCGCTCGGTGCTATCGTCCGGCGCCCGGCCCATCTCGGCCATCACACCGAACATCAGGGCTGGCAGGTACTGGTAAGCGAGCATGTCGAGGTAGGATTCCTCCACTTCCGGGCCAACCTCATGGCCACGGTATAGGCCCATATCACTGAGCAACGGCCAGTTCCGGCGATGGTCGCCAAAAGCCAGAGTCGCCTCACGGAGTTCATCCAGCGGGCCGAGCAGATTCCGGCCGGTGTTGTCCGGTTCGAAACCCACGGGCTGCCAGTTTTCAATAAAGCCCTGAACACGAGCTTCCACGGCGGCAGCGGCCTCTGCATTCCTGATAAAAAAATGCTGCCAGCCGGCAGTCATACCGGCACCGGCGCAAATAGCCACCACGGCGGCCACGGCCAGCCGGCGTTGCCGGGACTGAATCACCCGCCGGTTATCACCGGCCAGGCCGGCCTCCGGGTAGATGATCTTGGGAAACAGTTCACGGGTAAACAGATTGGCGGACTGCCCTGACCGTTGAGCCGGCTGAATGGGCTCGGCAATTTGATAGTTGGCGGCGGCGGCTGAGACAAAGGCATCCTCCGGCACGCCTTCCTGCAACACCGACGTGAAGAAGGTGCCACGCACCATCGCTGGCGTCGAAAACACATCTGCCGACAGCAGGTCAGTCAGGAACTGCTCCAGAACAGGCTTCAGGCCGGCAAGCTGGCGGGTGAAGGAATAGGCCGCTGCCCGTTCCTCGGCATCCCGGGTATTGGCCAGAACATCCGGCAGGCGATCAGTAAGCCGCTCAACCAGGGCTGTGTATCGATCAACGAATTGGCTCAGCCAATCGTCACTGTCCATCTGATTTTCGAGGCTGAAGGTAAAGCCGAGGGCCTGGTCCTTCTCCTGCTTGCTCAGGGTCCGCACCGGCGGACCGAAACCGTAGAGCAGGTCCATCTTGGTGAAGGTGACATACACGGGCAGGCGCGAGCCGATCTGCTCCATCAGTTCCCGCAGGCGCGTGCGCAACAGGATGGCCCGATCCCGCCTCTGGTCAGGATCTGCCACGCTCAATCTGGCCAGATCGATCGTCAACACCACACCATTCAGGGGACGTTGCGGGCGATTTCGCTCAAGCCAGGCAATGAAATGATTCCAAAGACGCTGCTGGATCTCAGCGCCAGCGCCCTCACCCTGACTCTGGCTCAGCAGTTCACCATCCGGATCAATAAGCACGCCGTCATCGCCGATCCACCAGTCAAAACCGAAGGCATTGCGATCGCCCCGATTGTTGCGGGTGACATTGGTGAGCGTGTAGGTCTGTCCGGAGCGTTGAATCAGGCTGGTCTTGCCGGCATCTTCTAGCCCCATCACCAGATACCAGGGCAGCCGGTAAATGCCTTTGCGGCCCGGAAGGTTGCTCTTCAGGGCTGCCAGTTGTCGATCCAGCAGGCGCTGCTGCTTGCGCTCCATGGGCAGTATCGGATCTTCCTGTTCCTTCTGCGCCTCGGACTGTTTGACATTCACCTTGCGCAGACGGCGCGCCAGCACCATGCCCCACACCATCGCGACCACAAGGACAACGCCCAGGGTAACGAGGGCCCGCATCTGCCAGGCCGCCAATGGAAACTCCCCATTCAACTGCCAACGTGGCCCCAGCCACCAGGTGGCCACCAGCAAGGCAATAACGCCCAGTGTCAGGGTGACCGGGGCTGCGTTTTTTAGGTATGGCAGAAGCCAGCGACCGATGAGTAAAGCTTTTCTCCACATGGTGTCCATTCCTGCATGATTCCTTGGTGTGTTCCGGGGATCAGCCCAGCTTTTCAAGCTGTCTGATCAGGGCGGGCTCCCAGTCCTCGAGAGCCAGCCCGCGAACCTGCGTTTGCAGATCCTGAACCTGCTGCGTGGCCAGTGATTTCAGGCCCGCGTCTTTCATTAATCGGGCGCTGGCAAGGCGCCAGTTAAAGCGGTCTCTTGGCTCTCTCGCTTCCGCCAGCCCGTCTTCCAGGAGTTGCATCGCGGCAGCCAGTCCCTTTTGCGCGACCAGCTCCCGGGCCTTCTCATAAGTCTGCTCCCAGGCGTTGGCGCCGCAGGCGGAACCACCGGTCGCTGGCACGGACCAGAGCCACTCTTCCGCCTCCCGGGAAAGGAACGGGGTGCCATTGTTGAAGGTGAGTTCCGGCAACTGGGCAAGGCGCTCAACAAACTCCTTTGTAGACACACGGATGGCTTCAGCACAGGCATGGTGGCCCAGGGCCGTCGCTACCCGGGCACTTAACCAATGGCCGTCGAGCCAGAACGGACTGACCGACAGACTCTGCTCGATTTTCTGCCACAACGCCAGATCTGCTGATTTTTCCAGGGCTTCCCGATAATCGGCCACACGATCGGCACTTACGGCGGCAAGATCGGTCCGCTTTCCGTCCCGTGTCGGTGGCACCGTAGTGATGTTCTGCCAGATAGCGTAACGGCGAAGCTGGTATCCCAGAGGCTGATCCGGCTCTGCCTCGGTAAGCATGTCCGCGACCTTCAGAAGACTCTGTCGGGTTGCCCTTTCGTCACCGGGATCCAGGGTGAGCAATCCCAGAGAAGGCTTTGGCTGTGCGGGTTTTTGCTCAGGCGTTTCCGTTCCGGAATCCTGGTTGGCCTGCTGCCCTGCCGATGGACGGGGTCTGGGGGCTGACGTGGCGTCGTTCACCCTGGGCAGTTTTTCAACTGCCCGTTTCAGATCCTGCAGTGACTCCTCAGGCAACTCCCGATCAGCGGCCTGGTCCATCAGCCTGGACAGGAGTTCAAGGCAGAACGCCCGACCGTCGCCAACACTGCCATCGAACGCCAGGGCCTCTACACCCTTGCCGGCGCGCTGAAGCATCTGGGTGAACATCATCTTGCGGGCCCGCTTGCCCTTATCCCCAGGATACGGCCAGGCCTGTTCCCACCACTCGTCCAGGACGCGGTGCAGCAGGTACAGAGACAGGGCGAACCGTTCCCCGTCGCCTCCACGTTGCAGGGCGATCAGCAAAAAACCCAAAACTTTCAGATCCTTGCTTCGGTCTGAAAGAATTGTCAGGGCATCGCTTTCCACCTTGCTCCAATCGATATCGGTATGGGCCAGCGAGCCCACCTTCATGATCTCGTTTTCCAGAAACTCGAGCGTTGCATCGTCTCCGAGTGCCTCGCCGACACGGGAATCGCCGGGCAATGGTGAGACGACCTGTTCAACGTAGGGATGTTGCTCAATGATCTGCATGTTGCTGTCCTGAATCACTGTGTTCACCCGGGATCTACCAACCACAGACCTCTCGTAGCGGTTCGATCGCCCGGCGGTATCCCGAGAGATCAAACAGCAGGCCGTCAATGCGGCTATTGGGCGAGTCGATGCGGGCTTCTGTGCCGTTGATCATGGCTTTCACGGTACGAATGGCTGGCAGTCCCCGGCCGCCGCTGAGTACGAAACCGTTGTCCCGCACCCGCCAGACAGTCTGTTCCCGGCCAAACCCCAGTTGAACCCGCTCCTGGTCCATTGCTTTGGGCAGCATCAGCGTCAGTTCCGTGATGTTGTTGTGGCACTGAAGAGCCAGCAGCGGCCTGGGAGGTTGAGCCCCCAAAGCCGGAACCGTCACCAGCTGGCCAGCGGCTTTTCCGGTATCCCGGTAAAGCACGCCAGCACCGGCATTCTTGGCATCAAGGCTGGCGTAAGCCTGCCGCCATCGCTCGGATCGGCGGGCATCCGGAGCGTTGAATTCCACGACGGCTGCCGCCAGGGGAGTGCCAAAGACGTCGTCAAAGCAGGCTAACCGTTCAAGTCGCTGGGGCTCACTGGTACAGGCCCGGGCATCTTCAAGCTGGCCAGCGCAGGCATGGGAGACCAGAAAAGCCAGAGCCCATGCCCCGACAACTCGACCGGTTAATCGCATGTTGCGGTGACTCATGACTCTGCCACCTGATACTTCAGACACTTATGGGCAAGGGTCCGCTTTGGCAGACCGAGGCTTTCCGCCGCCTGGGCCCGGTTGCCACCATACTGGCGCAAACGCTCACGAATAATTGCCGCCTCAAAGGCCTGTGCTGCGGCTTTAAGATCCCGGATGTCTTCCACTGCGGGCAGATCAACGGGATTTCTGTCTCCGACATCCCATGGTGCGCTGGTCCAACCATCTGATGACTCTTCAAACAGGTCATTCATCCTCAGAACTTCAGGCTGGATATCATCTCCGCCCGGGGTCTGCAGACAGGCCAGTTCAATGATGTTACGCAGCTCACGGACATTGCCCGGAAAATCGTATCCGGCCAGCAGGTGCAGGGCGTGGCTGGAAATGCCCATGGGCCCGCTACCCTCACGCTCGGTATACAGCCGAATGAAATGACGGCTCAGGGCTTCGAGGTCGTCGGGGCGTTCCCGCAAGGGCGTCACCCTCAGCGGAAACTGGCTCAGGCGGTAAAACAGATCCCGTCGGAAGCTGCCATCTTCGATACCAGCCTGGAGCGGCTGGTGAGTGGCCGCTACCAGGCGAAAATCCGAGTGCTGTTCCTTGCGGGCCCCGAGCGGGCGAAACTGACGGCCCTCCAACACCCGGAGCAGCTTCGACTGCAGAGCCATGGGCATGTCGCCGATCTCATCCAGGAACAGGGTGCCGCCGTTGGCCTGCGCCAGAAGCCCCTGTTTGTCCTGGTCGGCACCTGAAAACGCACCTCGGGTATGCCCGAACAGTTCGCTTTCCAGAAGGGTATCCGGAATGGCGGCGCAGTTGACCACCACCATCGGGCCCTCGGCCCGGTCGGACAATTCATGGATACCGCGGGCGACCACATCCTTGCCACATCCGGTTTCACCCTGCACCAGGACGGATAGCTGACTGCCGGCGGCCCGGACGATCTGGGCCCGAAGGCTGGTCATGGCCTGTGAGTTGCCGACCAGGGTTCGGGCCAGTTGTTCGCAGCGGGTGCGAACGCTTTCGGCGTCGTGCAGATGATCCAGTGACCGCTTGAGCAGACGGCGTTGCCAGACCTGATCGCGGCTCTGAAGTTGGGTAATCCATTGATGAACAAGCAGTTGCCGCAAGCCTCCATACAGAGGTTGGCCGGTAATACCGTCCCAGTCGGGTTCGTCTCGACACAGAACAAGTATTCCCAGGGTTCGGCCATCATTGCCGGTGAGGGGCTCGAGCCACAGGGAGCGCGGCCGATCGCTGGCCTCGAACAGGGCCTGGAAGCCGACGTGGTCCAGGCGGTAACTGGCGGCACGGGTAAGTTCACGGGCTTTGCCGGTTTGCAGCACGTGGGCAAAGGGGTGGCTGAAGTCGCCGCAGTCGAATTCGCCGTGTTCTTCCAAATCGCTGCAGTGCAGGGTTCGGCCACTGAGGTCGAGTTCGAGCGCCCAGCAGCGGGTCAGCCCGAAGGCGTTTTCCAGCTGCTTTGTGGCGGTTTTCAGCAGGTCCGGCAGGTTGTCCTGCTGGATCAGGGCTACCGCCAGGTCAATGCCGGTGTGCAGTTCCATCTGCATCCGTCCCATGGTTCTCTTCCCTAAGATTTTTATGCTTTTGTGTTCGCCTACCGCACACCGTGCGATTCTTTGAAGTAGCTCTAAACCACCATTCCTGTAAATCTGGCGTCTTCAACACCCAGCGTGACCTTTGTAACTGGCTCCCTCGCCGCCAGTTTCTTCAGCAACGCCAGTGAAACAGGCGGCAACAATTCACCCTCTATGATCGACTCAAGCATCCTTGCGCCGTTTTCACTTCTTGTCGCACGGTTTCGAATAGCCTCGATAAGTCCTTCTTCCAGTTCCACGTCGGTGTGGTAACGGGCCTTGATCTGGTCCGCCAGGCGCTGGAGTTTGTCGCCAACGATACGGTTGAGGGTTTCCTCGCCCAGGGGTAAATAAGGCACCACTTCCATCCTTGCCAACAAAGCGGGCTTGAAGAAGTTGGCCAATTCCGGGTATAGGGCCTCTTCCAAACTGGCCGGGGACTCGGCGTGGTTGACGATGGTCTGGTAGCCGAGGTTGGAGGTAAGGAAGAAGACGACGTTTTTGCAGTCGATCAATCGGCCTTCACCGTCGGCCAGTTCGCCTTTGTCGAACGCTTGGTAAAACAGGTTGAGGACTTCCGGATGGGCTTTTTCGACTTCGTCGAGCAAGACCACGGAGTAGGGTTTCTGTCGGATGGCTTCGGTGAGGATGCCGCCTTCGCCGAAGCCAACGTACCCCGGCGGTGAACCGATTAGCCGAGAGACGGTATGTTTCTCCTGGTACTCGGACATGTTGATGGTGGTCAGGAACTGGCGGCCGCCGTAAAGCAGCTCTGCCAGTTGCACCACGGTTTCGGTTTTGCCAACGCCACTCGGGCCAACCAGCAGGAACGCGCCCATGGGGCGACCGGGCCGGCGCAGGTCGGCGCGGGCGGTGAGCAGGTGCTGGTGCAGGCAGTCGATGGCGGTGTCCTGGCCTTTGATGTGCTCCTGCAGATACGCCGGCAAATGGGTGATTTTTTCCAGCTCGTCGGTGGTCATGCGGTTGACCGGGATGCCTGTCCAGTCGGCGATGACTTCGGCTACCTGGCGCGCGTCGACGCGAGCGTGGACCAGCGGTTCGTCGGCCTGGAGTTCCAACAGCTCCTGCTCGATCGCCGCGGCTTCGCTCTTCAGATCCGGGCGTTCTTCGTGGTCGGCCTCGGCAAGCTCTGCGGCCTCAGTCGTTTTCACCTCGGAGTCTGCCTTTAGCAGGCGCTCACGAATGTCGACCAGTTGGGCGACCAGTTCCCGCTGGTCGTTCCAGCTCCGATCCAGGGCTTCGGCTTCGGCGTTCAGATCGTTCATCTTTTGTTGCAGTGCGCGCTCGTGCTCGTCATCCACGCTCTGACCGAGGGCATGCTCCCGGTCCATCAGGTTCTGCTCCATCGCCAACTGGTGCAGCTGGCTGCGCACGTGGCTCAGGCGCCGGGGCGGCATGCTCAGGTTCAGGCTGACCCGGGCGCAGGCGGTATCGAGAACATCGATGGCCTTGTCCGGCAATTGTCGGCCGGCAAGATAACGGGCGGACATCTCCGAGGCGGCTCTCAGGGCGCTGTCGGTGATCAATACCTGATGGGCTTTTTCGTAGACCGTGCGAAGGCCACGGAGGATATGCACGGCCTCGCCTGGTGTGGGCTCGTCCAGGGCCACGGGCTGGAAACGTCTGCTCAGGGCGGGGTCTTTTTCGAAGTATTTCTTGTACTCGCGCCAGGTGGTGGCAGCGATGGTGCGCAGCTCGCCCCGGGCCAGAGCCGGTTTCAGCAGGTTGGCGGCGTCTGAGCCACCTTCGCTGTTACCAGCGCCGATCAGGGTGTGGGCTTCGTCGATGAACAGGATGATCGGCGTGGCAGAGCCTTTGACCGCTTCAATCACGCCTTTCAGGCGTTTCTCGAACTCGCCTTTCACCGAGGCACCAGCCTGCAGGGCGCCCATGTCCAGGGTCCAGAGCTCAACGTTTTTCAGGCTGTCGGGCACATCGCCATTGACAATGCGTAGGGCGAGGCCTTCCACCACGGCACTTTTGCCCACGCCGGCGTCGCCCACCACAATGGGATTGTTCTTGCGGCGGCGGCAGAGGATGTCGACCATCTGGTCGATCTCGGCGTCACGGCAAACCACGGGGTCCAGCTTGACCTCCCGGGCCAGTCTGGTGAAATCGGTGGCGTAGCGGGTGAGTGGGTCCATATCGGCCTGCAGGGTCGGCTTGTCCGCGCCGTTTTCCGCCAGCTGCGGGCGTTCGACGGATCCGCTCGTCAGCCGGTCAAATTGCTTGCGCAACTGCTCTCGGTTGATGTCCACCAGTGCCTTTGCCACCCGGGGCATCAGGTATCGGTCGGCATTCATCAGCAGGGCGAGGAATACCGCGCCGGAACGCAATTCGGTGTGGCCCAGTTCGGTGGAAGCCAGCAGCCAGGCATCCTGCATCAGCTCTACTAACAGCGGCGAGAAGGATGGATAGGGCTCAGCGCTTTGCGCCTCGCCGTGCAGGCTGTCGCCCACCAGCGGTTGCAGTTGCTGATGCTCAATGCCGGTATGCTCCAATATCTGGCGCACGTCGGAGAACGGCGTTTCCAGCAGTTTGAACAGCAAATGCGCCGGGGTAATCTCGGCGCCCTGGCGGCTGATGCACAGGGCGGCTGAGGCTTCCAGGGCCTGGCGTGAAATGTCGTTGAGGCGCCCGATCAGCGCCGGCAGTTCTACCCGAATCACGTGGATATCCTTATTTCGGTAGTTGGTCGAGTACGCGCAGTACGTCCGTGATGCGCTCGTTCAGTGCCATGTTGTAGAGGGAGTAGATTCCGGCCATGGCCGCCACAAACAGACCAGCAATGCCCCAGACGGGCATGCCGCTGCGCAACCGGTTCCGGGTTGGTGTCACGTTCGCCATGGCATCCAATAGAGGCTCCAGGTCCTGCACCTCCCGTAAAGCTTTCAGTTGTTCGTGCAGGCCCCGGACAATCTGGTCGTATTCATCCCGACCGTTTTCCATCACCTTGTACCGGCCTTCAAAACCCAGACAGAGACACAGGTAGATGAACGACAGCATGTCACGATAACGGGCCGGTTCCTGCTCCATCCGGGCAAGAATGGCAAACACCTTTTCCCCACCCCAGGTCTCGTTGTGAAAGCGGGACAGCAGGGAGTGCTGTGACCAGACGCTGTGGGCGCCCCAGTCAGTTCCCAGCACGGCCTCGTCGATGAAGGCGCAGAGGACATACCGGTAGGCGACAACAACCGGCCGATCGTAACCCTCTTCCACCAGTTCCCGATCGATGGCGCCAATCTCATCCACCACCTGCTGGTAGAGGGTTTCCACCGCGCGATACTCTGCCAACCTGCGTATCCTGATGACCAGGCCAAGCAGTGGTGTGGCCGCGTCAATCAGACGGTTATGTTCCAACCCTCTGAGCTGGAACTGCTGGTCGACCTGCCCTTCCCTGCTGCCCTCACCTCCTCTCTGGCTGTCGGCAAAAATCAGATCACTGAACGCACGGCTGCCGGAATTCCTGCTGCCATTGGGTAAGTCCATTACCTGTGCATCTGCCATGATTTAGCTCCTGATTGCCCAGAACTGCATTTCCATGGCCGGGAAACTGCCGGCCACGTGGAACGCGAAGCCGCTGGCGTTGTCGAGCATTTGCCAGGCCTGGCTCTGGTCGTCCAGGCGGAAGTACACGAAGCCGGCGTGGTACGGCAACTGCCGGGGTGCAACCGGTAACGCGGCGAGCGGAATCCCCGGCAGCTGCAGGCTGATGAGGTCGCGGATTTTTTCCACGGAGGCCACCTTGCACTGCTGGGTGAACTGCTTTCGCAGATCGTCCAGCGGCATGTCGGCTTTGACCGCAAGAATGAATTCCGCATCCCGGACCAGCTGGGCATCCTGAACCGGGGCAACGGTCAGGCCGTACTGGCGCTGCTGGAGCTGGATAGCCAGAGCCCTCGGTTCCAGCACCGTACTCAGGGACTGCCGCAGAACCTGCATGAGCGGGCTAAAACAATCCTCCGGCAGATCGTGGTCATAGGCCGGGTGTTCCCTCGGCAAGCGTCCTTCATCGGTGAAGGTCACCAATTCGCCACACAGCTCAAGCAGGGCTTCGAAGAGCCGCTCGGGATGCAACTGGCGCAGGCGGGCCAGATGCATGAACCTGGGATGAGCCCGGTTCAGCATCTGCAGCAACATAAAGTCCGCCACGTCGGCAACGCCGCCTTGCCCCGGTGCACCGACACGCTCGGCGATATTGCGTGCCCGCTCCCGCATCAAGCCTGCCATTTCACCGACGAATCGCTGCAGCCTGGGTGCGGCTCGCACACTCAGCATGGTGGGGAGGAAGTTCGGATCCATCACCAGGCTTCCGTCCGGGCGCTTTTCAAGAATCCGGCCGATCGCCAGGGCTGCATAGGCGCTACAATCTTCCCGCTCCAGCATCAGGCGGGGCGCCACTCGGCCCACATCAATGGTGTGGGCATCGCCGTCGATCGAGTGCAGATCCCTGATTTCCCGGGAGTCGGCACGGAACCGGCCGGCCACGGGGGCGTCCGGCCATTCCACTTCCGCCAGGCTTTCACTGCCCAGCGGCAGCGCCAGATAGACGACCTGATTGGCCACTGAGGCATCGGTGATTTCCATCGGCTCAGGCATCACATCGTCCTGGGGAAGGCTGAAGCGGGTGCCATCCGGGAACAGGCCGGATGCCCGAACCAAGCCAACCCGGCCGAAACTGAGGTACTCCGAGTTCAGTTCCAGGTCGCTGAAGCCGTACAGATAATCGGAGACCGCGAGCGCCCGCTCATTGATCTGGTGTTCCAGGTATCGCTGCTGTTGCTGGAAGTGTTGGGGCTTGATAAACAGGCCGTCACTCCAGACGACTCGATTGGTTACTGCCATCAGGTATCATCCGAATGCTTGAGTTGAACTTCCCGCTCCCGCAGGTTCACCAGTAGGTTGTAACGGCCCCCGATCGGATCCACCTTCACCACCTTTTTCCACTGGGACAGGTTGGGGTAGGCGTAAAAGGCAATGACGCCGATAAATCGGGTGTCCTCGCCAATTTCGAAGGGTTCGATGAACTTGAACTGGCCCGGCACCAGGGAATAATCGCTGTGGTCCACATAGTTCTGGCCCAGGGACGACTCCAGGTCGCTCAATAGCTGGTCGAAATCCCCGGCCATCAACAGTGAGCTGTCGCGCATCTCGATGATCTGAAACGCGATGGGCGTGGGCGCCAGGGATTCATTCGGGTTTACATCCGGTTCAGCCACCATGGTCAGACCGACCCGGCTGGGCAGATCCTCAGGGTATCCAACCGGGATATCCGGGTCCCAGAGCACTTTTGCGGTTTTGGTGACCGCGTTATAGGGGGTGCTGCATCCGGCAAGCACGAATACGATGGCCAGCAAACTCCATTTGCAGGTCTTCACAACGGGTTCTCCCTCTGTAGTTGGCGCAGGTTCTGGTCGTAAGCCTGTTCGAACACTTCCTGGAACAAACGCTCGAATCCCTGCTGACGACTGGATTTCAACTCTCGGTAATAGTGCTGGTACATATCCCAGGCCCAGCGTCCCTCGTCCTCGTTCTTGCGCAGTCCCCGACGGTAACCATGGAAACGACGCAGCAAAGCCTCGGGAGAAAAGGCGTGCAGGATGGCCTCCAGCGCCTCGCTGATGGCGTCACGGGTTGCCTGCTGGTGCTGATTCAGGCTCTGCAGACTCTCCCGGACTGCTGCCGGCGCCGACAGGTGAACCGGGCTGCGGTGGCTGGCGAACAGGGTCTGCACGGTATCCTCATAACCCTCACCCAACCGCAGTGGATTATCCTCAATGGGTTGCAGGCGGGTTCGCAGCGCCTGATGCCGGCTGTCTTCTCCCTGGTGCAGTGCCAACAGCCCTTCCACGGTCGCCTTCAGTGTCTGCCCCGCTTCCTCCAGGAACAGACGCATCTCATTGCTGTCGGCAAAGTCCAGCCCGGCTTCCATACCCCGCAACAGGGGAGCACCACTGATGTGTTTACTGCTCTGATCTGAAGGCTCCTGGCGACCAGCGCTCTTTGCAATCTCAGACATCCTGTCTTTTTCTCCTTTGCGAACGGGCAGGCCCATCGCTACGTCTCGGTTTTCACGGTACTCATCCGAAACCTCCCTTTCAGCAGCGCGCCAGGAGGTTTCACTCGCCATCAGTGCATCAGGATCCGACGTCTGTTCGTCCGGCTGATCGTTCCAGGGTGCCAACGGGTCATCACTGACTGCCTCCCCGGCCACCCGGCCAAAATTCTGCAGCGGCTCCGGGTTTGGGCTCGGTCGGGTTGAGCTCTCGGGCCGCACCAACGGTCCTTCATCGACATCAACCAGTTGCCCGGCCCGCTCTGCTTCACCTTTCTCCAGCAAAGGTTCACCAAAACCCTCGGCCATCTCCGCACGAAGTTGATAGCGGCCAATGCTGACGGTGTCACCAGGATTCAGTCGTGCCCGACGGCCCCGGCCGACAGGCTGACTGGCGCTATTGATGTAGGTCCGGCCACTGCGATCGATCAGGCAGAAACCGCCATCCAGAAACCGGATTTCCGCGTGGCCGGGAACCGCACCCGTTCGATGAGAAGATAACCGCCAGGTATCACTGGCTGCGGTGCCGATCGAGCCGCCTCGAACACTGAAACAGTGCTCTGCGGTAACCCCACCGCCGGCAACGGTCGGATTGGTGACGGTCAGTTTCAGGCCCTCGGCCTTTGGTTCATCCATGAATACCTTCCCTGCCGGAATTACCGGCGAATCTGAATCCGGACTGCCGGTCGGCGCCGGGCCTTCTCCGGTGTCACGAAAGAATTCCAGCCCAGCCGTACATCCTCGCCCAGCTCCATGGGGCGAACATCCTTTGGACGCATCTGAAGCTCCAGGTCGTAGGCCAGTTGCTCCCGTGTAGCGAACTCCACGAGTTTGACAAGGCGCTGGTGGTCCTGTCCATTGGGCAGGAAATCCGCGAAGCGCTGTCGGCTAAGATTCCTCAACCGGAGCACGAATTTGCCACTGCGATCCCGGATGGCCGATCCCACCAATGTGTCGCTGCCCAGACAGCCGTTGGCTTGCCCCAGTCGGGTCTGCTGATCCTCGGCGATGGCCACCTTACGCAGGACCCACTGCTCAACACTGACATCGTCCAGATCGAAGCAATGGGCGACGATACCGCTCACCACCTCCGGCGACCGGCTGCGACCGGCCATCAAGCCAGAATAGGCCAGCATCTTTGACCAGTTAACCGGTGTCGCCTCCCGCAACCGGCTGTCGCCGAGCCCGATCAGGGCAAAGATCAGCTCTGAAAAGCCATCCGAGGCACCCGGTTGAAACCGAACGTAGTAGCGATATTTGCGCCACGCCCGATGGAACAGCGTGACCAGGCGATGATTGAAAAAATCAAGAAAATGCCGCCGGATGCCCAGATTCTGCCCCGCTTCCCAGGCCAGATCTTCAAGGTAATAGCCCGGCAACGGCGACTGTGAGCCGTGTAATCCCAGAAAGCTGACTTCCATCTGATACGGCGCGTGCTCGTGCTCCGGCGAAAGCGCCGAAACCACATCGCTGCCGGGAAACCCCAGACCCGCAGAGGCAGAAAACCGAATCCGCTCCTGGCGGGGTTGGTCTTCGCTGTTTCGCTCCAGATCGTCCCCGTGGTGCCGGTGAATCAGATCCACCAGCTGAAAAAAACTATAGCGTCGCGCATTGCCCAGGACGGGTTGCAGCTCGGCTACATCAGCGGCTGCTGACCTTGCTGTAACGTCCATGTGTACCGTTCCTGATTATCAGTGTTCACCACTTCCAGTTGGTGAAATGCGTTGATGCTGGCGCACAGGGCGAAGAACTGGCTGAGAACTGTGCCGAACAGATAGAGATCGCCCTCTGATGCAAAAGCCTGCTGATCCAGCTTCAGCACAGAGCGAATGCCACGCACCGGCAGGCCCCTGACCATCCGGTCAACTGGAGCTGTCTCGATCCCGATAATGCCAGCCAGTCGTTTCTGGGACACCCGTTCTGCCTGGCGGTCCACCAGAGCCCGGAAATCGTAGACTCTAAGCACCGTGCGCAGGGCGCCCACATCCAGCATCGACAGATAGTTGAGGGACAGGTTCGAGATCAGCGTCCACAACAGGCTGCCGTCCAAGGTTGGCCGCATCGTCGCGGTGGGCCTCGTGATGTTGCTGAAAGTGGCGAAAGCAGGCGTGCTCTCGGTGGCCATGCAGATTTCGCCCACAGCCAACTGGCTGGGCAACTGGCGGTTGGTGCAGGTAAGCGTCAGGGAGATCGCTTCCTGCCGGCTCAGACACTCGGACTCGTCGCCCCGAACGAACGCCATGTAGTGGTCAAAGCCGTCACCGCGCACACTGTCCCGTGCCCGAACCCGGTAGTACAGGGCGTTGCGGCCGCGATCCCGCTCCACCTCGTGCTGGAAGCTCTCGAATGCGGTGTAGATGCGCGGTTCACCGCGCCCGGACCGGCCCTCCAGCCAGCCTTCGACCTGCTCGATGCTGAACACCTCGTAGTGGTCCGGGGAGCGGCTGGACGGCGAGATGCGGTACTCCGTCTGGCGGCCGTTAAGATCCACCGGTTCGCCCTCGTGGGTAAACAGGTTGACCGCCGGCGTGCAGTAGAGCTGGAAATTCTCCTCCCGCACTTTCACATCCGGTGGCAATATCCGGCTGAAATGGAAACGCAGGCTGATTTCGTCCGCCTGTACTGCCGGAAGCCGTTTGGAAAAGCCATGGATGTCCACGAAACGGAAGGCCTCAGGGAAGCTGAGGTATTCCTGCAAAATGCGGTAGCCGGGGTATGCGTTCTTTGGGTACGGCAGCAACGCTTCGTCATTGCCGAAGCCTACCGGCTGCAACAGTGAGGCAGGCAGGCGATAAACAGCGTCACCCACCACCAGATCAATGCGTTCCAGATAGTGGTTCAACCAGAGAAAAAGGGTTTCGGCGATATGACTCTCGCCGCCCAGATAAAAGCGCAGGCTGTCCATGCCCAGTGACGACAGAGGCTGATCAGTGTGCAGTGCCAGGTCCACGGTCACTGAGGACACTTCCCGTGAGTGCTCTGCATGGGCCGCGGCAACGCTCACAGGAAATACATCCACCGCCCGGCAAGTGCGGAACCGACACTGGGTCTGACGATTCGCATCGCCCAGCGGACGGCTCTTGATCTCGGTATAACGCTCTACCCTCTGGCGTTCACTGATTGCATGCAACTGCGGATCAAAGCGCATAATCGTACAACTGGGTACCGGCCGCAGATAGTTCGGCCACAGCATGTTCAGCAGGGAGTGGGTAATCTCAGGGAATTCGTCCTCCACCTTTTCCCGCAGCTTGCCGGTCAGGAAGGCAAAACCCTCCAGCAGTCGTTCCACATCCGGATCGGTGCTCTGCTCGGAGAGAAAGCGGGTGAGCTGCGGGTGGGCGTCCGCGAATTCCCGGCCCTGAAGCCTGAGAAAGCTTAATTCGTCTCTATAAAAGCGATTCAACTTCATTCAACTACCCAATCCTTGGGAGTATGAGCCGGCCGGTATACTTTTCTTCCGGGAAAAAACAACTCGCTGCGCTCAGACATCTTTTTTCCCTGCAGAAAAGCATCCCCACCGACTCTCGCCATCCTTGGTGTTTACTGATCGTTTCCGTTACACCACCTGGCAGTAACGTTTGTCATCCAGAACCAAATCTATGGTTGTTTTGTCGTCTTTCGAACCGACGTTGAGATAGACCGTCACCTGAAACCGTAGCTGCAGCGGGTCGGGCCCCTGGGGCAGATTGACCACATCCACACGCTTCACCCTGGGTTCGAACTTCTCAATGCACTGTCGGATCGCGCCTCGGATCTGAACGCTCAGATCGTGGGTGCCGAGCGTGGCGTCGTTGAAGTCCAGCAAGCCCAGGTCCGGTACGCTGGCACTGTTGCCCGGGTGGGCGTTCAGCAGCCGAACCAGGTGGCGCTTGATGGATTCCACAACGTGGGTGACGTCTCCCATACTCTGGCCGGCCGGTTCGGCTGCCTGTTCCAGTCGTTCGAACAGGCTGCCGGTGCCGGCCTGCGATCCGTCGCTGGCCGGGTGCCGGAACACGGATCAGTCCTTGTCCAGCCGGCCAACCAGTGACAGTTCGAAGTTGGCACCCATGTACTTGAAGTGGGGACGCACGGCCAAGGACACCTGGTACCAACCCGGATCGCCTTCCACGTCAGAGACGGTAACCTGTGCCGCGCGCAGGGGGCGGCGGCTGCGAACTTCCGCGGGCGGATTTTCCTGGTCGGCAACGTACTGGCGAATCCATGTGTTCAACTCCCGCTCCAGGTCCTGGCGCTCTTTCCATGAGCCAATCTGCTCCCGCTGCAGCACTTTGATGTAGTGGGCCAGGCGGTTCACGATCATCATGTACGGCAGCTGGGTGCCCAGCTTGTAGTTGGTCTCCGCCTCCTTGCCTTCTTTGGTGTTCGGGAACTGCTTGGGTTTCTGCACCGAGTTGGCCGAGAAGAAGGCTGCGTTGTCGCTGCCCTTGCGCATGGTCAGGGCGATGAAACCCTCGTCGGCCATTTCGTATTCGCGACGGTCGGTGATCAGCACTTCGGTCGGGATCTTGGCCTCAAGCTGGCCGAAAGACTCAAACAGGTGCACCGGCAGGTCCTCGACGGCGCCACCGCTTTGTGGACCGATGATGTTCGGGCACCAGCGGTACTTGGCAAAGCTCTCGGTCAGGCGGGTGGCCAGCAGATACGCGGTGTTACCCCACAGGTAGTGCTCGTGATCGCCCGAGACGTCTTCCTTGTAGTTGAAGCTGCGCACCGGGTTTTCCGTAGGATCGTACGGCACCCGCAACAGGAAGCGCGGCGAAGTGAGGCCCAGATAGCGGGCGTCTTCGGACTCACGCAGGGAGCGCCACTTGGCGTATTTCGGGCCCTCGAACACGGCCTTCAGTTCCTTGATGGCCGGCAGTTCCTGGTAGCTGTCGACGCCGAAGAACGACGGAGCCACGGAAGACAGAAACGGCGCATGGGCCATGGCACCAACCGAGGACACGTACTGAAGCAGCTTCATGTCCGGCGTCGACGGGGTAAACGCGTAGTTGCCCACCACGGCGCCCACCGGCTCACCCCCGAACTGACCATATTCCGTGGAATAGATGTGCTTGTAGAATCCGGTCTGGGTAACGTCTGGCGCGAACTCGAAATCTTCCAGCAGCTCGGTCTTGGTGGCGTGAAGGATGTCCACCTTGATGTTTTCGCGGAAATCGGTTCGGTCCACCATCAGCTTCAGACCGCGCCAGGAGGATTCCAGCTCCTGCAGCTTTGGCGCATGCAGGATCTCATCCATCTGGGCGCTGATCTTGCGATCCAGCTCGACCACCATCTGGTCCACCAGGGCCTTGTTGACCGGCTGGCCTTTTTCGTCGCTTTTCAGCAGGTTGGCAATAAACGTTGCCACGCCCTTGCGGGCAACATCGTAACCCTCATCCGCCGGCGCCATGCGGCTGTTGGCCATGACCTGGTCTAGCAAGGACCCTTCGGCAACGGATTCGGAGGCAGCAGAGTGCTGCACAGCAGTATCAGACATACCACGTCCCTTTAGTACGTTTTGAATTCAATCGAACGTTATGAGTGCGCGTTCGCTTACTCGTCGCTGTCGGTAGCCAGTTCCAGTTCGGCCAGCAGCTTGTCCCGTGCGTCGTCGTTGTCCAGCAATTCCTGCAGCTTGGAACGGAACGACGGTACGTTACCCAGTGGGCCTTTCAGGGCCACGAGGGCTTCCCGCAGCTCTATCAACTTATTCAGCTCAGGCACCTGACGGGCGACACTATCGGGGGAGAAATCATCGAGGGTCTGGAATTCCAGGTTGACCGGCAGTTCGTCGGCTTCCTCATCCAGTTTGTTGGTCACAGTGGTAGAAAGGGTCAGACCGGCTTCTTTCATGACAGAACGGAAATTGTTCTTGTCGACGGAAATGGCCTTGCGATCTTCGATGGGGGTTTCTTCGGCGTGTCCCTTGAAATCGCCAACCACGAACACTTTCAGCGGCAATTCGGTTTCGGCCTGCTGATCTCCGGTGGCGGGGACATATTTGATATTGATGCGCTCTTTAGGCGCGACGGAACCGTCTTTTGAAGACATGCGCTTGCTCCCTGTGCAAATCATTTGCAGTTGTTCAATCCCTTGTACGCACCTTCCTGGCACGCAACGCCAAAAACTGTACACAGATCATTTGTCTTTCTCAAGCAAAAACTGGCCAGCATTATTCCGGAATGTGCACCCGGGCAAGCTTTTGCCAGAACCCCGGCATTTCCCCTTCCGACAATGCCCTGGAAAGATTCAGTCAATGACGGAGCCGGCGGCTGTGGCTATACTCGGCCAACAAACAGGACCAAAGTAGAACCATACGGAGATCAACATGAGTGACCTGAAAACCCGCTTCGACGAAGCCGTCAACTACATCCAGACCGCCGAAGGCGACTTCAAGCCCTCCAACGAGATGAAACTGGAATTCTATGCGCTGTACAAGCAGGCCACTGAAGGCGATGTATCCGGCAAGCGCCCGGGCATGATGGATTTCGTGGGCCGCGCCAAGTTCGATGCCTGGGAGAAACTCAAAGGCATGTCCAGCGATGACGCCATGCAGAAGTACATCGACAAGCTCGAAGCCCTGAAGTAATCGGCCTTCCAGCCCAGACTCTGGTCAGAAAATGACCAGAGTCAATCTTCCTGAATAAAGCTTTGCGCTCGTAAATGAGCTGTCATAAGATGCGCGCAAAATAACAATACCAATTCACCAGGAAGAGTAATTTATGGACATCACAGAAGCGCTGGAACAGTCCCAGCCAGGCTTGGTGGCACGGGTCAAGGACGCCATTCATCAGCACAAGCTCAATCAACGCTCAGAGCAGACCTACCTGCACTGGATCACCCGATTCGTGCTGTTCAGCGACATGAAAGATCCCGATGCACTGGCCAATGAAGACCGCCAGAAGTTTTTGGACTACCTGAACGAACGCATGCGGGTATCCCGGGCGCGTTTCAATCAGGCCAGCCAGGCGCTGACATTTTTCTACGAAGATGTCCTGGGTAAGACGCCCGCGGGGGACAACGGCTGCGCCGCAGCCTGAACGCCTGTCTCAACGCTCGTTCATATTGATGTTCAGCGCGTCGTAGGTGCGGTTCTCGGGTGGGCGGATCACGTAGTTGTTGCTGTGAGTCTGCCCGGGAATGGATTTTGGATTGCTGAAACGGAACTCCACCGGGATCTGTGAGCGGCCAAGGTCCGTGCGGCTGTCACCGGGGCGAAGACCAAGCGGATCGAGGTAAAAATCGTCTTCGACCCTTGGTTTGAGCGGTACGCCCGCAGCCGGAGCTGTCAGACCACCTTCAATGACCGTATTGGCCAGAGTTTCCTCCTCCATGGAATTCAGCTGGATGGTGTGAATGGTAGAGCGCTCTTCATACTGGAAAGCGTTTTCCTGATTGTCGCTCTGGGCAAACACCCCACCTGCAACGGCCCACGCCGCGACAAGCCCCACCAACACCAGCAGACTGCTTATCCTGCGCTGAACGATTCCGACTTTTCCACGCTTACCCATGGCATTTCCCCGGCAGACGATCCTGTCTGCGACCAGTTGTGACAAATTTTGATCAGTTTATCGACAAATCCGTCAAACTGCCCGGGCACTCGCCAATTTTGTGACATCATTCACTTGTCGTCTTCAGGCGCCTGGTAGCGAATACCCACCACGAACACCGACTTCCAGCCTTCGGGGGTGCGAACGCTCACCTCGTCGTCCAGGCGTTTGCCAATCAGTGCCCGGGCCAGAGGAGAATTGATGCTGAGATAACCTTTGGTCAGATCGAACTCATCCGCGCCGACCAGACGATAGGTCTGTTCTTCGCCCTCCTCGTCTTCCACCGTCACCCAGGCGCCAAAGAATACTTTTTCCCGGTCATCCGGCAGACGATCAACCACGGTCAGCTCTTCAAGGCGTTTGCTCAGGAAACGGACCCGGCGATCGATTTCCCGCAACTGTTTCTTGCCGTAGATGTATTCCGCGTTCTCGGACCGGTCACCAAGGGCAGCAGCTTCACGCACGGCCTGGGTGACTTCCGGGCGTTTCACCTTCCAGAGATACTGCAATTCTTCCCGCAGGGCCTGTTCACCCTCGGGTGTGATGTATCTGGGGCGCGGGCCACCATTACCGGGAACCTGACTCATTGGTCTCGCAACGTCCTCTGCAATTGAGAATCAGAAAATCAGGGCATAAAAAAACCCCGTAAAAACGGGGTAAGGCTAGCGCTGTGCTGGAGGGAGAAGCAAGCAACAAATCTGCAGGCTTCCAAAGCTACAGTTTCAATTATGCACACCGTTGGTTACACCATCGTGGCCGAGGAATTACCTTTTCGTCAGGGTATCGATGAACGCTGGCACCCGGAATTAGGTTGCAGACTCTAGGAACGAAGCATAGCGTTGGCGTTATACGTTTTTGCAGATTCCACTTTTGGAGAAATCAACATGAATACCGAAACGCTGCTGAATATGGCTCTCAATGGCGTGGATGCCCTTGGCTATCGTCTGGATCAGTACGGAATCACCGGCAAGGTCAACCGGCACAACATCGCGGCTTTCCTGGCGGCTGAACAGAAGCATCTGGAAGGCGAATGGGACAGCATTCAGGTACGGGTAAATCGTCGCCGCTCGCAGGTTGAGAAAATTACCCACGAGATCGAATCCCGCAAAGATGCGCTGATTGGCCCGGTACTTTCGAAGATCAACCGGTTCCGCGCCAGTCAGTGAGTCTTCACGCCGGTGGATTGAGAGGCGGCTTGGGTTTCCCCGGCCGCCGAATCTGCCGACTGCTCTGCCTGGGTCGCTCGAATGCGTTTGCGGGCCTCGCTAAAGGCAGGGATCTTTACAGCCACAGTCAGCCCCGGCGACTCTTCTCCCGGATGAGTATCGCTCAAAACGATCCGGCCCTGGTGAATTTCCGCAACAGCGCTCACCAGGCTCAGGCCCAGCCCGTTCCCCGGTAACGAACGGCTCTTGCCCACTCGATAAAAGCGCTGGAAAACCTGGTCTTTCTCCGCATCGGGAATACCGATGCCACTGTCGCGAACTTCGAAGACAGCTTCTGAATCTTCCCGCCGAACCGAGACGCCGATAACGCCGTGTTCAGGCGTGTATTTGATGGCATTATCAATCAGGTTGCTGACCATCTGGAACAGGAGGTCCCGGTCACCCTCGATCTTCACACCGCTTTGCAGATCCTGTTCAAACGATTGGTCTTTGTCCTCGGCCAGGGCTTCATAGAGTTCGCAGGCATCCGCAACCAGCTCGTCCAGAGGCACAGGTTTCATGTCTGCGGTATTGCCGCGGGTTTCCAAACGTGCGATGCGCAACAGAGCGTTGAAGGTGGCCAGCAACTGGTCGGCTTCCGCCACTGCGCGGCCCGCCTGCTCCCTTGCTTCATCGTTATCCACCGACATCAGTGTGTTTTCCAGCTGGTTGCGCAGTCGGGTCAGGGGGGTACGCAAATCGTGGGCAATGCTGTCGGAGACGTGCCGGATGCCTTCCATCAGGTACACAATCCGGTCCAGCATCTGGTTCAGGTTTTCCGCCAGCTGGTCAAAATCATCGTCGGTGCCACGAGTTGGAATTCTCAGGGACAGATGGCCGTTCATGATCCGGCGGGAGGTGTTGTTGATAACCTCGATGCGCCGGGTCGTACTTCGGCTCATCAAGAAACCACCGAGTAACGCCAAGGCAAGGGTGATTCCCATTCCCCAGTTGATGGCGGTTTCGATCACCCGCTTCAGGTTGGTAAGTTCGTCGACATCGCGCCCCACAAGCAGGCGCATGCCACCCTGCACCTCGAAGATGCGGGCTCGGGCCAGACGCTCGGGCCCGTTCCAGCCCACCGATTCGTTCAGGGTGAAATTGATCCAGCCACTTTCGGAACGACTGCCTTCCGGCCAGGTTTCAATATTGCCGGCCAGCTTGAGGAAATCGTCGGTCGTCAGCAGGTAGATGGATTTGGCGTTGGGGTCACGGGCAACACGCTCACGGATAATGGTAATCAGGCCGTTCACACCACGGCCACGATACTGCTCCGCCAGACCGGCGATCTCCGCCTCGATGGTTTCGTCGGTCTGGGCGGTCATGAAGCCCGCCGTACGCCAGTAGATAAAGGCCAGTAACAGGAATACCGAGGTGGCAAACACCACCATGTACAGCAGGGCTAGCTGGAAGGATGATGTCCTGAGCTGGCTAAGCAGTTTCACGTAACATGTACCCTGCACCCCGGATGGTCTGCAGTAAGGGTGTATCGAATTCCTTGTCGATCTTGGCTCTCAGCCGGCTGATGTGCACGTCAATCACGTTGGTCTGGGGATCAAAATGATAATCCCAGACCTTCTCCAACAGCATGGTCCGGGTCACCACCTGACCGGCATTACGCATCAGGTACTCCAGCAAACGGAATTCCCGGGGCTGGACATCGATATTCTGCCCGGCCCGCTTTACAGTCCGCGCCAGCAGGTCCATTTCCAGATCCGCCACCCGCAATACCGTTTCGGTCTCTGCGGACTGGCGATTACGACGAACCAGGGATTCGATCCGAGCCAGCAGTTCGGTGAACGAAAACGGCTTGGTCAGGTAATCATCGCCACCGCCTCGCAAACCTTCAACACGGTCGTCTACATCACCCAGGGCACTGAGAATCAAAACCGGCACCTGGTTTCCAGTCGCCCGCACGGTCTTGATAATGGAGAGACCGTCCATGCCGGGAAGCATGCGATCTACAATCATGATGTCGTAATCTTCGCTGGCCGCCATCATCATGCCTTCCTTGCCATCGGCCGCATGGTCGACCACGAAGTCGGATTCCTTCAGCCCTTTGACAAGATAATTTGCAACGTCCTGATCGTCTTCGATTACCAGCGCTTTCACCGGTTCTCCTCCCGATAGCGGATTACAGATAGGACAAGGGTACGAAGAAGTTGGCAACCCGGCCAGTTACGATCTTGTAAGAGGGTGTCGCCAATGGCGACGGTCAGAGCTTGCCTGAAAACCAGCCAAGACTGTCGCCCGTTGCCCCGGTAGGCCGGTATTCCGCGCTTACCCAGCCGTCATACCCCATGGCATCGATGGCCGCAAAAACATTCGAAAAGTTAATCTCCCCGGTACCGGGCTCGTGTCGGCCGGGGTTGTCGGCAAACTGAATGTGGCCGATCCAGGGCAACAGGCACTCCATGGAGCGCACCAGATCCCCTTCCATAATCTGCATGTGGTAAAGGTCGTACTGCAGGCGCACGTTGTCCGCATCCACTTCCTCAATCAACGCAAGTACCTTGCCGGAGGTATCCAGAACAAAGCCTGGCATGTCCACGCGCGAATTGATGGCTTCCAGACACAGGGTGATACCCTCCTCCGCAAGCCTGGGGGCTGCCCAGGCGACATTGTTCGCCAGCGTGTTCCAGGCAATCTCATCTGAGACATGATCGGGTTTCAGGCCCGCCAGGCAGTTTAGCCGCCGACAGCCCAGGGCTTTGGCATAGTCGATCGCCTGATCCACGCCGGCCTGGAACTCCTCAACCCGGTCCGGCAAGCAGGCGATACCCCTCTCCCCAGCATCCCAGTCGCCGGGCGGCAGGTTGAACAGCACCTGGGACAGTTTGTTATCGTTCAAAAGATCCCTGAGCAGGTCTTTGGGGTAGGCGTAAGGGAACAGATACTCCACCCCCTCAAAACCGGCGGCCCGGGCCATGGCAAAGCGCTCGGGGAAATCCACTTCCGTGAACAGCATCGACAGGTTGGCAGCAAAACGGGGCATGGCGTGGTTACTCCTTCGGGCCGCGGCCAAGGGAGCCAAGCAGCGCACCGTTCAGATGCTCCAGCTCCAGCAACAGGCCGCTATGGTCGACATCACTGTGGCCATTCGCCACCAGCGACAGGTACTCGTTGTGAGTCTGCTGGGCCAGGGGCAGGGTCAGCCCTTCCGCCCGGGCCTCATCCAGGATCATCCGCATGTCCTTGAGCTGAATCCGTGCTGGCGCACCGGGGGCAAAGTCACGGTCAATCATGCGCTGCCCATGCAGCTCCAGAATCCGGCTACCAGCGAACCCGCCCAGCAAGGCCTCCCGCACGGCCGCAGGATCCGCACCGCCTTTCGCCGCAAGCAGCAGCGCCTCGGACACGGCACCAATGGTGATTCCAACAATAGCCTGATTGGCCAACTTCGCCAATTGCCCTGAGCCCACAGGCCCGATACGGGTGCATTTGCCGAGCGCCTCAAACACCGGCCTAGCACGATCGACATCGGCTTCGGAACCACCCGCCATAATACTCAGACGAGCTTCCGCCGCACCCACCGTTCCTCCGGACACCGGCGCATCGACATACCCAGCACTCCGCTCCGCCGCCAGCTCAGCATGCCGCCGGGCCACAGAAGGCTGGATCGAGCTCATATCAATCACCAGCGCCCCCGGCTTCAGGTCCTCAAGAGCCCCCTGCTTAACCAGCACCTGCTCCACCACATCGCTGTTCTCCAACATGGTGATCACCACGTCCGCATTGGCAACCGCCTTCGCCGGAGATTTGGCAATGGTTGCTTCAGAAGCAAAGGGCTCGCACTTGCTAGACGTGCGGTTCCACAAGGTCATCGGGAAACCCGCGTTCAGGAGGTTACGGGTCATGGGCGCGCCCATGAGGCCGATACCGAGAAATGCGATATGAAGGTGTTTATCAGTCATATTTCAGGCCTTTGCACAAAGGTTTGAGAAGGGATTGGGTGGGCCTTTCCAAAACCGTGCGGAGCCATGGATGGCGGAGCCGAGCGTACATGGACGTATTCACAGCGTGTTTTGGAAAGGCCTACCCAATCGCTTCTGCCCCCAAGGTAAAGTTTTCGATTATACAAACAAAAACGCCACCAACCGGAACCGGTGGTGGCGTTTTAACGACTCAGTCGCGGGATTGGGCCGCCTGGTCAGGCCGCCTCAACCATCTGCATGCGAATCTTCTTCATCGCATTCTTCTCAAGCTGCCGGATGCGCTCCGCCGACACGCCGTATTTGTCCGCCAACTCATGCAACGTCGACTTGCTTTCGGACAACCAGCGCTCCCGAAGAATATCCTGGCTGCGCTCATCCAGCTGCTCCAGAGCCTGCATCAGCCTGCCGTTGGAATCGTCGGACCAATCGGCGTTTTCCAGTTGAGTGGCCGGATTGCTGCGAGCATCTTCCAGATAATACGCCGGTGCCTGATAAGCGTTATCGTCATCGTCGTCCTGCGGACCATCGAACGCCGTATCCTGGGAAGCCAGTCGGCCTTCCATTTCACGGACCACCCGTGGCTCGACACCCAGATCTTCGGCAACCGCGTTCAGCTCATCATGGCTGAGCCAGGCAAGCTTCTTCTTCTGGCTGCGCAGATTGAAGAACAACTTGCGCTGGGCCTTTGTAGTGGCCACTTTCACAATCCGCCAGTTGCGCAGAATAAACTCGTGAATCTCTGCCTTGATCCAGTGAACGGCAAAGGACACCAGGCGCACACCGTATTCCGGATTGAACCGTTTGACCGCCTTCATCAGGCCAACGTTACCTTCCTGAATCAGATCCGCCTGAGCCAGACCATAACCCGAATAGCTCCGGGCAATGTGAATCACAAAGCGCAGGTGAGACATAACCAGCTGACGGGCGGCCTCTACGTCGCCCTCATAATGGAGCCTTTCAGCCAGCTCCCGTTCTTCGTCCACTGTGAGCACCGGGATGCGGCTCGCAGCCTGAATGTAAGACTCGAGATTCTGACCCGGAACCAGTCTGTCAACCAGTTGTAAACTCGTACCCATGCTCTAACCTCCGAACCCGACGGCCCTTAAATATACCAACTACTTTTTAGACCGCCAAGAACTCTGAAAGTTCCCGAAATCTCCAGTAAAACGTTCTAAATCAACTACCTGAAAATTTCACCTTGGCTTTGCTGGCTTCGAAATTACGCCAGCAGAAGCTGTTTCTTCAATACGGTTATCCCGCTATCCGGATCATCCGCCTCCGGCAATATCACCCGGCTCCATGTCATCCAGATGACGTTTCACAGCGACCCAGGCGCCCAGCCAGCCTAGCAGCATCGCAACAATTATCAACGCCAGTGCCCCATCAAACTGCAAACCGTCGAGGGAAAAATCACTCCGATACAGCCCTGCCAGCCGCTCTATGGGCCCGCTGAGCCACCACAGAGACAACTGCAACAGAATCAGCGCCACAATCCCGCCACCGAGCCCAAACCATGCGCCGGTGTACAGAAAGGGCCTGCGGACAAAGCTGTCCGTTCCGCCCACCAGTTTCGCAACCAGAATTTCGTCCCGGCGACTCTCAATCGAAAGACGGACCGTGTTGCCGATCACCAGCACAACCGCAGCAGCCAGCAGAATCGCCAGTGCCCAGACCGCACGGGCCAGAAGATCCGTCATGGCGTTCAGACGCTGCAACCAGCCGAGGTCCACCTGAACCCGCTCGACGCCTTCCATGCCTTCAATAAACCGAACAAGGCCTTCCACCCCCTCGGTGGAACGGGCGCCTTCCTCAGGGGTAATCAGCAGGGTATGTGGCAGAGGGTTGTCTTCGAGATAATCCAGGGCATCTTCCAGGCCCGATGAGGCCCGAAATTCTTCCAGGGCCTGGTCCCGATCAACCAGCTCGACACCGGCCACCCGGCCGTCGCTGGCAATGTCACTGCTCAACCCCCGTGCCCGCTCAAGCGGCACAGTCAGCTCAATGTAAGCGGTCACCCGGGCACTGCTTTCCCAGCCCGCACTTACGCCCTGGAGACTGGTGAGCAGCAACAGCAGCGCCACCGGCAAGGCCAGGGCAACGCCCATCACGGTCCAGGTCATCAAACTGGCCACCGGATTGCGCCAGAGACGGCGGGCACTATCCTCGGCAACCTTGCGATGATGGGTGAAATAGCTCTCAGCCTGCTCACGCCAGGGCGACCGGGCCTTGTTGGCGCCTCGTGCAGGTTGCGGCTTTTTACGCGGATCAGCGGCCACTGACACCTCCGCCAATAACCGAGGTGCCGCCAGCAACCAGGCGACCATGATCCAGCTTCAATGTTCGCCGCCCCATCTCATTGATCAGGGCAATATCGTGGGTTGCGATCAACACGGTAACGCCCACCTGGCTGAACTGCCCGAACAGATTCATGATGTCGGCGGACAGCGCCGGGTCCAGGTTACCCGTCGGCTCATCCGCCAGCAGTACCGGGGGTTTGTTGACCACCGCCCGGGCAATACCGACGCGCTGCTGCTCACCGCCGGAGAGCTGCATCGGGTTCATTTTTTCCTTCTGGAGAAGCCCCACCTTGTCCAGGGCAGCACGTACACGCCGGCCCGTGTCTCTCGGCGAGGCACCCATGACTTCCAACGGCATGGCAACGTTGTCGAACACGGTACGGTCAAAGAGCAGCTGGTGGTTCTGGAAGACCACACCAATGTGGCGGCGAATGTAGGGGATCTGGCGACGGGGCAAGCGGTTCAGAACCTGTCCACCTACCACCACCTCACCGGCGCTGGGGCGCTCCATCACCATGATCAGTTTCAGCAGGGTACTCTTACCCGCACCGGAATGGCCGGTCAGAAACGCCAGCTCGCCGCGCTCCAGGCCAAAGTTGACCTGACGCAGGGCGGTATGATCACTGTCGTAACGCTTGGTGACCTGGCGAAACTCAATCATGGGCGGTTTCCGCGCGGCTGGATTCCGGGCTATTCGTCAAACAGGGCATGCACAAAGGTTTCGGCATCGAAGCTGCGCAGATCATCCACCTGCTCACCAACACCGATAAACCTGATCGGCAACTGCAACTGACGGGCAATGGCAAACACAATACCGCCTTTGGCCGTGCCGTCCAGTTTCGTCAATGTAATGCCACTCACACCCACAGCCTGCTGGAACACCTGCGCCTGGCTCAGGGCGTTCTGGCCGGTGCCCGCATCCAGCACCAGCATGACTTCGTGGGGCGCAGATTCGTCCAGTTTCTTCATCACACGGACCACCTTCTCCAGCTCCTGCATCAGGTTATCCTTGTTCTGCAGACGACCGGCGGTATCGGCGATCACGACATCAACGCCACGGGATTTGGCTGACTGGATGGCATCGAAAATCACCGAGGCGCTGTCAGCACCGGTGTGTTGTGCCACCACCGGCACATTGTTGCGCTCACCCCAGACCTGCAACTGCTCGACCGCCGCAGCACGGAAGGTATCGCCGGCGGCCAGCATGACCGATTTGCCTTCGTTCTGGAATTTCTTGGTGAGCTTGCCGATGGTGGTGGTCTTGCCCACGCCGTTCACGCCCACCATGAGGATGACGTAGGGGGTCTTGCCGGAATCGATTTCCAGGGGCTTGGTCACATCCTTCAGCAGCCCGTGCAATTCATCCCGTAACGCCTGTCGCAGGGCCTCACCGTCCTTGAGCTGATTGCGCTCAAGCTTTTCGGTGAGCGATTCAATGATCTCAGAAGTGGCGGTAACGCCAACATCCGCCATTAACAGCGTGGTTTCGATTTCCTCGAGCAGGTCCTCATCAATTTTCTTGCTCAGGGAGAACAGGTCTGACAGACCACCGGTCAGGCTCGCCCGGGTCTTACCCAATCCCTTTTTGATGCGTTCGAAAACGCTGACCTGAGGCTCGGGTTCCGGTGCTTTCTGGGGCTCTTCTGCGGGCTGAGGCTCCAGGGCCGGCTCTGGTTCAGCCACCGACTCTGGTTGCGGCTCGGGAGTGGCAGGCGTTTCGCTCTCGGCTTTTTCCGGCTCCGGTGCCGCCCCTCTGGCAACCTCTGGCTTGCGCTGCGGCACCGGCTTCGGGCGCGGTGCCCGGCTGCGGTTTCCGGCGATATCCAGAACAAATACAAGCACAAGAAGGGCCAGAAGGCCGATTGAAATCCACTCTGCCGTCATAAAAGTCAATCCATCAGTCTGAATGGGCGGGACAAAGAAAGCCGACATTCTAGCAGACTGTCCCGATGAAGTGAGGGCCACCCGGATTATCGCGCGGGGCCCGGTTTCCGGTAAGATGCGCGCAGATACCCAGAACCCCGCACAGTCCCGGAGCTGCGACGATGGCGCGCCGAAAATCCACCAGCCACAGCATTTCGAAAAGAAACCCGACCGGTCGCGGTACCGGGGCCGCACCCGCTAATAACAGCACCGGCGAACTGCGCATTATCGGCGGTGACTGGCGCAGCCGGAAACTGCGTTTTCCGGATGCCGGTGGTGTGCGACCAACCCCCGCCCGCACCCGGGAAACCCTGTTCAACTGGCTTAACTTTCACCTGGCAGGCAGTGATTGTCTCGACCTGTTCGCCGGCTCCGGCGCGCTTGGCCTGGAAGCACTGTCCAGAGGTGCCGCAGGTGCCACCCTCGTGGATCATACGCCTGCCCTGGCCAAGGCACTCAGGGACAACCTCAGGTTATTGAAGTCTGACACCGGAGACGTGGTGTGCGCAGATGTCGAGAGCTACCTGCGTCAGAGAAACCGGCCGCCGTTCGACATCGTTTTCATGGACCCACCGTTCCGACAGGGCTGGCTGGAGAAACTGTTTCCATTACTGGATGAGCAGGGCTGGATCAAATCCGGCGGCTGGGTTTACGTGGAACACGAGAGCGAATTGCCAACACCGGCAGTGCCTGGGTCATGGCATCTGCATCGGCAAAAAAGCGCGGGGCAGGTCACCTACTGCCTTTTCCGAAAAGCCATAGACCCGGAATAGCAAGGGGCCTGAAAGAAAAAAGGGCCAGGTGAACGCGCTCACCCAGCCCCTTGTTCAGCGACCTGACTGTCTCAGACAGCAGGGCGCAGCGAGTAGGCCCGAAGGTGCTCGGCGAACTCCTCAAGATACCGGATACCGCTGGCTTCCGCCTCCCGGCACCACTCCATCAACGCGTTGAGCTTGTCCTGGGGCTTGAGCCCACGCTGACGCCAGAGCGCCTGCAGTTCATGGCTCTTCTCGTAGATCTGGCGCAGCACCGCGTTGCGCTCCAGTACCGATTCAAGGGTTTCTTTTTCCTTGGGGTGGATCAGCGTAATCTCACGAGAAAGCAACTGCTTGAGCTTCCGATACCGCGGCCGAATCTCGTCGTCCATCAGAGACTTCTGCTGACGCAACACCGGCTCCATGACGCGCTTGCGGTACTGGCGCATGATGTCGAACCGGTTGTTGGCAATCGCCTGAACGGTTTCTACGTCAACCTCGAGTTTACCCGGCACATGATGAGCAATGGGACGATAGCCCTTGGGCTTGGCCATGCCGAACAACTGGAACAGACGGATGTAACCCCAGCCAATATCCACCTCGAACCAGCGACGGGACAGCTTGGAAGAGTTCGGGTAGGTGTGGTGGTTGTTGTGCAGCTCTTCGCCGCCAATCAGCAGGCCCAGCGGACTGATGTTGCGGGCGTTGTCGGCGCACTCGTAGTTCCGGTAACCCATCCAGTGACCAATTCCGTTCACAACGCCGGCCGCCCAAACCGGGATCCACATCATCTGTACTGCCCAGATCCAGATGCCGTGTACACCGAACAGCGCAAGGTTGATGACCGCCATCAAAGCGATGCCCAGCATTTTATGGCGGCTGTACACGTTCCGCTCCACCCAGTCTTCCGGGGTGCGCTGGCCGTAGCGTTCGAGCGTTTCCGGGGTCGCGGATTCGGCGTAGAGCTCGGCGCCCTGGAACAGAACCTTGCGAATACCCAACACCACCGGGCTATGGGGATCTTCTTCGGTTTCGCATTTGGCGTGGTGTTTGCGGTGGATAGCCGTCCACTCCTTGGTGTTCTGGGCGGTGGTCAACCACAGCCAGAACCGGAAGAAGTGCTTCAATACCGGGTGCAGGTCCAGCGAGTTATGCGCCGAATGGCGATGCAGATAGAGCGTTACACTGACAATCGTGACGTGTGTCATTCCGAGGGTGACCAGAATGAGCTGCATCACCGACAGGTCAAGAAGACCATTAAACCACATAGCTAATCCTCAAAATCATTATCTTTGGCCCATGGCCAACTCAGCCACTTTAGCTTACAGCTGTAAGCCACAACAACAGCATTTGGATGCAAAATTGTTACTGATTACACTTATGCGTTTTCCACCGGAGATTCCCGTCCGTGCCAGAATTGCCAGAAGTAGAAACCACCCGTCGCGGCATTGCACCCTATTGCGAGGGCGAGACCATCACCCGGGTTACCGTGCGCAATGGCAGCCTGCGTTGGCCTGTTCCTGCCGATCTGGCAGAACGCCTGGAAGGCCAGCGCATAGAGAATGTTGATCGGCGTGCCAAATATTTGTTCCTTAATATGATGCAGGGCACGGTCATTGTTCACCTCGGCATGTCCGGCAGTCTGCGCATCATCACCGACAACACACCACCGCTGACCCATGATCATATCGATCTGGCGTTACAATCCGGGGTAATCCTGCGATTCAATGATCCCCGAAGGTTTGGCTGCTGGCTCTGGGCCGACTCTGCCGAAGAGCACCCGCTGATAAGCCATCTCGGCCCCGAACCCCTGGCTCCCGAATTCAATGGTGCGCACCTGTTCCGCCTCTCCCGCGGCAAGAACACGCCAGTCAAGTCGTTCATCATGGATAATCAGGTCGTGGTTGGCGCAGGCAACATCTACGCCAATGAAGCCCTGTTCAAATCCGGCATCCATCCCCGCAGAAAAGCAGGAAGAATCAGCCTCGACCGCTATCACAGGCTGGCCGAAGCTATCCGGGAAACGCTCAGTGCCGCTATCCTGATGGGCGGAACCACCCTGCGGGATTTTGTGAACAGTGATGGCAAGCCAGGCTACTTTGCCCAGTCGCTGCTGGTATACGGTCGTGGCGGCCAGCCCTGCAAGGAATGCGGAACTCCGCTGAAAGAAATCCGGATGAACAACCGCTCAACGGTTTACTGCCCCCGCTGCCAGCGCTGAATGCTTACGAGATGGCACATTCAGCAACGAAAAATCGTTTGAAAATGCGCAAATATGATTCATAGTTAACAGAGGATTAACGCCCGATGTTTATAATGGGACGGTATTCACTTGATGCGATTCCGGCGCTGTCGTGTTGAAAGACAGTACCTATTAGGGGCAAAAAGCTCAGGAGACAGTACGATGACCCGCAAGATTTCCCGCACTCTGGTGGCCACTGTGGCGGCCTGCCTGATGGCATTCTCTTCAATCGGACATGCCCAGGCCGTGGATGAAACCCCTTCAGCACTGGCCATGACCGGCGATGCCATTTTTGTTCGCCCGGCCCTGCTGGCAACCACCATTGTGGGTAGTGCTGTGTACCTCGTATCCCTGCCCTTCTCCCTACTGGGCGGCAACGCCGATGAAGCGGGTGAGGTTCTGGTGATGGGCCCCGCGAAGGCGACCTTCGTGCGCTGTCTTGGCTGCACCCGTACTGGCAAGAAGTCCGAGACCGTTCAAACCAGCAACTGATCCTGTTTCAACGGGCGCGACTCCGTATTATCACGGCTTGCCCCGACAAGCGAACTCCGGCAGCCTGAAGTAAATTCTTCAGGCTGTTTTGCTTTATGGTTGACTGGTCCTCTCTCGACACCGTGTTCCTGGATATGGACGGAACGCTGCTGGATCTGCATTTCGATAACCACTTCTGGCTCGAGCACCTGCCGGCCAGGTACGCCCAGCACTATGACCTTCATCCCCAGGAAGCGAAAGACAGACTGATCCCGATGATCATGGCCGAGCGCGGCTCACTGAACTGGTATTGCACCGATTACTGGAGCGAGCGCCTGTCCCTGGACATTACCGGGCTGAAAGCAGAGGTGGGCGACCGGATCGGATACCGCCCTCACGTAACGGATTTTCTCGATGCCCTGAGTCAATCCGGGCTTCACTCGGTGATTGTCACCAACTGTCACCCCGACCCTCTGGCCCTGAAGCTGAAACGAACCGGCCTGGACACACGGGTGGATGCCATAGTCTCCAGCCATCAGCTAGGCAAGCCCAAGGAAGACCCATCATTCTGGCAGGATCTCCAGAAGGTAACGCCCTATGAGGCCGACAGCACCCTGATGGTCGACGACAGTTTCCCGGTATTGGAAAGTGCCCTGGCAGCCGGCATTGCCCAGTGCCTTGCGGTACTGGCGCCGGACAGTCAGCAGGAGGCCCGCCAACGGCACCCGGAAATCCCCTGCATCCATCACTTCGACGAAGTTCTCCCGGCCCTTCGCCAGCGGTCACCCCTGCCATCCGGCCGATGACAGGGTTATAATTGGCGTATAAGCCCATCAGGTGAGGAGACATGACGGCATCAACTGCTGACGAACAAAGGGTAAGACTGGATAAATGGCTCTGGGCTGCCCGCTTCTACAAAACCCGCTCCCTGGCCAAGGAAGCGATCGAAGGAGGCAAGGTCCACTACAACAGCCAGCGCTGCAAACCCGGCAAGCTGGTGGAAGCCGGCGCGAAACTCACGCTGCGTCTGGGTTGGCAGGAGAAGGTTGTTATTGTCGATGACATCAGCGACCGCCGCCGTGGCGCGCCCGAAGCCCAGAAGCTCTACCACGAGACGGAAGAGAGCGCCAAGAAACGCGAAGAAATGGCCTGGCAACGAAAAACTATGCAGGCAGCGCAACTCCCTCCGGCCAGACGCCCTTCAAAGAAAGACCGAAGGGATATCCAGCGCTTCCGCGAACAGAACGGCCTCTGAACACTTTTTAACACCCCCGCCCTCAGTCAACTTGCAACGACCGGCATTCAGCATTCAGGAGAGACAACATGGCATCCCGCGACCAGTTCCAGCGCTTTATTTTTGAACACAGCCAGGTGCGGGGAGCCTGGGTGCGGCTGGCCGACAGCTACCAGGAAATCGGCAGCCAGGCGCCCTATCCGGACACGGTCCGCGAGCTCCTCGGCGAAGCCCTGGTGGCGAGCATCCTAATGAGCAGCACCCTGAAATTTGAGGGCACGCTGTCCGTTCAGGCGCAGGGAGAAGGCCCGTTACGCACTCTGATGGCAGAATGCAGCCACGACCGGCACATCCGTGGTCTGGCCCGTTTTGACGAGCACGCCGTCAGCGAAGACAGTTTTCATAATCTGCTCGGTGAAGGCCGGATGGCCATTACCATTACGCCGAACCGGGGTAATCGCTACCAGGGCGTCGTGCCCCGGGATCAAGAGACACTTGGCGGCTGCCTGGAGGAATACTTCGAACGCTCGGAACAGATTCCCACCAGCCTGTTCCTTTTTGCCGATGAAAACGGCGCCGCTGGCCTGATGCTCCAGCGCCTGCCGGGCGCCTCCGAGGAAGACGAAGATCTCTGGGATCGGGTTAACCACCTGGCGCGGACCGTGGAAGCCGCCGAGTTGCTGGAACTGGATAGTGAAACCCTGCTCCATCGACTGTTTCACGAGGAAACCGTTCGATTGTTCGACGCCGAACCGGTCGCCTTCCGCTGCAGCTGCTCAAGGGAGCGCACCCTCGGCGCCCTGGAGGCCATTGGCCGCGAAGAATGCTACAGCATTCTGGAAGAACAGGGATCCATCGAGATGGACTGCCAGTTTTGCCACGCTCACTATCGCTTCGATAGAAATGATATTGATCATCTTTTCACCGGTCATACGCTACACTAGAAGCACGTTCGATTGGCCGGGAAACCGCTGATAGCAAGGGGTTCAGGGCAGTCGTTTTTTACCGGCGTCTCTGGCATAATAGCGCGCCTGAATTGACCCGATTGCTCAGATTTCCGTCAATTTTGGGGGGCGGCCTGAGCAATCACTAAGACATCCCGAGGGCGAGGTCGAAGTGAGCAGCACTTATAATGATCTGAGTACAGCACGACTGGTTGAGGTTGCACTGGCACGTGAAGAAGGCCAGCTGGCATCCAACGGTTCCCTGGTTGTAAAGACCGGTGACCGTACAGGCCGGTCTCCCATGGACCGCTATATTGTCGAGGAGCCCAGCACCTCGGACGATATCCACTGGGGTCCGATCAACCGTCCTTTCGACGCCGAAAAGTTCGACGCCCTCTGGGACCGTGTTGAAGCCTACATCGCCGAAAAAGACCAGTTCGTGTCTCACGTTCATGTCGGCTCCGACCCCGAGCACTACCTGCCGGTCAAAATGACCACCGAGACCGCGTGGCAGAACCTGTTCGGCCGCAACCTGTTTATCCGACCGGAAAGCTATAACCCGGCCGACAAGCAGGAGTGGCAGATCCTGAACGCCGCCAACTTCGAGTGCGTGCCCGAGCGCGACGGCACCAACAGCAATGGCTGCGTGATGATCAACTTTGCCAAGCGCAAGGTTCTGCTGGCCGGCATGCACTACGCCGGTGAAATGAAGAAGGCCATGTTCTCGGTGCAGAACTTCCTGCTGCCAGAGAAGGACGTGCTGCCCATGCACTGTTCCGCGAACGTGGGTGAAGACGGCGAGACCTGCCTGTTCTTCGGTCTTTCCGGCACCGGCAAGACCACTCTCTCTGCCGATCCGCACCGCTACCTGATCGGCGATGACGAGCACGGCTGGGGCCCGGGCACCGTGTTCAACGTCGAGGGCGGTTGCTACGCCAAGTGCATCGACCTGTCCCGCAAGAACGAGCCGATCATCTGGGATGCCATCCGTTTTGGCGCCATTGTCGAAAACGTGGTGATCGACCCGGAAACCCGCGAGCCAGATTACACCGATGTATCGCTGACCGAAAACTCCCGTTGCGCCTACCCGCTGGACCACGTTGAAAAGCGCGTGCTCGAGAACCGTGCCGGAGAGCCCTCTCACATCGTATTCCTGACCTGCGACATGACTGGCGTGCTGCCACCTGTGTCCATCCTCAGCCGCGAAGGTGCCGCTTATCACTTCCTGAGTGGCTACACCGCACTGGTTGGCTCCACCGAGATGGGGTCTTCCTCGAAGCTGAAGTCCACCTTCTCCACCTGCTTTGGTGCGCCCTTTTTCCCGCGCCCGGCCGGCGTTTACGCCGAGCTTCTGATGAAGCGCATGGACGAGTTTGGCAGCAAGGTCTTTTTGGTGAACACTGGCTGGACCGGTGGTCCTTACGGCGAAGGACAGCGTTTCAGCATTCCGACCACCCGCGCCATCATCGCCGCGATCCAGAACGGTGACCTGGACGATGTCGAAACCGAGCACCTGCCAACCCTGAACCTGGATGTGCCCAAGCATGTGCCAGGCGTGGATACCGAGCTGCTGAACCCGCGCAACACCTGGGTGAGCCCGGACTACTACGATGGCAAGGCCCAGGAACTGATCGCGCAGTTCGTCGAAAACTTCAAGAAGTTCGACGTGGCGGATTCCATCGTCGAGGCCGGCCCGAAGCTGAGCTAAGTCGATTCCTGAACGTAAAAAAGCGCCCTGCGAAAGCACGGCGCTTTTTTTGTATGATGGGGCAACACATTCAAGGAAACGGCTTCATGAAACAGCGTCTGCGCCAGCTCTTCTCGTTTATTCTCAAACCACTGGAATCCGGACAGGTTGGGCCCAGCTACAAGGAATCACACCGCACCGTGCTTAACGTGGTGGGCGCTCTGTTCCTCGTTCTGTCGACGGTGTCAGCAACCGCGCTGGTTTACACCGGTAAGCTGGGTGCCCTGATTCCGGTGCTTGTTTTCTTCGGGATTGGTGGTGTTTCGTTGATCGTTGGAACCCTGGGATCCGATGCCGCGGTTTCAAAAATGTGGGGCAATCGGTGATCTGAACTGCTTCCGACAAAAAGAATGTTTCGAGGGGGAAACTCTCATGGAGCTGAAGCGCAGTCTTCTCGATCAAGCCGCAAGCAAGCAGATCATCACGGACGAACAGGCTGAGCGGCTCTGGACGTTCTTATCGGAACAGCAGCAACAAACCCCTTCTTTCCGCTTCACCCACATCCTCTATTACTTCGGCGGCCTGATTGCAATCGGGGCCATGAGCCTGTTCATGACCCTCTCATGGGAAAGCCTTGGCGGATGGGGTCTGCTACTGATTGCCCTGGTCTACGCCGGTGCCGGCCTGTGGCTCACCGAGTTTTTTCTGAAGCGGCTGGACCAGAAGATTCCTGCAGGAATCACTGCAACGTTTGTCGTCGTCCTCACTCCCCTCGCCGTTTTCGGGTTTCAGGCCGGCATGGGCTGGTGGTCGGGCGGCCATGAATACCGGGACTACCACCGCTACATCGACTGGAGCTGGTTATTCATGGAACTGGCAACTCTGGCTTCAGGCGCAGTCATGCTCTGGCGCTACCGGTTGCCCTTTCTGGTCATGCCGGTGGCCGTCACGTTCTGGTACATGAGTATGGATCTGGCTCCCTTCCTGTTTGGCGCGGAGTACGTTTCCTGGGAACTCAGGAAATGGGTTTCGCTGTGGTTCGGTCTTCTGATAGTCCTGCTGGCTTTCTGGGTGGATATCCGAAACCAGAGCACCCGCGATTTTGCGTTCTGGTTATACATTTTTGGTGTCACGGCGTTCTGGAGCGGACTTTCCCTGATGGAGTCTGAGAGTGAATGGAGCAAGCTGTTCTACTGCCTGATAAATCTGGTGATGATCATGGCCGGCGCCATTCTGGGCCGGCGGGTATTCGTTGTGTTCGGCGGGCTGGGCGTCGCGGGTTACCTTGGCCATCTTGCTTATGAGGTCTTCGAGGACAGCCTTCTGTTCCCAATCGCGCTTACGTTGATCGGGCTCGCGATCGTGTGGCTGGGTATTCTTTGGCAGCGGCACGAGCAGCGGGTTTCAGAACGGTTACGAAGCCTATTGCCCGCACCGCTCAGGGAACTGATCGCGCGCCGCCATTAGTCTGAGGGATTTCACCAAAAACCTCAGACGTAAAACATCAGGGGCACAAAGGCCACCAGCAACAGCGAGATCCCCATGGCAATCAGCGGCATGATGATACGCTCGTGGCGCTGATAAAAGGTCCCCGTTTCCTGTTGCGCCGCCAGCACCTCTGCTTCTCCGACCACCTGGCGCGTAAGCAGGTGGTTCAGGGCGACCGGCGGACTCAGGTAGCCCAGCTCGAAGGCCACCAGGGTCACCATCCAGAAATGGATTGGATGAATGCCGCTGGAGTAGGCGATCGTGGCAACGGTAGCGGTCACCAGGATTACCGCACCGAAGGCGTCCATGATCATGCCGAGGATTACCAGTATCACAACCATCAGCAGCATCGCCGACCAGGCACTGTCAAACGACTGCGGGAAGGCCTCCATCAGGTGCGCCCGTTCAATCACCCCACCGATGCTGACCGACAGACCAAGCAACAGCAGTAACGCGCCAATTTCCGCCGTGGTGTCGTTGGTGGCGCCACGGAGGCTTCTCTCCAGTCCCTGGTGGTTGATCTCCCCTGAGGCTTTGCCTTTGCGGTTTTTCAGACTCACATGTTCGTAGACAAGGATGGCCAGCATGATCACGGGCAGCAGCCTGGGCGCCGAGAATTCATCCATGCTCACGTCCAGTGCCAGTCGGTAGAACAACACCACGGCAGCAATCACCAGGACATAGGGAATCAAAGGCCTGAGAGCCTGTATCATGGCCGGGAGGGCCTCGGCAGAGGGCGCCAGGTTGAACTGGCTCTGGCGATTCACACTCAGGGCCACAATCGCAAACATGGTGGCCGTCAGCACAAACACCCAGATCCCCCAGCCGAATAGTTCGTCGGTGGTGACTTCCCGGTTCAGGTAGGCGATGACCACCACCAGCAGACAGGGGCGCAACACCACGCCCAAAGAGCCGGACATAGCGGTGGCTGCCAGAGCCAGATGCCGTCGGGCACCGGCCGCGCGCAGCTCGCTGTAGATAACCGCGCCCGCCGCGATCACAAAGATGCCGGACGCACCGGTGTAGGCCGTGGGCACAGCGGCAACCAGAACCGCCACAACCGCCAGCATCTCCGGCGGCATGCGCCAGGGCCGGAAGACATTGAACACCAGGGTGGCAAGACGGGTCTGCTTCAGCATCATGCCCACCCAGACGTACAGGCCGACATTCAGGAACATGTCGGACAGTTCCATCATCTTGCCGAGATAGATACCAATCCCGGAGGCGTGTCCAATCAGAGCGAAATAGGTGCCAGAGATCAGGCACATCACGGTATACAGGGGAACAGCCAGGAAAGCCTTGTTCAGGCTGCCGCCCTCCTGAAGGTCATCGGGAACCCGGAACAGCCGGTACAGGCTGGCCAGGGTCAGGCAGGCGAAACCGATAATCCAGAAATTGTGCAGCAACAGCTCTTCCGATGAGACCGCCGTGTCCGAGCCAAGGCTGGATTGTCGGAAGATCGCACTCGAACCCAGCAACATGGCGTTGGCAATGGTTTGCAGGGTATGAGAGACGGTGTAATCCAGCCGTGTCTCCATGGCGCGCATGGCGATATGATGCCGGGTCAGGGTGGCTGTTACCGCACACAACATGACCAGGATGACCAGAATGAAGCGCTGGGACTCCAGACCGAAGGCAATCAGGTCGGCAATAAAGAGTTCAACGGCCCGATAGGCTTTCACTCCCGGTGTCAGTTGGTCCCTGAGGTTCTCAAAATTCCGGTGGGCTTCACGGCAATCCGCAACCGCCCGTTCGATGGCGATTCGGACATCGTCCGGATCTTTCTCCTCGGCCCCCAGCAACGCTGCCATGGGGTCGTCCACGGAATCATCGGCGGCCATTTCGGCCGCGACCGCTGCCTCAATATCACGGTTTGGGTCACAGGTCGGTTGAACCGGGTCCATCCGCAACTTGTAGTAGCCACTCCAGAGCTGCTCGCCTCCGCGCAACATCTGGTTATGGATATCACTGCTTGTGGAGAAGATGACCACCGCAAGCAACAGCAGACAGGCCGGTAGCGATGAAAACCACTCCAGCCCGCTCCGATGAAAACCGCCCTTCGACATAACTGATTACTCTGGGTAGGAAGTGATTACAGCAGATCGTCCAGGTCCATGGTTTCAACCTCTTCCTGCTGGTCATCCCAGAAGGTACCGAGCTGACCCATAGGCGTGCGATGCCCGGTATTCTCAACCCACAGACGATCAGACACCGCGACGATCATATCGGTGGCCATCGCATCCACGAATCGCCAGTCGTCGTTGGGCGGAGTATTCTCGACGGATTCTGCGTGTTCCCTGATTACCTCCCGAACCATCGCCTCGTCCCCCTTGTTCAGGGCTGCGATAGCATGGAAAACATGAGGCAGGCGAACGCCCGCAGCTTCACCCTGCTCGTCGGCAATGGCCAGCCGTTCAAAGGCATCCTCACCGTCTGGCTGGGCACCGGGAATCATGGCCCAGACCGTTGCCCTCAGAGCCATGGGCGCACCCCACCATTTCTCGTTATCAAGGCAGCTGGTAGCACGGGCAGCAATGGAACCCACGTTTGCCGGCACGCCGATGGAGGAGGTGGACTGAATCTGGGCGTTGAGAGCCTGAAGACCGGAAAGCAGGCCGGCCATGTAGATAAACTCATCCATGTCGTCATCGAAATCCGGGCATTCGCCATCTGCAGGATTTCCGTAATGGGCATTGTGGTGTTGCCAGGCCGTGTAATAGCGCCGAGCGGCGAGGGTATGGGCCCGCTTCTGACGGATCATGGCATCTTCCGCGGCATTCCCGTTCATGGCGTGCAGAGCCGCAAGGGCAGCAAGCTCATGTTCCCGGGCCTCTTCCTCGGCACAGCCGCCGGCAGAGAGGTAGAGCATCACCGCAAGCTGGTCCGGCTCATTGGTGACTCGGCCAAAGGACATCAACAATGGCGCGGTCGCCTCGCTCATGGCGCACCCCATGGCCAGGTCGTTACTCTCCATCAGGAAGGGTACCGTGTGACTCCGCGAGAAGCCCTGCATCACATCACCGGTGGTCTTGTACATCATGTGATTGACCATACTACAGCCGCTCAGAACGACGCTGGCCGTGAACGCTGCCACGAGATTGCGGACACGGCGCGCCGTCAAAAGCGCCTTTTGGGAGGGATTCCGGAAATGGGTCATACCTTCTTCACCTTTTGCGTTTTTGTTCTGATGCAGTTCTGCGCCGATCCCGCGGGCCAGACTCCGTCGGATGAACCGGTTTGTTACAGACTGTAACCAGGTGGGCATTATGGCCCAGGAGTCCCGGCTTTTATGCGACCGATGCCGCAAATGAGGCTAAATTAAACACACCGATGCCGCCCGGAGGTTTGCACAATGGGACGGAAGCCACTATAGATTGCAGCAACCGTGAATCGTTGTGATTCCGGCCAGGACAGAGACTGAAACAGCAGAAATACAATAAAAGGAGTATCCGATGCGCAAACCTGAACTCGCCGCGGCCATTGCCGACCGAACCGGCCTCACCCGGGACAAGGCCAGCGAAGTGATTACCGCGTTCACCGACCAGGTGTCGGCCGCTGCCTCCCGGGGCGAAGATGTCACCCTGATCGGCTTTGGAACCTTCAATATCCGCAGTCGTGAGGCGCGGGACGGACGCAACCCTCAAACCGGCGAGACCATTCGCATCCCTGCCAGTAAAACCGTGGGCTTCAAGGCCGGGAAGGCACTGAAAGACGAAATCCGCTAGTCAGCCGCAGGCCCGCTCATGCGGGCCTGATTCACTCCAGTGTCAGGTACCGGCGACGGAGGCACACTCGGAACGGGTGGCATCTACCCGGCACCGAATCGCCTTCATCAGCTTGATGGCCCGCTCATCGTAAACACCGTCTTCCAGTAACGACAGCCGCACCTTGCGCAGCATCTTGTCGTATTCGGCGGTATCTTCCCGCGGCAACTCCATCCACACGTCTTCAGGAATCTCCGCCTCTGCCTGGGCAATGATTTCATACGCCTCATCAATGCGCTTGATCGCCTGGTCCCGGACCATCTGGCCGGCGGAATCGGGGAACCGGTCGCGGTGGATGATCACCTGGAAGTTCATGTAGCCCAGGGCATATTTGACCACGGCCCCGTTGGGCTGGACGCCCTTGTATAACTCCAGCGGGGTATAGGCGACGGCCGGGGCGTAAGCCAGGTCAACGCTGCCGTTATTGAACTTACCGGCAAAGTTCGCGGAATTGGACCCCACCACGGAGGCGCCGACATGGCGAACCATCCGGACCGATGCCTGATCGTAGTCCAGGGTGGCAATCCGTTTGCCCTGAAGCTTTTCGACCGAATCGATACTGCGGTCCCGGGTGTGAAGGTAAATGGCGCCGCCAGGGAACACGCCTGCCACTTCGTAGGGGCCGTCAATCAGGAACGGCCGGGCCTTGGGCTGGCTCAGGGTGTTGTACAGCAGGCGCATTTCTTCTTCGCCAGGCACGGCGCCCATGGCTTCAAGGCTGCCGGTGAACTTGTTGAATTCACGGGCACGGGTGCCGGTAAGCAGAACAGCATCGCACTGCCCCGCCTTGAAGTCCTCGGCAGCCACCTTTTCATCGGTATAGGCGCGAAGATCCAGCTTGATGCCATTTTTAAGGGCAACCGGCTGAAAGGTCTTGGTGATGGCAAACAGGGGGCCATTGGCACCAACCGGGTCAAAAACGCAAAAACTGCGTTCCAGAGGCTCATTCTGTGCCTGCGCCTGGCCCATTGAGGGAAAGACCAGACTGGCACAGAGGGCAGCCGCCATGGCTACCCGCTGGGGGAAGTTTGCTGATTTCACGGGATGACTCCTGGTTATTATTGTCGGGCGCCGGTCTGGGTTTCTGGACCGGCCAGGCCACGCTTTCCTTGGTCGACCATAGGGCGACGGCTACAAGAATACGTTGGCACAGGTGCCTGCCATCAAGGGTTTTTCAGCAACAGGGGGAGATTCTGTGATGGTGTCGACAGAGGTTTCGCAACCTCTGCCGCACTTTCAGACAGTTCGCCGGGATCAGATCACCGGCTGGGGCCAGGCCTTTCGACCCTCACTCAGGGTGAGCCTGATCACACCTGGCAGTTCGCGGTCCGTCACCGGCGCGTGACGGCCTGCCGATACCAGAGTTTTCGCGCTGGGCGTCCAGAAGGCATCGGGATCGAACAGGCAAATATCGGCGACTTCGCCCTCCGCCAGACGCGCAGTCCGGCCAAGCACGGAGGCCGGACCGGCAGTCAGAGCCCGGATCAGGTCGGGCAACGCCAGCTCATTCATTTCCACCAGCTCCAGACCCAGCGACAGCACGCTCTCGATGCTGGACAGCCCCGGCTCGGTAGCAGCCATGGGCGCCTGCTTTGCAGCGGTATCATGAGGCTGATGCTGGCTGACGATAGCATCAATTACCCCTTCCCGGACACCGGCTATCAGCGCCTTGCGATCGCTCTCGCCACGCAGTGGCGGGCGGACGTGGAAGCGGCTGTCAAAACCGGCAAGCGCCTCCTCCGTGAACACCAACTGATGCATGGCCACATCGGCGGTGACCGCAATACCCCGGCGGCGGGCATCGGCCAGCATTTCAACACTGCGACCGCAGGAAAGCTGGCTGAGGTGCAAACGTACCCCGGTTTCCTCGGCCAGTAACAGCATCTCCATCACCGCAGCGGTTTCCGCCACTTCCGGAATACCAAGCAGGCCCAACCGCGAGGTCACCAGGCCATCATGGGCGTAGCCGTCGGCGGCCAGGACCTGGTTCTCGGGGCTGAACATCACCGTCAAACCAAACGTCTGGGCGTAGGCCATACACCGGCGCAATATGCGGGCATTGCGCACGCCCCGGGAACCATTACCCACGGCAACACAGCCGGCTGCGGCCAGGCCAGCCATATCACTGAGCAGATCGCCCTCTAGGCCCCGGGTGATAGCGCCAATGGGCAAAACCCGGATGGGCGAACGGCTGGCAGCACCATCACGGATCAGGTGGGTGACGGCACTGGAATCGTTTACCGGCGAGGTTTCCGGCGAGGCGCACACGGTGGTAAATCCGCCGTGGGCCGCGGCAAGGGTCTCCGAAGCGATGTTACCTTTCTGACCGTTGCCCGGCTCACGGACATTACAGCAAAGATCGACAAACCCCGGTGTGATTATGCCGTTGTCTGCGCTGATGGTCTCGTCGGCTGTCTCCCGGGCGGCGGCTTCGCCCATCGCAACAATACGGCCATCCCTTATCAACAGTGCGGTATTCTCCTGCTCTGCGCCCTGGCCATCGAACAGGCGGCCTCCGGTGATTTTCAGACTGCTTCCGGATGTATTGACACTGCTCATGCCTGGCCCCTCTCACTCAGTTTCTGCTGGCGCTCGGCGACCTGACCGCCCATGGCCATGGACATGACCGCCATCCGGATGGCAATGCCGTTAGTGACCTGGTTCAGAATCACCGATTGCGGCCCGTCGGCCACCGCCGACTCAATTTCAACTCCGCGGTTGATGGGCCCCGGATGCATGACGATGCATTCCGGATGCGCCAGCGCCAGTTTCTGCTGGTTCAGTCCGTACAGCCGGTAAAACTCCCGCTCGCTGGGCAGCAAAGCGCCTTCCATCCGCTCTTTCTGAAGCCGCAGCATGATCACCACATCCAGGTCCCTCATGCCCCGGTTCATATCGTATTCAACCGTGCAGCCAAGACTTTCCACGTCTTTGGGAAGCAGCGTCCCAGGCGCAATGACCCGTACCTCTTCGGCACCCAGCTCGTTGAGGGCCCTGATCTGGGAACGGGCCACCCGGGAGTGCAGGACGTCACCGACGATAGCGACTTTCAGGCCCTCGAACCGCCCCTTGTGCTGGCGGATCGTCAACATATCCAGCATGGCCTGGGTCGGGTGGGCGTGACGGCCATCACCGGCGTTGATAATGGCGACGCCGGGGGTCACGCTCTCGGCGATAAAATGCGGCGCACCACTCTGGGAGTGGCGGACCACGAACATGTCGCTGGCCATGGCTTCCAGATTGAGCAGCGTGTCAGACAGGGATTCGCCCTTGGAGGTGGCCGAGGTACTGATGTCCAGGTTAAGCACATCCGCAGACAGTCGCTTGGCCGCCAGCTCAAAGGTACTGCGGGTGCGGGTACTGGATTCAAAAAACAGGTTCACCACGGTCCGGCCCCGGAGCAGCGGCACTTTCTTGATGGTGCGCTCCCCCACCTCGATAAAGGAATCCGCCGTGTCGAGGATGTCGGTCAGCAAGGCGCGATCCAGGCCGTCGAGAGTCAGGAAGTGCCGCAACTGACCATCCCGGGTCAGCTGCAAGTGGTGCGGGGAAGAGTCGTTCGCGGTCATGGGTCGCCTGTTATCTGATTCGGAGGTTTATTGTCCGGCTTCCTGGAGCTCGATGCGGAGCGGGTCGGGGCCACGCAGTTTGACTCGCTGATGGGATTCCAGCGCCATCGTCTTGCCAGCCACGTCGGGCTGGATGGGCAGTTCCCTGGCGCCGAGGTCAATCAGGGTGGCCAATATGATACTGGCTGGGCGGCCATAATCGAAGATCTCATTCATCGCGGCGCGGATGGTCCGGCCGCTCATAATGACATCGTCAATCAGGATGATGTCCCGACCCTCGGTATCGAAGGGCAGGCTTGAGGGTTTGACCCGGGGATTCAGGCCAATGCGGCTGAAATCGTCGCGGTAGAAGGAAATGTCCAGTTCGCCGAACGGCTCATCGATACCCAGGCGCTTGCTGAGCACATCCGCCAGCCAGACGCCACCGGTACGGATACCGATCAGAACCGGCGATTCCACGCCCCTTTGCTCCAGCGTCTGACGCAGCCCTGACTCCATCTGGTCAAGCAACTGATCAATATCAAGCAATGCCGTCATTCGGTCCTCACTGTTGAAAAAAGGTTTCGAGGATCAGCACCGCGGCCCGGTCGTCGACTCCGTGACGTCCAAAATCACGACTGCCCCCGGCGGCCATCACTTCGCCCTTGGCTTCGAAGCTGGTGAGCCGCTCGTCCACCATCTCGACCGGCACGTGGTAACGCCCGTGCAGGCGCTTGCCGAACTTGCGCGCCCGGGCACACATATCGTTTTCGGTGTCGTCCATGTTCAGAGGCAGGCCAACCACCACCAGGTCCGGGCGCCACTCCTCAAGCAGGGATTCAATCTGTTGCCAGTCCGGAATACCGTCGCGAGCGGGAACCAGCGCCACTGGCTGGCCGGACCCAAGCAATTCCTGGCCGACGGCAACGCCAATCCGGCGGGTACCAAAATCAAACGCCATGATCCGGCGACTGTTTGTTTCAGGCATGGCCGACCGATTCACTGAGCTGGTTGAGATCTATGCCGATCAGTTTGAGTACGGCCTTGTAACGCTCTTCCCAGGGGGTACGGAACAGGATCTCTGTGGTGGCCGGGCAAGTGAGCCATGCGTTACTGCCCAGCTCCTCTTCCAGCTGCCCCTCGCTCCAGCCGGAGTAGCCCAGGGCCACCAGATATTCCTCGGGGCCCTCACTACGGCCAATCCCTGCCAGTATGTCGCGGGATGTGGTCAGCAGAACATCCTCGGTGACCTTTGCCGTATTCTGCCAACTGGTTCCGGGGGGATGCAGCACAAAGCCCCGCTCCGGCTGCACCGGACCACCGCTGAATACCGGCAGATCCAGTTCGCCCCCTGGCAGGTCCAGCTGCTCCAGGATTTCGCCCAGATGAATGTCCAGCGGGTGATTGATCATCAAGCCCAGTGCACCGTCGTCAGAATGCTCACAGATATAAATAACGCCGCCATGGAAACGCGGATCCGCGAGATAGGGTGATGCCACCAGAAAATGGTGCCGCAAGCTGTGGGGAGAGTGCTTTGATGCTGTCATCCGGATGTCAGCCCCCGACGCTGGAAGGACCAGGTACGTATGATTTCGAGTTCATCCACCTCTTTCCGCATTTCGTCCGGAAACGGTGCAAACGGCGCGGCCATCCTGACAATGCGTATTGCTGCATCATCCAGCACGGTGCTGCCGGAAGACTGAAGGATAGCCACCTCTTTAATGGTGCCGTCTTTCTTCAGCGACACCAGCAACCTCAGTGTGCCATAGATTCCGGCATTGCGCGCCTCGGTGGGGTAATTGATGTTGCCCACCCGGGTTACCTTGCTGACCCAGTTCTGGACATACCAGGCGTTGGTAGACTTGAGCGTGGAGGCAGCGGTAACACGCATCACCCTGGGTTTGCGGGCATAGGCCTGCTGCTGGGCATCGAAGCGGGCCTCCAGGCTGGCAATTTCAAGGCTACGCTCCATCAGGCTCTTTTTCTCCCGCACGGGCAGGGGCTCTTCTTCGGGCGTGGTGCGTTCCTCAGGCGCCTGAACCTTCTGACTGGACGCGCTCTCGGTCTGCACCACCTGTTTTTCCTGGCGCGGCTGCGGCTGGGTCTGGGACGGCGGCTCGGGCTGAACCTGAGCCACTTCAGGCTGACTGACCTCCGCCGGCTGGGGCGTGGTCATTTCCCGAACCTCTTCCTGGGTACCGCTGCCCTTCTGACTGGTCTGGGCCAGAAAATCCGCTTTCTCGGGAGCTTCTTCGTCGTCGAACTGGGACAGGGTGATCTCCATGGTCTGAGCCGAGGAACGGGGCGACTCAGGCGCAAAGGTGATACCCAACACCACAATGGCGTGCACTGCCAACGCCATGAAAAGGGTGAAGGAAAACCGGTCGAAGTCGCTTACCTGAACTGCCATTCCTGATACGGATCCTGTCGTTAAACCTGCCCGGTGACCACTACCGGATTAAGCCTGGCCCAGGCGTTTTGCGATTGCATCCATCAACAGACCACCAATATCGATCCCGAAGGCGGCATCGAGTTCCCGGATGCAGGTCGGGCTGGTGACATTGATTTCGGTAAGATAATCACCGATCACGTCCAGGCCGACAAATACGAGGCCCTTCTCTTTAATCACCGGCGCAACGCGCTCGCAGATCTCCCGATCCCGGGCGGTCAGTTCCCGACCTTCGCCGCGGCCGCCGGCGGCAAGATTGCCCCGATTCTCCCCTTGGGATGGGATTCTCGCAAGGGAATAGGGTACCGGCTCACCGTCGATCAACAGGATACGTTTGTCACCATCGCTGATTTCCGGAATGTACTTCTGGGCCATGGCCTGGTGAGTGCCATAGTTGGTGAGGGTTTCGATAATGACCCCGAGGTTGAAATCGTTTTCGCGGATCCTGAAGATCGAATGACCGCCCATGCCATCCACCGGCTTCATGATGACATCGCCGTGCTTGGCATAGAACTCGCGGAAACGGGTTGCCGAACGCGAGACCAACAGAGGTGGCGTCAGGTCCTCAAACTGCGTGGCAAACAGTTTCTCGTTGCAGTCGCGAAGCGTGGATGCCGGGTTGACCACCAGGGCACCCTGCTGCTCCGCCGCCTCCAATATATAGGTGGCCATCAGGAACTCACGGTCCACCGGCGGATCCTTGCGCATCAGGATGACATCCAGGTCCCCCAGCGCCCGGTCCTGGCTGGGCCCGAAGCTGTACCAGTTCTCGGGATCCATGTGGACGGTCAGGTCGCGGGTGTGCGCCATGGCCGTGCCGCCATCGAGATACATATCCGGCAGTTCCATGTATTCGATTTCCCAGCCACGTTTCTGGGCAGCCAGCAACATGGCCAGTGAGCTGTCTTTCTTGAAGTGGATATCTTCAATCGGATCCATCACGATCCCGAGTCTGACGGTCATGAGCGTTCCTGCAGTCCTGAGGGTTAAAAACACGAACCGGTCTGCAGAGCGGACCGGGCATTAAGTGCTATGCTGTGAAATCAGATGGTATTGTACCCGAGCTGCAAATGCATCCGGAGAAATCCTCAGTCAGTTACGTGACGTTGCGGGCAGAAGTACATTTGGTCACAAACTAATACTTTTTATCCGGCCATTGATAATCTATAAATGAGCGGGGTTTATAGAAGAACCTTAAGGTTTGTGTTAAAACCCCCGTTTTAAAATAACGACAGTCGCTGAGCGCAAGGCAGTTGGACAATGGATGACAACTTCGAGAATTTGAAGATCATGGTGATCGACGACAGTAAAACCATACGTCGCACCGCAGAAACCCTTCTGAAAAAGGTCGGCTGTGAGGTCATCACCGCGACTGACGGCTTTGACGCTCTTGCAAAGATTGCCGATTCCCAGCCGGACATCATTTTTGTCGATATCATGATGCCCCGCCTGGACGGCTACCAGACCTGCGCACTTATCAAGAACAATTCCTCCTTCAAAAAGACGCCGGTTATCATGCTCTCCAGCAAGGACGGGCTGTTCGACAAGGCCAAGGGCCGGATCGTCGGCTCGGACCAGTATCTGACCAAGCCGTTCAGTAAGGATGAGCTACTCAATACCATCCGCCAGTATGTTCCACAGGCGGAACAGTAAACCTGCTGACCCCAAGAACTTTCGAGGAAACCATGGCCCGCATTCTGATTGTTGACGATTCCCCTACCGAGGTTAAGAAAATTTCCACGATCCTGGAAAAACACCAGCACGAAGTGCTGACCGCCGATAACGGTGCCGACGGTGTTGCCAAGGCCCGTGCCGAAACCCCGGATCTGGTTCTGATGGATGTGGTTATGCCCGGCCTGAATGGCTTCCAGGCAACCCGCCAACTGACCCGCGCACCGGAAACCGCCTCCATCCCGGTGGTCATCGTAACCACCAAGGATCAGGAAACTGATCGCGTATGGGGCACCCGCCAGGGCGCCAAGGGTTACCTGGTCAAGCCGGTTAACGAAGACGACCTGATCAAAACAATCAACAGTCTGATTGCCTGATCCCCAACCGTGGAGTACGCATGTCCGCCCAGGCCGCCCCTTTTGCCGTTCTGACGGATATCGCCGAGCGCAGCCGGTCTCTGGCTGCCGGCCTGCCGGAGCAACAGGAAGCCGTTGAACTCTGGAACGGCATCGGTTTTGTTCTCGCAGGTGAACGCTACGTTGCCCCCATGGGCGAAGTCACTGAAATCCTACATGTCCCCAGGTTCACCCACATACCTGGGGTTCGCCCGTTTTTGCTTGGCGCCGCCAATGTTCGTGGCCGCCTCCTGCCTCTGGTTGATCTCGCCGGCTTTTTCGATATTCCCCGCTCTTCCCGCAGCCAGCGGGAGCGGCGAGTGCTGGTTGTTGAGCAGGGCGATATTTTCAGCGGGCTGGTAGTCGACAGTGTCCTGGGTATGCAGTACTTCGCAACTGACAGTTTCAAGGATTCGCCCGAGGGCGTACCTGAAAACGTTCAACCGTTTGTCTCAGGCGGATATGAACGCAACGAGGAAGTCTGGAAAGTGTTTTCGGCCGTCGACCTGCTCGAGGACGAACGATTTCTGGACGTCGCACAGTGGTAAGGGTGGTGACAATGGCAGGAACATCACCCTGACCGCCTGAAACCCGAAAAAACAAACTTGCCAATTTCTTGAAGAGGCCGGGAGCCAGAAAATGAAGAACAGAGCCGGAAGACTCAGTATGGGACAGGGAGGCAACAAGCTGGTTGCCGGCCTGATCGCCGCGCTGATCGCACTCACCATCCTGCTCGTTGTCGTGCTGTTCATTATCAATCAGGACAGCCAGAACGATCAGGAGTACATCGCCAACACCGCCGAGCTGAGGGTACTCTCTCAGGAGATCGCGAAGAACGCGACCGAGGCTGCCGGCGGTACCGCCGAGGCCTTCAACCAGCTGCGCCGCTCCCGTGACGAATTCCAGCAGCTCTGGACCAACGTAACCGAGGGTAATCCGGAAACCGGTCTGCCGCCGAGTGAACTGGCCCAGCAGAGTGGCGTTCAGGAAAACTGGAACACCGTGCGGGAAAACGCCGACAGCATCCTCTCCACCCAGGATGCGGTACTCGGCCTGCACGAGGTAGCCCGGACCCTGAACGAAACCATCCCGCAGCTGCAGGTTGAGTACGACGATATCGTACAGATCCTGCTCGACAATGACGCGCCTGCCGAACAGATCGCACTGGCCCAGCGTCAGTCGCTGCTGGCGGAGCGGATTGTTCGCTCGGTCAACAACGTACTCTCCGGTGACGAAGACGCGGTTATTGCCGCTGACCGTTTCGGTCGCGACGCAAGCCTGTTCGGTCGAGTGCTCGAGGGCCAGCTGAACGGCAACCCGGCGATGGGTATCTCTCAGGTTAATGACGAAGACGCCATCTACGGCCTCGAAGCGGTCGATGAACTGTTCCAGTTCGTTTCCCAGAACGTAGACGCGATCCTTGAGGCCTCTCCCGACCTCTTCAAGGTTCGTACTGCCGCCAGCGACATCTTCCAGAATTCAGAGATCCTCCTTTCCGAACTCTCGGTACTGGCTGAAAACTTCCGGACCCAGTCCGGCTCAGGACTGGTCAGCCCGACCCTGGCCTTCGCCATCCTGGCCGCCATGGTGGCGATCGTTGTCTTCATCGGTCTGGCCCTGTACCGCGAAGCCCAGGCCCGACTGGCTGCCACCCAGGAGCAGAACGAGCAGAACCAGAACGCGATCCTGCGACTGCTGGACGAACTGGCCGACCTCGCTGATGGTGACCTGACCACCGAGGCCACGGTTACCGAGGACTTCACCGGCGCCATCGCCGACTCCATCAACTACGCGATCGACCAAATGCGCGGATTGGTACAGGCCATTCGTGGTACTGCGGTACGGGTAGCGTCAGCGGCCCAGGAAACCCAGGCTACGGCCATGCACCTTGCCGATGCTTCCGAGCACCAGGCCCAGGAAATTGCCGGCGCCTCCGCCGCGGTTAACGAGATGGCTGTGTCCATCGACCAGGTATCCTCGAACGCTGCCGAATCCTCTGCGGTTGCGGAGCGGTCGGTTGCGATCGCGAAGAAAGGCGCGGAAGTGGTACAGAACACCATCCGCGGCATGGACAACATCCGTGAGCAGATCCAGGAAACGTCCAAGCGGATCAAGCGCCTGGGTGAGTCTTCCCAGGAAATCGGTGACATCGTATCCCTGATCAACGACATCGCCGACCAGACCAACATCCTGTCCCTGAACGCCGCGATCCAGGCCTCCATGGCCGGTGACGCGGGCCGGGGCTTCGCGGTGGTTGCGGACGAAGTTCAGCGACTGGCGGAACGTTCCTCCGCGGCTACCAAGCAGATTGAAGCGCTGGTTAAGACGATCCAGTCGGATACCAACGAAGCGGTTATCTCCATGGAACACACCACCGCCGAGGTGGTCCGTGGTGCCCGTCTGGCCCAGGACGCGGGTATCGCACTCGAGGAAATCGAGAACGTATCCATGTCTCTGGCGGAACTGATCCAGAACATCTCCAACGCCGCGCGTCAGCAGTCGTCGTCGGCCGCGCACATTTCCAACACCATGAACGTTATCCAGGAAATCACGTCCCAGACCTCCTCGGGTACCAATGCGACCGCGAAGTCCATCGGTAACCTGGCAGAAATGGCGTCCGAGCTGCGGTCTTCCGTTGCCGGCTTCACCCTGCCGGAAGAAGACGTGGCGGAACAGGAAGAAGAGGAAGACAGCGACGTTCCGGTGGTGGGCTGATTTCCGTTCCAGGGCTGTTGACGGTTTATGGCGCAAATGCATAACAACCTGTCACCTGCCGAGGGCATCTGGTCACTGCGCCGACTCCCGGATATGGACGAGGCGCAGTTCAGCCAGTGGCAAACCCTGCTGGAACACCGAACCGGCATAACCCTGTCCGCGGAACGCCGTTCGTTTCTGGAAACGAACCTTGGCATCCGAATGCGGGAGATCGGCTGCAGCAGCTATCAGGCCTATTACGAAAAAATCGTATCCGGGCCCGATGCAATCCGGGAATGGTCAACACTGGTCGATCGGCTCACGGTTCAGGAAACCCGGTTTTTCCGCGACCCCGACGCCTTCCGGCTGGTTTCCGACTACGTCCTGACCCGGCCTCGGGAGCAGCTGAAAAAGCGCCCCCTGGAGGCCTGGAGTGTCGGATGTAGCACCGGAGAGGAACCGTACACTCTGGCCATGGTGCTGAATGAATGCATGAGCCAGCTGGCGTTGCAGCCGCTGTTCGGTGTCACCGGCTCTGATATCAGCAAGCCGGTGATCGAGAAAGCCCGGAACGGTCAGTTCAATCCCCGCAAACTGCTGGGAATGGATGAAGACATGAAAGCCCGGTATTTCCGCCCGGCCGAGCGGAATACCGTAGAAATTGTGAACAGCATCCGTGACAGGGTGTGCTTTACCAGACTGAATGTTCTGGATCTTGATAAAGCGCCCATGCACGGGATGAACATCATCTTCTGCCAGAATCTGCTGATTTATTTCCGTCGCTGGCGCCGGCGGGAGATTGTCAAGCGACTTGCAGAGCGGCTGGCGCCCGGGGGGTTGCTGGTTCTGGGCCAGGGAGAGCTGACCGATTGGCAGCCTCCCGGGTTACAGAGAGTCCCCTCGGAACATGTGCTGGCGTGGATCAAACGCCAGACTGACGAAGAATAACCGGAGTGGTTATGGGCAATCACCATGACAGCATCGCCCTCGACTGGGTTCGGGGAGAGATACAGGACACGCTGACCCAGGGTCAGCATGCACTGGAAGCGTATGTCGAGAATCGTGACGACACCGCGCGCCTGCGCTTCTGCCTGAATTATCTCCATCAGGTACACGGCACCTTGCAAATGGTCGAGCTCTACGGTGCAGCCCTGCTCACCGAGGAGATGGAAAAGCTCACCCAGGCCGTACTCAACGAAACCGTTGCCAATACCGACGAGGCGGTTGAGGTCCTGATGCAGGCCATCCTGCAGCTGCCCCAATACCTTGAGCATCTGGCCAGCAGTCAGGACGATTTTCCGATGGTGCTGCTGCCACTGCTTAACGACCTTCGGGCCGCCCGTGGCGAATCCCTGCTGTCTGATACTTCATTGTTCAAACCGGATCTGGCGCCCTCACGAATCACAGTAACCGGCAAGGTATCGCAGCGCCTGCAAGACCCCACCGTTCTGGGCCACATCCGCAAGCTGCGCCAGATGTACCAGTTTGCGCTGGCCGGCGTCATCCGGGAAGCGGATCTCGATGCCCATTTCGAGTACATGCAGAAGGTGATCCAGCGGCTGATCCGTTTGTGCCAGAAAACGCCCCGGGGTGAGCTCTGGAAAGCGGCCAGTGCGTTCGTGGAAACACTGCAGGCACACGTCAATCCGGTGAACGCAGCAGTGAAATCCCTGCTCAGGGAACTGGACAGTGAAATCCGCCGGCTTACCGACGAGCATGCGGATATCCTCCAGCAACCGGTACCGGAAGCGCTGCTAAAACACCTGCTCTATTACGTTGCCCGTGCCCGGGATCTGGATTCGCCTCAGGTCAGCGCCCTGCGGGAGGCCTACCAGCTGAACCAGGCACTGCCATCGGAAGACGATGTTGATGCCGCCCGAACCCGGGTATCTGGTCCGGGCCGGGACGCCATCCATTCGGTGGTGGGTGCGCTCAACGAAGAGCTGGCCAAGCTCAAGGACCAGCTGGACTTGTTTGTTCGCTCAGAGCTGCGCCAGAACAGTGAGCTTGAGGACCTGCTCCCAGGTTTGCGCCAGGTGGCCAATACCCTGGCCGTGCTGGGTCTGGGGATACCGCGAAAAGTGGTGACCGAGCAGGTCGAACTGGTAGAAAACCTGAGCGCCCAGTCCGAACAGGTTGATGACGGCACCCTGATGGACATCGCCGGCGCACTGCTTTACGTCGAAGCCAGTCTCGCTGGCCTGGACAGTGACGGACAACAGGAGTCGTCCACAGAGGAGGCCTCCGATGCTCCGGTGAACCTTGGCTCACGTGAGCTGGGTGAAGCCAGTGGCGCGCTGCTCCGCGAATCCCGCAACACCCTGGAGCAGGTTAAGTCCGCCATCGTGAATTTCATTGCCTCGCAATGGGATACCCGGGAAATTGAACACGTCCCGGGCCTGCTGCACAGCATTCGCGGCGGCCTCAGCCTGATCCCGCTGGATCGGGTTGCCGGCATGCTGGCCTCGGCAGAGCGCTACATCACTGACGTGTTGTTGGGCAGCAAACAGGTTCCGGACTGGAAACAGCTGGATATTCTGGCCGATGCCGTCACCAGCATCGAGTATTACCTTGAACGTCTGGCCGAGGGTATTGGCGAAAACGACTCGATTCTCAGAGTTGCCGAGGACAGCCTCGCATCCCTCGGGTTCCCGGTCGGCGCAGAGCCCACCTGGACCGAAACTGCCGCAGAGGACGTGCCGGTTGTTGAACCGGCTGAAGAGCAACCGGAAACCACCGTTACGGCTGCCCCAGAAGAAACCAAGAGCTCGGATTCGGAGCTTCTGGACGATGAGATTCTCGGCATTTTCGTTGAGGAAGCCGAAGAAGTTCTCGAAACCATCCACGAATTCTATCCCCGGCTGCGCCAGAACCACGATGACCGTGAAGCGCTGACCGAGGTTCGTCGTGCCTTCCACACGCTCAAGGGGAGCGGCCGACTGGTTGGCGCCACCAGTATTGGCGAACTGGCATGGTCTGTTGAAAACCTGTTGAATCGTGTGATTGACCAGACCATTCGACCCACCGACGACATGTTTACCCTGGTGGACGAGGTCAATGCCCGCATTCCCTCGCTGATCCGTGAGTTCAAGGAAGGCCAGACCGCTGGCGACGTTGAAACACTCATCAGCCGCGCCGAGGCCATGGCGACAACCCGCCGCACCGACGATGAAGCCGTCGAGACACAGGAAGTTGCTGAGGTGGAAGACACAGCGGTCGATGCGCAAGAAGAGACCCTGGAAACAGAGTCGTCCGTCGAGAAAAACGACACCGCCGAGGCCGCACCTGAAACGTCTTTCGATGAAGACGACCTGATCGACGATGAAATACTCGAAATTTTTGTTGAAGAAGCCGGCGAGGTGCTGGAAACCATCCGCGAATACCTGCCGATGCTTCTGCGTCAGCACGATGACCGCAGCGCCCTGTCGGAAGTTCGCCGTGCCTTCCACACGCTGAAAGGCAGTGGCCGCATGGTCGGCGCATTGGTTGTCGGCGAATTGGCTTGGTCCGTTGAAAACATGCTGAACCGCGTGATCGACGGCAGCATTTTCATGAACGATGACATTGCCAGCCTGCTGGAAGATGTCACCGCCAACCTGCCGGCCCTGGTCGAAGATTTTGAAAAACGCCGTGCGCCGTCGGTCGACACGTCCAACCTCGAAGCCCGTGCCAACGCCCTGGCCAACGGCGAAATTCCCGATGCCAGCATGATGCCGGTGGCGGAGTCCGATGGCTCGGAAGCCATGGCTGAAAGCGAATACGCAGCGGCTGAGGAAGAGGCCGGGAGCACAGACGAAGATGCGGTCGACCCGGTATTGCTGGATATTTTTGAAAGCGAAACCGAGACCCACCTGCAAACACTGAAGGACTTCCTGTCGGCAGCAGGTGACAAAACCACGGTTGCCTATACCGATGATCTTTCCAGGGCCCTGCACACGCTCAAGGGCAGCGCACATACCGCCGGCATCGGCCCGATCGCAGCGGTGATCACGCCTCTGGAACGATTCGTCAAGGAATCCCGGGCTCAGAACAAGCGTGCCAATCGTGACGTGCTCTCACTGATCGAATCCGCCTGCGACTTCCTGACCCAGGGACTTGCCCAGATTCGTGAAAACCCGCAGGCCTCGCTTCCAGGCACCGAAGCGTTCCTTGGGAAGCTGGATCAACTGACGGAGGAAACGCTCCGCAGCCACAGCGAGGAGGCGCCAAGCCAGCATCCGGAGCAGGCACCTTCGCAGCTGGTCCAGCTGTTCCTGAACGAGGGTCTCGACATTGTTCTTGATGCCGACCGGATCCTGGATCACTGGGCTGAAAACCCCGGCGAAATGGCATCGTTGAATCCACTACGCTCCGAACTGGAACAGCTAACCTCTGGCGCTTCCGAAGCCGGTCTCGGCGAAGTCGCCGCGCTCTCGGGTGCATTGAAGGAAACCTATGACGAGGCTGCACGGCGCGACCAGGCGCCGGACCAGACTTTCTTTGAAACTGTCCGCGCCGCTCATGAACAGCTGATCAACATGATGGACCAGGTGGCAGCCGGTCTTGCCACCGAATCCAGCGAGGATATGGTCGCCGCCCTCGAAGGCCTGAAGCAGGTCCAGATCCCGGAAAATCAGGAACCGGACGCCTTCGACCAGGAATTCACCGGCGACCTCGAGGAGATCGATCTCAGTCTTGAGATGGATGAGACCGAGACACCAGCCAGTGAAGACTCCCAAACCGCAGAGCAACCGCCGCTCCCGGAAACCACTGAATCCGACGACGAAATGGATGAGGAACTGGCGGAAATCTTCCTGGAAGAAGCCCGCGACCTCATCGACAGCACAGCCGAAGCGCTCCAGAACTGGAGCGAGAATACGGCCAACCTTGATATCCTGCGCCTGCTTCAGCGGGACTTGCATACCCTCAAGGGCGGTGCACGGCTGGCAGACATCCCGGCCGTCGGTGATCTCTCTCACGAACTGGAAAACCTGTTTGAGGGGCTGACTGAACAGCGGTTGTCGATCAACGACGAACTCTCGGACTTGCTGTTCCGCTGCCACGATCGTCTGGCAGGCATGGTCGAAAACCTGGAAGCCAAGGAGCTTCCGCGTCCTGCGCCGGATCTGATCGCTGAAATCCAGGCCTACATGGACAACGCCACCGGAACGCGGCCGGTTACCAGCGTAGCCAGCCCCGATGAAGAATCTGCTCCGGCTGAAACGGCAGAAGAACAGGCGCCGCTCCCTGACGTGGAAGAACCGGAAGATAGTGATGTTGCCGGAACCGATGAAGGTGCCGAGTCGGAGGAAGGCGTTGCCGATCTCTCTCACCTGGATCCGGAGCTGGTCGGCATTTTCCTGGAAGAAGCCTACGATCTGATCAACTCCACGGGCAGCGCGCTGCATACCTGGACCGAAGATCCCTCGGATCGAAGCATTGCCGCAGAACTCCAACGGGATGTTCACACCCTAAAAGGCGGCGCCCGGATGGCCGGAGTAGAGGCCATCGGCGACCTGACACATGTGCTGGAAGACCTGTTCGAAAAGGTTGCGGAAGGTCAGCTGGAGGCCAGCGAGTCCATGAACGACCTGCTGTTTGCCTGCCATGACCGGTTGGCGCAGATGGTCGAACAGGTGGCTACCCAGAAGCCGTGCCCGCCGGCCAATGAGCTGGTCGCCCGGGTCCAGTCCATCTTGCGGGGCGAGGCAATGCCTTCAGATGCCCGCGACGAGGAGCCGGAACAACCGGCAGAGACTGAGCAAACTGTATCACCGGCCGAGGAAGTGCCGGAAGCCGCCAGCCTCAGCGAGACTCTGACCCAGGCCAGTGACGACGATCTGATTGGCATCTTCCTGGACGAAGGTCTGGAAATCTTTGACGCCATCAGCGAATGTCTCGACCAGTGGCGCGACGAGCCGGAAGAACTGACCGGCCTGACCGAGCTGCAGCAGGAACTGCACACCCTCAAGGGCGGCGCACGGCTTTCCGACGTTGATCCGATTGCCAACCTGGCGGAGGCCTGGTCAGACGCTCTCGACCCCCTGATTTCCGGTTCAAACAACCAGAAGACGTTGCTCAGCCTCAGTGATCGCGCCCTGATCAGCCTCAAGGCCATGCTCAACACCCTGGAGGAAGGCAACAAGCCGGAACCGGATACCGGGCTTATTGAAGACTTCCGGGCCGCCCACGAGGTGGCAACCGAAGAAACGGCTGCGCCCCGTGAAGAGTCCGAGCACGAGGCCATTGACCCGGAAGTACTGGAGATCTTTCTGGAGGAAGCCGGCGAAATCATGGATCAGCTCGAGCAGCTGCTTGATGACTGGCGCAAGGAACCGGCAAACCACAACTTCAATCAGGAAGCCCAGCGGGCACTCCACACCCTCAAGGGCGGCGCCCGTCTGTCCCAGCTGACCGAGCTTGGCGACAAGGCACACGCCTTTGAAACCCGTTTGATTGATCTGGGCGGCAACGCCCCGGATGAATCACAGTGGCAGTCGATCACCGAAGATCACGACGCCATCATTGCCCTGGTCGCAGATATCCGTAAGGGCTATGAGTCCGGCTCGGGCGTGCCTGCACCGGCGAAGGCCGAAACACCGGCACCTGTCGCACCGGAACCCAAGAGGCCCGAAGAGCCGACACCGCCCGCCAAGGCGGAAAAGCCGGTGGCACCGGCGCCGAAGCCCGGAAAATCTCCGGCCAAGGCCCGCAAGCAGGCGGCCGAAGCGCAGCGCGCTGCCCAGGAAACCATCCGGGTCTCCGCACCGCTGCTGGATGACCTGGTCAACCTGGCGGGTGAAACCAGTATCACCCGTGGCCGACTGGAGCAGCAAACCAGTGATTTCGGCCACACCCTGGACGAAATGGCCGCCACCATCGAACGTCTGCGTGAGCAGCTGCGCCGGATGGAAATCGAGACCGAAGCGCAGATCCTGTTCAGTGCCGAGAAAGAACACGGTCCGGATTACGGTGACGACTTCGACCCGCTGGAAATGGACCGTTACTCGTCCATCCAGCAGCTGTCCCGCGCATTGACCGAATCCTCGTCGGATCTGGCCGATCTTCGTGAGACCCTGTCTGACCGGGTTCGCGACACTGAAACCCTGCTGGTACAGCAGTCCCGGATCAACACGGAACTCCAGGAAGGTCTGATGAAGACCCGGATGATTCCGTTTGCCTCCATGGTGCCACGTCTGCGCCGCATTGTTCGCCAGATCAGCGGCGAGCTGGGCAAGAAGGTGGATTTCGATGTCCGCAACGCCGAAGGCGAGATGGACCGGAACATCCTCGAGCGCATGATCGCGCCCCTGGAACACATGCTCCGGAACGCCCTGGACCATGGTATCGAGAGCCCGGCCGACCGGAAGAAAGCGGGCAAGCCGGAGACCGGCGAGGTGACCCTGTCACTGACCCGTGAAGGCGGCGATGTGGTCCTGCGCATGATCGATGATGGCGCCGGTATTCCCTCTTCGGTGATCCGCGACAAGGCCATCCGTCAGGGCATGCTGCGCGAAGATGAAGACCTGTCCGAACGGGAAATCCTGCAGTTTATCCTGCAGCCAGGCTTCTCCACCGCCCAGCAGGTCACCCAGATTTCCGGCCGGGGCGTGGGCATGGACGTGGTTGCCAGTGAAATCAAGCAACTCGGCGGCAGCTTGGATATCGATTCCGCCGTGGGCCGCGGCACCACCTTCACCGTGCGCCTGCCGTTCACGGTGTCTGTGAACCGGGCCTTGATGGTTTCCACGGGCGAGGATTTCTACGCGATCCCGCTGAACACCATTGAGGGTATCGTCCGGGTCAGCACTTACGAGCTTGAGGAATATTACAAGCCGGATGCGCCGCTGTATGAATACGCCGGCCAGGAATACCGGCTCCAGTACCTGGGCAGCCTACTGAACAGTGACCACCATCCGAAGCTGCAGGGACAGGCTCTGCCGCTGCCGGTAATTCTGGTGCGCGGTGCCGAGCAACCCATGGCCCTGCAGGTGGACAACCTGATGGGCAGCCGGGAGATTGTTGTTAAATCCCTCGGGCCCCAGTTCAGCTCCGTTCGCGGCGTGTCCGGTGCCACCATCCTGGGTGACGGTAACGTGGTTGTGATTCTCGACCTGCCGGCCATGATCCGTTCCGACATCCTGTCCGAACGCCAGCGCCTGGCCGATCTCGAGAAGGCTCGCGAGTCCGCCCGGTACGAGGAACAGGCCACCGTGGTCATGGTGGTGGACGACTCGGTTACTGTGCGGAAGGTCACCTCGCGGCTACTGGAGCGAAACGGCATGGAAGTCATTACCGCGAAAGACGGGCTCGATGCGGTGGCACAGCTGCAGGACCACAAACCGGACATTATCCTGCTGGATATCGAGATGCCGCGGATGGACGGTTTCGAAGTTGCCAGCTTTGTGCGCCACGACGACAACCTGCGTGAAACACCGATCTGCATGATCACTTCCCGGACCGGCGAGAAACACCGCGAACGTGCGCTGGCCATTGGTGTCAACGAGTATCTCGGCAAGCCGTTCCAGGAAACCGAGCTGCTTGAGACCATTGAGCGGCTGACCGGAAGGCAGTGATGACCGGCCAATGTGGCCGGCCAAAGGTCGGGATCGTCTCGGATGTGGTCCTGCAGCGTCACCGGCTGCAGGCCGCCACATCCAAGTTTGGTCTCGAGGTGCGCTTTTCCGGGGATCCGGACCGGTTGCTGGGTTATCCCGAGTTTCCCGATGCCAGCCTCTGGCTGGTAACCCTGGAGGACGAGGCCGACCACCCGTTACTGTTCGATCACCTGCTTGAAAACACGGAAGCGCCGGTGCTGTTCGGGCTGGACGAAGCACCCAAGCCGGGGAGCACAGAGTACTTCCGGTGGGAGCGACGGCTGCTGGGCAAGCTGGAACAGCAACTGGGGCACCTGGAAGAGCTGGATTCGGAAGCCACACTGGCAGAGCTGGAGCAGGACACGCCGGCGGCGACTCCATCACCGGACCTGCCACACTGGATTCCTCCGGCTGCCCCCGGATCGGTCGCTGAGGAAGTATGGATTCTCGGCGCCTCGCTGGGCGGGCCCGCGGCGGTCAAGACGTTTCTGGATCACCTGCCTCCGAATCTGCCCGTTGGCTTTATCTATGCCCAGCACATCGATGGCAACTTTACCGAGGTTCTGACCCGGGTGCTCGGGCGTCACGCCCACTATCAGCTCAAGCGGGCGGAAGAGGGCTACCAGGTCAAGAATGGTGACGTCGTGCTGATGCCGGTGGAGCACGAATGGAAAGTGAGTGAACAGGGTACCCTGACGGAGACCAGCACTGCCTGGCCGGGTCCCTACGGGCCCTCTATTGATCAGGTTTTGCTGAACGTCGCTGATCATTACGGCCAGCGCTGCCATGCTATTCTTTTTTCCGGCATGGGTAATGATGGCGCCATTGCGGCGCCGTTACTGAAAGCTTACGGTAGCCGGATCTGGGTGCAGGAGAGCACAAGCTGCGGCAACAGCTCCATGCCCGAATCCGTGGCCGCAACCGGTTGTTCCGGTTTTTGCGGCACCCCGGAGCAGCTGGCCCGGGAACTGGTAAAAACCATTGAAGAATCCTGCCTGCTCAAGAGCCGGCAGAAACGGGACTCCGCCTGAGGTAACAAGCAATGAATGACAACAGCCAATCCCTCTCCTGCGTCATGATTCCCATGAGCGGACGGCAACTGTTGCTGCCAAACGTCTCGATTGCGGAAGTGGTCGACTACGCCAGCTCTGACGCGGGCGCCAACACACCCGAATGGCTGGTTGGCTACCTGGACTGGCGGGGCCTCCAGCTCCCGGTGATTTCCTACGATGCGGCCAACGGCGGCGTCCTCACCGTCCCTGGTGACAACCGTGGCCGGATTGTTGTGCTCAACACCATCGGAGACCATCACAAGGAAATTCCCTTTATGGCCCTGGTAACCCAGGGCATTCCCAGCCAGGCCCGTTTGAGCGAGGAACAGGTCAGGAAACTGGAGGGTGAGCCAGGCCCGGCAGATCTGATGCTGGTTGATGTAGAGGGTGAGAACGCCTGGATCCCGAACCTGGAATATCTCGAATCCCTGGTACTGAAATCCAGACACTGACCGGTTATCCGGTCTGCTGCCGGGCATGGCAGACATCCCTGCAAATGTTATAATGTTTCAAATTTTGCAGGATCTTGACCATGTCCGCCCGAGCCATTCCCTATCGGCCACACAACCACGACGCCTGTGTCAGCCAGGCCCTGACTGACGCACGGGCCATTTGCCAGCGTCAGAATGCCCGTCTGACGCCGATTCGGGAACGGGTGCTGGAACTGATCTGGCAGTCCCACAAGCCGCTGGGCGCCTACGATGTGCTGGCCGAGCTTTCTTCCGATGGTCATAACGCTGCTCCGCCCACCGTTTACCGCGCACTGGATTTCCTTCAGCAGCATGGGCTTGTGCACCGCATCGCGTCGCTCAACGCCTTTATCGGCTGTACCCACGCGGGTGAAAGCCACACCGGCATGTTTCTGATCTGTCGCGCCTGCGGCAATGTTCTCGAACTTACCGCTCCCGAGGTGTCAACAGAAGTGCGCAGGGCCGCGTCCGGCCAAGGCTTCCTGGCCGAGAACACTACCCTCGAGATAGCCGGGCTTTGCCCCGGTTGCCAGGCGGAGCCGGAGCATGAGTGAACCTCTGGTCAGCCTTGAGAATCTCACCGTCCAGTTCGACTCACGGCCCGTGGTCGACCGGGTCAACCTCAAGATCCATCGAGGCGATATCATCACCATTATCGGGCCCAACGGTGCCGGCAAAACCACGCTGATCAAGGCAGTCCTGGGCATTCAGAAGGTGTCCTCAGGACAGGTGTCGATCAAGAAGAACCTGGTCATCGGCTACGTTCCCCAGCATCTGACTCTCGAGGCCACGCTTCCCCTCAGCGTCAAACGTTTCATGCTGCTCAGCGGCCGGTCGCTCGGCGAATGTCAGACCGCGCTTGCCCGCACCGGTGTTGGCCACCTGCTGCACGCCTCGGTACACCATTTGTCCGGTGGTGAAAAACAGCGGCTGTTACTGGCCAGGGCCCTGGCCCGAAAACCGGATCTTCTTGTGCTCGATGAACCTGCCCAGGGGGTCGATATCAATGGCCAGGCGTCGCTGTATGAACTCATTCGCCAGCTTCGGGACGACCTGAACTGCGGTGTGATCATGATCTCCCACGACCTGCACCTGGTGATGGCAGCCACGGACAAGGTTATCTGTCTGAACCAGCATGTCTGCTGCAGCGGTTATCCCGAAGACATTTCCCATGACCCGGCGTTCATCGAGACATTTGGCCGCCCGGTGGCAGAATCCCTGGCGGTTTACCACCATCACCACAACCACAGTCATGATCTACACGGGAACGTGGTGGACAGCGAGTCTCAGAACGCCTCCTCCGGACACGGCGGACACACGGAATGTAATCATGCCCATCATTAATGCCGTTCTGGACGATTTCTTCTGGCGTGCCTTGATTGGCGGCCTCGGCGTTGCCCTCGTGGCGGGCCCCCTGGGCTGTTTCGTGGTCTGGCGTCGCATGGCCTATTTTGGCGATACCCTGGCACATTCGGCGCTGCTGGGCATTGCCCTGAGCTTTCTGATCAGCGTGCCGCTGAACCTTGGTGTGATCATAACCTGCGTGGTCCTGGCCATGGCCCTGGTGTTGTTATCCCGAACGAGAGCCCTGGCAACGGATACGCTGCTCGGGATTCTCGCCCACAGTGCCCTGGCCATCGGCCTGGTGACCCTGAGTTTCATGCCGGATGTTCGCGTCGACCTGACCGGTCTGCTGTTCGGCGATCTGCTAGCCATGAGTCGCGAGGACCTGCTTTGGATCTATGGCGGCGCGGCACTGATCCTGTTCCTGTTGTCGGTACTCTGGCGCGGATTGCTGATGAGCACGATTCACGAGGAGCTGGCCCGGGTGGAAGGCGTTGCCGTCGAACGCCTCCGTCTGGTTCTGATGCTGATGTTCTCTCTGGTGATCGCGGTGGCCATGAAAATCGTCGGCGTGCTGCTGATTACCGCCCTGCTCATCATTCCCGCGGCCACCGCCCGGCGCCTGGCCCACAATCCGGAGATCATGGTGGCCATGGCAATCGGTTTCGGCTTTGTTGCGGTAAGCGGAGGCCTGAGCCTGTCATGGCATCTGGACACGCCTGCTGGCCCATCCGTTGTGGTGACCGCTTTTGCCGTTTTCCTGCTGGTTTACGGTGCTGCCGGAAAAGTCCGCAGTTGAGCATTTCCCTCTATTCACGAGCTGGACTAGAGTATAGGGGTACAGACGGCCTGACCCACAGGTAATGGCCTCGCCGCACAGGACGCCCGGCATGGAAAGCTCAGTTCCAGGCCGGTTCCGCAGACCGGTACTTTGGCCAGGGGTCTGGATCCCACTGCTTCTGGTCGCAGCCGGGCTGCTGGTAACCGGAATCACGGCAAATATCGAAGGACGCCGGGCCATGGCTCTGGCTGAAGCGCGCTACTACGCCCAGCATCAGGCCCTGGTCAATCACCTGCTGGCCAACGTGCCGAATCGTCCGGGCGCGGGCGACAGCAGCCAACCGGTCTCGGCCTGGCTCCAGGCTCTGTTCAGCGACACCCTGCCTGATTCCCTCGGCCTGCGTATCGATACACTCGAACGACACACCAAGACGCCACTGCTGGAGATACGAGCCAACGGTTCGGTGGACCCTACACGGGCATTGCGCACCGAAGTGTCACCGCTGGACCATCACTGGATACTCACCACCGTGCCCTCACCCAAAGGCCTGGAAGAGGTCGCCCGGGCTGCCTCGCAGACCGTCTGGCTCGCCGGTTTCGCGCTGTCCGTGTTCGCTGCCTCGCTTGCTCTGTTACTCAACCGCCGGCTTCATCTTCAGGAGCTCCATATCCGTGGCCTGGAACAGCGGGAAATCGGCGCTGACCATCAGATCGCCAACTTTCAGGTCGAGAAGTCGATATTGCGCCAGGCACTGAATGACAGTGAACAGCGAAGTCGCGATCTGGTAGCCCTGTCTGGGGCCGTGATCTGGGAACTGGATGAAAATGGCAGAATCGGCTTTGTTTCAACGCAAATCGCCGAACTTCTGGATCGGGCGCCCGCTGACCTGGTGGGACAGCCACTGGAAGAACTGGTTGCGCCGGCCTTTCAAGACAATTTCAGGCGGGCCCTCGCGGCCGCTCGCAGTGACAGCTCCATTGAGCGGATTGATCTTCCTCTCCTTCACCGGGACCAGGAAGCAGAGGTGCCAGTCGTGCTCAGGGTCCGGGCTTTGAAAGATCCGGTCCACGGACTGTCAGGTTTCCGGATAAGTACCCTGCAACGTATGACCCACTAATCGAGGGTCTTGTGGGTGCCGTCGCACAGGGGGGCATTGCCTGTTTGCTTGCATCCGCAGAACCAGACCCACTCTTTCTTTTCCGCCTCATACTTGACCGGCGTTATACCGGTACCCTTGTGGGAACCGTCACAGAATGGCTGGCTGTTACTGCGGCCACAGGCACACCAGAGGTAGTTCTTTCCTGCCTCCACCATGACGGAGTAAGGCGTCTTACTGGCGATCAACGGTTTCTCATCGGACATAATCTGTTCCTCGAGTCATGACTGTAGTCAACCAGTATAGCCACTCATGGAGAAACACTGCGCTCAGAGCGGCCTGACGATATCCGCAAGGCGCCCGGTCTCGATAAGCTCCATAAACTCGTCGCCCAGACGGTCACTTTCCGCGATCGCCGCCCGCCAGGCCCGTTCTCGGCCAGCATCATCACCCACATAGCGCTCAAAATCCTTACGGTCCGGTAGTTTGCGGTCAGGCAGGGATTCCAGATACTCCTTTGACGGTGCAATCAACAGTACATCCTGCAACCGGGTGGCGTCACCCCGCCGCCAGGGCAAGGACTTATCGAACCAGCCGGGCACCACCTTGTCGGTGAAGTGTGGGTATAGCACGATGCCCGGCTGCTGGTAGGGCAGATCCAGGTGATAATCCAGAAGCCCACCGTCACGATAGATGCCTTCTGGAGCACCGGGTATGTTGCGGACACCGGACATCACCAGGGGGATAGACGCAGAAGCCAGGAGGGCCGGCAGCAGGTTCTCCCGGGTAAAGGCGACCTCGTGGCTGGGGAAATCCACCAGCTTCGCCACGGGCGTTTTCAGACGGGCGTCGTGGATGATGCCCCGCTCCATGAAACGCCCCAGATGCCGGCGACTGACCATGTTGGCGCTGATCGCACCCATGAGGCCCAGCCCCAGGCGGCCTCGCGCATCCTCCGCCAGCATGCCAAGACTGCGAACCACCACAACGTTCAGCCGGTACCAGGGGTGATTCAGAATGGCGTCTTCCCGGCCACCCAGTAATTCTTCCAGGAACAGCACGCTCTTGCGGCTTACTTCAGCACTGCTGACGCCCTTGGCAAACCGCTGGGCGGTATAGAGTTCAGCCAGCCGACCAAGCTGCTCTTTCGGGTCATCGGACGAGGCCACGGCGGCAAACCGCCAGCTGCCAATCGACGAGCCGATCAGCGATCGCTCCTGTGGAACCTGCGGCAGCCAGTCACCAAATATCGCTTTATCCAGGCCGCTGATTCCCAGAGCCTTGGGACCACCGGCAGCGCCCGGAATCACGTGCACGTCTTCCGGTGACAGCGGCTTTTCCTTGAGTCGTTGCATCGCGCGACGACCGGCCCGGATGGTCAAGGCCGGTTCTCGGGTGTGAATAGCAGTCATTGGGTGATCCCTGGGCGTGTCCCTGAAGTAATCTGGCGGAGTTTAGCGAAGTGGACGATGCCCGGCCAACTGAACAAAACTAATGGTGGTCATAAACAGCACTATCTGCTTAATTAAACCAATGGCCATGCTAGACTTCACTACACTCCCGACACAGGACGCGGGCGGATACGACTCTGACAGCAGGAGTATGCTGTGAATTTTTCGGTACCACCCTCTACCCTTGCAAGCAATCCGACGCTCGCGGTGCTCGGCTTCAAACGCCAACTGGTCTACCACCTGCACTTCTGGGCGTTCATCGCGGTAGCGCCGCTGGTCATGGTGCAATGGCAGCAATCCCACTACCTGCTGTCTTCCGTACTGGTGCTTTTTTGCGTCAATGCCCTTCTGGTGATCGCGTTTCTGCGGTTGCGCGGCACCTATTTCCTCAAAGGCCGATTATTCCCTCTGCTCGCGGTGGTTAGTGCCGCCTATTCGACACATATAAATGGCCACGCTGGCCTTTACTGGGCCTACCCTGCCGCTACGGCCCTGTTTTTCCTGCTGCCGCTGAGGGAAGCCATCGGCAGTAACATCGTCTTTGTGGTTGTGATGGCGGTCGTGTCGTTCCTCCGCTTTCCCGAAGCCGACTTTTGGAGAATCACCTTCTCCCTCGGCCTGACTTGCCTGTTTGCCATGATTTTTGCGTTTCTGGTGGGCAAACTTCAGCAAGAACTCACACGACTGGCCACCACCGACCCATTGACCGGCTGCCTGAACCGGTCGCAACTTGCCGATATTCTCAACGGCCAGATTCAAATGCGGGAACGGTATGAGCGGGTATCCAGCCTGATTTTGCTGGATCTGGATTACTTCAAGACCATCAACGATCAGTGGGGCCACCTGGCCGGTGACAAGGTTCTCACCGAAATGGCTCTGCGTTTGCGCAAACGACTTCGGGAAAGCGATCAGCTGTTCCGGATCGGGGGAGAGGAATTCATGATCGTGCTACCGGAAACCCGGCAGAAAGACGCAGATGCCCTGGCCCACCAGCTTCTGACCAGCATCAGTGCCCGGCCATTCCTTGACGATATCAAGGTGACTGCCAGTGCCAGTGTCGCTGAAGTCAGCAAGGGCGAGACCTGGTCGATCTGGCTGAACCGGGCTGATCAGGCCCTTTACGAAGCGAAATCCCGGGGTCGCAACCAGGTAGTCAATGCCGCTCGACCGCTTCCGGTTGTGGGTCGGGGCGCCGAGGACATGCCCGATTCAGCATCGGGCTGAAGCACAGCACCTACCGTTTCGCCTTTACTGATCGCAGCGTTTACGAAATTCCCGGTAGGCGCTGAAAACCTCCCAGGGGCACTCAAAATGAGGGTAATGCCCGATGTTCCTCAGGGTGACCACATCGCCCTCCGGTATCAGTTCGCGATACCGACGCGCCATGCCGGCGCCAGAGACGGGGTCGGCCGTACCTGAGATCAGCCGCATCGGTTGCGTCGCCTTCTGCAGAGCGCCAACCCAACGATTCCGATGACATCGACGTTCCTCCATAAACTGTATCAGCTGGTGCAGGATGCCCCGACCATTGTTGTAGGTCAGCAGGTGCCAGAAGTCTTCCATGTCCTGACGATCCGGCGGATTCTGGCTGCCGAACAGGCGGCGAAAGTTGCGCTCGAAACTGCGCCGGGTCAGACCACGGCTGATCAAGCCGCCAAAGGGGCTTCTCAATAGCTTCTGAATCAGCAACGGATTATGAACTTCCGGGAAAAGGGCACCATTGAGAAAGCAGACACCGGCAATCCGGAAAGGCAGTCCGTCTTCCTGCTCCCGCGCCAATAGCTCCTGGGCCACACTGCAACCGTAATCGTGAACCAGCAGATGCACCGACGGGAGGCCAAGCCCCTCGATCCAGCCCTGAAACAGATCGGCCTGGTCTTCAATACTGTAGTCGTAGTTGGAGGGCTTGTCCGAAAAGCCGAAGCCCAGCATGTCCAGCGTCAAAACGTTGTTGTGCTGCACCAGCATCGGCCAGACACGGTTCCAGTCCCAGCTGGCGGTAGGAAAGCCATGGATCAGCACCAGCGGTTCCCCCGAGCCCGCCATCCGACTGAAAATGGCATGTCCCTCAAAACTGAACCACTTACCTCCCTGTTGCCACCCTTCAAGGGTGCCTTCCACGCGCGCTGCGGCGGAACCCCCACCGACGGTGGGCATCACCTCTTCCATGTATTGTCCCCGGCGAACATTTACAGCCTGAAACTGTAGAACAAAGCAGCCCCCACTGCCATAGCCGTACTGCCCAGACCGCCGGACGGGTCAGCCAGAGTGGTCTTTTCCTGCAATGACTTCGTAAACGTAGAGATGGTGGGCAAATTGCCTTAAGCTTTGGCCCTCGTAAGACACTGCTAACCGGAAATGACTATGAGCAAACTCCTTGACGACCTCTCCGGACACTTTCGTGCCATTATTGATGGCCTGGGCGAAGACCCGGACCGCGAGGGTCTGCAAGACACTCCAATGCGCGCCGCCAAGGCCATGCAGTTCCTCACCTGCGGTTACAATCAGGATCTGGGCGACCTGGTGAACGATGCGGTATTCGAGTCGGCCATGGACGAAATGGTCGTGGTACAGGACATCGAGTTGTACAGCATGTGCGAGCACCACATGTTGCCGTTCATCGGTAAGTGTCACATCGCCTACCTGCCCGCTGGCAAGGTGCTGGGACTTTCCAAATTCGCTCGCATCGTCGATATGTACGCCCGTCGCCTGCAGATCCAGGAAAACCTGACCCGGCAGATTGCCGAAGCCGTCGAGAGCGTAACCGGCGCGAAGGGTGTGGCGGTGGTTATCGAGGCACAGCACATGTGCATGATGATGAGGGGCGTGGAGAAACAGAATTCCCGCATGAAGACGTCGATGATGCTGGGGCAGTTCCGTAAATCCCAGGCAACTCGCACCGAGTTTCTGACCCTGATCAGTAACAACCGCTGAAGCACCTGACCACTGGGAGGCCGCATGACAGACGTTCACGGGAATCATCTCGCAAAGGTCCGCATCAAGGATCTTCTTTTGAGAGCCTACATCGGCATCAAGGAAGAGGAAATCAACAATCAGCAGGACGTATTGATCAACGTTGCGCTGACGTACGATGCCTCTGAGGCGGTGAATCGGAACGAAATCTCGGCCGCCCTGAACTATCGCACCATCACCAAGCAGATCATCCATCATGTGGATGGCAACCGGTTTGCCCTTCTCGAACGCCTGACCCACGAGGTTCTGACCATCGTTATGGAGCATGAGGCGGTGCAGTGGGCCGAAGTGGAAATCGACAAGCCTCACGCGCTACGCTACGCGGAGTCCGTGTCTGTATGTCTTCAGGCACACCGTTAATTCAAAGAGGCTCTGCCAGCAACATGCCCAGCAACACCCCGGACCAGATTCGCGACATCCTGACGACGGTCAAAACCATTGCCCTGGTTGGCGCCAGTGAGAAGACCAGCCGCCCCTCTCACGAAGTTATGGAGTTCCTTCAGAACCAGGGTTACCGGATCCTCCCGGTGAATCCCCGTCTGGCAGGCAAGACGCTACTCGGTGAAACCGTGTACGCCGACCTTCACGGTCTGCCGGAACCTGTAGACATGGTTGATCTTTTCCTGGCACCGGAACGCACCGACGCCGTCATCGACCAGGCCATCGAACTCAACATCCCGGTGGTGTGGCTGCAGATTGGTGTGATCAATGACGAGGGTGCAGCCCGGGCAGAGGCTGCGGGGCTGAAGGTTGTAATGGATCGCTGCCCGAAGCAGGAAATCCCCCGTCTGGGTATTCGCAGGGTTGCCGAACAGCCCTGAAACCTGATCTGAATCAGGAACTACGTCACACTTCCGGCACTCTTCTGTAACCGGTCTGTCAGGTCTGACATAATCACCGGACATAAACAGAAGACTGGTAGAGCCATGTGGTTCCGACGTAAATCCAGCCGACTGCACCGAACTCCGATCGGCGCTGTGCGCCCTTGCCAGCACTTCAATTGATGGCGTTTATCAGTCGATATGCCTCATAATTGCGAGGGTGTAGCCCATCAGTTAGCAACACCCGTTCAAGTCACGGAGTAATGTGTGGATCAACCTGCATCACCCCCCAAAGCTGTGGTTTCGGGCCTATTGAGCCCGGCGTTTCCGGTGGTGATTTTCCTGGTTTTCCTCGGCCTCGCAGCCGGCCTGCGCTATGGCCTGGTACAACAGGACAGGAATCAGGTTGAGGCAAACCTTGCCAACGAAGCCAGGGCCATGGCCAATCACCTTGAACGGGAATTCCTTATACACGCCGAAGCAATCCGGCGCATGGCCAAACGCCTGGAGACAGACCCTTCCAAAACCGAACAGGAATGGCGACGGGATGCCCGCAACTACCTCGACGATTTCGGCGTCTACCAGGCCATCGAGTGGATTGACTCCGATTTCATCATTCGCTGGCTGGAGCCAGTCACCGACAATGAAGAGGTCATTGGCTACAACGTCGCCTTCAACGAGGAGCGACGCCAGGCACTGGAGCGGGCAAAGCAGTCCGGCACCTGGGATCTTTCCGGTGTGATCAATTTGCGCCAGGGCGGCAAGGGCATGGTCATCTATGCGCCGGTGGGTGCCGGCCCCGAGAACAACGGCTTCATGGCGGGGGTATTCCGAATGGAAGTGCTGGCCCGCCAGCTTCTCACCGAACGGGTGCTGGAGTCTTTCCGGATCGAAATCCTCGAAGCCGGACAAGTGAGCTATGAGCTGAACGCGTCGCAGCCGGTCAGTGGCGATTTCTCTCGAGAACAAGCGGTTGATCTGCCAACACTGGACTGGACCCTGACCCTGCGCCCGTCCACCGAATGGGTGGAAAGCCAGTACAGCCACTGGCCAGCGCTGACCTTTACCACGTTTCTGTTAATGGGCCTGCTGACCAGCCTGACCACACTGCTGGTGCAACTCATACTGAAACGCAACCGGGCCCTGTTGAAGACCCGCCGGGAGCTGGACCAGGAAATCGAGCAGCGCACGGCCATTCAGAAGGATCTGGCGAGGCTGGAATCCACCGATACTCTCACCGGGCTGGCCAACCGTCGGTTTTTTATGGAGGACCTGTCCCACACCCTGAACATTGCCGACCGCCAGATGCGCCAGGTTGCCCTGGTGATGCTGGATCTGGACCGTTTCCAGACGCTCAACGACTCCCTCGGCCACCAGTTCGGGGATGAACTGCTCATCAAAGTGTCCGAGCGCCTGAACCGTCTCAGCAACGAACGCCTGCTGGTGGCCTACTCCGGGGGCGATGAGTTCATGTTCTGTCAGCAACAGGTGGACGACATTGATGACATCATCCACTTGCTGGGTCAGATCAAACAGTGCTTTGATCAGCCCTTCGAGGTTCAGGGCCAGTCCCACAGCATTACCGCAACCATGGGTATTGCGGTGTACCCACAAAGCGGCCTGGACGCGGATACACTGTTGCGAAATGCAGACATAGCCCTCTACCGCGCCAAGGAACAGGGCCGAAATACCTACCAGTTCTATACCGAGGGCATGCAGGAGCGTGAGGTCATGCGCCTTGAGCTGGACAAGGATCTGAGCCAGGCCCTGGCCAACAATGAATTCGTGCTCTTCTACCAGCCTCAGCTGAACCTTGACACCGGTGAAATCCAGAGCGTCGAGGCGCTCATCCGCTGGCGCCATCCCCGCCGCGGGCTTCTGCCGCCGGTGGAATTCATCCCGCTGGCGGAGGAGAGTGGGCGTATCACCGATATTGGCCGCTGGGTGGTCCTCGCAGCCTGTCGGCAGCTGGCAGCGTGGAGAGGCACGCCGCAGGAGAACTTGCGCATTGCGGTCAATCTTTCCGGCCGGGAGCTGGACGACGAAGATCTGGTCGACCACATTCGGGAAGCCCTGGCGGCGGAGAATGTGCCGGCCGATCGTCTGGAGGTTGAGCTTACCGAGGAGATTTTCATCCAGAATATCGAGCACAACCTGAATCAGCTGTCCCGTCTGCACCAGTTGGGAGTGCACCTTGCTATCGATGACTTCGGTGTGGGCTATTCGTCCCTGGGTTACCTGCGAGATTTCCCGGTCGATCTGCTGAAAATCGACCGGTCGTTTATCACGGAAGTCACGGAGCGCCATGACGACGCAGTGATCACCAGGGCAGTCATCAACCTGGCTCATAACCTGGGTATTGAGGTGGTGGCCGAGGGGGTTGAAACCGAGGAACAGCTGAATTTCCTCAAGAGCTACCGTTGTAACTTTGCCCAGGGTTACCTGATCAGCCGACCGATTCCGGTTTCAGACCTTGAAAAGGCGCTGGCCTCGGGCGTTCTAGTGGCAGATATTACGGCCGATTCCGGATTGTAATTGCTGCGGCCCGTCCCCAAGATACGGGTAAATCATTCTGGTGAAATTCTATGGCTGCCCAATACCTGACTCCCGAACAGGACGAGAAGATCCGCCAGTGGGAACGCTGGAACCGGAACTATTTCATTTTTGCGTTTGTGGCGCTGACCATCATTCTGGTGTTCAGCAGTCAATTGGGGTTGTCCAGTGGTGAAAGCTGGGGCCCTCTGGGCGTTCTGATCGCTGCCCTGATCACGCCGATCATTGTTCTGCAGCTGAAGCTGGCCTGTCCGGCCTGCGGCCAAAAAATTGGCTGGCAGGCGAAGCTGATGGCGCCGGATCAGTGCAAGACCTGCGGGACGTTTTTGCGCTCCCGGGATTAATAACCCTTCCTCGATTTTCCTCCGAAGAAAACCTTTGACCTGTGAGTTGCTCACAGGTTTTAGTCTAATCTTACTGGTTTGGAGTTTGCCGTGTTGAGGTGGGTACGGCTTCCGAAAACCGCTGTGAATACGTCCCTGTACGCTTGCTCTGAACCTTCCCTGGTTCAGAGCATTTTCGGAAGCCGTACCCACCTCAACACTCCGCTGACTTCAGTCTTTGGTTCCTGAAGCCACTATTTTTGGCACGTTGAGAACAAGACGATGAAAGTAAAAGAGATTGCAGAAGCCGCCGGCGTTAACCCGGATACGGTTCGGTTCTACACCCGCGAGAACCTGCTGAAACCGACCCGTAACCCTGAGAATAACTACCAGCAGTTTGATGCCGAGGATCTCCGGCGGCTTCGATTTGCCCGGAAAGCACGGCAACTGGGATTTTCCTTGCCGGAGATTCGACAGATTCTGGATCAGGCCGACGATCATCATTCGCCCTGTCCGATGGTTCGGGATGTATTCCAGCACCGGTTGGCGGAAGTTGAGCGGGAGATTCGGGAGCTGCAGCAGTTGCGCAAGCGGATGACCGCCGCGCTAGCTGCCTGGCAAGACATGCCGGATGGCACGCCCGATGGCCATACCATTTGCCGGTTGATAGAACACTGGGATGATCCGGCGCCCTGTTGCGGGGCAAGCGAACAGAACGAGGAGTGATTCTGGATGACTGACACACCTGTTTTGCAAACCATGCTGAGCATTTCCGGGGCTTCCTGCCAGGGCTGCGCCAAGAAGATTCGCAATGCGCTCGAGCCGTTGACCGGCGATATCGAGCTGGTTGAAGTGGACCTGGAAAACCAGACGGTGGCCTTGCCGGAGGGAGTGGATGCCGCTGAGGCGGCGCGTATTGTTACCGAGACCGGCTATCCCGCTGAGCCTTTCGAGGAAGATGCCCAGCCAGCCAGTTGCTGTGCTTCCTGGAACAAGAGCAAGAACCTTGCCGGCGACAATTCCGAAGACCATGCAGTGACCGAAGAATCGGTTCAGTCGAGCCCTGAATCGGCAACAGCGGCCGACGGGCAGGTTCATCTCTCGGTGACCGGTGCCACTTGTGCCTCCTGCGTTAACACGATTGAAAAAGCCCTGATGTCCGTCTCGGGTATTCACCATGCCCATATGAACCTGGCAGACAATACCGCCACGGCCACGGGTGATGCCGACCCTCAGGCACTGGTGAAAGCAGTGGAAAGTGCCGGCTATGGCGCCAGCGTCATCGAAGACGAGGACGAAGCCGACGACCGGAAGCAGGAGGAAGACCGCAAGCAATACAGGTCTCTGCTGGTGAAGATGGCGGTGAGTCTGGGCCTGGGGCTTGGGCTGATGGTCTGGGGTATGGGCTTCGGCACCATGATGGTGACCGACGCCAATCAGGGTACCTGGCTCGGCCTGGGTGTGCTGACATTGATCGTGATGGCAGCCACCGGCGGGCATTTCTATACCGGCGCGTGGAAGGCGTTCCGGCACCACAATGCCAATATGGATACCCTGATTGCCCTGGGTACCGGAACCGCCTGGCTCTATTCCATCGTGGTGGCCAGTGTTCCGACCGCGTTGCCGGAGATGGCCAGTCATGTGTACTTCGAGGCCTCGGCCATGATCATCGGCCTGATCAATCTGGGCCAGGCGCTGGAGCTTCGGGCCAAAGGCAAAACCTCGGAGGCGGTGCGCCGGTTACTGGATCTGCGGGCGAAAACCGCCCGGGTGATTCGCAACGGGGAAGAGCAGGACATTCCGGTCGAGGAGGTCCGCAAGGGCGATCATATCCGGGTCCGGCCCGGGGAAAAACTGCCGGTGGATGGCCTGATCGCCGAAGGCTCGACCCGCATTGACGAGAGCATGCTCACTGGCGAGCCGATGCCGGTCAGCAAGTCGGAAGGCGATGAGGTGTCCGCCGGCACGCTGAACACACACGGTTCCATCGTCTATGAGGCCACTCGGGTGGGCAGTGAAACCGCGCTGGCCCAGATCATCAAGCTGGTGAAAAAAGCCCAGGGTTCAAAGCCCGCTATCGGACGTCTTGCGGACAAGATTTCCTCGGTATTCGTGCCGACGGTCATGCTGATTGCTGTCGTGGCGGCGCTGGTCTGGTACAACGTCGGACCAGAACCGGCGGTGGTTCATATGATGGTGGCCGCCACCACGGTGCTGATCATTGCCTGCCCCTGCGCTCTGGGCCTGGCGACACCCATGTCGGTGATGGTCGGCGTTGGCAAGGCCGCTGAATACGGCGCGCTGATCCGCCAGGGTGATGCCCTGCAAACCGCGGGCAAGCTGGATCTGGTCATTCTGGATAAGACCGGCACCATTACCGAGGGCCATCCGGCGGTTACGCGGCTTCACGCCAGCGACGGTGACGAGAAGCGCCTGCTGACCCTGGCGGCCGGGCTGGAACAGCACTCAGAACACCCTCTGGCCGAAGCCATCCTGGCGAAGGCCAAAGAGAAGCAGGCTGATCCCGAGAAGGTAACCGATTTTAAAGCCCTGAACGGCAAGGGCGTACAAGGCGAATTCGAAAGCAAGCCACTGCGCCTGGGCAACCGGCGGTGGCTGGAAAGCGAGGGTGTGGAACTTGCCGACCTTGCAGGTGCTGCCCGCTCGATTACCGAAGAAGCCGGCACGCCCCTGTTCCTGGCATTGGGCAATGAGGCTCTGGGCGTCATTGGAGTGGCCGATGCCATCAAACCGGACTCCAAGGCGGCCATCCAGCGTCTTCACGACGCCGGCATCAGGGTGATGATGGTGACCGGCGATGTCGACGCCACCGCCAAAGCCATCGCGAAAAAAGCCGGGATCGATGATTATCGTGCCGAGGTGCTGCCTAAAGACAAGGCCGAGGTGGTCAGTGAAATGCGCGGCAAGGGCCACACAGTCGCTATGGTCGGCGACGGCATCAATGATGCGCCGGCCCTGGCGGCGGCAGACGTCGGCTTTGCCATCGGCACCGGCACGGATGTCGCCATTGAGAGCGCCGGTATCACTCTGATGCGAGGTTCGCTCCACGGCGTTCCCGATGCCATCGAGATTTCCCGCGCCACTGTGAAGAACATTCACCAGAATCTGTTCGGCGCATTCGTATACAACACAATGGGTATTCCGGTTGCCGCCGGCCTGCTCTACCCTGTCTGGGGAATACTGATGAGCCCGATACTGGCCGGCGCTGCCATGTCCCTGTCTTCGGTCACCGTAGTCTCGAACGCCAACCGCCTGAGATTGTTCCGGACCAGTCACCGCCCGGAACGGAGCGACAGCGACAGTGATCCAAAACAGCAACAGGAGCGGAACTGATGGAAACACTACTGGTCAACGTCGGAGGTCTTGCCCTGATGGCAGCCATCGTCTGGTGGTTCTGGCTTTCCGGTTCTGACGACACAGGCTCAAGTGAACATCAACATCACCACTGAGGTACTTGCCATGAAAAAACACACCCTGGCTTTTGGCCTGATGGCTGCCCTGGGATTCAGCACCACCACGGTGGCGGCCGGCGCTGCCCAGAGTATCCACGTCTACAAATCCCCCACGTGCGGCTGCTGTGAAGACTGGATCGATCACCTGGAAGCCAATGGCTTCGAGGTGGAGGCGACCAACACCAACGATATGGGCAGGATCAAAGCCGACGCAGGTCTGCTCGCCGGTCTTGGCAGTTGTCATACGGCATTCGTCGGTGATTACGTCATCGAAGGTCACGTGCCGGCCGACGACATCAAGCGCCTGATCAGCGAAGCACCCCAGGCCACCGGCCTGAGCGTACCCGGGATGCCCATTGGTTCACCCGGCATGGAGATGGGCGAACGGAAAGATCATTACAAGGTCATCCTGTTCAACGAGGCCGGACAGACCCGAATCTTTTCCCAGCACAATTAACGGGAATCACCAGGCAAGGGACGGCATTTACCGGCCCTTGCTACCGCTTTTTCCTTCCGGTTTACACCTTTCCCTGTCTGTTTTTCCTACACTCTGGTTAACCAGTGTTCTATCATTGGCGCCCAGAAACCCGGAAAATCCGAGAGGGATACTCGTTGAGTCTTAAAACCCGCATCCTTGGTCTGGCTGCCACTCTCATCATCGTGGCTTCTGCGGCTTCGTGGCTGGCCTATCGGGAGCTGTCCGAGAGCATCATCGAACGCTGGGGCCAACAGGTCGCGGAAATACAGGTGCGCTACGACAGCGCCCGCCTGCTGCAATCCCTGGAGCGGGAAATCGGCTTGGCCAAACAAATGGCAAGCTCGTCCGCCCTGATCAACTGGGCCGCCAATCCGGATGACGCCGCGCTCAAAGCGGAAGCCATCCGCCAGATGGAAAGCTTTCGCTCCAATTTCAGGGACAACAACTACTTCGTTGCCCTCGTCCAGAATGGTCACTATTACTACAACAACGAAGAGAACGAATACGCTGGCAACCAGTTCCGGTATGTTCTCGATGAAGAAAAACCCGATGACGCCTGGTTCTTCCAACTCATTGAAGAAGGTCGCGACTTTCACCTCAACGTAAACCCGGATACGGAGCTGGGTGTCACCAAACTCTGGATCGATGTGCTGATGCGCGATGAGGCTGGCCAGATCGTCGGCATGGTCGGCACCGGCCTTAGCCTGGACGCTTTCCTGCAGGATATTGTCGATATCGGTCAGGATGGCATCACGACCCTGTTCGTGGATTACAACGGCGCCATCCAGCTGTACCGCGACCGGAACTACATCGACTTCGCCAGTATCATCAAACCCGAAGGCCAGAAGAACACCGTCGATCTGCTGTTCGATGATCCCCAGGACAAGCAGCAGATCCTCGGTATGCTGCAGCTGCTCAAGAAGCGGAGTGACCAGGCAGGCCAGGTGGAGAGTGGCTTTGTGACCGTAGATGGCCGAAAGCATCTGGCCGGCGTTGCCTTCCTCCCGGCCATTGGCTGGTTTGAGATCACCCTGCTCGACCTCAACACCCTCCTGCCAACCAGCTATCTGTGGCCGCTGGTAGCCGTGTTCCTGGGCACCTTGCTGATCACCCTGGTACTGTTCCACCTGATTATCCAGACCCGGATTCTCAAGCCCATCATGAGTCTGGAGCACGCCGTGGAAAAAGTCCGGGAAGGCAGCTTTGATCTGCCACGGCTGGATAAGCCGGATAATGAGATCGGCTGGCTGGCCGATCACTTCGAGAAAATGACCCAGAGCCTGGGTCACTCCACCCGGGAACTTGAGGAAAAAGTCGCACAGCGAACCGACGAGTTGAATCGACTGGCCCGGGTTGACCCCCTCACCGGTCTGAAAAACCGTCGGGGCCTGGACGAGGTTCTGGATGAGGAAATCCAGCGGGCCCGCCGCCAGGAGTCCGGCTTTGGCGTGATCTGGCTGGACATCGACCATTTCAAGAGCATCAACGACAACCTTGGCCACCAGGCCGGTGATCAGATCCTGTGCCGCGTTGCCCTCTGGCTGAAAGCCGGCGTTCGCCCCTACGATCATCCCGGACGCTGGGGCGGCGACGAATTCGTGGTTCTGCTCTCACCCTGCGACCCGGAGACCCTGGGCCGTATCGCCCGTCGTATCCGCGAATCCGTGGAACAGGAAAGCCGCAAAACCGGGACTGCCGTCACTGTGAGTGTTGGTGGTTACTTCGCCCTGCCCGGCGATAACAGTGACACCATTCTTCGTCACGCGGATCGGGCCCTCTATCAGGCCAAGCATGAGGGGCGCAATCGGGTCTGTATCACCGTCTCGGAAGACCCGGAGATTAACCCGGCGTAACAGGTCTGACTCATACCGCCATAACCGTTATACTCCGCCCCATCATTCATTTTTCTACCAGCCAGGTTACTTCATGCTCAATGCCGACGCCCTCAGCCAGTTGCGCCAGCTGAAATCGGATATCAAGGACAATAAGGTGGTGTTTCCCGGGACGGTCAAAGCCACCAATGGCCGCTTCGGATTCGTTGCGCTCGACGAGGGCCGGGACGTCTTTCTGCCACCTGAGGAAATGCAGAAAGTGCTGCCCGGGGACCGGGTGAATGTCACCGAGCAGGAAGTTGAGAAAGGCAAAACCCAGGGCGTGGTGGACGAATTGCTGGAAACCCGCCTGAACACGTTTGTCGGGCGCTATCTGATCAAGGGCAAAGGGCATTTCGTGGTACCCGAGACGCCGGGTATCAACCGCTGGATCTTCATTCCCCCCAAGGAACGGATGAACGCCCAGCAGGACGATTACATTTACTGCCAGATTCACCGGCATCCGATCAAGGACGGCAAAGGCCAGGCCAGGGTCCTGCGGGTGATCGGCAAGGCCGGGGAACCCGGTATCGAACGTTCCTTCACCCTGGCGACGTTTGATCTGGCAGACACCTGGCCCGATGCGGTGCGCGCGCAGGCCGACAGCCTCAGTGACAGCGACATTGAATCCCGGGAAGCCGGGCGGGAAGATCGCACGGACCGACCCTATGTGACCATCGATAGCCCGGGCACCCAAGACATGGACGACGCCCTGCTGGCCGAACCCAACGCCACCGGCTGGACCCTGTCGATTGCCATTGCCGACCCGACCGCCGTGATCGAGACCGACAGCCCGGCGGAGCAGGAAGCGTTCAATCGCGCCACCGCCATTTACTTCCCGGGCGAGCCCCTGCCCATGCTGCCGGACAGCATCAGCACCCGACTGTGCTCATTGATGCCGGATATGAAACGCCTGGCCCTGGTGTGTGATCTGCAGGTCAACAACGATGGCAGCCTGGGCGATTACAGCTTTCACCAGGCGGTTATCCGGTCCAAGGGCAAGCTCAGCTACGAGTTGGTCTCCAACCTGATTGAAGGCCGGGAAGACGATGAGATCAAGGCGCTCCCGGACGCCGTTGCCAACAGCCTGGATCAATTGCACCAGGCAGCGACAGCGCTCAGGAAATGGCGCAGCGAGCATGCGTTGCTGAGCGGCGACCGGCCGGAATTCCGGCTCCGCCTGGATGAAAACAAGCGTATCCGGCTGATCGAGCCGTCTATTCAGAACGAAGCCCACCGCCTGGTGGAAGAGTGTATGGTTGCTGCCAACCGCTGCGCCGCGGATTTTCTTGCCAACCAGACAGCGGGCTTGTTTATCCAGCACCCCGGGCTTCGGGATGATCGCGCCGATAACATCCGGGCGCTGCTCGACAGCCACGCCCCACACCTGTCCGGGGTTGATGCCCATCAGGCCGAGGGCTTCCGCAAACTGATGAAAGAAACCGACGCCCTGGAGGCCGAGGTACCGGTCAAGGCCATACTGTCCCGCCAGCTTGCCCGGGCCGAGCTGAGCTTCAAGCCGGCTCCTCACCAGGGAATGGGCCTGGATGCCTACACCACGTTTACCTCGCCACTGCGCAAGTTCTCGGACTTTTACGTGCACCGGCTGATCAAGTCGGCGCTGTGGGATACTCCCATGAAACCCCTGACCGAGGATCAGCTTGAAGCCCTGCAAGCCGCCCAGATCCGCGCCCGTCAGGCGGCAAACAGCCTGGAAGCCTGGCTCAAGAGCGACTTTGCCAAGACACTGAGCGAAGAACCCATGACCGGGGTGATCAGCCGCACGGTGCCCGCCGGTTTCTTTGTGCGGCTGGACGCCAACGGGCTGGAAGGGTTTGTCAGCTGCAAGGACCTGGACGGCAAATACAGCTTCGATCCGGTCACCCTGCGCCTGATCCATAACAAGAACGGGCGCATCTTCCAGCTGGAGCAGCCGGTGACGGTTAGCTTTGCCGGGGTAGACGAAGAACGCAGGCAGATTAATTTCAAGCTGGTGGAAGCGCAGGAGATAGCCACCGGATCCAGTTCCAAAGACGGTTGAAAAACCACGCCGGCGGGCGCATCGTATCACTCAGGACATGTTCCTTTGATGGAGGTGCGCCATGCCCATCAGCCCTGACGAATTTCTCAGAAAGTACGGTTTCGACAAGGAGGAGGAAGAACGGGACCACAGCCTCCGCCACAACGCCATGGAGCACGCCAAACACCTCCGCCGGCCCCATGCAGGAACGCCTCATGACTGGGAAGAGTGGGAACGCTACAAGCGGGAGCATCCGGATGAGGTTGAAGACGATGATCAGTGAACGATAAACGCCTCAGCAACGCCTGTTTCTGGCGTGGTTAACAAATTTTTGCATTGTTTTTCATTTCTCTATATTTCCGGAAAACCCCAAAGAATCTTATACATTTCATTTAGTTAGAAAAAACACCTTCCTGCCCGAACCATTCCACAGTGGCCCATGCCTCATGATGGTGCGTCTGAGGCAAGACGGGGTCATTAAAAATTGTTTATACATTTACCCGAATTCCGGAGTGTCGCTGTACCGGACTCATTACAACCAGTGGAATTTGGGTATCAAAATGAAGTTCAGTCGTTTTCAAACCTTACTGAAAAAAGCCATAGCGGCCTCCGCCGTCGGGAAAGCGCTTGTCAGCCTTGCGACGGTCTTTTTACTGGCAGGATGTCAGGTGTACCAGTTTGACCGGAGCAGCGTGAGCGCCAACAGCACAGGCTCCTACGATACAGGGACAGTCCCTTTCACCATTGTCGGAGATGAGCGTCCTGACTGGCTTGTTCCGGAATCCCCCACAGCTCCCCAGGTAGTCGTCAGCCGGACCACAGAAACCAAGGGATCGACGGGCTTCAATGGCGCCAGCTTCCTCGGCTACATGGTCACCCTGTCACTGATTCCCTACTACGATGAGGTGCAGTACGAGGACGTCTACGCACTGAGCTGGCAAGGTGAGACCTTGCTGGAAAGCCGGGTGACCTATTCCATTGACTCCTACCTGTCCCTGTATTTCCCGACGCCCATGATGTTCATGGGGTCACTGAATGATGAAGCGGCCGAACAGGCGGTGGCACGAGACTTCATCACCGATCACCACAAGGACAGCGTCCTGGCAACGATCGATCAGCAACGCAGGGACTTCGAGCAGGCAAACCCGCAAACTGCCGCCGACATTGCGGCCTATCTGAAGGCGGGAGGAGCCAATTCAGTCTATCGCCCCTCGGCTGTCCTCAGGTTGATTGAACTGGCCCCTGAAACCGACACGCTTTCCTACCACGCCGCAAACAGCCAGGTACCGGGCTACGTCGAGCTGCTGCCTGCCCGCTACCAGGCCTGGTTGATTGGTCCGGAGGGTCTGCGCGGCATTGATTTGAAGACACAACTCGCCAACGGTGTCGATGCCGATCAACTTCTGGTACGCATGCTTAATGCCTATCCGGAACAGACTGGCGACATTCAGTCCGGTTATTACACCGGCATGACCCGGGCGCATCGGGAGTTGCTGAAAGAAGCGGGCCTGCCCGACGGACTCGTCGATCGCATGACCAATGAAGCGCCCTCCGCCCAGCTGTTGGCCGCCGCGAAAACCGGTAAACTTCGCGACAAGGATGGCAACATCCGGATTCCCACCGAAGAAGAACTGCTTGAACAGCTGGTGCGCCAGGACAATCTCGGCAAATACATGAGCCCTTATACCAGCGATGATGTTCTGGCTGAGTGGGTGAACTCCGCAATCAATGCCAACATTGGCGCAACGGTTGGCACAGGACTCGGAGCTGCGGCAGGCGCCTATGCAGGAGAGAAAGCCCTGGAGCAAATACCTTTCGTTGGTGGCTTCCTGGGCGGTGCCGTGGGGGCTGAAATCGGCAAGTCTGTTGGCCGGGAAACGGCGATCAGCGCCTCAGGTGGCTGGGAAGCCATTCGCGCCTCCTCAGACCGCAGCTTTGATGACATTCATTCCATGGCTCGCTACCTGAAGGCAAAATACGGCCACACCGGCAACTTTGCCGATGCCATGAAAGCCACACGACAGATCTACCCGGAATTGGCAGAAGCCCTCGCGCGTGCCTACTAACCTAATTGGAGATATACATGTTCAGCAAAAACACCTTTAAACCGGCCTGCGCTCTGGTACTGACTTCCCTGGTCCTTTCCGGCTGTGCCAGCAAGATCGAAAACGTACAGGGCAAGCCCAGCGTCTATGAGGACGTATCCACCACAGGCAGCGTGGGCGGCGTCGGTATCGAGAGCCAGGACGTGGTCGCGATGACCGACCAGATGATGCGCGACATGCTGGCCAACCCGATGCTCACCGGCCGCTCAACACCTCCCCGGATCATTATCGATAACGAATACATCAAGAACGAAAGCACCTCCGTGATCAACACCAACATGCTGACTGATCGCCTGCGCATCGAACTGAATCGCGCCGCCAACGGTCGGATGATCTTCGTGGGTCGTCACTTCTCCGACATGGTCCAGAAAGAGCGGGATCTCAAGCGGGATGGCGCGGTCGATGGCGGCACCATTCGTCAGACTGCGGCCCAGGCAGGTGCTGATTTCCGCCTTGGGGGCCGCATCTCGTCACTGGATGCCATCGATCGAAACACCGGAACCCAGTCCCGGTACAGCCAGGTCACCTTCGAGATGGTCGATCTTGAGCTGGGCACCATCGTCTGGAGCGGACTCTATGAAATGAGAAAGGCGGCCCGTGACAATGTGGTTTACCGATAAAACCTGGCTAAAGCCGGTGCTGGCGACAGCGATTGCCGGCACACTGGCCGGCTGCGCCAGCGGCCCGAAAGTCTACGATCGGGCAGCACTGGCACCGGCCGAACAATCGCTGATAGAGAGCAAACCCGCGGTTCTTCAGGCCGACTTCCAGAACCTCTTCGAGGAAGGCCAACGGAACAAGGTCCTGAACCTGATGGAGATCGGGGTCAAGGCATACCGTGCCGGCTATCGACAGGAAGCAAAGAACACGCTGACCCAGGCACGCCTGGAGATCGAGAATGTTTATGCTGACAGTGACGCCGCGCGCAAGGCGCGAAGCATCTGGTACGAAGAAGCCGAAAAGGACTTCAAGGGCGAGCCCTATGAGCGCGCCATGGTCTACCTGTATCTGGGCCTGATTTACCTGGAAGAAGGCGACTACGGCAACGCACGAGCCAGCTTCCTGGCTGGATTGCTGCAAGACGCGTTTGCCGAGGAGGAGCAGAACAGTACCGACTTCGCACTGCTGCTGTACCTGGCTGGCTGGTCCGCCATGCAGATGGGCAGTGACCAGCTCGCACGGGAGCATTTCGAAGAGCTGAAACTCTATCGGCCGGACGCCCCCATCCCGGAAGCCGACGACAACGCGCTTTTGATCGTGGAAACCGGCAAGTCCCCCAGGAAACTGGGTGACGGTGTCGGGCACTACCAACTGGTCTATCGGCGTGGCAAGAACTTCCAGGATGTGGCTGCCGAAGTCCGCAACGGTGAAGAATGGTCCGCCCTGTACCCCATGGAAGACATCTTCTTCCAGGCCTCCACTCGCGGGGGCCGGGCTATCGATCGGATTGTAGAGGGCCAGATCCAGTTCAAGGAAAACACCCGGGCCGTCGGTTCAACCCTCAGCAGCGTCAGCCAGGACAGCATGCTCGCCGGCTTCAGTAGTGCGGCCGGCGGTGCCGTTGGCGCCGGATACGCTGCCATCAGTCTGATCAGCGTCGCGGCCGAGGGTATGTCAGCGTCCGCCAACACCCGGGCAGACATCCGGTACTGGGAGGGCCTGCCCGACACCATACACCTGTTGCCCGTGACGGCCGCCGAGGGCGATCCGGTCACTGTCCGCTTCCTGGATAAAAACGGTCAGCCTGTGCCAGGCCTTGCCGACACTACCGAATTCAAATTTGATGGTCGCGGGGCCGGCCTGGCCTTTGCCACGTCCCGCCGTCCGGATTCCGGAGGAACCCAATGAAAACACTGATTAAATCCATGGCCACAGCGGCGATCTGTCTTGGTCTGCTGTCTGGCTGTGCCGCTAAATCCGCCAGCAGCACGGACCTGATTGAGCGCACCGCGCCCATCACCATGAACTCCGTGGCATTCACCGACTACAACCTGAAGCGCACCTACACCCGCGGTTTTGGCCAACTGGAGGACGGCGAACGCTATCGACTGTCATTGGTCCAGCACGGCCAGCGGCCGACGGCAACCGGAACCACAGAGGTCTACGTGGTCCTGCGCAACCACACGGATTACGATTACCGGATCGAAGCCCGCACCCAGTTCTTCGATCAGGACGGCGTACCCACCGATGTGAAACCGACCTGGCAGCGCTCGACCATCCCGGCCAACAGCATCGCTACCTATCGTGAACTGTCTACCACCACGCAACCTCTGCAATACCGCGTGGAAGTCCGGGAGCTCAACTGATGAAGCGATTTGCCCTGGCACTCTGCGTGCCTTTGCTGGCGCCAGGTTTTGCCCTGGCCGCCGGCCAGACCCATGAGGCTGCGCCGATGATGGCGCCGGCCCAGAAGCCGTTGACCGCGGACGATCTCGTCAATGAGGCGAACGCGCCTCAACGTTCGGAATCGGCCAAAACGATCCTCGACCGTTTCACTGCGGGCCTGGGACAGACCAACCCCCGAATTGCCATCTTCTGGAACCGGGCGTTCAACGACCAGGTCAGTGACTGGGCTAGCCGCCGCCGGGTGGTGGTATCCGGCACCGGCAGCGTGCGTGGCGAAGTACCGGAGGGGGATCTGAACCTGGACGGCGAATCCCGCGCGGCGGTGCAAAGTGAAACCCGCTCCGGGCGCAGCTCGGGGCCTGCTGCACCAGCCTTTGATTTGCAAAGCGGCTTCGTCTCCCAGTTGAGCCGCGCAGGCGTCAGAGTCGTCGACCGAAACGCGATCATGCGCATCACCGATAACGCGCTCGAAGACGGCACCTTCGAACGACTGTCACCGGACCAGGCCCGCCTCGAAATGCGCGCGCTGGATCAGCACGCCGATTATCTTCTGGTGCTCAGCGAAGTGGCCGCTGATCAGTTCCAGATTCGCGTACTCAGCGTCAAAGACGGCTCGGTGGCCGCTCTGGTCAGCTCCAATGGCATGCCGCCCGAAACCGAGGAAGATCGCCGCTGGGTCGCCACCGACCGCGGCTTTGAGAAGCGTGAGAGGCGCGTATCGTTGAAGGATGTAGGCCAGGAGCTGGCGCTTCAAACCCTTGAGGCGCTGTAAAAACCCTGGCCCGTAACTGCGCAACCACCGTAGGGACTCACATGATAAACCGCGTTTTCAAGCATTTTCTGCCGTTCAATCTCATTTCAGTCTGCACACTGATGCTTCTGGGTTGCGCCTCGTTCGGACCTCAGATCGGTGATGGACGAATCGGTATACATTTGGAAGATAGAGGTGGTCAGTGGTTTGTCGCCAAGGTGATTGAGAACGGCGCTGTCTATCGAACAGGTCAATTAAGCGAAGGGGACCTTTTGGTCGCGGTTGCCGAATTGAGGGATGAGCCGCAACCGGTAAACGGTATGTCGCTCAACGAGCTGGCCTCCAGAATTACGGGAGAACCGGGCACGGCCGTCGATCTGGTGATCAAACCAGCCAACAGCGAGATCACCCGGAAGGTGACAATCACACGGGCGCGATTTGGCTCCCGGGAAACGGCCCAGCCCGCAATGCAGCAAAGGGCCGAAGCGCAGCTGACCGCCGGATCTTTGGTGATAGAAGGCACCAGCGGGAACTTTATGAGCCCCTATACCAGTGATGGCGTCACCGCAGAATGGGTCAACAAGGCGATTAACGCGAACATCGGCTCAACCGTTGGATCAGGCGTTGGCGCCGCAGCCGGCGCCTATGCCGCCGAGCAAGCACTCGATTCTGTCCCATTCGGTGGATTCATTGGCGGCATGATCGGGTCAAGCCTTGGCAAGTCGGTCGGTCGCGAGGCAGCCATCGAAGCTTCGGGAGGCTGGGATTACATTCGTTCGACCTCCGATCAGAGCTTTCGCTCTCTGGCGGACATGGCCCGCTATCTGAAACTGACTCACGGCAATGAGCCCACTTTTAACGAGGCAATGGCGGCCGCAGCGCAGGTTTATCCAGAATTATCAGACGCGCTCGCCAATTATTGACGCAGCATTGCGGATAGACGTTCATCCTTTGCCGTCCAGATCTCTCCGAGCCAGTTCTTCACGTTTCGGCGGTGCTCCGCATCCGTTGAGTAATCCCGGCCTTTCAGGTGGTCCGGGATATCAACGGTGTGGATTTCCAGTTTCACTTCCTTCACCCGGCCACAGATAAACTCCCAGAAGGTGGGTGCGCCACCCGGATAGGCGATGGTCACATCCACCAGGGTCTGGATAGATTCCCCCATGGCGTCGAGTACGAAGGCGGCACCGCCGGCCTTGGGTATCAGCAGGTGCTTGTAGGGCGACTTTTGCTTGTCGTGTTTGGCCTGGGTGAACCGTGTGCCTTCCACGAAGTTCATGACGCTCACCGGGGTATAGCGGAACTTCTCACAGGCCCGGCGGGTTGAACGAAGGTCCTCGCCCCGCTTCTCCGGGTGCTTGATCAGATATTCCCGGGTGTAGCGCTTCATGAAGGGGAAATCGAGGCCCCACCAGGCAAGACCGATTACCGGTACCCAGATTAGCTGCTGCTTGAGGAAAAATTTGAGAAACGGCGCCCGGTGGTTGAACACCCGCTGCATGGCAAAGATATCCACCCAGCTCTGGTGGTTGGCCAGCACCAAATACCAGCTTTCCCGCTTGAGATTCTCCGCGCCTTTCACATCCCATTTCGTGCCATGGGTCAGCTTCATCCAACCGGTGTTGCAGGCCACCCAGGCCTCGGCAATCCAGATAATCACCTTGGTGCACAACACCCGGAAGCCGGTGATAGGAATAATCAGTTTCAGGATGGCCGGGATGTAAAGCAGGATGCACCAGAACAGGGTGTTGATTCCCAGCAGGATGGAATTGATGACACCAATCACGGGGGCGGGTAGAAAGCTGAGCATGGCGATCCTGTTTTCTGGTTATTCTTTGCAAATGGGAGCTAATGATAGCAACCCCGGGGCCCCTTGGGCAGTGGCCTGAAGTGACCGGTTTGCCCTTCGCTTTGGACACTTCTGCCATGGTGATTTCCGCCTCACCATGGATAATCCCGGTTTGCAACCTGCAAGACCAGGTCTTCAGAAATCAGTAAAGTGTGCTTCAAATTCTCCATGGACACCCCCATGCCCAATCTCTTCAAATCAGCTGCTGACCGCGCGGCGGGCGTTACCCGGCAAACGGCCCTCTATGCCGGCAATGCCTTCGACCGTATCTTCCGAGCCGCCAGTCTGGTCCAGGCCGGACAGACGCCGTTTGAGACGCTCCATACCGATGGCCTGGTCAGCCTGCGCTACTATCCGCCGCTGGCCGAGGATTTCATCGAGCTGGACGGTGAAACCATTGCGGTGGAGCGGACAGCCCACAAGACCCCGATTGTGATCGTGCCGCCACTGGCGGTAAACATGCTGATTTACGATCTGTTTCCCCAGCGCAGTCTGATCCGATTTCTTCGCGCCAAAGGGTTCGAGGTCTATCTGATTGACTGGGGCATACCAACGCGGGAGCACAGTCATTACAACCTGCATACCTATGTGGCGGAGCTGTTACCGGCGTACCTTAACCGGGTTCGGGAGCACAGCAGTGAGCAGGAGCTGTCGCTGCATGGCTGGAGCATGGGTGGCATGTTTACGTTGTTCTATTCGGCGCTCAGCAACGATCAGCACGTGCGCAACGCCATTGTGCTGGGATCGCCGATTGACAGTCACGCGTCGGGGATTCTAGGGCTTTTGAACCAGCGTATGGCGGATGTGGCCGGCTTTGTCCGCAAGCGCACCGGGTTCCGTCTTCACGATGTGAAACCGCACTGGTTTCATACCCCGGGCTGGGCGAACACCATCGGATTCAAGCTGACCAATCCGATTGCCAGCGTAATGAGCTACTGGGAGCTGATTATCCGCCTGGGTGACCGTGAGTTTGTCACCAGTCACGCGACCACGTCGGCGTTTCTGGACCGCATGGTGGCCTATCCCGGCGGGATCATTCAGGACACGGTGGTGCGGGTGTGGATAGACAATCAGCTGTCGAAAGGTGAGATCCAGATTGGGGAGGATATCGCCAGGCTGGAAAATGTAAGTGCCAACTTACTGGCTATCGCAGGTGGCGACGATACGCTCGTGACGCCGGGTGCGGCCAAGCGGGTGATGGATCATGTGAGCTCTACGGACAAGACGTTCAGGGTCGTTCCGGGTGGGCATATGGGCATTCTTGCGGGGAGCAAGGCGCCTCGTCAGAGTTGGCTGGAGTTGGCGGAGTGGCTTGCTTCTCGGTCAGACTGATTGTCTTGATTTGAAGTTTGCCGGCAGGTGTTGAGGTAGGCTTTCCAAAACGCGCTCCTTGCGGCACGTCCATGTGACGCTTGACTGTCGCCATCCATGGCGACAGACAGTTTTGGAAAGCCTACCTCAACACCTGCCTCCTTTGGCTTCAGAGGTTTTTCAGAGTTGCCTCCAGTTCTGAAAGACTTTTGATCACTGCTGACGGCTGAATATCCCAGTCTTCAAAAACCTTTTCCGGATCCCTCTTTACCCAGATTGCGAGCAATCCTGCTGCCCGGGCACCAATTACATCCCAGGCGTTACTGGAGACAAGGCACAGGGGCTTTTCCCAGGAACCGGTTGCACGCCGCGCATAGGTGTAAACGGCAGGATCAGGTTTGAAACTCTTGATATCGTCTACCGATACCAGACCTTCGAACTGCTCCAGCAGTTCGTTATGTCCCAGGACCTTTTCCAGCGCCGGATAACTTCCATTGGAAAACGCGAACAGCGGATACTGCCCTTTCAGGCTCTTCAATGCCGGTAACGCGTCGTCGAAGGCGGGCAGGGAGAGGTATGCTGCCATCAGGGCGTTTTCGCGTTCTTCGGACAGGGTCAGTTTGTGGGTTGCCATCGCGTAGCGCAGGGCTTGGCGGGTGCAGACACCGAAGTCTTCGTAGACTTTCATCAGGCCCTTTCGGAATGAGAATTCCAGCTGTTTCTCCCGCCACAGTGCGGCTACGGCTTCTGCCCTGTCGCCGGCGTCCTCCGCCAGGAGGCGGGACATGCCCATGGGGTCGACCAGGGTTCCGTAAACGTCGAAAGCGAGGGTCATGCTCATCAGTGGGGCTCCTCATCCGGAAGGGGGTTCGGGGTCGTATACTGAGGTCACAGTATCGGGATTTGAACGATCACTCAACACAGCCAGCAATGACGACGGTTTAAACGAAAAGAGCGAATCTGACTCGGCAGCTATGACTATCCTCAGGAATCTGCTCGTTTTACTGGTGCTGGGCACCACCGCGGCCTGTGCCACCAGCACTCAATTCTATACCCCCGGGCCCTCAACATTGGGAGCCGAACCCATGTCCGATTTCGACCGCTATGTCGAATCTGCCAATGCCTATGTCGATACCAATCTGGTTCCGGTGGAGGGGTTTGATCGGGAGCAGCAGGTGCTGTGGAATCTGCCCTACCGGATGAAACCGGGGGCAAACTGTAGTTCGGGCGATCGCACCGGGCTGTTGTTGATTCACGGCCTGAGCGATTCGCCCTTTGTGTTCCGGGATCTGAGCCGTTACCTGGCTGATGAATGCATTGAGGTGCGGACCCTGTTGCTGCAGGGGCACGGTACACGGCCCGGCGATATGGTGACGGCCAGTGCCGATGTGTGGCGTGAGCAGGTGCGCAATCACTTCGTCGCCCTGTCGAAGGAGGTGGACCTGGCGTTTATTGGGGGCTTTTCACTGGGTGGTGCTCTGGCCACGGATTATGCCCTTTCGAAAACCGGGCCCAGACCGGAGGGCCTGGTTGCGGTCGCACCCGCCTGGCAGCTCAACGGTCTTCGGGACTACCTCTGGTTGGCGCCAATTGCCGACGTGTTTGGTGACTTTGTGGAGAAAGAGCCGGAGCTGAACCCGGTAAAATACGAGTCGTTTTCGTTTAACGCCGGCAGTCAGATCGGCGATGTTATCTCGTCAGCTCAGGGCCGCATCGTCCAACAGGAAAATATTGATATGCCGTTGTTCCTGGCTGCGACAGAGGCCGACTCGGTGATCAACCTCGATTATCTGGTCACGCAGTTCCGGGAACGGTTCCGCCAGCCCGGGAACGCCATGATGATTTTTCGGGATAGCCGAACCCCCTGGCCCGACGCACAGGCTGATGAACGCATCCGGTTTATGAACAGCTACCTGCCTGATGCCAATATTCTGGAATTCTCTCATCAATCCCTGCTGATCTCGCCTGACAATGAGCTCTATGGTCTGGGGGCGCCGCTGCAACGCTGCCTGGAACCGAACAATATTTCCCTCGAGGGTTGCCGCCAGCTGCCGGAGCAAGACCTCTGGTTCAGTGCCTGGCACGACACGGAACGCCCGGTATACACCAGCCGGTTGACCTACAACCCCTGGTTCGATGATCTGGCAGAGGCGATTGGGGCATTTATTCGTACACACGCTTCAGCCGAGGAGCCGTAGCGCCACCGAGGACATCGGGTTACACTGCCATTCATGAACCCGATTGATACATTCAACCTGGATTTCCGGGCCCTGAGCACGTTTCTGGCAGTGCTCGATGAAGGCAGCGTGTCCCGCGCTGCGATTCGGCTAGGCGTTACCCAGTCCGCGGTGAGTCACACCCTGGAACGCCTCCGCCAGGCATTGGGCGATCCGCTGTTCGTGAAGTCGGGGCGGGGCATTGTGCCAACCCGCTACGCACTCCAGGCGGGCCCCCATGTTCGCCAGATTCTGGACGACCTGCAGTCGCTGTCTTCTGGCCCTCCGTTCAGTCCGGCCACGGCCGAGTTTACGTTCACGATTGCCGCCAATGACTACCAGCGGGATCTTCTGCTGCCCGGTCTCGTACGTACGTTGCGGCAAGAGGCCCCGGGTATCAGTCTGCAGGTTATTCCTTCTGGCATTCCCCGGGCTGACCTGTTGCGGAAGGATGTATGCGATCTGGTGATTTCGCCCCACGCGCCGGAGGCGACGGACATTATGCAGCGGGGTCTGATGGCCGACCGGATGGTGGTGTTCTATGACCCTGAATACCGGAAACCGCCAGTGGATCTGCCGGAATACCTGAAGGCAGACCACATCGCCCTGTTGTTCGCTACCGGTGAGAAACCCACTGTGGAAACCGCGATTGAGGCGCGTGGACTGGTTCGTCGCAATGTGGTGACGGTGTCCAATTTTTCGGGTCTGCCTGAGTTTCTGCGGGGTACCGACATGCTGGCGACGGCGCCTGAAGGCATGAGCAAACACTTACTTCGCGACTTCGCCTGGGTTCCCCTGCCCTTTGATTTCAAGCCGTTCACCTTGCTTATGCTGTGGCATCGCCGCAATCAGAATGACCCTGCCCACAAGTGGCTGCGCAATCAGGTGAATGCCGTGGCCGCTACGCTCAACGGTCTGAAAAGTTAATCAATTAGTTTTGCTCATAGGTTGTATGAGCCTTCTTGCCGTTATCTTCCATCTCCTTCTGCCCTAGACTGCGTTTACTCCCGTGTCGGCCGGGTCGGGTAGGGCTGTTGGACTTTTTGAGATAACACATCAGGAAAACCATGCTGACTTTAACCAGTGTCTGGACAACGATACTTCTCGCCGCCGCTGTGGCCCTTGGGCCGCTGGCGACGGATATGTATCTGCCGGCGCTGCCACAAATCGGTTCAGACTTCGGCACCGGTACCGATCAGGTTCAGCTGACGCTGAGTCTTTATTTGGTGGGGTTTGCCATTGCTCAGCTGATTTGCGGTCCGTTGGCCGACCGTTTTGGTCGCAAGCCGATCATGATTGGCGGTTTTGTGCTGTTCGCCATTGCCAGTATTGGCTGTGCCCTGGCGACCAATATTGAAACCCTGATCCTGTGCCGTTTTCTGCAAGCGCTTGGTGGTTCTGCCGGGCCGGTTCTGGGTAGGGCGGCGATTCGAGATATTTACACGCCCCGCGAAGCCGCGAAGATCCTGGCAATTCTGGCCAGCATCATGGCCCTGGCGCCGGCCGTGGCGCCGACCATTGGTGGTCTACTAACCGCCAGCCTTGGCTGGGCTTCTGTGTTCCTGGCGTTGGGTGGCTATGCCCTGGTCATGGCGTTGGTAGTGGCCTTCGGCATTCCCGAGCCCATGCGCCCGGAACATCGGCAATCTTTGAAGCCCTGCAGTCTGCTGCGGAACTATCGGACTATCTCGAAGGACATCAGCTTCGTGGGCTACACCCTGACCAATGCGCTGATTTTTTCCGGTCTGTTCGCCTTCCTGTCTGGTTCTTCGTTCGTCCTGATCGATTTCCTGGGCGTGCCAACCGAGCAGTTCGGTCTTTACTTTGCGTGCATGGTGGCCGGGTACATCGTAGGAAACCTGACTGCCGTCCGTCTCGGCCGTCGCCTGTTGCCGGACCAGATCCTGATGCGGGGACTAATCATTGCCGTGGCTGGTGGCAGTCTGATGGCCGTGCTGGCACTGAGTGAAGTGTTCAACGTCTGGGCGGTGATCCTGCCCCAGGCCCTGTTCATGATCGGAACCGGGATGGTGCTGCCCCAGACCATGGCCGGTGCCCTGGCCAACTTCCCGAGCATGGCGGGCTCCGCTTCTGCCCTGTTCGGCTTCACCCAGATGGCCGTTGCGGCCGTCGCCGGTATGCTGGTGGGCCACCTGCACGATGGCACCTCTCTGGTCATGGCCCTGATCATTGCAGCCTGCGCCGCAATCGCCATGGGCTGTTATCTGGTGCTGGTTCAGCGTTATCCTGCGAAAGGTTTCGAGCCACAAGGCGCGACCGGCAATTAAGGCAAAATCATCCAAAGTGGTCTACACAGAGTACTTAACACTCTAAACCAGACACCGAGGAGCAAAGACTATGAGCAGCGTTAACCTGGACGGCAATCCCATTGAACTGAGCGGCAAATTTCCCGAAACAGGCGACAACGCGCCTCCCTTTACCCTGACCAACAGCGGCCTGGAAGAAGTCAAACTCGACAACTGGGCCGGCAAGCGCAAGATCCTGAACATCATCCCCAGCATCGACACCGGCGTCTGCGCCGCGTCTACCCGGAAGTTCAACGAAAAAGCCGGCAGCCTGGACAACACCGTGGTACTCGTCGTCTCCGCCGATCTGCCCTTCGCGGCCGCCCGTTTCTGCGGCGCTGAAGGCCTGAAAAACGTCGAAACCCTCTCCACCTTCCGGAACTACAGCTTCCAGCAGGATTACGGCGTCGCCATCCAGGACGGCCCCCTTGCCGGTCTCTGCGCCCGGGCGGTGGTTGTACTGGATGAAAACAACAAGGTAATCCATAGCCAGCTGGTTGATGAGATCAAGAACGAGCCGGATTACGATGCGGCCTTGAAGGCACTTTGATCGTTTTCTCCAAAACCGAGCGGTTGGCTTAACCGCCAATTGCCGGGGCAGCCGGATGGGGGCGACTTTCTGAAACCGTGCGGAGCCAGGGATGGCGGAGCCGAGCGTACACGGAAGTATTTACAGCGTGTTTCAGAAAGTCGCCCCCATCTGGCTGAATGCACCCAAAGCCGCGCCGAAGGGCCTGCTAACACCCAAGCCAGGACCTGTTAGAATCCCCGCACAAAGCCCGAATCCTAACCAAAGGCCCCTGACGCCCCGTGCAGACCACCACCCAGAACCCATCCCTGGCCCGCCAGCTCTACAGCATGACCTGGCCCATGCTCTTCGGGGTACTGTCCCTGATGACCTTCCAGCTGGCCGACAGTGCCTTCGTGGGTCAACTGGGTCGGGATCCGCTGGCGGCCCTGGGCTTTACCCTGCCGATGCAGCAACTGATCATCGGCCTTCAAGTGGGTCTGGGTATTGCCACCACGGCGATCGTCTCCCGCACATTGGGTGCCGGCGATGAGCTTCGAGCCTATCGCCTGGGCGGGCTGATCATCACCGTTGGCGGCAGCCTCGTTTTCGTCATCTGCGTGGCCCTGTGGTTTCTGCAGGAGCACATCATGACAGCCCTGGGCGCGGAGGAATCACTGCTGCCATTGATCCGCCAGTACTGGGTGCCCTGGCTGATGGCCGCCTGGACCGGCGCGTTCCTGTATTTTGGCTACAGCGTTTGCCGGTCCCATGGCGACACCAAATTGCCCGGGTACATGATGGTGGCTACCAGCCTTACCAACATCGCCCTGGACCCGCTGTACATTTTCGTTTTCGGCTGGGGCCTGCCCGGTGCCGCCTGGGCCACCATTACCTCTTTTGGTATCGGCTGCCTGGTGATCTACCCGAAGCTCCTGAAACGCCACTGGGTTCGGTTCGATCTTCAGGAGCTTGCGCTCTGGAAGGCCCTGAAACAGCTCAACGGCATCATGGCGCCGGCCATGGTCAGCCAACTGATGCCGGCGGTTTCCGCGATGCTTGCGACGGCCCTGGTAGCGGGATTCGGCTCGGCCTCGGTGGCCGCCTGGGGCCTGGGCACCCGCCTGGAATTCTTCTCGATTGTGGTGGTACTGGCACTGACCATGTCGATGCCGCCGATGATTGGCCGCATGCTGGGGGCTGGCGATATCGAGCAGATCCGGAAGCTGGTTCGTCTGGCCGTGCGTTTCGTGGTGGTCTGGCAATTGGCCATTGGCCTGGCCTGGGTGGTGGCATCCGGATTGGTGTCCGAGCTGTTCTCCAGCGACGGTGACGTTCAGGAGGTTCTGGCCGGTTATCTGTTGCGGGTGCCACTCAGTTACAGCGGTCTGGGCGTGTGTATGCTGATGGTGTCGGTGTGCAATGCCCTGGGGCTGGCAATGCGGGCCCTGCTGGTGTCCACCCTGCGCCTGTTTCTGTGCTTCCTGCCTCTGCTCTGGCTGGGCAGCCAGATCAATGGCATCTATGGCCTGATGAGTGGTGCGCTGGTCGGCAATCTGTTTGCCGGCGCCATGGCGTACAGCTTTTACCGGTCCGGCATGGCGCGCTTGAAGGCCGAGGTGGCCTCAGGCAAAGCGTGAACGGAAGCTTTCGGGTATTGGCACCACTTCTTTGCGGTGGTAGTTGAAGAAGACGAAGCCGTATTTCGCCAGGGCCACGGGCTGGCCGCTTTCGGCCTTGGTAACCCGGAATACGAAATCCCCGCCATACTTGTTGAAGTCCATAACGCCTACTTCAAACCTGAGCATTTCCGGAAAGAAGGATTCGGACTGATACATGGTGGCCAGGTCGGTGACGATGATGCCGGTGCCATCCTTGCTGGCTTCCTGGATGCCATAACTGACCAGGAACTGGGCCCGGGCTTCGGACAGCATGGAGATCAGGGCGTCGTTGCCGAGGTGGTTGGCGCCGTTGATGTCGGTGATTCTTACCGGCATTCTGGTTTCGAAGCAGAAGACGTCGTCCGGGAAGGAGAGTTTGATTCGGGCCACGGGGGTTCCTGTTTTCGTTTCGTATCCTGGGGCGAATCATACGCTGTTCGACTTTAGTGTTCATCTCAAGACGCCCCGTCCCAAATCGGTTATCTTGCTATGAGATCTCCGCGCCGTTGGTTTTGGTGGAGCGACGGCAGGGAAGGGCTTTCCAAAACACGCTCCTTGCGGCACGTCCATGTGACGCTTGACTGTCGCCATCCCTGGCGACAGACAGTTTTGGAAAGCCCTTCCCTGCCATCGTTCGTATCACTCCCGCGCACTGGCAATAAATATTTGAAGATGGAGTCTTATGGAAATTCGTCCTGCTGCCACACTGGTTCTGGTTCGTGATACTTCCGATGGCCTTGAGGTCCTGTTGCTGCAACGCACTTGGGACGCAGTGTTCATGCCCGGCTATTTTGTGTTTCCTGGCGGGCGGGTCGAGGAAGACGAGACTCATGGCCAGGAGCATGTGATCGGGGCCGGAGACGCCGAGATCAGTCAGATCATGAGCGTCGATGAAGGCGGCGCGGACTATATGCTGGCGGCGGTTCGGGAATGTTTTGAGGAGTCCGGGGTTCTAGTTGCCGTGGATAAACAGGGGAATCCCATATCCGGCGATCATCCTGTTCACGCTGACCGGAAGTCGGTGTTCGACGGCGAGCTTTCTCTGGCCAATCTGTGTGAAAAGTATGGGTTGGCAATTCCGCTGGACAGGCTGGCTTACCTTGGCCACTGGATCACGCCGCCGGGGCCGCCACGGCGTTTCGATACGCGGTTTTTTGTGACGCCCGCGCCGGAAGGTCAACTGGCCGGTCACGACGGGGTGGAGACCATTGATCATGTCTGGATTCGCCCGGAGCAGGCCCTTGAGGATCATCGGAATGGCCAGCGGTTGCTGGGGTTGCCGACGATCCGGACGCTGCGGGTGCTCAGTGATTTCGACACCGCTGAGGCGCTGATGCGCTACGCCCATGCCAATCCGCCGGAGCCCTACCCGAGTCAGCCCTGGCCGGCCCTGAAAAAGGGCAAGGCGGTGACTCTGGAACCGGGGGCGCCAGCCTATGATGAGGCGGCGAAGCTGGATCCGGAAGGTGAAGGCTCAACCCGGGCAGAGATTATTCCTGGTGAACCGGTTGAGGTTGCGGCCCGGGTGATACGGCTGACGGCGCCCAATCCGGGCATGATGACGGGGCCGGGCACCAACACCTATATCCTGGGCCATGAGCGTTTCACGGTGATTGATCCAGGTCCCGCCAACGAGTCTCATATCGAGCGGATTCTGGAGGTGACCGGTGGCGTGGTTGATCAGGTTCTGGTGACTCACACGCATCAGGACCATTCGCCGGCCGTAGCCGCCCTGAAAGAGCGCACAGGCTGCCGGGTGTTCGGTTGGCCGGCGCCCGAAGGTGCGGGGCAAGACCAGACCTTCCGTGCCGACGATGAGCCGGAGCACGGCGATCTGATTGTGACCGAGGCCGGGATTCTGAAGGTGCTGCATACCCCGGGCCATGCGTCGAACCACCTGTGTTTTCTGCTGACCGAGCAGAAGCTGCTGTTTTCCGGCGATCACATCATGCAGGGTTCAACGGTGGTGATTAATCCGCCGGACGGCGACATGAAGGCGTATATCGAGTCGCTGTACGAGTTGCTGGCCGAGTCCGTTCGTTACATTGCGCCAGCACACGGTTTCCTGATGGGGCAGCCCGAGGCCGTGATCGATTTCCTGATTACCCATCGATTGTCCCGTGAGCACAAGGTGGCCCGGGCGCTGGAGGCCCTGGCTCCAGTGGATCTGAAAACCCTCACAGCGAAAGCCTATGACGATGTTCCGGCCGCCATCCATGGCCTTGCGGCGCGATCAGCACTGGCGCATTTGCTGAAACTGGAGGCCGAGCACCGGGCGTTCCGGGAGCACGACCTGTGGCACGCCGTACACGACAGCTAACGCGGCAGTAACGAAAGCACACCGGATTTCGCAAAATAACCATATAGTTGATCGCTTTTGCGGCGTATAACTATTGCCGATATCACTTGCCCGGATTTCATGAAAGTGGCATTAAACCTTTGTCACAGCAGTATTCATGACCGCCAGAGGCACTCTATCCTTGAGCGCACACTGACGAACCGTGAGGAAATATGCTGTTTGAGCGGCTTCAAAAACCGTCCCACCGGACCCTGCTGATTGCCCTGGTTATTCCCTGGCTCTCGGCCCCCCTGTTTGCCGAAACCGATTCGAAAGAAGCCGGCAAAAAATCCGAGGTGCTGATTGCGGAGCTGGCCGAAGACGAGAGCGTCGAGGATGTCGAGCATTCGGCTCCGCTGCAGCGGGACGGACAGAAAGAAAAAGCGCCGAAACCAAAAACCTCACGGGGCGGTGCCGGTGTTGATACCCCCTCATCAGCTTCCCGCAAGGTGGCTCCGAACATCGATCTGAAAGAGGTAGCGCCACCACCCGAGGCGCAGACCTCTGCGCCGCCTGAAACCGATGCGGACGCTGCCGAATCCGAGGTCATGGCAACGGAAGCGTTGGCTGAACCCGAGCCGCAACCCGAGATTCGCGAGGGCAAGGTGTTTACCCTGCTCGACAACGATGTCATGCCTGGCACCTCTACCCGCCTGGCGTGGACACCCGGCATCCAGATTGCCGGCCTGTCCCAGACAACCCCGGTTCTGGTGGTCAACGGCATCAACGCCGGCCCCACCCTGTGCCTCACCGGCGCCATCCACGGGGATGAGTTGAATGGCATCGAGATCATCCGCCAGACCATGTATGACCTGAACCCCGAAAAACTGTCGGGCACGGTGGTGGGTGTGCCGATCGTGAACCTGCCGGGGTTCCAGCAGGGCAGCCGGTATCTGCCCGATCGTCGCGATCTCAACCGGCATTTCCCGGGCAGCCCCGACGGCAGCCTGGCCGACCGCATTGCCCATTCGCTGTTCGAGAACGTGATTCGCAAGTGCGACATGCTGGTGGACATCCACACCGGCTCACTGAAGCGCACCAACCTGCCGCAACTTCGTGCCGACATGAACAACCCGGACGTGGCGGAATTCACTCGCGGCTTTGATCGCATGGCAGTGGTGCACAGCACAGGTTCGGCAGGCATGCTGCGCACGGCGGCTGTGGAAGCCGGGATTCGAACAGTCACCCTGGAAGCCGGCGAGTCTCACCGCATCCAGCAACACCAGATCAGCGCCGGCGTGAACAGCCTGACCAGCCTGATGGAACGCCAGGGCATGATCTCCCGGATGTTCGTCTGGGGCGATCCGGAACCGGTCTATTACGATTCCGACTGGATCCGCGCGGACCACGGCGGAATCCTGTTCAGCGAAATCGAGCTGGGGGCAAACGTGTCGGAAGGGGAAATTCTCGGTTACGTCTCCGACCCGATCACCAATGCCCAGCACCCGATTCGGTCCACCAGCGATGGCCGGGTTATCGGCATGGCCGTGGATCAGGTGGTGATGGCCGGTTTCGCCGCCTACCACATTGGTACGGAGGCAGAAGTTCCCGGAGAGTAGTATGCTAGGCTTTTTTCGGGCACCACCAACCCCACAGGAGCCTTTGTGTCTTCCGAGAACGCCGGAGTCTTGTCACGTATTCCCGGCCTGGCCTACATTGGCCTGGTTCTTACACCCCTGTTCTGGGCCGGCAACGCGGTTGTGGCCCGGGGCACGGTAGAGAGCATACCGCCACTCTCCATGTCGTTCTGGCGCTGGGTTATCGCCCTGGCTATCCTGCTGCCTTTCGGGCTTCCGGGAATCTGGCGCCACCGCGAGGTTATCCGTCAGCGCTTCGGCTCCATGCTGGCCCTGGCGACTTTCAGTGTTGGCGCGTTCAATACTCTGCTGTATCTGGCGGCCACCACAACCACCGCCACCAATATTGCCCTGATCAACGCCACCATTCCCATTTTCGTCGCACTGCTGGCGTGGATTCTGCTCGGGGACCGCACCCGTCCGATCCAGGCCTTCGGGATAGCCCTGGCCATTACAGGCATCGTTACCGTAATCGCCCGCGGTGACCTCTCGGTGCTGACCAGCCTTGAAGCCCAGCCGGGGGATCTGATCATGGTGGCGGCGGTATTCAGTTGGGGACTGTTTTCAGTGCTGTTGCGGCGACAGGCCGTGCCTCTGCCTGCGTTGACCTTTCTGACCACGCAGATCCTTCTGGGAACCCTGGTTGTACTGCCGTTCTACCTGACCGATCTGATTTTCTTTTCCGGTGGCTTCGAGCTTTCCCGGAGCACGGCACTGCCACTCCTGTATTTCGCAATCTTCCCGGGGATCCTGGCCTATGGATTCTGGAATCATGGTGTGCATAAAATTGGCCCGGCCCGAGCGGCCATCTTCATGTACCTGACGCCTGTCTTCGCCTCGATTCTGGCGAGCATTTTCCTGGCCGAATCCCTCGGGCTGTTTCACATTATTGGAGGTGCGCTGATTCTTGCCGGGCTGGTGCTGGCCACGCAGACCCGAAAACGCACCCACTACCCAACCCCAGAACAGTCAGCAAAAGGAGACCCCAATGATTAGATCTATCCCAGGAAACGCTCACAGCTTCTTTTGCCTGGTTCTGGTCCTTCTGGCCGCCGGCCTGTCTTTGCCGGCTGCCGCAGAACCCTGCGATCCTGAAGAGTCCAAGTGGGTACCCAGCCGCTACTACCCGGCAGGCTCCGCAGTGTTTCACAAGGGCAACTGGTACGAATCCCGCGAACTGCATCAGGGGCTGGAGCCAGGCATTACCTTCGACTGGAAAGAGCTGGATTCTGTGCCGGACTGCGAGGGCCGTAAGCAAGCGGTTGAACAGTCCCAGACCGAAGAAGGTCAACAGGGACCCGAGGCCGGTACCAGCCAGACTGCCGGCAAGAGCAAGCGGGGCGAGACGGCTTCCGGCATGTGCGTCCGGCCCGACCCATGGCTCTTCTCCAAAAGCTACACGGTTGGCAGCCTCGCTACCCATGGCGGTCAGATCTGGGAGGCCATTCGGCCAACCAATGGCGATATGCCCGGCATGAACAAGCCTCCGCGCTGGAAACTGGTGGAGGATCACTGTTCCATGGAGCGACAGTAACCCTCCTGGCCAGTAGTCAGAGAGCCGCTTCTATCCGGCCGACAACCTCTTCCAGAACCGACCGCGGGCAGCCGATATTCAGGCGCATAAAGCCGCTGCCCGGGTCGCCGAAGGAGATTCCGGGGTTCATGCCCACCCCGGCTTGCCGGACGAAAAAGCGTTTCAGGCCCGCATCGTCCAGGCCCAGCTCGCGACAATCCAGCCACATGAGGTAGGTACCCTCGGGAGCGGATACGCGAATGCCAGGCAGTCGCTGACCAACAGCCTCCACCACATAGTCCCGGTTTGCCTGCAAATAGACCATCAGGTCGTCCAGCCACGGGCCGCCGTGGCGATAGCCGGCCTCGAACCCGGCAATACTGAACGGATTGCACTGGGGCAGATGCATGGACTCGAACACTGTCTTCATCGCCTTGCGTCGGTCCGCATCGGGGATCACAAGGGCTGACAGCCCCAATCCGGGCATATTGAAACTCTTGCTGGGTGCGACTGCCGTGACCAGTGCGTCGTCAGGGCCTGCCAGGTTGGCCAGCATCGTGTGGCGAGGTTTATCAGGGAACGTCAGGTCGCAATGGATCTCGTCGGACACCACCACCAGCTGGTGTCGTCGCGCTATATCGAGAACCGCCCCCAGTTCCTCCTCCGACCAGACCCGGCCAACCGGGTTATGGGGCGAACACAGCAGCAGAATTCGGGCATCGGGGCGGGCCGCACACTGCTCCAGGTGATCCAGATCCATGCGGTAATGACCCGTATCTCCGGTATCCGGATCTTCCGGCACCAGCGGGTTCTCGATCACCACCCGGCCACTGTGCCGCACCGAACTGAAAAACGGCGGGTAGACCGGGGGCTGGATGATGACCCCCTCACCGGGCCCGGCGTAAGCCATGCAGGCCGCGTTGATCGAGGGCACCACGCCGGGCGCCATCAGTATCCACTCTCGCTGGATTTCCCAGGCATGGCGACTGGCGAACCAGTCAATCATCGACTGGTATAGACTGTCCGGAAACAGCGTGTAGCCATAGACCGGATGTTTGGCCCTCTCCGCCAACGCCTGGGTGACAGCCTCCGGTGCCGCGAAATCCATATCGGCTACCCAGACCGGAATCACATCCTCGGTGCCAAATACCGCCTTGCGGGCATCAAATTTGACGGAACAGGTATGTTCCCGGCGAACGGGGTGATCAAACGGGCTGGACACGGGCACTCTCCAGGGCAGATAACGTGGTAAAAAACGATATTGTGGTGGGCCCGTGCGACCATCGCAACTGTCGTCCAGAGATGTCGTCATTGTGTTCATATCCGGCTTTGGTCGAACATCGTCGATAAACACTTGCCCAGGCAGTGCAATACTTGCGAACCTAACGGTTTATCCAATAACAATGCCGAATTTTCTCCCGGAGCCTTTTCAATGATTGGCCAGATCCTGTCCACCATGTTGCCGGTATTCCTCATCGCCGGTTGCGGCGCCCTGTACGGTCGCTATCGGACGCCCGACATCCAGGGGCTGAACGTACTCAACATGGAGCTGTTTGTTCCCATGCTGGTCTTTGCCGTGCTCGCAGACCAGCAGGCCCCGCTGCAGGAGTATGCCAGGCTGGCATTGGCCGCCACGGTGGTTGTACTCGGATCGGGGATTGTCCTGTATCCACTGGCCAAGGTTCTGAAGCTGAACCTGAAGACCTTCCTGCCACCGATGATGTTCAACAATTCCGGTAACATGGGCATTCCGCTGCTGGTTCTGGCCTTCGGTGATGAGGCCCTGCCGGCGGCCATCGTGCTGTTCATCGTGGAAATGCTGCTGCACTTTTCGGTGGGGTTGTACATGCTCGACCCCCATACCTCCATCATAAAACGCCTTAAGCTGCCCATTGTCTTTGCCAGTATTGCCGGGCTGTCGGTCAATCTCGGCGGCGTGCATTTGCCAGAGTGGCTGCTGGAAACCCTGAACATGCTCGGTGGTGTGTGCATTCCGCTGATGCTCTTTGCCCTCGGTGTGCGCATGCTGGATATCGATTTCAGCGACTGGAAAATGGGCATGCTGGGGGCCATTGCCTGCCCTGCCAGCGGCCTGCTACTGGCCTGGCCAATGATTGCGATTCTCGATCTTCCCGGGTTGCAGGTGGCAGCGCTCTGGGTATTCGCAGCCTTGCCTCCGGCGGTGCTCAATTACATGGTGGCGGAACAGTATCGTCAGGAGCCACACACGGTCGCCTCGCTGGTATTATTAAGCAACCTGGGCAGTCTGGTGGTGATGCCCGTTGTGCTGGGCCTGGTGTTTGCCGCGGGCTACGTGTGAACGCCTGCCCGGTGAACGGCTCTGTTAGCTGAGGAAAGAACGGATGTCTGAAACCGTTGCGGTGGTGCGCGCCTCCCGACCCAATTTTCTGGTCCTCGCACCCCTGTGCGCCGGCCTTGGCGTGGCGGTAGCCTGGCACCAGGGCGAACCACCCACCCTGATCAATACTCTCCTGGTTCTGATTGGCGCCCTGCTGGCTCATGCCGCCGTCAATCTGCTCAACGAATACGAGGACTTTACCTCCGGGCTGGATCTGATGACCCGCCGCACCCCGTTCTCCGGCGGCAGTGGGGCCTTGCCGGAAGTGCCCTCGGCCGCCAGACAGGTTTTGCTGGCCGCGTTTGGCACCCTGGGACTGGTGATAGCCATTGGCCTCTACTTCCTCTGGCTCCGGGGCCTGCCCATGCTGGTGTTAGGCGCCGCCGGCGTGGCACTGGTGCTCACGTACACCCGCTGGATTACCCGTTCTCCGCTGATTTGCCTGCTGGCTCCGGGGCTGGGCTTCGGCCCGGTCATGATTCTCGGCAGCCTGATCGCCCTGGGGGCACGGTTGGATGTAACTGCCGTGACTGTGTCTGCCATCGGCCTTTTGCTGGTCAGCGAATTGCTGCTGATCAATCAGATTCCGGATGCAGACGCCGACCGGAAAGTCGGCCGTCGGCATCTGGTTATTACCCTGGGGCAGCCAGCCGCGGCCCGCCTGGTAGCGCTCCTGTTACTGAGCAGCTACGGCCTTCTCGAGGCTGCAATCTGGATCGGCTGGTTGCCGGTGTGGGCCACTCTTGCCCTTGCGCCTCTGCCGGCAGCGATCTGGGTAAGTGTCAAACTGCCAGGTGCGCTCGCCAACCCAGTACAGCTGAATACCCTCCTGGGAATCAACGTCGCGGTGCTGCTGGCAACCCTGGCGCTGTTGATCTGCGGGCTCAGCCTTTAAACCGGAACACACTGACCCGGGAACGCAGTTGCCCGGCCAGCACCGCCAGATCCCGGCTGGCCCCGGCCACCTGCTCAGAGCCGGCTGAAGTTTCCACCGTGGCATCGTGAATGCGGCTGATATTGCGATTAACCTCTTCCGCCACGGAACTCTGCTCTTCCGACGCACTGGCAATCTGAGCGTTCATGTCGTTGATGGCGCCGACCTCGCTGCGGATTCTGGCCAGGGCAGCCTCCGCCTCACTGGTCTTGTCTACCGTGGTGCGCGCCAGTTCCCGGCTGCTTTCCATAACCTCGGTCGCCTCGCCTGCACCGGCCTGGAGGTTTCCAACCATTTCCTGAATTTCCCGGGTGGAATCCTGGGTCCGGGATGCCAGGGAACGGACTTCGTCGGCAACAACGGCGAAGCCCCGGCCATGTGTACCGGCCCGGGCCGCCTCGATTGCAGCATTCAGGGCCAGCAGGTTGGTCTGTTCGGCGATGGCGTTGATCACCTCGATGATCTTCTCGATGTTCGCACTGTCCTCCGACACCCGCTGTACGGTCCGGGTTGCCTGCTCCAGGGTCTCGGCCAGCTCTCCGATGGAAGCAGCCGTTTCCTGCACCACGCGATTGCCACTTTCTACTTCGGTATCGGCTTTCTGGGTGGCGGTTGCAGCGCTGGCGGCGAATCCGGCCACTTCGTTCACCGTGGCCGCCATCTGGTTCACGGCCGTAGCCATCTGTTCCGCCTCGCTGGCCTGCAGACGGATCTGCTGGCTGTTGTTGTCCGAGGTGTTTTCAAGTTCAGACGAAGAACTGGATAGCTCTTCGGCCGCCGACCGGACTTCCCGGATAATGCCGCCCAGTCGCTCAACTGTATCCTGCAACGCGCCCATCACGCTGTCGGGATATCGGGTTTGAATATCCTGATCCAGCTCTCCATCAGCCAGATGGCGAATGGCTGTTGCAACATCCTCCGGCTCACCGCCAAGAATCTTCTTCAATCGGCGGATGATCACCAGGGCTACCAGAGCACCGAGAACCACCGCAAGTCCGGTCACTGACAGGTTCAACACATTGAATGTACTGGCGACCTCTCGTACTTCATCCACGCCGGTGGTGACCACGTCTTCCTGGTAATCGATAAAGGCGTTCACTCGCTTCAGCCACTCAGAGTAAGCGCCGGACACATCGCTGAGCAGAAACGACCGGGCCCGGTCGATGTTGCCGGCCAGTCTGAGATCGAGGAGCTCATCGGTCAGAGTCAGGGCCCTGAGCTCTATCTCTTTGATCGCGGCTAGCAGTTCCTTTTCCCGGCTGGTTGCGCCTTCTTCCCGGAACATGGCATCCATCGGGCCCGCGGAATCCCGGTAAAACGCTTTCAGCCGCTCGATGTCGGCGAGATGCCGTTGCAGATCCCGGTCGTTTTCCACCAGCACCGCATCGCGGATGGCGATGGCCCGATCGTGGACACTGCCGCGAAAATTGATCGCGTATCGCTGTTTTACGGCAGCGCCATCGCCCACGTCGGTGAGGGTCCGGTCGATAAAACCGACCCGCTGGTTGCCAATCAAACTGACCGCAATGACCAGGGACAGAATCAGACCAAAGCCAAGGGCGAGGCGTTTCGCAACGGTGAGCTGGCCAAACATGTTTACACTCCGGACACTTTTTATTGAATGAAGCTATGTGCTCTCTAAAAGTTGCAGTCTGGATCAATCAATAACGTCTTCAGCCCGGTTTTTTGACAAGACTTTTCATTACTGCAATCAATCTTTACATACCGCCCCGGAACCCCTTGCAACCGCATGGACTTTGACCGATGGTTAAAGTTGATTCTGAGCGATTGCATTCACGATACGGAGGTCTCCCCATGAGTGTTCTTCTCCTGCTGGTCAGCGCCCTGGTGCTGATCTATCTGGGTATAGGGGGCAGCACAGCCGCTGCCGTCATGTCCATTGCCACCGTTGTGGGCCTGTTCCAGGATGGATGGCACCTGATCAGCATTCTGTGCGGCGGCGTTCTGCTGGCCCTGGCGCTGATACTGGTGATTCCCGGCGATTTGCGCCTCGACAAGCTCAGCCGCCCCCTGCTTGGCTGGGTTCGCAGCCGGCTCCCGAAACTTTCCGACACCGAAGCTGAAGCCCTGAAATCCGGCTCGGTGGATTGGGACGGCGAACTCTTCTCCGGCAAGCCAAAATGGAACAAGCTGCTGGACGCTAAGCCCGCGCATCTGACCAGCGAAGAGCAGGCCTTTCTGGACGGCCCGGTGGAGAAGCTCTGCGCCATGCTCGACGACTGGAAAATCACCCACGAACAGTACGACCTGCCGGACAAGGTCTGGAAATTTATCCGTGAGAACGGTTTTTTCGGTCTGGTGATTCCAAAAGAAGACGGCGGCCTGGGTTTCTCGAACACCGCCCATTCCGAAATCGTGATGAAGATTTCCACCCGGAGCGTGTCCGCAGCGGTTACCGTGATGGTGCCCAACTCCCTCGGCCCCGGTGAGTTGCTGATGCATTACGGCACTGATGAGCAGAAACAGCACTACTTGCCCAGACTGGCCGGCGGCGACGAGATTCCCTGTTTCGCACTGACTTCGCCAGTGGCCGGCTCCGACGCCGGCGCCATTCCGGACAAGGGCATCGTCTGCAAGGGCCAGTGGAACGGCAAGGAAGTGCTGGGGCTGAAAGTCACCTGGAACAAGCGCTACATCACCCTGGCCCCGGTGGCGACACTGATCGGCCTGGCCATCAAGGTCTACGACCCGGACAAGCTGCTGGGTGAGTCTGACGAGATCGGCGTTACCTGCGTGCTGGTACCAAGGGACACCGAGGGCGTCAACGCCGGTGCCCGCCACCTGCCTATGAACACCGTGTTCATGAATGGCCCGACCTGGGGCAACGATGTGTTTATCCCCATGGAACAGGTGATCGGTGGCCAGGACATGCTCGGCAAGGGCTGGACCATGCTGCTGGAATGCCTCTCCATCGGCCGCTCCATCTCCCTTCCCGCCCTCGGCACCGGAGCCGGCAAGGTGGCCAGCCTGGCCACCGGTTCATATTCCTACACCCGGGAACAGTTCGGCCGTACCATCAGCCAGTTTGAGGGTGTGCAGGAAGCCCTGGAGCCCATCGCCGGCTACACCTACATGATGGACGCAGCCCGGCTGCTGACCTCCGGCATGCTGGACCGGGGCGTGCGCCCGTCGGTGCCCTCTGCCGTGCTGAAATACCGCAATACCGACCTGATGCGGGAAGTCATCAACCACGCCATGGATGTGGTCGCCGGTCGGGGCGTGATCACCGGGCCCCGCAACTTCCTGGCCCGGGCCTACCAGGCAGTGCCCATCGGTATCACCGTGGAAGGCGCCAATATCCTAACCCGGAGCCTGATGATCTTTGGCCAGGGGTCCATCCGCTGCCACCCGTTCATTGTTGAAGAAATCGAAGCCGCGGGCATGGAAGACGAGGACAAAGCGGCCAAGAAATTCGACGGTATCTTCTATCGCCACCTGGCCCACACCACCCGTAACGCCCTGCGAGCATTGCTACTGGGGCTTACCCGAGGCTGGATTGAATCTGTGCCACGGCAGGGCGATATCAAGCTCTGTTACCGGCAACTGGCCCGGTTCTCGGCGGCGTTCGCCCTGATGACCGATGTTACCCTGCTGACCGTTGGCGGCGGCCTCAAGGCCCGCCAGCGGCTCTCCGGCCGGATGGCCGACTGCCTGGTACAGCTTTACTACGCCACCGCCGTCATCAAACAGTGGCATGAGGAAGGCTACCCGGACGACCAGCGGCCGCTGGTGGAATGGTGCCTGAAGACCTGCCTGAGAGACCTCCAGGACTCCATGCGCGAGGCCATCATCAACTTCCCGGTACCGGCCCTGCGCTGGCCCCTGCGCCTGCTGGTGTTCCCGCTGGGCGCCACCGGCCTGAACGGTCCGGATGACAAGCTCGGCGCAAAGGTCGCGGAATCCATCGTCAAGGACACCCCGGTACGCCAGCGCATCAGTCGCGGCGCCTACACCACCATGGATCCGGACGACCCGCTCGGCCGCGTATTGAATGCCTACAAGCTGGCGAACGAAACGGCGGATATGCGTCACCGGCTCCACGATGCCATGCGCAACCGCGATGAGGACGAACTGGGCGGCATTGACCTGCTCATGGGGCATCAGCGCAAGGAACTGGTGGACTGGGCCTGCGCCCAGGGCGTGGTCAAGGCAGACGAGTGCGACAAGCTGCTGGAAGCACTGGAGGCACTCTACGATGTGATCCGCGTGGATGCGTTCGACGCCGATGGCCTGAAGGCGCTTTCAAGGTGCGCCAAAGGTAAGCGCAAGGTCGTCGAACGTCCGCCACGGGAAGAGAAATAAGGTGCAGATCAGCCCATGACCGACCCCGGAGATCTGCGACCCAACGAGGAGGCCGTGGAACTTGAACCGGCCTCCGATGCCTCGCTTCGCTTCATCGGCACCATCCGCACGCCCTGGCGCGACCGCAAAGACTGCCCGCGCCAGGGCAAGCTCGACGGCCCCGAATGTCAGCTGGTACTGGACCCGGTCTGGCACCAGGCCCTGGAGGGCCTTGAAAACTATGACACCATCGAAGTGCTCTACTGGCTCGACCAGAGCCGCCGGGATCTGATCCGGCAAAGCCCTATAAGCGATGGCCAGACGTTTGGCACCTTTGCCCTGCGATCGCCGGTTCGGCCCAACCCGATCGGCACCTCCATGGTTAAACTGGTTCGCATCGAAAAAGGAACGCTGGTTGTGCGCGGCCTGGACTGTCTGGACGAAACGCCCTTACTGGACATCAAACCGGACCGGTGCGCCTTCAGCCCGAAGGCGCCGGATAAACCTGGGAGTAGAGACTGAATCTTTACTGATCGAGGATGTCGATGATTTCCCGAGTGTCCTTGATGACCGTATAGATGCGGTCTTCCACTCTCACTTCTGCCCGTCCATCGCCGATATCGCGAACATCGCCGTAATCGTATAGCTCACGATGCAAACGGTCGCCGCGGCCAATATCCAGCTTTTTCTGCCAGCCCGGAGGCAGCGGCTTGCCCTGCTCCACCTTCTTCTGCAGTCCGGGCGGCAATGCATCGCTATGGTTGCCAGCGTTTACAGGCATGGTCGCACCGAACAGCAGCACCATTGCGACAGCGGATAGAGTTTTAAACATGAATAGCTTGCTCCTCTCGGGCATGGATTGCGTTCATTTAAACTGGATGGCCAGCATACGAGATCTTTGTGTCTACACGCTGAGTCTTCGGCTTGCGTTCCCTGACAGAACAAAAGCTCTGTTCGCCGGGCAATTTACTGAGGTATAGCTTCCGGACGCAAACCAGAACTGATCGCCTCTGCGACCAGCCACCGGCGAAGGAGCTGAATCCCTCGTTCACGGCGCCGGCTGGTTTTCCATGCAAAATAGAAAATATCGCCCGTCATGACGGAATGGCAGGGCAAGCGCACGAAGTCGCTGGAATCCTTCCGGGTACTGAGCATGTAATCGTTGGTCAATGCGATTCCCTGGTGAAAGCGCGCGGCTTCAAGCGACAGCAGCATATGGCTTGAATGCAGCAAACGGCTCGATCGGGGCAGCTCCAGGCCCGCCTCGCGGTACCAGGCTTCCCAGTCCCCGCCCTGCCGGTCATAGATACTGTAGGTCGATAACAACGGAAACTCCGCCACCATTTCCGGCGTCAACGAGACCGATGACGGGTCACCAGCCACTTCCTCCAAGTCCAGTTCCCGACGAATCTTCTGCCAATAGTCCTGACTGCACACCGGGAACAGACGCTCCTCGTAAAGCAGCTCATAGCTGAACGCCGGCGACGTGGGTTTAACGGTAACAAAGCAATCCGCCACCCGATCCGACAACACCGGATTCTGACTGCTCATTTCCAGCGACAGATCCAGCTGAGGATGCAACCGCTTCAGATCCGGCAACCTGGGCACCAACCACCGAACAGCAAATGAGCTGAACACCGACAGCCGCAGCAAGGACTCCTCATGGCCCAGCAACTGCTCACTGGCCCGCTCAATCTGCAGCAGCGCCGAGCTGACTGCATCCAGATACTGCCGCCCCTCATCGGTCAACGACAGCGTTCGCCCACTGCGCCAGAACAACTGCTCCCCCAGATAGGTTTCCAGCTGTTTTATCTGGTGACTGACCGCACTCTGGCTCACCGCCAGCTCTTCGGCAGCAAGGGAAAAGCTGTTGAGACGGGCAACGGCTTCAAATACGGGCAGGGCTTTCAGGGGTGGCAGCTTCATTATCTAATTTTCTAATAGGTCGTGAATAATGATCATTTTATCGGATATTAAAGCCCAAATAGAATGCCTGAGCCAGTTAGGGGAGCTCGGGCAGCAAATGGCTTCCGAAAATGCTCGGAGCCATGGAAGGCGAGGAGCAAGCGTACATGGACGTACTCGCAGCGGTTTTCGGAAGCCATTTGCTGACCGGGCTCATGCACCCAAAGTTCAGGAATTGAGGAGAAAAACATGTCAGGAAAAACCGTAAACAGCGCCATCCTTCTGCTGGTGATCGGCAACGCCATGGCATTGATCTCTGACGTATTCATCAAACTGCTTGAACCCGGCGCCCCGGTGTTCCAGTTTGCTTTCCTGCGCTGCCTGATCACCCTGGCCTTCCTTTTACCGCTGGCCAAACAACTGGACCGGAAAAACCTGTTCGCCGGCCTGAAAATCCACACCTTCCGGGCTCACGTTCACCTGGCTGGAATTCTGTGCATGGTGATCGCCCTGGGCAACCTGCCCCTGGCGACTGCCAACGCCGTGTTCTATGCAGCGCCGATCCTGGTCATGGTGCTCTCGGTGTTCCTGTTCCGGGAAAAGCTGACTCCACTGAGCGTCACCGCTGTGTTCAGCGGCTTTGCCGGCATCGTGCTAATCCTTCGGCCGGTGGAATTCAACTGGGCGGCCGTGGCGGCACTCGCCTCAGCCTTTGCCCTGGCCATCAACGCCGTACTGGTGAGGAAACTGCCGAAACAGCAGAGCACCGTCCACAAACTGTTCCTGAACTACCTGCTGATTCTGCCAGCGGCTGGTGCCCTGGCCTGGTGGGAAGGTGCCGAATGGGATTCGGGCATCCTGATCGGCGCCATGGGCTCGGCGCTGTTCATTCTGGGCTACAACATTACCGTGCTGCTGGCCTACCGGCAGGTGGATGCCAACCAGGTTACCAGCGCCGAGTACACTGGTCTGATCTGGGCCGTGGGGATTGGCTGGATCTGGTTCGGGGAAGTGCCCGACCTGTGGTTCCTGGCGGGCAGCCTGATGATTGTTGTGCCCTTGCTGCTGATCGGGTTGCAGCACCGGCGCAGGGAACCGCCCAGGGGATTCAATCCGGCCCCTGAGCAACAGGAACGCAGGGGCCGGGAGGCGTCATTCAGTGCCGGGAAGATTCGATTAGCACATGAGTGTCGTGAATGATCCGACCGATCCTGGCCTCCGGTGGCAATCCGTCACCGTAGCCCAGCTTGATGCGGTAATGGCCCGAATCGTGGCGATGCCAGTCACGCCGGCGGTCATAGCGGTCACGATAGACATCGCGCTTGTGTTTCTTGCCCCAGTGACGCTTGTCAGCATGATATCTGTGGCGATCGTGGTACTTTCGGTCCCACTTATGCTGCTTGTGGTGCCGGGGCTTGTGATGATGCCGATCATAACGGTCGTCGCGGTAATGGGCCTGCAGGAACTTTTTCTGTTGGCCCGGCGGCAGGGCATTGCCCCGCTCATGGTGCTTTTGCCAGCCGTGACCACGGCGGTCATCGTCGGCCATCACCGGAGCAGATCCCATCAGGAAGGCCGTTATCAGGCTTCCGATCAACAATCGTTTCATGATGATTCTCCCGTTCTGTTCAGAGACGGATCCTGCATCCGGACCCAGTGCCGGATGCCTCTGAACCCAGATTATCGAACCGGGAGAGAATGTCAGTGCCCCGGGGCGGGCTTTGCAGGATCTTTACGAAATGCCCGGTCTGCTTGACGTTCTAGTGGCCCTTCGTGTCGTTTTCGAAGGCAGACTTCAGGTGGGATTCAAGGGCAAACGTGTGGGGACAATCGGCACCGAGGGCGCGGAGCGATTCAGCCAGCCGTAACAGATACTCGGCATTGGGACCACTGGGCCCCGAGGCAGAGGCTATTTGTCTGGCAATATCGGCGTCCGGCGCATGGCCGAGGAAGGCTTCGTTGTCTTCGGTGGCAATGTAAACCAGACCCTCGGCATGGCTGCCATCGTCGAAGGTGAGCCTGGTACTCAGGCGCAGATAGCCGTTCTTTTCCCGGACATCCAGGTGTTCGAACACATTGGGCGACACCCGGAACGCCATACCCTTGCAGACGGCCTCCGGCTTTTCTATGAGGGTTACCACCCTTCCAGGCGCTTCGGGGGTTCCCCGGTGATCGTGTGACCCCTGCCAGAACCGCCGCTCCCAACCCCGAATCGACGCCGGGCGCTGCTCAAGAAAAGGAAAATCGACCTTGTAGATCAGGGAACCATAGCCGAACAACCAGACCGACTCGACACCGGAAAAATCGTGCCTTTTGCGATTGTGTTCAATGGTATTGGCAGACATCAGACACCCTGCAGCAAAAACGGACCGCCGAATACTTTAGGTGGAGGCAATAAAACCGGCAATACCCGTCAGGACAATTTCAGCCGCCATGGCCGAGAGGATCAGACCGCTGATCTTGGACATGATGTTCAGGCCGGTCTTGCCCAGCACTTTCTCAAGATAGCCTGACAGGTGCAGCAGAACCGCCAGGATTACCAGGCTCGATACCAGCCCCAGCAGCCCGCCGGCTACTTCGGACACCCGGTTGAGTTCCGCACCGTACACCATAATCGCACCGATGGTGGCCGGACCAATCATCACCGGTATGGCCAGCGGCACAACGGCAATGTCATCCCGATCCTCATCCGGCAAACCGGTGGCGTGATTCCGGGTACCACTGGTGACCAGACTGATGGCAGTCAGGAACAGCAGACTACCGGCACCGATACGGAAAGAATTCAGAGTAATGCCGATGGCGCTGAACAGCAGCGGGCCGGCGAAGAACAGAATGACTCCCAGAATGAACGCCGAAATGCAGGCCCGGCGGATAATCGACGTCTTCTCGGTTGCCGGCAGGCCGCGGGTAAGCGCCAGGAACATGGTCACCACAAAGAAAGGCGCCAGCAGGAACAGGAAGCGAATGGTGCTGCTGATGTAGGTGGAGAAAAATGTTTCAATCATTCCGTGTTGTCCAGGTGCCGTCGAAAGCCCGCAAGCATAGCTTGCTACGGGGTACTCTGCCGTAAGGAAGTGAACGTATGGAGAAGCTGAACCATCAACTACCGGGTGGATCAGGTTATGTGGAAAGCTCCTCGAGATAGGTCTCGCCGTCTCCGTACAGGGAGGAGAATTCGGCCTCGGGCACCACGGTAACAGCAATCTCCGGCTCGTGATCACCGCCGCCGAGCAGCACGCCCCGCATGGGCGTGATATCGGAAAAGTCCCGGCCCCAACCGAGGGTGATGTGTTCAAGATCCGGTCTCACGGCGTTGGTGGGATCCAGCTCCAGCCAGCCGAAATCCGGCACGAATACAGCGACCCAGGCATGGGTGGCATCGGCGCCGACCAGCCGCTCCTTGCCCTCGGGCGGATGTGTCAGGATATACCCGCTCATATAGCGGGCAGCCAGACCGACGGAGCGCAGACAGGCAATCATGATGTGTGAGAAATCCTGGCACACTCCGCGACGGGCCTTGAATGCCTGCTCGACCGGGGTGAAGGTTTCCGTGGCCGTTGCATCGAAGCTGAAATCGCGATGAATCATCCGCATCAGGGCATCCGCCGCCTCCACCAGGGGCCGGCCCGGAAGAAAGGCCTCTCGTGCGTAGGCGGCATACTGGGAATCAATGGGCACGTTGGTGGAGACAAACCGGAACGCCGTGGCCTGAAGATGGTCCGGCGGGAACTTCCTGTCTGCACGGTACCGCAGGCTATCGCGCACGGCCTCCCAGGGCACCTTGGCAGCCGCAGCCGAGGGCTTCGGCCGGTCGCGCAATTCCACCCAGAACTCGCTGACGATCTCCAGGTACTCGTGGTCACCGGTGAAATGAATCTTGGTGATCCGGTTGCCGAAGCAGTCGAGAAACGAGCGCCGTGCCGACGGCTCCGGCGAGATCGCCAGGTGGTGCTCAAGGTTTCTTTGCCACGGAAGCGCCCGTGGCGTCAGCCTCAGCAAATGATGGGACTCCCCCACCACCTGGTCGTACTGGTACAGGGTCTCATGACGCACATGGTAACGGACAAATGTCATGACAGCCCCCTCAATCCGGTTTCACAGGCCGGTCCGAATACCGGGTGTGAATGAAACACTGCCGCTGGATTTCATCCGATACACGATAGGCCTCCGACCGGATGTCGTACAACAACTCCGCCAGAACCTCGCAGGCTTTGTCCGGTCGTTTGCGCTCAAATGGGTGCAGATCAAGTGCCTGGAGACGCTGAAGTGATTCGTTCAGGTCCGGGGGGAAGAGTTGGCCGGTTTTCCGGCTCATCTCCGGCAGATCCTTCTGTAGCTGCCGCAGCTGGAACATCACCGAATGGGGGTTGCTCGCGTCGATCACCAGGGTATGAATGACGCCCAGCAACTCCGGTGTCCGACGGTATCGGGTCCGATAGGTCACTTCCGAGTTGGCCACTTCCAGCAGCCACTCCAGCATCGCCTGACGGCTGAATCTGTCGCTCAACAACGGCACGCAGATCAGGGTACAGAGATTGGCAAGGCGCTCCAGGCGCCGACCGATCACCAGGAAAACCCAGCTGGCATCCCGTGTGATGTCATCCATGGCGAAACCGGCCAGGGAGATACAGTCCAGCAACACCAGATTCAACGCCCGGATGGACTGGTCCGGGGTGGTTGGCGCCGGTCTCAGGGGCTTACCCACCCGATTAAGCGTGTGCCAGTTGTCGGAGGACAGCCTATCCCGAACCTGGCTGGCATTGAACAGCAGCGCCTGGAGAATGGCCGCGATCGAACCAGGGGATGTCACGTCGCTCACCGCCCTGAGCAACACGTCTGGAAGCGGCTCGGGTACCGCGTCTTCTTCAGGTTCCGGGAGAGTGCCAAACTGCTCGGCCGCCTGCTGGAGCCCGAGCAGGGCTTCCTCGCTGGCCTGGTCGTGCCCCGACAGGCGGTTGAAAGCCGCCCGCAACAACCGGGCGGTACCTTCCGCCCGCTCCGAGTGCCGGCCCATCCAGAACAGGTTTTCGCCCACCCGCGAGGGCGTGTCCCGCTCTCCGTCCAGCAGGTCGGAAACCTGCAGACGTTTCTTGATCAGCGATTTGGAGGGTGCCGTATAGCGAGCCTGCACCCAGGTATCCTTTGAAAGTCCACCCCGCTGCATGGAGATGACTTCCACACCCTCATCCATGGCCACCCGGGTCAGCCCACCGGGCATGACCCGCCAGCCCGAAGGCGTGGCTGCCGCGAACAACCGCAAGCCGATGGACCGGGTTGCCAGCGGCTGGTCCTGATCACCCTTCCAGACCGGCGCCTGCGATAGGTGGACCAGTTCCTGACCGACAAAGGCATGGGGATGGGCATGCATCTTTTTGAGCAGGGCCTCCCGCTCTGCGCCTTTTACCTGATAGCCGAACACCGGTTCCATGCGCATGCTTGCAAACGCCGGCTTGATCACCAGTTCATCCAGGTGCTCGATCACGTAGTCCAGGGCCGGTTTTTCACCACACCACCAGGAGGCTACCGACGGCATGGCCAGAGGCGAGCCCAGCAGCTTCTTCGAAATCTCCGGCAGGAAGCCAAACAACGCGGCACTTTCAAGAACGCCAGAACCCAGGGCATTTGCCATCAACACCTTGCCGGCCCGCACTGCACCCAGAAGCCCGGGAATGCCCAGTACGGAATCGGCGCGAAGTTCCAGCGGATCACAGAAACCGTCGTCCAGCCGGCGATAGATGGCATGCACCCGGCGCAGGCCCTGGAGGGTTTTCAAGTAGACGGTGTCATCACGCACGGTCAGATCCTGGCCTTCAACCAGGGGGAACCCCAGATAACGGGCCAGGAATACATGCTCGAAATAGGTTTCGTTGAACCGCCCGGGGGTCAAAAGCACGCAAAGCGGCGATTCGGTTCCGGCTGGCGACATACCCGCCAGGCTGTTCTGAAAGCCCTGGAAAAACTCAGAAAGGTTGGTCACCGGCAGGTTGTGGAACGGCGCCGGGAACGCCCGGGAAATCACCAGCCGGTTCTGAAGCGCGTAACCAGCCCCGGAAGGCGCCTGGGTTCTGTCCGCCATCACCCACCAGCCGCCGTCCGGCGCGCGCGCCAGATCCACGGCGTACAGGTGCAGGAACCGGCCACCGGCAGGCTTAATGCCCTGGCACGGCCACTGGAAACCGGCCTGGCCATAGACCAGGGCCGGTGGCATAAGACCTTGTTTTAAAAGCGATTGCTCGCCATAAAGATCGGCCAGAACGCTGTCCAGAAGCTCGGCACGCTGGGTAACCGCCTTCGAGAGCCACTGCCACTCATCGGCGCCCAGCACCAGCGGCAGCAGATCCACCTCCCAGGGCCGGGTATCGCCGCGGGGGTCTTCATAGACGTTGTAGGTTACGCCGTCTTCAGCAATGGCATTGGAAACGGCCTGGGCCCGGAGGTTGAGGCCGGCAACCGACTCCAGGTTCAGCTGCTGCAACAAGGGCCGCCAGTGTGGCTTCGGCCCCGAACCCAGTGAGCCAAGCTCATCAAACCGATCCGGCACCGGGTGGTACTGGCGGAGGATGTCAGTAACTGCTTGCTGCTTCGCCACCGTGAATTCGGGCTCCGTTAGTCAGTGAGCTGGAAGCATAGCCGCTTTGTACTCTTCGGAGCCAGCATCAAAACACACGTCCATGCATCTTATTTGTGATATCGCAGATCCAGAGTGAACGGGAACTCCCGATGCTCCGGAACTGGCCGCAGGGGTTGTTGCCCCGAGCTGTGTCCCATCCGGAAGAAGCGCGCCATGCGGCGGCCTTCTGCCTCGAACGAATTCACCGGCAGAGTCTCGAAATTCCGGCCACCGGGATGGGTCACGTGGTATTCACACCCGCCCAGGCTGCGTTCATTCCAGGTATCTACGATATCAAACACCAGCGGCCCATCCACACCAATGGTCGGGTGCATGCACTGCGACGGCTGCCAGGCCCGGTAACGGACTCCGGCAACCGATTCTCCCACCATGCCGGTGGGCTGAAGTGGCAGAGGCACCCGATTGCAGGTGATCTGGTAGCGATCCGGCGCAGCACCGCGCACCTTTACCTGCAAACGCTCCAGGGAGGAGTCCACATAGCGTGCGGTGCCACCGATCGCACCGTGCTCCCCCGTTACGTGCCAGGGCTCCAGGGCCGAGCGCAGCTCAAGGGTAATGCCTTTAACCTTGTAGTCGCCGATCCGGGGGAACCGGAACTCGAAATGGGGCGCAAACCACTCGCTCTCGAGCGGGTAACCGCGCGCCTTCATATCGTCGATCACATCTTCGAAGTCCTGCCAGACATAGTGGGGCAGCAGGAAACGGTCGTGCAGTTCGGTGCCCCAGCGCACCAGCCCTGGCGGCTTGTAGGGTTGCTCCCAGAAGCGTGCCACCAGCGCGCGCAACAGCAGCTGCTGGGTCAGGCTCATGCGGGCATGGGGCGGCATCTCGAAGGCACGCAGCTCCAGCAAACCGTGACGCCCGCCCGGACCGTCCGGGGAATAGAGCTTGTCGATACAGAACTCGGCTCGATGGGTATTGCCCGTGACATCCGTGAGCAGATCCCGGAGCAAGCGGTCCACCACCCAGGGCGCGACTTTCTTGCCCACCGGACAGAGCCGCTCCATCTCCTTGAAGGCCAGCTCCATTTCGAACACATGGTCGTTACGGGCCTCGTCAATCCTGGGGGCCTGGGAGCTGGGGCCGATGAACAGGCCGGAGAACAGGTAGGACAGACTGGGATGGTTATGCCAGTAGCTGATCAGGCTGCGCAACAGATCCGGGCGCCGCAGGAACGGAGAATCCTCGGCCCTTTGCGAGCCCAGCACAAAATGGTTACCGCCACCGGTGCCGGTATGACGGCCGTCCATCATGAACTTCTCGGACGTGAGCCGGCATTCGTAGGCGTATGCATAGAGCGTCTCGGTCTGTTCAACCAGCTCATCCCAGGTCTTGACCGGCTGCACATTCACTTCGATCACCCCCGGATCCGGCGTAATCCGGAAATGACTCAACCGTGGGTCGCTGGGTGGCTCATAGCCTTCCAGCAAGACCGGTTGTTTGAGCTCTGCGGCGGTCTTCTCGATGGCCGAGACCAGCGCAAGATAAGGCTCAAGCTCCGCCAGCGGCGGCATGAAAACGCGAAGGATGCCATCCCGGGGCTCCACACAAAGGGCCGTTCGGACAATCTCGGGTGCTGACTTGCCTTTGACAGGTGGCTTCAGCTCCGAAGACGGCTGGCCAGCCTGGCTGTGGCTGTTCCACTGACGGATCTGTTCGCTGACAGGCAAGGGCCCGCGAGGGGCAAACGGGTCCTGTTCGTGGATCCAGGGGTAATCCGCTTCTTCCACCCAGGGCTGACTGTCCAGGGGCAGCCGGTGGCCCATGGGGGAGCCGCCCGGAATCAGGTAGCAACGCTCACTGCGCAGGAACCAGGGTCCGGTCTCCCAGGCCTTCTCCTTTTCGGAAACACGCAGTGGCAGCACGTAGCCGACGGGCTTATCCAGACCCCGGCTGAATATCTGCTGAAGCTGCTTCCGCTCAAGGGCATTCTCAAGCTTGGCATCAAAGGGATCGACGTTGACCGGCAGCCGTCGTTCCCGCCAAAGGTAATAAAAGGCATCCTCGAACCCCGGGAACAGGTGCTTTTCATCGACACCCAGTTCCGTCGCCAGGGCCGACAAAAACCGGTGAGCATCTTCCGGGCCTGCCTTGCCTTCCGTGCGTTCGTCCGCCAGCCAACGCTCGTCATGCCAGATCGGCTCGCCATCCTTGCGCCAGAAACAGTTCAGTGACCAGCGGGGCAGCGGCTCTCCCGGGTACCATTTGCCCTGGCCGAAATGCACCAGCCCACCGGCACCATAGCGGTCCCGCATCCGGTGATAGAGCTCAATGGCCTTCTTGCGCTTTGTGGGGCCCATGGCCTCGGTGTTCCACTCGGGCTCATCACGGTCGTGATTGGCCACGAAAGTGGGTTCACCGCCCTGAGTCAGACGCACATCGAGCTCGGTCAGGCGCTGGTCCACCTCATGCCCCAGATCCACGACGCGTTGCCACTGCTCCTCGGTGTAGGGTTTGGTCACCCGCGGCGCTTCCCAGATGCGCTGGACGCCCATCTGATGCTCGAATTCGACCTCGCAGTCTTCCACCATGCCGGATATGGGCGCGGCCGAAGACGGATCCGGGCTGCAGGCCAGCGGAATGTGACCTTCCCCGGCAAACAGGCCAGACGTGGGATCCAGTCCCACCCAACCGGCGCCGGGCAGGAAGACCTCGCACCAGGCGTGCAGGTCAGTGAAGTCTTCCTCCGCGCCCGAGGGGCCATCCAGTGCTTTCAGGTCCGCCTTGAGCTGAATCAGGTAACCGGAGACGAACCGCGCCGCCAGCCCAAGGTGCCGAAGCGTCTGGACCAGCAACCAGGTGGAATCCCGACAGGATCCGGAGCCTTTTTTCAGGGTCTCTTCCGGCGTCTGCACGCCCGGCTCCATCCGGATCAGATAATCAATCCGGTTGGCTAGCCGCTGGTTTACGCCCACCAAGAAATCGACGCTGGGCGTTTCCTTGCGGTCTATGGTGGCCATCCATTTACGGAATTCCGGTGTTTCCGGCAATTTCTGCAAGTAAGGCGCCAGCTCCGCCGTCTGCCATTCCTCATAGTCGAAGGGAATGGTCTCCGCCCGGGGTTCCAGAAAGAAATCGAAAGGGTTGATCACCGCCATCTCGGCAACCAGGTCCACCGTGATTTTCAGCTCGTCGGTCTTTTCCGGAAACACCAGCCGGGCCAGATAGTTGGCCTGCGGGTCCTGTTGCCAGTTCAGGAAGTGACCTTCCGGCTCAACCTTCAGTGAGTAACTGAGAATTCGGGTTCGCGCATGTGGACAGGGGCGCAAACGAACGATCTGCGGCCCCAGGGTGATGGGCCGCTCGTAGCGATAGTGAGTGGTGTGGCTCAGGGCAACGTGAATCGACATGGAACCTATCTCGCAGGCGAATAGTGTTGGGAGTTTCAGGCTGTCTCGTAGACAGGAAACCAGGTCTCTGCAATGTCGTCGTGAAGTTCACCGATCTCCAGCTGCAGGTTCTCCAGGAACAGGATCACGTCCTCCTTGCGGATCAACGCATCCACGTCGCCTTCACGGGTGTGACGGACCGCCTGCAGCGCCGTGCGCAGCGGAATCTCGTTCCTGGGCAGGCGACCGAGGGCACCGGCCACTTCGCTGAGACTGTGTAGCACCGAGCGCGGGAAGGGTTCGTTCTGCAACAGGAAGCGAATCACCAGAGGCCCGCTGACCTTGCGCCGCACGTTGTGGCGGTACATCTGGAAGGCACTCTGGTAGCGCAGAACGCTCGTCCACAATAGCCCGCCGTAGGTTTCCGTGCCGTCCCAGCCATCGAGGAACTGCAGAGCTCCCACTTCAATCTGACGGGTGGCCATGTCGGCCCGCTCAAGGTTGCGACCCACCCGGATGAAGTCGTAGCCCTCGTCGTGACTCATACACCCGGCCAGCAAACCATTGAGCATCTGGCAGCGACCGACGATCTCGTTCAGGAACTCGTACCGCGCCCGTTTCCCCACTCCCTGGTCGATGTGCTCCTGGATGTAGCGGTACAGTTCATTGATGACTTCCCAGGCGTCGGTCGGCACCTGGTCCCGGGTGGTGCGCACATTCTCCCGGGCAGCCTTGATGCAGGAGGCGATGGAACTCGGGTTGTAACTGTCGGCCATCAGAAACTTCACACAGTTGCGCTCATCGGCCTTCTGGTGGTGCTGGTCAAACAACGCGCCCATGCCCGTTACCGCCACCAGCCCCTTCCAGGACAGCTGGGTCTCCTTGGGCATATCCAGCGCCAGGGAATTGAAAGCCATGATCATCCGGGCGTTGTTCTCGGCCCGTTCAAGGTATCTGGCCATCCAGTACAGTCTTTCCGCTACACGTGACAGCACATCAGTTCTCCTCGTCCACGATCCAGGTATCCTTGCTTCCACCGCCCTGGGAGGAATTCACCACCAGGGAGCCCTTGCGCATCGCTACCCGCGTCAGCCCGCCGGCCGTTACATAGGTTCTCACGCCCTGCAGCACAAAAGGCCGCAAATCCAGATGCCGTGGCGCCAACCCCTCGTCGCACAGGGTGGGCGCCACCGACAGGCTCAGCGTAGGCTGCGCGATGTAATTGCGCGGGTTCTTCTTGATCAGGCGGGCGAACTCGGTGCGTTGCTTCTTGGTGGAATGCGGCCCCACCAGCATGCCGTAGCCACCGGATTCGTTCGCCGGCTTCACCACCAGCTCGTCGAGGTGCTCAAGCACATACTCCTGATCCTGCTTGTTTACGCACATATAGGTGGGCACGTTCGGGATGATCGGCTCCTCATCGAGGTAGTAGCGGATCATGTCCGGCACGAAGGCGTAGATCACCTTGTCATCGGCCACGCCGGCACCAGGCGCATTGGCAAGACCAACCTTGCCGTTGCGCCAGGCCCGCATAAGCCCTGGTACACCAAGAGTGGAATCCGCCCGGAACACCTCGGGGTCCAGGAAGTCGTCATCAATGCGGCGATAGATCACATCGACACGCTCCAGTCCCTCGACCGTGCGCATGTAGACACAATCGTCCTCACCCACCACCAGGTCAGCTCCCTCCACCAGTTCAGCGCCCATGCGCTGGGCCAGGAACGAGTGCTCGAAATAGGCAGAGTTGAAAATACCCGGCGTGAGCACCGCAATTCTGGGATGATCCTGTGGCCTGGGCGATATAGACGCCAGCATGTCGAACAGCTGGTTGGTGTAGTCATCCACTGGCAGGATGCTGGTGTTGTCGAACAGCTCCGGGAATACCCGCTTGGTGAGCTGACGGTTCTCCAGCATGTAGGAAACGCCCGAGGGAACCCGCAGGTTGTCCTCCAGGACATAAACTTTGCCGTCCTTGTCCCGTACCAGGTCCGATCCGCAGATGTGGGCCCAGACCCCCAGGGGTGGCGTAAAGCCCCGGCACTGCTCGCGGAAGTTCTTGGAGTTGGCGAACACGTACTTGGGGATCACCTTGTCCTTGACGATGTTCTGATCGTTGTAGATGTCGTTGATGAACATGTTGAGGGCGGTCAGGCGCTGGGCAAGTCCCTGCTCAATGGTCTCCCACTCGCGGAGCGAGATCACCCGGGGAATGATGTCGAACGGCCAGGCCCGGTCGATATTCTCGCCCTCACTGTAGATGGTGAAGCTGATCCCCATCTCCAGTATCGCAAGCTCGGCCGCTTGCTGGCGTGCCTGGATTTCCTCTGAACCGAGATTGCCCAGGTAGTCGGTAATCGCCGTGGCCGCGCGTCGGGGCTTCCCCTTTGCAGCGATCAGCTCATCGTAGAAGTCATTTGGATCGTAATTTTTCCAGTCTATCGATTTGTTCTTTTTCATTTGGGGTCCTTTCGTTAACCACCGCGTGCTATTCGGTGCACCAGACGGAGCTTTTCGACCACCGGAGCTGCCAGCACGAAGGGGTAGGCGTCCTCGTGCCCCATGCTCCGGTTCAGGCTGTTGAGTGCGAGCGTGAGGGGAAACCAGTGCTTGATCAGCGCATCGAAGTCGTCTGCCTGATAGGGATCAAAGGCAGGATCAAGTTCACTGCGCGTCGGGCTCTGTTCGGCATGCAGTCGCAGGCCGAACTGCCAGGCCGTTTCCAATGTGTCCACCATATGCAGGTAGTGTGCCCAGGTCTCGGCCCAGTCTTCCCAGGCATGGCTGCTGGCGTAGGCGCTGATGTACCAGCTTTGCCAGTCACCCGGCGGACCGTACTGGTAATGCTGGTCCATCGCCTGTTTATAGTCTCTGGTGTCATCGCCAAACATCTCCCGGACCGGCCCGAGCCATGGCCCGGACCGGACCAGCAGATCCCAGTAGTAATGGCCGGATTCGTGGCGAAAATGCCCCAAAACGGTGCGATAAGGTTCAGCCATCTGGCTGCGCATCCGTTCCCGTTCCACCGGGTCCGCCTCGGCAATGTTCACAGTGATCACACCATTGGCATGGCCGGTTTTTACCTTCGACCGCTCGTCAAACATCGCGGGCTGGTCGGCCAGAAAATCGAATGCCATGCCGTACTGATCTTCGTTCCTGGGTTCGCAGGGCAGCTTGAGACGCAGCACGGAATACACCAGGCGCCGTTTTTCCTTCTCAAGACGGCGCCAGAGATCCTGATTTTTGGGGACACTGAGATCGGGAATAGTGCGATTGAGGCGACAGGCAACGCAGAAAGCGTGAAGGTCGGTTTGAGGGATCAGCCAGTTGCAAGTGCCCTGGCTCTGGTAGTTGCCACAGAGCCGGTAAAGATCGCCCCGGGCGACTGCCGCCCAGGTGCCATCATCTTTTGGCTCGATAGCCAGCAAGTCCATGACATCGGGTGCAAAGCCGAGGCCAGACCCGCAACTGGTACAACGACAGTTTTCAAAATACAGCAGGTTGGCGCATCGGCCGCAGTGAAACAGCTTCATTGGGGGACATCCTTGGCCGATACCGGCAAGACCATTGCTTCAAGTATTGGCCATTCGGGCCAAAACGCAACTTAACTACCACGAAACCCGACCGGATGCCCCCGAAAATCCGACGCTAGACAGCCATGGCAGTCTCAGTTCCGGAAACGCTGTCACTCGCGCCTTTACACAGGTATTGCTCTGAGTCGAAGCGCCGCGTCTGGTTCCGGAACTGCCACGTAAAGCCCGGCCACAGTGTGGTGTTCTTACCGTTTTCATTCACGTACCAGCTCTTGCAACCGGTTTGCCACACGGAGTCGCCCAGCCTGGCATGAACAGAGGCGTTATAACGGCTCTGGGCATCCGGTTTCACGTCGATGCTGGTCCACTGCTGCCGGCGCATCTGTTGGAGGGCATCCAGCACGTACTGGATCTGACTCTCGATCATATACACCATGGAGCTGTGGCCGAGGCCGGTATTCGGCCCCATCAGCATGAAGAAATTGGGAAAGCCACTGACGGTGGTGCCTTTGTAAGCCTCGGCGCCGTCTTTCCAGGCATCCAGCAGGTCCTGGCCATTGCGGCCAAAGATCATGCCCGCAGGGATCGGATCCTGGGCCCGGAAACCGGTTCCGTAGATGATGCAATCCACCTGCCGCTCGTTGCCCTGACCGTCGATCACGGTGTTGCCCTGCACCTCACGGATACCCTCGGTCACCACATCCACATGGTCCTGTGCCAGCGCCGGATAGTAGTTGTTGGAAATCAGCACCCGCTTGCAGCCGAAATGGAAATCCGGAGTGACCTTCCTGCGCAGCGCCTTGTCCGGGATCTGGCTACGGATATGCCGGCGGGCCTGCAACTCGCCAAGCTTCAGAATCCGGGGGTTGCCCACAAAGCCCAGCACCCGCGCCTCAAGCGACCAGTAGATACTCTGGCGGAAGGCGTTGAGTGTTTGCGGGAACACCCGGAACAGCCGCTTCTCCAGCCGTCGGATAGCGCGATCCGGCTTGGGCATGATCCACGGCGGTGTGCGCTGGTACAGATCCACCCGTGCCGCCTGCTTTGCCACTTCTGGAACAAACTGGATGGCCGAGGCACCGGTGCCGATCACCGCCACCCGCTTGCCGCGCAGATCGTAGTCGTGGTCCCAGTCCTGGGAATGAAAGCGCTTGCCGGTGAAGGACTCGATTCCCTTGATCTCCGGATAAGCTGGTGTACTCAATCCCCCCATCCCGGAAACAAGGATATCCGCCTTCAACGTGCTGAATTCGGGCAGCTTTTCATCGGTGCGATCCAACCGGTCTCCAGGCTTCATACCCTTGTCCTGCATATACGCCCACAATGCTGGGCCATCACAGGTCTCAAGGGTCCACCGCTGTCGGTTTTCGTCAAATCGCGCCCCGGCCACATGGGTGTTCAGGCGGATGTGCTTCATCAGGCCGTATTTCTCGGCACAGTGCTTCAGATAGGCCTTGATCTCGTGCTGCTGGGCATACATCCGGCTCCAGTTGGGGTTCTGTTCGAAGGAAAAGGAGTAGAGTGCAGACTGCACGTCACAGGCACACCCCGGGTAGTGGTTCTGGTGCCAGGTGCCGCCAATGTCGTCACTCTGCTCCAGGATCACGAAGTCGTTGTAGCCGGCTTCCTTGAGTTTGATGGCCATGCCCAGGCCGGAGAAGCCGGTGCCGATGATGGCGATCTGTGTGTTCTGTTCCATTGCTGCACTCCTGTGTTGGCCTGCCTGGCCTTGTCTGTTGTTGTCTAGTTGGTCATGATGACTGGTAGACACATGTATACACAGATTGGTAGACAACCGTATACTCCTGGATCGGTGATTGGCCTCGGTTGACTGGTAGTTGGCCTTTACGGCGGGCTCTGGTTGGGGGGCTGGCCGTTTGTGGGAAGGTGGCCCCGACAGCCGCTCTTGCACCCCACCAAGAGGAAAAGATGAACGGATTAACCGGCGGAAAACTGAAACTCATTCAGGCGGCGCTTCGGCTGATTACCGAAACCCGGAGCCTGACGTCGCTGGGACTGCGGGAGCTTGCCCGTGAGGCGGGGCTGAATCCGAATACGTTTTACCGGCACTTCAAGAGTCTGGATGAATTTGGGCTGACGGTATTGGGCTACATTGCCGAAGAGATGAAAGCCGGCGTCCGGGATTTGCGGCAGATGGCGGACTCGTCCGAACAGGCATCGCGAGATACGGTGGCGTTCGTGTATCACTACTTTCTCGCCAATCCGGCGGCAACTACGGTGGCTGTCCGGGAACTCCACGGCCCTTCCCCGATACTGCGCCGTGCCCTGGAATCACAACTTGAAGCCAGCGCCCGGGAAATGGCCGAGGATATTATCGAGCGGCAGCTGGTGAGCGCCGTGCCGCCCGAAACCATTCATGAAATCTCCCGCATGACGATCCGCTACATCCTGTTCCGGGCCATGGATTACATCGAGAAACCCGCCCAGCGGGAAACCATCCAGACCGAAACCGAGCACTTCATCAACCGGCAGTTCCGCGGGGCAATGCTTGATCACCTGTCGCAGACAGAAGTCGAACGCCTCGCCCTGAAACACAGCTGAAAAACCTGCGATAACTCCGCTTTCCGGGCAGATCTGGCAACCTGCACTAGTATGTAGATAACCAGAACAAGTGATTGATCGGGAAATCCGGAGGCACTCCAATAATGAAAATCGGTATCCCCAAGGAAATCTTTGAGGACGAGCGGCGAGTAGCCGCGACGCCACCTTCTGTTCACAAGTTAATCGGGCTCGGCTATGAGGTGATCGTTGAAAGCGGCGCCGGCGAAGCCGCGAACTACTCCGATGCTGCATACGAGAAAGTCGAGGCAGCCATCGCAACGGATACCAGCTCTCTCTGGAAAGAGGCCGACTTTATCCTGAAGGTTCGCGCGCCCATGGAGAATCCGGCACTGGGCAAGCACGAAGCGGATCTGATGAAGGAGGGCGCATTTCTGGTGAGCTACATCTGGCCGGCGCAAAACCCGGAATTGCTGGAAAAGCTGGCGGCCAGAAAAATTACGTCTTTCGCCATCGACAGCCTGCCCCGGATCAGCCGCGCCCAGAAAATGGACGCTCTCAGTGCCATGGCTAACATTGCCGGCTATCGGGCGGTGATTGAGGCGGCCAATAACTTCGGGCGATTCTTTACCGGGCAGGTCACCGCCGCAGGCAAAGTACCTCCGGCGAAAATTATGGTGATCGGTGCCGGGGTTGCAGGCCTCGCAGCGATCGGCGCCGCCAACAGCATGGGCGCGATCGTGCGGGCCTTTGATACCCGTCTTGAGGTGAAGGAACAGGTCGAGAGCATGGGGGCCGAGTTCCTGGTTCTGGACTTTGAGGACGAGGATGGCAGCGGCAGTGGCGGCTACGCCAAGCAGATGAGCGACGAGTTCATCAAGGCGGAGATGGCGCTGTTCGCCGAACAAGCAAAAGAAGTGGACATCATCATCACCACCGCCCTGATTCCCGGCAAGCCGGCGCCGAAACTGATCACGGCCGATATGGTGAAATCCATGAAGCCTGGCAGTGTCATCGTGGATCTGGCGTCCGAGCGCGGCGGCAACTGCGAACTCACCGAGCCAGGCAAGGTGGCGCACCATCATGGCGTTACCCTGATCGGGTACACCGACCTGCCCAGTCGCATGGCCAAGGTGGCCAGTGAACTCTACGCCACCAACCTGGTGCACCTGCTTACCGAGCTGACCCCCGAGAAAGACGGCAAACCCGTGGTGAACATGGATGACGAAGTCATCCGGGGCCTGACGGTGGTGCACGAGGAGGACATCACCTGGCCGCCACCAAAACCGGAATCGCCGGTCAGCCCCAAGCCTGCACCCGGCACCGAGGAACCCTCGGCCGCCGACAAGGCAGCGGCCAAGAAAGACGCCGATCGCAAAAGCCTGATTGGCAAAACCGTTCTTCTGGTTGTAACGGCCCTCGCCCTCTACGGCGTTGGCGCTCACGCACCGGAGAGCTTCCTGCAACACTTTACGGTGTTTGTTCTGTCCTGCTTCATCGGTTGGCAGGTCATCTGGAACGTTACGCCTTCCCTGCATACGCCACTTATGAGCGTCACCAATGCGATCAGTGGCATCATCGTTATCGGCGCCATTCTGCACCTGGCCCAGGCGGAGAACATTGCCGTCGGCATCATGGCTTTTGTCGCGGTGCTGATCGCCAGCATCAACGTGGGGGGCGGCTTCCGGGTCACCCATCGCATGCTCAAAATGTTCCGCAAGTAGGAGGCGCCCGATATGAGCACAGGACTGGTGAGCGTGGCCTACGTGGTCGCAAGCATTTGTTTCATTCTCAGCCTGGGTGGTCTCAGCCACCAGGAATCCGCGCGGCGCGGCAATCTTTACGGGGTCGCCGGCATTATCATCGCCGTGGGCGCAACCCTGGCCAGTGTTGACGGCGGTATCGTTTCGATCGTGATTGCCGTGTTGCTGGGTGCGGGCATTGGCATTGCCATCGCCAACAAGGTGGAAATGACCCAGATGCCACAACTGGTGGCCCTGCTGCACAGCTTCGTGGGCGCGGCTGCCGTGTTTGTCGGCTTTTCCGGCTACATCGAGCCGTTGATTGCCACCTCCGGTGCCGAGCACACCATCAAACTGGTGGAAGTCTACGTTGGCATCTTCATTGGCGCGGTGACTTTCACCGGCTCCCTGGTTGCCTGTGGCAAGCTCGATGGTCGCATCGACAGCAAGGCTCTGACCCTACCCGGCCGGCATATGATGAACCTGGTGGCCGTTATTGTCTGCGTGTTCCTGGGCGCCTGGTTCCTCGGTACCGACAGCATGGCCCTGGGCATCGTGGCGCTCGTTCTGATGACAGCCATTGCGTCCGTCCTCGGTATTCATCTGATCATGGCGATCGGCGGTGCCGATATGCCGGTAGTGGTCTCCATGCTCAACAGCTATTCCGGTTGGGCCGCGGCCTCCATCGGCTTCATGCTGGGTAATGATCTGCTGATTGTTACCGGCGCCCTGGTGGGCAGCAGTGGTGCCATTCTCAGCTACATCATGTGCAAGGCCATGAACCGCTCGTTCATCAGCGTGATTCTTGGTGGCTTCGGCCAGACCAGCAGCAGTTCGGCGGCCGCCGATGCCGACCAGACGGTGCACGAATCCAGTGTCGACGACGTCTGTGAAGAGCTGCGCAACGCCCAGTCGGTGATCATCGTGCCCGGTTACGGCATGGCGGTGGCCCAGGCCCAAAACGGCGTCAGCGAAATGACCAAGATCCTGCGGGACAAGGGTGTGAACGTGCGTTTCGGCATCCACCCGGTCGCCGGTCGCCTGCCCGGGCACATGAACGTTCTCCTGGCAGAAGCCCATGTGCCCTATGACATCGTGCTGGAGATGGACGAGATCAACGAGGACTTCCCGGATACCGACGTGGTGCTGGTGATCGGTGCCAACGACACGGTGAACCCGGCCGCCGCCGAAGACCCCGGCAGTCCGATCGCCGGTATGCCGGTGCTGGAAGTCTGGAAGGCTCACCAGGTGGTTATTCTCAAGCGAGGCATGGCCACCGGTTATTCCGGGGTGGAGAACCCGCTCTTCTTCAAGGATAACGCCCGCATGCTGTTCGGCGATGCCAAGGAAAGTATCGACAAGCTGGTGTCAGGTCTGCGGGGCTGAGCCAGCCCCGCGCCTGTTTACCTCAGTGATTACTCAGTCGTGTTGTAAACGTAAGACGAGACAGTGCCGTCCTGGTTGAACCGAACGACCAGGTCGGTGGTTTCCGCATCACCAAAGGCAGACCACTTGTACTTGCCATAGGTCCAGGTGCGTTTGCCATCCTCGATACCGGTACGCCACGGCTCGCCGAACATCTCCTGGATATCGGCTCGCGTGGTTTCACCAATCTGGATCTGGTCGACATTGTGGGTGGCAAAGTCTTTACCAACGGTCGCACAACCCACCATGGCAACCATCACAAGTGCCACAGACAGCGCTCTAATCGAACTAATCATCGACATACTGATCCCTCATATTCGGGTGAATTTCATCCATCATAACGTGTCTCTGAGCAGACGCGATTACGAAGACGACAGGTTCATCGGATAAAAAAGCCGCAGGCCCGAAGGCACTGCGGCAAGTGTCGATCGTCCGATCGAAGGGGATAATCAATACAGCTTGGCGAGAGACTTCTTGGCGAAGGATTCCACTTCGTTCAGGCGGCCTTCTTTCACCTTGATCAACCATTCAGGGTCTTGCAGAAGCGCTCGACCAACGGCGATCAGCTCAAACTCGTGGTTGTTCATCCGCTCCACCAGTTCATCGATACCGGCCTTCTCAACCGCTTCCTGCTTGCTCGCAAAGGTGCCGCTGATGAAATCCTCAGTCAGCCCGACACTGCCTACCGACATGGTGGGCTTGCCCGAAAGCTTCTGGGTCCAACCAGCGAGGTTCAGATCCGAGCCCTCGAATTCCGGCTCCCAGAAACGGCGGGTGGATGCGTGGAAAATGTCCACACCGGCTTCCACCAGAGGCTTCAGGAACCGCTCGAGTTCCTCGGGGCTATGAACCAGTTTGGCTTCGTAATCCTGCTGCTTCCACTGGGAGAAGCGCAGCATGATCGGGAAGTCGGGGCCTACCCGGTGACGCACTGCTTCCACAATCTCGACCACAAAGCGCAGGCGATCTTCCAGGCTGCCGCCGTACTCGTCATCGCGCTGGTTGGTGCCCTCCCACAGGAACTGGTCCAGCAGGTAACCATGGGCACCATGGATCTCCACGCCGTCAAAACCGAGGGCTTTGGCATCCTGGGCTGCGTCGGCAAACGCGGTGATCACGTCGTCAATATCTTCTTTGGTCATAGCCTTGCCGTTGGGCTTGCCCGGGGCAAACAGACCGGAGGGGCTGTAGCCCGGAACTGCGGGATCCGGAGGTGTTCCCTCCTTCCGGACGGCACCCACATGCCAGAGCTGCGGAAAAATCGCGCCGCCGGCCTCGTGTACCGCGTCTACCACGTTCTTCCAGCCTTCGAGGGCCTCAGACCCATGAAATGCCGGTACGTTCGGATAACCATTGGCGGCGGAATGATTCACCGTTGTACCTTCGGTGATGATCAGGCCCACACCGGCTTCGGCACGGCGGCGATAATAGGCCACCACGTTTTCCCCCGGAACACCATCCGGCGAGAAGTTGCGGGTCATGGGCGCCATGGCCACACGATTGCGCAGTTTGAGGTTGTGGAGTTCAAACGGTTCGAAAAGCGGTCCAAGATTCATGCTCATGGTAATGTGCAACCTCATTAATTTGGTTTCGTAAAGCAACCCTATTGAATCTGGTTTTAAAATGCAACCCTATTCGGTACACTCCGGAAATGGCCAGAAAACGTTTTGATGATTCCAGCTGTTCCGTCGCCCGCGCCCTCAATGAAGTGGGTGACTGGTGGTCCCTCCTCATTGTGCTGCACGCCATGTATGGCACCCGGCGCTTCGTCGATTTCCAGCAGGAGCTGGGCATTGCCAAGAATATCCTTTGCGATCGTCTGGCACGGCTGGTGGACAATGACGTGTTGCGCAAAGTTGACGTGGGCGAGCATGGATCACGTTTCGAATACCGCCTGACCGAAAAGGGCCGGGACCTCTTTCCGGTGGTTATTGCCCTTCGTCAGTGGGGGGATAAATGGAATCCGGCTCCAGACGAGCCCCCCCTCGACCTGCGCGACCGCGCCACCGGTCGACCGATTCACACGGTGGAAGTTCAGGACGCCGACGGCCAGGCCCTTTCCATTCGGGATGTGTTTGTCCCGGAAGAGAGCTTGCCAGCAGGGAAAAAGCACTCGGCCTGACCATCCGCAATACCCACAGTCAAAGCACCACCGTCTGTTTTTTTGAGTTGAATCAATCCGCCGATCAAACCCGTGCAACTGCCCGGGCATTCTTGCGCTATATCAAGTTTCCATTTCCCGATGTCATTAATCTGCAGTCATCAACGATTCAGGTTAAGGAGATGGATATGTCCCGTACATTCAAACTTGGTGTTCTGGCTGCAGCAGTGATGGCGGCAGCTCCGGCTGTTCAGGCGTACGAAGCCGGTGATTTTATTGGTCGCGTTGGTGTGGCAACGGTTGATCCGGATTCCTCCAGCAGCAACTTGAACTCCAACGCTCTCGGCGAAATTGATGGCGCCAAAGTGAGCGTCGATTCCAACAGCCAGTTGGGCCTGACTGCAACCTACATGCTGACTGACCAGATCGGTGTTGGCGTGCTGGCGGCGACTCCGTTCAAGCACGACATCAAGGGTGACGGCGCAGCTCTGGGTGGCACTGGCAAGCTGGCAGAAACCAAGCACCTGCCGCCCACCATCACGCTGCAGTACTTCCCGATGCCCAGTGGTAGCAAATTCCAGCCCTACGTTGGTGCCGGCATAAACTACACCAACTTCTTTGAAGAGAAGACCACCCAGACGCTGACCACCACCTATGATGCGGTGGCAGGAAACCCGGGTATCAATGGCACCGACATCGAACTGGATGACAGCTTTGGTCTGGCCGCCGAGATTGGTCTTGATTACATGATCACCGAAAACGTGGGTATCAACGCGGCGGTATGGTGGATCGACATCGACACCGAAGCCACCATCAACGCTTATGCAGGCAATGCCGTTGCTGATACCAGCACCATTGATGTGGATATCGACCCCTGGGTTTACATGGTAGGCGTATCCTACAAGTTCTGATCCCCGTGCCTCCGCCAGTCGCCACGGTCTGTTGGCTGGCGGAAGGTGCGCTTTCCTATGCGGGGCTTCTCCGGCCCCGCCTTTTTTTGCCCACTCGCCACCATTAAACCACTCTTCCCTGAGCCTCTTAATTCAATCCTACTGAACCTGGAAACTCAGCTCAGCCATCACCTCGGCGGGCGGTGGGTTCAGCCTCGCAATCGTCTGGAACTCGTCAACCCATTCGTGCTCACCGTGCAAACCGTCGATAAACGTAGGGCGGATGGCCTGGTAGTAAAGCGTTGTTTCAACCTGCAGAGGCAACGCCAGTGACGTGCCCACGGGAATGCGATAACGGATAGTGTCACGGCCTTCATTGGACGCGTTGAAATCACTGTCGCCCTGAACGCCAACTGGGCGGACATCGTTCGGTACTGCGGCGTTGTCAAAACCGCGGGGCGGGATACGGTTGTCTTTCATGAGGGTCGAGGCATAAAGCAGAATATGGGTTATATCTCCGGTCGTGGAGCCCAGTACGGCCTCGTAGACGGGTACATCCTGTTCGGAACGGACTTCACTGACATGCCCGAGATAACAGGCCTCCGAATCGAAACCGGGAGGTTTCTTGGCCGCCAGACAGGCCTCCGACGTGAAATCCTCATCCATGGGTAAACGGAAGCTGTTGTCTGGTGCACCGTTTGCAAAAACCACCGCACCATTGGCATCGATCACTCGGGTTCCCACCCAGACCCTGCGTGACGGGAAACTGGTGGGCAGTTTATGGCCACTTTCATTCTGGATCGTCAGATCGAAAACCAATTCACCGCTTGCTATGCCTTCGCCGGTGACCGAGAGGGTCGCAGCGGTTTTCAGGAACTCGCGGGTCAGTTCCGCCGTGGCTGCAAAGTCGCCTTCCTCATTGATCGAATCGCGCCCGAGCTCCTCCCGGAACAACTCGAGCGTTTCCAGCAACCAGGTATTTCCGCCCAGCATAACGTGCGGTGAAAAAGGCTGGCGCTCGGGCCAGTTTGCATTCACGCTGCCATCCGGCCTCACCGCTAGCCGGGTCAGGAAGTTCTCCCCGATCTCTTCCCGCGCCATATGGCACTGCTGGCAGGAACGGGTGTTGCTGCCACTGGGGCCGAAATTGCTGCTTGCCCATTCCGTGAAGGGCGTCTGCTCGGGAAAGTCTTCACCGTTGGGCTGGTCCGTTTCTATATCAATGGTCGGGGTATACAGCTCATGGCAGCTGGCGCAGAGCCGCGAATCCTGCATCTGTTGGCCGTACGCGGGCATGAAACCAACCTGATTCTGCATCGCCTGTCCCTGAGGGTTTTGATAGGGGCCATGGATGGTGAATGCGCCTGGCTCGCCCGCTGCCGGAATCTCATAATCTCCGGAATGCACGCCGTCCGGGTAGGCATTTCCGGTCAGGACAGAATCGGTGATCTGGTGACAGGCAGTGCAACTGATCCCCTCGCGGGCATGGGGGTCTACCAGGGCCTGTTCTGCCCGATAAAAGCCATCCTCAAGCCCTACTCCCGTCTGATGCGCGTGGGTTCTGGCCATGGGGCTGTGGCAGGTAAGGCATTTGTCTTCAATAAAACCGGCCAGATGCGGGAAGGTTTCCGCCTCATGCATCATGTTGGCCCGGAAATACGGGTCAGTAAACGCGTTGGCCATGACGCTGCTTTTCCAGTCTGCAAAAGGGCTGATATCCACTCCACCCGGTGACGGCTGCACCGCCGATACTTGCGGGTCCGGAGCCCTCAGCACTGCCGGACTATCGCCAGGATTGCTGGCCGTATGGCACTGCCCGCAGTCCGCCGCCGCCAGGAATACACCGGTTGGGCTCCAGTGCTCGACCTGGGTTGTCAGTGACGGCAGAACATCCTCGGGTGGTTCGTTCGGATCGGTGTCATCGCCAGCGTTCTCTGCCGACCCGCCACCATCACTGCAGGCGGTCAGGACGATTACCGAAAGTGCGACAAATCGCCGCAGAAATGCCCCATGCTGGCTGAATGCTTTCATAGACACCTCGAAAAATTTCCCGTGTTTCAGACTGATACACAAACGAAACCCTGACTTTGACCCTGATCAAAATTTCATCAGGGCAAATACCAGCCTGGCAGAAGCGACACGTTGTAGGCAGCGTGTAGAATCACACAGGGCACGAGAGACCCGTGGCGGTCCCGGAAGTATCCGAAAACCAGCGCAGGCACAAAAACCAGCCAGGCCATGAGGTGGGTTCGATAAACCAGATGCCAGGCGGTAAAAAGGAGCGCTGCAAACAGGTTTGCGCATGACAGACCCGCAACACCCCGTTTGCCCAGGGAGGTTCCCGACAGCCAGCCCTGTACCACCCCCCTGAAGGCCAGTTCCTCAATAACGGGGGCCCAGAGAATCAAAGACAGGATCGACAGAAGATCCGCGTCCTGCCAGCCGCTCCCATCGAATAGAATGGTCAGCACAATGCTGACCAGGCAGCCGGCCACCAGCGCAACCAAGAACTGCCAATCCGACATCAGCCGTTTGGGGGCAATCAGGCCCAATTGAGCCCGGAGGGAGATGGATTCCTGCATAAGCTGAGAGTGCCTGGCCGGCCAGAATTCAGACCCTGAATACTAGAGCAAACCGTGCAGGAAAGTCAGGCGCCACAAACAGAAAAGCGGAGCAAGGCACCGCTTTTCTGAAAGGTGTTAACTGCCTTCAGGCGCTCTGACGCTGGCCTGATCGGCCCCGGTTTCCACCGCCATTCTGGCTACGGCCACCGCTGCGACCACCCGGCTTGGCACCGAAGCTTTTCGGCTTTCCACCGGGACGACCATTGCCACCGCCGTTACCATTACGGTTACGGGCGCGGCTAGGGTCAGCCTTTGCCTTGGGCTTGAGCGGCAGGTTGTTCTTCGGCTCAAAACCTTCCACTTCCTTGCGTGGCAGCTGCTTCTTGATCAGCTTCTCGATGCCTGCGAGCAGTTTGCCTTCATCGGCACTGACCAGTGACAGGGCATGGCCACTCTCGCCAGCGCGACCGGTTCGGCCGATACGATGCACATAGTCTTCCGGCACGTTCGGCAGCTCAAAGTTCACCACCTGGGGCAGTTGCTTGATGTCCAGGCCGCGGGCAGCGATATCCGTAGCTACCAGAACACGCACTTCGCCGGCCTTGAAGTCCGCCAGCGCGCGGGTGCGGGCGCCCTGTGACTTGTTGCCGTGGATGGCAGCCGCGGTGATGCCGTCCTTCTCCAGTTTCTGGGTCAGGCGGTTGGCACCGTGCTTGGTCCGGGTGAAGACCAGCACCTGATCCCAGCTGTTGTCCCGAACCAGCTTGCTCAAAAGAGCCGTCTTCTGGCTCTGGTCTACCGGATACACCGACTGTTTTACCTTTTCAGCGGTGGTGTTCCGGGCGGCGACTTCCACCTGCACCGGGTTATTCAGCAGGCCTTCGGCAAGCTTGCGAATATCGTTGGAGAAGGTGGCAGAGAACAACAGGTTCTGGCGCTTGGCCGGCAGCAGCGCAAGGATCTTGCGAATGTCACGGATAAAGCCCATATCCAACATGCGGTCGGCTTCGTCCAGAACCAGGATTTCCACTTCGTTGAAGCGCACCGCGTTCTGCTGGTAAAGATCCATCAGACGGCCGGGCGTTGCCACCAGAACGTCCAGGCCCTTGCGCAGCTTCATCATCTGCGGATTGATTTTCACGCCACCGAAGACCACAGCCGCCTTGGTGGGGATGTATTTGCTGTAAAGGTTCACGCTGTCATGAACCTGCGCCGCCAGCTCACGGGTAGGCGTCAGAATCAGGGCGCGGGGGCCTTTGCCGGTGCGCGGGTTTTCGCCCAGGCGCTGCAGCAGAGGCAGAGTAAAGCCGGCGGTTTTGCCGGTACCGGTCTGGGCAGCCGCCATAACGTCCCGGCCAGAAAGCACGGCAGGAATGGCCTGGGCCTGGATGGGCGACGGGGTGTCATAACCCTGGTCAGACGTGGCACGAACCAGCTGCTCGGACAAACCGAGTGAAGAAAAACTCATATAGATAAACTCTTGATTGTTCTGCCTCCACGAACACCGTTACAGGTGAATGCGGGCAGATGCCATGAACATTCATGGAATAAAAGACGACTACGGTCACGCGCCGTTAACGGGGTGACGTCCTCTGACAGGTCGTATGGATAGGTCGCACGGGCTTGGAGCCTTAAACTGCGGAATCCCTAGAGGCAGGATGCGGGCACATTAACAGAGCCCCGGCCAATTAGCCATAGGTGATTATAATAAGCATCCGAAGGAACCGGGCGGTAAACAGCCGATACTGGAGCGGTTCCCGGGCGGTTGAAATACGCTAATCTACTGCGTTGCGGCGGTGGCAAAATTCCCGAGTGCGCCGCTGATTTTTTCCAGCACCTCATCGCAACCGTCAATGCCATGGCGGCTCTTCAGGTACTGTGGATTGTTATACCCCAGCCACACCTCGCCGTTGGCATCCTCCCAGATCAGGGCTTTCTGGGGCAGATCAATGGCGACGCTCTGGGCGCAATGCATCAGGGGCGTTCCGACTCTGGGGTTGCCGAAAATAACCACTTCGGTCGGACGAAGTTCCAGCCCGGCTTTTTCAGCGCCCTGCTGATGGTTAACCCGCGCCATGACCGTCATGCCTTTTTCCTTCAGCACAGACTCGAGCTTGTCCGCCGTGGCTTTGACGTCGTGGCTGCTTTTGACCGTGACTAACCCGTCTGCCGCCTGTGCGTGCATTGCGAACAGCAGAGTTGAAGTTATCAGGGCAAGTCTGAGAATACAGCGCATGGTGTCCTCCGGAGAGTTTGCAGAGAATTTCAGCATAGAACACAACTCATCAGTGCGCTTCGAGGAGGGGCAAAACGCGAGCAAATCTGGTTGGAGGAATCCGAAAGGGCAGATAGCGAGTACTATGGTAGGGAGATACGTGTTTATACGTAGGCATAATCCCAAAAGACAGGAAAGACTTCGCTATGTCTCGATGGAAGTTCGCACCCGGTATTCTGTTTTTGCCGCTGCTGTTCGCCGGCTGCAGTGAAAATAATAGCCAACAGACGACAACTCAGCCGACAGCAGAACTCAAACCGCCATCGGAAACCGGCATTCTCAAAGTCGCCACCCGCAACGGCTCCACGACTTATTACCTGGATCGGCATGAAAACCCCGTCGGCCCCGAGCACGCGCTTATCAGTGCCTATACCGAGCAACGTGGATGGGAAGTGGAATGGACCATGCTGGAGTCCACCAGCGAGGTTCTCGATGCCCTTGAGGCCGGCAACACCCATCTGGCGGCAGCGGGCCTGACTCACCTGGCCTCACGGGATGAACGCTTTGCCCGTGGACCGGCCCACACCGAGATTACCGAACAATTGGTCTGCCATCGCGATTCGCGACCCATGCCCCGCAAACCCGAGGACATCCCCGGCACCGATATCGTCGTGACTGCCGGGTCCAGCTATGTCGAAACACTGAACATGCTCAACGAGCAACACCCCGGCATCGAATTCGAAGAGGATGCAGACCGTACCACAGAGGTGATTCTCTCCGACGTTGCCGAGCAGGAGGTGGGGTGCACCGTCGCCGATTCCAACATAGTTCAGGTGATGCGCAGGCATTTCCCGCACCTGGAAGTCGCCATGACGCTGACGGACGGTCGTAATTTGGGGTGGTACCTGCCCAAGAACTTTCAGGCGCTCGGTGACGACGCCCATGAATGGATGAACAGCGTCGACGGCGATGAAGCCATCGGCCTGATGGAAAACCGCTATTATTCCTACATTGGTGATTTCGATTTTGTCGATCTGAGAGCGCTGAACCGCCGGATCGAGGACCGTCTGCCCGAGTTCATCGACGAATTCCGGGAAGCCGAGGCGAAAACCGGTATGCCGGCCGACCTGCTCGCCGCCCTGTCCTACCAGGAGTCCCATTGGGACCCGGCCGCAAAATCGCCCACCGGTGTTCGCGGCATCATGATGCTGACCCAGCGGACTGCCGAATCACTGGGCGTGACCAACCGGCTGGACCCTGAGGCGGCCATTGATGGCGGTGCACGCTATCTGGCTGACAGACACCGCCGCCTGCCGGAAACCATTCCGGAGCCGGACCGCACGTTCCTGGCCCTGGCCAGCTACAATATCGGACGTGGACATCTGCTGGATGCCCGCGCGCTCGCCAGGACCCTGAACAAGAATCCGGACTCCTGGCAGGACATGACCGAGGTGTTACCCCTCAAGGCGGACAAGCGATACTACCCAAGCACCCGCTACGGATACGCCCGGGGCTACGAGCCAGTGCATTATGTGCAGCGAATCCGTAACTACCGGGACGTGATTCGTTCCGCCTTCGAATAACCTGTTGATAATTAAAAGGGAGCGCGGCCCCGAAACGGGCCGCAACAAGCTATGGTAAACAGGATTTTCACCTGGTTTTTTCTGCTCACACTGGCGATCTCAGTCCAGGTCCATGCCCAGACCTCCCCTCTGAGGGTCGGAATTACCGAGGTGCCGCCCTTTGCAATGAAAAACGGTGACGGACGCTGGGAAGGCATCAGCGTTGACCTCTGGCAGGAAGTGGCAGCCGGGATTGACCGGGACTTCAAATGGGTACCGATGAGCTTCAACGAACTGTTGAACGCCACCGAAAACGGCGAGATTGATGTGGCCGTCGGCGCCCTTACCATGACCGCAGACCGCGAAGGCCGGTTTGATTTCAGCCACCCTTTCTATCAGACCGGTCTATCCATAGCAGTTCCGCCGGTGCCGGAGCAGAGCCTCCTCGGTAGCCTGCGAGCCATGGTCAGCTGGCAGTTCGTAAGCGTGGTACTGGCTCTCGGCGCTCTGCTCCTGGCCGTCGGCTTCCTGCTCTGGCTGGTTGAGCGACGTCGAAATCCGGAACAGTTCGGGGGCTCTGCGGCCGAAGGGATCGGTTCAAGCTTCTGGTGGGCGGCTGTCACCATGACCACCGTCGGTTACGGAGACAAGGCTCCAGTTACTTTCCCGGGCCGGTTGATTGCCCTGGTGTGGATGTTTGCCGGTTTGATCATGGTCGCCAGCTTCACCGCGGCCATCACCTCCTCTCTGACCGTGAGCAACCTGCGCACCGGTATCGAGGGCGTTGGGGACCTGCCAGGAAAAATTGTCGCCACCATTGGCCAGACTGCCAGCCAGCGCTATCTGGAAGAAGAGCGCATTCGCTACCAAACCTACCCCAACCTCACTGCTGCCATGACCTCGGTTGCCGACGGCGAGAGCGATGCCATCGTTTACGACCGGCCGCTGATGCAGTACCGCAACCAGCAACTGGGCGAGAAGCGGCTGACTATCCTGCCGGGGGTATTTGCAGAGCAGCTTTATGCATTGGCCTTGCCCGAGGGCAGTCCAATTCGGGCACCGGTTTCCCAGGAGATACTGCGAGTGACCGAATCCGAGGAATGGGTTGCCATTCAAGCCGCGTACCTTGGCAGGGAATGACTTAAGAGCCTGAACGGCTTCCGTGCTCAGGCCCCGAACAGGGCCGAGCGCAGGGGCCGAAGGAAACCACCGGATTCCTTGTGACTCGCATGGGTCCGCTTGCCATCGAATTCCAGATAGCCATCTTCGATCGGCTCGAATCTCAGGATTTTCACATCCTCCAGGTAATTCTGGGACGATTTCCAGGGCCCATGGGTACCCTGTCGGGGCAGGCGATCCGCAGCGCGATGGATGTAGCCAGAATTGAGAGAGCCCAGGACGGTATCCTCGCCCCGGCTGTTTTCGGTATCACGGGCTACCACGGTGCGATACCCTCGCTTGTCCATGAGGTTCATCAACCGGCAGAGGTACTCGGCGGCAATATCCACCTTCAGTGTCCAGGAGATATTGGTATAGCCGAAGATCATGCCGGCATTGGGCACACCCTCTACCATCACGTTCTTGTAGATGATCTTGTCTTTCATCACCACTTCCCGGCCATCCACGGTCGGTCGGATTCCGCCCAGCATCTGGATATCCAGGCCGGTGGCCGGAATGATGATATCCGCCGCCAATTCCTCGCCGGACTTCAGGCGTATGCCGGTTTCCGTAAAGCGATCAATATGATCGGTGGCGATGGAGGCCTTGCCGGCTTTCATGGCCTGGAAAAGGTCCCCGTCTTTCACCACACACAGGCGTTGGTCCCAGGGATTGTAATCCGGCGTGAAGTGCCGCATGTCGGCGGTGTCGCCAACCTTACGTTTGATGATGCCCAGGAACAGCCGACGCATGAACTGCGGGCTCTTTCTGGAACGTTGGTAGAGAAAACGCGAAATAGAAATATTCCTGGCCCGGGTCAGCCGGTAGGCGGTCTTCTCGGGCAGGACCTTTTGCAAGGCCAGAGTGACCTTGTCGGTTGACGGCAGAGGCATCAGATAAGTGGGTGAACGCTGGAGCATGGTCACGTGGGCGGCCTTCTCCGCCATGGTCGGCACCAGGGTAATCGCGGTTGCGCCGCTGCCGATGACCACCACCTTCTTGCCCGTGTAGTCGAGATCTTCGGGCCAGTGCTGGGGATGTACGATCTGGCCGCGGAAATCACTTTCGCCCGGAAAGTCCGGTTTGTAGCCCTGATCATAATTGTAGTAACCGGTGCACCCGACCAAGAAGTTGGCAGTGTAGTGCTCGGTTTCACCTGTTGCTTCGTTCAGGGCCGTGAGCTTCCAGCATTTGTCCACGCCCGACCAGTCTGCCGTCTTGACCGCCAGCCCGAAACGAATGTGGCGCTCCACGTCGTGTTCCCTGGCGGTCTCCGACACATAATTCTTGATCGACGCACCATCCGCCAGCACCTTGCCGCCGGTCCAGGGACGGAAGTTGTAGCCGAAGGTGAACATGTCGGAATCCGACCGGATACCCGGATAGCGGAACAGGTCCCAGGTGCCCCCCAGGGCTTGCCGGCGCTCGAGGTTGGCAAATGATTTCCCTGGGCACTCGCGCTTCAGGTGACACGCCATGCCAATGCCGGAAACACCGGCGCCGACGATCAGTACATCGAAATGCTGGTTGCTCATTGCCTGCCCTCTCGGATTCCAGTCCGCTTTTTATAATCAATGGTCTGTCATCAAGATAGCGCAGGGCTGGCGGCCCGGGAATTGGCCAAAGCGGTCCCCGCCCCTGGTTGTTTCAGCCAGTCGTCCGCCGGGGGCGTAGTCGGAGGGAGGATCTGCAGAATTGAAACCCCGCCTACAATGGCAATTCCTACCGGATTGCGGACAAGACCACCATGACAAAACCGATCCTTATTCTCGGCGGCGCATCGCTGGATACCATCATTCACCTCCCGGCACTACCAACGCCGGAGCCACAGACCATCTGGCCCAGGGAAAGCTACCGGGCCCTGGGCAGCACCGGTGCTGGCAAAAGCCTGAACCTGGCTGCTCTTGGGCAAACCGTCGTCTTTCATACATTGCTGGGCGAGGATCCGGAAGGCCAGCAGATTCAGGTCGCACTCGGCCACCCCGGGATCCGGCTTCTGACGGAACAGACCGACGCCCCGACCGAACAGCATGTGAACCTGATGTCCGCGGACGGCAAACGTATTTCCCTGTTCATCCAGCCGCCCCCGGAGCCGGAACAGGTGGACTGGAACCAGGCGCAACAGGCTTTGGCAGAGTGCGCCGTGGCGGTGGTAAACATCCTCGGTTACACCCGCTCTGCCCTGCCGTGGCTGAAGGCTTCAGGCACGCCCATCTGGACCGACCTGCACGACTACGACGGCCACAACTCCTACCACGAACCCTTTATCGACGCCGCGCGGGCCATCTTCCTGTCCAGCGACAATCTTCCGGACTACCGCACCACCATGGAAGGGTTGATAGCTCGGGGTAAGGAGTTTGTGGTGTGCACCCACGGCTCGGAGGGGGCGACGCTGCTGAACAAGGAAGGACGGTGGCTGGAGCAACCCGTGATGCCAGTCTCCGGGGTGGTCGATACCAACGGCGCCGGCGATGCGTTTTTCAGCGGTTTTCTGCACCGTTACCTGCAAGGCGCCGAACTGGCAGACTGCCTGAGGGCCGGCGCAATCTGCGGAGCGCTCTGTGTGACCAGCCGTGAGCTTGCATCACCAGAGCTGAGCCGGGAACGGCTGGCCTGACACCCGGGATCAGCTGCCTGGGGTGAAATCGGGGTATTTCTTCTTAAGCCGGTAGAGGCGGATGATGGTGATGATGTTGGTGACCAACACCATGCCTTCGGCCAGTGTGCCACCCACCGAGCCGATTACGATGTTGTTGAGCATCCACGCCAGGGCAGCCAGCCCGAGGACGATACGCAAGGGAATACCCCGGAGCATGAACATGCCCACGGTGCCGAATACCGCGGCGGCGAGGGGGAACACGTCGGTGATCGATTTCCAGGTCGCCCAGGCGACAAGCAGGTTCACCGCCAGCATGCCCAGCATAATGGACCAGTTGCCCTGGTATCTGCGGGCCAGGGCGATCCTTAAAATCACCAGAACCGTCAGTGCCGACGCTGTCCAGCTCTGGAAAAACGCGAACATCAGGGCAAAGGCCACATTGGCGGAAATGAGCAGCACCATCAGCCGGTCATCGTTCTTGTTGGCGAAACCGGCTATGCAGAAACCCAAGGCTACCAGACCGCACACCTGGCCCAGCACCTCGGCGAGGGTCATGTCCGCGATCAGATCAATCATCCTTTACTGGCCTGTCGCTCGTCGCCATATCGGTAATCCCCTCTGTCTGCAAAAGGTTTCAGCCTGCCACAATCAATGCCTTTGAGCCATCAAGCTCCCTGTGCCAAAGTGCTCACGTCATTCAGCAAGGACCCACCCAGGACCATGAAAACCGTATTCTCTCCACTGCACAGCCGCCGACAGGTCAAAACCGAACTGGACGGTGGGCTGCTGATCGAACCCCACGAGAAGCCTTCCCGTGCCGAAACCATCCTGGCAAGGGTGAAGGATCAGGCGCTGGGGGAGATTCTGGAACCGGAGGAATTTGGCCTGGAGCCCGTCAAACGGGTTCACACGGCCGATTATGTGGCTTTCCTGGAAACCTGCTGGCAGGACTGGCTGGCGGCCGGCAAACCGGGCGAGGCGATTCCGGCGGTCTGGGCCGGGCGCGGCATGCGCCACCGGCTACCCAAAGACATCGACGGCCGGCTGGGATACTACAGCTTTGCGGCGGAGACCTCGATTTCGGACGGCACCTGGGAAGCGGCCCGGGCCTCCGCCAACGTGGCCTTGACCGCCCAGAAACTGGTGGCCGAAGGCGAACGCGCCGCCTTCGCCCTGTGCCGCCCGCCCGGCCACCACGCCCACGCCGACCTTTTTGGTGGCTACTGTTTCTTCAACAATGCCGCCATCGTGGCCCAGGCCTTCCGCGACCAGGGTTATGGCAAGGTCGCGGTCCTGGATGTGGACTTTCACCACGGTAACGGCACCCAGGCGATTTTCTATGATCGCAACGACGTGCTGACCATCAGCCTGCATGGCGATCCAGACCTGGTGTTTCCCCATTTTCTGGGCTTCGAAGACGAGATTGGCGAGGGCTCAGGCGAAGGCTACAACCTGAACATTGTCTATCCGCCCAACACGCCATACCGTGTCTGGAGTCAGGGGCTGGAGAAAGCCTGTGAGCGCATCCAGGCATTCCAGCCCGATGCCATTGTGGTCGCGCTGGGTGTCGACACTTTCGAGGAGGACCCGATCTCTTTCTTCAAACTGACCTCAGGCGATTATCTGACCCTGGGCCAGCGCCTCGCACAGCTTGGACTACCAACGGTATTTACCATGGAAGGCGGGTACGACGTCGACGCCATCGGCGTCAATGCGGTGAACGTGATGCAGGGATTCGACCGGGCTGCAGGTTGAATCAGCCCTTGAAGCCCTTGCCGAGGACGTAGACTTCCCGGGAGCGGGAGCGGGAGGAATCCGGCTTTCGCACCACCACCTTGTCGAAGACGGCGCGTACGGATTTCAGGTACTCGTCGTACCCTTCGCCCTGAAACACCTTGGCCAGGAAACTGCCCTTGGGCTTCAGCACCTGACTTGCCATGTCCAGCGCCAGTTCCACCAGGTACATGGACGAGGCCTGGTCGGCAACGGTCACGCCGCTGATGTTCGGCGCCATGTCGGAAATCACCACGTCGACCGAGTCATCGCCCAGGGTGGCCATGATCGATTCAAACACGTCGTTCTCGGTAAAATCACCCTGGATAAAATCGACGCCGGCAATGGCATCCATGGGCAGGATATCGGAGGCGATGACACGGCCCTTGTGGCCCACCAGTTTGGCCGCCACCTGGGACCAGCCACCGGGGGCGGAGCCCAGATCCACAACCACCATGTTGGGGTGGATCAGCCGATCCTTCTTGTTGATCTCAAGTAGCTTGTAACTGGCACGCGAGCGGTAGCCATCCACCTGCGCCTGCTTCACGAAGGGGTCGTTGACGTGCTCTTCGAGCCAGCGGTTACTGCTTTTGGATCGGGCCATGGGGTCTCTTCAGAACGGGAAAGCCAAGCGCTCATTGTACGTGCCGCGCCGGGCCGCGGCAAAACCCTGACAACCGGGCTGGCCACACGTACAATCCGGCCAGCATTCTGTGATTTTTCAGAACCGACCAAGCCCACCTCACCGGAGACTCCCCTCGTGAATCTGGCCGACATCAAAAAGCTGCACCAGAAAAAATACCGGCAGTCGTTTGGCCACTACCTCGTTGAGGGTGAACACCTGATTCTTGAGCTGCAGAAAGCCGTTGCCAGCCAACCTGCTCTGAAGGCTTCGGAACTGTACGTCACCGGTGCCTATGAGCACTGGCAGAGCCCATTCCGAACCCATGTCATCAGCGATCGCCAGATGGCACAGCTTGCCGACACCCGAACACCCCAGGGGATTCTGGCGGTGGTCCCCATGCCGGAACGACCGGCTGAACCGGTGCCCGGGGAGAAAGCGATTTATCTGCACGAGGTTCAGGACCCCGGCAACCTGGGCACCATACTCCGCTGCCTGGCCTGGTTCGGCGGTTTCCGGTGCCTGCTAAGCCCTGGCAGTGTCGACCCCTTCAACCCGAAGGTGGTGCGTGCCAGCATGGGCGCGATCTTTCACGTGCCTCTTGAGACCGACGTTAATCTGACCAGCCTTGCCGACCGCTACCAGAGCCTCGCCTGCCTCGATCTCAATGGCGGTTCGATGACATCGCAGGCTTTCCGCCAGCACGACTGTTATCTGTTTGGTAACGAAGCCCGGGGTGTGCCGCGCGAAGCTCTCGACCATCTAAAGGCGGCGCCCTACAGCATTCAAGGCCAGGGCCAAATCGAATCCCTGAACCTGGCTTCAGCGGTTAATATGTGCACCTACGAATTAATGCGGGAGCTTTAGACTGCAAACCCCATGCTCTGAGCACTTTCGGCAATGGTTCTGGTGGATTCCGCCATTGCCTGACGATTGCCAATTGAGCACGATCAGAGGTTGATCCTGAAACCGGACCGATGACTATGGAACGCTATCTCCAGCCCACCGCCTTTTTCGACTATGACCACCCCCGGCTAGCCGCCTGGATTGAGTCACAGCTGGAGGGTGTTCCTGATGAGCCGGTGGAGCAGATCAAGACGCTTTATCTCGCTGTTCGCGACAGTATTAACTATAACCCCTACGTGTTCCGGACTGATGCCAATACGTTCAGCGCCAGTTATGCCCTGGAAACCGGCGAAACCTACTGCATCCCCAAGGCCGTTCTTCTGGGCGCAGCAGCTCGCTCGATTGGCATTCCCAGCCGGCTTGGGCTGGCCGATGTGCGCAATCATCTCTCAAGCCCGAAACTGATCGAGTGGCTGCAGTCGGACATTTTCCGGATGCACGGTTACATTGAGCTTTTCCTGAACGGGCAATGGGTCAAGGCGACCCCTGCGTTCAACCGGCAACTGTGCGAGCTGATGAAGGTGGAACCGCTGGAATTCGACGGGGTGCACGATTCCATGTTCCAGGAGTACACCGAGGACGGTCACGCGCACATGGAATATGTGAACGACCACGGCCTGTTCGACGACGTGCCCCACGAATTCATCGTCTCCGGTGTGCGTGAGGCCTACGGCCATCTCTTCGAGGACGAGGAAGAACCTGACATGCCCAAGGGGAGTCTCGAGCAGGATATATCGAGGCCCTAGAGCCTGCTCGCTACCGAGCCCGTTTCCTGCCTTGTCAGCGCTCCAGTGATCGCATCCAGCACGGCATCAGGGTCAGGCACGGCCTTCGCAGTCTCAGACTCGCCAACACGGCTGAACTGTCGGAAATCAACACTGCCCCAATTCTCCGGATCCGCAATGCGCTGTACCTGGTCGATATTGTCACGGGTTGCCGGTTCCAGCTTGTAGCGGAACACATAGTCCGGTGACATATCATCGAAGTCCCGGCCATTGTGGTAGTCATGCAGGAGGAGCAAGGCAAGCCCACCACCCATGAAATGCCGCCCCAGGCTGACCAGTAACTCCCCGGACCGGATTTTATCCAGGGCTTCGGGTTGCCAGTCGACACTGCCCACCAGCAGATCCTGCCCCGGGACCCGGCCGGCATTCCGGGCAGCTTCAATGGCCCCCAGTGCCATGCCATCGCTCGCGCTCCAGACAGCGGCAGTGTTCGGATAGCGCTCCAGCAGGACTTCTGTTTTTTCCCTGGCCAGCTCACGACTCCAGTTGGCGTATACCAGCTGCAGGAGCTCACTGCGCTGCTGGACGGCAGCCGCCAGTAACCCCCGATCCCTATCCTTGGCAGCAGAGGAATCCAGCGTTCCCGAGAGGGCCACCATGGGGATGCTGGTTCGGGGGGCGAGCGCCAGTTGTTCGGCCTGTTTGCCCAGCAGCGTTACCAGTGTGCGGCCGGCAGCAATATTGTCCGGAGAGAGATGGCCCAGCCAGCTTGGCAAGACGGTTCGCGGCATACCGATGCTGGCTCGGGCAGCGTCAGGCACATCGGTATTGAAAGTGAACGCCTTTACCCCCGCCCCATCCGCGAGCCTGAGCATGGGTTCGGTGACATTCTCCTTGCACATGAACAGCAGGTAGTCCGGCTTTTCGTCACGGCCCAGCACGTCCTTCGCCATGCGAAGATAGCTGAATCGATGACTCTCCCGGTCGTACTGAACCTCCAGATCTACCTCGAGATCCTCCGCCACCGCCTCCATGAAACCGGCCACCAGTTGCCAGAAACGGGAGTCGTCCGGAGACAGAAAAACAACACTGGGTCTGAGACTGGCGTTTGCAAGAGGAGCTGCAAGCAGGAGCAGGAAACTGATCAACAAGCGGGCTGGATAAGACCTCATGAAACAAATCACCCTCTGGAGGATCTGCCTGGGTTGGCTTTCGTGGAGCCTAAGCTACCGACCTGCCGTGTAACAGACAAGCGGAGATGCGTAACCGAAGTCTCAGTTCAGGGAAGAAGGTTCAGCCGCGGCGGCCGGCTCTTCAAATTCGACATAGAGCTTTCCGGCCAGTTGTTCATAGACGCCGGCGTTTTTCAGGCGCTTCATCTCGGCCGACAGGCTTCTGAGGAATTGCCGGTTGGCTTGTGTGTTGTGACAGGTTAGCCGGTCATAACTTTCAAGCAGCGGACTTGCAGGATCGTAGCTGAGCTTGTCCAGGAACGGACGCACATCGGGAACGGCAGCGATCATAGCGCCAAATCGCTGATGCTCAAGCATGGCCAGATTCTGGGCATCACTCTTGGACCAGACCACATCGACATTGTGAGCCTCCAAAACCCCATCCAGATAGGTCTCATGGCCAATGACCGCCCCTACGGTTTTGCCCTCCAGTTTGGACAAAGCACTGACGGGCTCGTCACCCGGCGGGGTAAACAGATAGTAAGTGAACTTGCCGAGGGGAAAACTCGCGACAACGGCGTCTTCCCCCAGCCGCCGCTCGAGAACTTCGGTAAAAGAATAGATGCAGTCGGCGCCCCGCTGCTCGAACACCAGCATCGCCCGTTTGTAGGGATAGAACTCTTCACTCACTGTGACGTCCAGACCATCCAGGGCCCGATAGAGGATTTTCTGGTAAACCCCGTCGCCGTTTTCGGTCAGCAGACTGGTGATGTCCGGAACCGCAATCCGAACGGCCGGATCGGCCACTGCAGGGGCGCTCAGGATGCTTGCACCAAACAGTAACGCAAGGATAGACAGGAGGAAGCGTTTCATACCACGCGCATCGGTCCATGACGGTAAAAGTGACTATTTTTCATACAGGACTGGAAGTATGACAACGACGTTTCACTTGTGCCAGAAAAACCTTGTTAAACCTGTGGGTTTAGCCATAAAAAAAGCACCGGATCGCTCCGGTGCTTCTCTCTCATCAGGCGGCTGTTTTCTGGTTTACGCCGCTTCGCCTTCGCTTTCATCCACGGAGTTGCGGATCAGGAAGTCAAAGGCGCTCAAGGCGGCCTTCGAACCCTCACCCATGGAGATCACGATCTGCTTGTAGGGCACAGTGGTCGCGTCGCCCGCCGCAAAGACACCCGGAATAGAGGTTTCATTGCGATCGTTGACGATGATCTCACCGTGCTGGCTCAGTTCGATGTCACCCTTGAGCCATTCGGTGTTGGGCACCAGGCCAATCTGCACGAACACACCTTCCAGGGAGATGTGGTGCTGCTCACCGGACTTACGGTCGGTATAGTTCAGGCCATTTACCTTGCCGTTTTCACCGGTGATCTCCGTGGTCTGTCCGGAGGTGATGATTTCCACGTTCTTCAGGCTGCGCAGTTTCTTCTGCAGGACCTCATCAGCGCGCATTTCGGCACCGAACTCGATCAGGGTCACGTGGCCCACGATACCGGCCAGGTCGATGGCGGCTTCCACACCGGAGTTACCACCGCCGATTACGGCAACACGCTTGCCCTTGAACAGGGGACCGTCACAGTGCGGGCAGTAGGCCACGCCCTTGTTGCGGTACTCTTCCTCTCCCGGTACGCCCATCTGGCGCCAGCGAGCACCGGTGGACAGAACCAGACTGCGTGCCTTGAGGGTGGCACCGTTTTCCAGACGCACTTCGTGGGGCATGCCCGGGCGCGAGGCTGGAATCAGCTTCTCGGCGCGCTGCATGTTCATGATATCCACGTCGTACTCTTTGACGTGCTGCTCCATGGCCGAGACCAGTTTCGGGCCTTCGGTATAAGGTACGGAGATCAGGTTTTCGATGCCCATGGTGTCAGCCACCTGGCCACCGAAACGCTCGGCTGCGATGCCGGTAGAGATTCCCTTACGGGCTGCGTAGATGGCGGCAGAGGCGCCGGCCGGCCCGCCACCAATCACCAGAACCTCGAAGGTATCCTTCTGGTTGATCTTCTCGGCGTCTTTCTCGCTGGAGCTGGTGTCCAGTTTGGCGACAATCTCTTCCAGGGTCATACGGCCCTGGCCCCAGGGCTCACCGTTCATGTAAACGCTGGGCACCGCCATGACTTCGCGCTGCTCCACTTCATCCTGGAACAAGGCTCCGTCGATGGAGGTGTTCTTGATGTTCGGGTTCAGCACGCTCATGAGATTCAGTGCCTGAACCACATCCGGGCAGTTCTGGCAGGACAGGGAGAAATAGGTCTCGAACTCGAACCGACCTTCCAGCGACTGAATCTGCTCAATCACATCCTGGGAAGCCTTGGAGGGGTGGCCGCCCACCTGAAGCAAGGCCAGTACCAGCGAGGTAAATTCGTGGCCCATGGGAATGCCGGCAAAGCGGACGCCAATATCGGTGCCTACACGGTTAATGGCGAAGGAAGGACGACGCACATCATTGGATTCTTCGGTGCGCAGGCTGATCTTGGAAGACATGGGTTCCAGTTCTTCCAGCAGTTCCCGGAGTTCCTGGGACTTCTTGCTGTCGTCATAGGCCGCAACCAGCTCGATCGGCTGCTGCAGCTTGTCCATGTAGGCCTTGAGCTGTTCCTTGATATTGGCATCCAACATATTCCGACTTCTCCTTTAAATTTCGAAACTAAGTATTTGAAAAAATACGGTGGTCAATTGAAGTTGGTGCAAAGATACGGTCCGGCTACCCGATGCTCAAATTAATTGACCCAAACTGTTTGATAGAACTTTGCTATATCTTGAGACTTGCCTCTGCCCGGGACTTGACCAATAGCGCATATCCACCGAAAGCCTGCCGCAGTATGATGTTGTCATAATGTCGCAACATCATTCTCCGGTACCCAGAATAGGCAACGCATGTTTCTAGACCGTTTCCACTCCGTCCAGGACGGACACGTCGTAATTTCCGCTCTGCAAGCCAGCCAGTTCGCCAAGGAAATCGCCGGGGATTTCAATCCCATCCATGATCCGGATGCCCGCCGTTTCTGTGTGCCAGGCGACCTGCTGTTTGCCATCGTGCTGGCGCGCTTCGGACTGTCGGAAAACATGACCTTCCGGTTCCGCAGCCTGCTCGGAGAGAATGTACCTCTCAAATTCGTCGAAACCGGGGATACGATTGAGGTCTGCGACGATGCCGGCAAGGTCTATATTGAAGTGGCCCGCAGTGGCGCCACAACCAACGACCAACAGCTGATCGAGGCCATTACCCGCGCCTATGTGGCGGCCTCGGGGAAGAATTTCCCCCACACCCTGAAACCATTGATGGAGTCGAACGGGGTGATGTTCAATCCCGATCGCCCCATGGTGATGTACGAGAGCATGAGCCTGGCTCTGGACAACCTCGATCTTCCGTCCCCTGAGCTCGAATTGCACAACGCGACACTGGAAGAGGCCGGCAAGCGCGGCAATGTCTTCCTGGAATACCGCCTTACCGCTAACGGCAAACCGGTGGGCGAAGTGACCAAACGGCTCGTATTAAGTGGTCTGCGACCGTATTCCGAAGAGGCGATGGCCGGCGTGATTGAAGAGTTCTATCGCCTCAAGGCCCGCGGCGCCGACTATTTCAACAAGAACAACCGTGGAGACCAGAGCAATGCCAATTCAGCCGGGTGATACCCTGCCAGATATCGAACTTCAGGTAATGGGCGAAAAAGGGCCGGAGAGAATCCGTACCAGCGAGCTCTTTGCCGGTAAGAAAGCGGTACTTTTCGCCGTACCGGGTGCGTTCACACCGACCTGTTCAGCCGCTCATTTGCCTGGCTTTGTGGTGAACGCCGACAAGCTGCGCGCGAAGGGCGTGGACACCATCGTGTGCACCTCGGTCAACGACGCCTTCGTGATGGACGCCTGGGGCAAGGCCCACAATGCCGACGAGATCGTCATGCTGGCCGATGGCCTGGCAGAATTCGCCAAGGCTCTGGACCTGACCCAGGACCGTACCGCCAACGGCATGGGCATTCGCAGCCAGCGTTATGCCATGATCGTCAACGATGGCAAGGTGGAGCAGCTACACGTCGACCCGCAGGGGCTGGATCTGACCAGCGCCGAGACCATTCTCGAGTCGCTCTGAGAGATCGCTTTTCTTCAGACACAAAAAACCCCGGAAAATCCGGGGTTTTTCGTTCATAAGCTTTCCGGAAGGAGAGCTTAGATCTTGCCAACCAGGTCCAGAGACGGAGCCAGTGTTTCCTCGCCTTCTTTCCACTTGGCCGGGCATACTTCGCCAGGATGCTTGCGAACGTACTGTGCCGCTTTGACCTTGCGCATCAGGTCGTCAGCGTCACGGCCAATACCTTCGGCAGTGATTTCCATAGCCTGGATAACGCCGTCCGGATCGATCAGGAAGGTGGCGCGGTCTGCCAGGCCCTGGCCTTCACGCATTACACCGAAGTTGTTGGTGATGGTGCCGGTCTGGTCGCCTACCATGTAGTACTGGATCTTGCCGATGGTCTCGGAAGCATCGTGCCATGCCTTGTGGGTGAAGTGGGTGTCGGTGGACACAGAGAACACTTCAACGCCCAACTTCTGCAGCTCTTCGTACTTGTCCGCAACGTCGCCCAGCTCAGTCGGGCAAACGAAAGTGAAGTCGGCCGGGTAGAAGAAAAATACTGCCCACTTGCCTTTTACATCGGCTTCGCTGATCTCAACGAACTCGCCGTTTTTGAAAGCGGTAGCGTTGAACGGCTTGATCTCGCTGTTAATGATGCCCATTAAAGATAACTCCTTGTTGATGGATTCAATAAGTGGATGAATTTACAACGCTAAAGGTACTGACATGCAGCGCCGCGATAAAATTGATAATTTCCAAGCCAAGGATAGGCTCTGCCTATTTATGGGGTCTTAACCGGCAAGTTCAATCTTGCCAAAGTCCAGAATATTCTCTTTCGGTGACGCTTTAATGGCAGCCACTTCGGCCCGCTTCTTCGCCAGGATGTAGACGAAACAGCCGAAATACAGTGCGATCACCAGGGCGCCTACCCACTGAATCCGGAGAAAATCCAGCTGGAACAGCATGGTCAGACCCACCATCGCGAGGAAATTGAACACCACGTAATTCGCCCGTCCCAGGCGCTGGGCGGTGAGATTCAGGTTGTCTGTGTACAGACGGATCAGCGAATCCAGTGAGTTCACCACCATCAACACGCCCACCGAGATCATGGCAAGGTTGGTAAACGCCGCAATCTGCAAACCTTCCGCATGATAGTGGTAAAGCACAGTAAACCACACACCAATGGCGATGGACGGCACCACCAGCATGGCAATCAGCAACTGCCAGGTACGAATACCGCTAACGAAGCGGGCCGTAAACTGACCGATCATGATGCTCCAGGCAAACCACCAGAACAGGTAGAACTCGTGGTAGTCATTGATGGGCAGGACAAACTGATGAATGTTGGCAAAGTATTCGCCGATCAATCCGGCGGTGCCGAGGAAATCTGCCGGCGAGCCGGCCCCCATGACAAACGCCCGGAACCACATGCCCGCAATCAGGGCAATGAACAGCAGGCTCGAGCCCAGACTCAGGATGCGCACATACTTGATCTTGGAGCTGGAGTAGACCGCCAGCCCAATCGCAGCAAACACGATAAAGTAGAACGCCGGTACCACGGACTCGCCGTCACCCAGCATGGGCAGATACCAGGGCAGGTTCACCAGCAACAGATAGGCGGTGAAAGCGCAGGTGCCGATGATCACAACGTTGTTAACGATCTTCACCAGCGGAATTTCAAAGAACTTCACCCGCGGCTCGATGATCGCGAAGTAAAAACAGGTCAGGAAATAGAAGCCCCAGATCAGAAATGCCCAGAACCCGAACTCAATGGCCAGCGGGTTGGCAAAACCATACTCCGGGCTGGCAGACAGATCGCCATAACCACCAAACTCGGTGAGCGGGAACATGATCAGGCCCACATCAAGACCGGACGTGAACAGTATGGCAATAAAGGTGAAGGTGCGAACCGGCGTGACGCCAATGCACTGGATGTCCCACCATTTGTACAGAATCAGGGCAATGGCGGCGAAGGTAAATATCAGACCTGCGGATAACCAGAGTGTCATAACGTCCTCCGGTTACTTTCTTTCTTTTTGATAAACAGCATGGGTGTTCCTCCTCTACTTGGTTCGAATCGGACACAAACCCAGGACTTGCCTATCCGGCGCCCGAAAACGGCAGAACACCGTCGCGCTGATAGGGAAATCCTGAGGGCTTGCAAAACCCCGGGCGCGTTGCACGACCGGGCGGGATGACGACGCGCTACGCGAGCGCGCGCTTTGCCTGTCCCGGGCGCTGACGCACCTGCCACTGGTCGTCCATAACCACAGGGGCATCAGAAGGCTGCAGGGGCTCCCTGCCCCGAATCAGGTCGGCTGCCCGCTCGGCCACCATGATGGTGGGCGAATTAAGGTTGCCGTTCGGTATGGTCGGGAAGATGGACGAATCCACCACCCTGAGATTCCGGATGCCGTGAACCCGAGTCTCCGGGTCCACCACCGCCAGCTCGTTGGTGCCCATCTTGCAGGAGCAGGACGGGTGGTAGGCGCTCTCCACCGCCTGGCGGACAAACGCATCGATTTCCTCGTCGGTCTGGACCTCGGCACCGGGCTGGATCTCCGCGCCCCGATACTCGTCCATGGCCGGCTGATTGATGATTTCCCGGGTCAGGCGCACACAATCCCGGAAGCCTTCCCGATCTGCCTCGTGCTGCAGATAGTTGAAGCGGATGGTCGGTGCCTGTTTCGGATCGGCCGATTGCACATGCACAAAGCCACGGCTTTTCGGTTTGTTGTGGCCAATGTGCAGCTGGAATCCGTCTCCGTTGAAGGCTTCTTTACCGTCGTAGCGCATGGCTGCCGGCAAAAAGTGATATTGCAGGTCGGGCCACTCGACGCCGGCCTTGGACCGGATAAAGCCACAGGACTCGAAGTGATTGGTGGCGCCCAAACCGTCCTTACGGAGAATCCAGCGAACACCAATCTTCAGCTTGTTCCACCAGTCCAGCTTGCCGTTGAGCGACACCGGCTGCTTGCAGCGGTACTGAAAGTAAAACTCCAGGTGGTCCTGCAGGTTCTCACCAACGCCGGGTAGCTCGTGCGCTACCTCAATACCAGCCTTTTCCAGTACCTCACGCTTGCCAATTCCGGACAGCTGAAGCAGGTGGGGTGAGCCAATGGAACCGGCCGACAGGATGACCTCCTCGGCGGCCTTCGCCTCGTGTACCTTGCCACCCTGCTCGTAACGGACACCGGTGGCGGTTTTGCCGTCCAGCAATACCTTGTGGACCAGGGCATGGGTGACCACAGTCAGGTTCGGGCGCTCCATGGCCGGGCGAAGATAGGCGTTGGCAGTGGACCAGCGACGACCGTTCTTCACGGTCATGTGCATGGCGCCGAAGCCTTCCTGCTGGGTTCCGTTGTAATCGCCGGTTTCGAAATATCCAGCATCGGAACCCGCCTGGATAAAGGCCTTGTAGAGCGGATTCTGCATGTTGTTGCCGTTGTTCACACCGAGCGGGCCTTTATCACCCCGGTAATCATCGCCGCCGAAGGCCCAGGTTTCGGCTTTTTTGAAATACGGAAGGACATTCCGGTAATGCCAGCCGGTGGCGCCTTCGGAATCCCATTCGTCGAAATCCCGGGCGTGGCCACGGACATACACCATCCCGTTGATGGAGGAAGAGCCCCCCAGAACCTTGCCCCGGGGGCAATGCATGCGGCGGTTGTCCAGATACGGCTCCGGCTCGGTCTCGAACTGCCAGGCGTATTTCTTGGTGTTCATGGGAATGGACAGGGCGGTGGGCATCTGGATGAAGATGCTCTTGTCGCTGCCGCCGGTTTCCAGCAGCAGCACCCGGTGGCGCGCGTCCTCGGTCAGGCGGTTGGCCAATACACAACCGGCGGAACCCGCACCCACGATGATGTAGTCGTATCGGTTTTCTGTCATACGCGTTCTCCTCTGTGGCTTGCGGGCTTAAAACGGGGCATCCAGATCCTGCATGCCGATGTAGACGGACTTGATCTGGGTGTAATGCGCTATGGTCTCGCGCCCGTTTTCCCGGCCGATGCCGGAGAGTTTGTAGCCGCCCACCGGCATTTCCGCCGGGGAGGCACCGTAGCTGTTGATCCAGCAGATACCGGCCTGGATCTGGTGAATCACCCGGTGCGCCCGGCGGATGTCGTTGGTGAACACGCCCGCGGCCAGACCGGTGTCGGTGTTGTTGGCCCGGGCAATCACCTCGTCCTCGTCGCGGAAGGTGAGCACCGACATCACCGGCCCGAAGATCTCTTCCTTCACGATGGTCATGTCATCGGTGCAGTCGGTGAAGATGGTGGGCTCCACGAAATAGCCGCCTTTGGAATCCTCCGGCTCAAAGGCCCGACCGCCGTGGCTCAGGGTGGCCCCTTCAGAGAGGCCTTTGGCGATGTAATCGAGCACCAGATCCCGGTGTTTTGCCGAGATGAGGGCGCCAAAGTTGGTATCCGGATTCATCGGATCACCCGGCTTGATGTTCTTGCGGGTGCGCTCCAGCAGGCGTTCCATGAAACGCGGGTACAGATCTTCATGGACAAACACCCGGGTACCGTTGGTGCAGATCTCGCCCTGGGTGTAGAAGTTGCCCACCATGGCGGCAGAGATGGCGTTTTCCAGGTCGGCATCGTCAAAGATGATCAGCGGGGATTTACCGCCGAGCTCCATGGTGACGTCTTTCAGGGTGGAGGATGCCGCTGCCATTACCTTCTTGCCGGTAGCCACTTCGCCGGTGAAGGAGACCTTGGCAATCTCCGGATGATGGGTCAGCCATTGGCCCACCTCGGCGGCGCCCTGCACCACGTTGAACACGCCTGCCGGTACACCGGCTTCGGTAAAGATCTCCGCCAGCTTCACCGCACCCATTGGGGTTTCCTCGGATGGCTTGAAGATCATGGCATTACCGCAGGCCAGGGCCGGCGCGGATTTCCAGCAGGCAATCTGGATCGGGTAGTTCCAGGCCCCAATGCCGGCGCAGATGCCCAGGGGCTCCCGGCGGGTGTAGTAAAAATCACCGCCCAGGTCCTGTTGGTTACCTTCGATGGAGGGTGCCAGGCCGGCAAAGAACTCAACCGCATCGGCACCGGTGACCACATCCACGGCTTCTGCTTCCTGCCAGGGCTTCCCGGTATCGCGCACCTCTGCGGCAGCCAATTCGTCATTACGCTCTCTCAGAAGCGCAACCGCCCGAAGCAAAATCCGGCTGCGCTCAATGGCAGTCATGGCAGACCACTCGGCAAAACCGGCGCGGGCACTTTCAATGGCAGCCTGCTGCACGGATTCATCCGCCACTTCCACTTCGTAGATAACCTGGCCTGTGGCCGGGTTTACCACGGGGAAGGTTTCGCCGGTGCTGTTGGCCAGGAAACGGCCATGGACGAAATTCTGAACAACAGGAAGAGATGCAGACATAGTAATCAGATACCTCGGTTCGGTGTCTTCAGGCCTTGTGGGCCATTTGAATCTATCGCGGCTCAGGCGGTGGCCTGGGCCAGTGTCTCGTGGACAAATTTCTTGCAGAGCCGCTCGCCGGCTTCAAAGCTTTCTGCCGGGTCCAGGCTCAGGGCACTGCGCAGCCAGAAACCGTCAATCATTGCTGCGGTTTGCCGGGCCGCCTCTGTGGCTGCGTCTGGCTCGAGCACCTGCGCAAACGAGTACCGCAGATTGCTGTAGAGCCGGGCATTGTTGATCTGCTGCAATCGCTTCAGCCCGGGCTCATGCATTGATCGGGCCCAGAAGCTCAGCCAGGTCTTGGCGGCCAACGCCGAGCGCTGGAACTCAGAAAAGTTCGACTCGATGATGCAGTTCAGCCGCTGCTCGGGGGAGCGGTCGGTCCTGGCCATGCGCTCCCGCAGTTCCTTGCCCAATTGATCCAGCAGATAACGCAGAGCTGCCTCAATCAGACCCTGCTTGCCCCCGAAGTAATGGCTGATAATCCCGGAGGACATACCCGCCCGCTTGCTGATGCTGACAATGGTGGTGTTCTGCATACCCAGCTCAGCAATCGAATCCATGGTGGCTTCAATCAGTTGCTGCTTGCGTGTGTCTTTAACCCCAACTTTTGGCATGGCGGCTTCGGTTACTCGTCTTGATTCCGGTGTTGAAAAGCAGCGCGACTTGGCTCTGCTTTTTATTAATTGAACGTTCAATTAACAAAAAGTTTACAGAAGCAGGATAAGAAATTCAAACCTGTGCAAAAAATAGCCAATCTCAGGGCGACGCTAGCGCGACCCTGTGGTGGCTACAGGAGGGGTAAGCAAGTGTCAGCTTTGTCGGCGGTAGTCGGGATTGGTCCAGCACACAGGAAGCGCTTCACCGGAGGGAAAGGCCAGGTCCGATTTTGCAAAGGATTCCGGGTCCTGCGCCTCTTCCCCGTAATGGAGGCTGCCGCGAACCTGTTGGACATGGGGATCAAACAGTGCCTGGGTATCCAGTACTTCAATCAGGTGCCCGGTTGCTTTTTCAGCGACAAACATGGAGGCCTCCTCGGGATAGGTTTTACCCCTTAAACGTAGCAGATGCGCCGCCATCCAGACAGGCAAGCCTGGTCACCGGGAGCCCGGGGCGCGCGCAGGAAACGCTGGAAAACTCGAAATATGAGACATTTCGCTACATTAAATATCGGTTGGCGGCTTTTCTGGCGCAGAAAGATTGATAAGCTGAACTTTGAGACAAAAATAAAAGCCTGCTGGCTAAATAACGGGGTCTACTGTTCGTGATCCTCAGCAATGCTCTGCGTATCCTTGTTCTGATGCTGGCCTTGAGCGTGTTCCAGTCTGTCCACGCGGATGCCGGCCCGGTTTCGGTGGTCTCTGGCACACCGATTGAGAGCCACTTCCAGTACTGGGAAGACACCGGTGCCAACGCCACACTGGCCGAGGTTCGCGCTCTTCCAGAATCCGCCTGGCAACACAGGCCCACTGGCAAAGCCACCTTTGGCATCACCGATTCCGCCTATTGGCTGCGGGTTGAGCTGCATAACCAGACCGATCGTGACCAATTGCTGATCGCCGAGCTGGCCTACTCGCAGCTCGATGACGTGGTGTTCCACGAGCTCTCCGGGGGCACACTGCTTCGCGAATTCCGCACCGGCGATACCCGCCCCTTCTATCCGAGGGATGTTGACCATCCCAGCATGCTGTTCAGATTCCAGGTGGCACCGGACAACCTGAAAACGCTCTACATACGGGTAGCAACACAAGGCACGATGGTAGTGCCGCTGCAGATATGGCATCAGAGTGAGTTTTACGAGGCCGCCGCCAACGAGCAAAAACTGCACTTTTTCTACTACGGCAGCCTGGCGGTCATCATTCTGATCAACCTGGCCGTGTTTCTGACCCTGCGGGAACGGCTGTACCTGTACTACGCGCTGGCCATATCCGGGTATTTCCTGTTTTTTGCCGCGGTTCGCGGTTACACCCTCCAGCATATCTATCCGGAATCACCGTTTCTGCATGCCCATGTGTTGATGCTCTCCATTCCTTTCCTGGCGATGTTTTCACTGCTGTTCTGCATGGAGTTTCTGAAAGTCCGCTCACATAGCCCGCGGCTTTACCGCGCTCTGCAAGCTATGTTGGCGTTCGAGATCCTGTATTTCCTGAGCGCTCCACTCTTGAGCTACGACACCGGCATCCGGGTTGCGGCGATCTCCGCATTCGGATTCTTTTCGCTGCTGCTGGTGGCAGGTCCTGTCACCTGGGCCGCCGGTGTTCGGGCCGGCATTTTCTTCACCATTGCCTGGACACCACTCACGGTAGGAGTATCGGCAACGGCCGGTCGCGCTCTTGGCCTGTTGCCGGAGAACTTCTTTACCGAATACGCCATGCAGATAGGATCCGGGCTCGAAGCTTTCATTCTCACGCTCGCCCTTGCCGACCGCCTTTATCGGGAACGGGAGCAGAAAATCCAGGCCCAGGCCGACATCCTGCAACAGCAGAAAGCCCGCAGCGATGCCCAGACCCGGTTGAATGAAGCGCTCACCCATGACCCGGTTACCGGTCTTCCAAACCGCAACCGCTTCGAGTGGATGGTGGATGAGCAATTCCGGCAACACCCCAATGGCCGCTTCATGGTTGGGGTTACCCGCATAACCCAGCTTGAGGAAATCAACCGCACCCTGGGCCTCGACCGCAGTGAGCGCCTGCTCAAAGCAATGGCAGAACAGATGATCAAGCTGGCAGCCGAACTACCGATGGTTCACTCCACCGTCAATTCCGAAGGTCGTGAGGAGCTGGTCTATCAGCTTTCCGGAGACAGCTTTGGCCTGCTGGTGGATATCGGCAAAACGGGGGACGATTTCAAATCATTGGATAATGCACTGAAGCAACTGGCCGAACCGGTGTTACTGGACAACATCGCCATAGAACCCAACCCCCGGTTCGGTGCCGCCAGCTTTCCGGAACATGGAAAAAAAGCGGCTCTCCTGATCCGCAACGCCCACGTTGGCATGGAAATGGCACCTCACGGTCCCCATCAGACCGGTCTGTATTCCCGGAAAAACGATATCTACGACGAGAGCCGGCTGACATTGATGTCTGACCTTCGGGAGGCTCTGCACAACAATCAGACCCAACTCTACTACCAACCCAAAACCAGTCTGGCCACGGGCAAGGTGGTGGGTGTGGAAGCCCTGATTCGCTGGCACCATCCGGAAAGGGGCTGGGTGCCACCGATCGACTTCGTTCCCATGGCGGAGAAAACCGGTGTGATCAAACACCTGACACGCTGGGTGGTGGATCAGGCGATGAACGATCTCAAGGCACTCCACGAGATTGATCCGGAGCTGACCATCTCAGTGAATATCTCCGCTCGCGACCTCAGTTCTCCAGAACTGATTGGCCTGTTTGAAACCCGCATAAAGCGATATCAGCTAAAGGCGGAACAGGTCATAATCGAACTCACCGAAACCGCGGCCATGGACGATCCACACCGAGGCCTGAAAGCCCTGAATGAATTGACGGCGATCGGGCTCAAGCTCTCGATTGACGACTTCGGCGCCGGTTACTCCTCACTCTCCTACCTGAAGAAGCTGCCAGCCAGCGAAATAAAGCTGGACCGCACCCTGCTGCAGGACATCGAGTCCAGCGACAGCGCCCGGATGATCGTGGAAACCGCCATCAGTATGGGCCAGGGCCTCGGTTATCGGGTGGTTGCCGAAGGCATTGAGACCGAAAAATCGGCACGCCTCCTTGAATCGCTCGGAGCCGAAATGCTCCAGGGCTACTGGATCTGCCCACCGAAGTCACTTGAAGATCTCAAAGCCTGGCTAGATGTTGAAAGACAAGTCCCGGGCCGAGGAGACGTTTACTCCTCTGCCAAGCGGAGCGCCCGGCCAAGAGACGTGTAATAACGGTGAAACGCGCGGTTGACTCTTTCCCGTTGCGCGCCAACCGGATAGAGACCCAGTTTTGCCTCTTCGGATTCCCGGGTTCCGCTTACCAGAAAGGCGTTCTTTACGTCGGCATCCTGCACAAAGGCCTCAAATGCCCGGGCGCAGAGTTCTTCGGGCAGGCTGAAGTACTGAATCCCGGCCGCTTTGTCGGCCTTTATCGAGCAACGGAAGAGCTCGCTGGGCTCTGCGCCGTCTTCGTCCAGCAAAACCGCTTTAAAGCAGGCCTGCAGACGGTCATTCAAAGGGTGACGAATCGCATCGTCGCGGCCTAGCCAGAGTTTCGACGCAAACTGGCCTCTCTCGGCCTCGCCGAAAAGCTTCTCGCCGATGTAATGATCGAAGGCGTGAAACCACTCGTGGGCAATGCTGCCGGGGCCCGCGTTCTTGGCCAGTGAGAAACTGCGGGTAGCCGGCGTGTAATGGGCCGACACGCCGGGCCGGCCGCCAATTCCGTACTGCAACGCCAGGGTGCCGCGCAGGGACACCAGCGACTCGGTGCCGCCAAGAATGGTCATCAGGTCGCACAGGGCATCGTAGAACAGCGACGCACTGCGCTGTTTCTCCGGCTCGGTGACCCAGCGGCCAAGCTCGATGGAACGGAACTGGAAACGACGGCGGACGTCGAGAAAGGTAACCGGCGCACCGGCACGGTGGTCCGGGCCCTGACGGTAAAAAGATCTGGCCATGGCGCTATTGTACGATGAAAAACCAGGCTGTCTTTCAGGCACCGGGAGAAACATCATTTGGCGGGATTGACCGGTTTTGTGTGAATTATGACCGTCTGATTTTTCGCCGGCCTGTGCCACACTGCCAGAATCAATAATGACAATATCCCGAGTGAGTGTTTGCCATGACCGACACCCAGACCCATTACCGCACCTGCAATATTTGTGAAGCCATGTGTGGCCTCGAAATCCAGCATCGGGGTAGCGAGATCCTGTCCATCAAGGGCGACAACAACGACCCGTTCAGCCACGGCCATATCTGCCCGAAAGCCGTTGCACTGCAGGATTTCTACAATGACAAGGACCGCCTGAAAACACCGATGAAGCGCACCGCCGACGGCTGGCAGGAAATCAGCTGGGAGGAAGCGTTTGAGGAAATCGCCTCGCGGTTTCGGGGCATCCAGCAGGAACACGGGCAGGATGCGGTCGGGGTTTATCTGGGTAATCCAAACGCCCATAACTTCGGCAACGCCATCATGCTGCCGCGGTTCTTCAAAGCGCTGGGCACCAATAACCGCTATAGCTCCGCCTCCGCCGACCAGTTACCGCACCACGTGGCCTCCAATTACATGCTCGGTGCCGGCATGCTGATTCCGGTCCCGGACATCGACCATACGGATTTCATGCTGATCATTGGTGCCAACCCGATTGTCTCCAACGGCAGTCTGATGACCGCCCCCGGCGTGGGCAAACGCCTGAAAGCCATCCAGCAACGGGGCGGCAAGGTGGTGGTGGTTGATCCACGGCGCACCGAAACCGCGAAAAAGGCCGACCAGCACCTGTTCATCCGCCCGGAAACCGATGCCCTGTTCATGCTGGCCATGGTTCACACCCTGTTCGAGGAACAGCTGGTTACCCTTGGCCACCTGGAAGACCGGATTGACGGGCTGGAGCAACTGGCCAATGCCGTCAAACCTCATGCTCCGGAATCCGTGGCGGACGCCTGCGGTATGAGCGCTAGCGCCATCCGCGAGCTGGCACGGGAGATGGCCGCCGCCAAAAGTGCGGTTTGCTACAGCCGCATGGGCGCCTCGACGCAGTCGTTCGGCGGCCTCTGCCAGTGGCTGAACAACGTGCTGAACATTCTTACCGGCAACTTCGATAGCCGCGGCGGCGCCATGTTCCCCCAGCCGGCCTTTGATCTGGTGCGGGACAAAAAGGGCAAGCCCAGTTCCTATGGCCGTTACGAGTCCCGGGTGCGAAAACTGCCCTACTTCAACAACGAATTCCCCGTGGCCACCCTGGCCGATGAGATCCTCACTCCGGGCGAGGGCCAGATCCGGGCGATGATTACCATCGCCGGTAATCCGGTGCTTTCTGCGCCCGGCGGAGCCCGACTGGAAGACGCTTTCGATGCCCTGGATTTCATGGTGTCGGTCGATATCTACCTGAACGAAACCACCCGTCACGCCGACATCATCCTGCCAGCCACGACCGGGCTGGAAGTGCCGCACTTCGATGTGTTCTTCAACTCTTTCGCCGTTCGCAATACCGCGAAATTCTCGGAACCGATGTTCGAAAAGGCGCCAAACCAGAAACACGACTGGGAAATTCTGCGGGATCTGGCCCTGCAGTTAACGGGCCTGGAAAACGATGGCGTGACTCCGGAGGCCATGCTGGATCTGGGCCTGAAACACGGCGCCTACGGAAAAGAGGGCATGAGCCTGGAGACCCTGAAAGCCAACCCTCATGGCGTGGATCTGGGACCGCTGCAGCCCTGCCTGGCGCAGCGCATCCAGACCGAAGACGGCAAGATCCGGTTAGCTCCGCAGCTGTATCTGGACGATCTCAAACGCCTGGATGCCTCAGGCCTGTTGCAGGCAGATGAGAACAGCGACTATCCGTTCACGCTGATCAGCCGCCGCCTGCCCCGCAGCCACAATACCTGGACCCAGAACTCCCACCGGCTGGTAAAAGGCAAGAACCCGTGCACTTTGCAGATAAACGCGTCAGATGCACTCAAAATCGGGCTTGAAGACGGACAACTGGCCACGGTTACGTCGGCTTCCGGTAGCATCAACCTGCCGGTGGAAATCGACGACGATATGTTCGAGGGTGTGATCAGCATGCCCCAGGGCTGGGGCCACAACCGGCCCGACACCGCCATGTCGATCGCCGAGGGACAACCCGGCGTAAGCATGAACGACGTCACTGATTCCGGGCGCATTGACGCACTGACGGGCAATGCGGCGTTCAATGGAACGAGGGTAGCCGTGCGCGCAGCCTGAAGTGAGATATGGCATGGAGAAGGTTGCGCGTCTTGCTGAATAGGGGAAGGCGGTCAGTCAGTCCTGGTTGGGACTACGGGACTGACCGGCACGCAAGTAATCGTCACTGACTTCCAATTCATAGACAGTTTTCGATTGAACCAGGCAGTCGAGCATTTGTTTGCGTGCCCTGTGATATTTTTCATCGATTACGTGACGATCTTTCGCCCACGTTTCCCGATCAGGCCACTGAGCATAACCAACCAGGATATTCGGCTTGTCTGAAGTGTGGAGTCTTGAACCAAAACTGCCACAGTGCTCATAGATCGCTTTCGTCACCTCAAGCCAGGCTTCGCGAAATGAAGTCTCTGCCCCTTCCTTGATTTCAAACTCATAAACGGCAACAAACATTCGTTTCCTCTCTGAGTTCTAACGCCTTGACTTTGCGGCGTGACAGAGCGCCAGCGTAGGCACGTCCGACAAGAGCCATTGGTTAACTGCTTGCATGCGCACAGCGATGCGCATAGGATCAAGCTTTGTATTGTAAATCTTCTGGGAGGCCCTCATGGCCGAACTCTATGACTCAGCCGCCCCCAAAAAGGCAGCGAACCTCTCAATCAATAGCGATCTTCTGCGTAAGACCCGGGAACTGAACATTAACTTGTCTGCCACCCTGGAACGAGCTCTGAAAGAAGAGCTTTCGAAACGCGAAGCCGCTCAATGGGTTGAAGAGAACCGCGCTGCGATAAAAAGCTACAACGATTTCGTCGAACAACATGGATGCTTCGGCGACGAATTCAGGGATTTTTGATGGCACAGTTCGATGTGTACCCCAACCCGAGCAAAATCAGCAAGGCTCACTATCCTTACCTTGTGGATATTCAAAGCGGCCTTCTGAGCGATTTGGCAACTCGCATTGTTATCCCTTTGGGCAAACGTTCTGCCTTCGGTGGCGAAGCCATGCAAGGGCTCACCCCCGAAATCAGCTTTGCCGATCAAGAGCTGTTGCTGCTAACTCCGCAAATTTCCTCCGTGCCTGAAAAACATCTCAAGAGCCCTATTGGCTCTCTCTCACATTTCAGAGACCAGATTGTTGGAGCTTTGGACCTGGCTATCACCGGCATTTAACGCCAGCAATAAACGGCGCCCTGAAAAGGGCGTCCGGTGGAGGCCAAAGGCCGGAACGTATTTAATTGCCTTGTTATAAAAGGCACGGTTTCAGCGACCTTTCTTCTTGGCCGGTTTCCGAAGGTGGCCAACTACAAGAACCACTACACAAATGAACAAGATCAGCAAAAGGACCAACAGAAGGAGTCCTGTACCGCCTTCGCAGGTTTGCTCACAACCGAGAAGTCTTGCGAGGAAGCGAATCCCTCCCCTAAACAACCCGTCAAACAGTAGTTCTCCCAAAAACTCTCACCTACTTTTACCGGAGCCTAATTGCCCCGTGCTTATAACAGCTAATTATACGAACGCGTTCGTATATCTCCGCCGGCCATTGTGACTGATTCAACCCTAGCAGATAGTTACCTTCATTTCGCACCGGGTATCCCGGAGTTATGCGAACGTGTTCGTATAACTCCGGCTGTTCAGGCGGGTTTACCACTCCAACTGAGCACCGGTCTGGTACTCGATCACCCGTGTCTCGAAGAAGTTCTTTTCCTTCCGCAAGGTGGCCTGCTCGTCCAGCCAGGGCGACACGTTCTTCGCCCCAGGGAACGGCTCTTCCAGTCCGACGGTGCGGGCACGGCGGTTGGCCACGAAACGGAACTGTTCGCTGTGATACTCGGCGGAGTAGCCGAGTATCGGGTCCCGCAGGATGTAGTCCGCATAGGCCTTCTCGGCGGCTTCGGATTCGTCCCACATCTCGCGCACGGCCTTCGGGTCGAAGGTGATGTTCTCCTCTTCCACGATCTGGTTGACCACTTTCAGGCCGAATGAGAAGTGCATGGCCTCGTCCCGCAGGATGTACTGCAGCTGTTCGCCGGTGCCTCGCATCAGGCCACGGCGCTGGAGGGCGAAGATGGGGCTGAAGCCGTTGTAGAACCAGGTGCCTTCGAACACCGCCGCGAAGAACAGGTAGGACATGATGAATTCCTGCAGGTCGTCCTTGTTACGCAGGTTCATGTCCGGGCGCATGGCCGCATCCAGCCGGCGGTTGGCAATCTGGATCTTGCCGTTGATGGCGGGTACCACGCGGTAGCGGTTGTAGATCTCGCTCTGGTCCAGGTTGAGGGTTTCGATGCAGTGCTGGTAGGCCCAGGTGTGCATGGCCTCCTCGTATACCTGCCGGGCCTGGTAGATCTGCAGCTCGGGCGCGCTCATCTTCTCCATCACCGCCAGGCCGATGTTGCGCATGGCCAGGATGTCGGAGGTGGTGAGGTAAGCCAACACGTTCTCGTACACATGTTTTTCCGGCGCAGTCAGCCGGTGATGGTAATCGTGAACGTCCTGGGCCATGTTCACGTCCAGTGGGGTCCAGTGGTTCTTGTTGGCGTTCATGAAGTACTCCCAGGCCCAGGGGTACTTGAACGGTGCCAGCTGGTTGATGTCGGTTTCGCCATTGATAACGCGTTTGTCGTCCACGTTCACCGGTGCCGGGGCACCGGGATGCGTGGCTTTGGATTCGGTTTTTGGTTCGTCGTCCCAATCAAGCATGGTTATGCCTCGCAATCGTTAAGTGAGCAGTTACTGACAGGCTTCGCAGTCGGGATCATCGATGCTGCAAACCTGCGGCTGCGGTGCGGCAACCGGGGCGGTTTTCTCAGCGCCAGTGGCGCCCAGGGAGCGCAGGTAATAGGTGGTTTTGAGCCCACGTTCCCAGGCCAGCTGGTACAGGGCGTCCAGCTTTTTGCCGCTGGGTTCGGCCATGTACAAATTCAGGCTCTGGGCCTGGTCCAGCCACTTCTGGCGCCGGGCGGCGGCTTCCACCAGCCATCTTGCGTCGATTTCGAAGGCGGTGGCGTAACGGGCCTTGAGTTCCGCCGGGATGCGGTCGATTTGCTGAACGGAGCCGTCGAAGTATTTGAGGTCGTTCACCATCACGTTGTCCCACAGACCTTCGGCCTTGAGATCCCGCACCAGGGACGGATTCACTACCGTGAACTCGCCGGAGAGATTCGATTTCACGAACAGGTTCTGGTACGCCGGTTCGATGGACTGGGACACACCCACGATGTTGGAAATCGTCGCCGTGGGGGCGATGGCCATGACGTTGCTGTTGCGCATGCCGTTTTTCGCGATCAGTTCACGCACCGGCGACCAGTCCAGCCGGGCGTTGCTGTTCACAGACAGATCCCCTTCCCGGCGGTTTTCCTTCAGCAGATTGATGGAGTCGATCGGCAGGATGCCCTGCTGCCAGAGTGAACCCTCATAGCTTTCATAGGCGCCTCGCTCACCCGCCAGCGTGGCGGACGCCCGGATGGCGAAGTAGCTGAGTTGCTCCATGGCAACGTCGGCAAACTCAACCGCTTCCGGGCTGGAATACGGCAGGCCCAATTGATAGAGCGCGTCCTGAAAACCCATGAGGCCAAGGCCGACCGGGCGATGCCTGAGGTTGGATTTGCGGGCCTGGGGCACGGCGTAATAGTTGATGTCGATAACGTTATCGAGCATGCGCACGGCGGTGTTTACCGTCTGTTCCAGGCGCTGCACATCCAGCTCGCCGTTGGCGATGTGAGCCGCCAGGTTCACGGAACCGAGGTTGCATACAGCGATCTCGTCGGCACTGGTGTTCAGGGTGATTTCGGTGCACAGGTTAGAGCTGTGCACCACGCCCCGGTGCTGCTGGGGAGAACGCAGGTTGCACGGGTCCTTGAAGGTAATCCAGGGGTGGCCGGTTTCGAACAGAACCGTCAGCATCTTGCGCCAGAGCTGCTTGGCCGGGATCTTCTTGAACAGCTTGATCTTGCCCTGCTCGGCCAGCGCCTCGTAATGCTCGTAGCGTTCCCGGAAGGCGTTGCCGTACAGGTCGTGCAGATCCGGCGCATCGCTGGGGGAGAATAGAGTCCAGTCACGGTCTTCGCGCATGCGCTCGATCAGCAGATCGGGCACCCAGTTGGCGGTGTTCATATCGTGGGTGCGGCGGCGTTCGTCGCCGGTGTTCTTGCGCAGTTCCAAGAATTCCTCGATGTCCAGGTGCCAGCTTTCCAGGTAGGCGCAAACCGCGCCCTTGCGCTTGCCGCCCTGGTTTACCGCCACCGCGGTGTCATTCACCACTTTCAGGAAAGGCACCACACCCTGGCTCTGGCCGTTGGTGCCCTTGATGTGGGAGCCCAGCGCCCGAACCGGTGTCCAGTCGTTGCCCAGGCCGCCAGCCCATTTCGACAGCATGGCGTTGTCGCGGATGGCGCCGTAGATGTCTTCAAGGTCGTCGCCCACCGTCGTCAGGTAACAGGACGACAGCTGGGAGTGGCGGGTGCCGCTGTTAAACAGCGTGGGCGTGGACGCCATGTAGTCGAACGACGACAACAGGTTGTAGAACTCGATGGCGCGGGCATTCGGGTCGTCTTCGCGCAGGGCCAGGCCCATGGCAACGCGCATGAAAAATACCTGGGGCAACTCGAGGCGGGCCTTGTTCCAGTGTAGGAAGTAACGGTCGTACAGGGTTTGCAGGCCCAGGAAGCCGAACTGCAGGTCACGCTCCGGTTTCAGGGCGGCTCCCAGGCGCTCCAGGTCGAAAGCGGCCAGGGCTTCATCCAGCAGTTCATAACGAATACCTGCCTCGATAAAGGCACTCAGGGCCTGTGGATAAATCTCCGCCAATGGCAGACTGATGGGCAGGCCCAGGGCGGCGGCATTCTCCAGACGAAGTTGCTCAAGGAGCAGGCGCGCGGTGACGGCACTGTAGTCCGGCTCCCGCTCAATCCGGCTGCGGGCGGTCATGATCAGGGCCGACAGCACGTCTTCCTCGGCGATGCCGTCATAGAGATTGGTAAGGGCATCGTCCACCAGGGAATCGCCGTCAATGCCCTCCAGCCCTGTGGCGGCTTGCTCCACCTGCAATTTCATCAGCCCCAGATCCAGGGGAGCGATTTCACCGCTGGTCTTTTTCACGGTCAGGTGCGGGTGCGCCTCAACCGGGGCATGGCGGGCACGCTCGCGGGCATGCTCTTCCCGGTACAGTACGTAGGCGCGGGCCACCTTCTGTTCCTCCGCCCGCATCAGGGCCAGTTCCACCTGATCCTGGATGTCTTCGATATGCACCTTGCCACCGGCTTTCAGGCGGCGACCGATGGCCTGGATCACCTGGTCAGTCACCCGATGTACGGCATCGTTGATTCGGGCGGAGCCGGCGGCCTTGTAACCCTCGACGGCGAGGAAGGCTTTGGTCACGGCAATGCTGATCTTCGACGGGTCGAAGCCTACGAGCGTGCCGTTGCGCTTGATGACCTGGAGGGATTCGGTATCGGTGTGCGAGGTTGGCCGGGGTTCGGCCAGGGCTGAGGCGGACATGTGTGTTCTCCTGAATACGCGTTGAATTCCTTTCACCATCGCGTACGCAGGGGCACACCTCGCCATAGGAATGGCTGGGCATAACCGGTCTGCTCACCCTGGGTCGCGAAGGTGCAGTCAGGAGCCGTGAAGCTCCGTATCCCTGGCAGGTCTTCGGACTCAGGGGCGTGAATCGTTCGATTCGGCCTCGCTCGGCGACTTCCCGGTATCAACCAGTGTCTTAATGCCGTGCTTGTTCCCCAATACCGCTGCGCGTCAGTTCCGGAGTCTCACCGGATTCCCGATACCAGAATGTGTGGGGCGATCACGCGCTGACCGATTTGGTTACGCACTGATCACTACATCTGGTATTTGACCAAGGATAAAAACACTATATACACGATATCCAGAAGGAACAACCAGCAGAATAAAAAAAGGCCCCGGAGAGGGGGCCAAACACGTGACAGTATCAACTCAGCCAATCAGTGGCTGATCATCCAGGGCCGCATGGAGGGAAACATCTTCTTCCCATCAGCGGTGTAGAACAGCATGGACTTACCGGGTTTCGGGGAGCCGCAGCCGCAGGCCCGGCTGTGCTCCTTATCGTGGGCCCGTCGGTCCGCGGTGGAAAAAACCGGTTCGTGTCGGGACCGCTCGTTCCGGTCCTCAGCCGCCCTTTTAGCCGGGTCCATGGCCGCAATATGCGATGGCAACACGATCACCCTGGGCGAAAGCGCCTTGCAGGTCGGACATTCCGCCGGCTTGGCCGCATCCTCCATGGTAGCCAGGGTATTGAACAGGCCGTGCTCCCGGCACTTGTAGTCATACACAGGCATGGTGATTACTCCTTATCTTTCGACAACGGTACGTCCATGCCCCCGCTGACTTTCTTCTGGGGGCCTTCAGCGGACGGGTTGATGTCAAAGTCAAAGATGCCCGTGGGCAGCCAGAGTGTGGCGCAGGCATTGGGGATATCCACCACGCCGCTGATGTGGCCTTCCACCGGTGCACAACCGAGAATCGCGTAGGCCTGGGCCTTGGTGTAGCCGAACTTGGTCATGTACTCGATGGCGTTCAGGCAGGCCTGGCGATAGGCCACATGCACGTCCAGGTAATGCTGGCCGCCGTCTTCGTCTACGGAGATGCCTTCGAAGATCACATAGTCGTCGTAACGGGGCTTGATCGGACTGGGCTTGAACACCGGGTTCTTGATGCCGTATTTCTTCACGCCGTCCTTGATCAGGTTAACCCGCAGGTGAATCCAGCCGGCCATCTCGATGGCGCCGCAGAAGGTGATTTCGCCATCGCCCTGGCTGAAGTGAAGGTCGCCCACGGACAGGCCGGCACCATCCACGTAAACCGGGAAGTAAACCTTGGAACCGCGGGAAAGGTCTTTGATGTCACAGTTACCACCGTGCTCACGGGGCGGCACGGTACGTGCGGCTTCAGCGCCGGCGGCTTTGGCCGCTTCACCGGTCATCTGGCCCATGTGGGCGGTCTCGCCGTTGGGCAGTGTCGCCAGTTCCGGCACACGCTCAGGATCGGTGGCCACCAGGCCAGCTTCCCGCTTGTTCCAGGTTTCCAGCAGCTCCCTGGAGGGCAGGCAGCCGATCAGGCCCGGGTGAATCAGGCCGGCAAATTCCACGTTGGGAATGTGGCGGGATTTGGTGAACATGCCGTTGAAGTCCCAGATGGATTTCTGGGCTTCCGGGAAGTGTTCGGTCAGGAAGCCGCCACCGTTCTGCTTGGAGAAGAACCCGTTGAAGCCCCACTGGCTTTCTTCGAAGGTGCCGATGTCGAGGATGTCCACTTCCAGCAGGTCGCCGGGCTCGGCACCCTCCACGCCGATCGGGCCAGACAGGAAGTGCACCTGGCTGAGATCGACATCCCGCACGTCGTCGGCACTGTCGTCGTTCTTGATCTGGCCGCCGGTCCAGTCGTAGCACTCGACGATAAAATCGTCGCCCGGCTTGACGGTGGCTACCAGCGGAATGTCCGGGTGCCAGCGGTTGTGGATTTTGTCGTTCTCATAAGCCGACTTGTTCAGATCGATCTTGATAATGGTTTCAGCCATAACGGGCGCTCCTTGGTGTTGGCTTGCACGATTAGGTAACGCCTTTACTATCCGGAATCCCGTGCCGGTGAGGTATTCGCGAAATGCCCCCGGTGACTACGTCATTCGACGTATTGGTCAACGGTGACCGTGTTGCCCTTCAGTCCGGCACGGAACCGACGGCACTCAGGATAGGCCAGCAGTGCCCGCGCTACCGCCGGCTCCAGGCGCTGGCGAAATGCTCGCAACAATTCCCTTGCCCCGTAGCGGGCGTCGTAACTCCGGCAGAGTTCAGTACGTAATGCTGGCGACAGAATGAGCTCCGCGTGTTTCTTCGAAAGCCGGCGATTGAGGCCCGCCAGCTCGATGTCCAGCAGGGCTTCCAGCCAGTTGTCGGTGAGGCGGTTAAAGGTGAGGATCTGGTCAATCCGGTTGAGAAACTCAGGGTCGAAATGGCGTCGCAAGGCAGCATCGCGAATGGCCTCGCCCTTGCCGGGCGATAAACCAAGCCAGCGCCGCCATCCCCGCTGGTATCGCTGTTGGTGGGTCTCAGCGTCCAGGGCACCGGCGTTGCTGGTCATGAAGATCAGGGTGTTGCGGAAGTCGATCTCCCGATTGCCGGAGGGGAAGACCAGTCGGCCGGTGTCGAGCACATTGAGCAGGGTTCGGACCACTTCCTTGCTGGCCTTCTCGATTTCATCGAACAGCACGATGCCGGGTTTGCTGAAGGAACCCTGAACCTTGTCCAGATCAAACAGGCTATGGCCTTCCTTGCTGCCCACGTAGCCCGGAGGCGCGCCGGTGAGTGCCGCCGCGTAATGCTCCTGGGCCAGGGTATTCATGTCGATCCGGCACAGGCCATCCCGGTTGCCATGAATGGCTTCGGCGATCAGGCGCACGGTTTCGGTCTTGCCCACCCCCGTAGGCCCCAGGAACAGGTGCACCGCCAGCGGCCGGTTTTCCTCGCCAATGTCGGCTTTTACCCGCACCAGCATGGATTCCATGGCGTCAAGGGCCTCGTCCTGGCCGACGATGTTTTGCCGCAGGCGGGCCATGACAAGATCAGGCTCGAAACGGAACCGGGAAGCACGAACCGGGCCTGAAGCGGCCCGGTTCTTTTCGATGGACTCCCGGTTGGCTTCCAGCCGTTCGTTAATAAACGGCATCAGCACCTCCCGGGCTTATGCCCCTGCAGATTTTTCCTTGCCATCAAACGGCAATTCGCCCACCGGGCATTCGGCGGTACCCACGGTCTTTCGGGTCATCGCCTCAACGTTTTCCTGAGCCTTCTGGGCATCCATGACCCAGGTGCGATAGAACTCGAACGGGCAGTCTGCCACGCCCTTGTCACCGTCACCGGAGGCATGCACGCCGGTGTAGCCCCGGTGCAGCAGTTTGAACAGGTGGTTCTGGGACTGGTCATTGGCGCGGGCATCGCGGATCTGGCTAACCGACAGCTGGGCATACTGGATGCCCATATCCTCCTCGCCACATTCGCCAAGAGTTCGGCCATCAAAGCCGATAATGGCCGAATGACCAAAGTAGGAATACACGCCGTCAAAACCAGAGGCGTTGGCAACGGCCACATAACAGTTGTTGGCCCAGGCCATGCTCTTGGCCATCATCACCTGCTGTTCCTTGGCCGGGTACATGTAGCCCTGGCAGCGCACGATCAGCTCCGCGCCCTTCATGGCGCAGTCCCGCCAGATTTCCGGGTAGTTGCCGTCATCGCAGATGATCAGGCTGATCTTCATGCCTTTGGGGCCTTCGGTCACGTAGGTGGTGTCACCCGGATACCAGCCTTCAATCGGGCACCAGGGGATGCACTTGCGGTATTTCTGGACAACTTCACCCTCGTTGTTGATCAATACCAGGGTGTTGTAAGGCGCCTTGTTGGGGTGATCCTCATGGCGTTCACCGGTGAGGGAAAACACCCCCCAGGTATTGGCCTCGCGACAGGCAGCAGAGAAGATGGCGGTCTCGTCACCGGGCACGGTGGCCGCGGTCTCCATCATCTCCTCGTTGTCGTACATGATGCCCATGGTGCTGTATTCCGGGAACACCACCAGGTCCATGCCCGGCAGGCCCACTTTCATACCCTTGATCATGTCCGCAATCTTGCGGGCGTTGTCCAACACCTCGGCCTTGGTATGCAGCCGCGGCATCTTGTAGTTCACCACCGCCACGCCAACGGTATCGTTACTGCTGGAAATATCACCGTGTCTCATTGCTCTGCTCCTCGTTAAACGGCCAGATAACTCGCAATCTTGTCCTGATCGGCCTCTTCTCGACTCTCTTCGTGCACGATCGCGCCTTTTTCGATCACCAGGATCCGATCCGCCGCATCCATCACAAAGCTCAGCACCTGCTCGGAAACCACAATCGACAGGCCCCGTTCGTCGCGGATGCGTCGGAGGGTCTGGGCAATGTCCTTGATGATGTTGGGCTGGATACCCTCGGTAGGCTCGTCGAGCAACAACACCTTGGGCCGGGTGGCCAGGGCGCGGGCGATAGCCAGCTGTTGTTGCTGGCCGCCGGACAGGTTGCCGCCCCGGCGGTTCTGCATTTCCTTCAGCACCGGGAAGAGTTCGTAAAGGTCTTCCGGTACCTTCTTCTCGCCCACCGCGGCAAGGCCGGTCTCGATGTTTTCCCGCACCGTCAGGGTCGGAAAGATCATCCGTCCCTGGGGTACGAAACCGATTCCGGCACGCACGCGCTGGAAGCTTTTCAGCCCCGCCAGGTCGGTACCGTCCAGATTGACTTGGCCGCCCTTGGTCGGCGTCATGCCCACTAGGGACTTCATCAGCGTGGTCTTGCCCATACCGTTCCGGCCCACCACGGCAACGATTTCGTTCTTTGCCACGTCCAGGTTCAGGTCATTGATGATGGTGCTTTGGCCATAGGCCACCGAATGATGTTTCAAGCTCAGCATGATCAGTGCCCCAGATAGACTTCGATGACTTTCGGGTCCGATTTCACGTGCTCAATCGACCCCTCGGATAGAACCTTGCCCTGATGCATGACCGTGACCCGGTCGGCTATGTCGCCGACAAACTGCATGTCATGCTCGATGACCAGCACCGTGTGGTCCTTGGTGATTACCTTCAGCAGCTCGGCGGTTTTCTTGCGCTCGGTGACCGACATGCCAGCCACCGGCTCATCCAGCATCAACAGATCCGGTTTCTGGATCAGCAGCATCCCGATCTCCAGCCACTGCTTCTGACCGTGGCTGAGCGACGCCGCCGGTTCGTTCAGGGCATCAGACAGGAAGATGGTCTCTGCCACCTCTTCCACAGCCTCGATAACCGCCCGATCGCGCTTGAACGCCAGGGCGCCCATAACGCTGTGCCCCTGGGGGTAGGAGACCTCCAGGTTCTCGAACACCGTCAGGTCCTCGAACACGGACGGGGTCTGGAATTTCCGACCCACGCCCGAGTGAACAATCTGGTGCTCCTTTAGCTTGGTGAGCTCCTTGCCATCAAACTTGATCGAGCCGGAGGTGGCTTTGGTCTTGCCGCAGATCAGATCCAGCACCGTGGTCTTTCCGGCCCCGTTGGGGCCGATGATGACCCGTATCTCCTTCGGATCCAGATAGAAGGAAAGATCATCCACCGCCTTGAAGCCGTCGAAGGAAACCGTCAGGCCCTCGACTGCCAGCAGGAAATCTTTGGCTTTGCTTTTGGCTGCACTCATCACGATTTCTCCGGGCTGTAGGAATCGATCATCGGATCGTAATCATCAGTTTTCTCGGTTTTCGGCTTTCGCTCCGCGGCTGGTTTCGCAGGCGAGGCCTCAACCTTGGCGCCTTTGCTGCGCTTGAAGAGCTTGTCCTCAAGGGGCATGACATAGGTCTGGTAGAGACCGGCCAGGCCATTCGGGAATGCCAGCACCACGCCAATGAACAGCGCGCCCATGGCAAAGGGCCAGAGCTCCGGGAAGGATTCCGAAAAGCCACTCTTGGCAGCATTGACCAGAAGGGCACCGTAGACCGCGCCAAGAATCGACAGGCGGCCGCCCAGGGCACAGAAGATCACCATCTCGATGGAGGCGACGATGCCGATGAACGACGGCGACATGAAGCCAACGATCAGCGTGAACATGGCACCGCCGATACCGGCAAACGCCGCTGCCAGGCAGAACACGAAGATCTTGAAGGCGGCCACGTCGTAGCCGGAGAACCGAACCCGCATTTCCTGGGCGTTCATGGCCACGAGAATGCGGCCGAGCTTCCGGTTCTGCACCAGACGCGCGATGAACAGGCACAGGAACAGCATGCCCACGCAGATGAAATACAGCGTTGTCTTCGCTGCATCTGTGCGGATGTCCCAGCCCATCAAAGTCTGCAGATCGGTGATGCCGTTGACGCCGCCGGTGTAACCCTGTTGCCCGATGATCAGGATGGTCAGGATTGCCGCGATGGCCTGGGTGATGATGGCGAAGTACACGCCACCGACACGCCGGGTGAACATGGCGAAGCCAATTACAAAGGCCAGCAACACCGGCACACCGATCACCGCAATCAGGGTGAACGAGAAGCTGTGGAACGGTTCCCAGAACCAGGGCAGCTCGGTGAGCTGGTTCCAGTCCATGAAGTCAGGAATGCCAGGGGTGGACTGGATGGCCGTGGCCTCCGGCGTGGAGGCCTCCAGCTTCAGGAACATCGCCATGCAGTAGCCGCCCAGGCCAAAGAACACGCCCTGGCCCAGGCTGAGAATGCCGGCCTTACCCCAGCACATCACCAGACCGATTGCGACAAAGGCGTAGGTCAGATACTTGCCCACCATGTTCAGCCGGAACGGGTCCAGCATCAGGGGCAGGAGAACCACCAGCAGGAATGCCAGTGCCAGGTAATACAGTCCCTCGCGGGAGCCAAACCATTTCAGGGGGGATGAGTTCTTCATGACAGTCTCCTAGCGACGGACCTTGAGGGCCATGAGTCCTTCCGGACGCAACATCAGGATGCCGACGACGACCAGCAGGGTGAGTACCTTGGCCATGGATCCGCTGAGGAAGAACTCCATGGTGGACTGGGCCTGGGAAATTCCGAAGGCAGAGACAATGGTGCCGATCAGGCTTTGCGCACCGCCGAAAACCACCACCAGGAAGGTGTCCACAATGTAGGCCTGGCCGGAGGACGGGCCCGTTGAACCGATCATGGTGAACGCGGCACCCGCTATGCCCGCGATGCCGCAGCCAAGGGCAAAGGTGGCCCGGTCGATGCCGGCGCTGTTGATGCCGACTGCCTCGGCCATGGGCCGGTTCTGAACCACCGCCCGCACCTTCTTGCCGTAGCCGGACCGGTACATCAGCAGGTAAACGCCCACTGCAATGGAGAGCGCAATGATCATGACGAACAGGCCGTTAATCGGCAGCTCTACAAGGTCGGTCACCTGGAAGGCACCCATCATCCAGTCCGGCAGTTCCACACCCACTTCACGGGCGCCGAAAATGGATCGATAGGCCTGCTGCATGATCAGGCTGAGGCCCCAGGTAGCGAGCAGGGTGTCGAGAGGCCGATGATAGAGATGCCGTATCATCAACCATTCAATCAGCGCCCCAAGCGCGGCGCAGACAAGAAACGCCAGGAGCATGGCGATGAGGAAGTAACCGCCGAACAGTCCCGGTAGATAACTCTGGAAAAAGCCCGATGTGAGATAGGTGGTGTAGGCGCCGAGGATCATGAACTCCCCGTGAGCCATGTTGATCACCCCCATCTGACCGAAGATGATGGCCAGGCCCATTGCCATCAGTACGAACACTGAAAACAGGGAGAGCCCGGCAAACCCCTGCATGGCAAATATCGACATCAATTCACTGCTGGTGTAGCCATCGAACATGACCCTTCTCCCCTTCGAACCAACATGCTTTGCGTTATGGAGGCGATAAAGGCCGGCGCACTCTGGCGCCGGCCATCCAGTCTTACTGGTAACCTTCAGGGAAGGGGTCCGGCTCCATCAGCTCCTCGGTCTCGTAGACAACCTGGTACTGGCCGTCGGTTTGAGCCTTGCCAATACGGGTCTTGGACCACAGGTGATGGTTCTCGTGGATTCGCACGTAGCCTTCCGGTGCCTTGGTGAACTCGATGCCTGCAAATTCCTCGCGGATCTTGTCGATATCGAAGGAGCCGGCTTTCTCAACCGCCGCTTTCCACAGCCATGGGCCAAGGTAGGCCGCCTGGGTCACGTCACCGATGACCATGTCGTCGCCGTAGGCTTCCTTGAAGGCCGCAACAAACTCTTTGTTGTTGGGGTTATCAAGGCTCTGGAAGTACTTCATGGAGGCGTAGATGCCTTCAACGTTCTCACCGCCGATACCGCGGATTTCGTCCTCGGTAACCGAGATGGTAAGCAGCAGCGGCTTCTCGTCGGTGAAATCAACACCGGCGGCTTTCATCTGCTTGTAGAAGGCCACGTTGGAGCCACCAACAACCGAGGCGAAGATCACGTCAGGCTTTCTCAGCTTGATCTTGTTGATGACGGAGTTGAACTGCGTGTGGCCCAGGGGGTAGTACTCCTCGCCCACCACTTTCAGGCCCAGCTTGTCGATGTGCTTGCGGGCGATCTTGTTGGAGGTACGCGGCCAGATGTAATCGGAGCCGAGCAAATAGAAGGTCTTGGCGCCCTTGTTCTCGACGGCCCAGTCGATACCCGCAAGAATCTGCTGGGTGGCTTCCTGGCCGGTGTAGACGACGTTGGGCGACTGCTCCAGCCCCTCATAGAAGGTCGGGTAATAGAGCATGCCGTTGTACTGCTCGATGACTGGCAAGATGGCCTTGCGTGAGGCGGACGTCCAGGCCCCGAAGATGGCCGCGACATTGTCCTGACGCAGAAGCTTGCGCGACTTTTCAGCGAAGGTTGGCCAATCACTGGCGCCGTCTTCCTGAACGTATTCGATCTGACGCCCAAGCACACCACCTGAGGCGTTGATCTGGTCAATGGCCAGCTTCTCTGCCTGGACAGAACCAATCTCACTCAGCGCCATGGTGCCGGTGATGGAGTGCAGGATGCCCACGGTGACGGTGTCATCCGTAACCGCCAGGCCGGTGGTGTTGACCTCGGCCGTAGCCGGTGCGGCCGCTTGTGCGGATGTGGCGAGCATGACGGAAGCCGCCAGCGTCATCAGGCTCTTTCGAAGCCCCAGTCCCTTGCCGAATGACCGCCCACCGGCGGTTTGTTCTGTCGTATCCATGGTGATTCCTCGCAGTTTTTGAAGTCCGGATCCGCGCTTCCCTTCGAAAGCACAGTGCCCACGAGAATCATTCTGCTCGGCCCCCTCTTGGGTGCCCATTCGGCAATCGCCCCAGCGCGCTACGTCATTTGACGCATTCCGGTTGCCCGCAGGACAGGCTACAAACGCAGGCACACAGAAGAAGAACATCCCGGTACCGGTCTATGGCACGGATATTGTTCCGGCTTTCTCATCCGGTGCATTTCAGCTTGAAGCTGCACTAACGCGGGGCACCCAGAAACCAAAGGCAAGGCAGTCATGGCGGCAAGACAGACTATTTTTCGGGTTCGGCGCAGCTACAACCAGTGGGTAGCCAACCAGACCCTGGAGGACTATGCGCTTCGCTTTACTGCCAAAAGCGCCCGGCGTTGGTCAGCTGCCCGGGTGAGCAATACCGCTCTGGGAGCGATCTCGTTCCTGGCGCTTGAAGCCATTGGCGGCTCCATTACCCTGCACTACGGGTTCGATAACGCGGTCGCCGCGATCCTCGCTGTCAGCCTGGTGATCTTTCTGACGGCGATTCCGATCAGTTACTACGCAGCCCGTTACGGGGTCGACATTGACCTGCTGACCCGCGGCGCCGGCTTCGGCTACATTGGCTCCACCATCACTTCCCTGATCTATGCCTCATTCACGTTTATCTTCTTCGCCATCGAGGCGGCGATCATGGCCATGGCACTGGAAATGCTGTTCGGGGTTCCCCTGGTGCTTGGTTACCTGATCTGTGCCGTGGTCATCATTCCATTGGTCATACATGGCATCACCACCATCAGCCGTTTCCAGGTCTGGACCCAGCCAGCCTTCATCCTTTTGCAGATCGTGCCTTTTGTTTTTGTCATCTACTCGGACGCCTCCTCAATCAGCGATTGGACGCAATTCGAGGGCGTTAACCCGGTGAATACCGGTGGCTTGAGTATCGTGATGTTTGGAGCCGCGGCGGCGGTTGTTTTTTCCCTGATCGCACAGATCGGCGAGCAAGTGGATTTCCTGCGCTTTATCCCCGAGCCCCAGAACGCGAAGGAAAAACGGCGCTGGTGGGTTGCCGTTATGGCGGGCGGCCCTGGCTGGATCGTGATCGGTATGCTGAAGATTCTGGCAGGCTCTTTCCTGGCCGTGCTTGCCCTGAATCAGGGCGTTACGGCCTCTGAAGCCGCCGACCCTACCCAGATGTACCTGATCGCTTTCAACTACATTACCCATTCGCCCGAGATTTCCATGGCCATGGCCGGCATTTTTGTCATTCTTTGCCAGCTCAAAATCAACGTCACCAACGCCTACGCCGGCTCCATTGCCTGGTCCAATTTCTTTTCTCGTCTGACCCACAGTCATCCCGGGCGGGTCGTCTGGTTGTTCTTTAACGTCGCTATTGCCCTGCTGGTGATGGAACTCGGTGTCTACCGGGCTCTGGAGGAAACCCTGGGGTTCTACGGCATTGTCGCCATTGCCTGGGTAGGCTCCCTGGTGGCCGATCTGGTGATCAACAAACCACTGGGGCTCAGCCCCGCGCACATTGAGTTCAAGCGCGCCCACTTGTACGACATCAACCCTGTCGGCGTTGGTTCCATGCTGACGGCTTCGGTTGTCGGCATCACCTGTCACACCGGCATACTGGGAGACTATCCCCAGGCGCTTTCCCACTTCATCGCGATGGCCGTTGCTTTGATCATGGCGCCTCTGATTGCCTGGAGGACTGGCGGCCGTTTTTACACCGCACGGCCCTTCGTCCCGATTGCGACCGATCATCACCCGGTTCAGTGCACGATCTGCGAGCACCACTTTGAACCCGAGGACCTCACGACCTGTCCCGCCTACGAGGGCACCATCTGCTCCCTGTGCTGCTCTCTGGATGCCCGGTGTGGCGACGTGTGCAAGCCGGGAGCGGGTTACCAGGAGCAGCTCAATCAGTTTCTCGGAACCCTGATGCCGAAACCGCTGCTGGACGGTCTGCGTTCGCGGATCGGGCATTTCCTGAGTCTGCTGATATTGATCAACGGGCTTTCGGGACTGCTGTTGTCATTAATCTATTTCAAGACTCCGGTGGCTTCACCGGCCGAGGGTCTGCTGCTGTCGATTACGCTTTGGAAGGTGTTCTTCATACTGGTCATCGTAACCGGTGTGATTTGCTGGCTGTTCGTGCTTGCCCATGAAAGCCGGGTGGTGGCCGAGGAAGAGTCCCGTCGTCAGAACCGCCTGTTGATGGAAGAGATCATCGCCCATGAACGAACCGACCAGGCCCTCCAGCAGGCGAAAGAGCAAGCGGAGGCCGCAAATGGCGCGAAAAGTCGCTATCTGACCGGAATAAGTCATGAACTCCGCTCTCCACTAAATGCCATTCTCGGATACGCCCAGCTGATGGAGAACGACGAAACCATTCCCGCGCACCGGCAGGAAGCCCTGGGTGTGATTCGGCGCAGCGGTGAATACCTGGCCGACCTCATTGAGGGGCTGCTGGACATTTCCAAAATCGAAGCGGGTCGGCTGGACCTGCACCGTGATCAGGTCCGCATTGAACTGTTGATGGAGCAACTGGTGACCATGTTCCGTTTGCAGGCAGAAGACAAAGGCCTGGCCTTTGATTATCACTGCCCCAATCCGCTTCCGGAACTGGTAACCACGGACGAAAAACGACTGCGGCAGATTCTGATCAACCTCCTGTCCAACGCCATTAAATATACTGACCGGGGCGGAGTATCCTTGACCCTGCGCTATCGCAGTCAGGTAGCCGAGTTCACCGTGCGCGACACCGGCGAGGGTATAGCCCCCAAGAATGTGGAACGTATCTTCCGGCCCTTCGAGCGCATCCGCACACCGGGACAAAGCCGGACAGGCACGGGTCTTGGCCTGACCATTACCCGCCTGCTCACCGAGATCATGGGGGGTGATATTTCGGTTGAAAGCGAGCCTGGGCAGGGGAGCGTCTTTCGGGTGAGCCTCATGCTATCGAGCCTGCATGCCTCCGCTCCCCGCTCCATCTCGACGCCGACCAAGCGCATCTACGGGTACCACGGCCCGCGGCGAAAAGTGCTGCTGGTCGATGACGATGTCTCCCACCGCCAGGTCATGCGTGCCATGCTTTCACCCCTGGGCTTTGAAATCGTCGACACCGGTAATGCACTGACGGTAATGGCGACCGTTGAGGCTGAGCGCCCTGACCTCGTGCTTCTGGACGTCTCCATGCCCGGAATGAGCGGCTGGGACGTGCTGGCATCACTGCGCGAGCACAAGCACACCATCCCGGTTGTCATGGTTTCAGCCGACGCCAATGAAGGTCACCACGCGGCTGACTCTCCCCGGCTGCACGATGGCTACATCATTAAACCCGTGCGACTGGATCTGCTGCTTGACACCATTGCCAGCGTGCTGGATCTCGGGTGGCGTTTCGATAAAAGCCCGGAGCCCCTCGCGGCCATTCCCGCCCCCGAGCATGGCGTTCTTCCTTTACCAGAACTGGAGCATCGTCTGGCTCTGGCCGACCTGGCCCGGATCGGGCATCGAAAGGGCTTGCTTGAAGCCTTGCATGCCCTGAAACACAGCGGCGATGCAGCTGAACCCTTTGCGCGTGAGCTCACCAGACTCACCAATGATTTCCAGTTCGAGAAAATTCTTGAACTACTCGAGGTAGCCGAACATGAAGCTTCATAATGACCGGAAAACTGTCGTGATGGTCGTGGATGACGCGGTCGACTCCATTCGAATGATCAACGACGCTATGGAAGAGGCCGGCATGACGGTGCTGGTTGCCCTGGAAGGGAACCAGGCCCTCACCATCAGCCAGAATATAACGCCGGACGTGGTGCTGATGGATGCTCTGATGCCCCACATGGACGGCTTCGAAACCTGTCGAAGATTGAAGGAGAACCCGGCATTTACCGACATTCCTATCATCTTCATGACCGGGCTGAGCGACACGGAACACGTTGTTATGGGGCTCAATGCCGGGGGCGTGGATTACGTGACAAAGCCCATCAACACCACCGAGCTGCTGGCCAGAATGGATGTGCACCTGACCAACGCCCGCATGACCCGAAGCGCCCGCAGCGCGCTGGATACAGCCGGTCAGAACCTGTTTGCCGTGGACCAGGCGGGCAATCTGCTCTGGGGCACGCCCCAGGTTTGTCAGTACCTGCCCGATGCGGCGAACCCTGAATTCTCCGATGTCCGCGCCCGCCTGGCAGAATGGCTGGGGCACCAACCCGAACCAGGCCACAGCATGCCAATGGAAATCATGGGCGTGGCTAGGTCCGTGGAGTTTCTGGCCCTTGTGGATAACCGGGAATACCTGCTTCGGCTAAAAACACCGCAGAACCCTAACAGCGCAACAGCCGCTTTGCGGCAACGGTTCGAACTGACATTGAGGGAATCCGACGTGTTACTGTGGATCGCTAACGGCAAGACCAATCGGGAGATTGGCCAGATACTGGATATGAGCCCCCGGACCGTCAACAAGCATCTGGAGCAGGTATTCCGGAAGCTGGGCGTGGAGAACCGGACGGCAGCTGCGGCCAGCGCGATCCGGGTGTTGGCGATTCAGTAATCGTTTCGGGCACTTTTGCGCAAAGCGTCTGTCCACGGGTATACCTCCTTCCAGACATCGAGAAGCCTGATGAGAAAGACGACAAGATTCCTGTCACTCCTGTTTTTTGCAGGCATTTCTGGATTCCTGGTTGCTCAGCAATCACCCGCTCTCAAACCGTTTTCTGACATGCAGTCCCTCAATGACGGCTGGGAACCCCTGGAATTTCCCAAGATCGATCAGCTCAGTCGGTATGAACTGACCACAGAGGACGGTCAGCAGGTTGTCAGGGCCACCACCGAAGGCGGGGCATCTGGCCTCATTGCCCGGGTAAGATTGGAGCCCGCCGATTCACTGATTTTGCAGTGGCGTTGGAAGGTCTCGAACGTGTTCGAGAAGGGTGATGCCCGGGAAAAGTCCGGTGACGATTATCCTGCCAGGATCTACGTTGCGTTCGAGTTCCAGCCTGAAAAAGCTGGCTTCTTCGAACGCGCCAAACGCAAGACGGTTGAAGTGTTATTCGGAGAGTCTCTCCCGGGCAACGCTCTGAACTACATCTGGGCCAATAGCCTGCCCAAGGGCGAGATCGTGCCCAACCCTTACACCGAGAAAACCATGATGATCGCGGTGAATTCAGGATCAGAACAGATCGGTGAATGGGTCACCGTGGAACGTGACATTATGGCCGACTACCGGGAAGCGTTTGGTGAGGAACCACCACCGGTGGTCGGAATTGCCATTATGTCGGATTCCGACAACACCGGGGAGAAAGCAACGGCCTGGTATGGGGATATCTTTCTTGATCCCGAATCGTGAACACCAAAAGATGGTTATCGGTATTGTTCTGGAAAGCCCGGTATCACAAAGCTCTCCCCGAACTCCCGTATCGGGGGCACTTCACCCTGTTCAGCCAGACGCAGGTAGGCATCATCAAACTCTTCCCGCAAAATCGCTGCTCTGGGATTAGCAAGCGAAAACAGCCAGGTTAGATTTCTTAAACGAATCTCTGATTCGCGAATCTTCTCGTCTTCGGACATTGCCAGAGTTTCCAGAACTGGATCCCGGTGTCCGAACAAGTAATGTCCGCGGCCAAGCTTGAGCATGTCCAAAGCCGCTCGATAATTGGGTGCCTGAGTGACGTCAATTGAACTCTCGCCTTCCAGCCAATACAAAAGCCCGCCATAGGTGTATCCAGCAATCGTGATTACTGTCTTACCCTGCAACTGATCAAAATGGGACAGTGGTTCTGTTCCCTCCAGATACCAGGCGCTCAATTGGGAAGCGAAGGGACTCACCCAGGTCTCGAGAACTTCACCCTTTAGAGCCGGGACGTTGGCTGATCCAGGCCAAACATCAATCCGGCCGTTCCGCAGATACAGGTAAACACGACTGATGGGAAGATAGAGAAATTCTGGTTCATAGCCCGCTTCGATAGCCACTTTTCGGGTAATCTCAATGAACGTGCCCGCCGGACTGCCATCGGCTTTCTGATAGGTCATCGGAGGAAAGTCGACATAGGCGATTTTGAGCAGTTTGCTGGCTGTTCCCGCTTCAGCAAGCGCGCCGGTTGCTAAAAATAATCCTGCTAGCAACGCACAAATGCGGATACTGACAAAGCGCATGGCTTCAGACATCAGGGAAAGCTGGACTGAACAGTTTCTGGGCATGGAATCCGTATTATTGTTGTGATCTGGTTAAGCAAAGATTAACAGACCCGCGCAAATCTGCACTGATACCGCCCGCAAAAATCTGAACAGAATGTCAAATATGGTTAATCACCATGTACAGGCCCACACCGCCCATTACCAGCATATAGGGAAACGCCATGATCACCATCTTGCCATAGGACAGACGAACCAGCGGCGCAATGGCAGACGTCAGCAGGAACAGGAAAGCCGCCTGGCCATTCGGGGTCGCCACACTGGGAAGATTGGTGCCGGTGTTTATGGCAACCGCCAGCTTCTGGAAGTGATCATAGCTGATAGCACCTGCATCCAGGGCCTGCTTCACCTCACTGATATACACGGTGGCAACAAACACGTTGTCGCTGATCATCGACAGTACGCCATTGGCAATAAAGAACATGCCTGGCTGCCGGGCTTCGGGAAGCGACAGAACGTAATCAATGATCGGCTTGAAGAGGTGCTGTTCGTGGATTACCGCAACTACTGCGAAAAACACCACCAGCAGAGAGGTAAACGGCAGGGATTCCTGGAAAGCCTTGCCAATCTGATGTTCGTCGGTGACACCGGTAAATGAGGTAATCAGGATAATCACCAGAAGGCCAATCAAGCCGACCTCCGCCAGGTGGAATGCCAGGCCCACCACCAGAACTGCCGCGGCAAACGCCTGTACCCAGAGCGCGGCCTGATCAGCCTTGGTACGCTTGGCCCGCTCATTCTCGGCAAACTCCTCCAGCACGCGGCGCACGGGCTTGGGCAAGCGACCGCCGTAGCCAAACCAACGCAGCTTCTCCAGAGCCCAGCAGGTAAACAACCCGGCCGCCAGCACCGGCAGGCTCACCGGCGCCATATGCAGGAAGAAACCGGCAAAATCCCAACCCACTACCTTGGCAATCAGCAGGTTCTGCGGCTCGCCCACCATGGTGGCCACGCCACCCAGGGCTGTACCGATTGCACCGTGCATCAACAGGCTGCGCAAAAAGGCCCTGAAGTTTTCCAGATCTTCCCGGTGCAGTTCGATCACTTCGTCGTCACTGCCAGCGTTGTGATCCTTGTGCTGATAGCCCTTACCGGAAGCCACCTTGTGGTAAACCGAGTAGAAACCCACTGCGACGCTGATGATTACCGCGGTCACCGTCAGGGCGTCCAGGAAAGCCGAAAGAATCGCCGCCGCGGAGCAGAACAATAATGACAGAGCCGACTTGGAGCGCACACCCACCAGAATCTGGGTGAACGTCACCAGCAGCAGCTCCTTCATGAAATAGATGCCCGCCACCATGAACATCAGCAGCAGGATAACCGGGAAGTTGGTGAGCACTTCCAGATAGACCGCGTCCGGCGTGGTCAACCCGATCAACAAGGCCTCAACGGCCAGCAGACCACCCGGCAGCAGCGGATAGCACTTCAGGGCCATGGCCAGGGTAAAAATAAACTCCGCAATCAGAAGCCAGCCGGCCGTTCCCGGCCCCAGGGTCCACATGACAATCGGGTTGGCGACAAGAAACAACAGGATGACCTGCTTGTACCAGACGGGCGCCTTGCCAAGGAAGTTGTGGGTAAAGCCGGAAATAACGGTAGTGGGCATTACGGAAATCTTCTGAGAAAACGGGTTATTGGTATTGTGTGGCAGCAGGCCCGAATCTTCCTTGATATTTGCGTACCGGGGTATGGTCCAAAGGTACAAATCTGAGACCACTTTTGGTCTTAATAGCAAAAAGAAAAGCTCAAAGGTCTCGCCAACACGATTATTTTCGTAACATTACTTAAATTAAACCCCTAATGCGACGGCATTTTAACCGATTTCCGCGGTCATGCGGTGATTTCATTAAAAATTTACCGTGTCATTTCCGTTCAAAACCACTGCATCTAAATGATATTGGTTTGCATTACGATTTATTTAAGAATAATATTCGGCGGATTTGATGACTTTCACCACTTAACCACTGTCCGCTATGAAGGTGTTCCCATTATGCCCGCCGTCGTTTTACCCAAGCCTTTGGCCCTCGCAATCCGTCTGACCCTGAGTATTGGTATTGCGACGGCGTCAACGCCACTTCTGGCGCAGGACGAAGCCGAAACCAGCCTGGATGCACTCGTGGTCTCAGCCACCGCACTGAAAGTTGAAACCCCGCTGGTTGAAACACCAAGGCCAGCTTCCGTGGTCGATGAAGAAGAGCTTCTTGAGCGCAACGTTCAATCCCTTGATGAAACATTCCGCTATCGCGCCGGCGTGGTTTCCGGCCACTACGGCGCGGACAACGACACTGACTGGTTCAAAATCCGGGGTTTCGACCAGGCCACCTATCAGGACGGCTTGCGCATCTATCGCGAGGGTTTCTATCAGTGGCTGCCGGAAACCTATGGCCTTGAACGCGTGGAACTTCTCAAGGGACCCGCGTCCATTCTTTACGGTGAGGCACCCCCGGGCGGCGTAATCAACGCCATCAGTAAACGCCCGACCGATCAGGCGCAGGGAGAACTGCAGATTCAGGCTGGCACCAACGAGCACCGCCAATTGGGTCTGGACACCTCAGGCCCGATTGGAGACAGCGATTCGGTCAGCTATCGCCTGGTTGGCCTGTACCGTTCCGCCGACGGTGATATTGACTACACCGAAAACGAGCGCTATTACGTGGCGCCCAGCCTGCGCTGGGATGTGTCCGAGGATACCTCCCTGACGTTCCTGGCGAGCCTTCAGAAGGATGATGCCGTACCCTACAATGGCTTCAAGCTGGCTTACGGCACGATCCAGGACACGCCCTTTGGCAAGGTTGAACCTTCCACCTTTTACGGCGAACCCGGATACGACACCAACGAACGTACCCAGTTCTCTGTCGGTTACAGCCTTTCACATCGCTTCAACAACACCTGGGAGTTTCAACAGGACACCCGTTACAGCGAGCTCGACCTGCTACTGCGCAGTATCTACATGTCGTTCCAGAGTGGCCCGAGAGAAGGGACCCGCGGCATCGTCTATCGCGATGGGGATCTGTCCAGCTGGACGGTGGATAACCGGCTGGTGGGAACCTGGTTTACTGACCGCACTGAAAACACCCTGTTGATTGGTGTGGACTATCAGGAGCTCGAAACCAATGGTCTGGAACTGGATAATTTCGCCTTTTCCACGATCGACATCTTCGACCCGACTTACGGTAATTTCACGCCGGTATCGCCTGCAGACCTGACCCGCCGAAACATCACCAAGGAGCAAACCGGCCTTTATCTCCAGAATCAGCTCCGACTGGACGATCGCTGGATTTTTCTCGCGGGCGCGCGGTACGACCAGGCTGAAGTGGTTGATCGCAACCTGACCGCGGATTCCCGGCAGAGAGCCGACGACGATCAGATATCTCTCTCAGGTGGGGTTATGTACCTGGCGGATAATGGCTTCTCGCCATACCTTTCGTGGACCGAGTCGTTCCAACCGATTGCCGGCGTGGATAACAACGGCAACCTTTACGAACCGCGGGTTGGTGAACAGTTGGAATTCGGCGTCAAATACGCTCCGAACAGTCTGGACGGCTATGTGACGGCGGCCATCTATAACATTGAGGAAGAAAACTCACTGGTCACCAGTCCTTCCGGCTTTCAGGTTCAGGAAGGCGTCAGGGAAACCCAGGGCTTTGAACTTGAGAGTGTCGCCTATCTGACCGAACAGCTCGAGTTGACAGCTGCCTACACCTACAACGACGCAACAACGGACAACACCTCCGACAACCAGCCCGCGGCCGCTGCGAATCTGATCCCCCGTCATTCTGCGTCGGTTTGGCTGGACTACGCCTTCCAGGATTTTGCGCCGGGTCTGAAGCTCGGTGGTGGCGCCCGGTACGTTGGCAGTACCGACGACAGCTTCACGGGAACCGAGGTGCCTTCTTACACGGTGGTGGACCTGATGGCGCAATACCAGTTCGTGGACAACTGGATCGCACAGCTGAACGTGAACAACGTTGCTGATCGCGAATACGTCGCCAGCTGTGAGTTCTACTGTTACTACGGTGAAGAGCGCAGTGTGGTCGGCACCCTGAGCTATCGCTGGTAAATCTCCTGCCCGGTAACAGGAGTCCCCGATGACCCCGTCAAGCCGGCAAACCCAGCTGGGCAGGATCGGGAAGGTTCTGGATTACATCCACCTGAACCTGGACAAGCCGCTGGCCGTTACCAGCCTTGCCAGGATCGGGGGATGGTCCCGCTGGCAATTCAACCGCGTGTTCGCGTTCGAGACCGGTCAATGCGTCGGGCAGTATGTGAGGGAACTGCGGCTGAGCCTGGCGGCGGAAATGCTGCTGTTTACCAATCAGCGCATCATCGATATTGGTCTGGCCTGCGGCTTTGGCTCGGACATCAGCTTCAGCCGCAGTTTCAAACAGCATTTCGGGTGTCCACCGGCCCAGTACCGGCGCCGCGGACTGCCGTGCCTGCTGAGCACGCCTTTATGTCTCGACCCGGCCCTTCTGCCGGATGCCTCCCTCCGGGCCCGAGTCCCTGCCATCCGGCTTGATTCAAGGCCGGCGTTCACCGTGGCCGGTCGCTCCGAGAAGATACGGGGACTGTTCTCGTCCAATCCTGATTTCAACGTCAAGGTCCCTGCGCTCTGGGGTTCGTTATCGGCCGCCGGGCTGCTACCAGAGGCGCAACCCAGGTTTGGCGTTATTGATCTCTCCGGGGGAGCGGGTCCCGAATTCCACTATCTGGCTGGTATTGAAACCGGTGAAGCCCATGCTTCTCGAGGTCTCGAAGTGCTTCAGGTGCCTGCCCAGAATTACGCGGTGGTCTCCTTTCAGGGCCCCATCCGCTCACTCGCTGAAATCCTGAAATGGTTTTTCAATGCCTGGCTTCCACATGCCGGCTGCAAGGCGATCTATGGATTTGATCTGGAGGTCTACCCTCCGGAATTCGACGTCCGGGCGCCGGAAGTGAGCATGGAATACTGGATTCCAGTCGTGCTTGAGACACCATTAATTACCGGCATGCACCAATCGGTTAAGTCCTGTTCAACCAGATAAATATAATGGGAATGATTCGCAATTAATCATTCGAGGTTTAACAGGACCCATTATGCATTCACACGTTATCAAACCCTCCGCACTGGCTGTTGCCATTGGCCTGGCTGTCAGCCAGATGGCTGCCGCAGACTCCAATGACCCCCTGGAACTGGACACCATGACGGTGTACGGCGAGACCTACCGAAACACCGCCACCAAGACGGCACTGGAACCGGGCGAAACCCCGCAAAGCATCTCCGTTCTGGACCAACAGGCCCTGGAAATGCGCGATGCGGACTCGGTTGCGTCAGCGCTTCGTTATGCGCCGGGTGTGAACACCGAGTTGCGAGGCGGGGCGGTGGGCCGACTGGATCTGTTCAGCATCCGCGGTTTTATCAACTACCAGAATTATTATGACGGCCTGCAACTGCTCTACAACGACTGGAATCTGCAGCCCCAGATTGATCTGAAGGCTGTGGAGCAAGTTGAGGTCTTCCGGGGCCCTACATCGACGCTATACGGGTCCATGCCTCCGGGCGGGATGGTGAATCTGATCGGCAAACAGCCCTCCACCGAGAGCTTTAACAAGATTGAGGTGGCGGGTGGTTCCCGCAATCTGGCGGAAGCCTCCGTTGAGAGCCGGGGTCAACTGGGCGATTCCAGCCTGTCCTACAGCCTGGTGGGTCTGACCCGTACCCGGGATGGTCAGGCCGAAACCTCCGAGGAGGAGCGCCACATGATCGCGCCGTCCGTGGATTGGCAGGTGAGCGAGGACACACTCATCAACTTCAACCTTTACTACCAGAACGATCCGGCCATGGGGATTTATACCACCCTGCCCGCTTCCGGTCTGTTCCTGCCCAACCCCAATGGCGAACTGCCGCAGGATGCCTTCTCCGGCGACGCCAACTGGAACGAGTTTGAAAAAGAGGTGTTGCTGGCCGGCTACAAGGTCAACCACAACATCAACGACAACTGGAATTTCCTGCAAAACTTCCGGTACACCGACGCGGAAGCGTTTCAGACCAACACCTACGGAACGGGTCTCGCCGCAGATGGCAGGACTCTCTCCCGACAGGCCTATCTTACAGATGAAACGACCACCGGCTTCACCGTGGACAACCAGTTTTCGGGACGCTTTCAGACCGGATCGGCCCGGCACAATATACTGGTGGGCCTGGATTACCTCAGTCTCGACTCAGACGTAATCTACGAGGATACCGCAGCCCCCGCCATCGATCTGTTTGATCCGGACCACTACCAGATCACTCAAGACAACATAACTATAGAGAACACCGCACTGTCTTCTGACTTCAATATTCGCAAGAAGCAGCTTGGCATCTATTTCCAGGACCAGATCGAACTGAACCGGTTCGTAATCATTGGCGGCGTCCGCTGGGATGATTTCACCGGTGAGGAAAAAGGCAGACAATACGGTGGCACGGTCGACAGGAAGCTTGACCAGGACAACGTTTCCACTCGCGCGGGCGTGATGTATCGGGGTGCCAACGGCCTCTCACCCTACATCAATTATGCCGAAAGCTTTGAGCCACAAACCGGCAGTGACCGCAATGGCAATGAGTTTGATCCGTCGACAGGCGACCAGTGGGAACTGGGTTTGAAATACCAGTCCCAGGATCAGCAAACATCAGCCAACCTTGCGTTTTACCAGATTACCAAGGACAACGTGCCGACTCGCGACCCCAACGGTGGCCCTTATGATCAGATCCAGGCCGGGGAAGTACGTTCCCAGGGCATCGAACTAGAAGCCCGGGCACAACCCATCGACAGCCTGTTGGTGACCGCCAACTACACGCTGCAGGATGTTGAGGTCACCAAGGACAATACCGGACTGAAAGGTCGAACGCCGGTCTGGGTACCCGAGCACCTTCTGTCTGTGTGGGCCGATTATGGCTTTTATGACGGACCTTTGAATGGCCTGGTTGCAGGCATTGGTGCCCGGTACATCGGCGAAGCTGAATACAACGCCGCCACCAATGAGGGGAAAGTACCAGATACAACACTGGTGGATATCGCCCTGCGTTATAGCCTCGGCCGAGTCTCCCACACGTTGCGAGGTACCGAACTGGGCCTGTCAGTTAACAACCTCACCGACGAGCGCTACTACAGCTGTTTCGACAGTTCCAACTGCTGGTTTGGGGAGGAGCGAACGGTAGAGGCGTCTGTTTCCTATCGCTTCTGAGGTTCTGCGGCTCTGACTGAAAAGCCCCGCGTATGCGGGGCTTTTTTCATTCAACGGTAACGCTTTTCGCCAGATTGCGGGGCTGATCCACATCAGTACCCTTCAGCACCGCCACATGATAGGACAGCAACTGCAACGGAACGGTGTAGACAATCGGGGCCGTAATCGGATGCACAGAAGGAATCTGCATCACGTGAAGGCCCTCTTCGGCTTTCACATCGGCCTTCTTATCCGCAAAGACAAACAGCTCGCCGCCGCGGGCCCGCACTTCTTCGAGGTTGGACTTCAGCTTCTCAACCAGATCATTGTTGGGCGCGACGGTGACCACCGGCATTTCGCTGTCGACCAGGGCCAGAGGACCATGCTTCAGTTCACCGGCCGGATAGGCCTCGGCGTGAATGTAGGAGATTTCCTTGAGCTTGAGGGCACCTTCCAGGGCAACCGGGAACTGGGAACCGCGGCCCAGGAACAGGCTGTGGTTCTTGTCCATGAAGGCTTTGGACATCTCGGCAATCTCGGCATCCAGGGCCAGCACATCACTGACCTGGCCAGGCAGCAGATGGATAGCCTCAACGATCTCTGCTTCCTGCTCTTCCGGCAGCCCGTTGTGACGAGCAAGAGCCAGGGTGAAAAGGAGCAGTGCGGTCAGTTGGGTGGTAAAGGCCTTGGTGGAGGCCACGCCGATTTCCGGTCCGGCCTGGGTCATGATCACCAGGTCGGATTCCCGCACCAGGGAACTGCCAGGCACGTTACAGATGGCCAGTGCCGCCCGGAAGCCGGCCTTCTTGGCCTGGCGCAGGGCCGCCAGGGTATCGGCGGTTTCGCCGGACTGGGAGATACACAGGAACAGGGTGTCCTGCTGGATCACGTGCTTGCGGTAGCGAAACTCAGAGGCCACTTCCACTGAGCAGGCAATACCAGCCAACTCCTCAATCCAGTAACGAGCCACCATACCGGCATGGTAACTGGTGCCGCAGGCAATGATCTGTACGTGACGAACGTTCTCAAGCAGATTTGCTGCCTCGGTACCCAATGCCTGTTCCAGCACCCGGGTTTTGGTGACCCTGCCTTCCATGGTGGCCTTGATCACTTTGGGCTGCTCATAAATTTCCTTGAGCATGAAATGACGGTATTCGCCCTTGTCGGCCGAATCGGCGCCATGTTCGAAACGGGTTACTTCCCGCTCCACCGACTGACCCTCGCGATCGAGAACAGTGATGGCATCCTTGCGGATGTCCGCAATGTCCCCTTCTTCCAGGAACATGAAGCGATCGGTGACCGGCAGCAACGCGAGCTGGTCCGACGCGATGAAGTTCTCACCGATACCCACGCCGATCACCAGGGGGCTGCCCTCACGGCACACGACCAGATGGTCCGGTTCATCGGCGTGAACAACGGCCAGGGCATAGGCGCCACGAAGACGGGCAATGGCGGCCCGTACCGAATCATGGAGATTCCCCAGGGTCCGGTAGTTCTTCTCGATGAGGTGGGCAACGACTTCAGTATCAGTCTGAGAGGAAAACTCGAAACCGTCCGCCCGTAGCTCTTCGCGCAGCTCCTGATAGTTCTCGATAATGCCGTTATGGACGATCGCAAGCCGCTCGCCGGACATGTGAGGGTGGGCATTGATCTGGGAGGGCTCACCGTGGGTGGCCCAGCGGGTGTGCGCAATGCCCAGATGACCTGCAAGCGGGTTGGCTTTCATGGCGTCGCCGAGCGCGGCAACCTTGCCCACCTCCCGCGCTCGTTGAACCTTGTGATCACCACCGATCACGGCCATGCCCGCGGAGTCATACCCGCGATATTCCAGACGGCGCAGACCCTCAAGAAGGATGCCCTGAACGTCCCTTTCCGAAACCGCGCCTACAATTCCACACATGCTGCTCTACCTGTCTGTCGATCGTTTAAATCAGTGTTTCTTCGGCTTTTCCCAACCGGAGATATTCCGCTGTCGGCCCCTGGCAACGGCCAGTTCGCTCGCGGCGACGTCCCGTGTAATGGTCGAGCCAGCACCAATGGTGGCCTCAGGCGCTACCGTGACTGGCGCCACCAGCGAACAGTTGGAGCCCACGAAGACGCCGTCCCCTATAATCGTCTGGTACTTGTTCGCCCCATCATAATTGCAGGTGATGGTTCCTGCACCCACATTCACACGAGCACCGAGGGTGGCATCACCAACATAACTGAGGTGGCTGATTTTGCTCCCTTCACCAATTACGGATTTTTTCAGCTCTACGAAATTGCCAACTTTTGTATTGGCGGCCAGTCGGTTACCGGGACGGAACCGGGCGTACGGTCCGATCTGCGCATTCTCCCCGATGGTGGAGCTCTCAATCACACTGTAGGCCTTGATCTCCGTTCCGTCACCAATATGGGCATCCTTGATAACGCAGCCCGGGCCAACATGAACGCGATTTCCCAGCGTCACCTCGCCCTCGAACACGGCGTTTACATCAATATACACATCACAACCAACCGAGAGATTACCCCGGACGTCGATTCGGGCCGGGTCGGCCAGGGTAGCTCCCTGCAGCATGAGTTCCTGCGATTGCTGGAGCTGGAACCAGCGTTCAAGCTCGGCCAGCTGAACGCGGTTGTTCACGCCCTGAACTTCCATGACATCCGCGGGTTGATTGGAAGCCACTTCCACAGAATCTTTAGCTGCCATGGCGATGATGTCAGTCAGGTAGTATTCCCCCTGAGCATTGTCGTTCGACAGTTGCGGCAACCAACGCTTCAAATGTGCAGCACTCACACCAAGAATCCCGGTGTTAACCTCCCGGATCGCCTGTTGATCGACACTGGCGTCTTTCTGCTCGACAATGCGAGTGACGTTGCCGTCGGCGTCCCGAACGATCCGGCCATAGCCCGTTGGATCGTCCATCGTAACCGTCAACAAACCCAAGCTATCGCCGCAAACATGATCCACCAGAATCGCGAGGGTCTGCTTCCGGATCAGTGGCACGTCGCCATACAGCACAAGCACACGGGCGTCGTCCGGTAGATGATCCAGAACCTGCATCACAGCATGGCCGGTACCCAAGCGCTCACGCTGCTCCACCCAGTGTATGATGTCGTCGCTGATAGTCTGGCGAACCTGATCGGCACCATGCCCGATGACGGTATGGATCGTATCGGCACCGAGTTCGTGTGCCGTATCGATTACGTGCTGAAGCATGGGTCGACCTGCGAGGGTGTGGAGAACCTTCGGTAATGTCGATTTCATGCGCGATCCCTGGCCGGCGGCCAGAATGACGACGTGTAGCGGGCTCATGGAAAAGTCAGGCTCCCGGAGTGTTGAGTCTCTGAATACTGAAAATAAAAAAACCGCACCCTTCAGGGCCGGATGGCCAACGTAACACGTTGGTCTTCCAGCCGCTCAGGATGCGGCTTCGGTGTTCGGCAAACCCGAAACGGAAATGCTTATCGCATTTTGTTACGCAGCTGCTGGATGGTACGAAGCTGAGCAACAGCTTCGGCCAGCTCTGCAGCGGCACGGGAGTACTCGAATTCACCGGTCTTGTTGGCAAGTGCTTTCTCGGCTTCTTTCTGAGCTTCGAGCGCGGCTGCTTCGTCCACATCCTTTGCACGAACCGCGGTATCCGCCAACAAAGTCACCAGATTGGGCTGAACTTCCAGATACCCGCCGGACACGTAAAGAATCTCTTCTTCACCGCCCTGCTTGATGATCCGAATAGGGCCCGGCTTCAGCTGGGTCAGCAGCGGAGTGTGACCCGGGGCAATACCCAGGTCACCTTCAGAACCGGCTGCGATCAGCATTTCCACCAATCCGGAATAGATCTTTGTTTCGGCACTTACCACATCACAATGCACGGTCATACCCATGTCAGTTGCCTCTTTGATCGATCCGGAAACAAATGCGTCGGCTCAGATTAGCTCTTTGCCTTGCTCTTCATTTCCTTCGCTTTCTCGACCGCTTCCTCAATGGTACCAACCATGTAGAACGCCTGCTCGGGCAATTCGTCATAGTCACCATTCAGGATGCCCTTAAAGCTGCTGATGGTTTCCTTGAGGGAAACGTACTTACCGGGGGAACCGGTGAATACTTCAGCAACGTGGAACGGCTGGGACAGAAAACGCTCGATCTTACGGGCACGGGCAACGGTCAGTTTGTCTTCTTCTGACAGTTCGTCCATACCCAGGATGGCGATGATGTCTTTCAGCTCCTTGTAGCGCTGCAGGTTAGTCTGCACGCCACGGGCCACTTCGTAGTGCTCCTGGCCGATGATCAGCGGATCCAACTGACGAGAGGTGGAATCCAGCGGATCGATCGCCGGGTAGATACCCTTGGAAGCGATGTCACGGCTCAGTACCACGGTCGCATCCAGGTGCGAGAAGGTGGTTGCAGGCGACGGGTCAGTCAAGTCATCCGCCGGTACGTAGACCGCCTGGATGGACGTGATGGAACCGTTCTTGGTGGAGGTAATACGCTCCTGCAGCTGACCCATCTCTTCAGCCAGAGTCGGCTGGTAACCTACCGCAGACGGCATACGGCCGAGCAGTGCGGATACTTCGGTACCGGCCAGGGTGTAACGGTAGATGTTGTCAACGAACAACAGTACGTCACGACCTTCGTCCCGGAACTTCTCAGCCATGGTGAGACCGGTCAGGGCCACACGCAGACGGTTTCCAGGGGGCTCGTTCATCTGGCCGTAAACCATGGCAACCTTATCGAGAACGTTGGACTCCTTCATTTCATAGTAGAAGTCGTTACCTTCCCGGGTCCGCTCACCAACACCTGCGAATACGGAGAGACCGGAGTGCTCTTTCGCGATGTTGTTGATCAGTTCCATCATGTTTACGGTTTTACCAACACCGGCACCACCGAACAGACCAACCTTACCACCCTTGGCGAACGGGCAGATCAGGTCGATAACCTTGATGCCGGTTTCCAGCAGGTCCGCAGACGCTGCCTGGTCGGCGTAGCCTGGGGCCTTACGGTGAATCGCCCAACGCTCTTCTTCGCCGATATCGCCGGCTTCGTCGATGGGGCGACCCAGAACGTCCATGATACGGCCCAGAGTCTGGGTACCAACCGGTACCGAAATCGGGTTACCGGTGTTTTCTGCTTTCAGGCCACGCTTCAGGCCTTCGGTGCTGCCCATGGCGATGGTACGAACAATGCCGTCACCCAGCTGCTGCTGGACTTCCAGAGTTGTTTCGCCACCTTCAAGCAGCAGTGCGTCATATACTTTGGGTACGGAGTCACGTGGGAATTCCACGTCGATAACCGCGCCAATGATCTGAACGATTTGTCCGCTACTCATGCTCGGTTCCTCGTTATCTTGATAGTCAATAAAACCAGTTGGATTGTGGGCTGGATCAGACCGAAGCGGCGCCGCTCACAATCTCCGATATCTCTTGGGTAATGGCTGCCTGACGCGCCTTGTTATAAGCCAGCTGAAGCTCGTCGATAATGCTACCGGCGTTGTCAGTTGCGCTCTTCATGGCGATCATCCGGGCTGCCTGTTCACATGCCAGATTTTCTACCACACCCTGGTACACCTGGGATTCAATAAAACGTGGCAGAAGGCCATCGAGGATCTGCCTGGCATCGGGCTCGTAGAGATAATCCCACTGGTTCTTGATCTCTTCCTCGTCTTCGCTCTCCGGCAGGGGCAGAAGCTGCTCCACCTTCGGGCTTTGGGTCATGGTGTTAACGAACTCGTTGCTGACCACGTACAGGCGATCAATCTTTCCTTCCGAGAACGCATCCAGCATAACCTTGACGTTGCCGATGAGTTTTTCAGAGCTCGGGCTGTCCCCAAGATGGGTCAGCGCCGCGACGACATTGCCGCCGTAGCTCCGGAAAAAGGAAGCCCCTTTCTGCCCGATGGCGCACAGATCGGTTTCCACTCCTTTTTCTTTCCACGCTTTCATTTCACGGACAAGCGCTTTGAACAGGTTAATGTTCAGACCACCGCAGAGGCCACGATCAGTTGACACCACGATATAGCCCACGCGCTTGACCTCGCGCTCGACCATGAACGGGTGCTTGTACTGAGCATTCGCCTTGGCAATGTGCCCGATCACCTGACGCATCTTGTCGGCATACGGGCGGGTTGCCTGCATGCGCTCCTGAGCCTTACGCATTTTACTCGCAGCCACCATTTCCATGGCGCTGGTGATTTTCTGCGTGCTCTTGATGCTTGATATCTGGTTACGTATTTCTTTGCCGACGGCCATAACTCACTGCCTTCTCAAGTTAGACACTCGTTGCTACGAAAAGCGGCCCGCGACAGTTGCCGCAGGCCCGTTTTCTTACCAGCTCTGAGTGGTCTTGAATTTCTCAAGTGCAGCTTTGAGGCCGGCAGCGATTTCGTCGTTGTAATCGCCTTTCTCGTTGATCTTGTCGAGGAGGTCTTTCTGCTCGGAGCGCATCCAGTCGAGCATCTGCGCTTCAAACTTCACTACCTTGTCGACATCAACGTCGTCCAGGAAGCCTTCGTTGGCTGCGAACAGAACCGTACCCATTTCAGCCACAGACATCGGGCTGTACTGGTTCTGCTTCATGAGTTCCGTTACACGCTGACCGTGCTCAAGCTGCTGACGGGTTGCTTCGTCGAGGTCGGAAGCAAACTGTGCGAAAGCGGCCAGTTCACGATACTGGGCCAGAGCCAGACGGATGTTACCGCCGAGCTTCTTCATGATCTTGGTCTGGGCGGAACCACCTACCCGGGATACGGAGATACCGGCGTTCATCGCCGGACGGATACCGGAGTTGAACAGGTTGGTTTCCAGGAAGATCTGACCGTCGGTAATGGAGATTACGTTGGTCGGTACGAACGCGGACACGTCACCAGCCTGGGTTTCGATGATCGGCAGGGCGGTCAGGGAACCGGTCTTGCCTTTCACTTCACCACTGGTCAGCTGCTCAACGTAGTCAGCGTTTACACGGGACGCACGCTCCAGCAGACGGGAGTGCAGGTAGAATACGTCACCCGGGTAGGCTTCACGGCCTGGCGGACGACGCAGCAGCAGGGAGATCTGGCGGTAAGCCACGGCCTGCTTGGACAGATCATCATAGATGATCAGGGCGTCTTCGCCACGGTCACGGAAGTATTCACCCATGGAAGTACCGGAGTACGGAGCCAGGAACTGCATCGCTGCAGGATCGGCGGCACCGGCGGCAACCACGATGGTGTGATCCATCGCGCCGTGCTCTTCCAGCTTGCGCACAACGGCAGCGATGGAAGACTGCTTCTGACCGACGGCAACATAGATACACTTGATGCCGGTGTCTTTCTGGTTAATGATCGCGTCGATGGCGACAGCGGTCTTACCGATCTGACGGTCACCGATGATCAGCTCACGCTGGCCGCGACCGATCGGCACCATGGTGTCGATTGCCTTCAGACCAGTCTGAACCGGCTCATCAACGGACTGACGTGCGATAACGCCCGGTGCAACCTTCTCGACAGGAGAGGTCAGGTCGGTACCGAGGTCACCCTTGCCGTCGATGGGGTTACCCAGCGCGTCAACAACGCGGCCCATCAGTTCCGGACCAACCGGCACTTCCAGGATGCGACCGGTGCAACGAACTTTCTGGCCTTCAGCCAGATCTTCGTAGTCGCCCAGCACAACCGCACCAACGGAATCACGCTCCAGGTTCAGAGCCATACCGAACGTGCCGTTGGCAAATTCAATCATCTCACCGTACATAACGTCGGCAAGACCGTGGATCAGCACGATACCGTCGGAAACCGACAGGATCGTACCTTCGTTCTTTGCTTCGGAAGAGATATCGAGTTTTTCGATTCTCTTCTTGATGATGTCACTGATCTCGGATGGATTCAGTTGCTGCATGCCAATATCCTCAAACCTTGTGCTGAAATCAGGAGCCCAGAGCGTCGGCCAGCTTGGTCAGCTTTCCGCGTACAGATGCGTCAATGACCAGATCGCCGGTGCGAATAATCACGCCGCCAATCAGAGACTTGTCCAATGACGCTGCGAGTGACACTTGCCGCTCGAGTTTCTTCGAAAGTGCCTGGGCGAGCTTCTGTTGCTGTTCGTCCGTCAGCTCGAAAGCCGCGGTGACATCGATATCAACAGTGCGCTCCAGATCAGCCCGGTACGTGTTGAAGAGCGCTGCAATCTCAGGAAGAAGAGTCAGCCGGCGGTTTTCAGCCAGTACAGCGAAAAAGTTGCGGACCTGATCGGTGACGCCCTCTTCGGCGACCTCCAGAATCAGCTCTGCCTTCTTCTGCTCTTCCAGACCCGGATTCGCGAGAAGCTGTCGAATGTCTTTGTTCGCGGTGACCTGCCCGGCAATTGTCAGCACCTGGGACCACTCAGCCAGCTGTTCATGCTCCTGAGCGGCACTAAATGCTGCCTTTGCGTAGGGACGGGCCAGCGTTCTCAGTTCTGCCATGATGAACCTCGTCGTTTAAAGTTCTGCCGCCAGTTTTTCCAACATCTCGTTGTGCTTGGAGGCATCGACAGAGGTTTCCAGGATCTTCTCAGCACCGGCAACGGCAATGGTGGCAATTTCTGCACGCAAAGCGTCACGAGCCTGATTGCGCTCCTGTTCAATTTCGGCCTTGGCCTGCTCAATCAGCTTCTGGCCTTCCTTGCGGGCGTCATCCTTGGATGCTTCCACAATCTGGGCCGCGCGCTTGTTGGCCTGTTCAATCAGACCAGCAGCTTGCTGCTTGGCTTCACGCAGTTCCTGAGCTGACTTTTCCTGAGCCAGTTCCAGATCGCGCGCAGCGCGGTCTGAGGCAGCCAGTCCGTCAGCGATCTTCTTTTGACGCTCCTGCAGTGCGGCCATGATTGGCGGCCACACATATTTCATGCAGAAGACGACAAAGATAAAGAACGCGATGGCTTGACCAATCATCGTCAAATTAATGTTCACGTCTTCACCTCTCGCCTGTTTTGTTAAGAATCATCTGACCGGGGCGAAACCCCGGCTCTGGCGACTCGATTAACCGGCGATCTGGCCGACAAACGGGTTGGCGAAAGTGAAGAACAGAGCGATACCAACACCGATCATGGTTACGGCGTCCAGCAGACCTGCAACGATGAACATCTTAACCTGCAGCATCGGGGTCATTTCCGGCTGACGCGCAGCGCCTTCCAGGAACTTGCCACCGAGGATACCAAAGCCAATCGCAGTACCCAGGGCACCCAGGCCAATCAGCAGTGCAACGGCAATAGCGGTCATTCCAACTACAGTTTCCATGATAACTCCCAGTTTTCAGTTAGGTTTTTCAGTTTAAGGGTTTAGGGTTTAGAACTACGGCTTAATGGTGTCCGATCAGTGACTGTCTTCGTGAGCCATGCTCAGGTACACGATCGTCAACATCATAAAGATAAATGCCTGCAGGGTGATAACCAGGATGTGGAAAATCGCCCAGGGAACAGACAGTGCCCACTGCGCCCAGAAGGGAAGCAGCGCAATCAGGATGAAGATCAACTCGCCAGCGTACAGGTTACCGAACAGACGCAGTGCCAGTGAGATCGGCTTGGCGATCAGGCTCACGCCTTCCAGCAGCAGGTTGACCGGAACCAGAAGGATCTTCAGGAACATATTGTCGGAAGAGAAGGGGTGCAGGGTCAGTTCACCCACGAAGCCACCAACTCCTTTCACCTTCAGACTGTAGTAGATGATCAGCGCAAAGACAGACAGGGACATGCCCAGGGTCACGTTCACATCCGTGGTCGGAACCACCTTCATGTATTCCAGACCCATCAGGTGGAACAGCTGCGGCAGGAAATCCACCGGAACCAGGTCCATCAGGTTCATCAGGAATACCCAGCAGAAAATGGTCAGTGACAACGGAGCAATGACCTTGTTCTTTCCGTGGAAGGTTTCTTTCACGCTCTGGTCAACAAACTCGACCATCACTTCAACGAAGTTCTGGAGGCCCCCGGGCTGGTCCGAGGTAGCACGCTTGGCGGCCATTCGGAAAATGAACAGGAACAGGGCACCGAGCGCTACCGCCCAGCCCAGTGAGTCAATGTGCAATGCCCAGAAGCCCATGTCGGATGCTTCCTTGCCGGTGTGAGCCAGCGTCCAGGTTGCATCTTGAAGCACGGTTCCGTCGGCACGCTCATAGCCTGCCGGCAGCTTACCGTAGGTGAGGTTCTGGAGGTGATGCTGGATATATTCGGATGCACTTCCTGCCATAACGGTTTCCCAGGTCCAGTTAGCTTTGCTGCGTATTGCTGCCCGCCAGTAGCGGTGTCAACCAGTTGGTGACCAGCATGATCGCAAATGTTAAAAAAAGTGCCGCTATATCAAGCGGCTGAATCCATTTGAACACCATCGTGAAAAGGATGGCGCACAGGATGAGCTTGCCGGCCTCACCCTGGTAAAAAGAAGTCATGATCTTCTTGGCAGACCGCGCGCCGGCGTAGCGGAATGCCTTGAGCGCAAAATAACCATGGGGGATCAGAAAGATAAGTCCGCCCAGCAGCGCTGAATAACCGGAAACCTGGCCTCGCAAGAGAAACGCCAGGCTGACGAAGACAAGTACCACACCTTCTATTACAAACCATCGTGCGATGGGCGGGCGGCGAATACCGCCTGAAACTGCCTTCGTCATGTTCGTCCCGGAAGTACGGTGCTTTTCAGTCGATGTCGTTTAAAAAGTAAGCAAATACACCGATACGAGCGCCGCAGATTATATGTGTTCAATGTGCACGAATCAACAAAACCGGGCGCGGGCTGATCCGTCAAACACGGCGGAATAACTGGGTTTCGGCAATTTCAGTCACAAATAGACGGCCGTTCAGATTTTCACCACTACATGTTGTGTGCGTGGCCAGATACGAACTTTCGTAGGGGGGCCGGAAGGCTTACAAAACCCCGACGTTTTATTTGATATGGCCCAGAATACCGTCCAGCTCGTCCAGCGAGCTGTATTCAATGACCAGTTTGCCCTTACCGCGCTGGCCATGATCGATTGATACCCGGGCGCCCAATCGTTCGGCCAGATCATCCTGCAAGGCGCGAATGTTCGGATCCAGCGTTCCCTTTTTCCGGGATTTGCTGTCCGGGGTTTCCTGTTGCACACGTCGAACAAGAGCCTCGGTCTGGCGTACAGATAGCGATTTTGCCACCACCTGTTTAGCCACCTGCATCTGCAGTTCCGGGGCGAGAGTCAGCATCGCGCGGCCGTGGCCCATCTCGAGATCACCATGCTCGAGCATGATACGAACGTCTTCCGACAAACCGATCAGTCGCAACAGGTTGGTAATTGTGGTGCGGGATTTACCAACGGCCTCGGCAACCTGAGCCTGGGTCAGACCAAACTCATCCTGCAGGCGCTGGAGGGCGAAGGCTTCTTCGATCGGATTGAGATTTTCACGCTGGATGTTCTCGATCAGCGCCATGGCGATGGCGGCTTCATCGGGCACATCCCGGATGATCGCAGGAATGCTGTCCAGTTCTGCCATCTGGGTGGCACGCCAGCGACGCTCACCGGCGATCAGCTCGTAGCGACCTTCCGCGATCGGGCGAACGACCACCGGCTGCATCACGCCCTGCTGGCGAATGGAATCCGCCAGTTCCTGCAGGGCTGCAGGATCCATATCGCGCCTGGGCTGATACCGGCCACGCTGGATCAGATCAATGGGAACTTCGCGGAGCTCACCGTCGTGGTCTTTCAGCTCCTGGTCAAGATTGACCTTGGAGCCTGCCAGAAGGGCGCCCAGTCCACGCTCACCCAGTCCTCGTTTCTTCGCCGCCATGGTGTCAGTCATTCTTCCCGTTGAAAATCGTTGTGCTTAAGTGAGTGACAGGGCGGTATGTTACACCGCAACCGGCGCGGATGTCTTTTTTGAACCGTGGCGGCGGACCATTTCACCGGCCAGCGCCAGATAGGCAATGGCACCCTTGGAGGCGCGGTCGTATTTCAGGGCCGGAACGCCGTAGCTGGGCGCTTCCGCCAGGCGAACATTGCGGGGAATCACCGCTCGATACACCTTGTCGCCAAAGTACTCACTCAGCTGACCGGACACATCGAGAGTCAGACTGTTCCGGGGGTCGTACATGGTACGCAGAATGCCTTCCACCTGCAGATTCGGGTTCACCGTCTCCTGAATCTGCTCTACGGTGTTCATCAACGCTGCCAGCCCCTCCAGTGCGTAGTACTCGCATTGCATGGGGATCAGCACGGAGTCTGCGGCGGAGAGGGCATTCACCGTCAACAGGCTAAGTGAAGGTGGGCAATCAATCAGAATGTAATCGTAATTGTCGCGGACTGTATTCAGCGCCAGGCGCAGGCGATGTTCCCGGCCAATTTCGTTCATCAGCTCAACTTCGGCGGCTGTGAGATCGCCGTTGGCCGGCAGGATATCGAAACCGGACGCCTCGGCCGGAATAATAACATCGGCGGCGCTGGCGCGCTTGGTCAGCATGTCGTAGCCGGACAGTTCCAGAGCGTTTTTATCCACACCGCTGCCCATGGTCGCGTTACCCTGGGGGTCCATATCCACCAGCAGCACCCGGCGCTTGGTGGCGGCCAGGGAGGCAGCAAGGTTGACGCAGGTGGTGGTTTTGCCCACACCGCCTTTCTGATTGGTCACTGCAATCACGCGCGCCATGTCCTGCCTCCTTGTTGATAGGTTAGCGGTATTGAAATTCGACTGCCGAATTATCCGGAAATCGTCGCCCGGGCGACCACCAGGAGATGGCGCTCGCCATCGGCACCGGGAACGTCCAGGGGATGGCTGGATTTTACCTGCCAGCCAGCCGGGAGGGCAGCCACTTCATCATCCGGAAACTGGCCTTTCATGGCAAGGAACTCGCCCTCATTTGCCAACAGATTGCCACACCAGTTCACCAGGTTCTCCAGAGCGGTAAAGGCGCGGCTGCTGATCTGGGCAAAGGGTTCCGGGGGGCTGCAATCTTCCGCCCGACCGTGAATCACCTCGACATTATCCAGACCAAGCTCCAGGACACACTGATTGAGAAAGCGGGTTTTCTTGCCGTTGCTATCAAGCAGGGTAAATCGCTTTTCCGGCAGGGCAATCGCCAGAGGGATACCGGGCAGACCGCCGCCGGCACCCACATCCAACAGATGCTCCGCGGTGATCCAGGGCAGAATGCTCAGGCTGTCGAGCAGTTGCCGGGACACCATCACACGCTCATCACGCACAGCCGTGAGGTTGTAAGCCCGGTTCCACTTGTTAAGCAGGCCCAGAAAAGCCAGCAGCTTTTCCTGCCGATCTTCATCCAGGGACAGACCCATTGTGGCCAGTCCATCCCGGAGCTGGCCGTGCCAGAGTGACTTGGTCATGGGCGCAGATCAGGCCGACTGTTTGCGCAGGAGGTCGCGCTTTTTAAGGTGCACCAGAATCTGGCTCACCGCCGCCGGGGTCACACCCTGGATACGTGAGGCCTGAGCCACGGTTTCCGGCCGCACGGTCTTGAGCTTCTGCTTGATCTCGTTGGACAGGCCGCCAATGACGTCATAATCCAGATCCACCGGCAAGGCGGTGTTCTCGTTTTTACGGAGCCGCTCGATCTCGTCCGTCTGACGGGAAATATAACCCTCGTACTTGATCTCGATTTCCACCTGATCCGCGACCACCGGATCTTCCGCTTTCTCGGCGCCAATCTCGGCAATGTGGCTGTAGACAATCTCGGGCCGGCGCAGCAGCTCGGCCAGGGACTGGTCCCTGGTCATCGGCTGCTTGAGAAAGCCGTTGGCGCGCTCACCGGCCTCCGTATTCGGGTGAATCCGGGTGGCCTCGAGGCGGCTACGCTCGGTGGCGATCGCGTCGCGCTTGTCATTGAACTTCTGCCAGCGCTCATCATTAACCAGGCCGAGCTTGCGACCGATTTCGGTCAGACGCAGATCGGCATTGTCCTCACGCAGGATCAGACGGTACTCGGCGCGGCTGGTAAACATGCGATAGGGCTCGGACGTGCCCATGGTGATCAGGTCATCCACCAGCACACCCAGGTAAGCCTCGTCCCGGCGCGGGTACCACTCGTCTTTTTCCTGGGACCGCAGGGCAGCGTTGATCCCGGCCAGCAGGCCCTGGGCGCCCGCTTCTTCATAGCCGGTTGTGCCGTTGATCTGGCCGGCAAAATACAGACCCTGGATAAATTTGGTTTCCAGGGTATGGCGCAGGTCCTGCGGATTCAGGTAATCGTATTCGATGGCGTAACCCGGACGGGTGATGTGAGCATTCTCAAAGCCGGGAATAGAGCGCACCGCTGCCAGCTGAATATCGAACGGCAGGCTTGTGGAAATCCCGTTCGGGTACAGCTCGTTGGTGGTCAGGCCTTCCGGCTCCACAAAGATCTGGTGGGAATCCTTGTCGGCAAAGCGGTTCACCTTGTCCTCGATGGACGGGCAGTAGCGCGGGCCCACGCCTTCAATGCTGCCGGCGAACATCGGCGAGCGGTCGAAACCGCTGCGGATAATATCGTGGGTCTGTTCGGTAGTCCGGGTCACGTAGCAGCACACCTGTTCCGGATGCTGGCTACGGCTGCCAATAAAGGACATCACCGGGGTGGGGTCATCCCCCCACTGCTCCTGCATCACCGAGAAATCCACAGACCGGGCGTCGATGCGCGGCGGCGTGCCGGTTTTCAGGCGGCCGACGTTAAACGGCAGTTCCCGCAGACGCTGGGCAAGGGCATTGGCCGGCGCATCGCCGGCACGACCGCCGGAATGGTGTTGCATACCAATGTGAATAACACCGCCGAGGAAAGTACCGGTGGTGAGTACCACTGTTTTGGCGTTGAAGCGGATACCAGTCTGGGTAACAACGCCAGTCACCTGGTCGTTTTCCACAATCAGGTCGTCCGCCGCCTGCTGGAACAACGTCAGGTTCGGCTGGCTCTCAAGGGTATGGCGGATCGCCGCCTTGTAGAGCACTCGATCAGCCTGGGCACGGGTGGCTCGCACGGCCGGCCCCTTGCGGCTGTTCAGTACCCGGAACTGGATACCGGCCTTGTCGGTGGCTTCAGCCATGGCACCACCGAGGGCATCTATCTCTTTCACCAGATGGCTTTTACCAATGCCGCCGATGGCCGGGTTACAGGACATCTGACCCAGGGTTTCAATGTTGTGGGTCAGCAGCAGGGTTTGGGAACCCATGCGTGCAGCCGCCAACGCGGCCTCGGTACCGGCATGGCCACCACCAATGACAATGACATCGAAACGGGTCGGAAAATCCACAGCTCACCTCGGAAATCGGGGATAAAATAGGGCGGCGAGTATAACGCCTCACCCAAGAAATTGCAGTCAGAATGTGCAAATTTTAACCAGAGGTAGCCGGGGTTGAAAGCTCATTGCCCCCATGCACCCTAGCCGTGGGCTTCCCTCACCATGTTCAGAGGATAGTGGAAAACCGAAATTCATGGCTTTTCAGTCGCTTGGATCAGTCTTCTTAGAAAAGTTTTCAAGAAAGTTATCCACATGCAAGGCTAGTTGTTAAACACCCTAAAAAGCTATATAAAACATTGTTTATTAAACCTATTTTATAATTTATCCGGAGTGTTTCCGCAGGTTTTCCCATTAATTATCCACAGAATGCGAGGCGGTTTTGCGGCGAAGCCGCCAGACCACCAGTAGCACCAGGCCGTTCAAGACCGAGAGCAACAGGAAAAATCCCGGAATGCTGATTCCAAAAAGACCCAGCACCACGATGCCGGCCAGGGCACTCACCACCATGAATAACGCGTTAATGACATTCAGTGCGGCAATGATTCGGGCCCGTTTTGCCCGGGGCGTTTCGTGCTGAATAAAGGCATACAGGGGAACGATGAACAGACCACCGCAGATGCCGATACCCACCAGATCCATCAATACCCGCAGATAGACGGGGTCGGTCAACAGGGTCCACCAGGTCGAGGCGATGGGATCGTCCGGCACCGCAAAATACAGGTCAATGCCAAAAAGACTCAGGCCCAGAGCCCCCCAGGGCACAGGCCCCAGAGTGATCCGGTGTTTGGTAAGCCGCTCACACATCATGGCGCCGATAGAGATACCGATGGTGAACATGGCCAGCAACAGGGTGACAACCGTTTCATCACCCAGCAGATTGGTGCGGGCAAAGTTAGGAAACTGGGTCAGGTACGCTGCGCCAAGAAACCAGAACCAGGAGATGGTCAACACCGCCAGCAACACTTGCCGACGCTCGGCGGCCAGGGCCATCAGCCGCCAGGTCTCCACCACCGGCCGAAAACGCACCGTAACGCCGGAACCATCAGGCTCGGTTGCGGGCACCTGGCGCGCCGCCAGGTAGCCAAGCACCGCCATCACCACGACCCCAATCGCCGTCAGGCGCGCAGCCGTCTCGAAGCCCATCAAAAGGCCTGCGGCAATGGTGCCCAGCAGGATTGCAACAAAGGTGCCCATACCTACTAGGCCATTACCACCGACGAGCTCATCGTCCGACAGCACCTGCGGTAGGATGGCGTACTTCACCGGACCAAAGAAGGTGGACTGGGTGCCCATCAGGAACAGTAGCACCAGCAACAACTCGTACCAGCCGAACCAGAGCCCAACTGCGGCAACAGACATGATCACAATTTCCGCCAGCTTCACATTGCGGATGATCCGGGCTTTTTCATAGCGGTCCGCCATTTCGCCGGCAATGCCCGAGAACAGAAAAAACGGCAAAATGAACAGGAAGGCTGCCAGGTTGACCACCACATTCACCGAAAGCCCCATCAGACCGCCGGCGCTGTAGGTGATCAGCAGCAGCAGCGCGTTTTTGAACAGGTTATCGTTAAAGGCGCCGGAAAACTGGGTCAGGTAGAACGGCAGAAAGCGGCGTTGACCCAGCAGACGAAACTGACTTTTTGATGGCATCAAGAAATCCTGTTTTGGTGCATTGCCAGCCTTGCCGCTCGGAATCTGCCCGGCTCTGGTGCAATGTTTCGGAAACCGATAGCGCAGTTCATTTATTTGACGGAACTAATCTAACTTAAACGCTTGATTTTTGGCTATCTGGTACGAAATTCGCTTTACCTGCATGTTCAGACACTCATAAACATCAGGCCAGGATGGCCAGAACATCGGCAGTTTAAAGGTTCCTGACCATGAGCAGCGTAGTCCGACTTCCCCGACGCATCTATCGCGGAGCCGAAATAACCCGGGCTCCGGACATGATCAACAACTATGATTTCAGTTCTGTTTACCAGCCTATACTGAGTCCGACCCATCGAAAACTGGTGGGTTACGAAGCACTGGTAAGGGTCCGGAAAGATAACGAGAACATCTCTCCGTTCGAGCTTTTTGAGCAGGCGGAAGCCAAAGACCTGACTGCCGAACTGGACAGACATCTGTTGCAGATTCATCTGGATAACTTTGCCGCAAGCTCACAGCCCGTGTGGCTGTTCCTCAATATAAATCCCGGCACCTGCATTCATCCAGAAGCCTCCCTGGAAAAGCTGGCGCTGCAGTGCCAGAGCAGCGGAATCGATCCTGAAAAAGTGGTTCTGGAACTGGTGGAGACAGCATCCGACAATCCAGCAGCATTGCTGGAGTTCATCCTGAAAGCCAAGGCCCACGGTTTCCAGATTGCCATTGACGATTTCGGTATGGGCGATTCCAATTTCGAGCGTTTGTGGCGCATCAACCCACTGATCGTCAAACTTGACCGCAGCCTGTTGGTAAATGCGGAGAACCACAGCCGGGCCCGAATGCTGTTGGAGAGCCTGGTGAAAATGATTCGCGAGAGCGGAAGCCTCGTACTTCTGGAAGGCATCGAGAACAGTACACAAGCTCATATCGCCCTGCAAACGGAAGCGGACCTGCTGCAGGGGTTTCTGTTTGCCAGACCAACCAGGCTGCAAGAACACGAGCCGGAACTGATAGAACTCGCCTTGAAGGGCGTTATAGCTGACTCCAGTGAGTCTTCGGCCCAGGATATCCGGGACCAGGAGAGCTACTTTCGGCTTCTTCGCTTCGAAATTCTGGAAGCCTGTCACTCCCTGAGCCGGGAGCTACCTTTCAATTCAGCCTGTGAAAAGCTGTTGGGCGTCGACGGTGTGAAACGCTGTTTCCTGCTCAACCCCCAGGGTATCCAACAGGGTAATCTTGCCCGGGCCAACCCGGACATCCATCGCGGAAAGTTCAATCCTCTGTATCACTCGGCCGGCGCGCGATGGACGCACCGGGAATACTTCCGTAATGCCCTGGAACGACCGCAGCACATCAGCAGTTGTCGGCCCTACGTCGGCCTTCCGGACGCAAAACGCACGGTAACTCTCTCAACCATGCTGCCGGGACAGCGGGTGTTCTGCGTTGATATCCATCCGGATGAAATTTTCGGTGGCCAGCTCGAGTTCCCGGCTACCCTTTGATCCTGAACTGATCAGAAATCATCCGCGCGTTTCTGGGGCGCCGCCGCCAGGCCCGTACCACCGGCCTGGCCCGACGCCTGGCGTTCCAGTTCCTTCTCGACGGCGTTGGACGATTTGGCAAACCGCGCCAACAGGTTATAGAGCACCGGAATGATGAACAGGGTCAGCGTGGTGGCGAAAATCAGGCCACCGAGGATCACCATGCCAATGGCTGCCCGGCTCTCCGCTCCGGCGCCGGTGGCAATCACCAGCGGCACAGCTCCGAAGATGGTTGAGATGGTGGTCATCAAAACAGGCCGGAACCGAAGACTCGCCCCCTCGATAATGGCCTCCCGCACCTCATAGCCTTTGTCCCTGAGCTGGTTGGCGAACTCCACGATCAATATTCCGTTCTTGGCCATCAACCCCAACAACATGATGATGCCTATCTGGCTGTAAATGTTGAGACTGATCCCGGTCCACCAGAGCGCCAACAGGGCACCGGTCACCGCCAATGGCACCGACAGCATGATGATCAACGGATGAATCCAGCTTTCGAACTGGGCCGCCAACACCAGGAACACGATGACGAAGGCCAGCGCAAAAGTAACGTAGATGGCCGCCGAGGATTCCTGGAATTCCCGGCTCAGGCCCTTGTAACTGACCCGGGCTTCCGGCGGCAGGTTATCCACAGCCAGATTGTTCAGGTAAGTCAGTGCCGAACCCAGGTCATAGCCATCGGCGAGAGAGGCACTGATGACCACGGCAGGCAGGCGGTCGATGCGACGCAGGTCCGGGTTGGCGCCGATTTCCTGCACCGAGACCAATGCCTGCAGGGGGATCAGATTGCCACCCTCACGGGGCCGCAGGAAAATCTGGCCCAGATCTTCCGGCGTTGCCCGGTTGGATTCCTCGGCCTGGACGATCACATCATACTCCCGGCCCCGATCTATGTAGGTGGTTACCTGCCGTGAGGCCAGCATGGTCTGTAGTGTAAGGCCGACGTCTTCTACCGTAATATCCAGATCCGCCGCCCGCTCCCGGTCGATATTGACCCGCAGCTCAGGCCGGGTCAGCTCGAAGTCAGTATCCAGGTTCTGCAGATTCGGGTTTTCCTTGGCCCGTTCCACGATTTCCTCGCTCCAGGCCTGCACCGATTCATAGTCCGGACCCGCTACCACAAACTCAACTGCCTGACTGAAACCCCGTTGGCCCAGACCCGGCGGATTCACGGCCACGGTCCGGATGCCAGACACATCGGCCAGTTTCTTGCGGATTTCGCTGGTCACTTCCTGCTGCTTGATGTCCCGTTCCTCCCAGGGCACCAGACCCATGATCAGGAACGCATTGTCCTCCTCGTTGCGGAACCCGACGATGGAGAGCAGGCGATTGGCGATGCCCTCATCCAGATACGGCAACAAAGACTCTTCCACCTGGCGCACGTAGTGATCGGTGTATTCCACCGTTGAGCCCCGGGGCGCGCTGGTGGGCATGATAATCACCGCACGGTCTTCGGTCGGCGCCAGTTCCTGGGGCAATTTTGGGTAGACCACGGCCGCAATGACCAGCCCCACCAGACCGAGGCCCAGCAACAGGCCCGGCTGCCTGAGGGAGAACTGCAACAACCTGCGGTAACCGTTGGTCAGGCCGTTCAGGACCTTCTCGCTGGCTGCCCACAGACGATGCCCCTCTGCCGATTCCGGGCTGTGACTGAGCCACTTGGAGCACAGCATCGGTGCCAGTGTCAGGGCAACAAGACTGGAAAACACCACCGCCGCAGCCAGGGTGAACCCGAATTCGGCAAACAGCCGGCCGATATTGCCGCCCATGAACGAGATGGGCACAAACACCGCCACCAGGGTCAGGGTGGTGGCAATCACCGCAAAGGCGACCTGTTTTGCGCCCCGGTAGGCGGCCAGCAATGGCGGTTCACCCTCATCAATCCGGCGCTGGATGTTTTCCAGCATCACGATGGCGTCGTCCACCACCAGGCCGATGGCGAGAATCACCGCCAGTAGGGTCAACACGTTAATGGAAAAACCGAGAAAGCCGAGGCCGATAAACGCACCAATCACCGCCACCGGAATGGTTACCGCCGGGATCAGGGTGGCGCGCCAGGAACGCAGGAACAGGAAAATCACCAGGATAACCAGGGACACCGCGATGGCCAGGGTGGTGACCACTTCCTTGATCGAGGCACGAATGAAGATGGATTCGTCGTAGCTTTCCGCGATGGTGACTTCCGGCGGCAGGGTTTCGCGGATTTTCTCCAGCTCGGCACGGACCGCATCCGAAACAGCCACGGTGTTGGCCTTGGACTGGCGAATAATCCCCATGCCGATGGCGGTCTGGCCGTTGGCGCGCAGGCGGCTGACATCCGACTCCACGCCCATCTGGACATTGGCCACTTCCCCGAGCCGCAACAGATCATTGCCATCCCGTCGAATCACCAGCTCGCGGAACTCTTCCACATTCGACAGCCGGCCTTCGGCACGAACCGTGAAGTTGCGGGTGGAGGAATCCACCGATCCGGCCGGCAACTCCACGTTGTTGGCCCGCAGGGCCCGTTCAACTTCCGCCACGGTGATATCCCGGGCCGCAAGCCGCTCACGATCCAGCCACACCCGAATGGCGTAGCGCCGTTCGCCACCAATACGCACATCGGCAACACCGTCGAGCACCGACAGACGATCCGCCAGAACCCGGTCAGCAAAGTCGCTGAGCTCGGCACTGTCCCAGACATCACTGCGCAGGGTCACCCACATCATCGGGCGGGCATCGGAATCCGCCTTACGGACAACAGGCGGATCGGCCTCATCCGGCAGCTGGTTGGCGACACGGGACACCGCATCACGGACATCATTGGCGGCAATATCCACATCCCGGGCCGTGGTGAATTCGATGCTGGTTCGGGATTCGCCCTGCTCGGTGGAGGATTCGATGGAGCGAATACCCTCGATGCCACTGATGGCGCCCTCGATCACCTGGGTAATCTGGGTATCCACCACTTCAGCCGCCGCGCCGGTGTAATCGGTGGATATGGAAACGACCGGTGGGTCGATATCCGGGTATTCCCGCACTGGCAGGCCCAACAGGGCTGCCAGCCCGAACACCACGATCAGGAGGCTGAGAACCGTTGCGAATACCGGCCGCTTGATGGAAACGTCAGAAAGGACCACCGGTTACGACTCCCGGGCCGAAATAAAACGGTTCTCGGGGATGGCCTTGTCATTTTCAAGTACCCGGACCCGGTCGCCGCTGCTCAGGCGATCCTGACCGGTCACGATAACAGGATCGTCCTGGCTCAAACCCTTCGAAACCTCGACAAAACCGGGCATGCGCGACCCCAGGTTGACCGAAACACGCCTGGCGACACCGTCTTCAGCGACAAACACATACTGTTCGTCACCGCGGATCATCACCGCCTGTTCGGGGATCACCAGTGCTTGCCGTTCCCGAAGCGTCAGCGTCGCAGACATGAACTGCCCCGGACGGAGCAGGCCATCCGGATTATCGATCAATGCCCGCACGGGCAATGACCTGCTCAGTTCACTGACGCGCGAACCGAGCTCAACCAACTGGCCGGAAAACGCCTGGTCCGGATAGGCGGGCGACACCCCTCGAACCTGTTGTCCAAGACTTACCTGCCCCAGAAAACGTTCCGGAATGGAAAAACCAAGTTCCATGCGGTCAGTGGTATCCAGAGTGGTCACCGAGGTTCCGGCAGTGATATAGGCCCCAACGCTGATATCACTGAGCCCAACCACACCGGTGAACGGCGCCTCAATGCGGTGGTTTTCCAGACGGACCCTTGCCGACTGTCTCTGCGCCTCCGCCACATCGACGGCCGTTCTGAGCTCATCCACCTGGGACTGGGAAATACTGTTATTGGAACGCAACCGCTGTGCTCTTTCGAGTTGCCGGCGGGCATCCGCCAATTGAGCCTCGATCACCTGCAGGTCCGCCCTGGCCTGGCGATCGTCAAGTCGTAAAAGCACATCACCCTGCTCTACCCGGCGGCCGGTTTCCAGATTCAGTTCCACCACCCGGCCACTGACTTCCGTGGTCAACTCCACAGCATTCAGGGCTTTCAGACTGCCAACGGCGTTGACCACATCCCGCACCATCTCCATCTTCGGAAGAAGCGTGTTGACAGCACTGGCAGGACGCTCACCACCGCTCTGAGCGGCAGTACCCTCATCCAGATTCTGGTACACAAAGGCACCGCCGATAGCCACTGCCACCAGTACCAACGCAATCAACCACTGTTTCCACATAGGACTTCCAGCTATTCCGGGTTTTAGTTAGTCGTCTGATCTTTTTTCTGGATCACCAGTACTACTTCACCCACGTCGATGCCCCACTTGCTCATAGTGGTCTGGTTGATCAGCGTGTCGGGCGTAATCAGGTACATCCAGTCGTCCATCCGCACATCCAGGGTACCGTCACCGTAGGCCACGCGGAGAACGTAATTCATATGAATGGCGTTGCCGCTCCAGCGCATGGTTCCTGGTTCAACCACATCGCCGGCATCAGCATGATACCCCTCGTCGATCGGCGTCAGGGTCCAGACCCGCGTCTGCACCTCGCCGTCATCGAAGCGGAACACCTCATCCAGGGTGCCCACACCCTCATCGTCCCACGACGCGCTGATGTCCGCATCGAAGGTGCGGATCACCTCACCGGAGAAATTCTTGACCACTCCCCGGGCGGAAAGTTCGCCGGTGAAAAACTCTTCAGGAACCAGCTCGGGCGTGCGGTCTGCGTAGTCCTCAAGGGAGGGGCTGGCACAGCCACTGAGCAACAGTGCCGAAGCCAGTACCCAGAGTATAGGTGTCGACAGACGTTTCGATATCTCAGTTAACAGGCTTTGCATGACTTTTACACTCTCCGAACAGGTTTATTGCGGATCTACAAACAATTAAATACGTCTCAATCGACTCTAGCGATCAGCAACAGGAATGGCCGGAGTCTGGCTACGTCATTTCGGCCAATTGTCCATTCTGACAGTCCGCTGAGCGCTTTTCGTCAATGGCAGTGCCCGGCTATTGGCGTAAAACAGCGGGTAATGGGCAGAGATTGCCCACCTGAGATACCGAGAAAGAGACAGAGGATTCCGCTATGCCGGTTTACAAGGCGCCCCTGCGCGACATGAAATTTCTGCTGAACGAAGTGTTCGACTACCCGGGCCATTACGCCACCCTGGCCAGCGGTGAAAACGCCACACCGGATATCGTGGATGCGATTCTCAGCGAATGCGCAAAATTCTGTGAGGAAGTACTGAGCCCACTCTATCTCTCCGGCGACGAGGAAGGCTGCAAACTCGAGAACGGTGAGGTCACCACGCCCGCCGGTTACCGCGAAGCCTACCAGCAATACGCCATGGGTGGCTGGCAGGGGCTGTCAGCACCCGAGGAATATGGCGGCCAGGGCCTGCCGGCGTCCATGGGATTGCTGAAGCAGGAAATGATGGGCACCGCCAACTGGCCCTTCTCCATGTACCCCGGCCTGTCCCTCGGCGCCATGAATACCATTTTCCTGCACGGTTCCGAGGAACAGAAGCAGACCTACCTTGCACCTCTGACCGAAGGCCGCTGGGCCGGCACCATGTGCCTGACCGAACCCCAGTGCGGCACCGATCTGGGCCAGGTGAAAACCAAGGCCGAACCACAGGCCGACGGCAGCTATCGCCTGTCGGGCACCAAGATTTTCATTTCCTCCGGCGATCACGACCTGACCGAGAACATTGTCCACATTGTCCTCGCTCGTCTGCCGGACGCTCCCAAGGGCACCCGGGGTATCAGCCTGTTTATCGTGCCCAAGTTCCTGCCCGACGAACAGGGTGGCCTGGGTGCACGTAACGCGGTGGTCTGTGGCAGTCTGGAAAAGAAAATGGGCATCAAGGCCTCGGCCACCTGCGTGCTCAATTTCGACGGGGCCACCGGTTACTTGATCGGGCCCGAGAACGAAGGGCTCAACTGCATGTTCACCTTCATGAACACTGCCCGGATCGGCACTGCCATTCAGGGTGTCGGGCCAGCGGAACTGTCCTATCAGTGGGCGCTGGCCTATGCCAAGGATCGACGCTCCATGCGGGCACTCTCGGGTAAAAAAGAGCCGGATCAGGTGGCCGATAGCCTGATTCACCATGCCGATGTGCGCCGGATGCTCCTGACCCAGAAAGCCATCGCCGAGGGCGGTCGGGCCATGCTGTATTACGCGGCCCGGCTGGCCGATCACATGGTGGAGGGCTTCACTGAAGGCGACGATAAAAAGGCGGACAGATACGACGACAAGCTGGGGTTCCTGACGCCGATCCTGAAAGGGTTTCTGACCGAACTCGGTTGCGAAGCGGCCAATCTGGGGGTTCAGGTCTTTGGGGGCCACGGTTACATCCGTGAACATGGCATGGAACAGATTGTCCGGGATACCCGCATCGCCACACTTTACGAGGGCACCACGGGTATCCAGGCACTGGATCTTCTAGGTCGGAAGGTATTGCTGATGACCCAGGGCGGCGCGGTGCGCGAATTCACCCTGAAGATTGCCAATTTTGCCCGCAAGCACCTCACTGACAAACGTCTGCGACCCTGGGCGCTTGAGTTGCTCAAGCTGACCGGCCAGTGGAACCTGTTGACGGTCCGGATCATGCTCGCAGCCCGCAAGGACCGGGATGTGGTGAGCTCTGCAGCGTATGATTTCCTGATGTACAGCGGCTACGTCACCATGGCCTATATCTGGTTGCGCCAGGCTGCCGTGGCTGTGGATAAACTCGACAATGAGGGCGAAGAGTCAGCGGGCTTTTACCAGGCCAAACTCGGCACCACCGAATTCTATTTCGAGCGCTTGCTGCCCCGGGCCCAGAGCCACGCTGCCAGCATGCTCAGCCCCAGCAAAAACCTGATGCAACTGAATGCCGAGGATCTGGCCTTTACCGGATGACTCATCCGGTAGCTCTTACTCCCGGGCAAGGCCCGGGATTTTTTTGCCCTTGAAATACTGCCGCCCGACCCCACTTCACAGGTGCATTTCCACTTCGGAGACATTAACTTACTGAATTAAATGAAAAACCTTTGAATTGTGAATAAAAGAAGGAGGTTCGAATATGGACACTCGTGCTGACGACTTTTATCCAACCCGCCTGGAACGTCCGACCAAAAGCTTTGAGCGCAAGGACCCCGTGGTACACAGCAGCGGTTCGCACCGAACCGATGGACCACTGAGTGAAACCGAGCTGGCACAGTATGAACGCGACGGCTTTCTTGTGTTCAACAGCTTCCTCGACCAGAACACCGTTCGTCAGTTCCGTGAGGATCTCCGCGCCTACGAAGACGATGAGAGCATCCTTCGCTCAGAGGGCACCATCACTGAGCCCGGCAAACAGGAAATCCGCTCGATATTCGGCATTCACGAACTGTCCGATCGCTTCGACCGTCTGACCCGGGATCCGAAAATTCTGGCAATGGTACGCCAGCTTCTGGGTAGCGACGCCTATATCCACCAATCCCGGATCAACTTCAAACCCGGCTTCCACGGCAAGGGCTTTGACTGGCACTCCGATTTTGAAACCTGGCACGCCGAAGACGGCATGCCACGGATGCGGGCAGTGAGTTTTTCCATCGCCCTCACCGACAACACGCCCTTCAACGGCCCATTGATGCTGATTCCCGGTTCCCACAAGACCTTTGTGCCTTGCGTCGGCCGCACCCCGGAAGACAACTACCAGTCATCCCTGAAAAAACAGGAACTGGGTGTTCCCAACAATCGGGATCTTGCCGCCATGGCAGACGAATACGGCATCAAGGCCCCCACCGGTCCCGCCGGCTCGCTGATCATCTTTGAGTGCAACACACTCCACGCCTCGAATGCCAATATGTCGCCCTGGCCGCGTAGCAATCTGTTCTTCGTCTATAACAGTGTGGAAAACCAGCTCCAGGCCCCATTCTGCGGCAACAAACCACGGCCGGATTTTTTAGGCAATCGCAGTAACACCGAAGCACTGGTACCAGTGTCAGACGACGAACGCCGGAAAACCGGTTAGTCCTATTTCCCGATGCAGAAACTGCTGAAGATCTTGCCCAAAAGCTCATCGGGCGTAAGATGCCCGGTGATCTCGCCCAGACTGTCCTGGGCTGCTCGTAGATCCTCAGCCAGCAACTCACCGGCACCAAACCCCTCTAACTGGCTCTGGCCCTGAATCAGCAGGGCCTGGGCCCGCTCCAAAGCATCCAGGTGCCTGCGCCGGGCCAGGAAGCCACCTTCAGTGGTGCTGGCAAAACCCATGCACTGCTTGAGATGGTCCCTCAGGATTTCGAGCCCTTCGGCGGATTTGGCCGCCAACCGGATAACCGGGGCGCTCTGGTGATCTTCAGCAGTGATACCAACGGCTTCACCGGACAGATCCACCTTGTTGCGAATAACAGTGACTGGCGCATTGGCCGGCAACTGGTCGATGAAATCCGGCCAAATTTCGTGGGGACTGGTTTTCTCGGTGGTGGTGGCATCCACCATCAGAAGAATACGATCAGCCTGTCGGATTTCATCCCAGGCCCGGGCAATACCAATCTGTTCCACTTCGTCCGGGCTGTCACGCAGGCCTGCAGTATCAATGATGTGCAGTGGCATACCATCGATGTGGATATGTTCCCTCAGCACATCCCGGGTTGTGCCCTCGATAGCGGTGACGATAGCAGCCTCGCGACCGGCCAGGGCGTTGAGCAGGCTGGATTTGCCGGCATTGGGCCTGCCGGCGATGACCACTTTCATACCATCGCGCAGAATGGTGCCCTGCTGGGCTTCCGCGAGGATTTTCTCGAGCCGGTCCAGCAGGTCCTGAAGATCACTGGCCACCTTGCCATCGGCCAGAAAATCAATCTCTTCCTCGGGAAAATCAATCGCCGCTTCAACGTAGATCCGCAAGTGGGTCACCGCATCCACCAGATCCTCTATCTGTCTGGAGAACACGCCCTGCATGGAGCGAACGGCACAGCGGGCGGCCTGTTCCGAGCTGCTTTCAATCAGATCGGCAATGGCCTCGGCCTGAGCCAGGTCCAGTTTGTCGTTCAGAAACGCCCGCTCGGAAAACTCACCGGGGCGGGCCAGTCTTGCCCCCTGGCTGCACACTTCCCGCAGCAGAAGATCGAGGATCACGGTACCGCCGTGACCCTGAAGCTCGAACACATCCTCACCTGTGAAGGAGTGCGGGTTGGGGAAAAACAGCCCAATACCCTCATCAATCAGCTCACCCTGGCCATCGTGGAAGGGACCGTAATGGGCGTATCGGGGTTTTGGCTCAAACCCAAGCATTTTCTGCGCTATGACCCGGGCCCTCGGTCCGGATACGCGAACAATGCCGACACCGGCCTGTCCCGGCGCGGTGGCAATGGCTGCGATGGTGTCAGAACTCTGGCTCATGCTTTTTCCACAGGCTGAAAACAACAAAGGCTCCACACAGGAGCCTTTGCCGGGTCGGTTAGGGCACCGGTCAGTGCTTCTTGCCGGCCATTTCTGTTTCGATCTTGCGGGTAATGTACCACTGCTGGGCAATGGACAGAATGTTGTTCACCAGCCAGTACAGAACCAGACCTGCCGGGAACCACAGGAAGAATACTGTGAAAATCAACGGCATCATCTTCATGATCTTGGCCTGCATGGGGTCCGGCGGCGTCGGGTTCAGGCTCATCTGCAGGAACATGCTGGCACCCATCAGGATCGGCAGGATGAAGTAGGGATCCATCACCGACAGATCCTGAATCCACAGCATGAACGGCGCATGGCGCAGCTGAACACTTTCGAACAGGACCCAGTACAGGGAAATGAAGACCGGCATCTGAACCAGGATCGGCAAGCAGCCACCGAGCGGATTGATCTTCTCCCGCTTGTACAGAGCCATCATTTCCTGGGACATGCGCTGTCGGTCGTCACCGTACAGTTCCTTTAGCCGGGTCAGCTGCGGCGCGACTGCGCGCATCTTGGCCATGGATTTGTAACTGGTGGCGGACAGATGGAAAAACACCGCCTTCACCAGGACCGTCAGCAGAATGATGGCGACGCCCCAGTTGCCAACCAGACCATGGAACCATTCCAGAATGATGAACAATGGCAGTGAGATGAAGAACAACCAGCCGAAATCAACGGTACGGTCAAGGTTTGGCGCCAGGCTCTCGAGACGATCAATAATCTTGGGACCGACGTAGGCGCGGGCGCCAACCTCGGCGGTCTCACCCGGCGCCACGCTGGTTGCCGGGTAGACAAACCCCATTACATAGTTGTTGCCACGACGCGTGGTCTGGAACTGGGCCGGGATGTCCCGCTCGGGTACCCAGGCAGACAGGAAGTAATGCTGGAGGAATGCCAGCCAACCGTTGGTAACCGACTGGTTGATCTGGGTTTCCTGCAGGTCGCTGAAATCAAACTTCTCGTACGGATCTTCAGGTGAGCTGATCACCAGCCCAAGAAATGCCTGGATGCCCATGCTGGTCTGGGAGGTCGGGTCCGGAGACTGGTCACGGACGATCTTGCCGGTGAAATTGGCCTGCCAATTGTCACTGGACTGGTTGTTCACCAGGTACTTGACGCCAATCTCATAGCTGTTGCGCTCGAACAGATAGCGCTTGGTGATCTTGACTCCGTTATCGGTGGTGTAAGTCAGGTCAACCTGAAGTTGTTTGTTACCTTCAGCCAGCTCATAGCTGGAGGCTTCGGCACTGTAGACGGGAGCGGAGCCGTTCTTACGGCTGTCAGGACCATCACGACCGATCAGGCCGCTTTCCAGAACGTAAAGACGGTTCTGGGTATTATTCAGGAGTGTGAGCGGTTCTTTGCTGTTAAGCGACTTGTCGTAGTTGAGTAGCTGAGCCTTCACGACGTTGCCACTCACCCGATCAATCTGCAGATCGTACACATCGGTGCGAACAGTGATGAACTGATCACTGACCGTGGTGTTGTTTACCGTTGAGCTGACTACAGCCTGTCCCGTTTCCGGAGTCGTGAATTCGCCATCACCGTCCACCTGCGCTGTATTGTCTTCCGGGAGCACCATATCGTCTGAACCGGCTATGCTGCCGTTCGACTGTGAAGGCTGGGATTCAGCGACTTGAGCCGTCTGCGGCTGCTGATGGTAGTCCTCATTCCAGGCAAGCACCATCAGATAACTGACAATAGCCAGGCCGGCAAATAATACGATGCGTTGAATATCCATAGAGTTACTGTCTGGTCTGGGTTGTTGTGTGGGAATGATCAGCGTGTACGCAGTTTGCGACGGCTTTCTGACTCCGGGGGTCTGCGGTTCCCGGTACTGGATCATAACCGCCTTCCGCCCAGGGATGACACCTTAACAGACGCCGGATTGCGAGAAATAATCCTTTAAGCGCGCCATGGTGAGTTATGGCTTCAACGGCGTATTGTGAGCAGGTGGGGTAGTGGCGGCAGTGGCTAGCCATCAGTGGACTGATTGCGTACTGGTAGAAGCGGATGGGCAGAAGCAGGAGCTTACGCATTAACCCGTTCCTCGACCGGCAGTCTCTGATGTCGCTGCCAAAGATGGCTGAGATTGAGCGTACTTTTTCTTGAGACGTCGCCAGAGATCGTCCATGGACGTCCTCAGCGACGGGTTGTCCAGGGAAACCAGCCCTTGGCGTCCCAGAACTACCAGGTCGAGACCGGGTAGATCCGTCTGGTGCCGGAAGCTTTCTCTGACCTGGCGTTTAACCCGGTTTCGCTGGACAGCAAGCTTCAGGTTCTTCTTTGAGAAGATCAAACCGATCCTGGCGTGACCGAGGTTGTTCGGTGTTGCCAGGATCAGAAAATTCCGGTGTGGAACCTTCAGCTGCACGTCGTTGAAGACTTTGCCGTAATCAGCTGGTCGCAGGAGACGATGTGATTTCGGGAAATCCAAAGCCTTCATGAGGCAATCAGAGCTTACGCGGACAGACGTGCGCGGCCCTTGGCACGACGACGGGAAATAACCTTGCGACCGTTGGCAGTGGCCATACGGGCACGGAAACCGTGAACGCGCTTACGCTTCAGGACGCTTGGTTGAAACGTTCTTTTCATGGTGATGATCTCACAATTCGTAAGTTGGAAATTCAGTAACTGGCTGGAAAATGAACAGCCAAAACAGGAGCGGCATTCTATGCAAATACCGGTGGGAATTCAATGCTTATTGCTAGTGGGTTGTGCGCATGCTGGTAATTCCGCAACGCCTTGCCCAGGTAATAAATTCAGTAAGTCTTTTTAGAATTCTTTTAAGGATTAATTATTACTGTTATTAGCATCGAGGGTTTTTGTGGATAAGCCAAAAAAATTATTAAAAAACAGATCACTGAAAGGTTTATAAGGGTATTGATAAGGTGGCCTGAGTTCTGTGGACGATCGCAGGGCGGAATGTGGGTAAGTCGGGTTTGGTGGATTCACTGAAGTTATCCCCGTTTGCGTCCCGGGGTTCCTCACAGGGTTAAACCCGGCCTGTACACACAGGGCTGTGGGTAACTTCTCAAGAAGATATCTTCTGTACACAAGGTTGTAGGTAAGTTTGTAACAATTTGAAATTTAAGGAGATTAATTTCCACAGGCTGTTCATGAACCGGCTTTGGCTCTTTCACTGACAGGCCGGTCGGGTTAGAATCCGGGGTCATCTCACTGGACAGGAAGTCCCTTGTCCGTTCAGAGACATTTCAGGGTTATCGGGAGCAGGCTGTCGTGCCAAACAGTATGTGGCATCAATGTCTTGAAGTACTCCGGGACGAGTTTCCCGCACAACAGTTCAATACCTGGCTCAGGCCCCTGCAATCCGATCATCGGGAGGGGCAATTGATGTTGTTCGCGCCCAACCGTTTCGTAATGGATTGGGTTAATGAAAAGTATCTGAGGCGCATCGAAGAGGTGCTTAAGGATCTGAACGGCGGGCAGGCTCCCCGGGTCAATATGAAAGTGGGGTCGGCACCCCGCGAAGATGAACCTGTCAAACGCTCGGAAGCACCGGCGCCTGTTAATGGACAGGTCCACGAAGAAGCTGGCAGCCGGGTTACGGAAGAAGAGAAGGGTGTGGCTGCCACCGTAGCCGGTTCTCCCTCTGTTCGGCCGAAAAGCGGTAATGAGCGGCGCCCAGTCCAGGTGGAAGGTGATATCAAGCACCAGAGCTTCCTGAATGAGGGATTTACTTTCGAAACCTTCGTTGAAGGTAAATCCAACCAACTGGCACGTGCCGCCTCCATGCAAGTGGCCGAGAATCCGGGTGGTGCCTACAATCCATTGTTTCTGTATGGCGGTGTTGGTCTTGGTAAAACACACCTGATGCACGCCATCGGAAATGAAATTGTCCGTCGAAATCCCAAAGCCAAAGTGGCTTATCTCCGTTCGGAACGGTTTGTGGCAGACATGGTGAAGGCGCTGCAGCTGAATGCGATCAATGAGTTCAAGCGCTACTACCGGTCGGTGGATGCCCTGTTGATCGACGATATCCAGTTCTTTGCCCGTAAGGAGCGCTCCCAGGAAGAATTCTTCCACACCTTCAATGCTTTGTTGGAGGGGGGGCAGCAGGTTATCGTGACCTGTGACCGTTTCCCGAAAGAAATTGTCGACATGGAAGAGCGGCTCAAATCCCGGTTTGGCTGGGGCCTGACTGTGATGGTTGAGCCACCGGAACTGGAAACGCGGGTCGCGATTCTGATGAAGAAGGCCGACCAGGCCAATGTGAAGCTTAGCAGCGAAGCGGCTTTCTTTATTGCCCAGAAGATTCGTTCCAATGTCCGGGAGCTTGAAGGAGCGCTGCGCCTGGTGATAGCGAATGCTCACTTCACCGGTTCGGAAATCACCCCACCGTTTATCCGTGAAAGCCTGAAAGACCTGTTGGCGCTGCACGAGAAGCAGGTGAGCATCGATAATATTCAGCGCACGGTGGCGGAGTACTACAAGATCAAGGTGGCCGATCTGCTCTCCAAGCGTCGAACACGAACGGTCACCCGGCCCCGGCAGGTGGCCATGGCGCTGTCGAAGGAACTGACCAATCACAGTCTGCCGGAGATTGGCGACGCGTTTGGCGGTCGCGACCATACCACCGTGTTGCATGCGTGCAAGAAAATCGTGGAACTGCAGGAGACTGATCCGGGCATCCGCGAGGATTATCAGAATTTTATGAGACTGCTGACCACCTGATGCAGGGCGTTGGCGAATAACATTCACCCTTCCAACATAAAGAAAGCTGAGTGCCATGAAACTGACGATCAGCCGTGAATCCCTGCTTACCCCGCTGCAAAGTATTGCCGGCGTGGTGGAAAAGAAACAGACCATGCCCGTGCTGTCCAACGTGTTGCTGGTGGCCGAGGACAATACCCTGACCTTGACCGGTACCAACATGGAAGTGGAACTGGTGGCGCGGGTAACACCGGTACATGTGGATCAGCCCGGGCGGATTACCGTACCGGCCCGCAAGCTCTCCGATATCTCCCGGGCCCTTGGTGATGAAGCGCCAATGGAGTTGTCCCTTGAAGGCGATCGGTTGCATCTGCGCTGTGGCGCCAGCCATTTCACCTTATCCACACTGCCGGCCGAACATTTTCCGAATGTGGAAGACGAAGACGAGAGCTTCCGTCTGGAGCTGCCCCAGAAAGAACTTGGCCGGATGCTGGATGCAACGGCTTTCGCCATGGCCCAGCAGGATGTTCGTTACTACCTGAACGGCCTGTTGCTGGAAGTGGACAAGGACCACGTTCGGACGGTGGCCACCGACGGTCACCGACTGGCCATGGCACACTTGGAACTGGCAACCAATTGCCCGGAGTTGCGACAGGTAATTGTCCCGCGCAAAGGGGTTCTGGAGCTTTCCCGTCTGCTTGATGATGTGGAAACACCGGTTACTCTGGTTATTGGTGACAATCATCTACGGGCGACGGTTGGGTCCTATACCTTCACGTCGAAGCTCATCGAGGGCAAATTCCCCGATTACAACCGAGTTATTCCCCGTGGTGGCGACAAGGTAGTTCTGGCCGATCGCGCGACGCTGAAGAATACCCTCCAGCGTGCAGGGATTCTGTCGCATGAGAATATCCGGGGTGTGCGACTGAACCTGGCATCCAATGAGCTCCAGGTGTTTGCCAACAACCCCGACCAGGAACAGGCCGAAGACGCGCTGCCGGTGGACTATCAGGGCGAATCACTCCAGATCGGGTTTAATGTAGGCTATCTGGTGGATGTCATGAACGCGCTGGATGAGGATCAGGTAAAGATTACCCTGTCCAACCCGAACAGCAGTGCGTTGATCGAGGCGCAAAATGATAACCGCTGCCTCTATGTCGTCATGCCCATGAGGCTATAGGAGGAGAATCGATTGATGGGTACCGTAACGAATGGAATCAAAGGCGCCTTCCGGATTGGCCAGACTGTGTCGGTACTCGGGCGCACCGGGATCAATTGGCTGCGGGGGGATCGGCCTCCCACGCCGAGGCTGTTAAGGCAGACGTTTGAATCACTGGGTGCGACCTACATCAAGCTGGGTCAGTTTATTGCCAGCTCTCCCACGTTTTTCCCCAAGGAGTATGTGGAGGAATTCCAGTACTGTCTCGATAAGACCCCTAACCTGCCCTTTGGTGTGATCAAGAAGATCATCCGGGAGGAACTGGGTCGACCGCTGGATGAAGTTTATGCGGAAATTGATCCGGTGGCGCTGGCGTCGGCCTCGATTGCCCAGGTTCACGCCGCCCGATTGGTGACAGGTGAAGAGGTGGTGATCAAGGTCCAGAAGCCGGGGGTGGAGAACATTCTGCTGACGGATCTGAACTTTCTGTATCTGTCTGCCCGCATTCTTGAAACCCTGGCGCCGAAACTGTCCTGGACTTCCATGTCCGGTATTGTGGAGGAAATCCAGCGGACCATGATGGAAGAGTGTGACTTTATCAAGGAAGCTAACAACCTGAAGGTGTTTCGGGATTTCCTGCACGACACTCATAACGAAGATGCGGCGGTGCCGAGGGTGTTCGAGCACTGCAGCACTCGCCGGATTTTGACCATGGAACGCTTCCACGGTGTTTCCCTGACGGATCTGGAAAGTATTCGCGGCTACGCCCGCGATCCGGAGCGCACTCTGATCACCGCCATGAACACCTGGTTTGCCAGCCTGACCCAGTGCGAATTTTTCCACGCGGATGTCCATGCGGGTAACTTGATGGTTCTGAAGGATGGCCGGGTCGGTTTTATTGATTTCGGGATTGTCGGTCGGATCAAACCGGACACCTGGCAGGCTGTCAGTGACTTTATTTCGGCGGTCATGGTCGGCAATTTTGAGGGGATGGCCGATGCCATGATACGTATTGGCATTACGCGACAGACGGTTCGGGTTGAAGACCTCGCCGGGGATCTGAGAAGACTGTATCAGCAGATGGACAAGATGGTACCGGATGAAGTGCCCTATGAGGCGGACCAGGCGGAGGACGATGTTAATCACATTCTCATGGACATGGTTAAGATCGGTGAAAGCCACGGCCTGCATTTCCCCAGGGAGTTCGCCCTGTTGTTGAAACAGTTCCTGTATTTCGATCGCTACGTTCACATCCTGGCTCCGGAAATGGATGTGTTTATGGACGAACGGTTGAATATGCTCCACTAAGGCTGTCGCCTTGAGCGAGTGGCTTTTGTACACTAGGGCAGCGTTACTCAAGGGAGGTAACGCTGCCTTTTTCGTTCTACGCGTGTTCCGGTTCCTTCCCCTCCCCCTCGAGTTTGCTTTTCTATGGCGCTTGTAAAATTCCAGACTGAAAATTTCCGCAATCTGTCGCCTGCGCCTGTCAGTTTTTCGCCTTCCTTCAATTTGCTCTATGGAGAAAACGGCAGCGGTAAAACCAGTGTTTTGGAAGCGATCGGTTACCTGGGATTGGGGCGCTCCTTTCGAGTGAATCGACACCAGGCGGTGGTCAGTCATGGCCAGCAGCGACTCACGGTGTTCGGCGGTCTGGATCATGGTCTCGAGGGAAACAACCAGGGGAATGACTCTGAACTAGTGCATCGGCTTGGAATTGCCCGGGATGTGGGGCAGAAGGAAACGGTGTTGCGGGTGGATGGCGAAGCGGTTCGCAGCTTGTCCGGTCTTGCAAAACATCTTCCGGTATCGGTGATAGACCCTGGTGTGTTTGATGTGGTTGCGGGCGGGCCGGGTAAGCGCCGGCAGTTTCTGGATTGGTTAGTGTTCCACGTGGAACCTTCGTTCGGTTCTGTGTGGCAGCAATGCCAGAGAGTCACATCACAGCGGAATCAAACGCTGAGAAATGGTAGACTAGAAGAAGCTTTAATGCGGGTCTGGGACCATCAGTACGCTACCCTGAGTGAGCGTATTACCGAGGCTCGTTCCGGCACCTTTGACCGGTTCAAGGCGGCTTTTGAAAAGCTGGTTGGGGAAGTAGAAGTACCCTGGACCGAAGGACTCAAGCTGGAATACTACCCGGGCTGGGATGTCACTCGTCCACTGGTGGAATTGCTTGCAGACCACCGGGAGCAGGAGCGAAAGGTTGGACACACGCTGTATGGTCCGAACCGGGCGGACATCCGGTTGAAGTTTCAGGGCAGGCCTGTTGCCGAAACCTTCTCCCGGGGCCAGCAGAAAACCCTGGTGATTTTGATGAAGATTGCCCAAGGCATGGTGTTGAGTGACATGGGCAAGCAGGTGACGTTTTTGCTGGACGACATCAACGCCGAACTGGATGAGGGGCATCGGGCCATGCTCGCCAGCAGGTTGCAGGCATTACGTTGTCAGGTGTTTATTACGTCTATCGAGCGTCCCCAGGTGGAGCAGCTCTGGCCCGACGGTAAGGCACCGGATTACAGATTGTTCCACGTGGAACATGGCAAATTGACGGAAGAATAAGACCGGTGCGACGAATCAGACAGCCCCGGCCTATCACGCTTCAGGAGTTTCCGAATGAGTGAATCGAACTACAATTCCTCCAGTATCAAAGTCTTGAAAGGACTGGATGCGGTGCGAAAGCGGCCAGGCATGTACATCGGGGATACCGATGATGGTACCGGCCTGCACCACATGGTCTTTGAGTTGGTGGATAACTCCATCGATGAAGCGCTCGCGGGCTACTGCTCAGAGATCGGTGTGATTATTCACCCGGACGAGTCGGTGACGGTCAAGGATAACGGCCGTGGAATTCCGGTGGATCTGCACGAAGAGGAAGGCGTTTCCGCCGCGGAAGTTATCATGACCGTGCTGCACGCCGGTGGTAAATTCGACGATAACTCCTACAAAGTGTCTGGTGGTCTGCACGGCGTTGGTGTTTCTGTAGTGAACGCACTGTCCTCTACTCTGACCCTGACTATCCGTCGCGACAACAAGGTCTACGAGCAGACTTACACTCACGGTGTTCCCAACGCGCCTCTTGCGGCGGTTGGTGAAACCGATGCCTCCGGCACCAAGGTGCACTTCATTCCGTCGCCGGAAACCTTTACCCACATCGAATTCCATTACGACATTCTCGCTAAGCGCCTTCGCGAGCTGGCCTTTCTGAACAGTGGTGTGCGAATCCGTCTGACCGACGAACGCTCTGGCAAGGAAGAAGTCTTTGAATACGAAGGTGGCCTGCGAGCCTTTGTTGAGCATTTGAACGCCAACAAGACGCCGATCAACCGGGTGTTCCACTTCAACCGCGAACGCGAAGACGGGATTGCGGTGGAAGTGTCCATGCAGTGGAATGACGCCTTCCAGGAGAATATCTACTGCTTCACCAACAACATTCCCCAGCGGGACGGTGGTACCCACCTCGCCGGTTTCCGCGCCGCCCTGACCCGTTCTCTCAACAACTACATTGAGCAGGAAGGTCTGGGCAAGAAAGCAAAAGTTGCCACATCAGGCGACGATGCCCGTGAAGGCCTGACCGCCATCATCAGCGTCAAGGTTCCGGATCCGAAGTTCTCCTCCCAGACCAAGGACAAGCTGGTGTCTTCCGAGGTGAAAACCGCGGTCGAGCAGGAGCTGTACCAGAGCTTTGCGGAGTACCTGCAAGAGCAGCCGAACGAAGCCAAGCTGATCGTTAACAAGATGATCGAGGCTGCACGGGCCCGTGAAGCCGCCCGGAAAGCGCGGGACATGACCCGCCGAAAAGGCGCCCTGGACATTGCCGGCCTGCCCGGAAAACTGGCGGACTGCCAGGAGAAAGACCCCGCCCTCTCCGAACTTTACATTGTGGAGGGTGACTCGGCAGGTGGTAGCGCAAAACAGGGCCGCGATCGTAAAACCCAGGCCATCCTCCCGTTGAAGGGTAAGATCCTGAACGTGGAAAAAGCGCGCTTTGACAAGATGCTCTCTTCTGCGGAAGTGGGCACCCTGATTACGGCACTGGGGTGCGGCATTGGACGGGAAGAGTTCAATCCGGACAAGCTGCGTTACCACTCCATTATTATCATGACGGATGCGGACGTGGACGGGTCCCACATCCGGACCCTGCTGCTGACCTTCCTGTTCCGTCAGATGCGCGAGATCATTGAGCGTGGCCACGTCTTTATCGCGATGCCACCGCTGTACAAGGTCAAGCGTGGCAAGCAGGAGCAATACCTGAAGGATGAGAAAGCCAAGGAAGCCTACCTTACCCAGACCGCACTGGAAGGCGCCCAGCTCTTTGTGAACCCCGAGGCTCCGGCCATCAAGGATTCTGCGCTGGAAACCATGGTCAAGGACTACCAGGCCGTCATGAACATGATTGGTCGCCTGTCACGGGCCTACCCAGCCAAGGTGCTGGAGCAGATGCTTCAGAATGTCACGCTCAAGCCTGAGCACCTGAAAGAAGAAGCAGAAGTGGCACGTTGGGTAGCGCGCCTGGGTGATGGTCTGGATCTGGACACTCGCACCGGGACCAAGTACACCTTCTCGGTGACCAAGGATACTGAACGGGGTCTGTTCCTCCCGAAAGTCACGATCTATGTTCATGGCATTCCTTACGAGCATGTGTTCAGCCATGAGTTCTTTGAATCGTCCTCGTACGCGGCCATAGCCCGGATGGGTGAGACTCTGGATGGTCTGATTGAAGAAGGCGCCTTTATCCAGCGTGGTGAGCGCAAGCAGCCGGTTCTGTCCTTTGAAGGCGCCCTGGACTGGCTGATGAAAGAGGCCCAGCGTGGCCTGAACATCCAGCGCTACAAAGGGCTGGGCGAGATGAACCCGGAACAGCTGTGGGAAACCACCATGGATCCGGAGACCCGTCGGATGATGAAAGTAACGATCGAAGATGCCATTGCGGCCGACCAGATCTTTACGACCCTTATGGGTGACGATGTTGAGCCCCGTCGCGACTTCATCCAGACCAACGCACTGGAAGTGACCAACCTGGACATCTGATCAACAGGCGCTCCAGGTGAAAAAAAGCGGCGGAGGCTTTAAACCTCCGCCGCTTTTTTTATGCCCGGCCTCAAAGAAAACCGTCTGGAGCGCTATTTCCCGGTAGTGGATTCGGAGGACTTGTTCCTTTCCTTCTCTTTTTCCGCCAGATGCGGCGCCATTACCTCTTCCAGGGTGTAACCGGTCAGTCGACGAATGGTTCGCCAAAGGTAATAGAAAATCAGCATCATCATGATCATCGAAGGAATCGCGATCATGGGATAGCTCACCAGGGTCATCCGGCCGAGCTCCTCATTGAACGCCTGGGTGCCGGATGGGCTGACAACAATCCATTTGGCCAGCACATAGTTCATGATCGATGAGAACAGGAAGGTGCCGGCGAAGAAGTAGCTGGCTTTCAGAAGACGTGCTTCGAACTCCTCCACCCGGTCGTGTTCCTCAAGCGTCTTGTGGATCTTATCCACATCCAGAACACTGGGGTTATACAATAGCGTGCGTACCAGCGGATACTTGGTTTTAGTGGAGGCCAGTACCGCCAAGCCAATGATTGCGGGAATCGCGGCCTCCTTGATGGCCAGCCAGCCGGCATCCAGTTCCAGCAGACCAATGCCACCGGTCAAGCCCACGCTGACCAGACCGAGTACTGCAATAAAGTTTTTCTTCCGGTATTTGATCAGTTCAAACAGGCCCCAGCCCAGAGGGAATGCGAGGCCTATGAGCAGCGCGTTGACGTTGCCCAGGTGCTCCTCGCCACTGAACTTCATCAGGATCACGGAGGGAATGATAATGCTGACCAGCAAATCGACCCAGGGTCTTGGTTTGTGGTCCGGTCTGTTCACGGAGCTCGGAGACGTCATGTTCTAGCCTGGTTGGTGAAACTGTAGCAGGCCGAACGGCACTGCCGGAAAACTCCCGGCAGTATACGACGAATCCGAGCTCGGACGTAACCGCTGTCAGAAGCCTCCCTGGGCGGTCATGGACGACCCAGAACCGCCGGTTTGCAGACTGTTGTTTGCTCCGGATTGCCATTCCAGTTGCGCCGAAGCATCGGATTCACTGCGCTTGATACACTTCCATTCGACGCTGCTGTCGGCGGGTATGTCAAAGGTGCCGGCCCAGGTGGGATAGTTGGAGGCATCGAGTTTCCGGGCACTGGCCGGCGACCAGTTACCTAAGTCACTGTTATTCCCAGTGATATAGACGCTCTGTCCCCAATTGGTTATCCCGTTGGCGCACTGAAAGGTAACCGATACCTTGTCAGTATCCCCGGCGTTGTCGTTGCCTGAGTTGTTGTCTCCACTATCCCCGTTGCAATCCGCGCCAACATGCAGGGCTGCAGCCTGCATTGCCGGAATATCCAGCGTAACCTGCCCACCCTGGACAGTGACACACCTGCCATCACCCGCGACGTTCCGATAGTTGCCATCGGGCAGGAAAGTGCTGAACGTGCGGGCCAGGTTGGCCCCTTCCCGGTTAATCGCCACAAAGCCTTTATCGCCACGGTTGAAGGCTATCTGATTGTTGCCGTTGTCCCACCATCCCGAGACGCCAGTTCCATCAGTCATGTTACGAAACGCCACCATATTGGCAATGGAATCCCAGCGGTGCTCACATATCCAGGCGCCGCCACATTCAGCGCTGCCATTCTGATAAACCGACTGGGCAGGCGGGCCCTGATCACCATTGGAAAACCCATAGCTGGACATCACCTTCGGGTAGCCGTAAGGCCACGCCAGCATGAACACATTGGCGAGGTTATACAGACTGCCGTCTTTGTAGGTCACCACATTACTGCCACCGGCACCATGGCCGCGCTGGTTGTCATGATTGTCGGTAAACACGACGGCGTTACCTCCGGCCAGAAAGCCCCAGCTCTCTCCAAAACTGTTCAGGTAGGCAAGTTTCTGATTTTTAAACACATTGCCAATAGAAGAGCTGTACCGGAACTCGGTGACATCGGAAGTGCCGGTGTATTCCCCAGCACTCACCGCTTCCCCGCCAAGGTCAATCACTTCCTGGAACACATATAACGGCTCGTTCACTCTCGAAAGGATCCCGCTGATGTCCCCGGGCGCCATATGCTTCGCTGCATCAATCCGGATGCCTTTCACACCGAGAGAGGTCAGGTGATTCAGATAACCGGCTATGGTGTTCTGAACGTAGGCCGCATTGGTATCCAGGTCTGGGAGGCCCACCAACTGGCAATTCCGAACCCGCCAGGCGTCGGTTCCATAATCCTCGGGATTGATACCACAGGGCGTATGGAAATCGTTACCACTGTAGACCGGAAAACTGAACGAACCGGAATCGTAGTAGGATCCAGCCGTCCCGGTCCCGGACCCATTGGCCATATGATTGATGACCGCATCAGCGTAGACGTCAACCCCGGCGGCGTTGCAGCGCTGGATCATATCCGAAAAAGCGCTGGAATCGCCACTGCGGCTATTTAACTGATAACTGACAGGCTGATACCGGGTCCACCAGGCGCCACCCTGGATATGTTCCTGAGGGGGCGATACCTGCACCGCGCTGAATCCCTTTGGCCCCAGGAAATTCTCACACTCCTGGGCAACATCACTCCACTTCCATTCGAAAAGATGGACAAACACCCCTGCCTGGGCCTGTTTCATCGGCAGGGTGGTCATGATCGCGCCAAGAGCGGCGCCGACGATAAACCGAGGTAATTGAATCATTGCATGCTCCTGTATTGTCTTTGTTTTGGTGCATCGAACAGGCACGAGAGCGTCAGTCGACGTTTCTCACCTGCTAACAGACAACATGCAGTGATCAACAATTGGCCAAAACATCCTCATAAGGATTAAAAGGGGCGTAGTGGTAGGAAGGGTATAGTGAGAGGTCACATTCGGTGGTCTGAACGCCAGTGATCAGGGTTACCCCGAAGCAGCCCCGGACATAAAAAAGCCGGGCTCGTGCCCGGCTTCTCTGACTCCTCACGAAGCTCAGTGCCGATCAGGCACCAACTTCCTTGAGGCTCTCTTCCACAATTGCCAACCCTTCTTCCAGTACATCATCTTCGATGGTGACCGGCATCAGGAAGCGCAATGTGTTGCCGTACATGCCACAGCTCAGAAGAATCAGTCCCTTCTCCTTCGCTTTTTTGGTTACCGCCGCCGCCAGTTCCGGCTTCGGTGTCCGGCTTTCTTTGCTTTCCACCAGTTCGAACGCTGCCATGGGTCCGAGATTTCGGACGTTGTCGACATGGGCAAACTGTTCCTGCCACTGGCCGAAGCGCTGCTTGAGCTTCTCGCCCAGCGCCTGGGATTTGCTGAGGATATCCTCTTCCTTGAACACATCAAACACGGCCAGTGCTGCGGCACAGGCTGTCGGGCTACCCGTATAGGTGCCGCCCAGCGAGTTCGGGCCAGAAGCATCCATATACTTGTCGGTGCCGACGATTGCGGATATCGGCATGCCATCGGCCATACTCTTCGCCATGGTCATCAGATCCGGCTCAACGCCACTGTGCTCGATGGCAAACATCTTGCCGGTCCGGCCAAAGCCGCTCTGGACTTCATCCACAACCATCAGGATGTCGTTTTCATCGCAGATCTTGCGGATTTCCTTGAGGAAACTGGTCGGTGCCGCGTAGAAGCCGCCCTCACCCAGAACCGGCTCGATGACGATCGCAGCCGTGTTGTGGGCCGGGGAGTCCGCCTTCATGGCCATCTTCAGGCCACGCAACGCTTCGTCTTCGCTGACCCCGTGATAAGGCACGGGATAGGGGGCACGGTAGACGGTACCAGGCATGGGACCGAAGTCTGTCTGATAAGGGGCCGCCTTGCCGTTCATCGCCATGGTGTAGAAGGTACGGCCGTGATAACCGCCGTCAAAGCAGATTACGTTGGTCTTGCCAGTTGCCGCACGGGCAATCTTCATGGCGTTTTCCAGGGCTTCCGCACCGGAGTTGGCCAACATTACCTTGGCATGGCCGCGTACCGGTACCACGCCGCTGAGTTTTTCAGCCAGCTTCACATAGCCCTCATAGGGCATGACCGTCTGGCAGGTATGCATCAGCTTGTCCAGCTGCGCCTTGACCGCTTCCACCACCTTCGGGTGGCGATGGCCAATGTTCAATACACCAATGCCGCCGGCAAAATCGATCATGCGTTTGCCGTCTGCATCCCACAATTCCGCATTCGTTGCATGGTCGGCAAACTGTTCATTGGGACTTGCCGCGCCCGCCGCAACGTAGCGTTCTTTGAGTGCCTGCAATTCTTTATTGCTCACTTTGCCATTCTCCCTGGGTTCAGGTTCGAAAGTTTCATCTAACAGTGTAAGTAGTACGGTGACAGGAAACAAACCGACTATTGTATTCCTCAGGCGGCATCGTCCCGGAATTGCAGTTTTGCCAGCCGCTGATACAAGGCATTGTGGCGAATCAGTTCGTCGTGGCTGCCTACCGCCAGCAGGCGTCCCTCGTCCAGTACCGCAATGCGGTCAGCATCACGCACGGTAGCCAGGCGATGGGCAATCACCAGGGTGGTTCGCCCTGAGGTAAGAGCCGGCATGGCCTGCTGGATCAGGTTTTCGCTTTCCGCATCCAGGGCACTGGTGGCTTCATCCAGAAGCAGGACTGGTGCATCCGCCAGCAGGGCCCTGGCAATGGCAAGGCGCTGCTTCTGGCCACCTGAAAGACCGAGGCCGGCATCTCCAAGCGGCGTTTCATAGCCTTTTGGCAGGCTCTGGACGAAATCATGGGCATGGGCGATCGTCGCGGCCCGCTCGACGTCCTGCTGGCTGGCATCGGGTCTCGCGTAGCGGATGTTATCGGCTACGGTGCCATGGAACAGGGCTGGATTCTGGGGCACCAGGGAAAAACACCGTCGCAGGGCCTCAAGAGACAGACCCGCGGCGTCCATTCCGTCGATGAGCACTTTGCCTTCCGTCGGTTGATAGAAGTGCAGAAGCAGATCAAACAGGGTGGATTTACCAGCCCCGGACGGGCCCACCAGGGCCAGGGTCTCACCAGCCCTGACCGTTAGAGAGAAATCCGACAGCGCCGGCTTTTCAGTGCGTCCCGGATAGCTGAAGCTCAAGTGGTCGATGCGGATTTCACCTTTCACCGGTTCCGGAAGGCCTCCGGTTGCTTCTGTGCGTTCAAACGCCGGCTCGGTCTGTAATAACTCGAATAGCCGTGCTGCTGAACCGGCGGCCCTCTGCAGCTCGCCGATCACCTCACTGATGGCACCTGCGGCTACACCCACCAGCAGGCTGTAAAACACGAAGGCGGCCAGCTCGCCAGGACTGATACGGCCATTAATTACATCCAGGCCCCCAATCCAGATAACGATGCCAACAGCACCCATGACCAGGGAAATGGCCAGTGTGGTCAGCCAGGCACGCTGACGGATGCGCTGACGGGCAATATCAAAAGCCCGTTCAGAAACTTCGGAGAAGTACCTGCGATCATGGGGTTGGTGATTAAAGGCCTGAACCGTCTTGATCTGGGTAAGGCTCTCGCCCACATAGCTGCCGACATCAGCCACCCTATCCTGACTGAGCCGGGACAGCGCACGAACCCTCCGGCCAAAAAACAGGATGGGCGCGATGACCAGGGGGAAGCCCAACAGAATAATGCTGGCCAGCTTGGCGTTAGTAATGAAGAGCAGCAGCAAGCCACCGATCAACATCAGGGCGTTCCGGAGGGCAATGGACACCGTGGAGCCAATCACCGACTGGAGAACGGTGGTGTCAGCCGTAAACCGCGACTGGATCTCCAGGGCCCGATTCTGTTCGAAAAAGCCCGGGTGAAGATCAATCAGGTGGTTGAACACTTTCTTGCGAATATCCGCCACCACCCGTTCACCGATCCAGGACACAAGGTAGAACCGGGCGAATGACCCGAATGCCAGGCCAAGCACCAGTACGAAGAACAGCCCGATCGCCCTGGCCAGATTCTCCGGCGACTCGGTGGCTAATCCCTGATCCACCAGGATACGTAAACCCTGCCCTAACCCCAGCGTGATACCGGCCGTGAAAACCAGCGCCACCAAGGCACCGGCGACAGCTCGGCGATAGGGGCTGATAAAGTCGATGACCAGTTTCAGGGCTTTTTGGTGACGGGTGTTGATGATGTGCCTCCTGGATACGGGGTGCTGTAGACTCCGTCAACAATACGGTTTGTACACCATACAAGATCTATCATACAGCTACGCAAGAGCGTGCGGGTGGAGCAGCTTGCCAGGACCGTCGAAAGCCAGGGATGGCTTTCGCCGAGCGTACAGGGACGTATTCACAGCGTGTCCTGGCAAGCTGCTCCACCTGCGCGCTCGATTACTCTGAAGCGAAAGGAACATGAATTGAGAGCCTACGCCGACAACGACTACCCGGCAGATCATAAACCGGACTGGAAAATCATTTCAGGCCTCTGGCCCTTCCTGGCCGAATTCCGCGGTCGGGTGATCCTGTCCCTGGCTCTGCTGGTGCTGGCCAAACTGGCCACCGTTGCCACACCCATCGCCCTGAAATACATCGTCGACTACCTGGACCAGAACCGGGGCGCCGATATGCTCCTGTGGATTCCGGTGATCCTGGTGGTCGCCTACGGTTCACTGCGCTTTGGTGCAACCCTGTTCAACGAGCTTCGGGACGCGGTGTTTGCCAGGGTGGCTGAACGGGCCATGCGCCGGGTGTCCCTGCGGGTGTTCGAACACCTGCACCAGCGGGAACTGGCCTTTCACCTGGACAGGAAGACCGGCGGCCTGGCCCGGGATATTGAGCGGGGCACGAATGGAATCAGCTTCCTGCTCCGTTTTACCCTGTTCAACATCGTGCCCACCCTGCTGGAGATCCTGCTGGTGGCCGGCATCCTGTTCGTCGTGTTTAACGTCAGCTATGTGCTGGCGATCCTGGTGGCTGTCGTGGTGTATGTGGTTTTCTCCATCAAGATCACCGAATGGCGGACCAAATTCGTGCGCGAAGCCAATGCCCGGGACAACCAGTCGAACTCGCGGGCCATAGACAGCCTGCTGAACTACGAGACGGTGAAATATTTCAACAACGAGCGCTATGAGGCGGAGGTTTATGACCGGGACCTGGACGACTGGGAACAGGCCCGATTGAAGAACCGGCTGTCACTGGCCGCACTGAACTCCGGCCAGGCGCTGATTATTGGTCTGGCCATGATCGTCATCATGGCTATGGCGGTGCGGGAGGTGGCCAGCGGCGAGATCACCCTCGGGGATTTCACCATGATCAACGCCTATCTGCTGCAGCTGTTCATACCCCTGAATGCCCTGGGTTTTGTCTACCGGGAAATCCGACAGGCCCTGGTGAACGTCGAGCGTCTGTTCAAGCTGCTGGGGGATAAGCCGGCCATTGAGGATGCCCCGGAAGCAACGAAACTGGCTGTGGATAAAGGCGAAGTGCAGTTCGATCATATCCACTTTGCCTACCGCCCGGACCGGCCGATCCTGCGCGATGTGAGCTTTTCCATCCCGGCGGGACACACGGTGGCGGTGGTGGGGGCCAGTGGCGCCGGCAAGTCCACCCTCGCCCGCCTGCTGTTCCGATTTTATGAAGTTGATCAGGGCGCTATCCGTATCGATGGCCAGGATATCCGGACGGTAACTCAGGACAGCCTGCGGTCGGCGATTGGTGTGGTGCCCCAGGATACGGTGCTGTTCAACGATACCCTGTACCGGAACTTGGCCTATGGCCGGCCGGAAGCCACCGAGGAGGAGGTCTATCGGGCGGCCCGCATGGCTCACCTGGAAGACTTTATCCACAGCCTGCCGGAGGGCTATGAAACCAAGGTGGGCGAGCGTGGCCTGAAGCTCTCCGGGGGTGAAAAACAGCGGGTGGCCATTGCCAGGGTGATTCTGAAGAACCCGCCGTTGCTGATTCTGGATGAGGCCACTTCCTCCCTGGATTCACTCTCGGAGCAGGCTATTCTTGGGGCGCTGAACGAAGTCAGCCAGCAGCGGACCACCCTGGTTATTGCCCATCGGCTGTCGACTATCCGGGATGCCAACACCATTCTGGTGATGGATGGCGGACGCATTGTTGAGAGCGGTAGTCATGGCAAATTGCTGGCCGCCGGCGGACACTACGCCCAATTGTGGGCGCAGCAGCACAACCGTGATGAAACCGGACATGATGACCAGGAGCGCACCAACGATTAGTCGGCCATGAGTCTTTCGGCCAACCCGGAGGCGCGGACTACTTGCTGACCGACGGCCTCCCGGAGAACGTTCGGGTTGCCAGTAATCAGGCTGAACCAGTTCCGGGCCCGGGTGATGCCGGTGTAGACAAGTTCCTTTGTCAACACAGGGCTGAGCCGGTCTGGCAGCACCAGACAGGTGTGATCGAACTCCGAGCCCTGGGATTTGTGCACCGTCATGGCGTACACGGTTTCCAGCTGCTGCAGCCGACTGGGCGAGATCCACCGAATACCGCCGGGTGTGTCGCTGCTGGGGAAGGCCACCCTCAGCGTGTATCGGGGCTCCCCGGTTGCCGTCCGGTCCCACGGCACGCTGACGGTAATGCCGATATCACCGTTCATCAGGCCCAGGTTGTAATCGTTGCCGGTGATCAACACTGGCCGGCCCGGGTACCAGCCCTCGGCGCGCGGAATCAGCTTTTCAGCCAGCAACTGCTTGGCGATCCGGTCGTTCAGCCCTTCCACGCCCCAGGGCCCCTTGCGCAGGGCACAGAGCACCTGGAAGTCACTGAAAGCTTCAAGCAGCTGCACTGCCATCGCATCCCAGTCGCCCCGGGAGCTGTTTTCATCCAGGTCATGATACTGTAGCTGCTCCAGATAATGACGGTAGCCGACCGGTGGCGGCAACGGCTGATCGTTCACCTGTCGACCCTGTCCGGCGTTGCGGAAGGCCTCCGGCGAGCCGGTGATGGCGTGCCTGCACACCAGCTCCAGGGTGTCTTCCGGATCCGGTTTTCCGGATGGGCTGCTGAGCAGGATGACATCGTCGAACGCCGCCTCCCGGATCCGGCGCACCATGGCGCGATCCAGCGCATTGGTATTCACGGCTTCGGCAAAGGCACGGATACCGCTGTCTTCCCGGAACCGGTAGCTCTTGCGCAGCATCGCCACGGCCTGATCCAGGGGATGGCCCGATTCGTCCACCAGTGACTCAGGTAGCCGGCTACCGGTCATGGTGGCCAGCCACTGCGCTGTTTGCGGTGTGTAGTGAGCCTGGAAGGCCCGCTGGCACAGCTCACCGAGTACTGCGCCGGCATCTACCGAGGCCAGCTGGTCCTTGTCGCCCAGCAGGATGAGCTGGGCGTTGGCGGGCAGGGCATCGAACACCGATGCCATCAGGTCGACGTCCACCATAGAGGCTTCGTCGATCACCAGAATATCTACCAGCAACGGGTTATCACGGTTGTGGCGGAATCTGCGGGTATCGGGCCGGCTGCCCAACAACCGGTGCAGGGTGGTGACCCTGGTGGGAATATCCGCCAGCTCCACGTTGCCGGGTAAGTCGGCCAGCGGCAAGCGGCTGACTGCACCGCCGATGGATTCGTTCAGTCGGGCGGCAGCCTTGCCGGTCGGGGCCGCCAGCCGGATCCGGTATTTCCGGCCCGCCCTGTCCGGGGATTCACCGGCAACCGCCTGCAAAGCAGCCAGCAGGTTAACCACCGTGGTGGTCTTTCCGGTGCCGGGTCCGCCGGTGATGACCGCGAAACGGTTTCGGGCTGCCAGGGCGCAGGCCAGTTTCTGGTAGTCCACCGCTTCTGACGACTGAAACAGCTGGTCGAGGGCGCGGGACAGGGTACGGGCAGGCCCGGATTCCGGATCCGCCAGGGGCGACGGCAGAGCCAGCCGTTGCCGAATTCCCTCGGCAATGCATTGCTCGTAGCGCCAGAATCGCCGCAGATAGAGCCGGGTATCGTTCAACACCAGGGGAGTGGTGTGTGAGCCATCACTTACGGCGCAGGATGCTCCCAGCAATGCCAGACATTCCGACAGCGTCACGAGTGCGAGCAGCTCCGCCGGTTCCGGCTGGTGCCTTTCGCTGGTGTCGGTATCCTTGGGTGGCTGGTAACTCGACTCTTCGGGCGGTAGTGACAGGGTCTGGACAGCATCGGCCAGGAGATTGCCAAGATCAATGCACACATGGCCGCGCCCCACCTGGTGGGAGGTCAGTGCAGCCAACAGCAGAACCAGTGGGTCCGGCTCTTCGCCCTGCTCTTCTGACAGCACCCGGATCAGCCGGGCAAAACCAACATCCAGTGGGCGGATCCATTCGGCCTGCTGCCAGTGCTGTAGAAGCGCCTCGGTGCTATCCAGGCTGTTGAGCAGGCCCCTGATCTCGATCATGTTATCCCCGCCTTTCGCCATGGTTGGCGATTCCGGGGTGGTATCGTCGGCGAACAGATCAATCTGGTGGTCGGAGTTTTTGATGTGAGAACGGGAACGGCTCATGCGGCCACCTCCCCGGATACGGACTCGCCATCGAACAGGGCATCGAGTTGTTCAATCAGGGTTCTGGGTGGTTTGTCAGAGAATGCACCACCACCCGGGGATTCAACGCCCCGCAGGAACAGATACACCGCGCCGCCAATGTGCCGGTCGTAGTCGTAATCCGGCAAACGGGCTTTCAGCAGCCGGTGCAGGGCAAGCAGGTAGAGCACGTACTGCAGGTCGTAGCGTTTATCCAGAATGGCGTCGCCCATGGCCTGGTCGGTGTAGGCACTGTCGTCCTCCCCCAGGGTATTGGATTTGTAGTCCAGCACGTAATACCGTCCCTCGTGTTCGAACACCAGATCGATGAAGCCCTTGAGCATGCCGTTGAAGCGGGTCTCCTCGACCCGGGGCCGGTCTGCGCCGTTCAGGGTGTGTGCGGTCACCAACTGGTCGAGCTTCCGCACGCTGACGTTGCGGCTTTCAAACCAGAACTCCAGCTCCGGGCGCAGGGTGGCCAGGTCCGCCAGGCAGACGGTTTCTGTGCCGGCCCGGTCGAGGCTCAAGGGCTTGCTGATCAAAGCCAGCAACCAGCGCTGCAGCGGTTCCACCCAGTCACTCCAGCCGCGGGTGCCGCAGCGACGGGTCAGTTGCTCGTGAAGCAGGGACGGGTTGTCCACAACCCGCTGAAACCCCTGCTGCGTGCACCACTCCAGCAGTTCGTGCAGGAAGGTGCCGGGGCCAGCGCCTTTTGGGAAATGGTGTTGGTTGCGGTGAACGGCCAGCTGAGCCGTCTCGTTGCTCTCTTCCTGGCTGCCTTCCTGACTGCTCTCTTCCAGCAGGTTCTGGGTCTCGGCGTCTTCCACCTCACCGGTAAAGGCGATGCCGGTGCCGGTCATGCCGGTGTATTCGATGGAGGAGTAACTGGCGATCCACCAGTCCTCTCTAGCCTCCCTTTTGGAGACGAGTGCCGGGCCGAGGGCTTCTGGGGCCTGCTCTTGATACTGTGTTTCGTCCGGATCCGGTAATGGAGTAATCCCGATCTCTGCTCTGCCCTGCGCCAGTTCCTCCAGGCAGTCGCTGACGCGGCTTTGGCCCCCGCCGGCAATCAGGTAGCCCAGACCGCTTTGCTGCCAGTTATCCAGGGCCGCCGTGCCCACCCAGGTGGCAAAGCGGGCCCGCGTGAGGGCCACGTAGAGTTTTCGGATATCCTCGCCCAAACGCTCCTGGTCGGCCCGGGCCACATCCTCAGGTTCTGGATCGAACACCGTGATCAGCCTGCCCCCGTCATCGTGATAGCGAACGAAGGCCTGTTTTTCACTCTGGGCACGAAACGCCGTGCCGAAGGGCAGGAACACCAGGGGGTATTCCAGACCCTTGGACTTGTGTACGGTGATGACCTTCACCAGGCCGGCATCACTTTCCAGCCGCAGGGTGCGGTGCTCGTCTTCTTCGTCGGCCGCCCGCAGTATCTGCGTGTAGTGATGCACCAGGGCATGTTCGCCGTCCAGTTGCAGGCTGTCCTGCTGCAACAACTCGGCAATGTGCAGAATATCCGTCAGCCGCCGTTCGCCGTCCGGGCGTTGCAATAACCGGCCCGGCACCTCGAAATCCATCAGGAAACTGCGCAGCATCGGCAGCACACCCTGCTTCTGCCACTGTTGCTGATAGCCGATAAAGCGCTCGATTTCCCGCTCCAGCACCAGCTCGTCGGTAAGCAGCTGATTCAGTGCATGCCAGGACTGACCCAGGGTGGGTGTGGCCAGGGCCGCGCGGATATGGGCCAGCTGCCGGGGCTCGGCAAAGGCCCGCAGCCAGCACAGTATTTCTTTGGATTCCCGGGACGTCAGCACCGAATCCCGGTCTGACAGGTAGACGCTCTTGATGCGCCGGCGACCCAGGGCGTCCCGCACCGCGCTGGCCTCGTTGCGATTGTTGACCAGTATGGCGATGTCTTTCGGGGCAACCGGGTCCAGATCTTCCGGATTCTCAGGCAAGGCGAAACCAGCCTGCCCGGCCTGGCCCAGGGTCAGCAAGCGGGCGATCTCGCTGGCGCAGGTTTCTGACACATCGGCCGTGGCAGTGCCCTTGGCCATACCTTTCGGGTTGCCGTCCTTGTCCTCTTCGCCGGATTCGTGGGTCCAGAACACCAGGCTGGGCTGCTCCTCCCCGTTGATCGCCCAGACCCGTTTGGTGCCGTTGGCGTCGACACCCTGGAACGGCAGCGGTGAGTTATCGCCTTTGCCGAACAGGAAGGCCCCATCCCGGCTGTGCTGGTCGCTGTGTTCGTAGACCCGGTTGACCGCCGCCACCATGGTTTTGGCGGAGCGGAAGTTTTTACCCAGTGTGTAGGTGCGTTCTTTCACGCCCTGCCTTGCCTGCAGGTAGGTGTAGATGTCCGCGCCCCGGAACCCGTAGATAGCCTGCTTGGGATCGCCGATCATCAGCAGGCAGGTGTCGGGGTCGCCGCCCGCCACATTGTAGATGCGGTCGAAAATGCGGTACTGCACCGGGTCGGTGTCCTGGAATTCGTCGATCAGGGCCACCGGAAACTGGCGCCGGATAGTGGCTGCCAACTGATCGCCACGGGGGCCGTGCAGGGCTTCGTCCAGCCGGGTAAGCAGATCGTCAAAGCCCATTTCCGAGCGTTTCTGCTTTTCCGATTCCAGCCGTTCCGCTATCCAGTGGCTGGCGTGGCGCAGAATGTCGGATTTGGCGCTGGGCTGGTTCTGGCTGAAATCCAGCAGCGCTTCGATGGCGTCGAAGGCAGGATGATGGGGGGCGGATCCATCTCCCTTGAGAATATTGTCCAGACCCTCGGGCGTCTGATTCTTGAAGCCTGCGGCACTATCGATCTTTTCGGGCAACAGGTCGTCTGATTCTGCCCAGGCAAACAAAAAGTCCCAGACCTTGATCATGGCGTTCTTGCTCCCGCCATGGAGTCGTTTGGCCTTGTTCAGATCGTTCAGCAGCTGGGTCACTTCCTCGCGCCACTGGCTCCAGGGATGAGCCTTGAGGGCCTGTGACTGTTCCAGGCGCCGCCTGACCACCTGATCGATGGCCTGGTGAACGCTGTCGGGCGGTGTGCCCAGGCTCTGGGGATCGTCAATCAGGTTGCGAACGCCCTGGCGCAGATCCCCGGGTGTTTTCCAGTGACTCAGTGCCTCGTCCATCAGCATCGGGGGCAGAGGATAGACAAAGGTGCGCCAGTAATCCCGGGCGACCTCGTCCAGCAGCTCGCTCTGGTCGGTTTCCAGAGTAAGTTTGAACAGGCTGCCGCTGTCGAACGCGTGCTCGCTGAGCATGCGGTTACAAAAACTGTGGATAGTAGATACCGCCGCCTCGTCCATCCACTCTGCGGCCAGCAGCAGCTTTTTGCGGCATTCCGGCCAACTGGCCGGATCCGGATAACTCTCATTCCTTAGCTGGTAGATCAGTGCCGTTTCTGCAGGCGGATCAGACTCGTCGGCCGCCTCCGAAAACACCTCCGCGGCCTGGGTCAGCCGGGTGCGGATACGGTCTCGCAGTTCCTTGGTGGCGGCCTCGGTGAAGGTCACCACCAGCAGGTTGGGCGGCAGCAGATTCTGCAGCGGGCTGTCCGGGGACTGGCCGTGGCCAAGCACCAGGCGCACGTAAAGAATGGCTATGGTGAAGGTTTTGCCGGTGCCGGCACTGGCCTCGATCAGGGCGCTGCCGTTCAGGGCGAGGGCCAGGGGATCCAGATTCGGGTTCCGGTTGTTTTTCTGTTCCGTCATTCCACACTCCCGATCTGGTCCGCCGCTGATTTGCCCTGCTCGGCTTCCCAAACCGGCACGTAGAGCTGATGCAACAGGGCTTCGAATTCGCCGCTGGCCATCAGCCGTTCCGGCGTTTCAAATGTGCCCATCAGGTAACCAACGTCCCGCTCAAGAGCGGTGGTATAGGCCTGCTCGGCCTCGTTGATAGCCCGCTCGTGGTCACCGACGTACTTTTTACCGCCGTAGTAACTGGTGATCCAGGCAAAGCCGGCCTCGCAGTGAATGGGCAAGGCACGTGTGGTGGCCTCCATCCACCGGGTGAGCACAGTTTCGAACAGCGGTCTGGCCTGTTCCGGCGTTAACGCCGCAAAGTGAAAGCGGCGGCCCTCCTCCTTACCCAGGATCAGGGTGTCGAACGGCTGCCCTCGCATTTGCCCGGCCAGGTGAATCAGCCAGTCCCGCATCAGGTTGGCATAGCGCACTTTCCTGCTGGAACCGGAGCCGGTCAGCAGGCTGGAGCTGGCCACCACCAGACGGCACAGATCGCCCGCGGCATTGGAGCGAAGACGGTCGATCAGATCGGCAACGGCGACCGAACCCAGGGCATTCTCAAACTGGTAGTCAAAAGGCAGAGGCTCGGCGACCGCCTCCGGCCAGTCTGCCAGTGCACTCTGGTACCGGTCGAACAGGTCCGGCAAGCGCCCGGCCAACTCGGAACGCAGGCGGTGCTCGGTCACGCCCATGCCCAGGTCCCCGCGGCGGGCCATCCGGTCCAGGATTGTTTGCAACCGGTCTTCCAGTTCTTCTTCATTGCCGGCTTTCAGCAGTCCATCCTGAATCAACTCATTGTCCAGACGCCAGCGGTCGAGGCCGTCCAGGTCGAAATTCTCGTTGTCGGTGTCGTCGTCCTCAACATCCTCGAAGTGCACCTGCAGTCGACGTTGATAGAAGGTGTCGATGGGCTTTTTCAGGAAAGCCGCCAGATCGTTCAGGCTGATGGGTTCTTCGGGCGTCTGGTACGGTAGTGCAGACCGGGTGTGTTCCGCAGCTTCACTACCATGGGCACTGCGCCACTCCCGCTCGTAAGTGAATAGATGGCGGGCTTGCAGAACCTCCGCCAGAGGCCGCGGCTCACTGTCTTCGCCCTCTGTCAGGCCATTGGCTTTCGGGAAATAGGCCCGGCTGAAGGGTTGCAGCGGATGCTGGGTGGTGAGCACTTCTGTGACCTTTGCGTCCGGTAGGCCCGCCACGGACCACAAGCTGTCGAGATGATCCTGCAGCTGGCCCACCAGCACCGACGGTGGCCGTTCTGAATCGTCTTTGATACTCCGGCCCACCCAGCTGATGTAAAGCTGCTCCCGGGCGGATAACAAAGCTTCCAGGAACAGGTAGCGGTCGTCCTCCCGGCGGGAGCGATCCCCAGGGCGGTAATCCTGGGCCATCAGATCAAAATCCACCGGTGGTCGGGAACGGGGATAATCACCGTCGTTCATGCCCAACAGGCACACATTCCGGAAGGGAATGGCGCGCATCGGCATCAGGGTGGCGAAATTCACTTTGCCGGCGAGGAAGCGCTGGTTGAGGCCGCCCTCATCCAGGCCTTCCAGCAGCACATCCTTGACGATATTCAGGGGCAGGGTCTGTTCCCCAAGGCCAACGGCCAGGGCGTCTTCCAGCCACTGCTCCAGCTGGCGGCGGAACCGGTTCAGCAGCAACAGGTCGCTGCCTTCCACCTTGTGGAAAAACTGCCCGAGCATGTCTGAAAACAGGTGTTCCCAGTCTTCGGGCGTGCGGCGGGTCTGCAGCGCCAGCCAGAGGGTTTCCAGCTGATGCACAAAGTCGTTCAGGCGGCCCGCCAGGCTGGCCTGCAGGCCGCCGATCTCGCCGAAGGGTTCCACGCCACCCCAGGGCTCATCGTCGCCCATCCCATACCCCAGCAGCATCGAGCGCAGCCCGGATTGCCAGGTGTTGCGCTCCAGTTCGGCGGGCAGATCCAGGCTTTCCCGGTGCAGCCCATGCAGCCCCCAGCGGATATTGGCGCCCTCCACCCAGCGACGGGCCAGGGGAATCTCGTCTTCGCCGATCCCGAAGCGGTCCCTTATGCCGGGCACCTCCAGCAGGCTGATGATTTCGCTCACCGCAAAGCGGCTGCGGGGCAGTGACATCAGGGTTTCCAGGGCAATCAACATCGGTTCGTGGTGGCGCTGGCCCTGATCAGAAATGGTAAAGGGAATGTGGCGCTTGCGCCCAGGCTGGTAACGGCCGAACACCGCCTGTATATGAGGCGCGTACACGTTGATATCGGGCACCATCACGATAACATCCCGGGGCCGCAGCGTTGGGTCGGCGTTGAAAGCCGCCAGGAGTTGGTCGTGCAGAATCTCCACTTCACGCTGGGGGCTGTGGGCCTGGTGGAACGCCAGGGAGTGATCCTGCCGCAAATCCAGTTGTCGATGCTGCTGGCGGATTTCCCGGAGGGGCGTCAGGTTGTGGATATCGTTCTGCAGCTGGTGCAGGAGGCGCGGTGCGTCCTGGTTGCCGTGGTCCGAGAAGATATCGATTTTCTGATCCGGGGTCTGGAAGCTGCCCCGGTATTCCTCCGGGTTGTCGAACTCGTCCAGCAGGCGGATGTAGTCACGGCCCTGCTTGCCCCAGGCGGCCAGCAACGGGTTGGCGTGCTGGTGTAGCTGGTCTGGATCTTCAACGTCGGACAGCGTGGGATGGGTTCTGCCCCGCTTGCGTTCGGCCGTGAGCAGCTCCCGATCGCTGATGATATCGGCCCAGTAAAACTGGCAGGGGTTGTGAACACAGAGCACCACCTGGCTGAACCGGCTCAGTACATACAGCGCCTCCAGTGCCTGCCGCGGCAGCGAGGAAACGCCGAATACGACGATCCGGTTCGGCAGGCGCGACGGATTTGCCGGTGCCGGGATACGCTGGCCCTGCTCCATAAACCGGGTGTGGATCTGCGATCGGCTGGTGTGGGCTTCCGCGCCCACATCCTCTACGAGCCGGCGCCAGAGCAAAGGCTGCCAGCGGGTTTCTGCATCCAGCGGCTTTTCCTCCGCCCGGGCTGTGATAATCACATTCTTGCCCTGCTCCCAGGCGGCCAGCCAGTCGGCCCGGAACACCTGGTATTGGTCAAACAGATCCGCCACTTTTTCCGCTAGCTGGAAATTACGCAGGTCCGGATCGTTGCCCTCCAGAAACCGGGCCAGAGGTGTGAAGGCTTCGTCCTGACCGACGAGGCTGGGTAGTAACCGGTACAGCCGCCACACCAGGCGACGCTTGTCGAAGGGTGACTGTTCCGGCACCTCGCCGTCCGGGAGGACCGCCCGGTAGGCCTGCCAGATAAACCGGGCCGGAAACAGGAAATCCATGCCTGCAGCAATACCCAGACCGCCCTCCATGCCATCGTCCGTGCGTTTCTCCGCCAGCGCGAGCTTCAGCCACTGGGCAATGCCGTTGCTCTGCACCAGGAAGGTCTCGCTCTCCAGTGGCGGCATGGGGTTGTTCCGACAGATGTAGACCACCGCCCGGCGAAGGTCTTCCAGATGGTTGGCGTGGATCGCGTGAAACCCGGGGTCGATGGTGGCGGGCTTATCGGTGGACAGAGCAGCCATGAATTTCCTTGTCTGGTATGCAGTTCAATCCTGTTGCCACAGGTTACCGTATGTGACCACAGATGCGGACAGTCTGAAACGTTTGATCACCGCAAATTATCGCGGCCCGCTGCGACAGACGGTGTCGTGAACCATCTGCGAAGGAGAGAGGCATTATGTGGACACTGATCACCGGCGCCGGTTCGGGCATCGGGCGGGCTCTGGCTCTCGAGCTTGCCCCCCGCGGCCATAACCTGATTCTCGCTGGCCGTACTGTGCGAAAGCTGGAGGACGTGGCAGACACAGTCCGCGTTGAAGCGCCTGACTGTGAACTGATGACCCTTGAAGTTGACCTGGCGGATCCAGAGAGTACTCGTAACCTGGCCCACCAGGTCGGTGATGCGGTCGACCACCTTTCAGCGTTTGTCTACTGTGCCGGTGTGGGTGAACCCGCAGCCGATTTCGCCAGCCTTGGTCTGATTGATTTTCAGGAGGCCCTGGCCGTTAACGTATCTGCGCCCCTGTTACTCACCCAATCCCTGCTTCCGCTTTTAAAAGGCGGAGACCCGGCGTCGAGGATTGTGATGATCGGTGCTGGAATGGACAAGCACGCACAACCCGGAACCGGCAGCTACGGAATCAGCAAAATGGCGTTGCGTCGGCTGGTGCGCCAGATGTCTGTGGAATTCGACACCATGCCGGATGGGCCGGTTGTAAGTCTGTTTCAACCGGGTCTCGTGGATACGCCGGGCATCCGCAGCCACATCAAGAAGGCCGGTGACCTGAACCTGCCGCACGCAGAGTGGCTGGCGGGGCGCCTGGAGGCGGGGGAATGCCTGACCGCCGAGCAGGCGGCCAGTGCGCTGGTGTTTACGCTGAATCAGGTTCCCGACAGTGATTTTCACGGCGCGGTCTTCAACGGCGCCGATCTGGTGGATTCCCTGTCATTCGCTGGAAGCTGAGCGACCGTCAAGCGGGGCCCTACAGGGGCACCCGCATGGTTTCCGAGCCGCTGTCGGGCATGCCGATCATTTCATCGGTTCCGGTTGGCGGAATCACATCGGTGTGCTCAACTTCATATTCATGGAAGTACTCTCGTACGGCACAGGCCCCGGTAAACATGACCGGCTTGTCGTAGGCGTCGGTGAGTACGTAGCCCTGACCATCCAGGTAGAACCTCGCCATGTAATAGCGCCCCTCCATGGAGACGATCTCCAGCAAGGAAATGGTGTCGTGCTTGTGCTTCTTCAATTCGCCAGTGTCCATATGCATCGGAAGTCTCCCGCAGGTTCGTTGTCGTAAGAAACAATACGGAAAGCTTTTCGTTACAGGTCATAAAACGAGCAATTATGAGCAGGATTGATTTGGTCAAAACCGCCGTCGGTGAGCATCTGGATGACAGCTACGATTTGCTGGCCATGAGACTGTTGTTTCCCCCGGATCACGTAGAAGTAAAAATTGAACAGGAAATCAAGGATCTGTACGTGTACCCGGAGAGGCTGCAGACCGGCTATCGCCTTCCCGGATCCAAAGCGTCGGGCACTGATGAAGATCATCTGGCCGGAGCGCGGGAGTCGGTGAGTTCAACGCCCTGACAGGTGGGCGAATCCGGAGTCCTGATCTGGGCGTATTGTTTAAAAGATGAACAATAGCGAGGTGCCATCATGGGTCACCAAAATATCCGTTTCGGAAAGTGGCTGATTCCCGTCCTGCTGGCTTTCATGGGCTTGGCCATCTTCGGGTCATCACAGACCGTCGCCAGTGACAAGGACGCGGAAATTCGAGACACCATCCTTCGCCAGATCGAAGCCTTCGCCAACAACGATCAGGAACAGGCCTGGGCTCACGCCTCAGAGGGCATCAAGCGTCGATTCGGCTCGTCACAGGTGTTTGTCGACATGGTTCGTGAAGCCTACCCGGCCGTGCACAACGCCACGGCCATCGAATTTACCCAGCGCGTGCCCCACGGCGCCTTCGAGATCCAGGTGGTTCGGTTGCAGGGGCCAGAGGGCAAGCGTTGGGATGCCTATTACCGGATGGTGCTCACTGAAGGTGCCTGGAAGGTGGCCGGCGTGAGACTCCAGCCGGCCGAACTGGGCATTTAATGGTCTCAGACCAGATGTCGTCCGCCATCTAAAGGTAGCGTCCGACCGGTGATGTAGGGGTTGTCCAGTAGAAACTGCAGGGTGGCGACTGCGACCTCGGCCCCGGGCTCTATGCCCATAAGCGACTTCTTCAGGGTTTTCTCCCGGTAAGCCTCGCTGTCGCCCTGGTTGAACATGATCAGGGACGGCGCTACGGCGTTAACCTTCACACTGGGCGCCAGTAACCGTGAAAAAGACAAGGTGAGGTTGGTCAGTGCGGCCTTGCTGGCGGCGTAGGCGATATGCTTTGCGCTGCCCTTCTCCACCACATAGTCCGTCATATGGACGATGTCGGTTGTCGACTCACCCTGCTCCAGCATCGACCGGCAGGCAAGGTTGATCAGGTAGGGCGTGGTTACATGAATCTGCATCATCGCGCTCATCACATCCGCCGGATCTGAATCCTCGCTTTCTGGCAGCCAGTCCGAAGCGTTGTGAATAATCGCACGCAGGCTGTCGGTCCGGGATTTCAGAGTTTGAATGAACGCTTCGATACCTTCGTTTGTGGCAAAGTCCGCGTGGATACATTCGGCACCGGCTTTCTGTAGTGCATCAATCGCCGGTCGATAGGTGCGGTAGGTAACGATGATGGGCTGGTCCCGGTCCAGGCAGGCCCTGGCGAAGGCCAGGCCAATTCGTTGGCCGGCGCCGGTGATCAGAATGGGTGCGGTCATGATGCTCTCCTGTAATCAGTCATAGACTTACGTTAATGTCCGGTCTCCGGCTCAACGTGGTAGCGTCATACTCCGGAACCAACTCGAAGGAAGATCCTCCAGGCCATGTCATCGGCGAAGCCACAGAGCAAACAACCGGGTACCGCAGATCTCAACAATCCGCTGTACTACCTTGAAAATATGGAAACCGTCCTTGGCTGGGTGCAGAGCCACCACGGCGACTTGCTGACCGGGGACGAGCTGGATCGACTTGCGAGCTTCCATTCCCTTTCCCGGCCGGCGCGGGCTCTGCTGACCCGCATGGTGATGCGCACAGGCGATCTGTTTCGCTCGGACAAACTCAATTACCCGGAGCTGGGCGTTCCGGAAAGCCGCGCCCTGGAAGAACTTGATGGTGCGGACTGGCTGGATACCGACCCCCTGCTCAGCCTGGATGAACTTTTCCGGCTGTTTACCTTGGGAGAGCTGCGGCCTGCTGCGAGGCCTTTGCTGGAGGCGGCCGGAAAGCCTGCCAACCTGCCCAAGGGCCAGATGCGCGATGCATTGTTTTCGCAATTTCCCGACCCTCTTACCGTTGGCGACTGGCTGGGTCAGCACGCCAAGCCAGTGGTTCGGCTCAAAACCATGGCGCTGTTTGATCGGGTTCGCCTGATGTTCTTTGGCAATCTTCGCCAGAGCTGGTCGGATTTCGTGCTGGTGGAACTGGGTCATCAGCAGTACGAACCAGTCCCGTTTACACCGGATTCCCGGGCGTTCCAGCATCGTTCCGAGGTTGACCTTTACCTCGCCATGCATCGGTGCCGGGAAAGGCTGGATGAAGGCGTACCTGCCGCAGAGGTCTGGCTCGACGTACCTGGCCCTTGTGAAAATGCCTGGTTGACCAGCCGCCGGGACCGGTTGTTGCTGGAATTGGGCCGGCAGGCGGAGCGCCAGGGAGATCGGGAGCTGGCGTTAGATGCCTTCGCCAGCAGCGGCCATCGGGAAGCGCGACTGAAGCAGCTTCGATTGCTCGTGCGGCTGAAACGTCATCAGGAAGCCTGGGCCATTGCGTCGGAGTGGCGGAGCCATGATCTGAGCGACGCCGAAGCCCAGGGCCTGGCACGGATCCTGAAACGGCTCGCAAGCAGGCTTGGAAAGACACCACCAGTGCCGCCAGCGCGACCAGCAATCCGGGACATCAGCCTTACCTTGCCGAAGCCGGCAATGGGATCGGTTGAATACGCCGTACAGCAACACCTGCATCGGGAAGAGACGCCTGCGTTCTATGTGGAAAACACCCTGATCAATGGCCTGTTTGGCCTGCTCTGCTGGCAAACCATCTTTGCCCCGGTGCCGGGGGCGTTTTTCCATCCGTTCCATGTTGGCCCTGCGGACCTGACCCGGGAGGATTTCGTCAGCCGCCGTCAGGCCGCCTTCGAACAGTGCTTCGCTCTACTAGCCGATGGCAGCTACCCGGAGCGAATTCTGGCGAATTACCGGGCGAAACAGGGCACCACCAATCCTTTCGTGATCTGGCCCGTCATCAACGAGGAACTCCTCAGCCTGGCCTTGGACTGCATTCCAGCAGAGGATCTGGAAACCCTCTTCCGCCGCCTGTTACGGAATGTCCGGGAGCACCGCAGTGGCTTCCCCGATCTGATTCGTTTCTTTCCCGGCGTCACCGATACCGAAAAGCGTTATGAAATGGTTGAAGTGAAAGGTCCGGGCGATCGGCTGCAGGACCATCAGATACGTTGGCTCGAATTTTTTGCCGTTGAGGGTATCCCCGCCAGTGTCTGCTACGTGCGCTGGCAAGACGATGGGGTAATGGAATGACGCTGAAGGTAGCCGTCCGAACCCTGTGCGAATTTGCCGCGCGCAGGGGCGATCTGGACTTCCGCTACACCCCGGCTCCCAGTGCCGAAGAGGGCATCGCCGGCCACCAGGCAATACAATCCCGTCGCGGCTATGGCTATAAAAGCGAGTATTTACTGACTGGTGAATGCCTGGGGTTATTGCTTTCCGGGCGCGCCGATATCTACAACCCGCACCGCGGCCGGCTAGAGGAGATCAAGACCCATCGCGGTGACTTGTCCCGGATCCGTGAGCATCAGCGAGCGCTCCACCGGGCCCAGTTGCGAGCCTACGGCGCGCTTTTGTGTCGACAGGAAAACGTCAAAACCCTGGAGCTGGCGCTGATCTATTACGACACCGGCAGGGACAAGGAAACACCGGTGGTGGAGACCGCCAGTGCCGATGAGCTCTGGCAGGAACTGGAAACCCTATGCGGTCAATACAAGGCCTGGGCGGAACAGGAAGAGCATCACCGCGAACAGCGCAATGCGCTGCTCGCCGGCCTTGCCTTTCCCTTCCCCGAATTTCGTCCCAGGCAACGCCAGCTGGCGGAGACGGTATACAAGAACGCGGTAAAGTCCGGCACTCTGCTTCTGGAAGCCCCGACCGGCCTGGGCAAGACCCTCGGCACCCTGTTTCCGGCGCTGATGGCCATGCCCTCTGCCGGACAGGACCGACTGTTCTATCTCACCTGTCGCAATACTGCCCGTCAGCTGGCCATGGATGCGGTGGCTCGCCTGCGTTCGGCTCAAGCCGGCCCGACCTGGCCCCTGAGAACCCTGGAACTGGTCTCCAAAGACGACGCCTGCGAACATCCGGACAAAGCCTGTCATGGCGATTCCTGCCCACTGGCCAAAGGATTTTTCGACCGACTGCCGGATGCCCGGGCGGAAGCGGCCCAGACCGAAGGGATACTGGATCAGCACACGCTCGCGAAGATTGCTGCCGGTCACGATATCTGCCCGTATTTTCTGGCCCAGGAAATGGCGCGGTGGAGCGATGTAGTGATCGGTGACGTGAACCGGCTGTTTGATCAATCCGCCCTGCTCCATGGATTGATTCGCCAGAACAACTGGAAGGCCAGTGTACTGGTGGACGAGGCCCACAATCTGGTGGACCGGGGGCGGGGCATGTACTCGGTTCGGCTGGATCAGCAGCGTTTGCTGAGGATCAAGAAGACAGCGCCAAAACCGCTGAAGTCTGCGATCGACCGCACAGCCCGCGCCTGGCAGAGTCTCATCCGCGATCACCAGGCCGCGGATGAAACCCCGGTGTTTCTGGAATCACTGCCAGCCCAGTTGCTGGGTGCGCTGCAGTCGATGGTCTCCAGCCTGACCGACTACCTGGCGGACAATCCGCCGGATTTGTCCCTGCAGGAACTGTTGTTTGAGAGTGTTGCCTTCATGAAGCTGGCCGACTCCTTTGGAGATCATTCCCTGTGTGAATTCCGGCGCGCCGGTCGGGGGCGGGCCAGCCTGACGATCCAGAATTTGATTCCGGCGGATTTCCTGCGGGAGCGGTTCGAGGCAGCGCATTCGGTTCTGCTTTTTTCCGCCACCCTGAGTCCCGGTGTTTACTACCGGGATTTGCTCGGGCTGCCTGAGGATTCGCGTTTTACCACGCTACCCAGTCCGTTCAGCGCAGACCAGTTGCAGGTGCACTTCACGCCGGGAATTAGCACGCGCCAGGTTCATCGGGAGGCATCACTCAAACCCATCGCCGAGCTGATCGCCCGGCAGTTCACGGAGCGGCCCGGGCATTACCTGGCGTTTTTCAGCAGCTTCAAGTACGCGCAGCAGGTTAGTGATGCCCTGGCCCGGCAGGCGCCGGATATTCCCCAGCGGGCACAGGCGCCGGGCATGTCGCCGCAACAGAGAGCTGAGTTTCTGGCAGGTTTCAGGGAGCCGGGTGGCAGCGTGGCGTTCGCTGTTCTGGGTGGGGTGTTCAGCGAAGGCATCGATTTGCCCGGGGATCAGCTCATCGGGGCGTTTGTTGCGACCCTGGGCTTGCCACCGTTTGATGCCTGGCACGACATTCTCAAGGCTCGACTCGAACAGCGCTTTGGCGCCGGTTATGACTACACCTATCTGATTCCGGGCTTGCAGAAAGTGGCCCAGGCGGCCGGTCGGGTGATTCGCACCCCGGAGGACCGGGGTGTGATCTGGCTGATAGATGACCGTTTCCTCAGTTCGGGCATCAAGGGGTTGTTGCCCCGCTGGTGGTTCGACGAACCCCGCCAGAACGATCAGTACGCCTAATCTTCAGAGTCCGGCTAATAACAACGGTGTCCACGGGACCTTCCTGTGTGACAGCTGAGAAGGCCTGTTCCAGGGTGGACCTGGCAATGGCCTCGTGATTCTGCGGTAAAGAGTTCACCGCCAGTGGGAGAAAGTCCAGAAGCCTGTCGTCGCCAAAAGTTGCAAGCTTCAGCGTCTCCGGTAGTCCATCCGGCTGTTCCAGAAGCACGTCCAGGACCCCTTGCAGAAGGGTGTACGAGGCCGTAACCAGAGCATCCGGCAGACCATGCTCGCTCAGGATCCGCCGCATCATTTCTGCACCAGACGCGCGGTCGTAATGTCGGCCGCTCTCAACCCGGGCACGGGTACCGGCCTTATCGGCAGCGGCCAGAAAACCTGCTCGACGTTCCTGGGTCATGGCAATCTCCGGTACGGCATCGAGCCAGGCGATACTGGCGGTTCCTGAATCCAACACCGAACGGGTCAGGATTTCAGCAGCCGCGTGGTTATCGCTCACCACGCAACGGATTTCATCGGGTGACTGCGCCCGATCAACAGCGATCACTGGTAGACCCTCTTTCTGTAATTGTCGATAGAAAGGGTCATCCCCGGCCAGGGCGCTGGCAACAATGAGCGCGTCGCAGCGTCTGGCTCTCAGCGCGCGGGCCAGGGACTTTTCCGTCTCGGGATCGTCATCGGAGCCTGCAATCAGGAGCTGGTAGCCTTTTGCCCTCGCACCCTGCTCGAGCAGCTTGGCCAGCCTGGCATAACTCGTGTTCTCAAGGTCCGGCAGTATAAAGCCCAGAGTCCGGCTGGCGCCGCCTCGCAGGGCGGCGGCCTGGGTGTCCACCTGAAAATTCTGCTCACGAGCCACCGCCAGCACTTTCTCGATGGTGTCCGGCTTGATGCGCCGGGCAGCCCCCTGGCCGTTGATGACATAGCTGGCGGTGGTTCTTGAAACGCCGGCAAGCCGGGCAAGTTCCGCAAGGGTCATGGACGACAGCTCCGATAAAAAGATTGCTTGATTTCTGATCATATCTGTTTCATCATCGATTTTAAGCATGCTGACACGATTCAGCAAACAAAAACAGATGCGCACCATCAAAACAAAAAGCGAGGCACACATTATGCTGACGCTGACTGCCAATGACGTTCGCCTGGGTGCAACTGCCGATGACTGGCAGGACGCGCTGCAACAGGCTGCTCGGGACCTTGAGAGCGCTGGCCGGACCTCTTCGGAATACCTGGCCGGAATGAGCGCCCGTGAACAGCAATCTTCCACGGTACTGGGCAACGGCATTGCTATTCCCCACGGCACACCGGAAAGCCGGAATGCAGTTCTGAACACCGGTATCCGTATTCTTCAGTTCCCCGAGGGGATCACCTGGCACGATGGTGCGCGGGTGTATGTGCTGGTTGCGATTGCGGCCCAGTCCGATGAGCACCTGGATATTCTCCGGCATTTGACCCGTGTACTGGATAAGCCAGGGCTGGCTGAGAAGTTGGGTCACGCCTCGGATGCCGCGGAACTGGTTGCCCTGCTCTCCAAAGCGCCGGCGGTTGCCAAATGCGATACGGAGACTCTCTGTCTCGGTATTGATGCATCTACCCCTAATGAACTGGCCCTGATTGCTGCTGCGCGTCTGCAGAGTTTGCGATGCGTAGACACAGATTTTCTGGCCAGCATTATCGGCCAACCGCCAGTGGATCTCGGGGAGGGGTTCTGGCTGACGCATCACACCGTTGGTGCCAGGCGTCCGACCCTGTCATTGGCAACTCCAAAGCGGCCAAGCTCGGAACTCCGGGGTGTTTTCTGCCTGGCGGGGCCCGGTGATGAGTGCCATGACCTGCTGGAGCGAATAGATAACTTCCTTGCTCGTAACGAGCCGATTGACGGGCTGAATGCGGAGGCAGTGCTGGCGAGGCTGTCCGGTGAAGCCGCCGATGCGGTTACCGCTAAAGTGACCCTCTTGAATACCCACGGCCTTCACGCACGGCCCGCCAAGCAACTCGTCCAGGAGGCTCGTCGCCACAATGCCAGCATTCGCCTGCGTCTTCTCGAAGGCGACGGCAGTGCGGTCTCTGCAACCAGTCTGACCCGGGTGATTGGCCTGGGCGCCCGCAGGGGCCAGACCCTGCTGCTTTCAGCGACTGGCGACGAGGCACGTCAAGCCATCGCGGCACTGACGAAAGCCATTGATGAGGGGCTGGGCGAGACAGTCGCTCCGCTGCAATCAGCGGAACAGCGGATGGTGGTGCCTGAAGCTGAGCCAGCTCGGGAACTGACAGATGATCAGCCCCTGAAAGCTGTTGCAGCCTCACCCGGACTGGCCCTCGCATCGGCCTTCGTGATGCGCCAGCCCAAACTCAGGTACGAGCAGTCTGCCGAAGACAGCGAGCAACAGATCCAGCGTCTCAATCAGGCCATTGACGATGCCGATGGCCAGCTTCGTACCCTGATCCGGCAGGCGGAAGGCGGTGAAGCGGCGCCCATACTCTCGGTTCACGTTGAAATGCTTCAGGACGAAGACCTCTATCAGGCAACGCTGGAAGCGATTAATGAAGGCACGTCTGCCGAGGCGGGCTGGTGGAGAGCCATTGATACCGCAGCCCGGGCCCAGGAAGCCCTGGCAGACCGGTTGCTGGCGGAGCGCGCAGCGGATTTGCGGGATGTCGGCCGTCGGGTGTTGGCCAATCTGTGCGGCGTGACAATGCCGACTCCGCCTGATGCCCCGTATATTCTGGTGGCCGACGATCTCGGGCCTTCCGATGTCGCCCGCCTGGATACCTCTCGCGTGCGCGGTCTCGTTACTGCCCGAGGCGGCGCAACCTCCCATAGCGCGATACTGGCACGTGCCCTTGGTTTGCCAGCGGTCGTCGGTGCTGGTGAATCCATACTCGCCATCGCGGACGGAGCGGACCTCGTTGTGGATGGTGAACGGGGCTGTGTGGTGCCGAACCCGGGTGTCGAGCGGTGCGACAAGATACGCCGCCGCCTGCAACAACTTGAAGCCCTGCAGGCCCAGGCCCACGAGAACCGCAACCAGCCTGCCACTACCGAAGACGGTCACACCGTTCAGGTGGGTGCCAACCTTGGCAATACAGCCCACACTCCGGATGCGGTGGACCGCGGCGCAGACGGTGTCGGCCTGCTTCGTACCGAGTTCATCTTCATGGCTCATCCGGAGGCGCCGGATCTGGCGACTCAGGTACGTGAATATCAGCACGCATTTGATGCCCTTAACGGCCTGCCTCTGGTGGCCCGCACCCTGGATGTGGGGGGCGACAAGCCGCTGGATTACTGGCCTTTGCCCCAGGAAGACAACCCGTTTCTGGGCATGCGTGGTATTCGATTGTCTTTGACCCGCCCGGACATCCTGGAAACCCAGGTCAGGGCCCTGCTGACTGCGGCAGGTGATCGCCCCCTTCGCATCATGTTCCCCATGGTCAAGGATCTTGAGGAGTTCCGAGCGGCCAGGGCCATTGTTTCAAAGGTCCAGAGCGAGGTGTTGGCCAATGACGTTCAGGTTGGCGTGATGATCGAAGTACCCTCCTGTGCCCTGCTGGCATCTACCCTGGCGCCGGAAGTGGATTTCTTTTCGGTCGGAACCAATGACCTGACCCAGTACACTCTGGCCATCGATCGTGGTCACGGCCAGCTGTCAGCGGAATCGGATGGCTTACATCCTTCGGTACTGAAGCTGATCCGGATGACTGTGGAAGCCGCTCATGCTCACAATCGCTGGGTAGGTGTGTGCGGGGAACTGGCGTCTGATCCCCAGGCGATTCCGGTTCTGGTTGGGCTGGATGTAGACGAGCTGTCTGTGACCAGTCGACGGGTACCCCTGGTTAAGGCCTGCATCCGTGGTCTGAACCTGGAAACAGCCCGACAACAGGCGGAAAAGGCTCTGTCGCTGGCAACCGCCTCAGAGGTACGCGATGCCCTGGAGGCCTGGTGATGGCGCGTATCCTGACAATCACCCTGAATCCGGCCCTCGACCTCAGCGTTGAAACGCCGCCCCTCACCCTCGGAGAAGTTAACAGAACGGGTCATACCCTGATTGAGCCGGCTGGGAAAGGCATCAATGTGGCCCGGGTGCTGGCCCGTCTGGGGCACTCGGTCACCGTGGCAGGACTGTTGGGTGACGCTAATCCCGGGCCCTTTGAACGTCTGTTTGAGGCGGAAGGCCTCGAGGACCGTTTTGTCCGTGTTCCTGGCCGAAACCGAATCAATATCAAGATTGCTGAGGCCGGCGGACGGGTGACTGATCTGAATGGCCCAGGTTTCCGCGCGCCGGAAACTGCCCTCCAGAGTCTTGAAGATCGCCTGGAATCGCTGCTGCCGGAGTGTGACGTGGTTGTCATCGGTGGCAGCTTGCCAGACGGCTTTTTGCCTTCTGGCGTGGCGGAACTCGTTCAGCAGGCGTCCGAGGCAGGCAAGCCGGTATGGCTGGATACCAGTGGCGAGGGACTAAAAGCGGGTATCGAGGCGGGACCGTTTGCTATCAAGCCTAATACGGATGAGCTGGCTGGCTGGGCCGGCCTGCCCATAAACGATGTGGCAGCCGTGGAAACGACCGTTGCCCGCCTGCGCACTCACGGCGTGTCGCACGTGGTGGTGTCCATGGGTGCAGATGGCGTGTTGTGGTCATCGCCGAGCGGCCTCTTGAGATCCCGGGTGCCTCCGGTCTCGCTGGTCAGCACCGTTGGTGCCGGCGACACCTTGCTGGCAGGGATGCTTCATGGCGTACTTGGTGGCGAGCGTGATGAAGCAGTTCTGCGGTACGCGACAGCCTTGTCTGCCGAATGCGTGCAACACATTGGTGTCGGAGACCCTGAGGCACCGGACTTTCCTTCCCTTCTCCAACAAACCCGGGTGCAGCCTTGGCCTGGGCAAAATAACACCGGAGAGATACGGTTATGAATCTGATCATTGTGACTGCCTGCCCGCAGGGCGTGGCAACCCGTTTTTTGGCCGCCCGCGCCCTGGAGCGGGCGGCGAACCGGCGTGGCTGGTCCGTGACTACCGATACTCGCGGTCCGGATGGTAAAGCGAACAGCAAGCCCAGCGACGAAACAATCCGGCAGGCCGATTTGGTTATTGCAGCGGTCGGCGTCCCGGTCGATCTCGACGCGTACGCGGGCAAACGCCTGCTACAGATTCCGGTCACGGCCGCGCTCCCTGATCCCGATGCTGTGCTGGTCAAGGCCGAGTCAGAAGCAACACCCTGGGACCCGGCGAGCACCAGTCAGGAACCGGTGGGGTCAGCTTCGTCTTGCGGCAGCGCCGCCGGGAGTAAACGGATCGTTGCCGTTACTGCCTGTCCCACTGGCGTCGCCCATACCTTTATGGCGGCAGAGGCACTGACCGCCGCGGCGCAATCCGCAGGCCACAAGATCCGCGTAGAAACCCAGGGCTCTGTCGGCGCCCAGGATCCGCTAACGGCGGAGGAAATTGCGGCGGCAGATGTGGTGATCCTGGCCTGTGATATTGAGGTAGATCCGGGTCGCTTCTCTGGCAAGCGGGTCTGGCGGACCTCGACCGGTGCCGCCCTGAAAAAACCAGCCGATGCCATCCACGACGCCCTCGAAGAAGCCGTGGTTCTGGACGCTGGCCAGAAGAAAACCTCGGGCACCTCCGGAAGTGGTGAGAAAAGAGGGCCTTACAAGCACCTGCTGACCGGCGTCTCCTTCATGCTGCCCATGGTGGTTGCTGGCGGTTTGCTGATCGCCCTGTCCTTCGTGTTCGGGATTGAAGCGTTTCAGGAGGAAGGTACGTTGGCTGCCGCCCTGATGCAGATCGGTGGTGGCACCGCCTTCAAACTGATGATTCCGTTGCTGGCCGGATACATTGCCTGGTCTATTGCCGACCGTCCCGGCCTGGCGCCGGGAATGATCGGTGGGTTTCTGGCGGGTGAACTGGGAGCTGGATTCCTCGGCGGTATTGTGGCGGGTTTCCTTGCTGGTTATGTCGCGCGCTTTATCAGCCAGAAACTGCCAATGCCGGAGAGCATCGAATCGCTGAAGCCCATTCTTATCATTCCTCTGTTCGCCAGCCTGGTGACAGGTCTGGGGATGATCTATGTGATCGGCGAGCCTATGGCCGCGATCATGGATGGTCTGACCGGCTTCCTTGAGAGCATGGGAACCACCAATGCGATCCTGCTGGGCGGCATTCTGGGCGCCATGATGTGCTTTGACCTGGGGGGGCCGGTTAACAAGGCTGCCTACACGTTTGGCGTTGGCCTGCTATCCGAGGGCAGTGGCGGCTCTGCACCCATGGCGGCCATTATGGCGGCGGGTATGGTGCCGGCCATTGGCATGGGCGTGGCTTCCTTTATCGCGCGCCGCAAGTTTGCAGAGGTGGAACGGCAGGCCGGTCGGGCTTCCTTCGTACTGGGTTTGTGCTTTATCTCTGAAGGTGCCATTCCATTTATGGCAAAGGATCCTTTGCGGGTTATTCCAGTGTGCATGGTCGGAGGAGCAATAACCGGTGCCCTGTCGATGCTGTTTACCGTCAAGCTGATGGCACCACACGGTGGGCTGTTTGTGTTGGCCATTCCCAATGCGGTAAGTGCGGTGCTGCCCTATCTGATTGCGATTGCAGTGGGGTCCCTGGTAATCGGTTTCGGCTATGCACTGCTGAAAACCGGTAAGGCGGAAGTGGCGGCTGCAACAAGCTGAACCTTAACAAGCGAAGGCCCTCAACTGAGGGCCTTCTGCATGCTGTTAACCGAATACAAAAAACGCCAGCTTGTTACCGTCGGGGTCCTTCACGTAGGCGCCGTAGAACTGGTTGGGAATCCGTTGCCCCGGCTCACCGTCGCAGGTGGCACCCAGCTCGATGGCTTTCTTGTACAAGGCATCCACACCTTCTTTCGACTCCGCAGGCAGGGCAACCATGTTGCCGTTGCCGGGATGGTTGGGTTCTTCATTGAAGGGAACGCAAACCGCGATCATGGGCGCTTTCATGCTCTTACCGATAAAGGCGATACGCCCCATATCCAGCAGCAGCCTCGCTCCCTGGTCGCTCAACAGTTCCGCATAGAAGGCCTTTGCCCGTTCCATATCACTGACGCCAAGGGTGACGTATCCGATCATGCTTTTTCTCCATTCGGGTTGTTGTCGAACGCCAGAATACGCTGTTTTTTGGCTGTCAGCTCTATTCAGCGCCGATTTCGCTGACGACGACCTGATTTCTGCCTGCCCGTTTTGCCTGGTAAAGCAACTGGTCGCATGTGGACAGCAGATCCCGCACACCGTTTATGCTTTGGTCCCAGCATACGACCCCGGCACTCAAGGTAACGTTGAAGGGAGTGTCATCTTCACTGAGAAAACTCTCTGTCTCCATACCGATACGCAGGGACTCGGCAACTTGGCGAGCATCACCCAAGGTGGTGTGAGGCATCAGAACGATAAACTCTTCGCCTCCGGTGCGCGCAACAATGTCGGTTTTGCGAGTCCGCGTTTCGATCAGATTGGCCACCGTGCGCAATACCTTATCGCCGGTGAGATGGCCCCAGGAATCGTTGACGCTTTTGAAGAAATCGATGTCCAGGGAAAGCAATGAGAACGGATGGTTATAGCGGGCGGATTGGTCAGCCAGTTCCTCGAGTTTTCTGAGCAGGTATCTCCGGTTGTAGAGCCCTGTCAGTTCATCGGTAATCGTGAGGGCCTCCAGCTGGAATTCCAGGCGCTTCTGGTCGTCGATATCCGTAATAACGCCATGCCAGGTAGTACTACCGTCGGGATTTCTCTCCGGCTGGGAAACCCCTCGCAACCATCGGGGCTGGCCATCTTTGATGATGCGGTATTCACAAACCCATTCGCTTAGCGTCTTGCGGGAGAGTTCGATAGTCTCGTGAACTTTTGCGACATCCTCTGGGTGAATGGTTTCGAACATCCGTTCCGGGTTGCTCTGGGTTTCCGCGGCCGTTACGCCATAGAAATCCTTGGCCTTGCGGCTCATATAGGGGAAGTGAAAACTGCCATCTTTATTGAGAGTAAAGGTATATATGACCCCGGGGAGAGATTCGGCAAGCTGCTGCAGCTGGTGCTGGGAAACTTTCTCTTCCGTGACATCAAGATGCGTACCCATCAGCCAACGGCTTTCTGCCGTCTGGTCATTGTTGAACAGGGTTCCGCGGGTGTGGATGTAACGCCAGTCACCGTCCTTGTGAAGCATGCGAACTACGCACTCGAACTTGGTGGCCTCCCGGTTAAGGTAAGCATTGAGAGCCTCGTGCGCTGATTCGACATCGCTGGGATGACTGAGGCGCTCCCACGTCTCGAAGGATAGAGGTTCAAGCTCTTCCAGGGTATAGCCGAGCATACTGGCCCAGCGTTCGTTGAAGATAATTTCGCCGGTGTCCAGATTGTATTCCCAGGTACCCGCGCCAGTACCATCGAGAATGGCATTGAGCCTTGTTTCTGCAGACAGATGCATGTGATCCCTCACACGAAGGCCGCGATTTCGCGGCTAGTTCTGGCCCGAACGATAACGGGCCCAAGTGAAAGTGTTGGCCCATTCGAGCGCTTCTGCAAGTGGAAGCGGTGGGCTGTAACGATAACCCTGGCCAACATCGCAGCCAAGAGACAGTAGACGCTCCTCCTGTTCGGCCGTTTCTACCCCTTCTGCCACAGTACGCCTCTGAAAACTCTGGGACAGGCGCAAAATCGCTTCTACGATCATCGAGTTATCCTGGTTCCCGATCAGATCTCCCACGAAGGTTCGATCTATTTTCACTTCCTGGGCCGGCAACGTCCGGAAATAGTTCAATGATGAGTAACCGGTGCCGAAATCGTCCAGGGAAATGCCCAGTCCGGCATTGCGGCAAACACTGAGGTTTTTCATGACCGTGGTGGTGTCGTCCAGGGCAGTGGTTTCAAGGATTTCTATGATCAGCCGGTCCCGCACCTCGTGAGGGCATTCGTTCATGGTGCCGGTGATGTCATCCGGGAAGTGTTCGCTCAGGAAGTGGGAGGGGCTCAGGTTGATGCTGACGGTATACGGCAACCCCAGGTTCATGAATTCGCAGATCACGCCGACTGCGCTTTCCATCACGAACAGGCCAACCTGTCTGGCGTATTCGGTGAATTCAAGGTGCTCCAGGAATCGGGCCGGCGACAGAAGCCCCTCCTCCGGGTGGTTCCAACGGATCAGTGCCTCAAAACCCTCTACCGATCCGGTGCGGTAGTTGATCTTGGGTTGGTAGTAGAGCTCGAACTGCTTTTTCGCCAGTGCCTCGTCAACCTGCTCGAGAACGCGGACACGCTCTTTCCGGGTATAGTGGGAGGCGAGGTCAAACAGGCTGTAGCTGTCTTTGCCCGCATCTTTTGCCGCATACATCGCTTGGTCGGCATGCCGGAGCAGTGTATCCGGATCCTCGGCGTCGTCAGGATAAACGGTCACACCCATGCTGGCCGACAGTTTCATGACAGAATTCTGGTAACTGATCGGGCGGCGTACAACTTCCAGAATGCGGTTGTAGACCGTCGAATCCTCCACATCCCGGAGTATGGCGACAAATTCGTCTCCCCCGAGACGACCGATGGCGTCATGTTGCCTCACAGTTGCTTTCAGGCGTTCGGAGATGATTTTCAGGACTGCATCACCAACTGCGTGGCCATGTTGGTCGTTGATGCCTTTGAAGCCATCCAGATCGATAAAACAGAGGGCAACTGTGCCTTCTCGCAGGTTCGCCTCGTGCAGCTCCTGGGTGAAAATCTCAGTGAGTTTCCGGCGGTTGGGCAAATCGGTGAGGGCATCGTAGTTCGCCGCTTTTTCAAGGCGTTTCTGGTGTTGCTGCTTCTCATGGTGCAACCTTTTGCGCTCGATCAGGTTGCCGAGGGTTTGCAGCAAAGGCTCGAGCTCTTCGGCCAGTTTTACTTTGTATCCGCCGAGACGGTTCGCCAGCCCCACCAGTCCAACTTGTTGATCTCCGGAAAACACCGGAATACCGATATAGGCATCAATATCTGGGTGCCCCTGAGGGAGCCCGCCGCGGCGAGGGTCGGTCGCGACATCGCTGGAAATGACCACCTCCCCCGAGGTCATGGGAAGTGCAATCAGGGTGTCCAGGCGATCGAACACAAGCCCCCGTCGTTCGACCTGTTGATACAACGCCTGGGTTTTGGGGTTCCAGGCAATATTGGTGATCGCTCCGATTTTCAGATAAGGGACGCCATTCTCTTTTGACAGGGTTTCGCCAATAAACCCGAACTGGCTGCCGGTGAGCGACAGGAGATCGTTGAGCATCTGCTCGAAGGCCGCATTCTGGTTGTCACTGGTCAGAAAGACATTCAAAGCTCGCTGGATCGATCGGTTCAGGTGAGACACTTCCACGAATTCATGGTTCTCGATCGACAGGTACGTTCGCTCGAGCTCGTCCTCGATCATCGTGGCAAGGTTTCGGAGGATGTCCAGATCCAGCTCCCCGAAATCACGGGGCTGATCGTCGATGATGCAAATGGTGCCAATTTTGAAACCGGTCGGCTCACGTACCGGCATGCCGGCATAGAAGCGGATGTTGGGATGTCCTGTAACCAGTGGGTTCTGTGAAAAGCGAGGGTCCTTTGTAGCGTCGCAGACGATAAACGCCTTGTCCTGCTGAATGGCATAATCACAGAAAGCAACAGGGCGGGGGGTCTCGCTGACATCAAGGCCCTGACGCGACTTGAACCATTGACGGTTGGCATCAAGCACCGAAAAAAGCGCCGTTTTTACACCATAGTACTGGCGGGCAATCCGGGTAAGCCTTTCAAAACGGTCTTCCGGGGGCGTATCGAGAATGCCCAAACGCTCAAGGGCGGTGAGCCGTCGTTTTTCCAGGGTACTGCTATCCATGGTCGTGACTCACTTTGCTAGGCCAGGTGGTTATTTTTTGAACAAAGCTCGGCGGCGTCCATCCTCCTGTCACTTGAAACGTACGACCAGCTCGTGCAAATCGTTCGCAATCTGCTCAATGTTTTTAACGCACTCGGTGGACTCTTCACCTTTGGACAGGTTGTTGGATGCCAGATCCGAGATTTTCTCCACTTGCTCGTTGATCTGATCCGACACCTGGGCCTGCTCCTCCACGGCAGCTGCCATCTGCATTGCCATTTCGGCAATGTTGGAGACGGATTCAGCAATGTCATTAAGGGTGCTCTCGGCCGAAAGCATTTTTTCCATGCCCTCGTCTGCCGAAAGCTTGCCATCGTCGGCTTTCTGGTTGGCCTCCTCGGAGCGGGCAATCAGTTCGCTGACAATGCCATGGATTTCACTCGTTGAATTGCGGGTCCGGGATGCCAGGCCCCTTACCTCTTCGGCCACAACGGCAAATCCGCGTCCATGCTCGCCGGCCCTCGCCGCTTCAATGGCGGCATTCAGGGCCAGCAGGTTGGTCTGCTCTGCAATCTCTTCGATAATTTTTGCGGCTGAGGCTATCTGCTGAGTCTGCTGAGCCAACTCGCCAACGGAAGCGCTAATGCCATGAACGGAACCTTTGAGAGATTCAATGGCTTCCCGGGTCCCGCGCACAACGGAACGCCCCTCATTGGCAAACTCTTTTGCGCCATCCGCCCGCTCTGCCGTGGACTGGACGTTCGAGGAGACCTCCGCAATGGTATGGGACATCTCGTGTACGGCTGCCGCAACCTGTTCGGTTTCGGCCTGCTGCTGTTTGAGGGCCTCCTGAGCTTCGAAGCTGACTTCGCGACCTTTCACAGAATACAGTCGCATCTCATCGGCGGAGTCTTCAAGCCGGGTGAGTACCGCATCAAGGTGAGCTTGTTGGGCCTTTACTGCAACCTTGATACGTCCAAGTGGCAAATCGTCATCAGTGTAGCTTCTTGCGGCCAGATCATCTGTGAAGCTGTGTGCCAGTAGCCTGGTGACCGAGCCCATCAGCTGTTTTCTGGCCAGATGCATCCAGCCGGCATAGGCAATCACGCCCCCAGCCAGCACAAGCTCGGACAACATTTTCTGATCGGCAAGAAACAGTGCCCCTGTGACAATGAAAACAAGCGCCAAAAAGATGGTGGGGGGTTGGACACGGCGCCAGAAAGGGGTTCCTGTTCTGCCCGCCCTCAGGGCTGCGTATAGCTTTTCTGCGCGCTCGACGTCCTTCCTGTCGGGACAGGATCTCACGGACTCGTAGCCGACTACCTTGCCGTTTTCGGTGACCGGGGTAACGTAGGCACTGACCCAGTAGAAATCGCCGTTCTTGCAACGGTTCTTTACCAGGCCCATCCAGGGCTGTCCGGCCTTAAGGTGTGCCCACATGTTCTCATAGGCGGCGGGTGGCATATCGGGATGCCGGACAATATTGTGAGGCTGGCCAATCAGCTCGTCCCGGCTGAAACCACTTACCTCTACAAAGGCCGAATTACAGTGCCTAATCTTACCTTTGAGATCTGTGGAGGAAATAAGTTTCTGATTGGGTGAGAAGGTTTTTTCGTTGTCCGTAACCGGTAGGTTTCTGCGCATTATCAACCCTGACATTAGCGTAAAAGACTTATTACTAAGTCAGGGTAGGACAAATATTGCAATAACTCTATCGGTGGGAACGGTGAAGGGCCTCAGGAATTTCCCTAATGACAACGCCCGAGGCGCTACCCGCCAACGCGACACATGGCGCTGGCGGGCTGTTTGTTCGTGGGGCAGCCTCCATTGGTAAGCCTCTCCCAGGGGTTAACGCTTTGCGGGCCGGGCCAGCCACTCATGCCCCTTCAACATCCCGTGCCAATACAGCGTTGGCAGCTGCTTGGCCTTCAACCACCAGGCGGCCCGGGTGGCCTTGGTGCCATCGTTGATCCATTTCGGGAAGCTGGGCTGCAGTACTCCGCCGTATCCGAACTCCGCCAGTACAATTTTGCCGTTTTCCACCGTCAGCGGGCAGGAGCCGTAGCCCAGATACGCGGCCTCAAGCGGCTGGTTTCGGAGCGTGGCCACCAGGTTCTCAGCCACCACTGGCGCCTGTTTACGCACTGCAGCGGCGGTTTTGGCGTTGCCGGTTCCGCTAACGTCCCCAAGCCCAAAGACATTGGTGTAGGTTTTATGGCGGAGGGTATCGTCCTCAAGATCCAGCCAGCCGCCTTCGTTGGCCAGGGCAGATTCACGAATCAGCTTTGGTGCCCGCTGGGGTGGGACGGCGTGCAGCATGTCAAAGCTGATCTCGCGCTCCTGGCTGTTGCCCTCGCTGTCGGTTGAGCGGAATACCGCTGTCTGTGCGGGCCCGTTTACGGCAACCAGTGTGCTCTGGAAATTCAGGTTGATGCCGTATTTTTCGATATAGGCTTCCAGGGCCGGGACGTAATCGGCCACACCGAACAGAACGGCGCCGGCGTTATGGAACTGGATATCCAGATTGTTCAGCACGCCGTGTTTGAGCCAGTAATCGGCAGACAGGTACATGGCTTTCTGGGGCGCGCCTGCACATTTGATCGGCATGGGAGGCTGACTGAAAAGCGCTCGGCCGTTCTTGAGATTCTGGACGAGGTCCCAGGTGTAGCTGGCCATGCCCTCGCGGTAATTGGACGTGACCCCATTGGAGCCCAACGCCTCCTCCAGGCCTTCGATGCCGCCCCAGTTCAGCTCCAGCCCTGGAGCGAGCACCAGGGCTTTGTATTCCATGGAAGAACCGTCACCCAGAGTAACCCGGTTGTTGTCCTGGTCGATGGCGCTTACCGGTTGCTGGTACCAGGAAACAAAAGCGGGCATGACTTCTGCCATAGGCTTGGAGGTGACTTCCGGCCGGAAAACCCCACCACCCACCATGGTCCAGCCCGGTTGGTAATGATGCCGGGTAGCGGGCTCAATGATGGCAATGTCGATATTGCTGTCCCGCTTATGAATGCTGGACGCCACCGAGATACCGGCCGCCCCGCCGCCTACGATTACGACCGTATGGGTTTTGACGTTGCCCGTGGTGGTTGTGTTGCTGGTCATGCCTCGAACCTCTTGTCTTTGTTTGCTGCGCGCGAGTGAGCTTGAGATATATCAAAGGGTACCAAACTTATGAGTCTATCGTTAGAATAAAAGGAAATATAAGGGCGGGGTCAGCTTTAAGGCAGGCATAGCTCTGAAAGTGACTTTGTCACTGAAGCTCATTCCCTGGCCAGATACATTGATTTTGAAGTCTTTCGATCAACCAAAAAGGAGTTTTTCCCATGATCAAATCAATCAAGGCCGTCGCCGCAGCTGCACTGATTGCAGCCGTACCTTTCAGTGTTCAGGCCGACAGCCACAAAGGCGGCGTCGAAGAGGTGCTGGTCATCCTGTCCAGCGATTCGCTGCAAACCCAGGGCATGGCAATGGTGCTTTCGAACACCATGGCCCAGCAGGGAGCCAAGGTAAACGTGTTGCTTTGTGACAAAGCCGGTGACCTGGCACTCAAGTCCTACGAAGCGCCTGCCCTCAAACCCAAGAATGTAACGCCGGGGCAGATGCTGCGCGGCCTGTTGAAAAACGGTGGTGATGCTAAAGTCTGTGCGCTGTATCTACCGAACAGTGAATACAGCAAAGATGATCTGATTGATGGCGTTGGGGTGGCCATGCCGCCGGAAATGGCCGGCCAGATGCTGAACCCGAAGATGCGTACATTCACCTTCTGAGGGCGGAAGCCCCGGGGCTGGGCCGACCCCGGGCGTTTACATTCCAATCACGGACGATAGATTTTCTCTGGATTGAGCGTCATAGACCATGGCAGGCCTTCATTCTGCCAGCCATTCACAATTCTCATGCCTTTCTTTTTACCTTCTTTGGCACCACTGCCCTGAAAGCCGTGGTCAATGTATTTCACATTGGTGAAGCCCCGCTCCATCAGGTATTCGGCGCTGGGCTTGCCGCGGCTGGAACCGGAACGACACATGGTAATGACCAGGTCATCCCTGGTGAGGCCTTTTTCTCTCAGGGCTTCTTCTACCTGTGAAGCGAAATCCCGATTGGTGTTCATGGCAAACCGGCCTTTATCCGAGAGAAAGTCTGAGCGATCCGCCAGTTTGAACGGGATATTCTTGTCGACCATATCGGTGAAGCCGATAAACATAATTTCAATTGGATCCCGGACGTCGACAAATAGCAGGCGATCACCTTGCTCCTGAACGAGGTCATAGGTTTCCTGTGAGGTCAGGTAAAGCGCGTCTTCCGCCTGGGCGTTGAAGCCGATGGCAAGAGTGACAAGCAGAACTGTCAGAATCTGTTTCATTTGGGGGGCCTCCTGCATTGGGGAGGCCCGCCAAACGGCGGGCCCCGATATTATCCGCGAACCGGATCAGAGCTTGGTGGTGCGGAGGTACGGACGGATCTCATTCCAGCCCTGTGGGAACAGGCCTTTGGCTTCCTCATTGGAAATGGAGGGCGGAATGATCACATCGCCTCCTTTGCGCCAGTCGGCCGGCAGGGCAACCTTGTTGGCATCACCGGTTTGCAGGGCATCGATGACCCGGAGGATTTCGTCGAAGTTGCGGCCCACCGCCATCGGGTAGGTCATGGTCAGACGAATCTTCTTGTCTGGGTCGATGATGAACACGCTGCGTACGGCCGCAGTTTCGCTCTCGCCGGGGTGGATCATTTCGTACAGTTCGGCCACTTTGTGGTCTGCGTCCGCAACGATCGGGAACTGGAGATTGCAGTTCTGGGTGTCGTTGACATCGTCAATCCACTTTACGTGCTCTTCCACGGTGTCGGTGGACAGGCCCAGGGGCTTTACATTGCGGGCTTCGAATTCTTGCGCCAGCTGAGCGGTGCGGCCCATTTCAGTGGTGCACACCGGCGTGAAGTCGGCCGGGTGGCTGAAGAAGAATACCCAGGAATCGCCGGCCCAGTCGTGGAAGTTGATCTGGCCTGCAGTGCTGTCGATGGTGAAGTTCGGGGCGGTTGAGCCAAGCAATAAACTCATGATGAATCTCCTGTCGGGTTTTACTGGTGGAGGCTGTTGGCCTCTTGATGTCGGAATAACAATAACCCGTTCAGCAGTCGTTATCCAATATAGTTATATCTATAGAACAAATAGGTTTAACGAATTGAAGCCGCGACCCTCAGTATTGAACTGGCAATATTTTTGAAACGCGGCTCTGCAACCAGTCCAACAGGTTTCTTTGTGCCATGATTTCAATTGATTGATTCATCACGCGATGGCTCCTTGTATAAATGACCGAAAGCCGAACAACCTTCACGCTGACGCTCTTCCTGCTGACGAGTCTGTTGACCGGCTGCGCACTGCCCTCTCTGAAAGACCGGTCACAGTCTGAAGCTTTCTCGCAGGAGCAGACAGCAGGCACCCGCCTTGGCCGGGCAGTTGGCTACGAATTCGAAAACCACCCTGGCCTGAGTGGTATTGCTGCACTGCAGAATCCCCTTGATGCTTTCGTTGCCCGAGCGTTGCTTGCCGAGGCCAGCGATCGATCCCTGGATGTTCAGTACTATATCTGGCAGGACGATATTACTGGCAAGCTGCTTCTGTACTCGCTGTATCGGGCCGCCGAGCGCGGCGTGCGGGTCCGGCTGCTTCTGGATGACAACGGCATCGCAGGCATGGATGAGTGGCTTTCTGCGCTGAATCATCATGACAACGTCGAGGTTCGGCTGTTCAATCCGTTCGTCATTCGCAGTTCCCGGGCCCTCGGCTTCCTGACCGACTTCGGCCGCCTGAACCACCGGATGCACAACAAGTCATTTACGGCTGACAACCAGGCCACCATCATTGGCGGCCGGAATGTTGCCGATGAGTATTTCGGGGTTGGCAGCGGTGCCCTGTTCTCGGACCTGGATGTCCTGGCCATCGGGCCTGTCGTGGACCGTGTTTCGCAGGATTTTGATCGTTACTGGGCAAGTGAGTCCTCGTATCCGGCGGATCGGTTGTTGTCTGCAGTCGGCGATGAAGATCTGGATGCGTTGGAAACCAGTCTTGCGGCCGTTGAACAGAATGCCGAGGCCCGTCGTTTTGTAGCGGCTTTGCGCAATTCAGATTTCCTTCAAGAGTTACTGGACCAGGAGGTTTCGTTTGTCTGGGCACCGGTCGAGATGGTGAGCGATGATCCGGCCAAAGCCCAGGGGCTCGAAGAGGAACACGGTTTATTGAGCCAACAGCTGGCCCTGGCCCTGGGTGAACCCGAAAAGACAGTAGCCCTGGTTTCGCCCTACTTCGTTCCGGGTAACCCCGGCGTAGAGTTGTTCCGCGATCTGGAAGCGAGCGGCGTGGAGGTGCGGATTCTCACCAATTCCCTGGAAGCCAACGACGTTGCCCTGGTGCATTCAGGCTATGCGAAATACCGGGAGGCTCTATTAGAAGCGGGTGTCGAACTGTTCGAATTGCGTAAATTCAGGTCGGAAAATGAAGACGAGCACCAGAGCTCTGGCGGTATGGTTGGGAGCTCTGCGGCCAGCCTCCACGCCAAAACCTTTGCCGTGGATGGTGAGACGCTCTTTGTCGGTTCCTTCAACTTCGACCCCCGTTCAGCAAACCTCAACACCGAGCTGGGTTTTCTGATCAAGAGCCCGGAACTGGCCGATGCTCTGGAGTCGGCCTTTCCCGAACAGGTCAGGCTGGCGGCCTACGAAGTAATACTGGGCGAGGACGGCGAACTGCGTTGGCTGGAATTCAATGGATCGGAGACGATTGAGCACCATCATGAGCCCAATGTCGGCGCCTTCAAGAGGGCATTGGTGTATCTGTTTTCGCTGTTGCCGGTGGAGCCTTTGCTTTAAGGAGGTAACGACAAAGCCGACACCAGATGCGTCGTCATTGCTGTGCTTCCGTGAAGCTTCAAGTAGGAGATAAACAGGGGAGAGAGCGCGGGAAAATGGTCGGCGTGGCAGGATTCGAACCTGCGACCCCTTCGTCCCGAACGAAGTGCGCTACCAAGCTGCGCCACACGCCGATCAACGGCCGGTATTATACGGATTCGCTTTGGTTTTACCAGCCCTCGGCGGACAAAAGGGCATCCGTAAATTTGCTGAGATTATCGTAGATACTGACATCGGCGCCCGGTATGGGCCTGGTGTCCAGGTGGCGCTCGGTTTCCTCGCCATTACCGGTTCGTACCAGTACCGGGTGGCAACCTTCGGCGTGCCCCGCTTCGAGGTCTTTTCGGCTGTCGCCGACCATGATGGCCCCTTGGAGGCTGGTCAGGTGGAAGTGCTGTCGAATCTGTTCCAGCAGGCCGGTCAGTGGCTTGCGGCAGCCACACTGATCGTCGGGATGGTGGGGACAAAAGGCAATGAAATCGATGCAGCCGCCCTGGGCTTCCACCAGCTGCTCCAGCTTTTCATGCATGGCATCCAGCTCGTCGGTGTCGTAATAGCCCCGACCGATGCCGGACTGGTTGGTGGCGATGGCAATACGGTGGCCGGCATTACACAGCCGGGCCACCGCTTCTATGCTGCCGGGAATGGGATGCCATTCATCCGCCGAGCAGATGTAATTGCCATCGTATTCATTGATGACCCCATCCCGATCCAGAATGATCAGCATCGCTGTGTGCGCGCCCCTTCGTCCGGCCTCAACCTGCTGTGGGCAGGAGGGAGATATCCGCAACGCGCAGGAACAGGTTCCGCAGCCGGTTCAGCAAGGCCAGACGGTTGTTCCGGGTGGCCTCATCGTCGGCCATCACCATCACCTCGTCAAAGAAGCTGTCCACCGGTTCCCGCAGGCTGGCCAGAGAACTCAGGGCGCTGGCGTAATCGCCGTTCTCGAACAGCGGCAGAACCCTGGCGGACTGCTGGTCGACCTGCTCGGCCAATGCCTTTTCCGCGCTGTCCCGCAGCAGACTGGCGTCGACGGTTTCTCCGATGCTGTCACCACCCTGCTTGGTCAGGATGTTTGAAACTCGCTTGTTGGCGCCGGCCAAAGCCTGCGCTTCAGGCAGCTGGCGGAAGGCTTCCACCGCCTTAACTCGGCGGTCGAAATCCAGCGGGCGAGTCGGACGGCGGGCGTGAACGGCCAGGTAAACCTCGGCACCAATGCCCTGCTCGTCGTAATGGGCGCGGAAACGCTCCAGCATGTAGTCGACAACCGTGCTCGCGGTATTCTGCTCAGTCAGCACCGTGAAGTTCTCTTCTGCCCACTCGCAGCAGGTCTGCAGGTCCAGCGGCAGCTCACGCTCAATGATGATCCGCAGCACACCCAGGGATGCCCGGCGCAGGGCAAACGGATCCCGGGTACCGGACGGTGGCTGGTTGATGCCGAACAGACCCACCAGAGAGTCCAGCCGATCGGCAATGGCGATGGCACAGCCGGTGAGGGTAGTCGGCAGGTCGTCGCCGGCGAAACGGGGCATGTACTGTTCGTTCAGTGCCTTGGCCACGTCTTCCGGCTCGCCATCGTTGGCAGCGTAGTACTGGCCCATGATGCCCTGAAGATCGGTGAACTCCAGGACCATTTCGGTGACGAGGTCGGTCTTGGCCAGCATGGCGGCGCGCTCTGCCAGGGCCGGATCACTGCCGATTGCGTCGGCAATTTTCCTGGCCAGGGCCGCTACGCGTACGGATTTATCGTAGATACTACCCAGCTTCTCCTGGAACACGATGGGCTTGAGGGCGTCGATGCGATCCTCAAGCTTGGTCTTGCGGTCGGTTTCATAGAAGAACGCGGCGTCGGAAAGACGGGGCCGGATCACTTTTTCGTTACCGGAGATCACTTGGGACGGATCCTTGCTCTCGATGTTGGCAACGGTAATGAACAGCGGCAGCATTTCCCCGTCGGCGGCCACCACGTGGAAGTACTTCTGGTGTTCCTTCATGGAAGAAATCAGCGCTTCTGCCGGTACCTCGAGGAAACGCTCCTCGAAGCGGCCCATCAAAGGCACAGGCCACTCGTTCAGTGCGGTGACTTCGTCCAGCAGGTCTTCATCAATGACCGCTTTGCCACCAGCTTCCTTTTCGGCCAGTTGGGTCACGCCGGCACGGATCTGTTCCCGACGCTCCGCGAAGTCAGCGATCACATAGCCTTCCTGTTTGAGAACGACTTCGTAATCATTCGGCGTGGGCACGATCAGGGATTTCGGGCAGTGGAAGCGATGGCCGCGGGTTTTGTTGCCCGGGTTCAGCCCCATGATCGGCGTTTCAATCACCTTGTTGCCAAACAGCATGACGACCCAGTGCACCGGGCGAACGAACTCGGTGCGGTGGGCGCCCCAGCGCATGCGCTTGGGAATCGGCAGGCTGGCCAGGGATTGCTCCACCAGTTCCGGCATCAGTTCCACGGTGGGCTTGCCCTGCTCGACCGTGCGGTATACCACCCAGGCACCCTTGTCGGTTTCCAGGGTGTCGAGCTGATCCGGGGTGACGCCCAGGGAGGTGGCAAAGCCGGTCAGCGCGCGGGTCGGGTTGCCTGCATCGTCGAATGCCGCCTTGACGGCAGGACCACGCTTTTCAACCGACTTGTCCTGTTGGGAATCGGCCAGATCCCGGATGCGCACGGCCAGACGGCGCGGAGCGGCAAAACTTTCAACCTTTGCGAATTCGACGCCTGCTTCTTCCAGACCCCGGGCAATGCCCTGGGTGAAGGCATCAGAAAGCGGCTTGAGGGCCTTGGGGGGCAGCTCTTCGGTGCCCAGTTCGACCAGAAAATCCTGTGTAGCCATGGTTATGCGTTCCCCTGTTCCTGCTGTGCCTTCTTCGCTTTTTTGCCCTTCTTGCTTTTCGCCTTGTCGTCGGCGGCGTCAGCAGCGGCGAGGACTTCCTTACGCAGCGCCTCGGGGGCGAGCGGGAAGCCGAGCGAGCGACGGCTGTCGAAGTAGGCTTGGGCAACGGCTCGAGCAAGGGTGCGAACCCGAAGGATGAAACGCTGACGCTCGGTCACCGAGATGGCGTGGCGGGCGTCCAGCAGGTTGAAGGTGTGGGAGGCTTTGAGTACCTGCTCGTAGGCTGGCAGTGCCAGGCCCGCTTCAATCAGGCGAGCGCTTTCCCGCTCGTGAACATCGAAGCTGTGGAACAGGAACTCGGTGTCGGCGTGCTCGAAGTTGTAGGTGGACATCTCCACTTCCTGCTGGTGGAACACGTCACCGTAGGTGACCACACCGTCAGGGCCTTCCGTCCAGACCAGATCGTATACGCTGTCCACGCCCTGCAGGTACATGGCGATGCGCTCCAGCCCGTAGGTCAGCTCGCCGGTGACCGGGAAGCACTCCAGGCCGCCAACCTGCTGGAAGTAGGTAAACTGGGTGACTTCCATACCGTTCAGCCAGATTTCCCAGCCCAGCCCCCATGCACCCAGCGTCGGGGACTCCCAGTTGTCTTCCACAAACCGGATGTCGTGCACCAGCGGGTCCAGGCCGAGCGCGCGCAGTGAATCCAGATACAGCTCCTGGATGTTATCGGGCGATGGCTTCAGAACCACCTGGAACTGGTAATAGTGCTGCAGGCGGTTGGGGTTTTCACCATAGCGGCCATCCGTAGGCCGGCGACTGGGCTGAACGTAGGCGGCGTTCCAGGTTTCCGGCCCGATAGCACGCAGGAAGGTAGCGGGGTGGAAGGTGCCCGCGCCCACTTCCATATCCAGTGGCTGGAGCACCACGCAGCCGTGCTGCGCCCAGAAATTCTGCAGAGCCAGGATCAGGCCCTGGAAGGTCCCGATATCCGGAGTAGTCTGTTTTGTTGCCTTGTCTGTCACGACGGTTGCCTGCTGATCAGTCTGTGTGTGGCGCCCCGGTTATCCTTCGGGACGCTCTGAAAAAAGAAAGGCGCATTATACGCGTGCTGGCTGTGTATTTCTAAGTCAGAAGAAGGTGAGCCCAACCTGGAACAGTTTTTCCACATCGCGGATGCGGGTTTTATCGACCAGGAACAGGATAACGTGGTCATCCGGCTGTATCCGGAGGTGATCGTGGGCGATCAGAACTTCGTTGCGACGGACAATGGCACCGATGGTCGTGCCTTCCGGCAGGTTGATTTCATCCAGCCGTTTGCCCACTACCTTGGACGATCGATGGTCGCCGTGGGCAATTGCTTCGATCGCCTCGGCAGCGCCCCTGCGCAGTGAGTGAACGTTTACCACGTCGCCCCGGCGTACGTGGGTCAGTAGACTGCCGATGGTGGTTTGCTGGGGCGAGATGGCCACGTCGATGTCGCCACCCTGGATCAAGTCCACGTAGTCCGGGTTGTTGATCAGGGTCAGTACCTTGCGGGCACCGAGGCGCTTGGCCAGAAGTGAGGCCATGATGTTGGCTTCATCGTCGTTGGTCACCGCACAGAATACATCGGTGTTTTCGATGTTCTCTTCCAGCAGGATGTCCTTGTTGGCGGCGTTGCCTTCGAGCACCACGGTCTTGCGCAGGTTTTCTGAAAGCATCACACAGCGCTCGTGGTCCCGTTCCAGCAGCTTGACCTGGTAACGGCTTTCCAGGGTGTTGGCCAGGCGCTGGCCAATGTTGCCACCGCCGCAGATAAAGATGCGCTTGTAAGGTTTTACCAGCGGCTGGAGCTCACTCATGACAGACTTGATGTGGTCGGCCGCAGCAATGAAGAACACCTCATCGCCGTCCTCAATTACCGTGTTTCCTTCCGGCATGATTGCCCGGTCTTTCCGGAAAATTGCCGCCACCCGGGTATCGATCTTGGGCATGTGTGTGCGCAGGTAAGACAGCTCATGGCCCACCAGTGGCCCGCCCTTCGTGGCGCGGATGGCCACCAGACGGGTCAGCCCCTTGGAGAACTCAAGCACCTGCAGGGCGCCGGGGTTTTCGATCAGCCGGGTAATGTGCTTGGTCACCAGGTGCTCGGGGCTAATCAGAACGTCGATCGGGAAGCCGCGGAGACTGTCCAGATCCTTGGTCTGGTCACGCTGGTAGAACAGCTCCGATTTTGCCAGGTAGGCGTTGGCCCGCACCCGGCAGATGGTAGTCGGTGTCTTGTAGAGAAGCTTGCTGACCTGGCACGCCACCATGTTGGTCTCGTCGCTGTTGGTCACTGCGATGAGCATGTCGGCATCTTCGGCCCCGGCCTGGCGCAGTGACGTCGGATAGGACGCCGCACCCTGGACCGTGCGGATATCAAGCCGATCCTGCAGCTCCCGCAACCGGGCACTGTCGGAGTCGATGATGGTGATGTCGTTGGCTTCGTTGGCAAGGTTTTCGGCGAGTGTTCCGCCGACCTGGCCGGCCCCGAGAATCAGGATTTTCATGGTTCGGGTTTCTCCAGCACGGCATAGAAGAAGCCGTCATGGCTGTCCGGATCGGGGAGTAGTTGCCGCCCCGCACCCATATCGCGCCCCCACTGAGCCTCTGGCTCAACAAGGATGGCATCGGTCTGCTGCTTGCAGAACCGCTGAATTATACGGTGGTTTTCCTGGGGGAACACCGAACAGGTGGCATACACCAGCCGGCCTCCGGGTTTCAGGATAGCCCACATCGCGTCCAGTAACCCGAGCTGTATAGCAGCAAGGGGAGTAATGTCCGATTCACGGCGTAATAACTTGATATCGGGATGACGGCGAATCACGCCGCTGGCGCTGCAGGGCACGTCCAGCAGAATGCGATCGAATGCCTCGCCGTCCCACCATTGGTCGGTGGCCGCGGCATCGGCCTGTTTCAGAGTGGCGTCCAGATCCAGGCGATCCAGATTCTCCTGGACCCGGGGCAGGCGTTCCGCGGATTCATCTATGGCGACCACTTCTGCCAGTTCGCCACAACTTTCCAGGGTTGCGCAGGTTTTACCCCCAGGCGCGGCGCAGGCATCCAGAACTCTCTGGCCCGGGGCCAGATCCAGCAGTGTGGTGCACAGCTGCGCCGCTTCATCCTGCACGCTCACGGCGCCGTCAGCGAACCAGGGTAGTTGGTCGACAGGCACAGGATGGGCCAATTGAATGCCGTGGGGTGCGAAACGGGTCGGGCTCGCCTCAATGCCAGCCTCTTTCAGCAGGCCGAGATACTCGTCACGGGAAAAACGCAACGCGTTCACCCTTAATGTCATGGGCGCCTGGGCATTGTTGGCGTTCAGAATCTGCTGCCAGTCTTCCGGCCAGTTATGGCGGAGTTTTTCCACCATCCAGACGGGGTGACTGAAACGGGCAGAATCGTCTGCTGGCTCGGGTGCGCCTTCCCGTTCCGCGGCCCTGAGTACCCCGTTCACCAGGCCGGTCAGGTGCGGTTTGTCCAGGGCCCGGCAGGCTTCGACGGTTTCATTGAGTATGGCGTAGGTGGCCTGTTGGCTGAAGCGTAACTGGAACAGGGCCACCAGCATCAGGTGATGGACGACGCGGTCCGGTTTGCGCAGGGGCTTTTTCAGCCGGCCATTGAGTTCGCCCTCCAGTCGGTGAAACCAGCGGCACGTACCATAACAAAGCGCCTGGAGTTCGGGGCGTTCGTTGGCGGGCAGGCGGTTCAGGGCTGGCGGAAGGCACTGGGACAGGGATTGGCCGTTTTCCACGGCCAGCATCACGCCTGCGGCGATGGCGCGCATGGGTTGTTGTCGGTCCCCCATGTCAGCGCAGCTCCTGGCCGGGCATCAGCAGTTCTTTGCCGCCGTTGATCAGGTCATTCACGCTCTGGGCGCGGGAGCCTGGCAGTTGCAGGCGGGTGATGCGCAGGGTGCCGTTGCCGCAGGCAATATCGATCCCGTCCCGATCCCTATGCACCACGGTGCCGGGAAACGCGTCGCTGTCTGTCACAAGGGCCCTGGCTTCGTGAATGCGGATCCGTTGATCGCCCAGATCGGTGTAGGTTCCGGGCCAGGGGTTGAAAGCGCGAACCAGCCGTTCAATGGCTGTGGCGTCCGTGGCCCAGTCAATATGGCCCTCGGTTTTGCTCAGTTTGCTGGCGTAGCAGGCGAGGTCGTCGTTCTGCGGTTCCCCGGTAAGTTCCCCTTTCTTTAAAAGCTCCAGGGCCTTGATGATGGCCTTGCCACCAAGCTCCGCGAGACGGTCGTGCAGGCTGCCCCCGGTGTCGCTCGTATCGATAGCGGTCAGGGATTTCAACAGCATGGCCCCGGTATCCAGGCCTTCGTCCATCTGCATGATGGTGATGCCGGTTTCCGCATCGCCCGCGGCTATGGCCCTTTGGATGGGAGCGGCACCGCGCCAGCGCGGCAGCAGCGAGGCGTGGATGTTCAGGCAGCCGTGGGTGGGAATGTCGAGCACCGCCTTTGGCAGGATCAGGCCGTAGGCGGCGACGATCATCACGTCCGGCTTCAGGTCGGCCAACTGCTTCTGCGCTTCGGCTGTTTTCAGTGTTTCGGGCTGGAAGACCGGGATCTCATGGTCCAGCGCCACCTGCTTGACCGGGCTGGGCTGCAGCTTCCGGCCACGGCCGGCGGGACGGTCCGGCTGGGAATAAACGCCAACGATGGTGTGGCCGGCGGCAATCAAGGCTTTGAGCGCGGTTGCCGCGAAATCCGGGGTGCCAGCAAAAACAAGTCGCACGGTGTTGTGATCTCTGTTTCGTTGTAATACGAAAAGACCGGGTCATGACCCGGTCCGGAAGATAGTGTCTGGTTATTCGCTCGCCTGCAGCCTGATCAGGCGCTCTTCTTGTGCTGCTTCTCCAGCTTCTTGCGAATCCGGTTACGCTTTAGCGAGCTGAGGTAGTCAACGAACAGCTTCCCGTTCAGGTGATCCATCTCATGCTGGATGCAGACTGCGAGCAGACCTTTCGCCTCCAGTTCAAACGGTTTGCCGTCCCTGTCCAGCGCCCGGATCATACAGTGTTCAATCCGTTCGACATCTTCGTAGAATCCCGGAACCGACAGGCAGCCCTCCTGCATGGCCTCTTTCTCGCCATCCAGCACGGTTACCTCCGGATTGATAAACACCCGCGGCTCGCTCTTGTCCTCCGACAGATCCATGACAATGATCTGTTTATGAACGTTGACCTGAGTCGCCGCCAGGCCAATACCGGGCGCATCGTACATGGTCTCGAACATGTCGTCGATCAGCTTGCGGTCGGCGTCCGTGACCTCTTCTACCGGCTTGGCAATGGTGCGCAGACGGGGATCCGGGTATTCGAGAATCTCTAGTATCATAGGTCGATCTTTTGCCTGTATGTCGGGATGCCCCCAGTTTACAGGGCGGCACCCCTCATGACTTTGCTGCTGTTTGTAACAATGTGAAACCGATCTTCGAAATGCGACAGCGTACTGCGCAAATTTCCGCCCTGCCTCTACTATTATCGGGGCAAGGCCCCAGCTTTCAACGGCTGGAAGGGTTATCAGCGCCAATAAGCGTATTATCCAACAATTCGTCGATTGAGTACAAACTGATCAGTTAATAGTTAAAATCTTTCAGCGGCGGGATAGAATTTACTGGAAGAACAAAAGATAACATCACAATTTGCGAGACTTCTTCTATAGTAACTGGAATAACAACGTAATAAGCTGCAGGTAACTGACTGCATCCCAACAGAATGCAAAGAATCAAGGCACGCGATCAAGGACTTACACAATGAGGAAACTGCTGTACGCTCTGGCAGCAACTACGCTGCTTATAACCTCCTGGGCCCATGCTGCACCGGAGCTGCGGTCCGATCATCCCGAGCGTTACACCGTTGTGAAGGGTGACACCCTCTGGGACATCTCGGCCCGTTTTCTGAATAATCCCTGGTACTGGCCGGAAATATGGCATGTGAACCCGCAGGTCGCCAACCCTCACCTTATTTATCCTGGTGATCGCCTTGCCCTGGTTTACATCGACGGCAAACCCCGAATTACCAAGGTGGCCAGCAGCGATGTGGTGAAGCTGTCGCCGAAGGTTCGGTCCGAGCCCATCGACACGCCGATCCCGGCTATCCCGCTGGATGCCATTGGCAGCTTCCTCACCGACACCCGTATTGTCAGCCCGGAAGAAATCAATGGCGCCCCTTACGTTCTGGAAGGGGAAGATGGCCGGATTATTACCGGTGCCGGCGACAAACTCTATGCCCGTGGCGAGAAGCCTGCGGACAAAGTGGGTATCTTCCGCCGCAGCAAGGAGTTCCGCGACCCGGAAACTGGCGAATTCCTTGGTCTGGAGGCCCGGAGTATTGCCCGTGGTGACGTGGCCCGGGAAAACGGCGACGTGCTGACCGTAAATCTGACCAGCTCCAGCGAAGAAGTTCGCATTGGTGACCGGCTGATGGTGAGCGAAGACCGTCGTCTGACCACCAGCTTTGTGCCCAGCGCTCCTGACCAGGATGTGGAAGGACAGATGATCTCCGTCGACGGCGGTGTGAGCCAGATCGGTCAGTTCGATGTGGTGGCCATCAACCGAGGTACCCGCGAAGGGCTGGAAGCGGGCAACGTGATGGCCGTGCTGAAAAGCGGCAATCTGGTTCGCGATCCGGTAACCGGAGAAACCATCGAACTGCCCTCCGAGCGTGCCGGGCTGCTGATGGTATTCCAGGCCTACGAAAAAATGAGCTACGGCCTGGTACTTCAGGCCACCCGTGCTTTGACAGTGGGTGACAAGGTTACCAACCCCTGATTGACTGATTACCGACAGATGCAACGGCCGGACCAGGAAGGTCCGGCCTCGCTTTTTCCAAGGACGATGCCGTGTTTTCCTCTGCCACAGCCCAATGGCTGTTTCTGACATGCCTGCCAGACGTTGGCCGTGCCCGTCGGCGTGAACTGCTGACAGAATTTCCTGACCTGCCCCGACTCCTTTCAATGAATGCCGCCACCTTGCGGGCCATGGGCATGACTGCAGACGCCACGGCGGCAATCCAGGCCTGGCAAAAGCAGGATGATGCCCATCCGGCGGTACGCGAGGTCCGGGCGATCAGGGACAATTGCTGCAAGCATGGCATCGGGATTCTGACCTGGCCGGATAGTCATTACCCGGAGCAGTTGCGGCACATCCACGACGCGCCCCTGGTGCTGTATACCCTCGGTGATACGGGGCTTATGGCCCGGGACCAGATCGGCATAATCGGCAGCCGGAAGGCCACGCCGGCCGGCCTGGACCATGCCCGACGGTTTGCTGCGGAACTCAGTTCCCGGGAATTACTGGTGACCAGTGGTCTGGCGCTTGGTGTTGATGGTGCTGCCCACGCCGGTGCGCTCGTTACCGGGTTTCCGACCATCGCGGTAGTTGGTCGCGGCCTGGACCGCATCTACCCCCATCAGCATCGACGGCTTGGTGAGCGGGTCATTCAGCATGGTCTGATGATTTCCGAGTATCCCCCCGGTACGCCGGCACGAGCCGCCCACTTTCCCCAGCGCAACCGTATTATCAGCGGCCTGAGCCGAGGCGTGCTGGTGGTGGAGGCGGGTCTGCGCAGTGGCTCCCTGATTACTGCGCGAATGGCGTTGGAACAGGGGCGTGAAGTTTTCGCTATTCCCGGGTCGGTGCACAGTCCGGTTGCCCGGGGCTGTCATCACTTGATCAAACAGGGGGCTCGACTGGTTGAGACGGTGGACGACATTCTCGAAGAGTTGGGTGCCTGGTGGTCTGCGCCGCTTAAGGCCAGCCCTGACTCGGCGCCAGAGCCAAAGCCGCAGGGTAAAGGACTCCTGGCCGGATTGGACAGCCGGGAAATCGCGGTGTTTGAGGCTTTAGGGTATGATCCACAATCAACCGATGCACTGAGTTCAGCGACCGGTCTCCCTGCCGACCAGCTCATGCAGTCCCTGTTGCTTCTCGAGTTGCAGGGGCTCATCAGTTCGGCTCCGGGGGGCTATCAGAAAGTCGCGTGAAACCGGTGTGAACATCTACCCTGATCAACCCTGACAGAGGCGCATGCCCGATTCCCATCCCCTTTCTGACTGGCAACTGCATTGTGCCCGCCGCACGATTTTCAGTGGCGGTGTTATCGCCTATCCTACCGAGGCTGTCTGGGGCCTGGGTTGTGATCCCTGGGATCAGGAGGCGGTGGAGCGGATTCTGGAGCTGAAGCAGCGCCCGGTTGAGAAAGGCGTGATTCTGGTGGCTTCGTCTGTCGACCAGATCCGCTTCCTTCTGGAGCCCCTGTCTCAGGCGCTTCAAGACGAGGCAGAGCGCTACTGGCCGGGACCTGTGACCTGCCTCCTGCCCGATGTCGAGCGGCAGATCCCGGAATGGGTGCGCGGGAAGCACACCTCCATCGCGGTGCGGGTCAGCGAGCACCCCGTGGTGGGCGCCCTGTGTAAGGCGGCGGGAATGCCCCTGGTTTCCACCTCCTGCAACCCGGCAGGGCGCCAGCCGGCCCGGCATATCTGGCAAGTCCGGCGCTATTTCGGCGATCAGCTTGACTGGATCGTGCCCGGCGCATTGGGCGGTAATCGCAAACCCAGCCGTATTATTGATATTGTCAGCGGTCAGCAACTTCGTTAGGAGCGTTTATGCCACAGCAACCCGATAGCCAGGCGGTAAAGCAGTATCTGCTGGGATTGCAGGAGTCGATCTGTAGCCGGCTGGAGGCCCTCGATGAGGGCGCATCTTTCATTCGGGATGCCTGGGACCGACCTGAGGGTGGCGGTGGTATCAGCCGTGTTATTACAGAGGGTCGCGTGTTCGAGAAAGGCGGTGTCAATTTTTCCCATGTGATGGGTGACACCATGCCGGCCTCCGCCACCGCCCACCGCCCGCATCTGGCCGGTGCTCCCTGGCAGGCCATGGGGGTGTCGCTGGTTATCCACCCCAACAACCCTTTTGTGCCGACGTCCCACGCCAACGTCCGGTTTTTCATCGCCACACCGAAGGGCAGTGAGCCAGTGTACTGGTTTGGTGGTGGCTACGACCTCACGCCTTACTACGGTTTCGAAGAAGACTGTGTGCACTGGCACCAGACAGCCCGCGACGCCTGCGAGCCGTTTGGAGAGGGCACCTACAAGCGCTTCAAGCATTGGTGCGATGATTACTTTTATCTGAAACACCGGGATGAACCCCGCGGCGTTGGTGGTCTGTTTTTTGACGACCACAACACAGGCGACTTCGAGCAGGATTTCGGCCTGATGAAAGCGGTAGGTGACAGCTATATTGAAGCCTACGAGCCCATAGTCCGGCGCCGCATGGACCATCCATACGGTGACCGCGAGCGGGACTTCCAGCTCTATCGTCGAGGACGGTACGTGGAGTTCAATCTTGTCTATGACCGCGGTACGCTGTTTGGCCTGCAATCCGGCGGTCGGACGGAATCCATCCTGATGTCCCTGCCGCCCCTGGTGCGCTGGGATTACAACCGGACCGCGGAGCCTGGCTCGGAGGAAGCCCGGCTAACCGACTATTTCCTGACCGGCCGGGACTGGCTGGAGGCGCAGCATGACTAACGATCTATACGCGGTGGTTGGCAACCCCATCAGCCACAGCAAATCACCCAGGATTCACAGCCTGTTTGCCAGCGAGACCGGTGAGCCGGTTGAGTACACGGCGATACAGGCGCCGCGGGATGATTTCGCCGGCACCGTAAAACAGTTCTTCGAGCGGGGCGGGAAGGGCCTCAATGTGACCGTGCCTTTCAAGGAAGAAGCCTGGAAGCTGGCGGACCGTCGTACCGAGCGTGCCGAGAATGCCGGGGCCGCCAATACCCTGTACCTGGATGGTGATGGCGTGCTTGTCGCTGACAATACCGACGGGTGCGGTATTGTCCGTGACTTGCTCATAAACCACGGTGTCACCCTGAACGCAGCGCGGATCCTGGTGCTCGGTGCCGGAGGCGCCGTTCGGGGTGTTCTGGGTCCGATCCTGGCAGAGCATCCTGGCGCTATTACCATCGCCAACCGAACCGTAGCCAAGGCTGAGGCCCTGGTTGAACTGTTTACACCCGTGGCTGGCGAGACCAGGCTTTCTGCCTGCGGATTCGAACAGCCCTCTGAGCCGTTTGATTTGATCATCAACGGTACCAGCGCCAGCCTCCAGGGCGATTTGCCCCCGCTGTCACCGAAGGTGATTGCAGAGAAAACCGTGGTCTACGACATGATGTATTCTCTGCAGACCACCACCTTTAACCGGTGGGCACTTGAACAGGGCGCACAGATCGTTCACGACGGGCTTGGTATGCTGGTGGAGCAGGCAGCGGAATCGTTCCGGATCTGGCGCGGGGTGAGCCCTGCCACCGGCCCCGTCATCGATGAATTGCGTAACGACTGAGCCGTTGTGCCCGTGATGGGCTATGCTCATGGTCAACTTCCGTAGGGATTTTCGATGGATATTCTTACCCTTGTCGGGCTTGTCGCCGGTGTTCTTATCGTCATTCTGGCGATGCTGGCCAATGCCTCCTTCCTGACGTTCCTGAATCTTCCGGGGCTGGCCATCGTGTTGGGTGGCACCTTTGCGGTTACCCTGATCAAATTCCGCATGGCATCGGTGATGAGCGCTTTCCGGCTGGCCATGTCTGCTGCCTTTACCGACCGTATGGCGCGGCCAACGGAACTGATCCGGGAAGTGGGCTCGCTGGCCATGGTGGTGCGTAAGGAAGGCATTCTGGGCCTGGAGAACCACCAGACTGACAACGCGTTCCTTCAGAAGGCGATCAATCTGTGTGTCGACGGTCACCCGCCGGAACTGGTGGAAGAGGCGCTGGCCCAGGAAACTCAACAGACTGCCGAGCGGTACGAAGTGGCCGAGCGGGTGTTCCGGGGTATCGGTGAATCCGCCCCGGCCATTGGCATGCTGGGCACCCTGGTGGGCCTGGTACAGATGCTTAATACCCTGGATGACCCATCCTCCATTGGTCCGGCCATGGCGATCGCCCTGCTCACTACCCTTTACGGTGCGTTCATTGCCCAGCTGATTGCCCTGCCCCTGGCCGACAAGCTGCAACTGAAAGCCGAGGATGAGTCCCGGAACCAGATGCTAATCATCACGTCCATCAAGAACATCATGCGCGGCGAGAATCCCCGGGTGATGACCGAACTGCTGTCCTCGTTTGTCCACCCGGAACAGCGCACCGGCCTGGCGCCGGAGCGGGAGGCCTGAGGGTTTGGAACTGGTCCAGAAGAAAAACCGGAAGCGTTTGCAGAACCAGACGCCGGGCTGGATCGTTACCTTCGCCGATCTGGCCACCCTACTGCTGACTTTTTTCATCCTGCTGCTGTCGTTTGCCGAAATGGACGTTGAGAAGTACCGTGCCATGGCGAATTCCATGGCGGTGGCTTTTGGCTCCAGCAACGTCCTGGCCGAGGATATCGGCGGCTCCCCACTGACCATGATCGAATCGGATACCGTCTCCCTGCCCGAGCCCACCGAGTCCCAGACCCGGGAGCCCGAATTCATCGATGAGCGGGCCGAGGGGGCCGCGCCCACGCAGATTCCCGGTGGTGTGATTGATCTGGCCAGCCGGATGATCCGGGAGCTGGAATCGGAGGTGGCCTCCGAAGCGTTGAGTGTCAATTACGACCAGAACCAGGTGGTGATCCGCTTTTCCGAGGAGGCTACTTTTCGATCCGGTGATGCCGCCATCAAACCGGAAATGATCCCGATCATCGAACGGGTGGTGAACGTGCTCTCGGCGTGTACCGGCGATGTGTTGGTGTCCGGTTACACCGATGACCGGCCGATTTCCAGCGACCGCTACCGCTCCAACTGGGATCTTTCCGCGGCCCGTGCCGTGTCGGTGGTGCACGAGCTGGTGATGAACCGTCAGGTACCGGCTGAGCGGGTGGTGGCGGCCGGGCGTGCCGAGACCAACCCGCTTGCGCCCAACGACACGCCGGAGAACCGGGCCCTGAACCGGCGAGTGGAAATCGCCATCCGCAACCCCGAATGCAGCGATGAGGTTCCCACTGGCGACCTGCCTGTCGAAATCATGCCCTGAGTCTTATAGCCGGTGCGTAGCTTCTCATGAGCAATCCATATAACTGTCCTGCTTTCAGGGCTTTATACTGTGCGACCGATAACTGACTGGCACAGCAAAGCGAGAGAGCAACCATGAGTGGACCGGACAAGCCGAAAGTGATTGGCGAAGAATGGAGCGACGAGCGGGTGAGGAGTTTTCTGGATATCCGCCCCTGGGATGCTGACGAGAATGCTGATTACCATGCCCTGTTGAAAGCCTACCAGGCCATGCGGGCGGAAGACTTTGAACGCTTTATCGGGTTTTTTGTTGCCGAAAATCGGGATCTGAACGCCCCAGGTCCGGACGGAGAGACCATTCTGGACCTGATCTCCCAGCATCGGCGCAGTGTGGAGTACGCCAGTGCCCTGGAAAAGGCCGGCGCCAGAACAACGACCGCAGCCGGAAACTGAACCCGGTGCGGCCGTCTGTCGCTGACTGAGATTTCCGGCGTTTACTGCACGTCGACCTCGATGGCCTTGGGCTCTTTGGGCTCGGCCTTCTGGAGTGTCAGGGTCAGCATACCGTCCTTGAAGTTCGCCTTCACGCTGTTTTCATCAACGTTCTCCGGCAGCGTGAAGCGACGCAGGAAGCTACCGTAGAAGCGCTCAATCCGGTGATGCTTCTTGTCCTTGGTTTCATCTTCACTCTTGCGCTCACCCTGAATGCTCAGAACGCCCTCGTGCACTGTCACCTTCACGTCTTCCTTGGACATGCCCGGCAGCTCGGCCTCAATGGTGAAGGCTTCCGGAGTCTCCTTGATGTCCACGGCCGGAGCCCAGTCGCTGCGGCTGAACAGGTCCTTGCCTTCGCGCTCGCCGCCTGAGCGGGTCAGGCCGAACATGCGGTTATAACGGTTCATCAGGTCTTCGAACTCATTGACCGGATTCCAGCGGGTAAGATTGCTCATAAGGCAGCCCTCCTTTTTTAAACGAAACGAATCTGAATAGTTGAGCATCAGCTTCGATCGCGGAACTGCTCCATGCCGGTGGCGCCAGCCGGATGGTTATCCGTGAACCTCTGCTATTTCCGAATGTAGGTGCATAGCGGATGTTTTCAAGGGTGAGGTTGATGGAATTTTGATCAGGGTCAAATCGGGTTCAGGGTTGACCGAAATGACGGTGCAGAAAGGGTCGGAAACGGCTCATTGTGGCTCCGGGTGTTTCCGGATCGGGCCGGATACCGGGTCGAAATCCCGGCAATTCACCGGACAAAAACGGTTCTACCAGTTTCGGGTCTGCACTGACGACATGAACAATGACATCGCGGCTGGCTTCCTCACCCGTGATCAGGGGAGCTGGCTGATGGTCACCCAGGATGATCATCAGCGCGTTCTGGCTCAGATAGTGGGCGGCAAAGCCTCCGGCAACCTCCAGGGCATAGGCAATGGCCTGTCCGTAATGCTTGCGGACCCGGTCCGGGTCGCGCCATAGCGAAACCGGTGCCTCGCCAGCGCCTTTCCAGCGCTGGAACACCTCTCCGTTGCCAATGCTTTGCCAGTCATCAAGCACCGGCAGGATTGGAACCCAGGGCGCGTGGCTGCTGATCAGGGCAAGTTCAGCGAACAAAGGACCCTGATGGCTGTCGCGAATGGCCTGGAACCGGTGCCAGGTATATTGATCGGGCATGGTGACCCAGTTGAACGGTGGCCCCTGGTAATCCAGGTCGTCGTGATCGTAGATCCGGTCATAGCGAAACAGTCGTCCCTCGGGCCAGGCCCGGGTGATCGCCGGCATCACGGCCAGGGTTTTGTGTCCGGTACTTCGGAAATCATCGATCAGGGTGGCGTAGCCGCTGCTGAGCAGGGTTTCGTAGGCAAGCTGGTTGTGAATCCACTGGCCGCTGAGAACGGAAAGGTGGCCGAGCCAGGACTGGCCACCCTGGATTGGCGACTGCAGTCGGCCTGTGGCGACCGTGAGCCCCGCAGCGTCAAGCGACTGGCCCATCGCTTCGAGGCCCGGGCCGACCAGGGAGCGGTAGCGTTCGTCCGTAACGGTCGAGACGCCATAGGACTCAATGAACCCCAGAATCACATCCGTTTGCGCCAGCTTCGCCAGCGGTGAGGGTTGGCTCTGTCGACCGGGCCCGGCGTTCAGCTCTTTCGCAAAGTTCCGGGTGGTCTGGTGTGTATGAGTGATCAGGGAGGCCTGATTGGCAACGAAGGCCAGCGCCGGGCTGCCAATCCACGGGGTTACGGCCCCGGCCAGGAACAGTCCGGATACCAGCCAGAGCGGTTTGCCAAGGCGAGCCGGAGAGTGCTGTGCCAGCCGTTCCAGTCCGTACCGAAACAGGTGACCCACCCCGGCAAGTAAGGCTGCCAGAATGAGGAGGGCCAGCACCGCCAGACCGGCACCCAGGTTGGTATCCAGGAGGTTCCAGGCTGCGTCCAGCAGACCCAACTCCAGATACAGGTTAAGACCACGGCCCAGGCTTTCCCGCACCAGGGCATCGGCCAGGACAAGAAGAACCAGTAGTCCATAAAGAACAGCCAGTATCTGGCCGACGCGATACTTTTGCTCTGGCTTACTGAGTCCGCAAATTAGGGCCCAGACGATCAGGGCCTCCAGAGAAAACCAGGGCGTGTCGCCGGGCAAAGCCAAGGAAGGCAAAAGGAATAATCCGTTCAGAAGCAGCAGCCAGACCAGTATCACGAAGCTGCCTCTGCCCATGTCAGGGCTGCTGGCTGGCGGGGCAAGGACACCGGTGCCGGAGGCCTTCGCTCAAGAGACCGGGCCATGCGGACCAGCACCTCCCGCCAGGGTGATTCGTGCGAGGCATGCCAGGCTCGCCAATGCAGCGCTTTCAGGGCTTCCGGATGGTTGCAGATCAGACTGAGTTCACGGTGATTAAGGGCCTTTTTGCCTTCAATGGCGCAGCGATCAACCAGGCACGCCAGCGCCCGTGCCTTTCTACCGGTGGCTGGCAGTGCGTCGTAGTCTGTAACCCCGGCAAAGACAGGCGACAGAACCACCTGTTCAAACCAGCTCAAACGACCCGGATCATGGCTGAGTGAGCCGGTGGTCTCGGCCAGCTCAATCACTCGGGTGGTTTGCTCATCCTCTGGCACTTGCAGCCAGGTGCCCAAGCCTGGGGTTCGACCAAGCCAGTAGGCCAGAGCAGGTGCCAACAACACCGGTGCCATGACCGGCAGGGCCCAGGGCGTCAGCGTTGGCGCATGCCAGTGAATGAGGGTCAGGCCTGCCGCCGCCGAGGCGAGGAGCAGGCCATAGAGCCGGAGACTCAGCCCCGGACTGAGGCCGCCGGACCTGTTTTGCCCCTGCCAGCCCACGTTGAGATTCAGCACAGCCTGAACCACATGGAGCGTGTGAACCAGCATCCGGATGGGCGCCAGTGCCAGGGCCGCGAGTGTTTCGAGAAAGGTATTGGCACAGAGCCTGAACAGACCTCCGAATCTGGCAGTTCTTCCAGCCAACCAATGGTCCCCTACGGCCAGAAGTCGTGGCCCAAAGAGTAGCAGTGCGGTCACGGCGACCAGCAGTGCCCCTGCGCTTGAGCCCGCCTCCGTTGTGGCCATCACCCCCGGCAGTGCCGGCGTTGCTGACGGTCCGGCCAACGCCACAAATCCGGACAGGCCCAGGAAAACCAGCCAGAGTGGAGAAGCCAGGTAAGAGAGAATGCCGGTTACCAGGGCCATCCGGTGGGCCAGCCGTAGTTTGCCCATGGTTGCCAGCAGCCAGAGGTGCTGGAGATTGCCACGACACCACCTACGGTCGCGGATCAGGTCGTCTTCCAGGGTTGGCGGTGATTCCTCAAAACTGCCGGCGATGGCAGGTTCCAGCCACACTTCGTAGCCTGCCCGGCCCATCAGCGCAGCCTCAATAAAATCATGGCTGAGTACCGGCCCCCGGAACAGGCCCGGGCCCTGAAGCTTGCGCAGACCGCAGTGGGCCATGAACGGGGCTACCCTGATGATCGCATTGTGGCCCCAGTAGGTGGCCTCACCCAGTTGAATGGCGGCCAGTCCTGCGCTGTAGAGCCTGCCATAGCAGCGGTTGGCAAACTGTTGCAGGCGGGCAAACCGGGTTTCTGCACGGGCCAGTCGGGGTGTGGTCTGGATAATCCCGGCCTCAGGCCGGGCCTCCATCAGCTGGATAAGCCGGGTAATGCAGTTGGCACTGAGCAGGCTGTCGGCGTCCAGAACGACCATGTAGCGGTAGCGGCGGCCCCATCGACGCAGGAAATCGGCAATATTGCCGCTCTTGTAGTTCAGGTTGACGTTGCGACGCCGGTAGAACAAATGTTGATGGGGGCCAAGCTCCCGACGAATTTGCTCGCAGGTTGCCTGTTCCTCGAGCCAGATGTCCGGGTCCCGACTGTCCGATAGCACGTAGAAATCCACGGCGCGGGCTTGTCCACGTTGCCCAAGGTCCTCGATGATTGCTTTCAAGCCACCGAGAGTATGTTGCACCGGTTCATGGCAGATGGGCATCACAACGGCGGTTGGGGCCGACAATAACTCCCTGCACCCAATGGGCCCTACGCGCCTGGAAAGGCTCCAGCCGTCCCCGCCGAAGCGCAGAGCGACGAACCCGAAAACCGCCGTCCAGAAACCCACCCCAATCCAGGCAAACAGAACCCCGAACACCGTCAACAGCGCCGCGATTGTTACGGAACCTGCCTGCTCCGGCACAGTCCGGGAAAACAGCAACATGCCCACCAGTGTCTGAGTGGCCACAAGGAAGACAAGCAGCAAGCGCCGCCGCAGGGCAACGTTGCGCCAGGAATCGGAACTACTCACGGGGGTATCCGATACTGGCCCGGGTAATGGGTGGGAGATGATGACCCTGTCGAGGCCCGGGTAGGGCGAACCACTGAGGCATCAGCTCCAGCAACTGGCCGGTACTCAAAGCCCGGCGTCCAGCCCCTCGAGCCTGCAGCATGCTCTGCAACCGTGCCCGGGTTTCGGGACCGGTATCGTGGCCTGCCGCGCGCAGGTAAAGCAAAGCTCTATTAAAGGGTTCGTCCGATGTGTCCACAGAGGCCTCCGCCATGCAGCAGGGTTACCCCGATTCATACGGCTACGGGCTCACGTTCAGACCACTGGCTTACTGATCGTTAAGGTATTCGTCCTTCAGGCGGACGTAATTGGCGGCGGTGTATTTGAAGAACCCCCGCTCCTTCTCGGTCAGCGCCCGGGCTTTTTTGCAGGGGGATCCCACGTAAAGGTGCCCGGATTTCAGGGTCTTGCCCGGCGGCACCAGGCAGCCCGCTGCAACAATCACCTCGTCCTCCACCACGGCGCCATCCATAATGATGCAACCCATGCCTACCAGAACCCGGCTGCCAATGGTGCAGCCATGCAGCAGCGCCTTATGGCCCACCGTCACATCGTCGCCCAGGGTGAGCGGATAACCACCGGGATTGTAGTCACTGGCGTGGGTAATATGCAGAACCGACCCATCCTGGATGCTGCACCGGTGCCCAATGCGGATCTTGTGCATATCGCCACGCACCACGGTCATCGGCCAGATAGAAACATCATCCCCGGTTTCGACATCGCCAATCACCACGGCACTTGGATCTACCCATGCCCGTTCCCCAAAATGTGGCGTGATACCCTTGTGTGAACGTATATTCGTCATTACATACTACCTGCAAGATTGTTTTTACAAGCGTTAACCCGGAGGCCCGGGGCACTTGTGGGAGAGGTTCTTCCAAAACTGTCTGTCGCCATGGATGGCGACAGTCAAGCGCCACATGGATGTGCCGCCAGGAGCGCGTTTTGGAAGAACCTCTCCCACAAGTGCCTGCCCCGCAGATTTGATAAACCAAACTACCCAAGATTCGACTAGCTGAGAAGGGGACCTATGAATAACCCGTTACTGACTGACGACCTGTTGCCGAAGTTCGACCATGTTCGCACCGAGCACATGGAAACGGCAATCGACCAGATTCTCAGTGAAAACCGGATGAAAATCAGCCAGCTTGCCGAGCAGGAAGATCCCACCTGGGAGACCCTCGCACAGCCCATGCAAGCGCTGGACGACAAACTGAGCAATGCCTGGGCCGTGATTTCCCACCTCAACGGTGTGATGAACAACGACGAGCTGCGCAAGGTTTACAAGAACTGCCTCGAAAAGCTCACCGAATACAGCACCGAGGTGAGCCAGAACGCGACCCTCTGCAACGCATGGAAGAAGCTTGCCGAACGGGACGATTTCAAGGATCTGAACGAAGCCCAGCGTAAGGCCGTGGAAAACACCCTGCGGGATTTCCACCTCGGCGGCGTCGACCTGCCGGAAGACAAGAAAAAGCAGTATGCCGACTTGTCCCGGGAGCTGTCCGAGCTGTCCAACAAGTTCAGCGACAACGTGCTGGATGCCACCCAGCACTGGTACAAGCAGATCACTGACGTGGATGAACTGGCTGGCGTTCCCGAGACAGCCATTGAAAGCGCCAAGCAGACCGCCCGCCAGAAAGAGCTGGATGGCTATGTGATCACCCTGGATTTCCCCAGCTTTTACCCCGTGATGACCTACTGCGACAACCGGGAACTGCGCCGAGAAGTCTACGAGGCCTTTGTAACCCGTGCCTCTGACCAGGGCCCGGATGCCGGCCAGTGGGACAACACCCCGGTGATGGCGGAAATCCTCAAGCGCCGCCACGCCCAGGCCAAACTGCTCGGCTTCGACAACTACGCCGAGCGCTCCCTGGCCACCAAGATGGCCCGCAGCAGCGATGAGGTGCTGGGCTTCCTGAACCAGCTGGCGGCCAAGTCCAAACCCCAGGCCGAGAAAGAGTTTGCCGAGCTCAAAGCGTTTGCCAAGGACGAGTACGGCGTGGAAGACCTGCAGGCGTGGGATATCGGCTACTACAGCGAAAAGCTCCGCCAGAAGCGCTACGACATCTCCCCGGAAACCCTGCGCCCCTGGTTCCCGGTGAACAAAGTGGTGCCCGGCCTGTTCCGGGTGGCAGAGAAGCTCTTCGACGTACAGATCGAAACGAAACCGGAAGTAGAAACCTGGCACGAGGACGCGACGGCCTACTGCATCAGTCGCGACGGCGAGCCCCTGGCCTGGTTCTATCTCGACCTCTATGCCCGTCAGGGCAAACGTGGCGGCGCCTGGATGGCAGACTGCCGGGTGCGCTGGCGCAACCTCCGTGGCCAGCTCCAGCTGCCGGTAGCCTTCCTGACCTGTAACTTCACCCCGCCGGTGAACGGCAAGCCGTCGCTGCTGACCCACGACGAAGTCACCACCCTGTTCCACGAATTCGGCCATGGCCTGCACCACATGCTGACCCAGGTGGATGTGCTGGATGTCTCCGGCATCAACGGCGTGGCCTGGGATGCCGTCGAGCTGCCCAGCCAGTTCCTGGAAAACTGGTGTTGGAACCCGGAATCCCTAGCCCTGATCGCCTCGCACCACGAAACCGGCGAACCGCTGCCAGAAGACCTGCTTCAGAAACTGCTGGCGGCCAAGAACTTCCAGTCTGGCATGGGCATGGTGCGCCAGCTTGAATTCTCCCTGTTCGACTTCCGACTACACGCGGAATTCACGGACGAGGCGCCGACCAACCCGCTGGACATGCACCGGAAGGTGCGCAGCGAGATCGCCGTGGTGGAAGCACCGGAATTCAACCGCTTCCCGAACGCCTTCTCGCACATCTTTGCCGGCGGCTATGCGGCGGGTTACTACAGCTACAAGTGGGCGGAAGTGCTGGCGGCCGATGCCTTCTCCCTGTTCGAGGAAAAAGGCATCTTCGACCCCGAAACCGGCAAGGCCTTCCTCCACAACATCCTGGAGAAAGGTGGCTCACAGGAGCCCATGGAACTGTTCAAGGCCTTCCGGGGTCGAGAACCACAAGTGGATGCGCTGCTGAAACAAACCGGCATCACGGACGAAGCTGCCTGACCCAATCTGAGCCGGCAGTCGTAATGGCTGCCGGATGTTTTATCGGGAGTTTTACTATGGCGAGTCCAAAACGCTTTATCGCCGGCGCCGTTTGTCCCCGCTGCGCGGAGATGGACAAGATCATGATGTACACCACCGACGACGATGAGCAGATTCGCGAATGCGTCGCCTGTGGCTTCACGGATGCTATGTCGGACTCCGAGCAACCTGCCAATCCGGAACTCGAAACGCGGGTGAACAAGCGCAAGAACGAGGACGATCACACGGTCAAGCAGGTGGTGTTCTTCAAGTCTGCTGCGGAAGATGGAGAGTAGGCCGGCTTTTGCAGCCTGATTGGTGAGAGTCTGAGAGGCCATGGGGGTGCTTTTCTTATGGGGAAAAGCAACTCGCTTCGCTCAGACATCTTTTCCCCGCCAGAAAAGCACACCCACACCCTCTCTTTCTGACTCAAATGATATTTCTTTAGGACAAGGTCTTTTCAGCGATATCCGTGAGTTCTTATGTGAGGGGGCCGGATTATTTTTCCCGCCGGAAATTGATGTCTGAGCGCAGCGAGTTGCCATTTCCAAGGGAAAAATAATCCGGCCCCCTCGCAACTCCCCTCAACACGAAGGCTACAAAGCCACCTCCGAACTCAAAGAACCATAGCCGCCAACCACCCAAAGCCAAGCAATGGCAGGTTGTAGTGCAGGAACGTCGGCACCACGGTATCCCAGATGTGGTTGTGCTGGCCGTCGGCGTTCAGGCCGGCGGTGGGGCCGAGGGTGGAGTCGGAGGCCGGGGAGCCGGCATCACCCAGGGCGCCGGCGGTGCCGACCAGGGCCACGATGGCCAGGGGACTGAACCCCAGCTGCAGGGCCAGGGGCACATACAGGGCCGCGATGATGGGGATGGTGGAGAAGGACGAGCCGATACCCATGGTGATCAGCAGACCTACCACCAGCATCAGCAGTGCGGCCATCGCCTTGTTCTCACCAATTACACCCACGGAGCTGTCCACCAGGCTGGCGATTTCTCCGGTTTCCCGCATCACCTCGGCAAAACCAGACGCGGCGATCATGATGAAGCCGATCATGGCCAGCATTTTCATGCCCTCGGTGAACAGGTCATCGGCCTCTTTCCAGCGCACCACCCCGGACAGGTTGAACAGCACGAATCCGGCCAGGGCGCCGAGGATCATTGAGCCCAGCCAGAGCTGTACCACGAACGCGGTAACGATGGCCGCCAGGGCCATAATCAGGGTGCGCGGGCTGTAGCTGGTGTCCACCCGTTCAGCTTGGGTAATCGTTTCCAGGTTATAGGAGCGGCCGCCGCGATAGCTGAAAAAGACGGCAATCAGCAAACCGAAGAGCATGCCCAGTGCCGGCAGCGCCATGGCTTTCATGACGCTCAGGCCGGAGGCGTCGACACCGTTGGCGTTGATCTTGGCGATCAGGATTTCGTTCAGGTAGATGCCGCCAAAGCCGACGGGCAGGAACATGTAGGGGGTGATCAGGCCGAAGGTCAGCACGCAGGCCACCAGGCGGCGGTCCATGTTCAGTTTGGCCATCACGTACAGCAGTGGCGGAACCACCAGCGGGATGAAGGCGATGTGAATCGGCAGGATGTTCTGGGACGAGATGGCAATGGCCAGCAGCAGGCCGATGATCAGAAAGCGCATGCCATTCACGGCGGCGCCTTCTTCCTGCCGTCCGACCAGTGCCAGGGCCCTGTCGGCCAGGGCGTGGGCCAGGCCGGATTTGCCGATGGCAACGGCAAAGGCACCGAGAGTCGCGTAGGACAGAGCCACGGTGGCACCGCCGCCCAGGCCATTATTGAAGGCTTCGATGGTGGCTTCCAGGGACATTCCGGCAATCAGGCCGCCGGATACGGCGCCGATGATCAGGGCAACAACAACGTGAATGCGGCACAAACTCAGGACGAGCATGATGGCAACCGCAGCTACAACGGCATTCATGGCAAAACTCCGGGTAGGAATTAATGGTTATCCCGGCCCCTTCTGGGGGCCGGCATCATGAAAAGCGCGGTAATGTGCAGGAAATGATCGCGGTAGTCAAAACGGTTGTGTAACCGTCAGGCTTCGTCGAGGCGGGCAAATCGGGGTACCTGCTCGCCGGCTACTTCCACGGTTTCGCGGAACATGGTCAGTGGGCGCACCCAGAGGCTGTAATCGCCGTACAGACAGCGATACACCACCATCTGCTCTTCGGTTTCACTGTGTCGGGCAACGCCAAGGACTTCATAATCCTTGCCCTTGTAATGTCGGTATTTCCCCGGACGTATCTCGTTCTTGCGTTCGGTCATTATCGGCCTCAATGGATTCGGGCTATGCTGGCCCTGTCGTTACGGAGGACGTAGCATTCGCAACCGTCTAGACTGGAAAAAATTGCAGGGATGCGTACGACTCAGTCAGGGCCTGAAAGTGTAGAACACCAGGACGGACCCGGAAACCGGAAACAGCTATGGTGCGGCAGTTATACTGCGTCTTTCTGATTATATTCTCGCTGGCATGTCTGGCCAGCGTGCCTGTTCAGGCCGCTCCCGTTGCATTCGACTGGCTGGAAGCGCCCGCTGATGAATTGGCACTGGAAGACGTTCGCGCCCTGCCGCCCGAGGACTGGCAGAGATCCGGTTCCAGCGAGGTGTTCAATCGTGGTTTCAGTGATGGCAGTTTCTGGCTGAGGGTCGAGATTCCGCCGGAGCCAGCAAACCGGGTAATGGAGATCGGATATCCGTTGCTGGATGAAGTGTCAGTGCACTGGGTGCTCAATGACGAGCTGGTCCAGACCCATCACACCGGCGATACACTGCCGTTCAGCAGCCGTCCGATCCACCATCGCAACTTTGTCTTCCTGGTGCCGTCGAACACCGAGCCGGTCATCGCCTTCGTGAGGGTAAAAACTCTGGGATCGGTGCAGATCCCTATGGAGGTGATTCCGTCGGCTGAATTTCTTGCCAATGAGCAGTTGTCTTATGGCTGGCAGACGATGTTTCTGGGCATCATCGTTGCCATGGCGCTCTATAATCTGTTCCTGTTTCTTATTGTGCGCCATTCCACTTACCTCTGGTACGTGCTGACCGTTGTATTTAGCGGGCTGGTTCAGCTGAATTTCAATGGCCTGCTGTTTCAGTGGCTGTGGCCAGATGCTCCCGGTATCAACCGATACTTTACTATTCCGGTTATCTGTTTCGCCCTCTTCTCAGCCATTATCTTCGCGATTCGTTTCCTCAACATCCGGTCCTACAGCCTGAGAAGCTACCGGTTTTTGCAGTGCGTTCTGATTGCAATTAGTGCCTGCTTCGTTTTTGGCCTGTTCGGCAGTTACCAGACCGGTATTGTGCTGGTGAGCGGGATTGCGGCTGTGTTTACCCCGGCGGCCTGGCTTATCGGTTTCCTGGTCTGGCGCAAGGGTCAGTTGTTGGGTGGTTTCTATGTGCTGGCCTGGACACCTCTGTTGATTGGCCACCTGATTCTGGCGGTCAGCAAGCTCGGTATGATGCCGCGCAGTTTCCTTACCGAGTTCATGCCGCAAATCGGCGTGGCGCTGGAGGTGGTCCTGCTGTCCTTTGCCCTTGCCTACCGCATCAACCTGGAGCGTCGCAAACGCCACGAAGCTCAGGAACAGGCGCTGGCAATCCAGCAACAGGCAAACCTGACTCTTGAACTGCGGGTTCAGGAGCGTACCGACGAACTGGAACGGGCCAACGAGCAGCTCAAAGCAATCAGCCTCACCGATGGGCTGACCCATGTGGCCAACCGGCGACGGTTTGATGAAAAACTGCAGGATGAGTGGAAGCGGGCCCAGCGGCACGGTCATCCGTTGAGCCTGCTCCTGCTGGACATTGATCACTTCAAGCGGGTAAACGATGAGCTGGGCCACCTGGTCGGCGACGATTGCCTGACGGAAGTGGCCGCCCTGTGTGCCGCCGAGGTCCAGCGATCCGGGGATCTGCTGGCCCGCTACGGCGGTGAGGAATTCAGCATTCTGCTACCGGCCACCCCGGAAGAGGGAGCGGTTCGGGTTGCCGAGCGAGTGCGTCAGGCGGTGGCCCGTTCGCCAGTGCACTCAGGCGAACGGGTAGCTCCGGTCAACCTTACCATCAGCGTGGGCGTTGCCTGCCTGGTACCAGATCCGGACACGGAGCCCCAGGAGCTGATCCGTCAGGCCGATGAGGCGCTGTACGCAGCTAAGGAGTCCGGCCGTAACCGGGTCATGGTAGCCCGGGACTTCAGGGCCGCGACTGTGCCCGGCACCTGACGTCCCTTGGATACTCAGTTCTTCAGCTTGTACCGGCCCGGCCCAAGGAAGATCACTGCCACCGCCGTGAACAGGAAGAAACCCTGTAGTTCCAAGGCCCATCCGCCGCTGCGCCCAAGGCTGAGGAGCTCGTTACCATGGACGAGGATGATGGCAAACAGCATGTTGAAAATAATCAGCAACGCACCGATCCGGGTCTGATAGCCAAGAATGACCATCAGGGGTGCAATGATTTCGCCCACGTACACACCGTAGGCCAGGACGGTCGGCAGGCCATGGCTGGCCAGCTCGCCCTCAATGAAGCCGACGCCGTTCAGCAGCTTGGCTATGCCATGGAACAGCATCAGGCCGCCCAGCGTCAGGCGGACAATCAGTTTTCCCAGATCAGCGTTTTCGAGCAAGGTAGGGTTCTCCGTTCTATAGATTGCGAATGTCAGGGTACAGCGGCAGCAGCCGTTTGATCAGCCGGTTCTGGGCGCCGGTGGGTATGTCGTTCTGTTCCATGGCCAGTATCAGGTTTTCCGCCAGGGCATTGAACTGGGTGTCGGTGATGGCCATGTCGGAATGCAGCTCCCGCATCTCCCGACCGGTATAGGTGCAGGGCCCGCCACTGAGCTCGCACAGCTGATCCGTCAGGTTGTGGTGGAACTGGGCGACATCCATGCCCTTGAACTGCTGGTTGATGCGATCGTCCTCGACAATCAGATACAGCAGGTCTTCGACCACGTTGGCAATGCCCTCACGTTCACCGAGTTGCTGATACAGGGATGCATCAGGCTGGCTGTTCATACTCTGGCAGCCCACCAGAACCATTGCCATCCCCAGCATCAGGGGGGCGATCAAGCGCTTGGGGTTCAGGTTTGTCATGATCAAAAGCTCCCCTGCAGCGAGAGATACAGACCTTGCTGGTCTTCCAGAGTGGCGACGTCACCCAGGTTGACCAAGGCTCCGGTGACCGCCAGGCGCCGGTCCGGCACCCAGGCTACGAACAGGTCCCACCAGTCATCCTCGGTGGCAAAACCCAGATTGTCCGGCTTTTGCCGGTACTCCGCACCCACCAGCCACTGACGGTTCAGGAACAGTCCTACGCTGCCCTCCATCATCAGTTCGTGGCTGTTATTCCGGTCACCGCCAAAACCCAGAAGGCCGCCCTGGTTGGCCCTGGTTGCCCGGGCGGTCAGATTAACCAACAGGTTCCTCTCCATCACCGCCGCGAAGAACAGCTTGCTGCCGCTGACAAACACATCGGTGCCACTGTCATCCCGGGCGCCGATGGCCGAAGGCACGGTGAAATCACGTTGGCGTTTATACTGAATGCCGGCAGACCATTGGCCCCAGGGAGTGTAAAGGACATCACCGGCGAGCCGAACCTTGGCACCGAAAATGTCCTGATTCAGTTCGTCCTGCTCAAGTCCGAAGCCGTCTTTGAGGGTAAACACCAGGCTGTCCAGATCGAGGGTCTGCCGTGCCACGGTGATTTCCAGACGGTTGTTCCAGTTCAGTCCCGCGCCGGTGACCGAGAGCGAGTAATCGTCCACTTCGGCCCGGCTGAGCGCCAGCGTGCCGCCCCACTCTTCATCGCTGGCGTAACTTCCCAGAAGGGCCCAGGGGACCAGGCCACCACCGGCACTGCCTTCAATGGTAGTGACACCTCCGGTCGCCCAGATCCGGCTGCCGATGTCGGCCACCGCGGTCTGGGCTACCAGAAGCGCCAGGGTCAGGGTTATGAAGGGTCTGGCTGTCATTCTGAATACTCCGGGTTGCGGTGGGTCAGTTCCCGTTCTCGGGCGGCCAGGGACCGGGCAGTCTCTGGCAAATCCTCAGGGGCTACCGGCCGGCTCAGGTAGAAGCCCTGGCCCAGATTGCAGCCCCAGTGTTGCAATAGCTGCCAGGCCTCCAGATTCTCGATGCCCTCGGCGACGACTTTTAGCCCAAGGCCGTGGGCCATATCGATGGTGGAGCGCACGATGAGTTGGTCCTGAGGCTCGGAATCCAGTTTCAAGACGAAGGACTTGTCGATTTTCAGCTCCTGTACCGGCAGCTTGCGCAGTTGGGACAGCGAGGAATAGCCGGTGCCGAAGTCATCGACCGACAAGGTCACGCCCAACTCACGGAGCCGATTCAGGGTCGCCATGGCCTCTTCCGGATCTTCCATCAGCGCACTCTCGGTGACTTCCAGGGTGACCCGCGCCAGATCGTGGTGCCAGTCCTTGAAGGTATCGCGGATGTATTGGATCAGGGCAGGCCAGGTCAGGTCCATGGCGGACAGGTTGATGGCCACACCCGCGTCAACACCCTGGTTATGCCATTGCCGCGCATCGCTGGCCACCCGTTGAAGGATATGGGCTGTCAGATCATGAATCTGCCCGGATTGCTCGGCGAGGAAGATGAACTCCTCCGGGGATATGAATCCGAGCTCCGGGTGAATCCACCGCACCAGGGCCTCTACCTGAACCAGCTCGCCGGTCTGGCTGTCGAGTTTCGGCTGATAGTTCATATGCAACCCGTTATTCAGGATTGCCGCGTGCAGATCGGTGATCAGCTTCAGTTCCCGGAGATGGCTTTCATCCTGGCCGGGCTTGTAACGGGTGAAGGCATCGGGGTGGGCCTCGGCCTGCTCGAAGGTAAGATTGAGCCTGCGACGCAGGGCATCGGTATCCGAGGCATCTTCCGGCAGTTCCATGGTGACGATGGTGACCCTGAGGGAGAAGGGGGTCTGGTCTACCTGCAGAGGGGATTCAACCAGCTCGTGCAGTTGTCGGATCCGGTGACTACTTTGCTCCGGGGGCAGTTGCGGAATCAGGGCCAAGAACTCACCGCCCCCGGTACGGGCGACGATACGCGCGTCTGGAAGCTCTTCCTGCAGGCGCGTGGCGATGCCAATCAGGACTTTGTCGCCGAATTCCAGGCCCAGGGTATCATTGATGTCGGAGAGGTCGTTCAGCCGTATTCCCACCAGTGTGCCCCGTTCACCCTGCTCAAACAGCGTGGCGGCGTCTTGCATCAGGGCGTTTCGGTTTTTAAGCCCGGTGACATCATCATGGGTCGCCGCATACCGGATCTGGGCTTCCCGTTCCCGAAGGCCGGACAGCATGTCCCTCAGGGCGTTCCGGAGCTGGGTCAGTTCGCCGCCGGCCCGGATGGCTGGAGCCCGGGGCGTATTGCCCTCACCGATGGCCCGCGCGTAGCTTGCCAGTTGCAACACCGGACGACCCAGATTCCGGGCAATAACCAGGGCAAGCAGGATGGCGAAAACAAGGATGGCGCTCACCAACAGGGCGATTTCCACGGCCCGCCGGTAATAATTCTGGAGCGTTGCATCGCGACTGATCAGCAGCACGGCCTGGATGGCTGCAGGTTCCGAGTCGCCAAGGTTGATGATGCGGGTGAAATAGCCAGCACTTTCGATGAACCTGGCGTTGCCGGGTGCCCCTTTGAGCTCTTGTTCTAGATTGTCGTCGATGCGGGTGGTGGTGGCAAAGCTGCTCAGGCCCTCTGTTTGATCGGATCGCGCCCGGAAAATCACCGAGGTCCCACTGAGACGGGCGATCACTTCCGCGAGGGATTGGTCCAGGGCAAAGCCGGTAACCAGCCAGGCCCGAAGACCCGGAGCCTCAACCGGCGTTACAAGAACCTCAAAGCCCATGCCGTCGATAGCGCGCAATGACCGGGTAAACCCGTTGCGCCGAGTGTTGGCGAGCTGGTCGGGTGTGATTTCAGGAAACGGGCGCTGTAAGGTCGAGGCCAGGGGCTGCCCCTGACTGTCCAGCAGGAGCGCGAAGTCGGCACCTACCCTTCCGCTGTGGTTCTCTAGCGCGCTGTCGATGGTGGCCGGGTCGCGGCTGGCAATGGCCGAGCGAAAGCCGAAATCCTGAACCACGACGCCGAGCCGGGACAGTTCCAGTTCGGTGCGCCGGTCAATGACTTCGTTGGTCAGCCGCTCACCGATGGCCAGTTGCTCCAGGGCCCGGCTTTTTTCATCCTCGAACAGGTACACCATCAGCAGGGCCACGATCACCAGGCTGACCAGGGCCACCAGTGAAATCATGGCGGCAATCAGTCGGCCGCGGAATCCGAGACGAGACGCCAAACCCATCAAAGCTCCCGGAAGCGCTGCTGGAGTCGGTCCAGCGAACCTTCTGCGGCAGGCTCGGGTTCGAGGTTGAGCGTTACGATTGCTGGCTTATCGCCAGCCTCGATTTCACGGGTGACCGGGCGGGTGTTGTCCGGCAGTCGTGGGTGCCAGATCTCCACTGTCACCTTCTCAGGGCTGCCTTCGGTACCCTGCGACTCGATGGACAGGGTGACCTGGCCGGAGGCATCCGTCTGGCTGGTCGCGGCGGTATCGGTAACCACCACAAACCCTTGCATGTGATCGTGAATGTTGCAGCCCAGCTCAACGATACCTGGTTTATCGAATACGATCGGAGCCGCCGGGCGGTCGGCGTAGAGTTCAATGTTGAAGGTTTTTGCCGGCGAGAAGGAGTAAACGTGGTGCTGGGTATTGTCGCGATTCGGGAAATCCACGCTGGAGCCAACGGGAACCACCAGCACATGAGGATGGAAGGCGCGATCCTTCTGATAAATTTCGGCAGAAACCGGGGTGCCCTGACGGCCGCTGTCCACGGAAACCACGGCATTGGCCACGGGCTCGGTGCTGCCATCCAGGGTAACGGTTACAGACAACTCGTAGGCGTTGGCTGTCACTGCCATGGCAGACATCAAAAGGCCCGCCAGTACTGCAATCGCTGATACTCTCATTAATCCTCTGAACCTGTCAGGCCATACCGGAACCGAGGGAAAATCGAATGTGGTTCCTTACCAGCAGATTTTCCCAGTAATGCCGCATCCAGTCCCACGCGGCGTTGTTCACCTGCTCGACAAACGGGTCGAGGTTCAGCTCGTAATAGTCCGGCGTGCCTGCTATCTGCAACACGGTTACGGTGATGGAGTCGTCCAACTCATTGGCAAAGGGCTCGCCGATCAGCTGATGAGCCAGAAGGTTAGCACGAGTGGCTTCTATATCCACGATTTCACTGGCCCGGGTACACCGGTTATTTTCGTACATTTCTTCCATCAGCCTGTGGCACAGGTAGGCGCGAATCAGCAGGCCATCAAGGCCGTCATAGCGCACCAGAAGCGCCGACGGCTGGGTGAAATAGCGGATGGCGGCGTTCACGAATGGCTCAAACAGATCGGCTTTCCCCGCCTCACGGGCGCAGGCTTCGACGCACTCAATCAGCCTCGGCGCCATTTCAATGTATTCGACCACAAACTGGAACAGGCAGGTGGCAGGCTGGTAACCCTCGATGGTAACGGCAGACGGCAACACAGCAACCTTTTCATGAAGCTGCCGGAGGAAGGTTCCGGAGCGGGCTTCCTTGCGTCGCGCCTGATCAATAATCTCTAAGACTACCTGTGGTGTCATTTCAGGAGAAGCCGATGTCTGAACGAATTGAGGTCGCAAGGCGCCTCCCGTTGTTAGCAACTGATAGCAACGAGTTCCCGGGCAGGAGAGGAGGGCTGGCTACCACATCTTGCCTGCCTGTTCAGACAAGTGTAGCCGAGATTTTTCCAACTGCTTTTATGCCATGGTGTAAATAGTGAGCCGTAGTGTTACAGATTGAATCCGGGTCACTGGCTCTGGAACCACCGGTCATGACGAGTGTGGGACCAGCATAGCCACCCCATGCTCACGGCACGCGCGATCATCAGGGAGATCAATGCGAACCAGAGCCCGTGATTGCCCCAACCTGTGGTGAGCCACCAGACCGGCGCAAAAACGGCCAGGGCGGAAAACAGCATGGTGTTCTGCATGTCCCGGGTCCGGGTTGCCCCGATAAACACGCCGTCCAGAAGAAAACCCCAGACTGCGGCAAACGGTAGCAGCCATAGCCAGGGCAGGAAGCGCCAGGCGGTAGCCCTGACCTCTTCGATACCGGTAAGCAGCGAGATCAGCCAGTGCCCGCCGGCGACAAAAACAATGGTCAGTAGCAGGGCGCCCCAGAGTGACCATCTCAGGGCACTGCGGAAGACCACCCGGAACCGGCGCCGGCTGCCTTTGCCAATGGCTTCGCCAATCAGCGCCTCGGCGGCATTGGCAAAACCGTCCAGGGCGTTGGAAATCAATAGCAGAAAAGTGATCAGAACCGCATTTGCCGCGAGGATGGTGTCTCCCTGTCGGGCGCCCTGGGCGGTAAAGAAAGCCAGCACCAACAGCAGGGCGATGGTGCGAACCATAATGTAGCGGTTCACCCGGAGGATCTTCAGGTAATCCTCCAGCTTGCCAAATAAAGCCCGGGTGAGTGTCTGCCCCTCGGGCATCCGGCTCAGCACGATCAGGAATCCGATCGTGGCGGCACCGTACTCGGCAATCACCGTGGCGATGGCCACGCCTCTGCTGTTCCAGCCAAGCACGGTAACAAAGAGGATATCCAGCACGATGTTCAGGCCATTGGCGGCAATCAGCATGATCATGGGGCCCCGGGGAAACTGGGTGCCGATCAGCCAGCCAACCAGCGTGTACTGGCACAGAACGGCCGGCGCGCTCCAGATCCGGATAGCCGCATACTCGGCTGCCAGCTCGGTCACGCCCTGACTGGGATTCATCAGGGTCAGCCCGGTCTGGATCAGTGGCTGGTGACACAGAATCAGCAGCACGCCAATACCCGTTGCCAGCAGCACCGAGCGCAGCAGTAATGCCACCTGGCTGAAGCTGTCGCGCTTGCCCCATGCCTGGGCCGCCAGGCCGGTCGTGCCCATCCGCATGAAGCCAAAGGTCCAGTACAGGATACTGAACAGATTGGCACCAACGGCCACGGCGCCCAGGTATTCGGGACTTTCCAGATGTCCGAGCACGGCAGTATCCACCAGCCCCAGTAGAGGAACGGTGAGGTTGGTGAGCATCAGAGGCCATGCCAGAGCCCAAAGGCGTCGGTCGGTTGCCGGGAGGTGAAAAGTCATATTCTTTTTGATTCTTAAAATTCCGTGGTTAGCTTTTTTGGATTTAGCCGATTTTTTAGTCTTTTTTTGATCTGTGTCTATACTCGAATCTGAGGTATCCGTAAGCAGGCTTCCACTCTGGTTTTTCCGGTGTATGCGAGCGCCAGAGAGACCGGTGGGATAACGCAAAATCCGACAAGAATAACACTCTGTGGAGACACAGTATGCGCGTGCACGCTCAGCGGGCAGGTGCCCTTTTAGGCGGTCTGATGTTCCCCGCCTGGTCCATGGCGGACTGGACACTGAACATGACCCCGGGGGTGACCGGCACCAGTAATGAAATTTTCAGCCTTCACATGACCATACTCTGGATCTGCGTCGTCATTGGCGTCGTGGTCTTCGGAGTCATGTTCTGGTCTATATTTGCCCACCGAAAATCCCAGGGCGCCAAACCGGCGAACTTTCACGAGAACACCCTGGTAGAGATTCTCTGGACCATCATACCTTTTGTCATCCTGGTTGTTATGGCGATTCCTGCCACGGCAACCCTGGTCGATATGTATGACACCACCGAATCGGAGGTGGACATCAAGGTCACCGGCTACCAGTGGAAGTGGCAATACGAATACATCAATGAGGATTTTGGCTACTTCTCCAACCTTTCCACGCCACGGGAACAGATCGAGAACCGCCAGGCCAAAGGCGAGAATTACCTGCTGGAGGTGGATAACCCGCTGGTGATTCCGGTGGGCAAGAAGGTCCGCTTCCTGCTGACGGCCAACGATGTCATCCACTCCTGGTGGGTGCCGGATTTCGGCGTCAAGAAAGATGCCATTCCGGGCTTTATCAATGAGACCTGGACCCGGGTCGACAAGCCCGGCATCTACCGTGGCCAGTGCACCGAGCTCTGCGGCAAGGACCACGGCTTCATGCCGGTGGTTGTCGAGGCGGTTCCCGAGGAGGAATACAACGCCTGGGTCGCCGAGAAGAAAGAGGCTGCGGAGCGTGAACGCCAGTTGACCCAGAAAGACTGGACCTTGGCCGAGTTGATGGAGCGCGGCGAGAAAGCCTACCAGACCGCCTGTGCCGCCTGTCACCAGGCTGATGGCAGCGGCGCGCCCCCAGCCTTCCCGGCGCTCAAAGGCAGCCAGGTAGTGTTGGAAGACATGGCCGCCCACATCGATATTGTGGTTAACGGTGTCTCCGGAACGGCCATGCAGGCCTTCGGCGGTCAGCTCAGTGAGGTGGACCTCGCCGCGGTGATTACCTATGAGCGCAACGCCTGGGGTAACAACACGGGTGAAATGGTCACTCCGAAAGAAATTTTTGATTACAAGAACCAGCAGTAATCATCGCCAGATAACAGATATCACCAGCCACAATAAATGGCGGTAACGGGGGTTTTCATGAGTGCGGTTGCAGATACCCACGCCCAGGATCATCATCACGGCCCGGCCAAAGGCATCAGCCGCTGGCTGCTGACCACGAACCACAAGGATATCGGGACCATGTACCTGATATTCAGTTTCGCCATGTTCCTTCTGGGCGGAACCATGGCCATGGTCATTCGGGCAGAGCTTTTCCAGCCCGGCCTGCAGATTGTGCAGCCCGAGTTCTTCAACCAGATGACCACCATGCATGGCCTGATCATGGTCTTCGGTGCGGTCATGCCGGCCTTTGTCGGCCTGGCCAACTGGATGTTGCCTCTGATGATCGGGGCACCCGACATGGCGCTGCCACGGATGAACAACTGGAGCTTCTGGCTGCTGCCCTGTGCCTTCCTGATCCTGGTCTCCACGCTGTTCATGGAAGGTGGTGCGCCCAACTTCGGCTGGACCTTCTACGCGCCCCTGTCGACGACCTACGGGCCGCCCAGCACCACCTTCTTCATCTTCGCGGTCCATATCATGGGTATCTCCTCGATCATGGGCGCCATCAACGTGATCGCCACCATCCTGAACCTGCGGGCCCCGGGCATGACCCTGATGAAAATGCCCCTGTTCGTCTGGACCTGGCTGATCACGGCGTTCCTGCTGATTGCGGTGATGCCGGTACTGGCCGGGGTGGTCACCATGATGCTGATGGACATCAACTTCGGCACCAGCTTCTTTGACGCCTCTGGCGGTGGTGATCCGGTGCTGTTCCAGCATGTGTTCTGGTTCTTCGGGCATCCCGAGGTGTACATCATGATCCTGCCGGCATTCGGGGCGGTGTCCCATATTATTCCGGCGTTCTCGCGCAAACCGCTGTTTGGCTATGCCTCCATGGTCTATGCGGTGGGTGCCATCGCCCTGCTCTCCTTCGTGGTCTGGGCGCACCACATGTTCACCGTCGGGATCCCCATCGTTGGCCAGCTGTTCTTCATGTACGCCACCATGCTGATTGCGGTACCTACCGGGGTAAAGGTGTTCAACTGGGTGGCCACCATGTTCCGGGGCTCCCTCACCTTCGAAGCGCCAATGCTGTTTGCCGTGGCGTTCGTGATCCTGTTCACCATCGGTGGTTTCTCTGGCCTGATGCTGGCCATTGCGCCGGCTGACTTCCAGTACCACGATACCTACTTCGTGGTTGCCCACTTCCACTATGTGCTGGTGCCGGGCGCCATCTTCGGGATTTTCGCTTCCGCCTACTTCTGGCTGCCCAAATGGACCGGCCACATGTACGACGAAACCCTGGCCAAGACCCATTTCTGGCTCTCGTTTATCGGTATGAACCTGGCGTTCTTCCCGATGCATTTCCTGGGTCTGGCCGGCATGCCGCGACGGATTCCGGACTATGCCCTTCAGTTTGCGGACTTCAATATGGTTTCCAGTGTTGGAGCGTTCATGTTCGGCGCGACTCAGCTGTTGTTCCTGCTGATTGTGGTCAAGTGCATCAAAGGTGGCAAAGAGGCTGCGGCCAAGCCCTGGGATGGTGCTGAAGGCCTTGAGTGGACCGTGCCTTCGCCGGCGCCTTACCACACCTTCTCGACACCACCGGAAGTGAAGTAACCGGAGGCCGGTGCCATGTCGAACCAGCAGGCAAATAATGCAGGCTCTTCCCGTAGCACCAACCGGGTTGTCGGTTGGTGCCTGGCCGGGGTGGTTGGCATGTTTGCCTTCGGCTTTGCCATGGTGCCGCTCTACGACGTGTTCTGCGAGATTACCGGGATCAACGGCAAGACCGGTGGCAGGTACGAGTCCACCGAGGTGGCCGAAGCGGACATGACCCGCACGGTGAAAGTCCAGTTTCTGGCCTCCAATGGCCCGGGAATGACCTGGAAGTTTCGACCGGTTGTGCGTTCCGTGGAGGTACATCCCGGGGAGCCGACGACCGTGAACTTCTACGCCGAAAACCCGACAACCGAGGCTATGGTCGGGCAGGCGGTCCCGAGCCTTGCCCCGTCGGAAGGCACGTTGTACTTCCACAAGACCGAATGCTTCTGCTTCAACCAGCAACCGCTTGAAGCGGGTGAAAGCACTGAAATGCCGCTCATTTTCATCGTCGACAAGGACCTGCCCGAACACATCACCAAGCTTACGCTTTCATACACGCTGTATGACCAGGGCAAGCAGCCGGCGGTAACGCAAACTTCCCGGAAAGACACAACAACAAACGATAACGGATAAGCCATCGGAGACTGTCATGGCGGAAAACCAGACCTATTACGTTCCGGAACAAAGCAAGTGGCCCATCATCGCGACCGTTGGCCTGGGGGTGACCCTCTACGGGGTGGCCGCCATCATGGTCAATGGCAAGCAGGGGGAGAGCACGACCGGCGCCTGGATCATGTTCCTGATCGGCGCCCTGATCATGGCTTATATGCTGTTTGGCTGGTTCGGGAACGTTATTAAAGAAAGCCGGGCTGGGCTATATAGCGAACAGATGGACCGCTCGTTCCGATGGGGGATGAGTTGGTTCATCTTCTCGGAGGTGATGTTTTTCGCGGCGTTTTTCGGCGCCCTGTTCTACGTTCGCGTGTTTGTCGTGCCCTGGCTCGGCGGCGAGGGTGACAAAGGCAGTACCAATATGTTGTGGGAGGGGTTTTCCGCCAATTGGCCGCTGATCAACAACCCCAATCCGGAAGCTTACCCCGGCCCCAAGGAAGTGATCAGCGCCTGGGGTTTGCCGCTGATGAACACCATTTTGCTGGTCACCTCGTCATTCACGATTACGGTGGCCCACCATGCCCTGAAAGTGGGTAATCGGGCGAAAACCAAGCTCTGGCTGGCAATAACCATTGCTCTTGCACTGGTGTTCCTGTTCGTACAGGGCTATGAGTACATGCACGCCTATCAGGATTTGGACCTGACCCTCGCCTCCGGCATATATGGCAGCACCTTCTTTATGCTAACCGGGTTCCATGGTGCGCATGTAATGCTGGGTTCGTTGATGCTGATCATCATGCTTGTTCGCATCAACAAGGGGCACTTCACCGCCGAAAAGCATTTTGGCTTCGAGGCAGCGGCCTGGTACTGGCACTTCGTGGATGTTGTCTGGCTGGGCTTGTTCGTTTTCGTCTACATCATTTGAGGTTTGCGGGTCAGGGCGTCGGATTTAATGTCAGGGCGCCCTGCCACAGAGCGATCAGAATCACCGCCAGGAGCAGTATGCTAAGCGCGACCCGGACGGCAAGGGAGTTGACCACCCGATGGGTCTTGCCGCCATCCTTGATCAGAAAGAAAAGGCCGCTGAACAGGCTCACCACCACGGCAAGCATCAGGAAAACGATAAAGGCCTTGAGCATGAGAATTCCTGTTTTTATTGGTGTTGTGAATGTACGGGGCGGAACAGGTTCCGGGCTCGCTGAGGTCACTATAGCAGAGCATGTCTGATTCGCAGCGTACACACCGCCAATGGCACTTTGACTGGCGGTTGCTGGTGTTCAGCGGCGTATTTCTGCCTTTGCTGGTCAGCCTGGGTGTCTGGCAGCTGAACCGGGCCGAGGAAAAGCAGGTCCTGCTGGAGCAGTGGCAGCAGGAAGCAGAAAACCTGGCATGGCAGGACATGGTGTCCGGAGATCTGACCAGTGGCCGGCCAGTGACATTAACCGGCATGTACGGAAGCCGAACCTGGCTTCTGGACAACCGGACCCGGGACGGAGCTCCCGGGTATGAGGTGCTTGCAGAGTTTCGACCGCTTGAGGGGCCGCCGGTGGTCATCAATCGCGGTTGGGTACAGGCGCCGCGAACCCGGGCTGAGCTCCCGGACATCGCAACGCCCGAGGGCATTTTCACCCTGGAAGGGCGGATCAGCGATTACCCGGTACCTCCGGTGCTGGTGGACCAGCCGGCGGCCGAGGATCAATGGCCCCAACGAGTGCAGAGTCTCTCCGAGCAGGCTGCGCGGCTGGAGATCCCGGAACTTCCCGACAGGATTGTGCGGCTTTCCGGGGAGGGCCAACCGGGCGCTTACCGCGCGGATTGGGAACCGGACCTGATGGGGCCGCAAACCCATTACGGATATGCCACGCAATGGTTTGCGCTGGCCGTGGCGCTGACTATATTGACGGTAGTGGCGAGCTATAGAAAGCGCGAGTTATCGAAAGACAGGAGCCAATAATGACAATGACAATGGCTAACCGGATATCCAACCAGGAACAGAACGAAGGGCCAACCCCGGAGCAGGCCCGTCGCGGCCGCCGCACAGCGTTCCTGCTGTTTGCACTGGGTTTTGGGCCGATGATTGTCGCAACCATCATGTTTTACACCGGCTGGCTGAACCCTGCCGGCCATACCAACAACGGCGTTCTGCTTCAGCCCGTGGCGCCGGTATCGACGCTCAACCTTGAAACCGCGTCCGGCACTCCGCTGGCAGAGCGCTTCGGTCCGGATAAAGCCGACCCGGACTGGCTGATGATCGTGGCTGCCGGACAGTGTGGCAGCCAGTGCGAGGAACTGCTCTATCTGGCCAGACAGGTGAATATTGCCCTTGGCAAGAACGCCAATCGTGTCTCCAGGGCGGCGGCACTGGGGAGTGTGCCTTCCGATCTGCAGGCGCGTTGGTCTTCCGAATACAGCTCCATGGAACGGCTTGTGCCCGCAGCAGGTGCTCAGCCCAACTGGCCATCCGGTATCAATCCGGACGCCGAGCCCCGCATCCTGCTGGTCGATCCCTTCGGTAATGTGATGATGCATTACGGCTCCGAACATACCGGCAAGGATATGCTGGAGGATCTCAAGCATCTGCTCAAACTGTCGCAGATCGGTTAATGGTCACAGTGGGGATCCAGCCTTGAATCAGTCTCTTCAATCATCCTCCCAAGCCGCCCGGAAGATGGCCAAGTGGGCCACGTTCGCCGTTCTGCTGGCGGTTGTCGTCATCATGCTGGGTGCCTGGACCCGTCTGGTGCATGCCGGGCTCGGCTGTCCGGACTGGCCCGGATGCTATGGCTTTCTGACGGTACCCCAGAGCGAATCCAGCATTGCTATCGCCAATGCCCGTTTCCCGGATACGCCGGTGGACGTGGAAAAGGGCTGGCCGGAAATGATCCATCGCTATGCCGCCGGGACTCTCGGTCTGGTGGTCTTCGGGCTGGCGGCCTATGCCGTTCGCCGCCGTCGCGACGGTGTTCCTGTGAAGCTGCCGCTGTTTATTGCCGGGTTTATCATCCTTCAGGGTGCCTTCGGCATGTGGACCGTTACCCTGAAACTCTGGCCCCAGGTGGTGGCGTTACACCTCCTCGGTGGCTTTACCACCCTGAGTTTGCTGACACTGCTTACCTTCCGGCTGCGACGGCAGGCCAGCCAGAAGCGGGACCAGGAGCCGCCGCCAAAGACTGCACTGGCCGGTTTCCGGCCCTGGCTGTATGGCGGGCTCCTCCTGGTGGTGATGCAGATTGCCCTGGGGGCCTGGACAGCCGCCAATTACGCCGCCGTTGCCTGTACCGACCTGCCTACCTGCCAGGGTCAGTGGTGGCCTGCGGGTATGGATTTCCGGCACGGCTTTGATGTCACCCAGCACGTGGGCCCCAACTATCTCGGGGGGCAGCTTACGGCGGACGGGCGAGTCGCCATCCATGTCACCCACAGGCTAGGCGCCATGGTGGTGCTGGTTTATTTCACGGCATTGCTGGCACTGATGGGGCGTCGACGCGGCGATTCGGGACTCGACAACGCCATCAAGCTGGTGGCGGTGGTATTGGCGGCCCAGATCCTGTTGGGGCTGGCCAACGTTATCTTCCATATTCCCCTGTCCATTGCCGTGGCCCATAACGCCATGGGCGCGGGACTTCTTTTGTCAGTGATTCACCTGATCTGGCAGCATCAACTGTTGCCAAAAACGCACACAGCCACAGCACCAAACACAACAACAATGACCCAGGAGGTTACGGCATGAGCGAGCAAGTGGAAGCACTGCCGGCCCAGGCAATTGCGAGCGACTCCAGAACAACCATTTCCTGGCGTGACTACCTGGAGCTGACCAAGCCCAGGGTGGTCGCGCTGATGATCCTCACCTCGGTGATCGGGATGCTGCTGGCGGCTCCGGGGGTGCCCGGTTGGGGCGTGTTGATATGGGGTAACCTGGGTATTGCCCTGCTGGCCGGCGCTGCCGCAGTAGTGAACCATGTGGTGGACCAGAAAATCGACACGGTGATGGCACGTACCCGCAAGCGGCCAGTGGCCACCGGCAAAATTGCGCCCATGGACGCGTTCCTTTTTGCGGCCATCTTGGCGTGTGTCGGTATGGCGGTACTGATGTGGCAGGTGAATCATCTCACCGCCTGGCTGACCCTCGCCTCCCTGGTGGGCTACGCCGGTGTCTATACCCTGTTCCTGAAGCGTGCTACGCCCCAGAACATCACCATAGGCGGTCTGGCCGGTGCCATGCCCCCGCTGCTGGGTTGGACCGCCGTGACCGGCCAGGTTGAGGGCCATGCCCTGTTGCTGGTGCTGATCATTTTTGCCTGGACGCCTCCGCATTTCTGGGCACTGGCCATCCACCGCAAGGAAGAATACGCGAAGGCGGGTATTCCGATGCTGCCGGTCACCCACGGCAACAAGTTCACCGAGCTTCACATTCTGCTCTACACGCTGATGTTGCTGGCGGTCAGCCTGCTACCTTTTGTCACAGGCATGTCCGGCGGCATTTACCTGATGGGCGCCCTGGCCCTTGGCCTGCGCTTCCTGCAGTACGCAGTGCGGCTGTTGAAGGGTGATGACCGGCGGGTAGCCCTGAATACCTTCAAGTATTCCATCACTTACCTCATGGCGCTGTTTGTGGTATTGCTTGTGGATCATTTTGTATTCTTCTGAGTCAGACATTGTGCTGACGCAGGCGGGGATGGCTTTCCGAAACACGCTGTAAATACGTCCGTGTATTCTCGGCTCCGCCATCCATGGCTCCGCACGGTTTCGGAAAGCCATCCCCGCCTGCTTATCTGATCAACGACGTGGACCACGCATGAAAAGCTCCAGCTCTATTCGCCTTACCCTGTTCTTCCTTCTGCTAATCGTTGTTCTGATCTTTGGACTGGTTGTGGGTCGGCAGGTATTTCTGGTGGGTAACCAGGAACCGATTCCGGCGCCGGAGCTGACCGATTTCAATACCTATGTCTATGATCAGCCTAGGCAATTGGCAGAGTTCACGCTGACGGATGAGAACGGTGAAACGGTCACCCGGGAAAGCCTGAGGGGTCGATGGACCTTTGCCTTCGTCGGCTACACCAATTGCCCGGATATCTGCCCGGCGGCCATGGCCAATCTGCGCCAGACCGACAAGCTGCTTTCGAAGGAGCTGCCCCAGCCCGATTACCTACTGGTTAGCGCCGATCCCGAGCATGACACTCCGGAAAAACTCAAAGCCTACACCGGTTTCTTCGGTGAGAACTTCCACGGCCTGACCGGCGATCTCGACACCCTCCGGACATTGGCCAAAAGCCTGAGCGCTGTGTTCGTGCACCGGGAGGTGGACGGCGAGCTGCTGGTGGATCACAGCGGCCACTTCGCCCTGCTGAATCCTGATGGCGAACTGGCTGCGGTGATCCAGCCACCCCATAATCCGCACAACCTGGCCGAGGCCTTCGAGCGGATCTACCAGTGGGCGAAAGCCAATCGCGACCGGGTAAGCTCCTGACGCCATAGAACCCGGAACCGATGCTCCCGATTGATGCCATTCTCCCAGAGTTACAAGCAGCTCTGGAGCAAACCAGTACCGTGCTCCTGCAGGCCCCACCGGGCGCCGGCAAAACCACCCGTGTTCCCCTCGCGCTCCTCGATGCGTCCTGGCGTGGCGATGGCAGGATCCTCATGCTCGAGCCCCGTCGCCTGGCGGCGCGGTCTGCGGCCCGATTCATGGCCAGGCAACTCAGTGAAAAGCCAGGCCAGACGGTTGGCTATCGCACACGGCTGGATACACAGGTTTCTCCCGCGACCCGCATTGAAGTGGTGACCGAGGGCATCCTGACCCGGCTGATCCAGGCCGACCCGATGCTGGAGGACTACGCGGCGGTCATCTTCGACGAGTTCCACGAGCGCTCGCTTCAGGCGGATCTTGGCCTTGCCCTGGTGCGGGAATCGCAGCAGGCGTTGCGGGAGGATCTGCGGCTGCTGGTGATGTCCGCGACCCTGGATACCGCACCCATCGCAAGGGTGCTGGGCGACGTGCCCGTTATTACCAGTGAGGGGCGCGCGTTTCCGGTGGAGGTCCATTACCGGCCGATGTCTCGCAACAGCCGCCCGGTGGACCAGGTTACGTCGGTGGTTCAGGAGGCCTTGAGGGATCAAACCGGCTCCCTGCTGGTGTTCCTGCCCGGTGCCGGAGAGATTCGCCGGGTCGAGCAGCAGCTGATTGGCAACCTGCCAGCCCGTGTGATGGTTGCACCGCTCTACGGCAACCTGAAATCGGAGCAGCAGGATCAGGCCATCTCTCCCGCGCCCGTGGGCCAACGAAAGGTGGTGCTGGCCACGGCCATCGCCGAAACCAGTCTGACGATTGAAGGCGTCCGGGTTGTGATCGACAGCGGCCAGCAGCGCCGGGCGGTGTTTGATCCCAACAGCGGCATGACGCGACTGGTGACCGGTCGGGTGTCGAAAGCGTCGGCGGAGCAGCGCAAGGGCCGGGCCGGTCGGGTCGAACCGGGGGTCTGTTATCGCTTGTGGAGCGAATCGGAACAGTTCGGTCTGGCCGACTACACGCCCCCGGAAATCCTGGAGGCCGATCTGGCGCCTCTTGTTCTGGAGCTGGCCCAATGGGGTGCCCGGGAGGCCGCGTCCGTTGCCTGGATCGATCAGCCACCGGCCGCTCACTGGCAACAGGCGGTGACACTGCTGCAATGGTTGGACTTGCTCGAACCCAATGGGGCCATTACGGATCATGGCAAGGCGGCCCGGGAACTGGGGGCTCACCCGCGCCTCGCACATATGGTGTTGAAAGGTCGGGTAATCGGGCTTGGAGGGCCTGCTGCTGCACTGGCTGCCCTGCTGGAAGAGCGGGATCTTCTGGGCTCTGGTGCCGGGGCAGACATGCACGAGCGGATTCGTGTTTTCTATGGGGAGCGACGTGATCGCACGCTGGATGCTGCTCGCCTGAAGGCCGTGCGCCAGTCGGCCAGGCGTCTTGCCGGGCCTGCTGCGACGGATGCGCCCATGCCGTCCGAGACGGAGGTAGGGCGGTTGCTGGCCCTGGCCTATCCGGATCGTATCGCGCGACGACGCCCTGGCAAGGCGCCCAGGTATCAACTCAGCAATGGCAAAGGCGCCGCACTGAGAGAGGATGATCCCCTGGCGCGGCACGAGTGGCTGGTGGCTGCGGAGCTGGATGGCAGGGCCCGGGAAGCCACCATTTACCTTGCGGCGCCGGTGGATATCCCGGATCTGGAGTCGGATCTGGCTGACCATATCCACGACTCCGATGAGGCACTGTGGGACGAGGGGCAGGGCAAGATTATCGCCAGAGAGGTCCGTAAGCTGGGCGAACTGGTGCTGCAGGAAAAACCCATTGCGCAGGTGGACCCGGAACTGGTTCAGCAGGGCCTGATCAATGCCATCCGGAAAAAGGGCCTGGCAAGCCTGCCCTGGACTGACGATGGCCTTCAGTGGCGGGCCCGTGTGCGGTTGCTCGCCGGGTCTTTCCCGGATGATGGCTGGCCGGACACAAGCGATGCGGCCTTGCTGGAAAATCTGGAGCACTGGCTTGGACCGTTTCTGGCCGGCATGAACCGGTGGTCTGATCTGGCCCGGATCGACCTGCTGCAGGCCCTGAACAGTTTGCTTGATTATCCGGCCCAGCAGCAGCTTCAGGCCCTGGCGCCGACGCACCTGACCATCCCGACGGGACAGCGGGTGCGCCTGGACTATACCGCCGACAATGGTCCGGTTCTGGCGGCCAAGCTGCAGGCCCTTTTCGGCTGGACGGAGACTCCGACCGTGGCAGGCGGGCGGAAACCGGTGGTGATCCATCTGCTGTCACCGGCCCAGCGCCCCCTTGCGGTCACCGCGGATCTGGCCAGTTTCTGGTGCAACACCTATCCCGAGGTGCGCAAGGACATGCGTGGACGGTACCCCAAGCATCCCTGGCCGGAAGATCCCCTTACCGCCGAGGCCCAGCAGGGTACTAAAAAACGCCCTGCTCGCTGATCCGATGGCTGACCAAGGCGTGTGGCACCCGCTCAAAATAGACGTTCCGGTGAGTTATCCACTCCCCTTCAGGTGCGTTGAGCTCGTCGGCTGGCATTTCCTCAAGCTCGACCAAACCGGGATTCGCGTCGCTATTGCGGAAGCTGTCCGCGAGAACCCAGAAAGATTTGCCGGCAGCCCGTGCTGCCAGGGCCAGCAGGTAGGTTCCGCTTTTGTTGATAAAACAGCCATCGTCCAGCCAGGTATCACACCCGGTGATCACCACATCGGCTTCCGGGACAAAGAGGCCCATCTGCGCATCCGTAATCAGCGTGACAGGCACTGAGAGTTCATCCAGGGCACGTGCCAGGGAGTGACCCTCAAACCCCGGACTGCTCTGGGTACAGATAACGGAAAAGCTCTGCTGGTTCTCGGCCATGCTCCGGAACAGGGCCAGGACGACTGAGCTGGCACTGTGGGTCATGATCACGGGGGTTGTCGGCAAATGCTCACGGGCGTGCCGGGCAATGGTGGTGGTGGCGTCCTGTAACTGATCGCGCGTATCGAGGATGGCCGCTCGCGCGGCGTGTGGATCGCTGCTCAATCGCTGTTCGATCATGGCCAGCGCATTGTCGATCACGATCATGCTAGGTCGGGCCGTCCTCAGTTCCGCTAGCAGACGGGAAAGGATCTCGACGTCCGGCGCAACCTCGTCCAGGTAGGACAAAAGTTCGTTGAGGGTATTCAGCGCCAACTGGGTCGCGCCGGACTGAACGTCTGCTCGTAGCCCGGTCAGGATGGACTGTGCTCTGGAATCAAGTCCCTGCATTCTGTCTGTCCCTTCACCTTGCATGATTCAAGGGTAGCACCAGTAAGGCTTTTTCCTGATGCCCCGCCGGGAAAATACCGCTTGCCTGAAGTGTATCCCTGTATAAAATACGCGCAATTCAATCCTTGAGTGCGCAGTATCCATGCACCTTGTTTCCTTCGATATTTTCCGGACCCTGGGCTTTCCCAACACCACCGTTCTGAAGCCGGACCAGTTTCTGCGCCATAAAGAATTGTTGCGGGAGGCTGATTGGGTCCTGTTCCCCGAATACTGGCAGCTGAACGCCCTGGTTCATGGACTCAAATGCCGGGTATTTCCGAGTGTTGCAAGCTACCGCATCGGCCATGACAAGGTCGAGATGACCCGGGCGTTTCAGGCGGTGGCCCCGGAGCACACACCCTGGACGATGGTCGAGGCGAATGGCCCGTTGGAACGGGACATGATCTGGGACACCATGTCCCATCCGTTCGTGGCGAAGCTGCCGAAGGCCAGTATGGGCGAGGGGGTTTGGCTGATCGAAACCCGTGAGGATTGGCGGCGCTATTGCGAGTGCACTGATGTTCTGTATGCCCAGGAATACCTGCCTCTCGACCGCGATGCCCGTGTTGTGGTGGTTGGTGATCGGGTGCTGACGGCCTATTGGCGAACTCAGGCTGATCAGGGCTTCTACAATAACGTCGCTCGCGGCGGCCGCATCGATACGAGTCCGGTACCCGAGGTAATGACCGATCTGGCGTTAAGACTTGCCCGGGAATTGGGTGTTGATCACGCCGGTTTTGATATTGCCCTGGTGGAAGGCTATCCCTACGTGCTGGAATTCAACCGGCTTTTTGGCAATCAGGGTCTCGGTCAGGGTACCGAATTGCAGGAGGCGATACTGGGCTATCTTAGGAAGCAGACTGCGCCGGAAGACCCGGATGGGCCCACAGAGCCGACGCCACTCTGGCCAGTGGCCGTCTGAGGGTTTTCCCGCGAGATTTCATGCCATTGGCGGTGCTGACGTCGTTCATTACTTATGGGTAGATATGCTCATATCCGGGCCTGAAAAAAAGCCCGATGATCGCGCCATCTTATGGGTGCTGCAGCCTTGCTGTGGCGCCTTTTTTTATGTCTGTTTGCCCTGTGGAGGGACACACCACCCATGACCGAAGCCGCTAACGCTAACATCGCCGATTACTACGAAGCTGAGACTTTCAAGCGCATCAAGGACTTTGCCGACGGCAAGGAAACCCCGTTTGTGGTGATTGATACCGCAACGATTGATCGTCAGTACGACGAGCTCATCGAGGGTTTTCCCTACGCCAAGGTCTACTACGCGGTGAAAGCCAATCCGGCGCCGCAGATACTGACCATGCTGCGTGATAAAGGTGCCTGTTTCGATATCGCATCGGTGTATGAGCTGGACAAGGTGATGGCCCTGGGCGTGACCGGTGAGCGGATCAGCTACGGCAATACCATCAAGAAGGCGAAGGACATTCGCACCTTCTACGAGAAGGGTGTTCGGATGTTCGCCACAGACTCGGAAGCAGACCTTCGCAACATCGCTAAGGCGGCCCCCGGCTCGAAGGTGTACGTGCGCATCCTGACCGAAGGCACCCTGACCGCCGACTGGCCGCTGTCCCGCAAGTTCGGCTGCCAGACTGACATGGCCATGGATCTGTTGATCCTGGCCCGTGACCTGGGCCTGGTACCTTACGGTGTGTCGTTCCACGTGGGTTCCCAGCAGCGGGAAATCGGCGCCTGGGACGCGGCCCTGAACAAGGTGAAGGTGATTTTCGAGCGCCTGAAGGAAGAGGACGGCATCGAGCTGAAGATGATCAACATGGGTGGCGGTTTCCCGGCCAATTACATCACCCGCACCAACGAGCTGAAGGTGTACGCGGAGGAGATTGCCCGGTTCCTGCACGAGGATTTTGGCGCGGAGCTGCCGGAGATCATCATCGAGCCGGGCCGTTCACTGATTTCCAATGCCGGTGTGCTGGTGAGTGAGGTGGTGCTGATTTCCCGGAAATCCCGCACTGCCCTGCACCGCTGGGTGTTTACCGATGTGGGCAAGTTTTCAGGCCTGATCGAGACGCTGGATGAGGCGATCAAGTTTCCGATCTGGACCGAGAAGGTGGGCGAAGGCGAGGACTGTGTGATTGCCGGGCCGACGTGTGACAGTGCCGATATCATGTACGAGCACCACAAGTATCCGTTGCCGTTGAATCTGGCGATTGGGGATCGGATGTATTGGTTGTCTACCGGTGCTTATACCACGACGTATAGCGCCATTGAGTTTAATGGGTTTCCTCCGTTGAAGGACTATTACATCTGACCATGTATTAGTTCGGAGTCTGGCCGCGGGGCGGGGGTGTCCTTTCCTCTGGGAAAAACAACTCGCTTTGCTCAGACATTTTTTCCCGGCGGAAAGGACACCCCCGCCCCACGGCCGTTCCGGCTGGATACGGGGAGTCCGCGAAGGGAAAATTGGTATTCAGAGAAGGATCAGCTTTCGGGCTGGTCCTTTTTTCGTTCCAGATTCAGGGTAAAGGCTAGGGGCAATACCAGCAGGCCGTAGGTGATCATCAGCATCAGGGCGTGGCGGGCATCGCCTGTCCAGTCGGCGACGACACCGCCAAGCATGGGCACGCAAAAAGCGACGGTGTAACCGACCAGAAAGGTGCCGGCGGAGAGGCGGCCAGTTTCGGCGGCGGAGACCACCAGCGGAGGTATCGCGACAAGCAGGATCAGGAGCATGCCGGCGACCAAGCTCATGAGGGTGGCACTGACGATGGACCACCAGCCGTTGAGCATGACCGCGCCAATGGCGCCGAGCAGGCTGATGCTGGCCAGTGTGGCGATGACGCCACGACGGCCGACCCAGTAGCGCGCCATTTTCAGCATGATCAGGGAAGCGAAGACCTGAGCAAGGTTGTACCAGAACAGGGCGTCCGGCAGTTTGTCGAACTGGCCCTGATGCTGCAGAAGGTTGCCCATGTACGCGTTGAGGCCAAAAAACAATGAGCCGGAGAGGCCGAGCAGAAGACCGATTCTCAGGGTCAAGGGGTTATGCCAGTCCGGTAGCCAGGCCACTTTTCGCACCGGTTTGGCCCGGTCCCGTTTGGGTAGGAACAGGGCCGCAGCAATCAGCAGCCCCGGGAGTGACCAGGCCAATAGGGTGGCGCGCCAGCTGTTATCCAGCAGGGGCATGAGCACAGGCAGCGTGATGCCGGCACCGATGAACTCCCCCATCAGCATGCCGTTCATGTAGATCGCCGAGCCTAACGCGAGGTGGTGGGGTTCCAGCCATCGGGGCAGCAGTGCCGGCAGTGACGGTTGCATCATGGAGACGCCGATACCCATGACTGCACTGGCAATCATCAGGGTCAGGGTGTCGGGCATCAGGCCGCGCCCGGCGGAGCCGATCACCATGATCACCATGGCCAGAGCCAGGGTATTGCGGGGGCCAATCCGGGCAATGGCCAGTGAGCCGGGCATGGAGCCTATGGCCAGCATCAGGATGGGCAGGGTGGTCAGGGCGCCGGTGAGGGCCTGGGTTAATGCCAGTTCATCACCAATGAACGGCGCCAGGGGCGGTGCAACCAGTACGGGTATGCGCAGGTAAACTCCGGCCAGCCAAAGCAACACCGCCACCGGCAGCAGCCTGGCTGGCGGTGGCGGTGTGGTCGCGGCCTGGGGTTCAGCCACGCTCAAAACGAATCAGTCTTCGCCGGTATCTGGCAGGTAGGCGCCGTCTTCGTCGTGGACTTCACGGCCGGTTACCGGCGGGTTGAAGGCACAGATCAGGCGCATGTCCTCGGTGCCACCGTACAGGGTGTGCTGGTCATGCTTGTCGAGTGCGTAGAGCGTGCCGTCGGTGATCTCGTGAGTTTCACCAGTGGCTTTGTCCAGAATTTTGCCGTTACCGGCGACGCAGTAGACCGCTTCCAGGTGGTGTTTGTACCAGAGGTTCAGTTCGGCGCCTGCCGGGATAATGGTCTCGTGGAAGGAGAAGCCCATGCCGTCTTTCTTGAGCAGCATGCGGCGACTGGTCCAGCCGGGGCCGTGTACTTCGCGCTCGGTACCGATGATGTCTTGCACTCGTACGATTTTCATTCGCATTCCTCATTTTGTGATGGAATAGCCTTTAAGTATAAACATCGTTTTCAGTTGCGGTTCAACCGCCAATCGTCGTAAACAGCCATGGCCTGTTCGATCGAGTTGGCGAATTTTTCCCGCTGATGTTCATCCAGAGGGCGCCGTTTCCGGCTTTTATCGAAGGCTTTCTGAATCTGTTGCCGGCTCGATTTTTCCAGGCGTTCGAGCCAGTGATGGTCTGCCGGCTCGAGGTCCAACAGGTCGCGGCCAGCGTGATTGCGGTGGGAGATGTGCCACCAGTGATCCACTGCCCTTCCTAATACAACATAGCCGAACTGACTGTCCTGTACAGGGCCAAAGGTAGCTGTTTTCAAACCGTCCCGAAGTACCCCGATGTTCAGCGCCGGCAGGGCCAGCCGATCACCGTAGAAATAACTCCCGGCGGCACCGATGAGTCCGCCTACCAGAGCGCCGGTTCCGAGGGAGGAGCCGAAGGTCAGTGCGTCGATCCCGGCACCGCTGACGGCACCGGCGCCGAAGCCGGCGGTGGCCAGGTAGCGTTTGCTGACGGCCCAGGCTTTGCGGCTGTCTTCCGAGAACAGGTCGTGCTCACTGTGCCATTCCAGTTCGGCTTCCTGACGGCGGATGCGCTGGTGCTGATACAGGTGTTCGATATCCACACGCAGCGTCTGCTCCCGCTTCCGCTGATGGCGGTACCAGTTCCGGCGCAGCTGGTCTGCCAGTGAATCGTCACTGGTCCCGGCCGCCTGGCCAGCGGTCAGGGTGCGTTTTTCCTGGAACGACATCATGTCCTCGAGTGCCCTGGCGATCAGTGCAGCGGCTTGTTGGCGGCGCTGTTGGCGCTGGGCAGACAGAAAATGCGTGGCCTGCTCCAGAGGCGCTTCCCAGTCTGGCTCCAGTTGTCCGAATGCGCGTAAAAGGCCGAGATGTTGCTCGAAAGGAGCGCGAACGGCGTCGAAGCGGCGAACAACCTGGAAGAATTGGCCCAGTGCTGACTGCCAGGTGTCACTGTAATCGTCGGCTCCGATGCTGTTGATCAATGCCAGGCTGGGCCGGCCGGTCCAGCGCAGGATGGTCATTTCCGCCTCGTGTTCGGCGCTGTAAGGTACCGAGCCGTCCACCACGTAAATGATTCCGGCGCCCTCGATCAGGGGCGTCAGAAGCTCGCATTCATCGGTGAAACGGCCATCCCCCTGATGTTGAGTGACAAAGGCTTTGACCGTGTCGGCGTGGTCTGACGCGGAGACACTGTGGGCTTCCAGCCACTCCAGTACCCGCCGCGGGCGCTGGAAACCGGGGGTGTCTACCAGGGTGTAAAGGATTTGCCCATCCACTTTCAGGGGGTAGGCCTGGCGCTTGCGGGTGGTGCCGGGCTCCAGGGCAATGGCGATGGCATCATTCTGGGACAGGGTGGCAACCACGCTGGATTTGCCTTTGTTCGGGTGCCCAACGACGGCAAACGTAGGTGCCTTTGTCATAAATGCTCCCCGAGTGCTGAATAGGGATCTCGCATCTGGAGGGGCGGTAGCGACACCTGAACGAAATCGCTGCCAACCCGTTCGGCAAATCGGAGCCAGGGCTGTATCTGATGGGCATCAGGCTCCTGGCTGCTATCCGGGGCCAGGGGTACCAGAGCGACCCTGGATCCGTCGGGCCAGATGCCGCGGGCACTCTCCAGAAAGTCCGCCAGTTCACCCGTGGGGGGCTGCCAGCTGCGCACCAGCAGGATAACGGGTTTTGGGCGCGCTCTCAGATGCACAGCGATCGACTGCATGGCCTGATCATCGTCCGAGAGGCTCGCGGTGCCGCCGGCATGAAGTACAAACTGTTTGCCTGAACGAAGCCCCTCTGGCAATTCCGGCTCGCCGGCGCCAGCCCAGCAAAGCAGGATGTCGCTGTCCGGCAGTGGCAGGCAATCGCTTCGAGCGTTCGTATCCGGCAGGTCGTCGGCATCATGGTGGCTGTTTCCGGTGTCCAGGGCAGGCGTTTCCAGACGGTACATTAGGGCATGCATGGCCGGGTGACTGGCGAGCAGCCGACGGGCCTTTTGTCGGGTCTGGGTGAGGGCGAATCCCCAGAGAAGCAAACGTGGTAGCAGAATCCAGGTTGTCCAGAGCATGGTGACAAAGGGCCACCACTGGCCCCAGAGGGCCGGGTCCGGATTTGTCGCAGGTTCTCCGGCCCGGAAGAAACGCGTTGCCTCGACCAGGCTGAGATCCGGGGCGGCCGCCGGCCAGAGCCAGGCCCAGGGCGTTGCGACCGCGCTCACCAGTTCGTGGTAGCTCGCCGCAGCGGTATCCAGGGTCGTGCTCCAGCCAAAGGCAAGATCCTGGACCACCACCATGGCCAGCAGGGTGATCAGCCCGGCACTGGCGAACGCGATGCCGCCCAGGTGAGCGGCCCTGGCCATCAGCAGTGGCTGGAGTCTGTTGAATTCCCCATGGCCAGGGTTGACCCCGAAACGCTGTAACAGCCAACGCCAGGGCTGCCATCCGGCCAGGGACTGCACGGTGGTAAACAGGGCAAGGACCAGATGCAGTAAAACGAAGGCCAGAAACACCGTGATGTTGATGCGCTGGCCGCCGTCGTAGAACAGCAGTCCGGCCATGGTCAGTGCGCCGGCGATCAGCCCCACGGCCGCAAAACCTGTGGCAATCCGGCGCCAGGACCGCAGAATCGGGTCGGCGGATGTCTGGGTTGTTCCGGGTCCACTGAGCCGGTTCAGGTGGGCCAGCCAACGGGCAGCGTCCGGGGCCACGCCCTGCTCTTCGCACATCAGTGCGAACTTGCGGTCGCGGCGATGCAGGAAGGTGGGGGGCTGTGATCTGTCCCGTTGCGCCTGGTTTTCAAACTCCAGCAGTAATCGAAGGGAGCTGTCGGTCATTCAGAGTTCCGGTGTCGAATTCGGGCAGTCGGGCCCGGTCGGGCTTTAGTGCTAGGATATAGGGATACCCGCACCCGATACCAGACAACGAGAGTCCATGCCCCACCATCTGATGAACCTGCGCCATGTACCCGATGACGAGGCCGATGAAATCCGGGCTCTGTTCGATGCCCACGAGGTGGCCTACTACGAGACACCACCCAGCCGCTGGGGCATCAGCATGGGCGGTTTCTGGGTTCATGATGACGATGAGGCAGCAAGGGCCCGGGCACTGCTGGATGAGTATCAGCGGCAACGCTACGAAACCCAGCGGCAGGCCTACGAGGAGCACCTGGCCCGGGGCGAATCCGGCGATTTTTGGTTCATGCTCAGGCAGCGGCCAGTCCGGACCCTCGCCGCCTGCATTGCCATCCTGGTGATCATGGGCCTGAGTTTGCTTCCGTTCATCCGGATCGGGTAGCGGACAGGGTCTTAGCCCTCTTGCTGGCGGGCTTGCGGACCAACGAGGAACCCGATCGCTGCGTCCACCGCTTCGCCTGCGGTCAAAAAGCTGGTGACGTGCCCCCGCAGGTGCATTTCATACAGTTCGCTGTAAACCTGATGATCCTCAAGCGCTTCCTGAAATCGCTTTGCCTGGTCGAATGGCACCAGCATATCCATGGCACCGTGAAACAGGAAAAAAGGCGGTGAGTCGGCGGTCACATGGCTGATTGGTGATGCTTTGCGATAGATTTCCGGTATGTCCTGCTGCTCGCCACCCAGGAATTGCCGGATCAGCTTGCCCGAACCAAAGGCCATCAGGTCGGAAGGCAGGCCCCCTGTGACGACCGCATGCAATCGGGTTTCCGGCCCGCCGTGGGGCTGGTTCAGGTCGCTGTCGGAGCTCGCCACCAGGGCAAGGAGCGCAATCAGATGGGCGCCGGAGGAAAAGCCAAAGCCGCTTACCCGACCTGCGTCCAGTTGATACTCGTCGGCGTGCCGGTTCAGCCACTGTCGGGCCAGTTGCAGATCATAGAGCTGGGCCGGGAAGGTGTGTGCCGGGGCAAACCGGTAGTCGATGTTCAGCACTGCAAAGCCGTGGCTGGCCACTTCCTCCGCGATCCAGGCCATGTCTTCCCGGGATCGGCGTTGCCAGCCACCACCGTGGACCATCAGAACAACGGGGTGGCGGGCCTCTGAGGCCTGCCCGGTCGGGAGGTAGAGGTCGGCGAACAGGGCTTCTGGCCAACCATCGGGAGAGAACCGCAAATCCTGTTCTACCCGGAAGGGTCCTTCATCCGGGAGGCTGGCGGTGGTTGACTCATTGTGATGGGTCGCGCAGCCTGCGAGGATCAGCAGACTCCCGATCAACCCGAATATCCCACCACGTCTCAGTCGTGTCTGGTAGACGGACAATGGCATCTCCTCTATAAAGCGCCTGAAAGCGTCTGTCTGATTTACGAAGCGGCAATGATGGTGGATGTTGGTCTGGCGACTGAGCCGACCCAGACCCCATTGTCCGACATTCCATACAGCGTCCGGTTTTCAGGACAATCTGCTCAGAGTGCGCTCTCACAGTCTTTCATGCTCATCGATTGGCAAGAGACTGTCCGGAAATCCGGAACAATTGTTCGAAGCACATCCGAAAGATGGATTAAAGGTATATAAATCAGAAGGATAGCTGATTGGCACAGGATCCGCATGGCGTTCCCGGGGCCTGGCTTGAGGCCTGGTCTGTTCGTTTACAACAACAAACAAGGAACGATCATGAAACGAATAATGCTCTGCGCCCTCATCGGCGCCACGGGGATGACCCTCACTGCCTGCAAGGATAACCCTCCCTTCAACAAGATCCCTGATTTTATCCAGGGCGACATAACCCAGACCAGTTATGACGGGATAAATGATGACCTGTTGACCGCCGGCCTCGGTGCCAGCGGTCTGGCCAGTACGCCCGCGCCGGCATTCGCGGATCCTCTGAACCCGACCGCAACGGAACTCCGCCGGTTGGCGATCTATAACAACTACCGCGCATTGGTGGATACCGCGCCCGGCGGAGGGTATGGCACCTTCTTTGGCCCCCAGGTGGGCGCCAGCGGTGAAGGACTCATTCCGGGCGACGAATTCATCGCCTACATGGCGGTTCCGGGTACCGACGTGCCGGTGACGGTCATGGCCCAGGTGCCTGATAGCTTTGATCCCGATCGTCCCTGCATGGTGACGGCGCCGTCGTCCGGCTCCCGTGGCATCTATGGCGCTATAGGTACGGCCGGCGAATGGGGACTGAAAAAGGGATGTGCCGTTGTCTACACCGATAAGGGTACCGGCACTGGCTCCCATAACCTGGCCACCAACACCGCCCAACGCATTGATGGCACGCTGACCTCTGCCGATGAGCCAGTGCAGTTCCGGGCTGATCTTACGGATGAGCAGCGCGCAGATTTCGACAGCGTCTGGCCGGACCGGTTTGCCTACAAGCACGCACACTCCAAAGCCAACCCGGAAGCCGATTGGGGGCTGCATGTGTTGCAGTCTATTGAATTCGGGTTTTACGTGCTGAACGAGAAGTTTGGTCGGGAACTGGGCAATGGCGAAACGCTGTTGACCATCAATCCCAAAAATACCGTGGTGATTGCCTCCAGCGTCTCCAATGGAGGTGGTTCTTCCGTTCGTGCGGCCGAGCAGGACACTCGCGGACTGATTGACGGCGTGGCGGTGTCCGAACCCAACGTGAATCCGGAAGTGGACCGCAGTTTCACTATTCGCCAGGGCGACGGCCCGGTCATTACAGAGCACAGCCGGAGCCTGCTGGATTACACCACGGCCCTTGCCGTTTATCAGGGCTGTGCCAATCAGGCGCCGGCGATCCGGGACGATGCGCCATTGAACGCCACCTTCAATCCCCCACAGATCGGCGAGAATATCTGTAACTCGCTTGCCAACAAGGGGCTGGTAAGCGGCGCCACCCTGGATGACCGGGCCACCGACGCCCTGCGTATCCTCAACGAAGAGTTCGGTATTCAGCCAGAGCAGAATCTGCTGGCGCCCGTGCACTTTGGCCTGGCGGTGGCTCCGAGTATTTCCATGACCTATGCCAATGCCTATGGCCGGGCCGGTGTCGAGGATCGGGTCTGTGACCTCAGCCTGGCGGCCACCGATTCCGCCGGAGCGGTGACCCAGCTGGCGCCCACTGCAGAGGCGGCCCTGTTTTCGGCCAGCAATGGCATTCCGCCGTCGGCCGGGGTGAACATCGTCTACGACGTTGCCGACGGCCAGCCCACCAATCTGCCTGCCAGTGCGTCTCCCAGCACGAACCAGTTGGACTACGGCCTGGATGCGCTGTTGTGTCTTCGTAGCCTTGCCCAGGGCAGCGACGCCATCAGCGGCGCTGATTTGCAGGGCTCCGACGCCGAGCTGGCAACGGACATTGCCGGCGGTATTGCCGAAGTTCGTGCCTCGGGCGATCTGCAGGGCAAGCCGACGGTTTTCGTGACCGGTCGCGCCGATGCGATTCTGCCAATTAACCACACGTCCAGACCCTATTTCGGCCTGAACCAGCGGGTAGAGGGGAAGAAAAGCAACCTTCGGTATTACGAAATCCTCAACGCCCATCACCTGGATGTGCTCAATGGTTTCCCGGGCGTTGCTGACCGTTATGTCCCGCTGCACCACTACTACTTCCAGGCGCTGGATCTGGTCTGGGCCAATCTGACCGAGAAGCAGGCGTTACCGCCAAGCCAGGTGGTTCGGACCGTGCCCCGGGGCAATATTACGACACCGCTGGCAGAGGCCAACCTGCCGGCGATCAATCCCGCGCCGGATCCCGCAGACCAGATTGTCTTTGAAGATGACCAGGTCCGGATTCCGGAATAAAGCAGCCAGTGGCCGGCCCGGTATCGGGCCGGCTTCGTTTGCCCCCGATCCGGGGGCCCCATATACTTCCGTGACTGCACCCGGCCTGCCGGGTGCCAGGGTTAATACCATGAATGACATTCGACCCGTTGGTGCGCGGTACATGACAGAGCTGTTTTCCGACAAGAACAAGAGTGGACTGACCCGGGACCTGATCGAAGCCCTGTTCCCGATGTTTGAGGAAGCCAGTGCCGGAGCGATCGCTGTCGACCGGAGTGCCCGCATCACCTGGATCAACAGCAGTTATTCCCATCTTCTGGGTCTTGGGGATCCGTCCACAGTGATTGGCAAACCGGTGCGCCAGCTGATCCCCCATACCCGAATGCCCGAGGTGGTTGAGTCTGGTAAACCCCTGCTGCTGGACATCATGGAACATAACCAGCAACAACTGGTGGTGACACGGCTGCCTTATTTTGACGATGGGGGCCAGATTGTCGGTGCCGTTGCGTTTGTGCTGTACGACGATCTGCAACCCCTGACACCGCTGGTTTCCAAGTACCGGCGACTGCACCAGGATCTGGCAGCGGCCCGCAAGGCACTGGCCAGGAAATCCCGGGGCACCCGTTACAGTCTTGGCGATTTTGTCGGGGCCAGTCCGGCAGCGTTGGAGGTCAAGCGCAGGGCGCGGTTGGCGGCCGGCCGCGATATGCCGGTTCTGCTGCTGGGAGAAACCGGCACCGGTAAAGAAGTGCTTGCCCAGGCGATTCACACCGTCTCGGGTCGTGCAGAGAAGCCGTTCGTGGGTGTGAATGTTGCTGCGATTCCGGACAACCTGCTGGAGGCAGAATTCTTCGGCGTGGCTCCTGGCGCCTACACCGGCGCCGATCGCCGAACCCGGGATGGCAAGTTTCAGCTGGCCAACGGCGGCACGCTGTTCCTGGATGAAGTTGGCGACATGCCGCTGCCCCTGCAGGCCAAGCTCCTGCGTGCCTTACAGGAAGGCGAGATCGAGCCCCTCGGCTCCAACAAGGTGGTGTCGGTGGATGTGCGGGTTATTGCCGCCACCAGTCGAAACCTCGAGGTCATGATTGCCGAGGGCACCTTCCGCTCGGATCTCTACTACCGTCTGAATGTTCTGGAAATTCCCATTCCTCCGTTACGGGATCGTCTGGCGGATCTCGGTGTGCTCTGCGAGGCACTACTTGAAGAGATCTGCGAAGGACTGGAGTTGCGCGGCGAAATTACTGACGCCGGCGTCTCGGCTCTGGGCAGTTACGACTGGCCAGGCAATATCCGGGAGCTGCGCAATGTTCTGGAGCGGGCAATGACCATGGGTGAAGAGGGCGGACTGCTGGATGCCGACGCCATTTTCAAGGTCCTGCCCCGTGGAGGAACGCGCCCGGTTTCTTCGCTGGCTCCACAACCTGTCAGGCCTCTATCCCGGACCCTGGCCGAGGCCGAGGCCCAGGCCATCGAAGAAGCCCTCGTGGCGAGCCGCGGCAATCGCACCCGTGCTGCCAAGCTGCTGGGCATCTCCAGATCCGTCCTTTACGAAAAGCTGGCGAAGCTGTCCTGAATTCCGGACGGCTGTCTGGCAGTCCGTACAACTACCTACGACTGATGTCTAAGACTGTCTGGATATCCGGACATTTCGTTTTGTTTCGATTTTCTCTTCAGCTTTTAACCTTTTGAATTATCTGAATAAATATAATCTGGCACGGTGTCTGCTAAATCCGTTACGCAGGACGTCAGAACAATGCAGAGAACAAGGCTGACGCTAACTGTTGGACCCCCAAGACTTACCCTGTCCGTCTGTTCCTGCGTTTTCTGACTATACTCAGATCAGGCCCCGGCTATCCGCGCCAGGCCAGATACAATAACAATGCTAGGAGACTTGCCAATGAAACTTCTCAAGGCTCTCACCGGTGTGGCCGGTGCGATCGCTCTCACCACGGGCTCTGCGTTTGCTGACGATCTGCGCTGGAAAATGCCCGTAGCCTTCGCTACCAACCTTCCGGGCCTCGGTTCTCCCGCTGCCTGGGTTGCAGACAACCTCACTACCGCCTCAGACGGCAGCATCCAGGTCCGTGTTTACGAGCCCGGCAAGCTGGTTCCTCCGTTCGACATCCTGCAGTCCGTATCTGACGGCAAGGTTTCGGCTGGCTACACCTGGATCGGTTACGACCAGGGCAAAGTGCCCGCGATTCCCCTGTTTGCGGCAGTTCCCTTCGGTATGAAGCCCTGGGCCTATATCGGCTGGTACTACTACGGCGGTGGTCATGAAATGCTGCAGGAAACCTACGCCAACAAGGGCTTCAACGTGCATGCCCAGCTGTGCGGCATCATCGGGCCCGAAACAGCCGGTTGGTACGCCGAGCCGATTGAATCACTGGAAGACTACCAGGGTCTGAAGATCCGCTTTGCGGGTCTGGGTGGCAAGGTCCTCGAAAAGCTGGGCGCTTCCGTCACCATGATGCCAGGCGGTGAGCTTTACCAGGCGCTGGAGAAAGGCACCATCGATGCCACCGAGTTCTCCATGCCCGCCATCGACCAGATTCTGGGCTTCAATCAGGTGGTCAAGTACAACCTCTTCCCGGGCTGGCACCAGCAGTTCACTGCTCAGTACATGCTGATCAACCAGGACGAGTGGGATCGTGCCACCGAGGCGCAGAAGGCTCTGGTTGAGGCTTCCTGCACCGCGGCCACAACCCGTGGTCTGGCTGAGGGCGAGTACAAGAACGGCAAGGTTCTGGCTGAGTTCCAGGATAAGGGTGTTCAAGCTGACCAGATTCCCCGCGACGTTCTTCTCAAGCTGAAAGATGTAACCCAGGAAGTGCTTGAGGAAGAAGCCGCCAAGGATGCTGACTTCAAGCGTGTCTATGAAAGCCAGCAGGAATTCATGGAAACCTACAAGGTGTGGGATACCCGCGCTTATGTACCGGCGGACCTGTAAGGTTCGGGGCTGACCCAGAGCACCGGATGCAAGTCCGGTGTTCACGTATCTAGTCTGGATGGCCCTGCGGGGCCATCCTTGTTTCATGGCAGGCTTTGTGAACGAGGAACTGTTGTATGACAGTGTCTGATAAAGGCTCACCGCCCGAGGTGCATGCGTCGGCGTCGGACGCCGGTCAATTTATTCATCATCACACCGAGTTCCCGACTACCCGGTTCAGCCGGATCCTGGACGGGGTCATTTCCGCAATTGGTAAGAGCGCTTCCTGGCTCTGGATCGTGGTCACCGGTGTGATTATCTACGCGGTGGTGGGGCGCTATGCCTTCGGCATGGGCTCGGTCACCCTGGAAGAAGTGCAATGGCACCTGGCTGGCGCGGGCTGGTTGTTGGGGTTGGGTTACACCCTGGTGACCGATGATCATGTCAGGGTCGACGTCATCCATGAACGCCTGTCGCTTAAAGGCCAGGCCTGGATTGAACTGTTTGGCCTGGTATTCCTGTTGTTACCTTTTCTGGTTCTGGCGGTGTACGAAATGATTCCCTACGCGGTGAGCTCCTGGGAACAGGGCGAGACCAGTCAGGCACCCGCGGGGCTTCCCTACCGCTGGATTCTCAAGGGCATCCTGGCGCTGTCTTTTGCGCTTCTGATCGTTGCGGGCCTGTCCCGTCTGCTGAAAGTTACCGCTTTGCTTTTCGGCTTTCCAAAGCCAATCCGGGTCGAATCCGGTGAGAACAAGAAAGAGGATGCGTCCTGATGGAGCTTGAAACCCTTTTTGTAATCGGCATGTTCCTCACCTTCGGGGCGCTGTTGATGACCGGTTATCCGGTCGCGTGGGTATTGGGTGGCACCGCGGTTATCTGGACCGTCGTCGGTGTCGTCGCCGTTGAAAATTTTGGTGCCAATCTCTGGTTTGATTACCAGTCTTCAATGGGCCTTGTCCCTGAACGAATATGGAAGGTGGTCAGCAGCGAAACCCTTGTCGCCCTGCCCATGTTTATCTTCATGGGCATCATGCTTGACCAGTCTGGTGTGGCCGAGCGGCTGATGAACAGCATGGTCAAGCTGTTTGGCGCCGTTCGCGGCGGCTATGCCGTCACGGTAATCGTGATCGGCGTTCTGCTGGCCGCGACCACCGGCATCATTGGTGCGTCCGTTGTACTCCTGGGGATGCTGTCCCTGCCGGTCATGATGGAGAACAAGTACGACAAAGGGTTTGCCGTGGGTACCGCCTGTGCCACCGGTACCCTGGGTATCCTGATCCCGCCTTCCATTATGCTGGTCTTGATGGCTGACCGCCTGGCGGTTCCCGAGGCCTCGGTGGGTGACCTGTTCATGGGCGCGTTCTTTCCCGGTTTGATGCTGGGTGCCATGTACGTGGCCTACGCCATCCTCCGTCCCATGCTGCAGCCGAACATCGCGCCGGTGCCGGCAGGCACGGAGAAAGTGAGCTGGGCCATCGTCTGGGAAGTGGCCAAGGCAGTGGTGCCAACGGCGGCCCTGATTCTCGGCGTGCTGGGCTCCATCTTCGCCGGTGTGGCAACACCGACCGAGGCGTCTGGTGTGGGTGCTCTGGGTGCCCTGTTGTTGGCATTGATGTCTGGCCGACTGAACCTGAAGGTTCTGAACTCCTCCATGCAGCAGACCACCCGGACGGCTGCGTTCATTTTCGCCATTTTCCTGGGCGCAACCGCGTTCTCTGTTGTCCTGCGCGGACTGGGTGGCGATCAAGTGATTGAAGACGCCCTGCTGGGTCTGCCCTTCGGGCCTTATGGCGTGGTCCTCACCATTTTGCTTGGCGTTTTCCTGTTGGGCTTCTTCCTGGACTGGGTCGAGATCACCCTGATCATCCTGCCCCTGGTGGCGCCGGTTGTCCAAAGTCTCGGTTTTGATCTGGTGTGGTTCACCATCCTGTTTGCCATGTGTCTGCAGACATCGTTCCTGACACCGCCGGTCGGATTTGCGCTGTTCTACATCAAGGGCGTGGCGCCGCCGGAGATCGCAGTTACCGATATTTATCGCGGCGTTATTCCGTTCATCATTATTCAGCTGGTAGCTCTGGCCATCGTGTTTGTGGTGCCGGAAATCGCAACCTGGCTGCCCAGCGTGGCTTACGATTAAGGAGAAAATATCAATGCGTCTGGAAAACCGGATTGCCCTGATTACCGGTGCCGGTCGCGGCATCGGCCGGGCCATTGCCGAAGCCTATGGCCGCGAAGGCGCCAAGGTTGCGGTGGCTGACCTTACCATGGAGGCGGCACAGGATACTGTGGCGGCCATCGAGCAGGCTGGCGGCACTGCGATTGCCCTTGAAATGGATGTGACTGATGAAGATGCAGTTGACGTAAACGTCAACACTGTGGTTAAACAATGGGGTGGCCTGGATATCGCTATCGCGAATGCCGGCATCCAGCACATCGACCCGGTGCACAAACTTGCCTATTCCGACTGGAGCAAAGTCATGAATGTGCATCTCGATGGCGCCTTCCTGGTGACTCGCGCGGCACTCAAGCACATGTATGAGAGCGGCGGGGGCACCATGCTCTATATGGGGTCGGTGCATTCTCTGGAGGCCTCGCCCCTGAAAGCACCCTACGTTGCCGCCAAACACGGCATGTTGGGGCTGTGCCGAGCAGTGGCGAAGGAGGGCGCGGAACACGGGGTGCGAAGCAATATTATCTGTCCCGGATTCGTGCGCACGCCCCTTGTGGACAAGCAGATCCCGGAGCAGGCCAAGGAGCTGGGCATTTCCGAAGAGGAAGTGATCAGTAAAGTGATGCTCAAGAACACTGTGGACGGGGAGTTCACCACCCTGGAAGACGTGGCAGAGCTGGCCGTTCATCTGGCCGCATTCCCCTCTGCCGCCCTGACTGGCCAGTCTATCGTGGTCAGCCATGGCTGGCATATGCAGTAACATTCAGGAGATATGGATGAGCAATGAAGAACAATCACCCGTAGTCTGGTCTCCGTCGGAAGACACCCTGGCCAATTCCCGCATGGGCCAGTTCAAGGCCTGGCTGGAGCAGCAGGGCTTTGGTCCCTTTGCCGACTATCATGCCTTGCACCAGTGGTCCGTAAAGGAGCTGGAGACTTTCTGGCAGAAGGTCTGGGACTACTGCGGCCTGGTCTGCGATACCCCGGCAAAGAGAGTACTGGGCAAGCGCGATATGCCGGGCGCCGAGTGGTTCCCGGGCATGAAGCTGAACTTTGCCGCCAATTTGCTTCGGCTGGCGGACGGCGAACACGCGGATCGGGAAGCGGTGGTAGCTTATTGCGAAACCCGCCCCGTGCTACGTCGCACCTACGCCCAGATCAAGTCAGATGCAGGCGCGCTGGAAGCCTTTCTCCGTGACAAGGGGATTCGGCAGGGCGATCGGGTGGCCGGCGTTGTGACCAATGGCTACGAAGCCCTTGTTGGTATGCTGGCTGCGACAAGCATGGGTGCCATCTGGAGTTCCGCGTCCCCCGATTTTGGCATCGGGGCCATTCTCGACCGCTTTGGGCAGATCGAGCCTTCAGCGCTGATCGTGGTGAATGGCTACGGCTATGGCGGCAAGGTATTCGCCCGTCAGCAGGATTTCGCAGAGCTGATTGCCGGGCTGCCCACGCTCAAATCGGTTGTCAGTGTCCAGCAATTGCCCGACGAGGCGCCGATTGCCGGAGATCTGGTGACGACATGGGAAGACGTACTGGCCTATGGCACAGGAAACGCTCCCTCGTTTACGCCGCTGCCTCCGGACCACCCGGTCTATATCCTGTATTCCTCCGGCACCACCGGTAAGCCCAAGTGCATCGTTCACGGCAATGCCGGCCTACTGGTCAATCATGCCAAGGAGCTGATGCTCCATGGCGACGTGGGTCCCGAAGACCGGTTCCTGTACTTCACCACCTGCGGCTGGATGATGTGGAACTGGCAGGCCTCCGCCCTTATGACCGGCGCAGCCGTGATCACCGTAGATGGCTCCCCGGGTTACCCGAGCCTTAACTTCTTGTGGGACACCGTGGCGGAGGAAAAAGTCACCCACTTCGGCACCAGCGCGAGATTCATCGCCGGCTGCCGCAAAGGCGAACTTCAGCCCGCAAAAACCCTGGACCAGAGCAACCTGCGAGTGGTGTTTTCCACCGGCTCCCCGCTTCTGCCGGAAGACTACGACTGGATCTACACCGACGGCGCCCCAGGCGCCCTGCTCGGTTCCATCGCCGGTGGCACTGACATCTGTGGCTGCTTCTTAGGCTCAACGCCGCTGTTGCCCGTGCGTCGCGGCGAAATCCAGTGCCGCTTCCTCGGGGTCGATGCTGTCGCCTATGGTGACGACGGCCAGCCGGTCAGCGAAGGCCGGGGCGAACTGGTCTGCCGACAGCCGCTGCCGTCCATGCCGGTCAGCTTCTGGCAGGACCCGGATGGTGAGCGTTACAAGGATGCCTACTTCAACACCTTCCCCGGCGTCTGGGCGCACGGTGATTTCATCGAATTCTCCGAACACGGCGGCGCCATCATTTACGGCCGCTCCGACGCCACCCTGAACCCGGGCGGCGTCCGCATCGGCACCGCAGAAATCTACCGCCAGGTGGAAACCGTCGCGGAGGTCAAAGACAGCCTCGTAGTTGGCCGCCAGATCGACGGCGACGTGGAAGTGGTTCTGCTGGTGGTTCCGGCCGATGGCCAGGAAATCACCGACGACCTGCTGAAACAGCTAAAGAGCCGAATCCGCGAAGGCGCCAGCCCACGCCACGTGCCCAAGCACATCGTGCAGGTGAACGACATTCCGTACACCCGCAGTGGCAAAAAGGTGGAGCTGGCGGTGGCCCGGTTGATCAACGGCTCGAAAAAGGCCGACAACCGGGACGCCCTGGGGAATCCCGAGGCGCTGGATCATATTCGGGAGCGGTTGGCTGAGGTTGGGTTGTTGCCCGATTGAAGGTCTGAAATCTGAGGGTGGTTGTCGGATTACGCCGCTGGCTAATCCGACCTACTGTCGGTTTGAGGCTTATTTTGTTGACAATCAACCACCGAAGGCGGGCCAAACTCGTCTTTCGGAACCCAACTGAAAAGCTTGAATAGCGGGGCGGGTAAAGCCTCCCAAAACTGTGCGGAGCCATGGATGGCGGAGCCCAAGCGCCACAGGGATGTGCCGCAAGGAGCGTGTTTTGGGAGGCTTTACCCGCCCTGCGTCCACTCCGAAGCAATGTTAGAAAGTTTCGTAAATTCCCGCCATTTCATCGTCTTGTAACCGAAGATTAGGCATTTTTAGTCCGTTCTTATACTAAGATCGTAACCAAAATTAACGAAAAAATGGTATCTTAGTAGGTCTATCAAAAGTTCCTAATCAGTCATTGCCCAGGTCGGACGTTCAAAAGACGCCTGACCCCGCCATGACCGTCCTGAACCCACCCATTAGCCTGAGGACGAAAATGACATCATATAAAGCCAAGATTGTCTACACACTGACCGACGAGGCCCCAGCCCTCGCAACACGGTCGCTTCTTCCCATCCTGGAAACCTATGCCAAGCCGGCTGGTATTGAATTCGAAACCAGCGACATCTCTCTCGCGGCGCGTATTCTGGCGAACTTCCCGGATTATCTTGAAGAAGATCAGCGGGTTCCGGATGCGCTGGCTGAACTGGGTGAATACACCAAGGACCCGGACGCCAACATCATCAAGCTGCCGAACATTTCTGCGTCCATTCCCCAGCTCCGTGCCGCCATCAAGGAGTTGAACGAGCAGGGTTACAAGGTGCCCGAGTACCTCGAGCATCCCAAGACCGACGAAGAGAAAGAAATCCAGTCCCGCTACGCGAAGGTACTGGGCAGTGCCGTAAACCCGGTACTGCGTGAGGGCAACTCCGACCGTCGTGCGCCGGCCGCGGTAAAAGCCTTTGCCCGAAAATACCCGCACACCATGGGCGAATGGAGCCCTGCGTCGCGTACCCACGTGGCCCATATGCGCGGTGGCGATTTCTACTCCAGTGAGCAGTCTGTAACTCTCGACAAGGCCACTAAAGCCAACATCGTGTTCGAGAACAAACAGGGCAAGCAGACGGTTCTGAAGTCCGACCTGCCGCTGCAGGAAGGCGAAGTGCTGGACGGCATGTTCATGAGCAAGAAGGCGCTGGTGAAGTTCTTCGAGGACGCTATTGCAGATTGCGAGAACACCGGTGTCATGTTCTCCCTGCACGTCAAAGCTACCATGATGAAAATCTCCCACCCGATCGTATTCGGTCACGCGGTAAAGGTTTTCTACAAGGACCTGTTCGACAAGTACGGCGACCTGTTCGACGAGATCGGCGTGAACCCGAACAACGGCCTGTCCAGCGTGGTCGAGAAGATCAAGCAGCTGCCGGAATCCAAGCAGGAGCAGATCCAGGAAGACCTGCACGCCTGCTACGAGCATCGTCCGGAAATCGCCATGGTGGATTCGGTCAAGGGCATCACCAACCTGCACGTCCCCAGTGACGTTATCGTTGATGCGTCCATGCCGGCCATGATCCGTAACTCCGGCAAAATGTGGGCCCGGGACAACAAGCTCAAGGACACCAAGGCAGTTATGCCGGAGTCCACCTACGCCACCATCTACCAGGAAGTGATCAACTTCTGTAAGACCCACGGCGCCTTCGATCCCACCACCATGGGTACCGTGCCGAACGTTGGTCTGATGGCGCAGAAAGCCGAGGAATACGGCTCCCACGACAAGACCTTTGAAATCAAGGAAGACGGTGTTGTTCGCATCGTTGCCGAAGACGGTACTGTGCTGACCGAGCATAACGTAGAGCAAGGCGACATCTGGCGCGCCTGCCAGACGAAAGACCTGCCGATCCGTGACTGGGTCAAGCTGGCGGTCAATCGCGCCCGTGCCACTGGCATGCCTGCGGTGTTCTGGCTCGACGACGAGCGTGCCCACGATGCGCAGCTGATCAAGAAGGTGAACACCTATCTGAAGGATCACGACACCGAAGGCCTGGATATCCGCATCATGTCGCCGGTTCGCGCCATCCGCTGGACCATGGAGCGTCTGATCCGCGGTCTGGACACCATTTCCGTGACCGGTAACGTTCTGCGTGACTACCTCACCGACCTGTTCCCGATCCTGGAGCTGGGCACCAGCGCCAAGATGCTGTCCATCGTTCCGCTGCTCAACGGCGGCGGCCTGTACGAGACTGGTGCCGGCGGTTCCGCGCCCAAACATGTGCAGCAGCTGATTCAGGAAAACCACCTGCGTTGGGATTCCCTGGGTGAATTCCTGGCCACCGCGGTGTCTCTGGACGAACTGGGTGAGAAACAGGACAACGAGCGGGCGCGCCTGCTGGGGCAGACCCTGGACAAGGCCACCGAGCGTCTGCTGGAAAACAACCAGTCGCCGTCCCGCGTCACTGGCGAGCTGGACAACCGGGGCTCCCACTTCCACCTGGCCCGCTACTGGGCGGAAGAGCTGGCCAACCAGGACAGCGATAAGGAACTGAAGGAATTCTTCGCCAAGCTGTCGAAACAGTTGGAGGAGAACAAGGACAAGATCCTGGAGGAAATGACCGTGGTCCAGGGTCACCCCGCGGATATCGGTGGTTACTACCACCCGCCGATGGAAAAGGTCTGCGAAGTGATGCAGCCCAGTGCCACGCTGAACAAGATCCTTGAAGATGCCCGTGCATCTGTAAAGTAAGTCAGCGGTAACGCATCCCGGGCAAGGCTCTGGGTGCAGGAAAAGCCGGACAACCCTGACGGGTTCTCCGGCTTTTTTGTGGCCAGCGCCAGGGTCAGTCTTCGTCCGGTTCGTCCTGGTAGCCTTTGCCGGTTTCGCCGGCACGCCGCAACTGGATCAGCGTGAGCGGTGGTCCCACCAGTTCGAAAATCACCGTGGCGCCAATCACCAGAGGCAAAATGTAAGTCAGCTCCGGCAGCCGCTCTGTGGCCAGAAGTGCCAGGCCAAGGGCAACGCCGGCCTGCGGCATCAGGCAGGCACCGATCCGTTTACGGGTATGGGGTTCGGACCCGGCCAGGTAGCCGCCGAACCTTCCGCCTGCCAGCCTGCCTGCAATCCGGGCGGCAACATAGGCCAGGCCCAGCGCACCAAGGGTTGGCAGCATCGCCCATTCAAGCTGGTAGCCGGCCATGAAAAAGAAAAGAGCCAGGAAGGGTTCGGAGATGCCTTCAATCGAGCGGAATGGCCGAACATGATGCCGTGCCCGGTTGGCGACAACGATGCCCAGGGTCATACAGGTAAGCAGATAGGAGAGGCCAAGAAACGACGCAAATCCGGCGGCGACGAAGACAAAACCGGCAGACTCCAGCAACATGGGCTCGCCGGGCCGCAGTCGACCGGTGAGCCAGGCCATGGGCAGACCCAGGACCATCCCCAGCAAAACCGCGCCTCCGACATCCAGAAATCCGATCCCGAGGGTCGAGAGCCCGGTATCGCCATTTCCAAGTAGCAGTTGGGCGCCGACCAGGGTGACACTGAACAGGATCGCGCCCCAGGCGTCGTCAATCGCGACGACCTGGAAGACCAGACGGGTCAGCGGACCGTTGGCGCCCGCTTCCTTCAACGTGTCTAGGGTTGCCGCCGGCGCCGTTGCCGTTGCGATGGAACCAAGCAGCAGGGCAGCGGCAAGATTCCGGGTAACCAGCCAGACTGCGACGGCAACAAATGCCGCTGTTACAAGGGTGACGGCGAGGCTGACGATCACCGCCTCGCGCCCCTCGGCCAGGTTCTTCACCGCCATCCGTTCACCCAGCAGGAAGCCGACCATGGCCAGGGTTAACTGGGTAATGAATCCGAAGTGGGCGTCGGCGCCCGGTGGCAGAAGATCCAGCAGATCCGGTCCGGCAAGCGCGCCAAGCAACAGCAGCAGGGTGACTCTGGGCACATGAATGCGCTGGCCGATGCCGTGCGCGGCCAGGGCCAGCAGCAGGGTGCCGCCGATCAATAGCAGGTCCGTTGCGTGGTTCAAGGCTTACTCCTGGTGGAGTGGGAAAAAACCGCCGTTCACCAATGTGGCCAGATCCCGGGGTGCAAGCTCAATTTCCAGGCCCCGGCGCCCGGCGCTGACATAAATCGTGTCGAACTCCAGGGCTGAGTCGTCGATAAAGGTTTTCAGCTTCTTCTTCTGCCCCAGTGGGCTCACGCCACCCAGAACATAGCCGGTAGTACGTTCAACCGCTTCTTTTTCAGCCATGGCGGCTTTCTTTCCGCGCGCTGCCCGGGCAATCAGTTTCATGTTGAGCATGGCGGTCACCGGCACGATGCCCACCACCAGTTCCTTGCCGTCGATAGCCACAACGAGCGTCTTGAACACCCGAGCCGGGTCCACACCGGTTTTCTCGGCCGCCTCGATGCCATAACTCTCGCTGGCCGGATCGTGTTCATATTCATGAATCGTGTGGGGCACTGCCGCCTTGCGCGCCGCGTTAATGCCTGGCGTCATGCTCGACTCCTCTATGGGGGACAGAGATCGGGAATTAAAGCAGCTAAGCGGCACTGCAACAACTGCCAGGGTCCGGGGGGCAGCGCACGATTTTACCGAGCATGACATTTGTCACTCGACTTAACGTTCTGTTGTGACTATTTTTCGTACATTATAAATGTTCAAACCCCCATGGCTGTGTGTTCATGGTACCTCAGCGGCCAGACTCTCAAGGAATGACAAGATTGAACGAAAACCGGACACCCCTGCGGCGAGCTGGGTGGGCTGCGCTGGTCTATCTGATTGCCGGCTTTGCATGGATTGCTTTTTCCGATACTGCTGCTGAGGCCTGGTTCCCCGACCCTCAAACCCTGTCCCTGGTTCAGACCTGGAAGGGTTTCCTCTTTGTCCTGACCACGGGGCTTGTGCTGTTTGTGGTCCTTTTGCGTCAGCTTACCAAGGACCGTGCCCTGCTTACTCTGCAGCACAATCAGCGCCAGGCCCTGCGCAAGCGAGAGCGTCAGCTACAGGTCCTGATGGATAACCTCCCCGGCATGGCATACCGGTGCCGGTATGATCCCCATTGGACCATGTTGTTTGTTTCTCAGGGGTGTGCCCGCCTCACTGGTTATGAGCCGGAAGACCTGATCAATAACCGGGTGGCCAGTTATGCGAGCCTGATGGATGGTGAGGACAATGAGCGGATTATGACTGAGGTCCAGGCGGCGCTGGACAAGGACGAATCCTTCTCGTTGGAATATGCCCTTACCCGCCAGGATGGCAGCCGCATCTGGGTCTGGGAGCGTGGCCGCGGTGTCGAGGAGGAAGATGGCTCGGTTGTGCTCGAGGGTATCGTGCTGGACATCTCAGATCGCAAGACCCTTGAAAATGAGCTGGAGGAACTGGCCACCCGGGATCCGTTGACCGGCTTGTTCAACCGCCGCGAAATGTCCAGGGTTCTGGAGGAGGAACTGGAGCGGGCCAGGCGTTATCAGAGACCCATGGCCGTGCTCTGGGTTGATTTTGACCATTTCAAGGATGTGAACGACACCTTTGGCCATGCCGCCGGGGATTCGGTTCTCCGGTCCATCAGCCGCCTGTTGTTGGGGAGCGTGCGCAGCGTCGACACCATCGGCCGGTTCGGCGGTGAAGAGTTCGTTATCGTCTTGCCGGAGATGGATCTTGAAGAGGCCCGTGAGACGGCCGAGCGGCTCCGTCGAAAAGTGGCCGACGAGCCGCAGCCGCTTGGGAATGGCCAGACGGTGCCCCTGACCATCAGCGTCGGCATTGCGGTCTATCCCGATCACGGACAGACTGCCTCCGCGCTCTGTGCCGCGGCCGACACGGCCATGTATCTGGCCAAGGAACGCGGTCGCAATTGCGTTGCCATGGCGCACCTGCACGACCGGGTCCATAATCAATAATGAGACCTTTGTTCCGGATAAGATGGAGGTGCTGACGTCCGCCCGATTGCGTCCCGGCCAATGTACAACGGGTCGGTTTCTCTGAAGATAGAAAAACAACAAGTTACTGAAAAAGGTTTGAAAAAAATGAACCGACTTGCCCGCCGTGCCCTCCACACCAGCCAGATTCCCGAGGACCTTGAAACCGTCACCTTCCGGGACGCCGCTGGTGAAAACCCGGCTGCTGCAGGCGTCAGCCAGGAAACCGTCGATGCCCTGTGGCGCAGCGTCCAGAGCCTTTACCGGACCGGCGTCCATCCGGGGATTCAGATCTCCATTCGTCACAGGGGCGAACATGTCCTGCACCGGGCCATCGGCCATGCCAGTGGTAACGGCCCTCATGATCCGCGAGATGCGGTCAAAGTCCCGATGACCACCGATACCCCGATCTGCTACTTCTCTGCCTCCAAAGCAGTTACCGCGCTGCTGATGCATATGCTGGCCGAGCAGGGGCTGGTGAACCTGATGGATCCGGTGTCCTACTACTGCCCGGAGTTCGGGGTGAACGGGAAACGGACGATCACCGTTCACCAGATTCTTTCCCACCGTGGTGGCATTCCCGCCATTCCGCGGGAAACGCCGATAGATGTGCTCTGGGACAACGACGAAATCTGGCGCCTGCTTTGTGCCGCGCGACCGGTGGAGGTTGATGGCGCCAAGGTGGCCTATCACGCGATCACCGGCGGCTTCGTACTTCAGCGGGTACTGGAACGCGTGACCGGCGATACCATCGAGCATTATCTCGACAAACACCTGCGTCGGCCCATGGGCATGAAGTGGTTTACCTACGGCATTACGCCCGAGCACCTGAATGATCTGGCATCCAACTACGCCACGGGTCCAACGCCCCGGTTCCCGGTCTCCTGGGTGGTCAACCGTGCACTCGGCGGCGATATCCGCACAGTGGCGCAGGTAACCAACGATCCACGGTTCCAGGAAGCGGTGATTCCGGCGGGAAACCTGTGCGGGACGGCAGAGGAAATGAGTCGGTTCTTCCAGATGATGCTGAACGGGGGGCTCTGGAACGGCCGGAGAATCTGCAGCGAAATCACCATTCGCCGGGCCATCCAGCAGTTCGGTTCCCTGCAGATCGACCGTACCATGATGGTGCCCATGCGTTTCAGTGCCGGCATGATGCTTGGTGGCAATCCGGTGGGGCTCTGGGGCCAGAATAGCCGGTTTGCCTTTGGGCACGTAGGTCTGATCAACAAGCTGTGCTGGGCAGACGCTGCCCGTGATATTTCGGTCAGCCTCCTCAACACGGGTATCCCGATTGTCGGCCACCATCTGCCGGCGCTCGCGAAGTTCGTTTATACCGTGGGTAACCGCTTCCCGCTGATACCGGAACACCGGCGGCCGTTGATCGCCGCCTGAGTCGTTTCGTTCAGAGGGTCCGGAGCTGGGCTTCCAGGATGCCCAGAACTGACGACAGGATGTCGCGGAAATCGGTCAGAGTCTGGGTGCGCTGGATCACGTCCTCGCGGTTTTCATCGAGTCGCTCCAGTTTCGGTACGACCCTGCGGATGCCCTCGGTAATGACCTCATAGGGGTAGTGGTGGTCCTGGATGCTGAGCTTGTTTATCTCGGCCACTTCCTGGCTGAAGATGCTGATGATGTCGTACAGCATGTCCTTGTGGTGAATGCTGCTGGCTTCCCAGTAGGCGTCGTCCAGAAGTTCCAGCAGCGACAGATATTCACGGAGGGTGTCCGCCACGGATGTCTGGGTCATGAGAGCTCCTGTCGGTGGGCAATGTTGTATCTACAGGGAACTATAGCAGGGCTTCGGTCGTGTGAATGACAGGAAGACCATCACGACAGAAAACAAAAATGAAACTCTATTCATTTTAATTGCACTCTGTCAGACAGTTGTGCAAACTTGCGTGATGGGATAAGGATCTTTCACGACTCAATGGACGAGAAGCCGAATGGACAAGCCCGCACCCCCCAGCCACCAGCAAGCCTCCCGCGAGGTTAAACTGGACCACCACGACAGTGTCCGTCATCACGTGCATCAGCAGGTGCGCTCGGAAGTCGAACGGCTCGAACGCCGGATTGAAACCCTCCGTCTGGTCAAAGCGCCCCACGCGGCCATCATGATTTCCACCTATGAACGTATGATCGACCGCAAGAAAGGTTTCCTGCAAAACTGGGATCTCAGGGACGGGGGCGCCCGCTAGCGCCCGGCGACAGGCACCGTTGTCCAGCTGGTAATCGCGTCCGCGTCTTCCTGATAGGTGCAATTGTCCGGATTGGCAATGGTGTCCTGCTCGTCTGTTGAATCGGGATCGTCAATGCGGGCGGGCTCGCCATCCGAGGCAAAAATTCTCACCTGCTCCATGTTGTAGTCCAGCTCGATCCTCAGGCAGTCGGGATGGTTGTCCTCCCGCGTGTATCCCGGATAGCGGTCCAGCGCGATGACTTCGGCATCGTCGTTCTTGATAAACAGCGTGTCGGTGTTTTCGTCAATGAAATCCTGGCGCAATTCAATGCTGCCGTGATTCCGGCTCAGGAAGTCGGCCGTGGCGAACTCGGTTGGACTGTAGCCCAGCGTCATGAAACTGTTGGCATCAAACCGGCTTCCTGCCAGCACACTGACCAGTTCCGGCTGGGCCGCCTGTTCGTCTTCCGCCACGCTCCGGCTGACGTACTGGATTGTGCGATACACCTTGTTGTCGAGATCCGACCCCTCCGGGCCATCCGGCAGGTAGCGCCAGTCCAGGGTGGGATAGATCCAGAGTTGATCGTTCAGCGGCAGATCGGCAATCACCGCCGACTGGTCTGTGAACCGGATCTGGGCACCGTTGCCCCGGGTGTTGTAGGTGCCTGCGGCATCATCGGCAATGCGCTGGCTGATGTACCGCTTGCCCTCCTGGAAGTTGGTGACTTCGCCTGAGGCGAGCACCTGGTTCATCAGGTCCAGTGGATTACGCACGCTGTCATAGCTGGTGCCGGAGTCGGTTGCCGTCGCGCGGGTAAAAATCTCGATGTGACCACGTATTTCGCTGGTGGTCGCCAGGTCGTCGGAGTCTTCTGCTGCGGGCTGGATGCCCCGGTAAAAGTCCCAGAAACGCGTGTAACTCAGGTTGTCCGGGGCCACCTCGGTGTTCTGGAGGTCGAAACTCGAGAAGGTCAGGTAGACATTGGTGGCCGGATTGAACGCGGAAGGGCCGGTATCCTCAAGTCCGCAGCCAGCCAGGGCAAGCGTGGTCATGGAAACAGCGGCGAAAATGCAGGAATGTCTCATTTCAGAAGGCCCCGGGGTGCGGAAAACGGTGTAAACGGCTAAAGTGAGTCACCAGGACGGTATTGCCCGGCGCGGTTACTGACAGTAAAACAAAAAACAGGTATCTACCCTCGCGGAGATCACATTTTGCGGCAATGGCTTGAATTGGCGCTCCCAGCGGTGACGTCTTTTATGGTGGCCCTGCTGCTTCTGGCCACGGCGATGATGCCGTCCCCGGCCAGTGCAGCCGTGCCCTGCCGTGATGGCGAGATTGTCCTTGATGAAGGTGTCGAGAGCATCCGCGATCTGGGCGGCTGTATCTGGTACCTGGAGGATCCCGGGCAGTCGCTCTCACTTGAGGAGGTGCGCCAACTCGAATCGGGTGCCTTTACCCGCCACGAAGGTGGGGTTTTGAACCTGGGCTACACCGAGTCGGCATACTGGGTGCGCCTCGACCTGCGTTCTGCCGGAAGCCTGGACCAGAACGGCTGGATCCTGGAGCTTGCCCTGCCATTGGTGGATGAAGTCGCCCTGTTCATGGTTCGTGATGGTGCCCTGGTCGAGCAACGCCAGGCCGGTTACGAGGACAACTGGCGGGAACGGGACCTGGCGGTGCCCAATCCCACATTCCGACTTTCCCTGGCACCCGATTCGCTGAGCCACGTCTATCTTCGGGTGGTTAACACCAACACCTTCCGTTTACCAATCAGTCTTTGGCACCCGGACAGCTATATTGAAAAAGTCTCTGTGGATGAGCTGGTTCGGGGCATCCTGCTCGGTGCGGTGCTCGCCATTCTCGCCTACAACCTTTTCGTCGCGGTTTCGGTGCGTGAGCGAAGCAATATCTATTACGTGCTCTATCTGATATTCGCGACCACCTTTATCTTCACCGAACAGGTCCACGGTATCCAGTTGCTGGATAGCCGCCCCGCCCTGTTCGACAAGCAGTTCCTGCACTTCCAGATCATCCTGACCTGGTTCTGGGGCCTGTTGATGGCACGGTCACTGCTGGAGACCCGGGAGCGGTCTGCCGACCTGGACCAGGTGATCCGCCTCTGTCTTTATTCGGTGGTTGCGACCTTTGTGCTGTCCCTGTTCCTGCCCTACCACGTGGCCATGGAATGGATAGTGGTTGGTTCCGTGCTGCTGAGTCTGATCCTGATTGTGGTCAGTTACCTGTCCTGGCGTTATTACAACCCGGCGGCCCGTTCCTACTTCTTTGCCTGGACACTGGCACTGGTGGGTTTCGGTATCTACGCCCTGACGGTGATGGGTATCTTGCCGTTGAACACCTTCACTGCCTACTCGCCCCAGTTCGGTCTGACCGCACAGATTATCCTGTTCTCGTTTGCCCTGGCCGACCGGATCAAACAGGTTCAGGGCGAGGCGCTGGGCTGGAGCCAGCGGGCGTTGTCGAATCTTCAGCGCTACCAATCGTTGTTCGACAATGCAATCGAGGGTGTCTTCCAGATGTCTCCGGACCGGCGATTTGTTACTGCCAATCCGGCCATGGCGCGCCTGCTGGGCTACAACAGCAGCCGCGAACTGCTCAAGCGGAATCCGGACGTGCTGGAAACCTGCATCGCCGATGACCGCCTCCGGCGGCTGGTGATCGAACAGCTGGAGGCCCGGGGGACAGTCAAGGGCATAGAGGCCCGATACCTGACCCGGGACGGCGACGAGCGCTGGGCCACCATCTCTCTCCATACGGTTTATGACAGCGACGGCGATCCAACCCACCTGGAAGGCACCTGCATTGATGCTACGGAGAGTCACAACCGGCAGCGAATCGAGAGGGAGCGCGAGCAGGAGCGGCTCGAAAAGGAGCTGGCCCGAAACTCGGCCGAGGCCAAGAGTCAGTTCCTGGCGAATATGAGCCATGAGATACGCACACCGCTGGCGGCGATCATTGGTTACGGTGAAACCCTGCTTGATCCGGACCTCAGTGATCCGGAGAAACGGAGCAGCGCAGAGACCGTGGTGCGCAGTGGTCGTCATCTGCTGGACCTGGTCAACGACATCCTCGACCATTCGAAGATCGACGCCAACAAACTGGATGTGGATATCGTCTCGGTCAATCTGCCGGAACTCCTCGATGAAATCCGCGCCTTTTTCGCCCCCCGGGCCCGGGAAAAGGGGCTGGATTTCAGTATTATCTGCGAGTACCCCTTGCCGGAACAGGTCCTCACCGACCCCACCAGGCTGCGCCAGATCATCATCAACCTGTGTGGTAATGCCCTGAAATTTACCGATAAGGGTTCCATCTCCCTGGTGGTCCGCTGCGATCGCGAGCAGGAACTGCTGGTGGCCAGGGTGGTGGATACCGGCATTGGCATGAAGCCGGAACAACTGGGAAGGCTCTTCGATCCGTTTGCCCAGGGTAGCGCTGCCATTTCCAGACAGTATGGCGGTACCGGTCTCGGGCTCAGTATCTCAAGGCGTCTCGCGGAAATGCTCGGCGGCAGTATCCGGGTTAACAGTACCTATGGCGAGGGCAGTGAGTTTGAGCTGTCGATCCGGACCGGACCACTGGATTCGGTGCATTTCCTGCGCGATGCGTCTGAGTTGAGCCAGCGCCGCAGGGCCATACCCATGGTGGTCGCTCCGAGACTGTCCGGGCGAATCCTGTGCGCTGAAGACAACGACGTGAACCGGCGTCTTGTGTCCCTGCTGGTGTCGCGAACCGGCGCGGAGCTGGTGCATGTAAGTAATGGCGCTGAAGCCCTGGAGCTTGCCATTCGCGAGCCTTTTGATCTGATCTTGATGGATATCCAGATGCCGGTGATGAACGGCCGCGATGCCACGGCGGCCCTCCGGGAGGCCGGGGTGAATACGCCGGTGATTGCCCTGACCGCGAATGTGATGTCTGAAGATATTGCCGATTATCGGCTGGCGGGCTGCAATGAGCATCTGGCCAAGCCCATCGACAAGCAGCGGTTCTATGAAGCCCTGGCCCGGTATCTCTCCGTTGCCCAGGAGTTTGTCGAGAGCCCCGCGCCACGCTATCAGGGCAAGGTGCTGGTTGCCGAAGACAATACCGAGAACCGGCAGCTGGTGGAGCGCATGCTACGCCGCGCGGGTCTGGATGTGCTGTCGGTTACCACTGGCGACGAAGCGGTCCGGACGGCGCTGTCCGATACTGTCCATCTGGTTCTGATGGACCGTCACATGCCCGGGATGGATGGTGTCGCTGCAACCAGGTTGCTGCGCCAGGCCGGGTTCCGGCGGCCGGTGATTGCCTTTACGGCTGGTGATCAGCAGGAAACCGATGCCCTGCTCGATGCCGGTTGTGACGGGGTGTTGAACAAACCCATTGATCAGTCCCACCTGACGTCCCTGCTGGATCGATTGCTTGGTGCTGGTGCGGTTGCCGCCGCGGAAGCCAGCGAGGATGACGAAATTGCCCATCTGGTTGCACAGTTTCTTGACGGCCTGGCCGCACGCCGGGCGCGGATGGAAGACGCCCTGGCGACAGCGGATCGGGACGCAATGAAAACCGAAGCCCACCAGATCAAGGGCACGGCGGGGGCCATGGGCTACCCGCTGATGACCCGACAGGCGGGTGTATTGGAAGACCTGGTGAAAGTCACCGAACCGGACTGGGACCGGGTTCGCAGCGAACTCCGGGGGCTCGGTGAAATGATAGATCGTGCCCTTACTGCGGCACAGGCCCCGGGCTGATGTGTGTCGAGAACAACCAACAGGAAGAACCCGATGAGTGAATTGCCGGAACGCAGAGAACACCATTCCCTGAGCATGATGTACGGAACCTACGCAGACATCCTGTTTGTGCTGTTTCCGTTTCTGATCATTGGCATGCAAAGGCTGTGGGAAGGCCGGCTGTATGAAACCCTGCTTCGACCGGACCTGAGTATAGCCGCCGCCATTCTCGCGGGCCTTGCTATCGGCAAGTTCGTCCTCGGGTTGGTGACCAATCGGGATCTCGGGCGTTACAAGGAGCGGATCGTTTTCTTCATCGCGCTGACCCTGTTTGTGGTGCTGGGCCCGGCAATCATCCTGATATTGAGTATACTGGGGAGCGCAGAGGTGCCCGCTTTCGTGACCTTTGTTCAGCCGATCCTTCTGATTATTGCCATTTCTCTGTATACAACGGCGGTGAGCATCAGCAACATCCTCACACGATTTGGCATGGAAGAGGCGAGAACCTTAAATGACGAGAACTCGGCCTGGTCTGGCGACAGAGAAATGGGTAAACCTCGCCCGGCGCCACTGGATCTGCCCCGGCGCACCGGCAACGACCCGACAGCTTGACAGGAGCAACCCCCATGACGGATCTGAGAGTACTGGTAGTGGAAGATGAGCCGGTGATGCGCGAGCGGCTGGTGGATATGCTCTACAAGGCAGGCGCAACCAAGGTGATCGAGTGTGTCGATGCGGCGTCAGCCAGGGCCGCCTTCAAGGCTGGGGAGTTTCAGATTATCCTGCTGGATCTGGGCCTGCCGGATGGCGACGGCCACGAGCTGATGCTGGAGTTCAAGGATGCCCGCGAAGAGCAGCACATTGTGCTGGTGACGGCGGACGATTCCATAGAGAGTATTCAACGGGCGATCAGTGCCGGCGCTAACGGGTACGTGGTCAAGCCCTATTCCCAGGAAAAGATCCACGATGTGGTGAATAACTACGCCATGGTTCACGGTGGCGACATGGCAATGATGCAGGGTCTGAACCGGCGCCACTGACCGGTTCAGACCTGCAGGAGAGGAATCAGGCGACCTGCTTTGCAATCCAGGAATTGTAGCGGGTAGCCAACGCTCTCACGTACCGTGCCTCTGCGTCGTTCAGGTTGCCCAGAACGCCTTTGAAGATCCAGCCCCGCTCGTAAACACCCAGCACCCGCTGTTCGTCGTCCAGGTTGACGCGCTGATTCAGTTTTTTACAAATTGCATCCAGCAGCGGCAGCTTTTCCGGGCGCTTGATCGGGCCCTGACGATTGTTCATGGGCTGGTTTGCTGCGCGAGTTGTCGGATGTCTTTTCATGATGTTCTCCTTGTCGTTTTGCGGCTGCAAAAACAAAAACCCCGGCGCCTGAAGCAACCGGGGTTTCGCGGAGAATCTGACCCGGTCGCTACGAAGGCTCCCGGGACTGACCGAAAGCCGTTAGATGTCTTTCACCATGGCGCGAACAGACTGCACTGCATGGCAACCTGCTGCTGGGTAAGCAATAAACTGTGGAATCATTCTGGTCATACCGGCTCTTATGTTTCGGTTCGACTACCAGTGTATAGGCTAACGGACGGTTTGCAATAGGTCTTACTCTTCGGCAAACCCCTACAGACGGCGCCAGGAGCGCTTGCCATAATTCGCAGCGTCACGTGTTTTACGTTGTGCAATCCTGACTGCCTGCCGCGCCAGGCAGTCAATGGATCTCTCCTTTCTACGCAGCCTTTATGGCTGCGTTTTTTTTTGGGGTAGTGGAATCTTCGTAGCCACTACTTCGTACAGATGTTCTTCTCTGTTCTGGCGATAATTTGCACACTATCTTTTAATTCATTGCCAGACAAAGACAGAGGTTGAAACCTAGCAAAATGTCCGACGACGCCGGATCTGCCAGTAGAAAATTCCGTTCGCACGCATTGATCGAGCTCGCCCTGATTGTTGCCCTGGGCCTTTACCTGTTCGCCGCCAAGGAGCAGGTTGTGGGTGAGAATCTGGTGTTTACAGTAACAGGGGCCGCGCTGATGGCGCTGGTTACCTACTGGACGCTGAATACCCTTCGGGACGGTCTTGAAGTCATCGCATTGCGGGTCCGCCACGTCAGGCACTGATCGCCTGAAACCGCTTCAGGCCTGGCGGCTTTGACCCGTTAACGGCACCATGGCTTCATGGTCGCGGGCAATCCGTTCCCAGGTTTTGTGAAGGATCAGGGCGTCATTTGCCGCCCGGTGCACTGGCAGGCCAAGTTCGGTAATCACCTGCTGGCGAATCGCCGACCACTGGCGTACCTGTTGGGTATCCAACAGGGCTGAAATCGACTCCAGTTGAAATGCCGGAGTGATGCGGGCAGCCCTGAACAACCGGTGCAGCCAGAAGCTGTCGAACGTCCAGGCATCGCAAAAAACCTGCGCCGGCAACAGCTCATTGAGCGCCCTGGCCACCTCACCGACGGCAATGCCGTCCGCTTCCAGAGTCTGGCGGGTAATCCCGTGAATCTGCTCAGCGCTTTCCGACCAGTCCTGCCAGAGGACATGGGGGCAGATCAGCCAGCTATGAAGGGTGCCGTCTGGCATGCAGATCCCCACCTCAATGGGGTAGCTCGCGATCAGATCAAGGCTGGATGCCTCGAAATCGATGAATGCCGGCTGGATAGTGGTCATGGAGTCAGTGTAGCTGATGAGTTGTTTTTCGCTGAGTTTACCCGCCCCGCAACCGAGACGCGAACCCAACCTGTGCCTGCACTGTTACAATATGTCCATTCATTGTAAAAGCCCGATGACAGCAACAGGCAACGGGCGCGACAGTAAACCAGCCCAAACCCAATCGCACCATACGGGGAGCCCGAATGACAGACACCGTGGTTGTAATCTATTCCGGAGGCATGGACTCCTACACTCTGCTGCATCTGGCCAGGGAACGTGGGCATCAGGTTCATGCGCTGTCGTTCAACTACGGGCAGCGTCACGTCCGGGAGCTGGAGTGCGCGCGTTCGGTGTGTGAGTCGCTGGGTATTCCCCACAAAGTGATCGACATCCGCGCCATGAGTGAGGTGATGGCCGGTTCATCGCTGACCTCGGATCTCGATGTACCGGAAGGTCACTATGAGGAAGACAGCATGAAAGCGACGGTGGTGCCGAATCGCAATATGATCCTCCTGTCGCTCGCAACCGGTTACGCCGTGACGGCGGGAGCCGGTGCTGTGTGGTACGGCGCTCACGGTGGCGACCATGCCATCTACCCCGACTGTCGCCCGGAATTCGTCGAAAAAATGGACGCGGTCTGCCGGGTTGCCAACTACGAACCGGTGGCCATTGAGGCGCCCTTCATGGCCATGGACAAGGGCCAGATTCTGTCCGAAGGTCTCCGTCTGGGCCTGGATTATTCCCAGACCTGGACCTGTTACAACGGCCGTGAACAGGCCTGTGGTCGTTGTGGGTCGTGCGTTGAGCGGCTGGAAGCGTTTGCCGCCAATGGTGTGGATGATCCTCTGGACTACGAGGACGCCAGCTGATGTACCGGGTAAAGGAAGCCTTTTACACCCTTCAGGGCGAAGGTGCCCAGGCGGGCCGTGCTGCTGTGTTCTGCCGTTTCAGCAAGTGCAATCTCTGGACCGGACGCGAGAAAGACCGTGCCGGTGCGGTCTGCAATTTCTGTGATACCGATTTTGTGGGAACGGATGGCCAGAATGGCGGCCGCTTTGAGACAGCGGAAGCCCTTGCCCGTCACATACGGAATCTCTGGCCGGACGCACCCGGTAAGCCCTACGTGGTCTGCACCGGTGGCGAGCCCCTGCTGCAGCTGGATGCTCCCCTGATTGAGGCATTTCATCGGGAAGGGTTCGAGGTCGGAGTAGAGACCAATGGTACCCTGCCAGCCCCGGAAGGCATTGACTGGCTCTGCGTCAGCCCCAAGGCCGATGCCCCTGTGGTTATCGAGGCCTGTGACGAGCTGAAGCTGGTTTATCCGCAGCCCCTGGCGATGCCGGAGCGATTTCTAGGCATTCGCGCGAGCCATTATTTCCTGTCGCCGATGGCCTCACCTTCAATGCCGGAAACGGCGGTGGATGAGATCAAGCAAAGCAACACCCGCCGTGCTACCGATTACTGTCTTGCTCACCCCCAGTGGCGTCTCACCCTGCAGATGCACAAGATTATCGGGATCGACTGATCACCCGGTGGCCAGTGACCGCTCCGCGGGCGTCGAGGCGGAGCGAGTGGGCGCGCTTCGGTAGTGGCTGGGGCTGGCCCCAGTCCAGCGCTTGAAGGCGCGGGTGAAGTTCGCCGCATCGGCGTAGCCCAGGGCATCTGCAATCTGGCTCAGATTCATGCCGGTGCTGCGGAGCAGATCCTGTGCCCGCTCCAGCCGAACCTGGTCCACCAGCTGCTGGAAGCTGGCTTCTTCCTCCTGCAGCCGGCGTTTGAGCGTCCTTTCGGAGACGAACAAGGTGCCCGCAACCCTGGCCAGTTTCGGGGGGAAGGGGTGGCTGGTTTCGATCACCCGCCGAACCCGGCAGGCAAATCCGGCATCTTCGGTCAGCTGCCGCAGGGCCTCCTCGCACTGGGCTTTGGATGAGGCGGCCAGTTGATCGTCGGTAAAGCGCACGGGCAGGTCCAGGCGCGCGGTGGGGATCACCAGGGCATTCTCAGTGGCACCAAACTCTACGGGTACCGGGATCTGTGGTCGGAACCGATGGAAATACGCCGGCTCCGCGCCCCGGCGCACAATTCGCAACCCATCAACCACCGAGCCAGTCAGTTGTGCGCCCATGGAAACGCATCCGAACAGCATGGCGTCCATGATAAATCCGTGCAGGGGGCCGAGATCGATGTCACAACTGACAATGTACCAGGCCAGTTTTCCGGTTTCCCGTTTGCAGACCTGAAGATGGGGTACCCGCAGTGTCAGGTACCGGGTCATCAGCTCCATGGCGTCGCCAAGGGTCCGGCTGCTCATGACCGCCGTACCCAGGGCGCCGTGCAGTGGCAACTTCAGTTCCCGTGCCAGCATGATCCCGAGCCCCGGTTCGCCGCTTTCGATGATGGCCCGGGTAACAAATTCGCTGGCCTGGGTCTGACTGACCCGCAGATCGGTGGATTGCAGGCGGGCCGGGTCGAGTCCGACCCGAAGCAGAAGGTCCTGTTCATCAACGCCGATGGTATTCAGCAGTTCGGCCAAGAGATGCAGATAAATGGCCGGCATGCCCAGGTCCTGTGCCGTTGAAACGGAGGCTCGCATGGGGGTTCCTCGTCTTATTCTGTTCTTGTTATGTCGCAGAGCGCGCAGTTTCAACGATTATGGCGGCTACCGGCCCGTTCCCCCATGACTCCACTGACGAAATAAATGGCCTGAAAGGCCAATCAATAGCTGACAGGCACACTTGGCCTGACCGGCTTACCGGCCATGGCGGTGGACGAATCGCTCAAGAGTCGCGGCGGATCGCGCGGGTGTCTCCAGCATGGGCAGGTGCCCCACGCCCCGGAATACGTGGATTTCCGCGTCTGGCGTGGCCGAGCCGAACCAGTCGATGCAGCGGGTGGGGGTGATCACGTCCCGATCACCCCACTGAACCTGAAGTGGCGGTGTGTCGGGGCCCAGGTAGCGCGCTGGTGCCAATGCGTCTGCCACCATGTCACTGAAGATGTGACGCAGCGCGTCGGTGCGGCCCAGCAGGTCCGGCCCCAGAAGGCCGGCCATGGCCAGCCCGGAGACCGTGGGCTTGCCGGTGCCGACGCTGTTGAACATGCGGTAGACGCCTTTCCAGTCCTTTGGAATCAGGATGCCGTCCCGGTCGGACCTTGGGGGGGCGTGAATGTCGACATCCTTATGTTCCGGGATTCCAGCGCTGTTGAGCAGCGTTACCGAACGGGGCTTCGGATCCAGTGAGTGGGCGAGCACGGCGGCTATAGCGCCGCCCATGGAACTGCCGGCCAGATGAATATCGTTGGTGTTAAAGCCCGCAAGCCATTGTTCCAGTCGCCGTGCCTGGGTCTCATAGCGGTAACAGGCGTGGGGCCGGTAATCACTCTCCCCGAAGCCAGGCAGATCCGGTACCAACAGATGCCAGTGCCTGGGCAGCCGTTGCAGCCACAGGGCCCAGTTTTCTTTCATGGCGGCAAAGCCGTGAATCAGCACGACGGTAGGGTTCCCCGAGCTGGGAGCGCCCCGCTCCAGGAAAACCATCTTGTGGCCATCCACAAGCGCTGTGCGGCGGCGAGCCTGAAGAAGAAAACGTTGTCCTGTGCGGGCAGCGGGCCAGAGGTTGGGGGCAGGGATTCTCATGGTTGTCAGCGATCACCGGTTTTGGGTCTTGTCGCCAGTCTACCGGTATCGGCCTCCCGAGCCTTGGCCTATACGCCCGCGCGCTCCGGCGCAAGGGCAACCAACGGACGGGCCGCAACGACCAGGGTTCGGGGCTCAGAGCTCCAGGTCGACAATCACCGGGTTGTGGTCGCTTGACCGCCAGGGCCCTTGACCGTCAACCACGTAGTCGCTCTGGTAACCGAAAACTCTGGGCTCATCGGCATTGACCAGCCAGATGCGCGCGCCCACAATCCGTGGTTTCAGTGTCTCGGAGGCCAGGGCGTAATCCAGCGACCCTTTCTCGCCACGGTATCGGTAGGTGTACTGGCGACAGCTGGTTTCGGTGCAGGGATGAAAGTGGTGCACCATGCTGACAAAACCCGCCCTTGCCAGCATCGTAATGGGATGTTCCCGGGCATAGCTGTTCAGGTCACCGATAATCAGGGTGCCGGCGGAATTGGGGCCTTCTTTACCAATGCCGGGCCATTCAGCCAGCGCTTGTGCTTCGTCCGTTCGCCGGCTGGCGTAACAGCCCTGGCCATCCGCCTGATCCCGATTATCCCCCCTGGCACCCCGACAGGATTTTGATTTCAGGTGAGGCACGATCACCTGGACCGTTGTCTCACCATCGACACGACTGAAATCCTGGGCCAGCGGAGGTCGACCGGCGGAGGCGAAAGGCCCACCGGCAAGCCTTTCGGGTTCACCTAGCATGCGCACCCGGTCGCCGCGATAGAGCAGGCCCGTCCGGATTTCGTCGTCGCCGTCCTGGCCCGGCGTGCTGACAAACCGCCAGGGGCTGCCCAGGGCATCGGCCAGGCTGGCGACGGAGCTGTGCGGACCGTAGCCGTCGTTCTCGAGTTCCGTGACCGCAAGAATGTCCGGGTCCGGTGCCAGTAGCGTTTGCACTAGCCGCTGTTGCTGGCGCTGAAACTCTGCCCATGTCTTGGCACCCCGGGTTGTTGGAAACTCGCCGCCGCGACCATCGCCGTTGAAAAAGTTGCCGAGATTCAGCGCCATGATCCGCACGGAATCACCGGGCGGCGACTCCGGCGCAGGTTCTCTCTCGTTGGTATCCAGAAAGACAGGTTCCCGGGCGGGCTGGATTCTCCAGGCATCGAAACGGAAGTCCAGCACCCCGGTGAGCCCCGTAATCTGGTCGCCAGCGCGCACGGATCCTGAGGACAAACCTTCGGGCGGCCAGGGTATGGGCCTCGGATTTCTGATGGACCGATTGTCGTCCAGCAGTACGCGGTTCTGACGGTTGCGGAGGGATGCCCTGTGGGCGCTCTCGCCCGGCGTAAGGTACTCGGTGGGCTGGATCTGATCGGCGCCGGCCAGCGCCAGCTCGCCGTAGCGGTCGAGGTTGTAGTTGTCGACCACCGTCAGGGGCTGGCGGAAGGTCACCCTCATATTCTCCAGGTGTTCCGGATCCACCGTCCACGGCAGCGTCACCGGCATGGCGGCCGGCAGCGCTTCCTGTCCGCACATATCAATGGTCCGGACCGCTACCAGTTCAGTCAGTCCGTGGTATTCCTTCACCTTGCCGGTAACCCGCAGCCGCATGCCGGTTTTGCCGACCTTGCGGTCGGTATAGACAAACAGGGCCTCGGACGTGGTGGGATCATTGTCGGTCTGGTGGTCGGCCTGCTGAAGATAGAAGCCGCCAAACCCGCCTTCTGATCGGGAATCCTGGGTCAGGATACCCTCCACCGTGACCGTCTTGCCTGTCAGAAGTGAGGCCGGGCCGGTCCCTTGTACTTCGGAAATTGGTGTTGCGGGTTTGCCACAGGCTGATTCCGCCGTTGCCGCCATGGGCAGGAACGGCAGAATCAGGAAGCAGATATAGGAATAGCGTCGAATTTTAGAATTCACACCGGCAGTTTAGCTGAGACCGGCAACGGCCTTCAGAGCCTGTTCACGTTTGCTGCCAAAGCCCAGCTGGTCCGGATTGGCCAGTTCAAGCTGCTGAACCAACGGATCCGGATGCTCGTTGTCGAAGGTGATTCCGAGACGGGACAACACATAGGGAGCCAGTGCGGCGCGGGTGGCAACCTCCAGACGACCATGTTCCATGCCATAGTCCCGGGCGATGATCTGTTGCTGGGCTTCGGTCAGGCGTCTGTCCGGCGTAACGACCAGGGTAACCTCACGGTTCCAGTGCTCGTCCTGCTCCCGGCTGTGCCTGGCCCGCTGCCGCAATGCCTCGGGCGAGGTACGGAAACGGCTCAGGGCGAAGTCCCGGAACTCCCGATTGGAGTCGCACCAGGCACGCAAGTGCCAGCTATTGCCGGCACAAACCAGTGTGTGGGGCTCCAGAATGCTTTCCACCGCTTCAGGTCGACTCAGGGAGGCGTAGCTGGCGCGCAACTGTCTGCCCTGACGTGTGGCGGTCACCACGGCACGCATGGTTTCCGGTGCAATCACCCGGTTCGGGCCCTGAACCACGGTGCTGTCCGGCAGGTCTATATTCAGTGATTCAAAGGTATTGCTCAGGTTCTGCTGGCGGGCCAGCAGGTCCAGATACTCGTTTACCACGCCACGGGTAACCACCGGACGAAATTTCTCGGCCGGCACGTAGCCTTTCAGATGGCGGTCATAAACCAGATTACCCGGCGCCAGTTCGCGCAGATAGGTGTTGATGTCCTTGGACGCCTGCTGGCGACCGATGCCGAAACTGTGGCAGATGTGGTTGGTGGTCAGGCGACCTTCCCACAGGGCGATGGTTTCGATCAGTCGGTAGCGAAGCAGCAGATCCCAGCGTATGGGCCAGTCCGTTTTTTTCATAACCAGGCGCTCACGGTCCAATGAATAGCTCGCTTTCATGTTACCTGCTCCGGCCCTTAGGGTCTGTTACGGCACATTAATGTAAAACCCTGTTAAACCGCTCTGCGGCGGCCTTTGCAGGTTTTTGTGACGCGGTTAACAGGTTTCGGGAAGTGCCTAGTGGTTTCGTTTTCCGCTCCTGATCTAATACGCGGCCGGCAGAGTCCGGTGCTTGCTGCTATTTTGTCTTTCATCGAAACGAAAATACCCTGTTACGCCCGGAGCTGCTGTAATGACCCGAATGGTCACCTCCCTTTCTGCCCTGATTCTGAGCATCATTCTGCTTGTCAGCGGTAATGCTTTCCTGATGACGCTCCTGGGTATACGTCTGAGTATAGAAGCGATATCACCGGACATAATCGGCTGGATTCTGGTCTGCTATTCCATCGGGTTTGTGCTGGGAACGCTGTATGTCCACAGGATTATAGGCCGGGTTGGTCATATCCGTGCCTTTGCCGTGTTCGCTGCGGGGGCAGCCATTACCTCACTGCTCTACCCAATGGCCGTATCCGAGATTTTCTGGGCAGTGTTGCGGGTGCTGTCCGGGTTCAGTATTGCCGGTGTGCTGGTGGTGATTGAAAGCTGGTTCTCAAGCCGGGCTACCAATGCCAATCGCGGTGCGTTGTTCGCGGTTTACCAGATTGTTTTTTATCTGTCCGCGGCCGGCGGACAGCTTATCGTGAACGTTGGCGACCCGGCCAACTTCATGCCGTTCTCGATTGCCGCGATCCTGCTGGCAATGGCCCTGATGCCGCTTGCACTAACCAAAATGGAGGCGCCTGTTATTGAGCAGGTCCAGCGTATCTCTATCTTCACTCTGGCCAGAGAATCCTTCAGCGGTGTGGCCGGGGCTCTCATTTGTGGCGTGATGATTGGCGGCTTCTATGCGCTGGGGCCTGTGTACGCAACCCTGGTGGGGCTGGACGTTGCCCGGACCTCCACGTTCATGGCCAGCGCCATTGTTGCCGCAATGATTCTTGCCTGGCCCCTGGGCCGGCTCTGCGACCGTTTTGACCGGCGCCGGGTAATGTTCTGGATTGCTCTGGTGGCGGCCTCCGCCGCAGGCGGTGTTGGCGTCCTTGGGGCTGGCAATGCGTGGCTGTTGACCCTTCTGGTTGGACTGTTTACCGGCCTGTCCGCGGCCCTCTACCCGGTTGCGGTCGCCATTACCAATGACCGTATGGAAAGTTCCCGCATCGTGGCTGCCAGCGCGACGCTGCTGCTCAGTTACGGGGTGGGCAGCGTCATCGGGCCTGTGGTCATGGCTGAACTGATCAACCTGCTCGGGCCCAAAGGCCTGTTCTTTGGCAATGCGGGCTTTCTGGTGCTGCTGGCGCTGATCACCAGCTATCGGATCAGTCACACCGAGGATGTCGCGGTTGCAGATCAGGAGCATTTCGTGCCGGCCATGCCCGAAGCGTCGCCGGTTCTCGCCGAGATCGATCCGCGAAATACCGAGTTCCACGAGTCTCCGGAAGTCGAGGAGATGCACGAAGAGCAGCGTCAGGCGAGCTGACGCTGCTTTCGGTTTTCCCCAATTTTGTTTTTACTTCCGTATCTGTTTTCATCACAATGGTTAGCATACTATTGGTGACTTTCCGATAATGTGATGAATTGGCCGAGTGCGCGGCAGCGCCCGGCCCGGGCCAGGCCCTTTTTTGAGATGGAGTGACGATAAATGAGAGACCAGTTTCCTTTTGCAGTAGCGCGGGTTACCCGACGCTGGAGAAAAATGCTCGATGAGCGCCTGAAGGATCTGGGCGTCACCCAGGCGCGGTGGAGCACCATGGTGTACCTGGAAAAAGGCGGCGAAGGCCTTACCCAGCGTGAACTGGCCAGCCTCATGGCGATCGAGAATCCGACCCTGGTTCGTCTGCTTGATAGCCTGGAGCAACAAGGTTTGATCGAGCGTCGGCCGTGCCCCCACGATCGCCGGGCTCGGCGCCTGCATCTGACCACTGCCGGTCGGGCGTTCATGGACGACCTTTCCGAGCGAGCCGAGGTGCTGCGCGAGGAGATGCTTGAGGGCATCAGCGACAAAGAGATCGAGTGCACCGTGAAGGTCTTCCACAAGATCCTGGAAAACGCCGAAAAGCAGAAGTAATCCTTGGCTGATAATTCGGTTGAGGGCCTGAAGGCGCGCTACGGAGACCGCTGGCGCTGGCTGGCGGTGGCCACGGTGATGATCGGCACCATGGCCACCGTTCTCAGCGCCACCGTGGTCAACGTGGCGCTGCACGATATCATGGTGGAGTTCGGCATTCGCCAGGGTCAGGTCCACTGGCTGGCAACCGGCTTTATCGCAGCCATGACCACTACCATGCTTGCCTCCTCCTGGCTGCTGGATCACTTCGGGGTTCGCAAGACCCTTGCCGCAGCCATGTTTCTCTTTACCCTGATTTCCCTCGCCGGTGGCTTTGCCGAGACACCGGGACAGCTCATTGCTGCCCGTATAGGTCAGGGCGCCATGGCCGGCCTGATGCAGCCCATGGGTATGTACCTGGTGTTCCGGATTTTTCCACGTGATCGCCGCGGCCAGGCCATGGGGATTTATGGCATGGGGGTGATCCTGGCACCGGCCCTTGGCCCGGTATTGGGGGGCTTCCTGGTTGATCAACTGGACTGGCGCTATGTGATGTTCGCGCCGGCTCCTGTCACCCTGGTGGGTGTTTTCATGGCCTGGCGATTTCTGCCGTTGCCGGTTTCCCGGCCGGCACCCTATCGTTTCGATCTGCCTGGCCTGATCTTGCTCGGATTTACCATCGCCGTGTCCCTCGATACTCTGAACCGGTTACAGCACGCGGCGGGCCAGGAAAACCGGATCCTCGCCGGAACAGTAATGGCGCTTGGTGGGTTGTTGCTCTTCGTGCTGCGTGAGCGACGAACAGCGCATCCACTGGTAAACATGGCCCTGCTGCGCAAACCGGTCTTTGTCTTCGCCTGTCTCGGTGCTGTGGCCCTGGGGCTGGCGCTGTTCGGGTCCACCTACCTGATTCCTCTGTTCGTGCAAACAGCGCTCGGATTCAGCGCGACCGAAGCCGGTTTGCTGATGCTGCCGGCAGGGATTGTCCTGGGTATGACCTTTCCCCTGGCCGGTCGGCTTGCGGACAGGCATAGCGCCCGGGTTCTGGTGGTCTTCGGCATCGGCGCTTTTGCCCTTTCCGCCATGCTGTTTGCGCTGTCCGACCTCGAGCTGGCTTTCGGCTGGCTGGTGCTCTGGACGGTCCTCGGCCGAATCGGGATCGGCTTCATGCTTCCCGCCCTGTCCACCGGCGCCCTGAATCCCCTAAAGCCTCAGGAGCTGGGGGCCGGCTCCAGCACGCTCAACTTCATGCGCCAGCTCGGAGGCGCCTTTGGGGTCAATCTGGTGGCACTTACTGTGGAATTCGGCGAGCACTCCTCCGGGATGCCCACAATCAATGCGTTCCATTCCGCTTGGTGGCTGGTGGCGGTATTCGTGGCGGTGGCTGCGATTCCGGTATGGAGAATGCGAACCTAGGTTGCGGCCCTGCTCCGGATTCATTACTATGCCGACATCTCTTCAGGGGAGTAGCCTCCGCACCGGAACTGCCGGTCGGATGATAGTCAACATACTTGGGGCCAAATCCCCATGGCTATCATGTTTCACCGAGATTCCGGTGATATTGGCAAGACCTGAGGCGGTTTCACCTCCATTGGGCGGAAGGTGGGCTGCCTCATGTCTGGTTATCCGCCCTGGAGTTTTTCATGGACGCTTTCCTCGCCTCAACGGTTGCTGTTGCCATAGCGGAAATTGGTGACAAGACCCAACTGCTTTCGCTATTCCTGGTTGCCCGCTACGCCACTCGCCTGCCCATTATCCTCGGCATTTTTGTCGCAACGGTTCTCAATCATGCCCTCTCGGCCTGGCTTGGTGCCTGGGTTGCTTCCTTCATTCCACAAGCCTGGTTACCGTGGATTCTGGCTGTCAGTTTTGTTGCGATCGCGCTCTGGCTGCTGGTGCCGGACAAGGATGACAGCGAGGATTCAAAGTTCCTGGGCATGGGGGCGTTCACGGCCACCACCATCATGTTTTTCCTGGCAGAGATCGGCGACAAGACCCAGGTGGCGACCGTTGTTCTCGCCGCCCGCTTCACCGAGACTTTCTGGGTGATTCTGGGCACCACGGTGGGGATGCTGTTGGCAAACATACCGGTTATCATGGCAGGACGCTGGCTGATGGAGAGATTGCCCCTCGCCACAGCGCGGATTGGTGCAAGTGTGCTGTTCGTCGCGCTTGCCGTCGTAACAGTATGGGCTACCTATGTGAACTCCTGAGGGTACTTGCTGTCACTGTACCCGGTTGCCTGATGCTTTCGGAACGTTTTCTATGTGGTTCAGATTTTTAGCGGTTTTTTCCCTGGCGCAGTTCCTCGTGTTTCCGACCGCGGGGTCGGCGGAGCCCCTGGACGCCGCCAGCGGCCCGGAAGCGCCGGACAGAAGTCCCCGCGTGCCCACCTTCCCGGTTCAGGGTGATCTGGCCGGTGAGCTTGGTGTTTTTGAAACCCGCTATGAAGACACCTTTGCCGGCATCGGTAACCGGTTAGCGATGGGCTATCTGGAGCTGGTGAAGGCCAACCCCGGTGTGGATCCGTGGCTACCCGGAGAAGGTACCACCATCACCCTGCCGCGCCAGTATGTGCTGCCGGATGCGCGGCGCGAAGGTATTGTCATCAACCTCGCCGAGTATCGTCTCTATTATTTCACCGATGAGGGTGTGCAGGTTTACCCCGTGGGCGTCGGTACGGCGGAGAACCCCTCCCCCCTGACCGACGCAGAGGTCACCATGCCACTGGAGTCTCCGGCCTGGTATCCGCCGGCGAGCATCCGGGCGGAATACGAGGCGTCCGGTGAGTATTTGCCCCGGATGATTCCCCCCGGTCCCGGCAATCCGCTTGGTACCCACGCCCTGTTGCTGAGTGAAAAAGGCTATCTGATCCACGGTACCAACAAGAAGTTTGGCGTGGGTATGCCGGTCAGCCATGGCTGCTTCCGGATGTACAACGAAGATATTTCCCGGTTCGTGTATCAGGTGGAGAAGGGTACGCCGGTTCAGGTTGTCCACGATGCGGTCAAGATCGGTTTTTCGAATGGTGAAGTCTGGCTTGAGGTGCATCGCCCCCACGAAGACTACCCCCGCGAGGATCGGGATCGGCTCTGGAACCAGGTGTTTGCCGAAGTCGAAGCCTTCCGCAGCCAGCACCCGGGAGTCGAGGTCAAGCGTGGCGCCATTGAGCTGGCAGTGGACCAGGCCGATGGCCTGCCAACGATGATTGGTGAACGTGTGACCCGAATGGCCGCCGACAAGACCGTGGAAGAGAAATCGCCGGAACCGACGGGCGAACCTGAGCAGCGGCTATACTTCTAAGTCAGGCGTCCGGGCACGGGTGCCGTCTTGCAGGGAAAAACCGCGGCCGCTGAGCCACCGCATATCCAGGCATTGAAGTTGTTCCGGTCCAGGGAGGCATTATGCAGGCACATCATCCCGTGCGATCACCGAATCCCGCCCGCCTTCGGCTCTGGGCCCTGGTGCTGCTGACAGGCGTTATGCTCGCACTGGGTTCTCTGGCACATCAGGTCTTTGCCCAGCAAAAATCATCTCAAACGGCCCTGGTACTTACTGTCGAGGGCGCCATTGGCCCTGCCACCATGGACTACGTTACCCGAGGCATTCGTAGGGCTGAGTCCGAGGGCGCTGGTCTGGTGATCATCGAAATGGATACGCCGGGCGGTCTGATGGACTCCATGCGGGATATCATCAAGACGATTCTTGCCTCTGAGGTTCCCGTGGCTACCTATGTCTCTCCGCAGGGCGCGCGGGCGGCCAGCGCTGGCACCTATATCCTCTACGGCAGTCACATTGCCGCCATGGCTCCGGCGACCAACCTGGGCTCGGCGACGCCGGTCCAGATGGGCGGTCTGCCGGGTAGTCCCGAACCGGAGAGCGATCCGGCCCCCGGCGAGCCAAAATCCGGGGAAGGTTCGGATTCAGACTCCGGTTCTTCGTCGAACGGCGAACAGCAGGCCGGCGACGATGACGGCAAACGGCGCGGTGGCACCGCCATGGAGCGCAAGGTTCTGGAGGATGCGGTCAGTTACATTCGCGGGCTGGCCGAACGCCATGGCCGCAACGCCGACTGGGCTGAAGAAGCCGTCCGTGAGGCTGTGAATCTGGGTGCCGATGAGGCCCTTGAGAAGAACGTTATCGACGTGGTTTCGCCCAACATCCGGGATCTGCTCCAGCAGGTGGATGGCCGCACCGTTCGGATGGCGTCGGGCGACACGACCCTGAACACGGCCAGCCTGGAAATTGTCAGGTCCCAACCGGATTGGCGCACGCGCCTGCTTTCCGTGATCACCAATCCGAACGTCGCCTATTTCCTGATGATTATCGGCTTCTACGGCATCATCTTCGAGCTGGCGAACCCCGGTGCGGTGGTGCCGGGCGTGATTGGCGCCATCTCCCTGATCCTTGCGCTCTTCGCTTTCCAGGTCCTGTCGGTGAATTACGCCGGCCTGGCACTGATTCTGCTCGGACTGGCGTTCATTGTGGGCGAGGCCTTCGTGCCCAGCTTCGGGATACTGGGGGTTGGCGGAATAGTTGCCTTTGTTACCGGCTCGATCATCCTGATGGACGGCAGTCACCGGGATATTTCCCTGCCAACGATCGGAGGCACCGCCGTGGTGGCTGCCGGGTTTATCCTCTGGACGGTGACCCGGTTTATCGGTCTGCGTCGGCGGCATCCGGTCAGTGGCACCGAACAGTTGACCCATGAAGAGGGCGTGGCCCTGGATGAGTTCTCCGAAGAACATGGCCACTACCGGGGCCACGTGCGGCTCAGTGGTGAACGTTGGAATGCCATCAGCGAGGGAGCCGTCAAAGAGGGCGACCGGGTTCAAGTGACAGCGATTGAGGGTTTAACGGTAACTGTCAGGGTCATTCCGGACAACGACTGAACCGGCAGACAAAGTAACGGCAATACAAGGAGGCCGTATGATTGGCGATCTGATTCCCTATCTGGCACCTACGGTGGTGTTACTGCTCATTCTTGCTTCGGCGATCAAGATCCTGCCGGAGTATGAACGTGGCGTTGTGTTCTTTCTCGGGCGTTTCCAGGGCGTCAAAGGTCCGGGGCTGATCATTGTTATTCCGGGCATTCAGCAGATAGTCCGGGTAGACCTGCGGGTGATCACCCTGGATGTCCCCAGTCAGGACGTGATCTCCCGGGATAACGTGACTGTGCGGGTGAATGCCGTGCTGTACTTTCGAGTTGTGGATCCCGAGCGTGCCATTATCCGGGTGGAGGATTTCAATTCCGCAACCAGCCAGCTGGCCCAGACCACGCTGCGGTCGGTGCTCGGCAAACACGATCTCGACGAGATGCTGTCAGAGCGGGACAAGCTCAATTCCGATATCCAGGAGATCATCGATGCCCAGACCGAGGAATGGGGCATCAAGGTGGCCAACGTTGAAATCAAACATGTGGATCTCAATGAATCGATGATCCGTGCCATTGCCCGTCAGGCAGAGGCAGAGCGCGAACGTCGCGCCAAGGTCATCCACGCCGAGGGCGAATTGCAGGCGTCCAAAAAGCTGGTGGAAGCGGCGGATGTCATGTCCACGAATTCCGGTTCCATGCAGCTGCGTTACCTGCAGACGCTGGCGGATATGAGTAACACCAACTCATCCACCATTGTGTTCCCATTGCCAATGGAGCTGATTACCACGTTCCTCAAGGACAACAAACCTGCCAGCCCTGACAAGTCCGATCCGGACAAACCGGATACCGGGGCATAAAAAAGGCCGGCAATGCCGGCCTTTTCGTTACGTATCAGCCTTACTTCTGGCTGGCACGCTCGAGCATACGCTTGGCACGCTCGTTTGCCTCATCGGCAGCCTTCTGGGCTGCACGAGCAGCGGCCAGGGCTTCTTCCGCAGTCTGCTGGGCAGTGCGGGCAGAGCTGGCAGCGCTGTTAGCGGTGTTCAGTGCATTTTCTGCAGTGCGCTCAGCGGAGCTGGCGGTTGCATTTGCTTCGTCGATGGCGCCCTGGTCAGTGGTGGCACAACCTGCAGTCAGAGCAGTGGCCAGTGCAATCCCGGCGATCGTCAGTTTACGCATTGTAAATCCCCTTATTGGTCGAGTTATTTCCTGTGATCCGAAAGTCAGTATAGACGACTTCCTGTCAACCTGCGCAGCATCGCTTGTCAGGTAGTGACTACCGGAGTCGTAAAACAGTGTAAAACACTGTAAGCAGGAATGTTAACTAGAGATACGTAAATTTGCTAAGCATATGACAACAACTTAATGCTGCCGTCAGGTTTGCTTCAGGGATGAATGCTGATGGGCGTTCCGTTGGAGACCAGTTGCCAGATTTCGTCCATCTCTTCGTTGGTCACGGCGATACAGCCGTCGGTCCAGTCAAGACCAGCATAAGCAAAAGCCATATCGCCTACGTTATTGGGCAGGCCATGAATCATGATGCTGCCACCCGGGTCCAGGCCCCAGGCAGATGCCAGTTCGCGATCCCGCTCGCTGGGGTACGAGATATGGATGGATTTGTAGAAGTCGCTCTCGGCGTTGCGCCAGTCCAGCGTGTAATCGCCTTCCGGCGTGCGCTCGTCACCTTCGTACAGCTTGTGACCTTCCGGATTGTCGCCAAGGGAAATTCGGTAGCTGCGAATCACCTCCTCGCCATCCATCAGGTACAGGCGGCGCTCTCCCTTGCGAACGACCACCTTGCTGACACTCTCGATATCCGCGGGCTTGTACATGGTGGCAGCCGGCATACGGGTGTCGGCCTTGGCCAGCAGTTCGGTGGCCAAAGCGCTCGGAGCCAATGCCAGACAGAGCAGGGCAATGGAGGCTGGGAGGGCGCGGAAAATGCTCATGTCCTCAACTTACCAATGATTAATGTTTGTTCAGACGTTTTATACCATAGGCCAAAAGGGATCTGTTAAGGGGTTTTGTTAACTTTTTTGGCTATCTGGTTTGCTCTTCACACATTTTGTGAACTGTCCATCTTCAGGCCCACCTTGGTGACCTTGTCGGCGCTGGTAGCCCGGGCAACCAGTGTCACCGGGCCCAGGGTTACTACGTCACCAACAACCGGGTGCCCTTTTGTCCTTTTGGCAAAGCATTCGGCGAGGGAAAGCTCCGGCGGCAGGTCGTCGAACTCAATGCCGTAGACTTGCTCCACGTCACCCAGAAGCGCATCGCCGTTGAGTACGAAATCCCCGAAAAACGCCCGTTCGGCCAGGTACTTGGGTGCGTGTCTGCCGCTCAGCGCCTTGCCGAGTTCAGGCAGAACACTGGGAGTCGCAAACATTGCGACCATGTCGCCACTGGATACTTCCAGGTCCGCTTTTGGCTGCAGACAGACCCGGTTGCGGAAGACTCCGGCCACAGCCGTGTTCTCCGGAAAGCGCAACTGGCCCAGCCGACGTGGCGTTTGCCAGGTTTCGCCGCGCAACGGGAACAGCATCAACTCGTGGTCTCCCGCCGCTGGAGCATCCAGAGGGAGTCTTCGATAGGGGTCCTCGCCGGCCGGCACCTCCAGGCGAAGCTTTCTGGCCAGAGGGGTCATGGTGGTGCCCTGAACCAGAAGAGAGACCAGGACGATAAAGAAAGCGGCGTGGAACACCAGCTGGGCTTCCGGCAAGTCTGCAATGATCGGAAACAGGGCCAGAACAATGGGGACAGCCCCTCGCAGGCCGACCCAACTGATAAACCCCATCTCGCGACGGTTAAAGGCAAAAGGCCAGAGGGTCAGCAAGACCGTCAGCGGGCGGATGACGAAGATCAGAGCCAGGGCCAGTATCAGCCCTCCTCCAGCCAGGGGGATCAGGTCTGACGGAGTGACCAGAAGCCCCAGCATCAGGAACAGGCACAACTGGGCCAGCCAGGCCAGGCCGTCGTGAACCTGCAGGATCATCGGCATCATCCGGACGTGACGGTTACCAATTACCACGCCAGTCAGGTAAATGGCCAGAAATCCGCTGCCGCCGAGAGCGTTGGTGGCGGAGAACACCGAGATGCCCGCGGCCGCCACCAGCAAAGGGTACAGAGAAGGGGTCAGGCGGATTCGATTGGCCAGCTCCACCACGGCAAAACCGCCAATAATCCCTGCAATAGCGCCGATGCCGAACTGCTGTACCAGCATGGAAAGAGCGGCCCAGCCCGCCTGGTCGCCGTCGTTGCCAATCAACGTAACCAGCATGAGCGTCAGGAAAATCGCCATAGGGTCGTTGCTGCCGGACTCAATTTCCAGGGTCGCACTGACTCGCTCGTTCAGGTGCAGCCCCCGTCCCTGCAGCAGGGAAAAAACGGCGGCGGCATCGGTAGAGGAAATGATGGCGCCAATCAGCAGGGCAGTCAGCCAGTGCAGATCGAACACCCACCAGGCCACAACCGCGGCGCCAGCGGCGGTCATGGCGACTCCGAGGGTGGCAAGTACCAGGGCAGGTTTCAGGCCTACCCTGAAAGTCTCCGCCCGGGTGCGCATGCCACCGTCGAGGAGAATCACGCCCAACGCGAGATTGGCAATCAGAAAGGCCAGTTCAAAGTCATCGAACTGGATGCCACCCGGGCCGTCCTCACCCATCATCATGCCCACCACCAGAAAGATCAGCAGCACAGGCATGCCCACCCGGCTGGAAAGCGGGCTGAGCACGATACTGATGACCAGCATCAGGGCGCCAATCAGGGTCAGGGTGGGGTCCATTGTTGCTCCAGACAGAATGCTTGCCCAATGCCGGGCTGACCGCTTATATTGCTGTCGCGGCCCTATTTTTGCGGGTGTAGTTCAATGGTAGAACGGCAGCTTCCCAAGCTGCATACGAGGGTTCGATTCCCTTCACCCGCTCCACTCCCTCGCTGGCCCGCTCTCCCTTTAGTGTAGTTTGAGTCGTGGCTGCATGGCACGGCTGATTTTATCCATCAACCATATGATGCCGGTGCGGAACATGCCGTGCAGGGCCACCTGGTGCATCCGGTAAAGGGACAGGTAGAACATGCGGGCCACTTTGCCTTCGACGTACATGCTGCGGCCGGAAAGATTGCCCATCAGGTTGCCGACGGTGGTGTAGCGGCTGAAGTTGATCAGCGAACCATGGTCGTTGTACACGAAGGGAACCGCCTCACCATTGTCCAGGCGATTGCACAGAGTCTTGAACAGGGTGTCGGCCTGCTGGTGCGCTGCCTGGGCCCGAGGCGGAACCGGCCGGTCGGAATCCGGTTGCGGGCAGGCCGCGCAGTCGCCAAAGGCAAAGATATCCGAATCCTGGGTAGTTTGCAGGGTCTGCTCCACAACCAGCTGGTTGCCCCGGTTAACCTCCAGGCCCTCAAGCTCCGCCAGGAACGCCGGAGCCTTGATGCCCGCTGCCCAGATGGTCATTTCCGAGCTTAGTTCGGTACCGTCCTTCATTACGACCGAGGTGGGCCGCACCTCATTGACCGGCTGGCCGGTCAGTACCTTCACTCGCTGGTGTTCCAGTTCCTTGGTAGCCGCCGCAGACAGCCGGCCGGGCAACGCCGGAAGAATGCGGTCGGCGGCCTCAATCACGGTAATGGAAACGTCCGAGGGTTGAAGGTGGTTCATGCCGTAGACAGGAAGTTCCCGGGAAGCCAGGCGCAGTTCTGCTGCCAGTTCCACGCCAGTAGCTCCGGCTCCGATGATACTGATGTTCAGGGTGTGTTCGGCCCCCTGGAATGCTTCGTGATTCTTGCGCAAAAAGGCGTTGAGCATCAGATTGTGAAAGCGTCTCGCCTGATCAAGGCTGTCCAGGAACAGGCAGTTGTCCTGGGCGCCGGGAGTGCCGAAATCGTTTGCGGTGCTGCCTACCGCGATGACCAGTGTGTCATAGGGGATGTGTCGTTCGGGAACCACTTCTGTGCCGTCGAGATCGTGAAACGGGGCTATAACCACGTGTTTGTTCTGACGGTCCAGACCGCTCATTCGGCCCAGCTGGAATTCGTAGTGGTGTTTGCGGGCATGGGCGCGGTAGTTGATCTCGTTGGCGCTGGCATCCAGGGAGCCGGAGGCCACCTCATGCAACAGAGGTTTCCAGACGTGGGTCAGGCCGGCATCCACCAGCGTGATCCGCGCCTTGCGTTTTTTACCCAGTTTGTTGCCAAGGCTGGTAACCAGTTCGAGACCGCCGGCGCCACCGCCGACCACAACAATGTGATGAAGGTTATCCATAACAATCAGACCTGTAAGTGAAGAGAGCCAAGCACTCTTCAGGTAAGAATGCTTGGCTGTCCTCACTGTGGGGGCCAGCCGTGTCGCCAGGACTCGGTCGGGAAACAGCGCAGGGTCTGAGCCGGGCGCTAATGTTAACGCGGCCCGGGCTGTGGGCACAATTCTACGGAAGTGCTCATACTTTCAGCCCCGGTGTGTGCTCTCTCACCGGGGTGCTGGAAGGGGAGGATCAGTGCTGGGTGCGGTATCCGTCCAGGATGGCTGCCATATCGTCACCCAGGTCCTGCATGGCTTGCGGATCCAGGTGGCGTTCACCCATGGATCTCAGGCCCATGATCTGCGCCTGGATAAGCCGGGCAATCCGCCGGCTGTCTACGGACTGAACCAGCTCACCTTTCACCCGGGCCTGCTCAACCAGGTCTGCAACGGAGTGCTCAATGGCAGCAAGAATGCTGTCGGCCAGCTCGGCCAGCTCTGCGTGGGTGTTTTTCGATTCCAGCAGTGTTTTCACGATCATGCAGGCCCGGGCGGGTGTCGCATTCTGGTTGCCGCAACTGCATGCGATGCCGCGCAGGTAGTCCTGGAGACCGTCAACGATCGAATCATAACCCTTGAGGTGCACAGCCATTTCTCTGCCGCCCTGTTCGGCATAGGCAGCCAGTGCTTCCGAAAACAGGCCATCCTTGCTTCCGAAGGTGGCGTAAATGCTGCCCGGGCGCATATCGAGGGCCTGCTCGATCTGTTTCATGGAGCTGCCGTGATAGCCCTTCTCCCAAAACAGGCCAACGGCCTTTTCCAGGGCGGTCTTTCGGTCATAGCGCGCGTGTCTGGCCATAACAACACTTCACCATTGTCGTGATTTGAATGACCGCTCAATTATATCTTGAATGATCGCTCAATAACAGTTAGCCTGAAGTTGTAATTGAGCATTCATTCAAAAATGGAGTTGGCAATGACAGACTTTACCCTTCACGACAAAGACACGGCACCGGAACAATCCAAACCCCTGCTGGACAATTCGCACAAGGCGTTCGGCATGATTCCCGGTTTGCATGCAGTTATGGCGGAAGCGCCGGGTCTTCTCGAGGGCTATCAGCAACTGCACCAACTGGTGTTGGACAGCAGCTTCGACAACGATGAGAAGACCGTGGTCTGGCAGACGATTAACGTGGAAAACGCTTGCCACTATTGCGTTCCCGCGCACACGGGGATTGCCAAATCCATGAAAGTGTCTGATGACATTACCAATGCTCTGCGGGACGAAACGCCGCTGCCCAGTGACAAGCTGGAAGCGCTCAGAACCTTCACCCTCGCGGTCATGCGCAAACACGGCAATGTCAGCAAGGAGGACCTGGATGCCTTCTATGAAGCCGGGTACCAGCATCGCCAGGTACTGGAAGTGATTCTGGTGTTGTCCCAGAAAGTGATGAGTAACTACGTGAACCACATCGCGGAGACGCCGGTGGATGAGCCGTTCAAGAGGTTTGAATGGCAGAAGAAGTAATCCGGGCTTTGCGGCAACGGAGCGGGTCAGCCCGCGTCCGTTGCCAGAATGTTCGCCTGTTTTGACCTCTTTTTACTCTCGAGGCGTTTATCGACGCACCGGGTGTCGTCTTCGAGAATAACCACGCACTCAAGGCACTGAATGCACTCGTCGTAGTCGATCCGGCCATCCTTGCGAATGGCATTGATGCCGCATTCGTTTTTGCAGTGCTGACAGGGGTTTCCACAGAGCTCAACCCGGTCCAGCCAGCTGAACAGCCGGAACCGGCCAAGCACCGCAAGGCCGGCACCCAGCGGGCACAGGTAACGGCAATAGAACTTGTGGATGAACATGCCGATCACCAGCAGGCCAACGGCATAGAGCACGAAAGGCCAGGAGCGCACAAAAAACAGGGTAATACTGGTCTTGAATGGCTCCACTTCTGCCAGTTTTTCGGCGATGGTCAGGGAATAGAAAGCGGTGCCCACCAGAGCGAGCAGGATCGGATATTTGAGCAGGATCAGGCGCCGGTGCCATTGCTCGGGAACCTTGATCTGGCGGAACTTCAGTTTTTCGCCAAGCCAGGCGGCCATTTCCTGCAGGGCGCCAAAGGGGCAGAGCCAGCCACAGAAAAGGCCGCGGCCCCAGATGAACAGGGTGATGAATGTATAGACCCAGAGAATGAAAATGATCGGATCCAGCAGGAAGACGTTTAGGGAGAAACCGTCCCAGACTGCCAGGAACAGGGTGTAGATGTTAACCACCGAAAGCTGACCCTGGGCGTAGAAACCGATAAAGAACAGGGTGAAGAACAGAAATCCCCAGCGGAACCGGTGTACCAGCTTCGGGTTGCGGCTCAGGGTTTTCTGGCGGGCGAAAAACACGGTCAGAACGGTCAGGCCGAGAACCAGCAGTGAAATCTGCCACCAGCGTTCCTTCCAAAGGCCGATCCAGACTGGTTGACGGGTGTCCTCCGGGTTGGGAGCAATCTCGACGGCCTCAAACAGTTCTTCGTTGAACCGAACCGGGATATTCAGGGAGGTGCGGTCCACCATCAGGTGATTGCGGGCCAGTTCGACATTGAGCTTCAGGTTGGCGTCCGCTCCGGGGTTGAAGCCGGCGTTACCACCCACGCGGAACAGGTTCCCTGCATCGAACGATGGGATGCCAGCGGCCCGAAAATCGAGATTCTGATCCAGCAGGTTCAGGTCGCGCATTTCCACGGCCAGGTTGTTCTGGGTCAGACCAACACGGTCCGGAGAGCTGCCGGGTACGAACTCGCGGGAAACGTGGGGAAAGGCGCCCCGGGACATGACGGCCAGAACCTGTGCGCCCTCGTCTATCCGTTGCATGAGGCGCTGGTAACCATCGTCGCCGAGCAGGTTCCGTCCCACCATGGGCGAATTGATGTAGGCGAAGAAAAGCTCGGTAAAAGGTTCGCCGTCTGCGGGCTGTATGTCCATGGGGTAGTCGGAAAGAGGCCGGCCCAGCTCGGCCTCGATGGACTCGGCGGTAATCTGCCAGTGTCCGATATAACCTCGGTCCAGGAGCTGCTGCCACGACAGTGGCTGGTAGAAATCCGGTTTTGCCTTTGTGGGCGCGCTCTGGGCAAAGCCCTCGAGTTTCTTGCGGGCCACCTTGAGAGCAGAAGAGAGTACGGTGTCGTTAATGATCAGCACCGAGACCGTGGCCTTGCTGACACCGTCAAAGTGCACGACGTTGCCTTCACTGGTTCGACCTGAACGGCTGGAATTGGAGGTGCTGACAATGATTTGCTCTTGTAACGAATGCCCTTCGTATTGGTCTACAAACTCGAACAGGGGAGCTTCGCCCAGGCCATGTAGAAAGACCGGCTCGTGGTGATTCAGGACTTTGATACCGGTAAAACGGCCTTTGGTGTCCAGACCAATCAGCATGCTGATCGGTTTGCCGGCAAAGCCCTGAAGGCGGCTGTGATCTATGGATTCGTAAGCATAGCCGAGCAGTTCCTGGAGTTGATACACCGGATACACCGGGAAATCCGGCAGCTTGTCTTCAATGATGGTTGCCGAGGGAAACAGCTCCTGGATCAGCGCCCGCTTGCTGTCTGACAGCTCGGCCTGTACCAGGGGCATAACAAACAGACAGGCAAGAAGGAGCACAATGCGCCCTGCCATGGGGTACTCCTGTGGTTCTTTTTGTTTGATCTTCCATGCTAGAGTTTTCGGCCCCGGGCTCAATGCGACCTCGGAGCCAGCTGACTGCTACTTTGTGAGGAGAAATGCCATGACCGACGCTACCTACACGCCGCCCAAAGTCTGGAAATGGGACTCCGAGAGCGGGGGGCGGTTTGCCAGCATCAACCGCCCGATCGCCGGCCCGACCCACGACAAGGAGCTGCCGGTTGGCAAGCACCCGTTGCAGTTGTACTCGCTGGCCACCCCCAACGGCGTGAAAGTGACGGTGATGCTCGAGGAACTGCTGGAGCTGGGTATCAAAGACGCCGAGTATGACGCCTGGCTGATCAAGATTACCGAGGGCGATCAGTTCGGCAGCGGCTTTGTGGAGGTGAACCCCAACTCCAAGATTCCCGCCATGATGGACCACAGTGTCACCCCGTCCATCCGTCTGTTCGAATCCGGGTCGATTCTGCTCTATCTGGCGGAGAAATTCGGGGCCTTCCTGCCCAAGGACGTTGCCGGGCGTGCCGAAACCATGAACTGGCTGTTCTGGCAAATGGGCAGCGCACCCATGCTTGGTGGCGGCTTCGGTCATTTCTACGCCTATGCGCCGGAATACTATGAGTACCCGATCAACCGTTACACCATGGAGGTCAAGCGTCAGCTCGATGTACTGGACCGTCAGTTGGCAAACAACCGATACATCGCGGGCGACGAATACACCATTGCCGATATGGCCATCTGGCCCTGGTACGGCGCCCTGGTGAAAAACAAGGTGTATGACGCGGCCGAGTTCCTGGAAGCTCACACCTACACCAACGTGATTCGCTGGGCCGATGAGATCGCTCAGCGCCCGGCGGTCCGGCGTGGCCGGATGGTTAACCGGGCCTGGGGTGAGCCGAGCAGCCAGCTGCATGAACGCCACGATGCCAGCGATTTCGAGACCCGGACCCAGGACAAAATCGGGGACGGTGAATGAAGGTCGCGGTCTATTGTGGCTCCCGGTCCGGCAACGATCCGCTATACGCGGACAAGGCCCGGGAGCTGGGTGATTACCTCGGCCGTAACGGTATCGAGCTGGTGTTCGGCGGTGGTCATGTCGGCCTGATGGGTGTGGTGGCCGATGCGGTACTGGCGGCCGGTGGCCGGGTTCACGGGGTAATCCCGGAGCACCTGCGGGACCGGGAACTGGCCCATTCCGGCCTGACCGAATTGCATGTGGTCAAGAACATGCACGAGCGCAAGGCCCTGATGGCCGATCTGGCCGATGGTTTCGTGGCGCTGCCGGGCGGCATTGGCACCCTGGAAGAGCTGTTCGAGGCCTGGACCTGGGGCCAGCTGGGCCTGCACCACAAGCCTTGTGCCATCTACAACGTCAACGGGTTTTTCGATCCACTGTTGGCGATGGCGCAAACCATGGAGCAGGCCGGGTTTCTCAAGCAGCAGTATATCGACATGCTGATCCAGGCCGATCAGCCAGACACTCTGCACCGGGCTTTCCTGCACTATCAGAGCCCGGGAGAAAAATGGTCGTGACCGCTCCAGGGCCCGGCGCAGCCGGGCCCTATTCCTCTTTTTCCTTGGCTTTGCGAATAGCTTCCAGCTTCTCGTGCAGCAGGGCTTCCAGTTTGATCAGCTTTTCCCGGTTTTTCTCATTGGGCCGGTTGGTGTAGAGATCGACATAGGTCTTGGTGACCTCGCTCAGTACCGGATGAAGCTTTTTGTAGTCTTCCTCACTCATGGTCAGCACTCCTGATGAAAACAATGGACTCCATGACAGTAACTATGGATCATCCCCGGCAATCATCAAGGACCTGGATCAACTCCAGAACGGTTTTCCCCCTTATTCCATCCGGCTGACTTTGGCCATCAAGCGACGCCAGTCTATGGGCAGCCGGTTCTCCAGATCTGTCAGCACCGGGTCTTTCGGGTGTACGGACTGAAAGTGCTGTTTGCTGGCATAAACCACGGTGTTGTTGCTTTTGCTTCGAAAGCCCAGAAGCACCGCAAAATGCCTCCTCAGCCTTCGGAAGTAGGCGCCTTCGACATCCGGTGTTCTGTGGTAGTTCAGCACCAGCCAGCCGTCATCGGTTAACACACGGGCACATTCGTCCACGAACTGCTTCTGGGCCTGCGCCGGGCTCATCCGGTCTGCGTTATACAGGTCAGCGAGAACCATATCGGTGCTTGCGTCCGCCAGCTTTTCCAGGGCATCCCGGGCATCGGCAATGGTGACCTCAAGGCGCTCGCTGTCTGGCAAGTCGAAAAACTCTCTGGCCGTATCCAGTACCGCCTGGCGAAGTTCCACAGCGTGTATTCGGCATTCGGGATAGAGATGGTGAAATGCACCGGCCATGACACCGCCGCCCAGGCCCAGAATGGTCACGTGGCCGGGGTTGGCAAACACCGCCGGCAGCATCATGGCCCGGTTGTACTCGTGTACCGGCAGGTAGGGATAACGACGGTCGATCTTGCTCTGCTCGAATACCGAATTGAAGGTGAGTACCCGATGCTTACGGTAATCGACCACCAGGATGCTGCCCAGGGCATCCCGGGTGTGGTGGACAATCTCGCCTTTGTTGAACATGCCGGCTTACTGGCTGTGTTCTTCGAACAGACGTCGCACGCTGTCGTTTTTTGCCAGCGACCATGCAGTGTTACCGTTGCTGTCCTCGGCGTCGCGATCAGCACCTTTTTCGAGCAGCAGGCGCACGGTTTCCGGATGGCCGTGTTTGCTGGCCAGGATCAGCAGGGTCTCGCCCTCGCTGGTGCGCATGTTGACCGGGACTCCGGCATCAAGCATCACGCTGAGTGGCCCGGCTCCGCCGTTGCGGGCAAGCTCGAAAATACCCTGGGCAAAGGCAACCGCGTCCTCGTCTTTCCGGTTTGCGGGCTTTTGCGGCTTTCCGGGTTTCTGTTGGCTCATCGGGGCTCCGTGGTCAGTTGAATCGATTTTGTGTTAAAACCGTATTATCACAGAATGAGACTGTCCCAGACACAGTCAGTGAGCCAACGGCCCAAACGACAGGAGGCAACGCCGTGAAACTTCAGGTTCAAGGCATAGATGAAGGCCAGCCGATTCCCGAGAAATTCGCATTCGGGGTCTACAGTGAAGAAGACCATATGAGTTTTGGTCCCAATCGGAACCCCGAGATCGTCTGGGACGATGCGCCGGAGGGCACCAAGAGCTTCGTGGTGATGATGTTCGATCCGGACGTGCCCAGCGTCGCAGACGACGTGAACCAGGAGGGCAAGACGGTTTCAAAGGACATTCCGCGAGTCGATTTTTTCCACTGGCTGCTGGTGGACGTACCGGCCGGCACCAGTCGTATCCCGGAAGGCGAGGACAGTGATGGTGTCATCCCCAAGGGCAAGGCGCCGGGTCCCGGCCCCATCGGCATCCGTGGCGTGAACAACTACACCCAGTTCCTGGCGGGCAACCCCGACATGAATGGCACTTACGCGGGATACGATGGTCCCTGCCCGCCCTGGAACGATGAGATCATCCATCACTACCACTTCGAGGTGCACGCACTCGATGTGGATACCCTTGCCCTGGATGGTGAGTTCGATGGCAACGACGTGCGTGAGGCGATGGCAGGCCATGTGCTGGCCAGTGCCCGTGTAACGGGGACTTACACCCTGAATCCGGACCTGCGCTAACGGCTGGCCCTCGATGGTCCGGTAACCTGAGGGTTACCGGATTTCCCATTTCCTGCATATGCTTCCCCTCTAAACGTCACAGAACTGTCTCTTCGTTGTCATTTCCCCGTCACCGGATCTTGCCAAGGTGTCAGCATCCGGACTGGTTGAAAGACGGGAGACACCATGCGGAGCTATCGGAGCGTTTTCATTTCCGACGTACACCTGGGCACGGCGGACTGCCAGGCGGAATACCTGCTGGATTTCCTGAGTCACGTACGCTGCGAAACGCTCTACCTGGTGGGCGACATCATTGACCTGATCGCAATGCAACGACGGGTGCATTTCCCCGATGCCCACCAGGCCGTTATCCACAAACTCATCGAACTGGCGGCCAGTGGAACCCGCGTGGTTTACGTGCCCGGCAATCACGACGATTTTCTGCGCCGGTTCTGCGGACAGACCATCGCCGGCATAGAACTCCGATACAAGGCGGTGCATACCACCGCCGATGGTCGGCGGTTCATGGTCTGCCACGGCGACCAGTTTGATCAGGTGGTGCGCTGCAGCCCGTTGATGCTGCTGGTGGGTGACCGTGCCCACGGTCTCCTGCTGCGTTTGAACCGCTGGTTCAACGCCTGGCGTCGATTGAAGGGCAAGCCCTACTGGTCCCTGGCGGCCTGGGTGAAGAGCCGAATCGGCAAGGCCCGCACCTTTATCCGCCGGTTTGAACTGGCAGCGCTCACGGTGGCCGAGAAAGGTAACTACGACGGCTTCATCTGCGGTCACATCCACTCTGCCGGGTTCCTGCGCAGCGAAGAAGGGCTTTATTGCAACGACGGGGACTGGGTGGAGCACTGCACGGCTCTGGTCGAGCAGGAGAACGGCAAACTCGAATTGCTGCACTGGTCGGAGTCGCCGGTGGTACTTGCAAAAGAGCCGGATGCTCCGAACCCGGATGTGTGCGGCGATGCCCGGCCGGTCATCGACACCCTGCCAACCGCGTTTGTTGAACAGGTGAACCGCCTGGCCAGCTAAAAAGACAAGCTGGGATCTCGCCTGCCTCTATGTATTCCTATCTTCGGGGCGACTGTGCGTTCCTTCCAGGTGGCCATTTTTCATAACGCCGCCGTATCCCTTATACTCCCGTTCCCGTCCCGCCCTTCAAAGGCTCTATGGCTGAACATACGACATCACAAACAAGCGATCTGACAGGCTCCGGTCTTGCAACCGATGGCGCCAGTCGTCGCGCCCACCGTTTCAGCGCCTGGACAGTCAGCACCTTCCTGATTTCGTTGCTGGTGGCCCTGCCAGTGCTGGTTATACTGGCCCACGTGTTTTTCCCGTCCGGTGAGGTCTGGGACCATCTGGTCAGTACTGTCCTCGGCAGATATCTGAGCAACACGGTGGTTCTGAGTCTCTCGGTGGCTATTGGTACCACCCTGATCGGCACTGCCTGTGCCTGGCTGGTGGTCATGTGCCGGTTTCCCGGCAGGCGCCTGTTCGAGTGGGCGCTCTTGTTGCCGCTTGCCGTACCTACCTATGTGATTGCCTATGCCTACACCGATTTCCTGCAGTTTGCAGGGCCATTGCAGAGTACTTTGCGTGACTGGTTTGGCTGGCAGTATGGTGACTACTATTTCCCGGATATCCGGTCACTGGGTGGCGCGTCACTGCTGATAACCATGGTGCTTTATCCCTACGTTTACCTGCTCGCCCGTGCCTCCTTCATGGAGCAGTCGGTGAGCGCACTCGATGTCGGTCGCACTCTGGGCCTTGGCCCGTGGCGCATGTTCAAGCGCATTGCCCTGCCGCTGTCGCGTCCCGCCATTATCGGTGGGGTCTCGCTGGTACTGATGGAAACACTGAACGAGTTCGGGGCGGTCCAGTTCTTTGGTGTCGATACCTTTACCACCGGTATTTACCGGACCTGGTTTGGTCTGGGAGAGCCGGTTGCTGCTGCCCAACTGGCCGCCTGTCTGCTGGTGTTCGTGGTGCTGGTGGTGGTTCTGGAGCGAGTGTCCCGCGGTGGCAGGCAATACCATACTTCGGCGCGCTACCAGGTCTTGCCGGAGTATTCGCTAACATCCGGACAGGCCGCGCTGGCCTTTTTGGTCTGTTTCCTGCCCATTCTGATCGGGTTCATTGTGCCTGCGCTCATCCTGCTGGAGATGGCCATTACCACTGGCGATGCACTCTTCGGTACCCGTTTCCTGGAGTTTGCGTTCAACAGCTTTATTCTTGCATCGAGCGCGGCGCTGGTGGCCGTTGGTCTTGCGGTTATGCTGAGCTATGGGGCACGCCTGAATCCCAGTGCCTGGGTTCGTGGCGCCAACCGGGTTGCGGCCATGGGTTACGCCATCCCGGGGTCGGTTGTTGCGGTTGGTATCATGATCCCCCTGGCCTGGGCAGACCAGCAGTTGAATCTTTTTCTCCGGGACAGCTTCGGATTTATGGTGGGGCTGGTACTCAGTGGCAGTGCATTTGTCCTGATCTACGCCTATACCGTGCGTTTCCTGGCGGTGTCGTTCAACACTGTCGAGGCCAGTCTCGGGAAAGTGACGCCGTCCATGGACGCAGCGGCCCGAACGCTGGGGCAAACGGCGGGTGGCACCCTGCGCAAGGTGCACACGCCCATCATGCGCAGCAGCCTGCTGGCGGCCGGCATACTGGTGTTCGTGGATGTGATGAAGGAACTGCCGGCCACGATCATTCTCAGGCCGTTCAACTTTGATACGCTGGCGGTGCGTGCCTACAGCCTGGCTTCCGACGAGCGGCTGGCGGAATCCGCCATGTCCTCCCTGGCCATTGTTGCCGTGGGCATCATCCCCGTGGTGATTCTCAGCCTGGCGATGCGCCGATCCCGTCCGGGCAGTGACCGGGGTTAACGCCAGGTTTCTGCCTCAAACAGGAACACCTGGGACATATCCAGCTCCAGGGAGACGGCCTGGCCTTCCTCTGGCAGAAACACCCCCGGCACTTTGGCGTGCAAATGCATCTCCTGACCGTCTGGTCCATGGGCACAAATATGCAACAGGCTGGTGGGCCCCAGCAGGCGGGACATAATGACATGGCTGGTGCGATCATCAGCGACCTTCCCCTCCAGTGGCGTCACTTTGACGGCCTCAGGTCGAATCAGAATCCTGACATTCGCGCCTTCGTCGAATCGTGACGCGTCCAGTCGGCCCAGGGGCGTCGCTACCTGGCCGTCATGCACAATCCCGACGTGTTCATTCACCTGACCGAAGAAATTGACCACGAAGGGCTCCACGGGGTTGCAGTAGAGTTCCGTGGGCGAGCCGGTCTGCACAATTTCGCCGTCGCGCATCAGGGCGATCCGATCGGCCATGAACATGGCTTCCTCGGGGTCGTGGGTAACCAGCAGGGTTGCTGTGTTCAACTCTTTGAGTACATGAAGCGTGTCGTCGCGGATCTGATCGCGCAGGCGAGCGTCCAGGCTGGAAAAGGGCTCATCCAGCAGCATGACCCTGGGCGATGGGGCAAGGGCCCTGGCCAGGGCAACCCTCTGCTGCTGGCCGCCGGACAGCGTGTGCGGGTAAACGTTGGCGGATCCAGCCATGCCCAGACGCTCCAGCAGATCCAGTGCGCGGGCCTGTTTCTGCTTCTTGGGCAGCGTGCTGATGCCAAAGCAGACGTTTTCCAGAACAGTCAGGTGAGGAAAGAGCGCAGACTCCTGGAAGGCAAGGCCGACATTTCGTTTTTCGGGTGGCACCTGGACGCCGCCGGGTGCCGAGACCAGCGACCGGCCCAGAAACACCTTGCCACTGGAGGGCATCTGAAGCCCTGCTGCAATGCGCAGCAGGGTGGTTTTGCCGCAGCCTGATGGCCCAAGCAGGCAAACCACCTCACCCGCTTCCAGGTGTAGACTGATGTCCCTGACAACGGTATCGCCATGGAACTGGCAATGAACACGGTCAAGCATGAGTGAAGGGCCCGACAGACCGTTTTCGAGTTGGTCATTGTAGGTGGGGCTTTGCTGATAAATGCTCATGTGCCGATCCAGCCTTCCGGTACAAACTTTGGTGACGACCACATTGTAATCTTGTTGCGTCTGATTGTGTATTGAATACGTAAAAGCGACTGATTCCTATTCATTGACTTCTACAGGAAAGTTGGGTCTAATCGCCGTAAATACAAATCGTTATCACCATTAATAACGCTCAACAACCAAGGAGATTGATCCCGTGGTATCTCATAAAGCGAAGCTGGCGGCCTCTGCACTGGCGACAACTCTGGCGGCAACCAGTGTATCTGCGAGTGAAGTGAACCTGTACTCGGCACGGCATTACGATTCCGACCAGGCCATTTACAATGCCTTCACTGAGGAAACCGGCATCAAGGTTAACCTGATCGAAGGCAAGTCCGACGCTCTCATCCAGCGGATCAAGCGCGAGGGCGTCGCCAGCCCCGCTGATATCCTGATCACGGTTGATGCGGGCAATCTCTGGCGTGCGGACCAGGAGGGCATTTTTCAGCCGGTTGATTCTGAAACCCTGAACAGCCGTCTTCCGGACTCCCTGCGTCATCCCGAAGGTCACTGGTTCGGTTTCAGTCAGCGCCTGCGTGTGATCTACTACGATCGCTCTGATTTCGATCCGTCCCAGATCAGCCAATACGAAGACCTGGCAAAGCCCGAGTTCAAGGGCGAGATCTGCATCCGCTCTTCCAGCAACATTTATAACCAGTCCCTGCTGGCCAGCCTGGTCGAGTACCACGGCACTGAAGGCGCACAGGAATGGGCCCAGGGTGTTGTCGACAACATGGCCCGTGATCCCCAGGGCGGTGACACTGACCAGATTCGTGCCGTCGCTGCCGGTGAATGTAACCTGGCCGTGGGCAACCACTACTACTATGCGCGCCTGCTGAACTCCGACGATGTTGCCGATCGTGAAGTGGCCCGTGAGGTTGGCATTATCTTCCCGAACCAGGACGGCCGTGGCGTACACGCCAACATCGGTGGTGCAGGTGTGGTAGCCACTGCACCGAACAAGGACAACGCGGTTCGTTTCCTGGAGTTCCTGTCCTCCGATACCGCCCAGCAGATCTTTGCTGAAAGCAACCACGAATTCCCGGCGGTAGAAGGCGTACTGAAGAACCCGGTACTGGATTCCTGGGGCAACCTGAACATTGATGACATCAATGTCAGCGTTCTGGGGACCAACAACCCGGAAGCGGTGAAAATCTTCGACCGTGTAGGCTGGCGTTAATTGTAATGCCGCAGCACTGATTCGATAGCAGTTTCGAACGGCTGCGTCCTGAAGGGCCGGGTGTCGGTATGGCATCCGGCCTTTTGCGTTCTGGAGGGCAATGGTATTGCTTACTGTTTTGGGTATAGCGCGTAGAATAGCTGCATGACCCGTTCGCAGTTGGTTTTCCGTTTCTCCCTTCTGGCAATTGTCGCGCTACTGATGGCGGCGATCTGGTTTTTGCTGCGGAACCTCGGCATGCCCGCCAGTTTTACTCCGTCGGTGCTGTCCGACTGGTTTTCCAGCCAGGGCGCTCTTGGGCCGGTATTACTGATGCTTCTGATGATTCTCGCGGTGGTGGTGGGCCCGATCCCCACCTTGCCGATAAGCGCGGCCTCTGGCCTGGTTTACGGCATGTTCCATGGGACAGTGATTGCCGTGGTTGGCGCCCTGGCGGGTTCGCTTGTCGCGTTTTATCTGGCCCGGGTGCTCGGGCGGGATGCTGTTCAGCAGAAGCTTGAAAACAATCCGGTATTCTCGGCTCGCGGTTCGCAGCGGTTCCTGTTCATCGCCGTTTTCCTGACCCGGCTCATTCCGCTGTTCTCTTTTGCGCTGATCAGCTATGCAGCCGGCGTAACTGCCATACACCTGTGGCGGTATGCCTTGGCCACCTTGCTGGGAATGCTGCCGATGACGTTTGTCTTCGCCGGCCTCGGCCATACCTTCGAACTGAATCCCACCTTGACCGTCGTGGCTGCCGCCACGGTACTGTTGGTGATGAGCACATTGCCCCTGTATCTTCGCCGACGCCCGCACTCCCGGCTATCCCGCTGGCTGCAGCTGGATGGAAGGATCTGATTCCTGCTCAGAATTCTCGATTGCCCAGAAGAGACTCGATATCCCGATAGACGGTCGCAGCTTCCGTTACCCGGGCCAGCCAGCTCAAAGGGACGCCGCTCTCACTGCCAACACCGTGAATGGCCGCCATGGCAGGGCCAATGAGCCACGCCCTTCCGCAGGAGTCACCGCCACAATGAATATTGGCGCGGATGGCCTCTACGTAGCTCCCTGCATGAGTAAGGATGTGAAAAATCACGGGCATCGCTTCCTGCAGATAACAGGTTCGACCAAAGGTTCCTCCAGCAGCCACACCGTCCAGTTGCGCGGACGCTCGTGCTTGCTCCAGGGATTCCTGCTCCGGTGCTTCGGCAGAGGCAGCGTTCATGGCTGCTGAAAGCCCTTCGCCGCGAAAGAGCCGATCCAGAAGCACCGCTGCGCATTTCGCCCAGGCGACGGCAACGTCGTTGTCGTTGGTGACCCTGACAGCGGCTTCAGTTACATCCAGAAGTTCGCTTTTACCGCAGTAGGCGGCCACCAGTGGTGGCAGTTTCGACACCGCCGGCAGTTGCATATCGTCTGCGCCACTTTCCCGCACCATATGCCGGTCGATGGTTTCTGCCAGGTGCACGCCGGCTTCCTGTACGTCCGAAGCCTCGTAAGTCAGACTGATGGCCTCGCGAACTGGCTGGGCCAGTTGGCCACCGCTCAGGCGGCGGGTGTAGGGCATGACTTTCTGAACCAATATCCGTTTCTGCTTTTCAGTCAGCCCAGCGGGCATGGTGGCTTGCGCCTGCTCAACGGCCCTGCGCTCGATGGCGTTGAAATTCTCCAGCGTGATTCGCGTGGGGTTATCGATGAATCCCCGCCACTGGCCCCCGGGGCCGAAGAAAGAACGAAACCGGCGTTGGTAATCCCGGATGTCCAGGTTGCCGTTATTGGCCAGAAGGCTGTCGGTGAGCACGCCAGTGGCAGCGCCATAGTGGCTGACATCACCAATGTCCTTGCCCTCATGGGCAAAGTAACCGAAGCCCTTGGTGTAATAGTCTGCCTTTGGTGGCAGGAATTCCGGTGCTTCGCCGCCAACCTCAGCGATACGCTCAGGGTTGTAGAGCCAGTGCAGGCCCAGGCTTGCGGCGTCTGCGACCCAGCCTCCGGCCAGGGCTGCGGTGATAGCGGCTTTTCTCTCGTTCGGAAGCTTGCTGACCATTGGGAGTCCTTTATGTTCGGTTTGTGAGTCCGCCCCGGAGGGTTATTCGATAGCTTCGCGGCTCTGGACTGTTTTCTTTTATGAGCAATTGTTCAAGAATGGTAGTAAGTTAGGGAATCGGTCAATAAATTTCCCGCTAATTCCAAAGTGTGTACGTGATCAAATTGTTAGATATTCATGAGCATTCGTTGACACAATGCGCTCCTGATCCACGTACAACAACGGTAAGCCGATAACGAACTTCGAGCCAGCGCCTGGTGTAACACCTTCCCGGTCCGGGTGTCTCTTCGTTATCACGTTCAAGGTAGAAAGGATTTTTTCATGACACTCAAGAAATGGATTCTGGTCGCGCTGATCGCGGCTGTGGTCACCGGGTTTATCGCCAGTGGCGGGAGTGAGCTCCTGACTCTCGAAAATCTGAAAGAAAACCAGCAGTCTCTCGGTAACTGGATTGATCAGAATCTGTTGGTTGCGGTGCTGGGCTTTGTCGCTGTTTATATCGTGGTAACGGCGCTTTCGCTCCCCGGTGCTACCATCATGACCCTGGCCGGTGGTGCCTTTTTTGGCAATCTCTACGGTCTGGCTGCCGTTTCGATTGCGTCAACCATCGGCGCCTCACTCGCATTTCTTGAGGCCAGGTTCCTGATGCGGGATACCCTGCGCAAGCGCTACGGCGAGACGGTGGCCAAGATGGACCGGGGCATTGAAAAAGATGGTGCTTTCTACCTGGCAACCCTGCGCCTGGTGCCGGTTTTCCCCTTCTTCCTGATCAACCTGGCCATGGGCCTGACGGCCATGAAGCTTCGCACCTACGCACTGGTAAGCTGGATTGCCATGCTTCCGGGTACGTTTGTTTACGTGAACGCCGGTACCCAGCTGGGCCAGATCCAGTCCACCGGCGACATTGTCTCGGCCGACCTGGTGTTGTCCTTTGCCCTGCTGGGCCTGTTCCCGCTGATCGCCAAGTTTGTGGTGGGCTTTATCCGCCGCCGGAAGGTGTACGCCGGCTGGCAGAAACCCGGGCATTTTGATTACAACCTGCTGGTCATCGGCGGTGGCTCAGCCGGTCTGGTCTCCGCGTACATTGCAGCTGCAGTGAAAGCCAAGGTGGCCCTGATAGAGAAACACAAGATGGGTGGCGATTGCCTGAATACCGGCTGCGTGCCCTCCAAGGCCCTGATCCGCAGCGCTAAAGCCGCGGATACCCTGCGCCACGCCAATCGGTACGGGCTGGAGTCGGTGCCGGTTAAAGGATCGTTCAAGACCATCATGAACCGGGTCAAGGATGTTATTGCGAAAGTTGAGCCCCACGACTCTCCGGAGCGCTACCGCAAGTTGGGAGTGGACTGCATTGCCGGCGAAGCCAGCTTTGTGTCGCCCTGGGAGCTTGAGGTCCGGCACAACGATGGCCGCACGGAGCGCCTGACCGCCCGCAGTATCGTTGTTGCTACTGGGGGCAAGCCGGCCGTACCTCCGATCCCCGGTCTCAATGACATGCAGCCGCTGACGTCCGATAACCTGTGGGAGCTGGAAGAACAGCCCGAGCGTCTGTTGGTGCTGGGCGGTGGTCCGATTGGCTCCGAACTCGCCCATGCGTTTGCCCGCCTGGGCAGCAAGGTGACCCAGGTGGAAATGGGCGAGCGCATTCTGGCCAGGGAAGATGAGGATGTCTCCGAACTGGTTCTGAAGCAGTTCCAGGCGGACGGCGTGGATGTCCGGCTGAAACATTCCGCCGCCGAGTTCCGTATAGAGGAAGGAGAGAAGGTTGCGTACTGCGAGCATGACGGTGAGCGGGTACGCATCCCCTTCGACCAGGTTCTCGTGGCGGTTGGCCGTGCGGCCAACACCGCCGGCCTGAACCTCGAACGGATTGGTGTGGATACCCTGCCGAACGGCACCGTGCCGGTGGAGGAGGACATGAGCCTGCGCTACCCGAACGTATTCGCCTGCGGCGATGTGGCTGGCCCGTACCAGTTCACCCATGCAGCGGCGCATCAGGCCTGGTATGCAGCGGTGAACGGTCTTTTCGGGCAGTTCAAACGCTTCACGGTGGACTACCGGGTGATGCCGTGGGTTACTTTTACTTCGCCGGAAGTGGCGCGGGTAGGGCTTAGCGAAGCCGAAGCAAAAGCGCAGGGTGTCGCCTACGAAGTGACCCGTTATGGTATCGACGACCTGGACCGGGCCATTGCGGAGAGTGAGGACCACGGCTTCATCAAGGTTCTGACCCCGCCGGGCAAGGACAAGATCCTGGGTGCTGTGGTGGTAGGCACACACGCAGGCGAAATCCTGGCCGAATTTACCCTGGCGATGAAACACGGCCTGGGCCTCAACAAGATTCTGGGCACCATTCATCCGTACCCGACCTGGAACGAGTCGGCCAAATACGCCGCCGGCGAATGGAAACGCGCTCATGCCCCCGAAGGCATCCTGAAGCTGCTGGAAAAGCTCCATGGCTGGCGCCGGGGCAGGGGTGGAAACGAGCCGACTAAGCAAAAAGAAGTGACGACAAGCTGAGGCCCTACGGCTATGACTGAACCAAACGGGCATCGCCCCTGTCTCTGCCCCTGGAATTCTGTACAAGCGAGGAGCATTCATGCCCCTGACTGAAGTTCGACCGGCCCGGAAAAATCGCATTCCGGCCGTGGAAGTCCTGGAACCCCGGGCCCGCGACAGCTGGACCCACACCCGCAACGGCGACCCTCGGGGTTACATCGATGCGGACAAGCTCAAAGAACTCTGGATCCACACCGGCACCGCCTGCAACCTGGCCTGCCCGTTCTGCCTGGAGGGTTCGCATCCGGGTGATGGCCGCATTCCGGGCATGAAGCTCAGTGATGTAAAGCCGTTTATCCACGAAGCCATCGACATGGGTGTGGAGCAGTTTTCCTTCACCGGTGGCGAGCCCTTTGTGATCCGGGATTTCGTGAACATCCTGGATTACGCCAGTCAGCACCGGCCCTGCTTCGTGCTCACCAACGCCACCGAGCCACTGCACAAACGCCAGCATCAGGTGTTGCCGTTGCTGGACAACCCCTACCCGATCCATTTCCGGGTCAGCCTGGATTTCCCCGACCGGGCCCGGCACGACAAGGACCGCGGCGACGGCAGCTTTGATGAAGCCCTCCAGGGCATCCGTTGGCTGATTGAACAGGGCTTCAAGGTGTCCATTGCCCGCCAGACCGACCCGGAGGAAATCCTTGCGGACGTCGAAGCCGCGTTCCGTGAGATCTTCCGGGAATGGGGCATTCCGGAGAACCTGGCGTTTACCGCGTTTCCGGATCTGGGGACGCCTGGTTCCGAAGACGGCAGCCCGGAGATTACCGAGACGTGTATGGAGAAGTATCCGACGAAGGAATCCCGGTCGCACTTTATGTGCACCTATACGCGGATGCTTGTGAAGAAGGGCGATCAGGTTCGGGTGTATGCCTGCACGCTGGTGGATGATGACCCGCAGTATGACCTGGGGGGGACGCTGGCTGAGAGTATGGATGAGCGGATTATGTTGCGGCATCACCGGTGTTTTTCCTGTTACCGCTTTGGGGCCAGTTGTTCGGCTCCTGCCTGAGTTTTGGTTCTGGGCCTCTTAGGACTGATGGCTGGTCATTGGCGGCCTGGGAGGTGAGATTTTTTTCCCTTGGGAAAAACAACTCGCTTCGCTCAGACATCTTTTTCCTGTCCCGAAAGGCACCCAAACCAGAAACCCCGGAATAAGCCCCGGAAGACGACAAAGAACAAAGGAAAGAAAACATGAACTTCACAGAGGCCTCCCTGTTCTGGGGTTTCCTGCTGGTCTACGGCGTGGTGATGTATGTGCTGTCGCCCAAGAGCAAGAACGCGAACTCTTTTTATAAGGGCGCCGATGACCAGGGTAACCCGGTGGGTCAGTGGTCGTTGACGGCGAGTATTTTTATCAGCTGGATCTTTGCCAAGTCGGTGACCAATGCGGCGAACCTGGGTGCGGCTTATGGTGTGGTGGGCGGTCTGGCTTATGCCAGTTACTGGCTGTCGATTCCGGTGGCGGGCTATGTCATCTACCTGATCCGGACGCAGACCGGAGCCAAGAGTCTGCAGGATTTCCTAACTTCTCGTTTTGGTCGGCTGGCGAGCCTGGCGTTTGCGGCGGCGATTCTGATCCGTTTGTATAACGAGGTCTGGAGTAACACTGCGGTGGTGGGCGGCTATTTCGGGCTGCCCGGTGAGTGGGAGTATTACGCGGCGGCGATGTTGTTTACGGTGTTTACGCTTGCCTACAGCCTGAAGGGTGGGCTGCGGTCGTCGATTTTTACCGATGTGATTCAGGCGTTCGTGTTTGTGTTCTTTGTGGGGGCGGTGTTGTTCCTCATCATCCCCGCCAACGATACCAGTGCCTTGCTGACAAATGGCGAGTTCCGGCTCAATGCCGGTTTTGATCTCTTGCTGGTCGCGCTGCTGCAGCTGTTCAGCTATCCCTTCCACGATCCGGTGCTGACCGACCGGGGCTTTGTGAACAAAGAAAAGACCATGCTCAAGAGCTTTGTGGTGGCCGGGCTGCTGGGCTTCGTGGCGGTGTTTATCTTCAGTCTGGTGGGTGTCCATGCCCGGCTTAACGGCATTGAGGCCATGGGTAACGCGCCCGCGGCAGTAGGTCAGTCTCTGGGGCTGGCGGCGTTGTTCTTCATGAGTGTGGTGATGATGACCTCGGCCGGTTCCACTCTGGATTCCACCTTTACCTCGCTGGCCAAGTCGCTGGCGGTCGATCTGCCCCGGCTGGCGCAACGTGCCTCTGACAAGCTGCCGAGTATGAGGGTGGGTGCTGTGGTGATGGTGATCTTTGCGTTCCTGGGTAACCTGCCGATGTTTGCCGGTACCGATATCCTCAAGGCCACCACTATCTCCGGGACGATGGTGATGGGCCTGGCGCCGGTGTTCCTGTTCTACGGTTTCACCAAGTGGTCGCCCTGGAGTTTCCATTTGAGTTTCTGGACCGGTCTGGGCCTGGGCGTGTTGCTGGCGGTTGGTCTGATTCCGGCAAGCTGGGCCATTGGCGATGGCAAGTACGCCATGTTGCTGGGCGTGAACGCCTATGGCTTTCTGATCTGTACGGCCGGCTTCTTTGCGCCCCTGTTGCTTCGACGGCTTGCCGGGCGCTCCCTGGCAGCGGGTGAGGCCTGAGATTATGAGCGAAGGTCGCAGCTGTCCACTGGCGTACCGCTATTCTGCCGAAGATCTGTGTCAGGAGCCGCGCACTGTCTCCGAGGACGTGCTCTATATCATCGGCGGGCTCTATGGGAATCCCTGGGCCCTGGATGAGATCGAACAGATGGCGCTGGCGGAGGAGCGGCAGGGACACCGGGTGAAGCTGGTGTTCAATGGCGATTTCAACTGGTTCAACGCCAGCGACAGCTTGTTCCGGGCCATCAATAATCGGGTGCTGGATCACACGGTTTCCCTTGGCAATGTGGATTACGAACTGGCGAACCCCAGCGCCGGTGCCGGTTGTGGCTGTGCCTATCCGGATTTTGTTGATCAGGGCGTGGTGGAACGCTCGAACCGGATCATGGAACGGCTCCAGGGTATTGCCGTCGAGCATCCGGATATCCAGCGGCGATTGTCATTTTTACCAAGGTATCGCTGCCTGATCTTTGGAGGCCTAAAGGTTTTGGTGGTGCACGGGGACCTGGACTCCCTGGCCGGTTGGGGTCTGGCTCACGAATCCTTTACCGAGGGGAACGACGGCAAGCTTACCGAGTGGTTCCTGGCCTCGGGGGCCGATGTAATTGCCTCCACCCACACCTGCCTGCCGGTGCTCTGGTCCGGGCTGGTGGGTGAGCAGAGCCGGGTGGTGGTGAACAACGGCTCTGCGGGCATGGGCAACCTGCAGTCTGATCCGCGTGGGCTGATTACCCGGATCGGCTTCTCCAGCCCCGTCACTGAGCCTGTTGCCGGCATTGAGCGGCACGGGCTGAATGTGTCACTGCTGCCGGTGTGCTATTCCCTTGAGGCCTGGTTGCCGGAGTTTGACCGGTTATGGCCGGCCGGCTCGCCCGCCGCCGTGTCCTATCGGAACCGGATTCGGAATGGCACCTCCCTGCATGCCGACGATGTGATTTTCCCTTCATCAATTTAACGATTTTGTCACTGGCGAATGCTTCAATCCGGTCTATTCTGAAAGAGTGAGCTGGGGCCTTGCCGTGGGCGGGTTCCGGGGCCAACTTGAAATATATTTTGTGGTCTATATAATTCACCACTACCTTTTGCCACGAACTGATCACGTTATGACATCAGAAGGATCGAATACCACCGCCATCACGCTTCGCACACCGGTGAAGGATGATGGCTACAGGCTCCACCAGCTGGTGGCAGAATGCCCGCCGCTGGACCCCAACTCGATTTACTGCAACCTGTTGCAGTGCAGCCACTTTGCCGAAACCGGCGTGGCCGCGGAGAAGGAAGGCGATCTGGTCGGCTTTATCTCCGGATACATCCCTCCCCAACAGCCCGAAACCGTGTTTGTCTGGCAGGTGGCGGTTCACGAAAAAGGTCGTGGACAGGGCCTCGCCAAGCGGATGCTGAAAGAAATCGTTGGTCGTGATGCGTGCAAGAACGTCACCCACATGGAGACGACCATCACAGAAGACAACGAGGCCTCATGGGCGCTGTTCCGTTCATTCGCCCGTGATATGGGAGCTGAGCTCACCTACCACGAGCACTTCGAGAAAGAGACTCACTTCGGCGGAAACCATGATTCCGAGTTTCTGCTGCGTATCGGGCCTTTCACGAAGCCAGTCTGAGAGCCGCGGTCCAGGATCGGCCCCGTCATCTGATCGCGGGGCTGTGAACGACTGTAAAGCTGTGATTTGAATTAGCCGGCAGACCACTGAGGTAGGTCTGTCAAAAGGCTTTAATCAACGCACGGTGGGCCTTTTACGAACTCATCCGTAAGTATTGCTAAGCCGCCGCGCATCTACCTCGAACCTGACATGCTAAGAGGCAAGACGATGGAAATTTTCAAGTCGACTGAATCCGAAGTACGTGTATACAGCCGTGCGTTTCCGGTTATCTTCAACCGCGCCAAGAACGCGCATCTGTATACCGAAGATGGCAAGGAATACCTGGACTTTCTCGCTGGCGCCGGTTCCCTGAACTACGGCCACAACAACGATACCCTGAAGAAAGCACTGCTTGAATACATCGAGGCAGATGGCGTAAGCCAGGGCCTGGACATGTTTACCACGGCCAAGCACGACTTCATGGAAGCCTATAAGAAGCACATCCTGGATCCCCGCGGCCTGGACTACAAAATGCAGTTTACCGGCCCCACCGGCACCAACTGTGTCGAAGCGGCCCTGAAACTGGCCCGCAAGGTGAAAGGCCGCAGTGGGATTATTTCCTTCACCAATGGTTTCCACGGCGTCACCATGGGTGCCGTTGCCACCACCGGTAACAAGCACCACCGGGGCGGTGTTGGTACGCCGCTGGGTAATGTCGACTTCATGTTCTATGACGGCTACCTGGGCGATGATGTCGATACCCTGGCGATCATGGACAAACTGCTGAGCGACGGCTCTTCGGGCTTCGAACTGCCAGCGGCGGTGATTGTGGAAGCCGTCCAGGGCGAGGGTGGTCTGAACGCCTGTCGCGCGGAATGGCTGAAGGGTCTGTCTGAGCTTTGCAAGAAGCACGACATCCTGCTGATTCTGGATGACATCCAGGCGGGTAATGGCCGCACCGGTGAGTTCTTCAGTTTTGAATTCGCCGGCATCAAGCCGGACATCGTAACGGTTTCCAAGTCCCTCAGTGGCTATGGTCTGCCAATGGCGCTGGTGTTGTTCAAGCCGGAGCTGGATGTCTGGGATCCGGGCGAGCACAACGGTACCTTCCGTGGTAACAACATGGCTTTCATCACTGCCCGTGCCGCGGTTGAGAACTACTGGAAGGACGACGCCTTCGCCAACGAGGTCAAGGCCAAGACCAAGGTGCTGGGCGATGCGCTGCAGGCGATTTGCGACAAGTACCCCGGTCAGTTCAAAATGAAGGGGCGCGGTTTGATGCGTGGTATTGAAGCAACCCACGCGGACATCACAGGCCCGATTACCAAACGTGCCTTCGAGCACGGCCTGATCATCGAGACCAGTGGTCCGAATGATGAAGTCATCAAGTGCCTGATGCCGTTGACGACCAGCGAGGAAGACCTGAAGAAAGGGGCTGCCCTGCTGGCGAAAAGTGTGGACGAAATCATGCAGGAAGGGCTCAGCGAGGCGTCGTAAGGCGCCCGCACTTCCGGACATACATGCTGCAGGATAGCAAAGGCAAGATTATGACCAGCCAACTACATACCGTTGAAAAAATCGGCGGCACCTCGATGAGCAACTACGAGGCCGTCCGTGACAATATCATTATCGGTAATCGCAAGAAGGACAATCTGTACCAGCGCATTTTTGTGGTCTCTGCCTACGGTGGCGTGACCAACGAGTTGCTGGAACACAAGAAGACCGGTGAGCCGGGCGTCTATGCCCTGTTTGCGGATGCCGAGTCGGACTGGGCCTGGGGCGACGACCTCACCAAATTGGTCAAGTTTCTGACTGATATCAACGGTGAGCTGTTCGAAGACCCGATGCTCAAGCAGCAGGCGGACCAGTTCATCACCGACCGCATCGAGGGTGTGCGGGGCTGCCTGATCGACCTGCAGCGCCTGTGTTCCTACGGCCAGTTCCAGCTGGAAGAGCATCTGCTCACTGTACGTGAAATGCTGGCCGGCATCGGTGAGGCCCACAGTGCCTTCAACACCGCCCTGAAGCTCCAGCAGGAAGGCATCAATGCCCGCTTCGTGGATCTGACCGGCTGGCGCGACAACGAGCTGCTGCCGCTTGACGAGAAGCTCAAGCAGGCCTTCGATGCCGTGGACCTGAGCCGCGAACTGCCGATCGTGACCGGTTATGCCCAGTGTAAAGAAGGTCTGATGCGGACCTTCGACCGCGGCTACAGTGAGATGACCTTCAGCCGGGTGGCCGTGATCACCGAGGCCCGCGAGGCGATCATCCACAAGGAATACCATCTGAGCTCTGCCGATCCCAACATCGTTGGCGCGGACAAGGTGGTACCCCTGGGCCGCACCAACTACGACGTGGCAGACCAGCTGGCCAACCTGGGCATGGAGGCGATCCATCCCCGCGCCGGCAAGGGCATGCGCCAGAACGAGATTCCGCTGCGGGTGATGAATACCTTTGAACCGGAGCACACCGGTACCCTGATCACCGGCGATTACGTCAGTGAGAAACCCCAGGTGGAGATCATTGCCGGCGCCAAGGGTGTGTTTGCCGTGGAAGTGTTCGATCAGGACATGCAGGGCGAGCCCGGTTCCGACCGCCGTATCCTGGATGTGTTGAGCCGTTTCAAGGTTCGGTTCCTGTCCAAGGACACCAACGCCAACACCATCACCCATTACGTGGGCAGCACGCTCAAACACGTCAAGCGGGTGGTCAAGGCGCTGAAGGAAGAGTTCCCCAATGCCGAGATCAACACCCGGAAAGTGGCTGTGGTTTCGGCGATCGGCAGCGATATGAAGGTTCCGGGCATTCTGTCCCGCTCCGTCAAGGCGCTGGCTGATGAGGAAATCAGCGTTCTGGCGTTGCACCAGTGCATGCGTCAGGTGGATATCCAGTTTGTGGTGGATGAGGATGACTACGAGAAGGCGATCGTAGCTCTGCACGGCGTACTCATCGAGCCTCATAACCACGAGTACGCCATTGTCGCAGCCTGAGCTGCCATAGCTTTGCAGGCGATGCCCACAGGCCGACCGCTCGTGTCGCCTGTGGGTTTTTACTGACCCTCCCCCGGTAAATCCATCAGCTTCTCCACGTCGTATTCCCTGATGTAAATTTTGACCGGTACCTTAGCCATGCGAACGACTGAACGGCTGGGACCGTCTCCGACAATGCCCAACGATGGTGAAAGGGATTCCCTGGTCGGGCTGTACTTCAGGGATGCGTCCCGGTATGAACTGCTGACAGACGAGGCTGAACGCCGCCTCTCCCGCAAACTGACTCTGTGTTACCAAATCATCAGTACCGAACTGGCCCTGCCGGAGGAAACCCCGCAGACGTTTCGGGAAGTGATTGGTAGCCTCGGAGATGCCTGTGCGTTTTCCTCCCGATGTCGTCGGGCGTTCCACCTCGCCACGGCCTGCCGGCGCAAGCTCATCCAGAGCAACCTGCGCCTGGCGGTGCACATCGCCCGTCGCTACGGGCAGCACGGCATCCCCATGTCAGACCTGATTCAGGATGCGAACGTGGGCCTGATCAAGGCCGTGGAGCGGTTTGATCCCACCAAGGGCTTCCGCTTCTCGACCTACGCCTACTGGTGGATCAGTGAGGAGGTCAAACGCTGCCTGCAGCGCGGCACCCGTCTGGTGCATACGCCGGAAAACGTGGTGGATGAAATCCGTCAGCTGCAGAAGCTGTCTTTGAGGCTGCACCAGAGCCTGGGCCGGACGCCGTCCCAGACCGAGCTGGCCCGCGAGATGGAAGCCAGCCCGTCCAGGATTGGCGAACTGAGAGCCCTGGCGACCAGGGAGCTGTCTACGGACGTTCCGCTGGTGGAAGACGGTTCGGTCACCCTTGGCGATAGCCTGGACGCCGGCGATCAGATGGCGCCCGATCACCCGATGTCTGATCGCGATCGTCGACGGACGCTCAAATCCATGCTCAGCGAGCTGAGTGATCGGGAGAAGGACATCCTGTCGCGTCGCTACGGTCTTGGTCTGCCGGAACCGGAAACGCTGCAGGTGATCTCCGATGATCTTGGTATCAGCCGGGAGCGGGTGCGCCAGATTGAGAAGACCGCATTGAGGAAACTGCAAAGTCGCTACGAAACACCTGAAGACGCCTTTGGAGCCTGATCGTCCATCAGGCTCCGCACTTCCCGGAAAGGCTCAGTGCGCCGCGTGGAGAAGGAAAAACCAGGCGGCCGCTGTGAGCTGACAAACCACGACCACCGAGGTAAGAAGAAGTCGAAGCCGCAAATACCACGCGGGCCAGTAAACCTTCATCCAGCGAGCATCCACCATGTAGAGCGCCAGATAGGCGATGGTGTAGAGCACAATCTGACCGGTTACCGGCAACAGCAAGCCGAGGCCTGCTGAGACAAAAAATACCTGGCTAAGCAGTATGGTAACGATGGGCGACAGGGGATAGGAGCAGTTGTCCAACTGCATGGCAATGGGCCAGTAGACGCCAGCCATGAAGGCCAGGATGCCGGCACTGTACAGATAGAAATAGCCCAACAGCGCCACGCTGTACTGAGGCATCAAGAACAGCCCTGCGAGAAGGCCGATAAAAGGAACCAGCCCCGCGATGCCAACAAGGATGGCGAGTCTTGCTACTGCAATCACGGTTTCTGCCTCTGAACCCGGATTCTCATGGGTTCAACTTCTGAGGGTTCCATGCCAACCATTTCGTGGTAGGCGGAAGGGTGCACAACCTGGGTTTCACGGATATCAAACGAAGCCAGGGTATCCTGGATTTGCCAGGCGCTTCGGAACAGTGAGGTAGTGCCGTTTTTTTCAGAGAGCAGCAGAGGTTGGTCATCAATGCTGAGGCGCGCCATGTAATGTTGGCCCTCAAGCGAAAGGATCTCAAGCAGGTCGATAACCGGACTCTGCATGCTTCTGAGTTGGTCGAGGGTGATTCGCACAGACAAGCTCCGTGGTTCATAACACTCCAGAACTTACGACCCCTCAGCCTATTGAGATCATTGGCTCAGTAAATAGCACTCCCGATGTTGTGGGCACGCCACCAGATGGTCGTTCACCATGCCCGTTGCCTGCATAAACGCGTAGACGATGGTAGGACCGACAAAGGTGAACCCGGCGCGTTTCAGGGCTTTCGACATGGCTTCGGATTCCGGCGTGGCCGTGGGAACCTCGGAAAAGGAGCGCCAGCGGTTCTGGATTGGCTGGTGTTCAACGAAGGACCAGAGAAAGTCACTGAACCCTGTGCCTTTATCACGCAAATCCAGATAGCCACGGGCATTCTTGATGATTGACTGTACCTTGAGCCGGTTGCGGATAATGCCCGGGTCGCTGAGCAGCGCCTCAACCGTGCTCTCGTCGTATTGCACGATCTTTTCCGGATCGAAGTGATCGTAAGCCGCGCGATAGTTCTCCTGTTTTCGCAGGATGGTGATCCAGCTCAGGCCGGCCTGTTGACCGTCCAGGCAGAGTTTTTCGAACAAGGCGAGATCGTCGTATTCGGGGCGGCCCCACACGGTGTCGTGATAGTGCACGTAGAGTGGGTCGTCGCCACACCATGGGCAGCGTTCCGGGGTGTCCATAAACTGACCTGTTTTATCTGTGTCTGGCCCGAATCACGGGGTTTTGCAACGGATAGTGCGCTGGAACAGTGGCTCCCAGGAGGCCTCGATGGGTTCCGCATCCACCAGTGAGAAATCGTGGGGCGGCGGTTCAAGCAAGGTAATTTCCGGCCATACCGGCCGGCTTCCCCGAAACACCACGGTTACCAGGTAGCCCTCAATGTAGCAGCAGGCGGCTTGCCAGTCCTGTTCCGGCTGGTCGCCGTAGATCTCGAAATTCTTGCGCACCTCCAGGGTCTGGAGGTTGCCGGCAATGCCGCGCCCGGTTGCCTTCAGCCAGGCTTCTTTGAGGGTCCAGACCTTGAGGAAGGTATTCGAGTCGTCTTCCCGGAACAGCCATTCCTGTTCGACCGGGGAGAACCAGCGTTTGACCACTTTCTGCCACTGGGCATGGCGCTGGCAGGGCTCGAGATCCAGCCCGATGGCTGAGTCTGCCCGAGTGGCGCAGGCGGAGAGGCCCTGGCTATGGCTGAGAGACAACCGCCAGCCTTCGGGCGTACCGGAAGCGTTAGGGCGGCCGGCCACCGGGCAGCAATGGTTGGGCGGAACCATGGCGGATTTGCCAATGGCCTGGCGAATAAGCCAGCGACTGGACAGGTATTCCCGCTCCCGGGGACCACTGAATTTGCCTACGGTCTCGCGTTCATAGTCGGTCAGCCAGGCCGGGTGGGCGATCTCGGGCCCATCTGTCTGGTGGCAAAGCCAGACAGATGGGCGGTTATCAGGGCTGAAGTCGTTGGATGAGCCAGCCATCGCCGTCCCTCACATATTCAAAGCGGTCATGGAGCCGGCTGGGCCGGCCCTGCCAGAACTCGATACGGTCGGGGACAATGCGATAACCACCCCAGAAACTTGGGAGGGGCACTTCGCCGTCACTGAATTTGCGTTTGATTTCGGCCACCTTCTGTTCGAGCAGCCCTCGGGACGTGATGGCCTTGCTCTGTTCGGATACCCAGGCGCCAATCTGACTGCCCCGGGGGCGTGATGCAAAGTAGCGCAGGGATTCTGCCTTGCTTACCTTCTCAACGGCGCCCTGGATCCGTACCTGACGATTCAGTCCGATCCAGGGAAATAGCAGGGCTGCCTGGGGGTTCTCTTCCATTTCCCGCGCCTTCCGGCTGCCGTAGTTGGTGTAGAAGACAAAACCCTCGTCGTCGAAGTATTTCAGCAAGACCGTGCGCAGGTCCGGCATGCCATCCTGACCTGTGGTCGCCAGCGACATGGCGTTGGGCTCGAGAATGCCTGCCTCCCGGGCATCTTCAAACCAGACCTGGAACTGCTTGACCGGATTACTGTCCAGCGCATCGCGATCCAGCCCTTCACTCTCGAAATCACGACGCATATCGCCGATATCCATAATGCTCCCTCTCATTCGAGTTTTACTGGCCCGGGATAAATACGATTCCGAAGCATATCGGGTTCAGGCCTGTCTGTCAGCGATGCTTATGTCGGAGACGGTTACATAAAGCCAACAATAAAATGAGACCCAATTCACACTTAGCCCGTATCTAACCTGACGTTGATGTAGGTCAGCATTGAGCAACCGGGAAATCTGACCCGTTCAAACACACCAATAAAAGGTCGAACGAGATGATGTCCGAATACGATTTGCCCCTTGTGGCTGCTTCCTTTCTGGTCGCTGTGCTGGCTGCATACGCTGCCCTGTTCTTCGGCGCCAGGTTGACCAACGCCAAAGACGGCGAGCGTCGAAAATGGCTGGCCGCTGGAGCCGTGTTGATGGGAACCGGCGTCTGGACCATGCACTTTGTCGGAATGCGTGCTATGCCGATGGATGTCGCCATGACGTTCGATGTCCTGATGACGGCGGTTTCGTGGCTCGCGGCTGTGGTTGCCTCCGGCATTGCCCTGCATATTATTGGGCGGGAGCGATTGGGAGCGCCTCTGTTTGCTGGTGCGACGCTCTTCATGGCCGGCGGCATTGTTGTCATGCATTACCTGGGAATGTACGCGATGCGAATGTCGGCACCGCCAGCATTCAATATCGGGTTTCTTGCCGTTTCCATCTTGATTGCTGTCGTCGCTTCCGGTGCCGCGCTTGCCCTGTGCCGCAAGTTGCAGGACATGGACGGAGCAGGATCCCTGGCCATTCAGTTTGTGGCTGCACTGGCTATGGCTGCGGCAATCTGTGGCATGCACTACACCGGCATGATGGCGATGACTTTTCCTGAAGGTGCTGTTCCTGCAGTGGATAACGGCCTGCGCGGGGACTGGATGGGCATCCCGCTGGCCGTTTTCTGCATTGCGCTGCTTGCTGTCGCGTTGGTGGTCACTGTCCTGGATGTGAAACATCAGCGTGACGTTGCAGTGCGCAAAGCCGAAGAAGATCAGCGAGTGGCAGAGCTGGCTTTTGTAGACACGGTTACTGGCCTACCCAACCGTTCAGCACTGGAGGAACGACTGCTGGATATCCTTGCCCGGGACAACGCCGGCGGTAACCCGTTTGCCCTGATTTATCTGGATATTGCCAACTTCCGGGAGCTTTCCAGCGGCATGGGTGAGGAATCGCTGAATACGGTGGTCAAGGAAATCAGTGCGGCGCTGCTGGACCAGATGTCGGACCCGGTCTATTTGGCCCGGTATTCAGCCAGCGCCTTCTTTGCTCTGGTGCCCGATCATGAGGACAGCCAGCACGCGTTCATGTACAAACGGCTCCGCCAGATCAACGAGCGTATTGGTACTCCGGCTATGCCGGTTACCTGGCGTGTCGGCCAGTCTGCTTACCTGGCAACCGGAAATTCCACGCGCAAGCTGGTCCGCGCTGCCATGGTACCAAGAGACCCCGAAGAGATTGGCCAGTTTTCCAACATGGTCACGGACCCGGAGCTGGTGTTACCGGGTCATAAGCTCCAGAGCTGACAAACTGGCACAAGGCCGACTATCCTTGTGGACAGGCAGGTGGGCAAGATTGCCCCGGGAATCCGCCGGTTATAAGGAGATGTCTGTGGCCCAGAGCCGTAAAAGCAGTCGCATGCCCAGGAATCTGTTGATCGGATTCCTGGCACTTCTGATTCTGTACACCCTGGCAGGGTTCCTGCTGCTTCCCTGGTGGCTGGAGCGGCTGGTGCCAGAGCAGCTGGACCAGCGCATGGGCTGGCAGGCAGAAATCACCGATATCCGTACCAATCCCTTTACCCTTCGGGTAGAAGCTCTGGGACTGTCTGCGGCCGATGCGGATGGCGAGCAGGTGGTTGGCTTTGACCGGCTCATGGTGGACATGAATTTTTTCCAGCTGATTCGCGGAATTGCCGGTTTTGAAGGTATTCAGCTGGACGAGCCTTACGTTCGGGTAGACCTCCTGGAGGATTACAGCGTTAATTTTGCCAGGGACTGGCAGGCGGCCAATCCGAAGGCCGTTCAGGACGAGCGCCCGTCCGCGCAAGCCGAGGAAACCGGCCCACCCAGGCTCTATTTTGGTCAAATTGCGCTGAACGGCGGCGAAATGCTGTTCCGGGACTTCACCAAGCAGGAAATGGCAGAGTTTCGGATTACCGCGCTGGATCTGACACTGAACGACCTCGCCACCTGGCAACGGGAAGGGCAGGACAGCGATTACTCCCTGCTGGCGGCTTTGGGTAGCCAGACGGTCGAGTGGCAAGGGGATCTGAGTGTCGCGCCATTCTATTCCAACGGTACCCTCAAAGTGTCGGCGGTGGGCTATGAAACCCTGGCGCACTTTCTGGCGCCGTTTTTCCCCTACGACCTGCGTGGCGGCAGCGTTACTCTCAGCTCGGACTATGAAATCCAGGCCGGAGACGCCTTTTACCTGGAAACGACCAACGGTCAGCTGAAACTCGAGAATCTTGCCGTCGCCCTGGATGAGCAGAGTGATCAGGCCAGGCTGACGAACGCCCTGCTGTCGGTGGATGCCATCGGTTTCGACCTCAACCGGAGGGAGGTCCGTATCGGCCAGGTGTCCCTGGACAAGCTCGATCTCGCCCTGGCGCGCAGTGCAGCGGGGGAAATCGACTGGTTGGCGCCGCTGGCCTCCGAACAGGGAGAGGCTGAAAGCGCAGACGACGCATCGTCTGCCGGGCAGCCGTTCCGCTGGTCAGTCGCGGGCCTGGCGCTCTCCGACGGTCGGGTTTTCTGGCAGGACAGTCAGCCGGAGACGGCGGCTGAAATTGCTCTTGAGCAACTCTCGGTTTCGGTAGGGCGGATAAGTCACGAGCTGGAGGAACCGGTTACTTACGAAGCCCGGGGAACCCTGGCCAGTGGTGGGCAGTTGTCGCTGAATGGCCAGGTTACGCCCGCGCCATTTACCCTGGAAGCGGCCATATCCGGGAGCGGTGTCGCGCTGGCGGCCTTCGAGCCATACGTGCAGGAGGGCGCCAACCTCGCCATAACCAACGGTACTCTGGGCCTCGATGGCAATCTGGACCTCGATGGCCAACAGGACCCGCTCACCGGCACCTTCAGCGGAACTGCGGAAGTGGCCGGCCTGGACCTGAAACTGCCTGACAGTTCCGGATCGCTGGTGTCATGGCAAACGTTGCGCCTGGCGCCGATTGAATACAACGTCCACCCTGCCCGGTTGGAAATCGGCACCGTGACCCTGGCCCAGCCGAGGATCAACATTGTCCGCAATACCGACAGCGTCCATAACGTGGAGCGCATTGCCAAGGGGGCCGGTTCCGCCGGGGAACAAGAACCGGCCCCGGAGGCCGCAGAGGGAACCGGCGACTCCGAGCCCGAATTCATTTTCCGCATTGGACAGCTGATGCTTGAGAACGGTGAGCTGGCCTACACCGATCGTACGCTGGATCCCGCCTTCACCACATCGTTTGGTGAGCTGAATGGCAGCGTAACCGGATTGAGCAACATTTCCCCGCAGCAGGGCAAGGTATCCATAAGGGGCCGGGTCGGCGGCGTGGCGGACCTCGATTTTGAAGGCACCATTGGGACCCTCGGCACCGAGGATGTCAGCGATCTCCGGTTGATCATGCAGGATCTGTCGCTACCGGCGCTGTCGCCGTATTTCGGGCGATACCTGGGCTACGGCGTGGACAGTGGCAAGCTGAATCTTAACCTGGATTACGAGATTGCCGGCTCACGAATCGATGCCTCCAACCTGGTGGTGATGGATCGGCTGGAACTGGGCTCCGCCATAGCCAGCGACGACGCCGTCAATGCGCCGGTCAAACTGGGTCTGGCCCTGCTCAGGGACAGCAAAGGGGTTATTGAAGTGGACCTGCCGATCAGCGGCGACCTGTCCGACCCGGACTTCAGTGTCGGCAAGGTGGTGATGCGGGCATTCGTAAATCTGTTGGCGAAGGCCGCGGCGTCACCGTTCAGTATGCTTGGTTCGATTGCGGAGCTGGCCGGGTTGAGCGGGGAAGAGTTGAGCAAGGTGAGCTTTGTTCCCGGCAGTATCCAGCTGGCCGAGGGTGAGGCCGAAAAGCTGGCGGCGTTGGCGGACGCCTTGCTGGAACGCCCGGACCTGTTGCTGAATATTCGGGGTAATGTTGAGCCCCAGGCTGACGGACTTGCGCTGTTGCGGGACGATCTGACCGCTGGTGGTGAACAGGAACTGTCCGAGGAAGAGTGGCAGGAGGCCCGGGAAGCCTATCTGGCCGGTGAGCGGTCACTGGCGCCGGAAGCATTGAGTAACCTGGCCTCCTCACGAGGGGTAACCTTGCGGAATGTCCTGCAGCAAACGCACGGAGTACCGGCTGATCAGCTATTCCTGCTCGATCCGGCCCGTAATGCCGAAGTGGGTGGCGAAGGTAACGTGATCGTCGCCTTTAACCTGGATGTGCGTTGACCTCAGGGTGCCTCGAAGCTGGTCAGAAAGCCCGCTGGTAACTGGAGCCCCCAGTTTTCGACGAGTTGCCGGTATCGGCCATTGTCCACCAGTGGCGCCAACAGTTCGAGCATCTGGTCTGCACTGGCGGCGCCGCCCTTCCGGGCAATGATCCTGAGCTGGTAGCGCTGGTCCGGTTCACTCGATATCAGCAGTTTGTCCCAGTCTTCCGGATGCCTGGCCAGGTGCCGCTGCAGGTAGGAGTGACTGACAATCGCAACTTCCGCAACGGAAGGCCGATCGGCCTTTATCAGATTTATGTTGCGGCTGTGGCTGTCGGAAAATTCGATGTCGAATTTCTGCTCCAGCACGGACTTGTCGGTTTCGTACCCGGTAAAACCGTAGTGATAGCCGGAAATAGCGACGATGGATCGCTTGTTCAGATCATCGAAGAATGAGGAATCTCTGCCGTCCTTTTTGAGAGCAACGTACAGTTCTTCGTCAGCCAGGATTGGGCGGGTAATGTCTACCTCTTTCTGAGTCCAGCCCCAGTCGGGGCTTTCAAAGAAGATGACGTCATAGAGACCGGCATCAAAATCCAGATAGCGGCGCTTGGGCGAGGTATGAAAGACCCGGAAGGAGACCGTTGGGTGGGCGTATTCGAGTTCCTGAAGCAGATCGCCCAGCAGGCCTGTGGCTTGCCCGTTGTCGTCAACATTGGCAATCGGAGGAAAGTGGTAAACGCCCACAGTGATTTCGGTTTCGTTTGCATGAACCAACCCCGCTGCCAGCGTAATGGCGGCAGCAAGGATGGCCAGTAGTCTCCGTATATGGGGTCGAGCGGACACAATATTCCCGGTTATGTAACAATTGAGTACGTATTCAGAATAGCACGGGGATTTTGTGCACCTGAAGCAAAAGATTATGAACTAACGCAAAACAGGTCTGTGAGTGATGGGTAACATTGCCAGCCATTTTTTCGCCTATGTCTCCCGCTTGCGATGGATCAAACGTTGGGGGCTGATGCGCAATGCCATTGAGGAAAACGTGGCCACCCATTCCTGGGAGGTGGCAACCCTGGCCCATGCGCTTGCCATGATCCGCAACCGGCATTTCGGTGGCCAGGTGAACGCCGACCGTATTGCCGCGGCCGCGCTGTACCATGATGCGACGGAGGTGATTACCGGTGATATGCCGACACCGGTGAAATACCATTCAAAGGTGATGCGAGAGGCATTCGGGGACATTGAGCATAAGGCAGAGGCGGAACTGTTGGCGTTGTTGCCAGAGGACCTGCGAGAGGATTTTTCACCTTATGTTCGGGAGTCTCGGCTACCGGCAGAAGACCGGGAACTGATCAAGGCCGCCGACAGGCTGTCGGCGTGGCTCAAGTGCCAGGCGGAGATCCGGGCCGGCAACAAAGAGTTCGAGCCGGCCGCCCAACAGATTCGCAACCGTCTGGAAGAAGACGGATTGCCAGAGGTTGCCTATTTCCTGAAGGTATTCGCCCCCAGTTACGACCAACCCCTGGACAATCTCCTGGGTTGACGGGTTCTCGGGGCTTAGCTGTTGCCAGCCGCGCCGACCATCCCGCCGCGCAGGCCATCGCACTGCAGATGCTGGCGAACCGTGTCCTCGGGGCTGCCGGCCAGTTCGCGGAACATGCCCATGGAGCCGAGCAGCGCTGAGGATTCGTAGGGTACGAACACCCGCTCGCCCTCTTTCGCCATATTGGGCAGAACCTTGATATAGCTCTGGCCCAGAAGGTAGCCAATAACCGTCTGCTTGTTCTCTTCAGAGTCGCCCATGGCGCTGAGTACCAGACGGATGGACTCCTGCTCACCCTGGGCCCGGAGAATGGCCGACTCCTTGTCGCCCTGGGCATTCAGAATGGCGGATTCGCGCTGGCCCTGTGCCATGGCGATAGCCGCCGACTTTTCCCCCTCGGCTTCGGTGACTGTGGCCCGGCGCTTGCGCTCGGCCGCCATCTGCAACCGCATGGCTTCTTCCACTTCTTCCGGCATGCTGATGTCCTGGACTTCCACCCGGGTAAGCTTGACGCCCCACTTGGAAGCGGCCTCTTCCATCTCGGCTTGGATGGCGTTGTTCACCTCGCTGCGGGATTCAAACAGCTTGTCCAGCTCCATCTTGCCCACCACCGAGCGCAGGGTAGTTTTGGCCAGAACCTCCACCGCCTGGCTCATGTTGGCAACTTCGTAAACGGCCCGGCGCGGGTCAATGATCTGGTAATACAGGGCGCCATTGATCTTCACCGTGACGTTGTCGGTGGTCACCACCGGCTGTCCAGGGAAGTCCATAACCGTTTCCCGGCGGTCAATCCGGACCTCATCGCTAATCACCGGATGGTAGTCTTCGCCCATGCGGACGTAGCGAATCATGGTGATTGGGCGTGGCCGCTCGATGAAGGGGATGATGATGTTCACGCCACTTTCAAGAATGCGATTAAAAGAACCCAGCCGCTCAATGACCATGACTTCGGATTGGCGAACGATGACCAGTCCCTTGGCAATGATGAAGATGCCAATAGCGACCAGGATCAGGCTGATGATCAGCCCGGGTGAAAGATACTGTTCCATGCTTACTGTTCCTTGTGTGTGATCGTCTCAACAACGGCGGTCGTGCCGTCAAACTGTTTGAAAATGACGTCGGTTCCTTCCGGAAGGTCGGTTTCTCCGGTGTCAGTGACCCGCAGGCGATAGAAATCGCCGTTGACCTTGATGCCCGTGGCACCATCGAAATCCCGTTTCTGGGTCTGGTAACGCCGGCCTTGCTCCACGCCGGTGCCGGTCGTGCCATAGGCCACGCCTCTGGGAGAGAAGCGTGGTCGTATCCAGCGAATGGCGACAGGCACCAGGATTCCCGAGAACACCCCCATGCCGGCGAGCTGCCACTCAAATGGTACGCCCAGAAAAGCCAGCAAGGCGGTCAGCGCCGCGGCAATGCCCAGGGCCAGAAGTAACAGAACACCCGAGGCCAGTTCAGCCAGGCTCAGCACCAGCGCCAGGATCAGCCAGAAATGCGTAAGACTCCATTCCATAAAGAAAATCCACAGGTTCGGGGAAGGGGGAGGCTCGGTGTCGCACACCGGCCGTCGGCATCGGATTGTACCGGAAACCGGATGCCGCGTCAGAGGGTGGCCGGAGTGCCATGTGGCCTGGTTCACTAAAGCCATATCCCCCGGACAGGCAATTGTTAGAGTATCTGCTTTAATTGCCAGAGCAAACAACAAGAGGTCCGTGACCATGAAGAATCTGAAGAACAAAGTTGCCGTTGTTACCGGTGCCGGCTCGGGTATCGGGCGCGCGCTCGCCAAGTCCCTGGCGGACCGGGGCTGCCGGCTGGCGTTGTCTGACGTCAATGAGGCCGGCCTGGCGGAAACGGCGGAAGCGCTCGGGAATGCCGACGTGAAGACCTACCGGCTGGATGTCTCGGATCGGGATGCCATCTTTGCCCATGCCGAGGAGGTTGCAAAAGACTTTGGTCAGGTCAATCTGGTCATCAACAACGCGGGCGTGGCACTGTCTGCAACGGTGCGTGAGATGACCGACGAGGACTTCAAATGGGTCATGGACATTGACTTCTGGGGTGTTGCCCACGGCACCCGTGCCTTCCTGCCACATCTGATTGCCTCGGGCGATGGCCATGTGGTGAATGTGTCCAGCGTGTTCGGCCTGATCGGCGTGCCCAAACAGAGCGCCTACAACGCCGCCAAGTTTGCGGTACGCGGATTCACCGAAGCCCTCAGGCAGGAAATGAAGCTGGAAAACCAGCCGGTGGCGGTGAGTTGTGTGCACCCCGGTGGAATCCGCACCAACATTGCCAATGCCGCGCGTATGGGCAAGTCCGAGAATGCCGTCGCCCAGCGCAAGGGTTTCGACAAGCTCGCCATGACCACGCCCGAGAAAGCGGCGGAGACCATTGTGAAAGGCATCCTCAAGAACGAGTCCCGCATCCTGGTAGGCCCGGACGCCTGGGGTATCGACGCCATCAACCGTCTGCTGGGTTCCGCTTATCAGCCTTTGGTGGAACGCTTCTCTCGCAAGAACCTGTATGTCTGATGCGTGCGGCTGAGTGTCAGGGGCCCGTGAAGAACCGGGCCTTCTGTACATTTTACAAACAGTGTTTCGGGGCTATACTCGTAAGCTGATCCAAGGAAGAGTCAGCATGAATACGCCTCACCATTCCGACCTGGGGGCCACACTGGAACAGAGCCGCTCAGGTCTGCGGGACAGCCATCGCCGCTCGTTGATGCGGCTGCTTTTTCTGATCACTGGCTCGGCACTGGTGGTTTTCGCATGCCTGCAGATTCTCAATGGTTTCCTCTGGGTGGGCATTGGTGAACTCTGTGCCAGCGCATTGCTGTTTTTCGGCGTCTGGCGCCTGAAATCCACGCCCCACCTGCAGCAATGGGTTTATGCCTATCTGGTGCCTCTGTTCGCATTTTTCCTCGTGATAATGCTGCTGCCAGAAGCCTCGGTGTCCGCTTTCGTCTGGGTGCTGATGATGCCGGTTCTTGCCTACCTGCTGCTCGGCAAGAAAGAAGGCATGATTCTCAGCGCGCCCTTCATGATCGTCGGCGGCGTCATCTACTACATCCACCTTGGCCAGGTCGGCAGCCCCCACGCGATGATCGATCTGCTCAACATGGTGTTGTGCGGTGCCCTGATGCTGGCCTTCATTCACCTGTATGAGGGCCGCCGCGAAGAGGCCGAGCAGCGCCTGGTGGATATGGCCCAGACTGATGCGCTGACGGGCCTCGCCAATCGCAGCAACTTCCAGGGCACATTGAATCGGACCATCGCCGAGTGTGATCGCAGCGGAGCCGGTTTTGCTCTCGTGGTCATGGACATTGACCACTTCAAGCTTGTGAACGACACCCTGGGCCACGAGGCCGGAGACTATGTTCTCAAAAACATCAGCCGATGCCTGACCGAGCGCCTGAGAAACACGGACTTCGTCGGCCGCCTCGGTGGCGAGGAGTTCGGCCTGATTCTGCGGGATGTGAAGCCGGCGGATGCGTTTGTCCTGATGGATGAGCTGCGCCAGCGGATTGCTGAACGCGATTTGCCCTATGGTGATGCCCGTATCCGGGTGACCGCCTCCTTCGGGGTTGCCCAGTGGCCAGAACACGGCCGGGAAGCCGAAGGTCTGCTCCGGGTTGCGGACCGCTGGCTGTACAGTGGCAAGCGGGCCGGTCGAAATCGGGTGGTCGGCGCCGGCCATAACCCCCGCCAGCTTGAGATTCTGACTGTCGAAGCGAGCTGATTGCGGTATTCTTGGGGCAATCATTTCCCTGCAAGATTGACCTGACCCATGTGTGAACTGCTGGCCATGAGCGCCAATACGCCCACTGACCTGTGTTTCAGCTTCACCGGCCTCACCCGCCGCGGCGGCCAGACCGGCCCCCACAAGGACGGTTGGGGTGTGGCCTTCTACGAGGGCAAAGGCGTCCGTGCCTTCCACGACGCCGATGCCAGCGCCAGTTCCCGAATCGCCGAAGTGGTCCAGACCCACCCGATCAAAAGCGAAGTAGCCATCTGCCACATCCGCCAGGCCAACGTTGGCGACATCTGCCTGGCCAATACACATCCGTTCATGCGCGAACTCTGGGGCCGCTACTGGGTCTTCGCCCATAACGGCCAGCTCTCCGGTTTCCGTTCGAATCCCGGCTTCTACGAGCCGGTCGGAACCACCGACAGCGAGGCGCTGTTCTGCGATATTCTTAACCACCTTCGAACGCACTGCGATCGCAATACCGGAACCGATGAAATCATCGACCGCCTGGTCCGGTTGTCCGTCGCCTACGCCAGCCAGGGCGTTTTCAACCTCCTACTGAGTAACGGTGATTGGCTGTTCACTTACTGCACCACCAAAATGGCCAGCATCACCCGGAGAGCCCCGTTTGGTCCTGCACGTCTGAAAGACGCCGATGTAACGGTGGATTTCGAATCGGAAACGACGCCCAATGACATCGTCAGCGTGATCGTTACTGAACCTCTGACCACAGATGAAAAGTGGGATGTTTACCAGCCAGGTGAATGGCGGCTTTGGCGGAAGGGCGAGGTTATTCGCTCTGGCGTGGCAACAGCATAGCCTTGCGCATAGTCGGATCAAGCGAGTGAGTGGGTGGGGGTGGCTTTTCTGCAGGGAAAAAATGTCTGAGCGCAGCGAGTTGTTTTTCCCGGAAGAAAAGCCACCCCCACCCGCTTGCCGCGTAACTCCAAAGCCTACTGAAGCGTTCTGCGATTACCTTTCTTGTATTGCGGTGCGATGTGCGCCTGGATTTCTTCCTTGAAACGGGCAATCAGGTCGCTGTTGTCGTGATCCCAGGGATGAAAACCGGGCTTGAAATACTCCAGCCATGTGGGAATCAGGCTGGAGAAGGTGCCGTTCAGGCCCCACAGGCGCCAGAGACCTGAGGCCGTGTCTTTCAATGAGAAATTCTTGCGGTCGTTCAGCATCATCCGGCTGGTGAAGTAGGTGCTCATCACCCCCAGGGCGGCGGTGCTGAAAGCGAGATAAAAGGTTCTTTCGGCGTAGGTGCCGCCTGCTGCCTGGAATACGTCGTAGGCTACCGCCTTGTGCTCCGTTTCCTCGATTGCATGCCAAACCCATAGCGGGCGCATGGTCTCGTCCATGTCCTGGCGAACATCGTCACGTTCCAGCAGCATGCCGGCCATCATAGCGGTCAGGTGCTCCAGGGCACAGGTGATGGCCAGCTGATGCCGTTTGGGCAGTTTCTTGGCGATGCCCAGAACCACCTCCAGATGCTTTTCCAGCTCTTCCACCGGCATGCCCTGGTCTCGGACGTGCTGGTTCATAGCAATGTGCTCCAGGGAGTGCATGGCCTCCTGGCCAATGAACCCGCGTATCTCCTCTTTGAGCTTGGGATCGGAGATCTTGTCCCGGAACGCCCTTACCGAATCGACAAAGAACTGCTCGCCCTGGGGGAACAGCACCGAGAGCGCATTCATGATGTGGCTGATGGTGTAGCTGTTGTCGACCCAGTAACGGGGTACCTGCTCGCCAAACTCGAACCCCATGCGCTGGGCGATGATGGTGACGTTGTCCGGGGTGTTTGAGGCCCGGGTAACGGGAGCCGCTTTGTTTTCTGCGGTTTTGTTGCTCAGCATGTGTGTACTCCTCACTCTGGCTGATGTCATGGCTCCAGTGTGGGGCAGTCAACGTCGGGCAGGAATGCGCAAATGGGACGCCAGTCGATCAGGATGGGACACGGCCCGGGATTTGATTGGCCATGCTGACGGCGAGCATGGTGTACCGGGCCCCACTGTAGCGGCAAGAGGCATCTGATAGAGTCAGTTGAAGTGCTTCAGCCACCCCAATAATAAGGAATGCCAATGAGCCCAACTGGTCCGGACAAAGAACGGCAGATGCTGGGATTGTTCCTGGTGCCGGGCGCTTACCTGCGGGTCTTGGCCGAAACCGTCCGGCAACTGGGGTATAACGACCGGTCACTCTATGAAGGGCTCGAATTCTCCGCGGACGATCTCAAGTCCAACGACAGCCGGGTCTTTGTCACCGATGCCATCATCATGGCCAAGCGGGCCGTGAACCTGGCCGGGCAGGACGGTCTCAGTTTCATGCTGGCCCGCGAACTGCGCCTGACCATTCACGGCACCCTGGGCTTCGCGGCCCTCACCAGCCCCACCTTCGCCGATGCCCTGGATTCCGTGCGCCGTTACCTGCATTTGCGGGTGCCGTTCCTCAGTATGAGCCAGTCCGAAGCAGGGGATCAGGTGCTGGTAAAGCTGTGCACCGAATTCGAAGTGCCCGGCCTCTATCCGTTTCTCGCCGAGACCGTGAGCGCCACCCTGATCCTGCTGACCGAACAGCTCCTGGACCGGGAAGACGCTGCCAGACACGGCTTTCCTTTGGAAGACGGCAAGCTCCCGGGCGTCACCGTTCGCCTGAGCGCGCCGGAGCCGCTCTGCTACCGGCAGTTTGCGAACCAGCTACCGGTCCGATTCGAATACGGCCAGCCGGATGAAATGATGGTGTTCCCCCGGGAGCTTCTGGAAGTGCGCATGCGCCTGGCCGACGCCGAAGCCTCCCGCATGGCCCGAGATCAGTGTGAGTTCGAGCTCCAGAAGGCCCTGAAAGAGCAGGGTGACATTGTCCTGGCCATCCGGAACATGCTCCGGATGATGCCCGGCCCCTTGCCGTCCCTGGAAGCCATGGCCGAGCGTTTCTGCGTCTCGTCCCGAACCCTGAAACGCCGGCTGGCCGACCGCGATACCAGCTACCGTGAAATCCTCGAGTCGGTTCTGAAAGACCGGGCGATCCAGTTACTCCGCTATACCAACCAGTCCGTCAGCGAGATTGCCTATGAGTTGGGTTATGCGGACCTGTCCAACTTCAGCCGGGCTTTCCGAAAGTGGACCGGCAAGTCGGCCAGCGAGTTTCGTGAGGGTGGTCCGGATCCGGCTCCGGAGGTTGGTCCCTGATCTTTCCGGGCCTCTTAGTTTGGAGCGTGGTCGCAGGGTGGGGCATTATTTTTTCGGGTAAAAACAACTCGCTTCGCTCAGACATCTTTTTCCCCGAAAAAATAATGCCCCACCCCACGCCCTGCTGACAGTTGAGAATGCCGTCCACGTTTTTATTGCACTGTCTTAATTTGTCTTTTCTTTCCTATGCCACAATGTGTGGATGGACGGGGGGAAGGAATATTTTCCCGACAGGAAAAAGATGTCTGAGCGAAGCGAGTTGTTTTTCCCGACGGAAAAAATTCCTTCCCCCCGGCCAGCCCCCAAATCAACCAGGCTAGGGCCATAATTGAAACCAGACACCAACCCAAAAGGATGAAAACGAACATGACCCAAAGGCCAGATACTCACAGCAAACTGATCGGCTACCTGCTCTGGATCTTCGGATTCCTTGGTTCCCACAGGTTTTACTACGGCAAACCCGTTACCGGCACCATCTGGTTCTTTACCCTGGGGCTGTTGTTCATCGGCTGGATCATCGACCTGTTCCTGATCCCGGCCATGGACCGGGAGGCGGACCTGCGGTTCCGGGAAGGTGAAGTCAGTTACAACATCGGCTGGATCCTGCTGACCTTCCTGGGTGTGTTCGGGATTCACCGGATGTACATGGGCAAGTGGATTACCGGCATCATCTACCTGTTGACCGGCGGCCTGTTCCTGATTGGTGTGCTGTATGACTTCTGGACCCTGAACAACCAGATCTCCATCCGCAACGAAGAGCGCCGCTTCGGCTGATCGAGCTGCTTACAGGCCGGCGGCGGTCTCCAGTTCGACCAGGGCTTCTTCCAGGTAGTCGAGCATCCGCTGCAGGCTGGGTAGCGTGCGGCGGCAGCCGATGAGGCCGAATTCTACCTGGTCGCCGTAACTGGTCAGGGTCATGTTCAGGGCCAGGCGGTCCATGGCGATGGAGACCGGGTACATGCCGTCCAGGGTTGCGCCGTTCCAGTAGCAGGTCTCCCGTGGCCCAGGCACGTTGGAGATCACCACATTGAAGGTCTGCCATTTCGGAGCCATGCCGGTGAGCAGATGGAACGCTGCCGGCGCCAGGGTCAGGGCGGTGTAGTTGATGATTTCTTCCGGGGACATGTGGGCGTAGCGGTCCTTGGCGGCTTTCACATCCTCATGGATCTGCATCAGCCGGGTGACCGGGCTGGTGACATCGGTGTGCAGCGAAGCGAGGATCACACCCACCTGGTTACCGCCTGAGCTGTCATCCCGGCGCAGGGATACCGGGACCATAGCGATCAGCGGTTTCTCCGGCAGCGCGTCCCGGTTCATCAGATAGCTGCGCAGCGCAGTAGCACACATGGCCATCACCACGTCATTCACCGTGGTCCTGTAGATTTTACATACCGCCTTTATCCGACTGAGTTCATAGGATTGCGCCGCGAAGCGCCGGGAGCCGGTAATCTTCTGGTTCAGGATGCAGCGGGGTGCGTGGAAGATGGAGGAGTAGGCCGGGTCCTTGCGGGCGTTGTTGATGGTTCTAAGCAGTTCCCGGGCCACGGTGGGCACCGTGCCCAGTTGTTTGCCGGATTCACCCAGTAGATGGCCGACACTGCGCCACAGGGAGGGGCCACCATCCTCCGTTTCACGGGACGGGCGGGGTGGCATGGCCCAGATCGGCGGCATGTCCCGTTCGCCGGTATCCTGGCATAGCATCCGGGTGACCATCCGCATGGCCGATACGCCGTCCACCAGGGCATGATGTACCTTGATATAGACGGCAAACTGGCGCTCCCCCAGCCCTTCAATCAGATGGAACTCCCACAGTGGTCGCTCCCGGTCCATCAGGTGGGAATGTTCCGCCGAAACAAACGACAACAGCTCTCTTACCCGTCCCGGCGTCGGTAGCGCTTCGAAACGAAAGTGGTGCTCCAGATCCAGATGCTCGTCTTCCTCCCAGACTGGCTGGCCGAACCGGTAATCCAGGCGTTGGTTGAACGGCGGCGTTACTTTGGTGAATTGCCTGAGCCGGTCGGCGAGCTGGGCGACGTAGTCATCCGGTGCGTCCTCGGGAAAAGAAAACAGCTGAAGACCGCCCACATGCATGGGCTGCTGCCGCTTTTCCAGCCATAGAAAAAGCTGATCCGTCGGGCTGAGAGGTTTCACGGGGCGTCCTTGTAATTGGTGTTGCCACAATAGTAGCTCAGATAGCTGGCAACGGAATTGACCCCGGTTCGCATTCCCTCACCCGGATGGGCCAAACCGTGTCCAAGGTCCGGACGGGGTTTTTCAACGTAAGCCATGAACTAAGGTTAGTAACTGCATCCATCAAAATGAATCTTGGAGAAAGGACGTGGGAACTCTCATCAAGAGCCTGCATGGCGTTCTCTTGTTTCTGTGCGGCCTGTTTTCGTTGTCTACCGCTGCCCAGGACCTGCCAGGTGTCCAGCTGGAAACCGTCTCGTCGGAAAATATCATCGAGGAAGTGACCCTGAACGGCACGGTAAATGCCCTGCGGGTCTCCGGTTTGTCGGCGGCAGTGGCCGGCCTGCTGGAGGCGGTTCGGGTGGAAACCGGGGACCGTGTTTCCCGGGGCGATGTGCTGGTCGAGCTCGACGATGAGATGGTCACCTGGGAGCTGGCGGCCGCGAGGGCCGATGAGGAAGAGGCACGCAGTCGTCTTGATGAGGCGCAGCGCCGGCTGCGTGAGGCCAGGTCTGTGGGTGCGGGCCGCAATATTGCGGCTACCGAAGTCAGTGCCCGGGAAAGTGAGGTGGCGGCCAGCGAGGCGGCGCTAGCACGCCTGGAAGCTGTCCGCCGACAGGTGGAAGTCCGGGCCGACCGCCATCGCGTGACAGCGCCCTTTGACGGTGTGGTCAGCCAACGCTCCAGGGATATTGGTGAATGGGTTACCCCGGGTGACCAGCTGCTGACGCTGGTTGATACCGACAACCTGCGTCTGGATTTCCGGGTACCCCAGTCCTTCTACAAACGTATCGACGACAACAGCCGGCTTCTGGTGCAGAACGGGCAGGAGCTGACCCGAGCAACCATCGACGTTCTGGTGCCGGTCAATGACCCCCGGTCCAGAACCTTTCTTCTCCGAGCGATAAAGCCCGATTCGGTGAAGCTGCTACCGGGCATGTCGTCACAGGCAGTTCTGCGCGTGACGACCGGCGAGCGTGGCCTGACGGTCTCACGGGATGCCATCAACCGGTATCCCGAAGGGCGAACCACCGTATGGATCGCCGAACCGGAGGATGAAACTACCTGGACCGTGAGCGAAAAGCGGGTGCGTCTTGGTACCGCCTTTGAGGGCCGGGTAGAGGTCACCAGTGGCCTTGAGGCAGATCAGAGGGTGGTGGTCCGTGGCAACGAGTCCCTGAGCGAGGGCATCAGCGTTCGCATTGCCGAACGGGAGAGCCGCTGATGTTTGCCGGCATAATCCGCCACGGCACATTGGTCGCCGTGATTGCCCTGATTGTGGCCATCCTCGGGGCCGCCGCCGCACTTCGAATTCCGGTCCAGATGATTCCGGATCTGGAAGTGCGCACGGTGACGGTGGAAACCAGTTGGCCCGGCGCCACTCCCCAGGACATCGAGAAAGACATCCTGATCGAGCAGGAACGTTTCCTGCGCAATGTTCCCAATCTCAGTCGAATGACCTCCACCGCGTCCAGCGGTGCAGCCGAAATCGAGCTGGAGTTCCCGTTCGGCGTCGATATCACCGAGACGCTGATCCAGATTAATAATGCCCTGAGCCAGGTCCCGGATTATCCGAGAAACGTCGATGAGCCGCGCATCGTGGCGGCGTCCTTCTCCTCCAACGCGTTCATGTATTTCCGCATCGCCACCCTGGAGGGCAACCCCAGGGAACTGGATATCGAACTGATGCGCGATTTTATTGAAGACCGCGTTCGGCCAAGGATGGAGAGTGTTCCGGGTGTTTCCGAGGTCACCGTCGGCGGCGGTGCCGACCGGCAGATGCAGGTTATTGTGGACGAAGCGGCCCTGGCCCAGCGGGGCCTGGGCTTGCTCGATCTGCGTGATGCCATTGTCAGTCGCAACCAGGACATTTCCGGTGGCGAGATTGATGCCGGCAAGCGCCGGTACCTCCTGCGCACGGTTGGGCGCTTTGATGACGTTGAATCCCTGGAGCAACTGGTGGTTCGAAGGCAGGGTGACAGCGTGGTGCGCCTGGGTGAGGTTGCCGAGGTTCGGCAGGGGCATTCACGCATTCGGGAATTGTCCGTTGTTAACGGACAGCGGGTGATTGGCCTGCAGGTTCGTCGCGAGAGTGGGTCCAACGTCATCGATATCAAGCACGCGATGATGGATGAAGTGGCCGCGATCAACCGGGAGGTGCTTGAGCCGGCCGGCATGAGACTGGGCCTGACCGCAGACGATGCCCGTTATGTGGAAGCCTCTGTAGCCAACGTCTGGACCAACCTGGGCATTGGCGCCGCCTTCGCAACCCTGGTGATGTTCCTGTTTCTGCGATCAGGTAGAGCGACGTTTGCGGGTGTGGTGGGCATCCCTTTGTGCGCCATTGCCGCGTTTATCGGGCTGCTGATCACCGGTCGTACGATCAACGTGATTTCCCTGGCGGGCATCGCCTTTGCCATCGGTATGACCGTCGACAACAGCATCGTGGTGCTGGAGAATATCGAGCGACACCGACGTCTGGGGCTGGACCGTTTCGAATCGGCCCTCAAGGGCGTGCGGGAAGTCTGGCCGGCGGTGCTGGCGTCCACCACCACAACCATCCTGGTATTCCTGCCGATCCTGTTCATCGAGGAAGAAGCCGGACAGCTGTATTCCGACGTGGCAATTGCGATCTCCGCCGCCATTCTGGCGTCCATGCTGGTGGCCATAACCATCATACCCACCCTCTGTGCCCGGCTGGATTTCGGTCGCCGGGGTATGCAAACGGATGAATACGGCAATGAGACCTCGGGTCGCTGGAGTCGGGCCGCCATGGCGGCGGTGCGCTGGCTGGTGAATGGCGCGGTGCGTCGTGTTCTGGTCATAGCGGCAACCGTGGGTGTCAGCCTCTGGGTGATCTTCGTGCTGACTCCGCCCGCCGAATACCTGCCGGAGGGTGAGGAACCCAAGACCTTTGCGGCCATGTCCGCGCCGCCCGGCTATAACCTGCAGGAGATGGAAGCCATTGCCCGACAGGTAGAGGATTATTTCCTGCCCCACGTGAACGCCGATGGCCAGGCCTATGCCGCCGGCGAGACCAGCGTGCCGCCCATGGCCTATCTCAATATGCAGGTAACGCCAACCCGGATCCGGATCATTGCAGAGACCCTGAACCCGCGGCATATCGAAGCCCTGATGGACGAGATCACCCGGTTCTATGAACAGTTCCCGGGCATGCGAGCCTTCGCGGCCAAGGGCTCCATCATTTCCAGCAACGACGGCGGCACCCGCAGCATCAACCTGGACATCTCCGGCCCGGACCTCGTCTCGGTATACAGCGCCGCGAATGCCGCCTACCAGCGGGCGGAGGAAATCTTCGACCATCCCCGCATCCAGAGCCAGCCCTCCACGCTGTCTCTGGCACAACCGCTGATCCAGATCATGCCCGACTGGGATCGTGCAGCGGAGCTTGGCCTGGGTGCCGAAGGCATTGGATTCACCGTGGCCTCCCTGACCGAGGGCAGCTACGTGGACGACTTCTTTCTGGACGACGAAAAGATCGATATCTATGTGTATGGCAGCGAGGGTCGCAATCCGTCACTGGACAGTCTGCCCGATATCATAGTGCACACGCCCCAGGGCGCGACCCTGCCCCTGTCCAGCCTCGCCACCATAGAGGAAACCGTGGATACCAGCACCGTCCGCCGGGTGGATGGTCGCCGCACCGTGACCCTGAACGTGATTCCCCCGGACGATGTGCCGCTTGAGGCCGGCGTTGAACGGGTACGCACGGAACTGCTTCAGTCCATGCGCGAAAGTGGTGCCTTGCCGGCGAATGTGGACGTCGATATCTCCGGTGCCAGCGACCAGTTAAACGCCACGCGGGAAGCGCTGACCGGCAATTTCATCATCGCCATCGCCATTGTCTACCTGCTGCTGGTGGCCATCTTCGCCCACTGGGGCTTCCCGCTGCTGATCATGACCGCCATCCCACTTGGTGTGGCTGGCGGCATCGTGGGCCTGGCCCTGATGAACCTGGTGGGTGGCCTGCTGCCCATGCTCGGCCTGCAGCCTCTGAGGCAGCCCTTCGACATGATCACCATGCTGGGCTTCCTGATCCTGATGGGCACGGTGGTGAACAACCCGATCCTGGTGGTGGACCAGGCCCGCCAGAACCTGCGCCAGAAAGGCGTTACCGTGGTGCAGGCCGTCACCAGCGCCGTACAGACCCGCCTGCGCCCCATCGCCATGACCACCCTCACCACCATCTGCGGCCTCTCGCCCCTGGTGTTCCTGCCCGGCGAAGGCACCGAGCTCTACCGGGGCGTAGGCGCCATCGTCCTGTTCGGCCTGCTGGGGGCTGCCATCGTAACGGTGACCTTCCTGCCGTCACTGACCATCTTCGTTCTGGGCTGGCGCGAGCGATGGCGGTTGCGCCGTTCTGGGGAGGTCTGACCTGGGAGTAGCGCCGTCACGCGCCATGGGAGGTCTTTGTTCCGGGGAAAAGCAACTCGCTTCGCTCAGACATCTTTTCCCCTGCACAAAGAACTCCCATACCACGCGCCGGCATTGTTAAGGGCTCAGGCCGCGATGGATTCTCGCTGGTTGGCCCGGACCTCCAAGCGGATCTGGTTGCCGTCCAGCAGGACAGGGTAGGTTTTGACCCTTACGGCATCGTCTTCCAGACAGACACCGGTGCGCAGGCTGAAATGTTGTTTGTATAGCGGCGAGGCCACCACCGGCTCCCCTTTCAGATCCCCGGTAATCCCCCGGGCCAGCACATTGGCGCCGCTGAACGGGTCCGTGTGACTGATGGCAAACAGTGCGGGCAGCCGGTGCGGAAGATAAAACACCGCGACCGGTCCTTCGTCTGTCCAGACTGCAACGCCGGATTCCGGTACCAGGTCGTTTACCGTGCAAACTGCTTCCCAACGAGTGCGTGGTTTCATTGTGTTTCTCCTAATCCTTCCGCGTTTATCTCAATGATTTTCTGATGCGATACCACCAAAGCTTGGCGAGCGAGGTGGTATGGAGGTGCTTTTCTGGCGGGAAAAAGATGTCTGAGCGAAGCGAGTTGTTTTTCCCAGAAGAAAAGTATCCCCATGGCGCCTTGCTCAAAACGCCAAACCCGCAGACTACGCAGACTCAGTCTCCAAAACAGGCCGACGCTGCCCTCGCTCAACAGTCCACTCCTGCACCGGATCGCTCTGCGAAGGCGCATTAACAAACTCCCGGAACCGCTTCCGCTTTTCCGGATCCTCGACGGCCGTCTTCCACTCACACTGGTAGGTACCGACAATCCCCTCCATGTGCTCCTCCAGCTCCGCACCAATCCCCAGGCTGTCCTCCAGCACCACCTGCTTCAGGTACTCCAGGCCGCCTTCAAGGTTCTCCATCCAGACGCTGGTGCGCTGCAGCCTGTCGGCGGTGCGCACGTAGAACATCACCACCCGATCAATGGTGCGGATCAATTCCTCGTCCGACAGATCCGTGGCAAACAGGTCGGCGTGGCGGGGCCGCATGCCGCCGTTGCCGCAGACGTACAGGTTCCAGCCGTTTTCCGTCGCAATCACGCCAAAGTCCTTGCTCTGGGCTTCGGCGCATTCCCGGGTGCAGCCGGACACCGCCATCTTCACCTTGTGGGGCGCCCGCAGGCCCTTGTAGCGGTCCTCCAGGCGAATCGCCATGCCCACGCTGTCCTGCACGCCGTAGCGGCACCAGGTGCTGCCGACGCAGGATTTCACGGTACGAAGTGACTTGCCGTAGGCGTGGCCGGTCTCGAAGCCGGCGGCGATCAGCTTTTCCCAGATCTCCGGCAACTGGCTCAGGGTGGCGCCAAACAGGTCCACCCGCTGGCCGCCGGTGATCTTGGTGTACAGGTCGTATTCCTTGGCCACTTCACCCAGCACGATGAGTTTGTCCGGCGTGATCTCACCACCCGGGATGCGCGGCACAATCGAGTAGGTGCCGTTCTTCTGCATATTGGCCATGAAGGTGTCGTTGGTGTCCTGCAGCGGCACGTGATCCGTGGCCAGGATGTGCTCGTTCCAGCAGGTGGCGAGGATCGAGGCCACCGCCGGCTTGCAGATGTCGCAGCCGTGGCCCTTGCCATGCTGGCTGATCAGGGTGCGGAAGGTGCGAATGCCATTCACCTTCACAATGTGGAACAGCTCCTGGCGGCTGTACGGGAAGTGCTCGCAAAGATCCTTGCTGACCTCCACGCCACGTTTTTCCAGCTCGCTGTCCACCACGTTCTTCAGGAGCGCCGTACAGCCGCCGCAGCCGGTACTGGCCTTGGTCTCGGACTTGACGCTGCCAAGGTCTGAGCAGCCGGCGTCGATGGCGCCACAGATATCGCCCTTGGTGACGTTGTGACAGGAACAGATGGAGGCAGTCTCCGGCAGGGCGTCGGGGCCCAGGGCTGGTGCCCCGCCCTGGCTTTCCGGCAGGATCAGGGTTTCCGGATTCTCCGGCAGCGTGATGCCGTTAAGGGCGTATTGTAAAAGGGTGTCGTAGTGGCTGTTGTCGCCTACCAGAATGGCGCCCAACAGGGTTTTACCGTCTTCACTGATCACCATGCGGCGATAATGACCGGCCTGCTCATCGTTGAAGCGGATGTTGCGAGCGCCCGGGGTCTGGGCATGGGCGTCGCCAATGGAACCCACGTCCACGCCCAGCAACTTCAGTTTGGTGCTCATGTCGGCACCTGTGAAGGCCGTCTCGCGATCACCGTTCAGCGCAGCGGACAGGGTGCGGGCCATGGTGTATCCGGGCGCAACCAGGCCGAAAATCTTTTGTTCCCAGAGCGCGCACTCCCCAATGGCGTGCACATGGGGATCGGAAGTGGTGCAGTGATTGTTGATCACGATGCCGCCGCGCTCGCCGATCTCCAGGCCACTGGCCCGGGCCAGCGCATCCTGGGGACGAATGCCGGCCGAGAACACGATAAGGTCTGTTTCCAGGAAGGACTCGTCGCTGAAGTTCATGCGAAGGCGAGCGTCCTTGCCCTCGACAATGGCAGTGGTTGCCTTCTCTGTGTGCACCTGAACGCCCAGTTCCTCGATTTTGTGACGCAGCAGGGCGCCGCCGTCGGCATCAAGCTGAACCGGCATCAGCCGGGGGGCAAACTCCACCACGTGGGCTGCCAGTCCCAGGCTCTTGAGCGCGTTGGCTGCTTCCAGCCCCAGCAGGCCACCGCCGACGACCACACCGGTACGGGCACCTTCGGAGCTGGCGCGAATGGCATCCAGGTCATCAAGGGTGCGGTACACCAGGCAGTGGGGCCGGTCATTGCCCTCAATCGGCGGCACGAACGGATAGGAGCCGGTGGCCAGCACCAGTTCGTGGTACCGGTAGCTGCTCCGGGGCGTTTCAAGTGTGCGATTTTCCCGGTCAATGCCGGTCACCTGCTCGTTAAGATGCAGTTGAATGCCTTGCTCGGTGTACCACTCCAATGTGCCCATCGCGAGATCGGCGTGGGTGGAACCACCGAAATACTCCGACAGATGAACCCGGTCATAGGCCAGCTGTTTCTCCTCGCCAAACACGATGATTTCGTAGTCGTCGGCCGCCGGACTGGCGCAGAACTGCTCCAGGAAGTGATGGCCGACCATGCCATTGCCGACGACGATCAGGGTTTTCTTGCTCATGGGTCTGTCCTCTTTCGGGGCAGCTGGCTGAAGGCTCATGCCGCTGCTTCGCAGTAGTTCTTGCCGAATGCTATGAAGTCCCGGTACCGGGAAATATCGTCCTGTTGCAGGATGCGCTGGCTGTACCAGGGTCCGTCCCGGGTATCACCAAGCAACACCGCGCCGGTGAGGCGCTGGTTGCGGATGAGTAGTCGGCAATAGTGACTCTGTTCGTGGTCCTGCCAGACCACCGATTCGGTTTCTCCATCGGGGCTGATCTGGCCGCAGGAAAAAATGGGAACGCCGCTGATTTTCAGGCGGGTTGGTGTATCCACCGGCCGATACTTGGCGTCTGGAGTGTTTCCGCTGAGCACGCCTGCAAGCACCTCGGCCTGCTGGTATCCGGGTTCCACCAGCCCGAAGGTGATGTCTCCCAACTGGCAGCACTCGCCCAGTGCAGAGATTGCCGGGTCGCTGGTACGTAGTTGTCCGTCCACTAGGATGCCGCGATCGCATTCCAGGCTCGCAGACCGGGCAAGCTCTGCAGACGGCGTGATGCCAGTGGCGAAGAGAACCAGATCGGTGCTGATCAGGGTTTCGTCGTCCAGTTGCACCGCTCTGACCATGGATCGTCCAAGCAGGGCTTTGGGAGCAACCGCGGTGCGAACACTCACGCCGCGTTCTTCCATGTGTTGTTGGAGGAGTTGGCCGCCGATCTCGTCGAGTTGGCGGTTCAGGAGATGACTGCTGCGGTGCAGGAGAGTGACGGCCATACCGCGTTGGCGCAGCCCCTCAGCTGCCTCCAGGCCCAGGAAACCGCCGCCAATCACCACTGCTCGGCGGTGCTTGCGAGCAGCATCGATCAGGGTTCTGGCGTCGTCCAGATCCCGAAAGGTCATCACGCCAGGGAGATCCTGGCCCGGCAGCCCCGGTTTCGCGGGACGCGAACCGGTCGCAAGCACCAGGTGGGTGTAGCGCTGAACCCGACCGGTTGTGGTGGTCACCGTCTTATTTTCACGATTGATGGAGACCACCGGTTCGCCAGTGCACACCTCAATGCCGTTGTCCCGAAACCACTTGTCCTGCTGTAACGTCAGAGCGGCTTCGTCGGTTTCACCGGCAAGCAGTCCTGAGAGTTGTATCCGGTTGTAGGCAGCGGATGCCTCGCCATTGAACACGATGATGCGGGCAAACGGTCTGACTCGCTCACGGCAGAGAGCTTCCAGCAGGCGTTGTGAAACCATGCCGTGCCCGCAAATCACCAGTGTCGATTCAGTGTGTCCTGTCATTTCGCTCGAACCTGTACTTTTCCGACCAAACAAAAAAAGCCGGAGCATCTATTCCCAGAAGGGAAATCGATGGTCCGGCGCCAATGCCAACAACAATGATCTGATGGTCCGGCCTGATCCTTGGCCGGGACGTTCGTCCTTGCTTCTTGCAAAGCGATCTTCGTGCCAGTTCTTGGAAACCTTTAAAATCAGTTGGTTAGATTTTTACGGGTTTGCTCCGGGCACTGTGATAAGGCGAAAGCTGCCCTGCGAAGGGGCGGATTGCACGGTTTTGGGCCAGATGCGGTGGCGCGGTAATTGCTGAGCAGGGGGTATGAGGCTGGTTACAAGGACAACCGGCCTGAACTCGATTGTCGTAATTGAGGCTGTCTGCCTCCGGAGTCTGTCATGAACACCAAGCGCGCCCCTGCCCCTAATTCGCCCTCGGCAGGTGATTACCTGATTGCCTCGAAAAGCTGCGAGTTGATGAATCTCCAGTACTTCCTGCAGATGGGCAAACTGGTGCAGTGCATCAGCAATCTGGTACATGCACTGCAGTGCGAGCGGGGTGCCTCTAACGTGTTTCTTGGTTCTTCCGGCGAAAAATTTGCCCAGGAGCGGAAACACCTGGTCGCGACGTCGGATCGGCTACGCTCGGAGTTCGAGCAGGCCCTTGCCGAGATTCACGAGGAGCTGACGGCGCATCCAGTCAGTAGTCGCCTACTTAACCAGCTTGCGAGTGCCCTTCACGGCCTTGAGGGGCTGCCGGAACTTCGGCGGTGTGTGGTTGCCCGGAAAGTCACGGCGGCCTCTGCCACCGAGGATTACAGCACCCTGATCCACAACCTGATTGCGGTGGTATTTGAGGCTGCGGATACCGCCGTTGACCCCACCATAGCCGGGCTTCTGGTAGCCATGGTACATCTGATGAACGGCAAAGAGTTTTGTGGGCAGGAGCGGGCTGTCGGTTCGGCGGGGTTTTCCAGTGGCCGGTTTGATCGTGCACTGTCAGAGCGCATGGCGCACCTGATTGAGGCGCAAGAGCGCTGTTTTGAGGTGTTTAACAGCTTTGCCGATGACGGTTCCCTGGATCTGTGGGAAAAACTGCGCGAAAACCCTCGTGAGGCGGAGATTGAAAGGCTTCGTCAGCGAGGCACTGCCATAGGTCGTTATAAAGATCTGGATCCGGCACTGGCCGATGAATGGTTCAGGCTCATGTCTGAGCGGATGGATGAGCTCAAAACGATAGAGGATTCCGTAGAGGGCTGTTTTCACGCCCGCTGCACCGAGCGTTTTGCCGACGCCAGAAACTCGCTGGCCCACCAGGAAACCCTGGTTGCCTCCCTGGGCGCCCAGGAACCGTCGTCCCAACCCATGTTGGTGCTGTGCGATTCCGGAAACGACCAACAGGCCGGCGAATCCTGGGCCAGCGATGGTATCGGCCAGCAGTTTGGCCGTTCCATCTTCGACCTGGTTCAGGAGCAGACCCGGCGACTCCAACAGATGACCGATGAGCTGCAAAGTGCCAGAGAAGCGCTGGAAGACCGCAAAACCCAGGAAAAAGCGGTGCTGCTGCTGATGGAGCATCGCAGGATCAGCAACGACGAAGCTCACCGGGTATTGCGAAAACTCGCCATGGACCAGGGCCGGAAATTGCCCGAGGTAGCCCGGGCCTTGGTATCCATGGCTGACGTGCTGAAGTGATGGAACAGTCCTAGGCTCTGGCAGCGCGGGCCTTCGGTTGTTTGTCGTCGGAGGCTTCCGGCCTTTCCGGACGGCGTGAAGAGATGTGTTCCAGCTTGCGCTGTTTCTCGTAAAGGAAACGCAGTACCTCCTGCCGGTAATGAACGTACTCCGGGTTGTCCGCCAGAGTCACCCGGTTGCGCGGCCGGGGCAGATCAATGTAGAGATCCTCGCCCACGGTAGCCTCGGGCCCGTTGGTCATCATGATAATCCGGTCTGACAGCAATACCGCCTCGTCCACGTCGTGGGTGATCATGATGACGGTGTTGTTCAACTCCTGCTGAATCTCCATCAGTGAGTCCTGCAGGTGGGCCCGCGTCAGAGCATCCAGCGCGCCGAACGGCTCGTCCATCAACAGAACACTGGGTTTCATGGCCAGGGCTCTGGCAATGCCCACCCGCTGGGCCATGCCACCGGATACCTCACCCGGTCGCTTGTCTGCCGCGTGGGCCATGTTCACCAGTTCCAGATTGTGATGAATCCAGTCACGCCGCTCCTGCTTGCCCATGGTTTTCCGAAACACCTGCTGCACTGCCAGCTCAACGTTCTCGTACACCGTCAGCCAGGGCATCAGCGCATGGTTCTGAAACACCACTGCCCGTTCCGGCCCGGGCGAATTCACTTCATGGCCATCCAGTACACAGCCGCCCTTGGTGGCCTGAAGCAGTCCGGCGACAATGTTCAGCACCGTGGATTTACCACAACCGGAGTGGCCAATCAGGGATACGAATTCGCCTTTCCGGATTTTCAGATTGATGTTATCCAGGGCGATAAATGCCCCCTTGGGTGTATCGAACGCCATTTCGACGCCGGTCAGCTCCAAATGTGTTTTGCTCATGTCACTCTCCTATCCAGATATTTATTCGTTCCACGCAACCTTGCGTTGAATCAGGAGCATCACCCGGTCCAGCACAAACCCGATAAAACCGATGGCCAGGACCGCCACCATAATCCGACTCAGGGACTGGCTGCTGCCGTTCTGGAATTCATCCCAGACGAACTTGCCCAACCCGGGACTCTGGGCCAGCATCTCGGCCGCGATCAGCACCATCCAGGCGATGCCAAGTGATACACGCAGACCGGTGAAAATCATCGGTACTGAAGACGGCAACACCACCTTGCGGACATGGGTCCAAAAGGACAGTCGCAGAACTCGGGACACGTTCAGCAGGTCCGGATTGACCGCAGCCACACCAACGCTGGTATTGATCAGCGTGGGCCACAGGCTGCACAGGGTGACCGTGATCATGGAGGTCAGGAAGGACTTCTCGAACATCGGGTCATCGCTCACATAGGTCGCCGAGACCACCATGGTCACCAGTGGCAGCCAGGCCAGCGGCGAAACCGGTTTGAACACCTGGATCAGCGGGTTGACCGCCGCCTGGAAGTGGCGGTTCAGCCCCACCACGATGCCCAGGGGCACTGCGATGGCAGTGGCCACGATGAATCCGGCCAAAACCGTGATCAGGCTGGTTATGATCTGATCGGGGAAAGTTGGTGCGCCCGGGTAGCTTCGGATCCTGACCTCAGCCTCTGGATTGTCTGCCAGAATGCGGGCGTTCCGCTCTTCCTGCATGGCAATGAACTTGTCGGCCCGTTCGCGCTGGTTGGCGTGCTCCTGCCAGAGCTGTCCCGCTTGTTCCCAGACCTGTCCGGGGCCCGGAAAACTTCCCAGGGAGGTATCCACCTGTGGTGCGGCCATGTGCCAGAAACCGATAAACACCAGGATCCCTATCAATGGCAGCAGCATCTGGCGCCCTTTAGTGGCGAGCTGAGCGGGTGTCAGCGATGCACCGATGGACTTGAGTCTCTGGCCCAGCCAGCGCGGCGGCTGGGGTGTGTTTCTGGCCGAAGTGATCGTAGTCATGGTTAAAATCTCCTTGCTAACCCGCTTACGGGGTTTGCGAACCTTTCAGGCCGATGTCGAAACTGTCGATATAGGCGTTTGGTGTCCGGGGGGTGAAGGCGACACCGTCAATCAGCTCGCCCTGGTGCGGGCGCTGGAAGTTTTCGGTCTCGAAATCCGGGAAGTCCGATGCCTCCAAGGTGCCGTCTGCAATGAGTGAACGGGCCGCCTGCTCGTAGATGTCCGCCCGGTAAACCCGGGCTGCGGTTTCCATATACCAGTCGTCTGGCTTGGCCTCGGGTATCTGGCCCCAACGGCGCATCTGGGTGAGGTACCAGATGGCATCGGACGGATAGGGGTAGGTGGCGTGATACCGGAAGAAGACATTGAAGTCCGGAACCTCGCGAATGTCGCCTTTTTCATACTCGAAGGTGCCGGTCATGGAGTTGGCGATCACCGCCTCATCGGCACCCACGTAGCTGGGCCGGGCCAGGATTTTTACGGCCTCTTCCCGGTTGGCATTGTTGTTCTCATCGAGCCAATGTGCGGCCCGAATCATGGCGCGCAAAAGTCGCAGGTGGGTGTTGGGATAGTCTTCGGCCCACTGCCGGGTAACCCCAAAGACCTTTTCCGGGTTATTCGGCCAGATTTCGTAATCGGTGATCACCGGCACGCCGATGCCCATGAAAACCGCTTGCTGGTTCCAGGGCTCACCCACGCAGTAGCCCTGGATGGTGCCCGCCTCCATGGTGGCGGGCATCTGCGGCGGCGGAGTTACGGACAGATGCACGTCGGCTTCCAGGGTGCCGCTGGTGTCGCCTCGTTGGGGCGCGTAGTAGCCGGGATTCAGGCCACCGGCCGCCAGCCAGTAGCGAAGCTCGTAATTATGGGTGGACACGGGAAACACCATGCCCATCCGGAACCGTTCGCCCCGATCCCGGGCTGCTTCCACGACCGGCCGCAGCGCGCTGGCGCTAATGGGATGTTTGGGCCTGCCGTCGGCATTGTCGGGGATGTGCTGGCTCATGGTGTCCCAGACATCGTTTGAAACCGTAATGCCATTGCCGTTCAGGTCCATGCTGAAGGCCGTGATGATATCGGCCCGGGTGCCGTAGCCGATGGAGGCGCCAAGAGGCTGGCCAGCGAGCATATGGGCGCCATCCAGTTCTCCGGTGATGACCCGGTCCAGCAGCACCTTCCAGTTCGCCTGCGCTTCAAGTTCCACGAAAAGGCCTTCGTCCATAAAGAAGCCCTGTTCCCAGGCAATTGCCAGGGGCGCCATATCGGTCAGTTTGATAAAACCGAGCTTGAGGTCCGGCTTCTCGGCTGGACCAATCTCCGCCTGAGTCACCGTGCTGACGGTCCAGAAAGTGGCTGTTAGCAGAATTCGAGTCAGCCAGCGGGTGGTTTGTCGTGTAACTGTGGACATGGATATACCTCATTCTGTGTGGCCCAAACGCAAGAACGCCTGCCCTCCGTTGCCGGAAAGCAGGCGCCTGTGCCTGGGGATCAGTTTTCTGTTGAGTCGTAACGCGCGTCTCTGGTTCAGGTCTTGCACGGGGCGTGCCAGATCGGAGTAGCACCTTAAATCAGTGAGTTAGAGGGGCGTTTTCACTGAGCGGCGGGAATGGGCTGTGGTTACAAGTCTGGTTTTAGTGCGTGGGAGAGCGGTTTTGCACCACTTTGATACCGGAGTTGTTGGTTGACCGGGAGCCTCTGTTACGTTGATGAGGGGGATGGAATCGTTGAGAGCCGCCTTATCCGGTATCTGACATCCGCTACCTTCCCCCGTGATCCGAATGGCCCTTTTATTGCAGTCGTAAATAAGACTGTTCACGACAACGTAATTCCATTGGCAAAGAAGCCCGCCCCAGATGCGCTTTAAAGGCATCCGGATTGGCGGGCTTTTTTTATGAAACACGAGGAGATCCTGTGACCGGTATCAACCAGAGACCGGCGACGGTTAAAACCACCTGTCCATATTGTGGCGTGGGTTGTGGAGTGAATGCGGCGCCGTCTGCAACGCGTGGGGACGAGACTCATCCGGCGAACCTGGGCCGCCTGTGCGTGAAGGGCTCCGCATTGCACGAAACCCTGACCCCGGATCGACGACTATTGAGGCCCGTTGTTCATGGTCAAGAAAGGACCTGGCCGGAGGCCGTCGCGGAAGTGGCCCGGCAGATTCGTGAATCCGTGGCTCTTCATGGGCCCGGTTCAGTGGCCTTCTATCTTTCCGGTCAGTTATTGACGGAGGACTATTACGTGGCCAACAAACTGTCCAAGGGGTTTATCCGAACGCCAAACGTGGATACCAATTCCCGCCTGTGTATGTCGTCTGCCGTTGCTGCTCATAAAAGGGCCTTTGGCGGGGATCTGGTTCCTGGCTGTTATGAAGACCTGGAGCTGGCCGACCTGTTGGTGCTGGCGGGCAGCAATGCCGCCTGGGCGCATCCGGTGCTTTATCAACGAATGCAGGCTTCCAAGCGACCCGGCCGCCGGGTCGTGGTGATTGATCCGCGCAAGACAGCGACCAGTGACCTGGCGGATCTCCACCTTGCTCTCCGTCCTGGGACAGATACCGTGCTGTTCAATGGTCTGCTGGTCTGGCTGGCGGATCACCACGCTCTCGATCAAGGTTACCTCGCGCACCACTGCGAGGGATTTGACGCCAGCCTCAGCGCTGCCAGATCTGCGGCCCCCTCGCCCGATGCGGTGTCCAGGGTCTGTGAACTGCCGGTCGAAGATGTCATCACCTTCTACCGATGGTTCGCAGAAGAGCAGCGCACGGTGACGGCGTTCTCCCAGGGCATCAACCAGTCTTCAGCCGGCACGGATAAAGGCAACGCCATTATCAATTGCCATCTGGCTACAGGCCGGGTGGGCAAACCAGGCGCCAGCCCCTTTTCCCTGACCGGCCAACCCAATGCCATGGGAGGCCGGGAAGTTGGCGGGCTGGCCAATACCCTTGCCGCCCATATGGACTACGACAGTCCGGGTGCACGGGACCGCGTGGCCCGGTTCTGGGAGACGCAGGCGGTCGCGGATGGGCCGGGCATGAAAGCCGTCGACTTGTTCGATGCGGTTGAGCGGGGTGACATCAAGGTGTTGTGGATCATGGCCACCAACCCTGCGGTCAGTTTGCCCGAGACCCATCGTATCCGGCGGGCCCTGGACCTGTGCCCCACTGTCATTGTGTCTGACTGCGTCAGGAATACGGACACCGCCAGCCATGCAGATATCCTGTTGCCGGCGGCTGGTTGGGGTGAGAAAGACGGCACGGTTACCAACTCCGAACGCTGCATTTCCCGTCAACGGCGCTTTCTGCCGTTGCCCGGAGAGGCCCGGCCGGACTGGTGGATCGTCAGTGCGGTGGCCCGCGCCCTGGGACACCAGGCAGGGTTTGACTATGAGCGTCCTGCGGACATTTTCCGGGAACATGCCCGGTTGTCGGGGTTCGAGAACGACGGTCAACGTTTTTTCAATATATCCGGGTTGGCGGATCTGACCGACGAACAATACGAGGCCATGGAGCCTGTGCAGTGGCCGGTTACCGGGCCAACCTCCGATTCCAGGCGACTGTTCACTGACGGTCGGTTTGCTACCGCCACCGGTCGAGCCCGCCTGATCCCGATTGCCTCTCGATTACCGGCCGGAAATCCAGGTGAAGCGTTTCCGTTGATCGTGAATACGGGCCGTATCCGGGACCAGTGGCACACCATGACCCGGACAGCCCGGTCCAGCCGGTTGCTGGCCCACCGCCCCGAACCGTTCATTGAAGTACATCCCGAGGATATTCGGGCGCTTTCCCTCACGCCCGGGGCATTGGCGACACTGAACAGTGCCCATGGGCACTTTGTCGGCCGGGTCCGCAGTGCGCCGGAGCAGCGACGTGGCGAGGTGTTTGTACCAATCCACTGGAACGATCAGTTTACCGGGCAGGGTCTGGCTACAGCGCTTACTGACAGCCTGGTGGACCCGATATCCGGGCAACCGGAGGCCAAGCACGGTCGTGCCACCCTTACCCACTGGCCTGCCCGCTGGCATGGACGTTTGCTGGTGCGACGGGATCGTCCGAAACGCTGGAAGGCAGACTACTGGGCCAAACAGGTCCTGCCCGATTGCGATAGCTGGTTCGTTGCCGGGCAGTGCAGCATGGATTGGGAAAGTGCTGTGCCGGACTGGCTCGGCGGCCAGCCGCAGCTGGTGATGGAGGATGTCCGCGAAGGCCGCTTCCGGGCCGCGCGCTTGCGCAATGGCCAGTTGGAGGCTGTGCTCATGGTGGATCGTGACCCGGACGCTCTGCCATCGGTGGACTGGCTGGTCAGCTGCTTTAGCCAGCCAGAGCTTGACGAGGCGAGTAGGCGTGGCCTGCTGGCGGCAAAGGCCGTGGATGGGGATGATGCAGGCAACCTGGTTTGCAGCTGTTTCCAGGTCGGGGACCGACAGATTCAGCGGGCAATCGGGCGGGGAGCCAACAGCGTTGATGCTCTGGGGCGGGAGCTTCAGTGTGGCACCAACTGCGGTTCCTGTGTGCCAGAGATCCGGAGCCTCCTCGATTCGGCTACCGAGGCGGTGTAAGCGGGCTCAACATCTGCACGGGGACCCTGTAACGAACTCCTTTTGAGTGCCCGATACCGTCCACGGTACAGGTCTTGCGATTGACCCGGATAATCTGCCCGTGCAGTTCCCGCCGGCCGGTACCGAATCGTACGGTATCTCCCACCTGCCAGTGGGCCATCTGTTGCCTTGTGTCCACAGGTTCGAACGGCGTATCCGGTAGCGTCAGGCCCTGTTCCCTTGCCCTTTCTGCCAGGGCCTTACGGGTAGTTTGCGCAGCCCCGCTCTCGTGCAGCTCATCAAGAATGGTGTAGAAATGGCGGTTGTGCACCGATCCCCGATACCGCTGACCGGCACTTTGCTGCAGGAGATGCGCAAACTCATGGCAGCAGGTGTGCGCCAGCAGATTCAGGGTGCTCAGTTCCCCACCAAAGTACCCACGTTTCCGGATCTCCCGACCCGACAGCCAGCCGCTGGCCGTCTCCGGCTGGTGCTTGGCGGCAATCATTCGGGCACCGTAGGTGATCACATGCTGTCGATCGCGAGAATCGTAACGGTGGTAGGTGGCTTGGCCTGACCCAACCCGGCAATGCAGGACGCTGCCCGGATTGCGTTCCCGGACCCAGTGCTCCGCCGGTTGCCAGAGCCAGTCCCGGGTGACGGAGCACATGAGCTCACCAAGGCTGATGGCGGTCTGGGTTGGTAGGGGCGTTTTCTGCAAACTCGGGTACCTGGCTACTTCACGGATGCTTATGAACAGACAAGCTTAACGTTCGAATTTGCGGTTTGCTATGGTCTAGCTCGGCAATATTATGCGGTGGCACTGATTATCGACCTTGGGAAAGGTCAAGCTAAGCCGATACTTGAATGACATATGCCATTCAGACAAACTGTCACCATATATAAATAAGTGGTGACGATTTGTCTGGCTCCGACTCCGCCCGATCTTCGAGGTCAGAACTCCAAAGCCTGTTCCGACAGCATGGCGGCCAGCTCCGCCTGAGCGAGGCGCTGGCTCGCGGCTATAGTCGTTACCAGTTCTATCTGCTCCGGGACGAGGGTCTGATTGAGCCCGTCAGCCGTGGCCTCTACCGGCTGGCGGATCTGCCCCAGATCGAAAATCCGGACCTGATGGCCGCCGCCACCCGTTTCTCCCATTCTGTACTTTGCCTGATTTCCGCGCTGGACTGGCACGGCATCACCACCCAGATTCCTCACCAGATACATCTGGCTGTGGAACGGGATGCCCGCCTGCCGGTGCTGGACTATCCGCCGGTGGCAGGATACCGGTTCTCCGGGCGGGCTTTCAGTGCAGGCATTGACCGTGTGGACGTGGATGGCATCGTCCTCAACGTCTACAACCCTGAGAAAACCCTGGCGGACTGTTTCAAGTTCCGCAATCGCATCGGCATAGATGTTGTGCTGGAGGCCCTGGAGCTTTATCGCACCTGTAAAACCTTCCTACCGGGTAGACTAATGGAATACGCCAGAATCTGCCGGGTCGCCAATGTGATGGCGCCCTATCTGGAAGCCAAACGAGAGATGCCGGCCAAGGTCTTGTAGTAGTCTCTTGTCGATTGAGTAAAAAAGGAATATTTTATACTCATGGACGTGTTTGAATTTGACGGAACCAAAAGCCAGGCCAACCTGGACAAGCACGGTATTGATTTCGTGGATGCCCAGCAGCTGTGGAAAGACCCGTATTTGCTGGAAGTAAAGGCAAAGTGCGTGGATGAGCCCCGATATCTGCTAATTGGCAAGATTGGGGACAAGCACTGGTCGGCCGTTGTGACTTACCGGGCGGGGCGTACTCGCCTGATTTCGGTCAGGCGTTCCCGCAAGAAAGAGGTTGAGCTTTATGAAAGCTAAAGATTTTGACAAGAAGTTTGATGAGGGCCAGGAAGATATTGTCGGGGATCTTGATCTGTCTTCTGCAAGGCGGGTGAATCAGGAACAAAAGCGAATCAATGTTGATTTTCCGGCCTGGGTCGTGGAGTCTCTGGACCGTGAGGCAGCACGTATTGGCGTTACCCGCCAATCGATTATCAAGGTCTGGCTGGTGGAGCGTTTACAGGCTGAGGCGGCTAATAAGCCGCTCAATTAAGACAATGCCAGTGGTGTTAACTAGCGGCAAATATTATTGGTGCCTCTCGTGAACCGTCAGTGTGGATAAAACTTCGTAGAAAACGTCATCATCGGTGCTAATCGTAATCCATGATGACGGGGGCTCGACGTGGCGATAAACGCAGTGGTGTAGCCGTTTACAGTTGCAGAGAACCCATAGACTCCTTCGCCCAAATTCAGTTCCGTCACGTCACCAGAGGATTTTTGTGCTTCCTTATAACCCTGTCTGACCTCCTCTACTGCCGTTGAAAAGTCGGCGTTGGTTTCCATCGTCGCTACGGAGCCCACTAATTCCGAGCCGCGCCAAATCTGCGTTTCAGAAGGTTGGATATCGACAGTATCAAATTGTCCGCTATTGAACTCGAACGCAATACCGTTCGAAATGCGGAACTCGATGGCTTGTTGATAAAGAGAAGCACAACCCGAGATCAGGCTGATCCAAAAAATCCCGCAAGCGATGAGCGCTTTCTTTGACTCGATGCCAAAGCAGTTCATAGGGCCGTCCCTGCTCTTCGTTCCTTGAAGCTCCAAAGCTGGTGCTCCGAGGACCCTCTGGTCTCCGGAGCACCTATTCCGTTCACTGCGAATACACTTACGCCTCGATTGGCGAACGCCAGTCATCAGCACCGGAAGTGCCGGCAACCGCGTGCTCCCAGGTTACCTTGCGGTAGGACAGGGAAACAGTCACCAGCTGGGTGAAGTCGGCGTTGCCGGCATCCTGGCAGTGGGGCATGTTGCAGTTGATGTCGATGATGGTGGCATCTTCGAGGATGGTGGAGAAGAAGTGCTCCTGCTTGCCCTCAACGGAAGTGCGGTACCACTTCAGCTCGACCTTGGGCAGCATCTCGCCGGAGGCCAGGGCGTTATACATCAGCGGGGTGGCCTTGTTCAGGGCGGAGGTGAACTTGAACGGCTTGTGCACGCGCTGGCCGGATGGCTGACCTGACTGGGGATCGGTCGGAACGGTAACAACGTGGCTGAATTCCTGCACCAGCACTTCGTCTTCGTGGCCTTCCACGTAGATGTTACCGACAGAATCGGACGTGAATGCGCCGGCGGTGATGTTGCCCTGGGTCTGGCCTTCGATGCTGATATAACAAGGAGTTGGCATAGTCTGCTCCATGACTTGTGAATGAATAGTGTCCCCGGGTGTTCCCTGGACGCGGACTTTCATTACAAAGCCTGTGCCAGAAGAGGAAATAGTTTTTAAAACAGTGGGTTATCTTTTTTCTCGGAGATGTCCCCGGCGGGCCAGGCAACCGCGCGCCCGAACGCCGGGCGAAGGATTGCTGGTGGGGCAAAAACTTGCTCGGGCAATACCCGCTTCAGCCCAGGCCGAGGGCTGCCAGCAACGCCAGGAGCAATAACGCGGATACACCCTGCCAGAAGGCCACGGGATTGCGCTCCATTAACGGCGGCCGATGACGCTTGTGCCAGTCGACGGATGGGTGTCGCAGGTTGTACAGGTATTCCGAGAGCGCCGGGTAACGTCTGTGGGCCTGAGGGTGAACCGCTTTTTCAATTGTATCGTCGACCCAGGCGGGAAGATTCTCACGTAAGTGTCTCGCGGGCCGGTAGTTCAGCCCGCGAAGCTGGTTCCGGCTATGGATTTTCGGTACTTCCGCGCCATAGGGAAGCTGGCCGGTGAGCAACTGGTAGGTAATCACGCCCAGGGAGAACTGGTCTGATAGCCAGCTGCCGGGCTCGCCGAGAAAGGTCTCAGGGGCACTGTAAAGGGCGGCCCCCCGAGGAACCGCCTGTTCGCCGATCTCAGAGTCCTCAAGGCCGGCGACCCGGGTGGCACCGAAATCAATCAGCGTGACAGTGCCATGGGGATCCACCAGCACGTTTTCCGGCTTCAGGTCCTGGTGCACCATTTCAAGCCGGTGGAATGCCCTCAAGCCTTTACCAATCTGCTCAACGAGATCACGCACGGTATCAAGTGTCGGAGCCGGGTTGTCCAGCATCCATTGCCGCAAGGTACAGCCTTCCACGAACTCTGTGGCCTGGTAGAGAAAGCTGGGTCGTTGGCTGGACTGGAACGGTCTTGCGACATGAGCGCTGCTGATTCGCCTGGCAATCCACTGCTCGGTGGAAAACTGTTCCAGGTAGACCGGATCGTGTCTCTGTTCCAGTGAGGGCATCTTCAGCACCACCCGGGTATCGGTTTCCTCATCCACCGCCAGGTAGACATGGCTGCGGCTGCTGGCGTGAATCTGTCTCAGAATCCGGTAACCGTCCAGATGTTGGCCCGGCTGAAGTTCCGGCGCAAAGGGCAGCTGGGCCAGCTGGTGAAACAGCTCGCTGCTTTCCGGAACCGCGGGAACCGAGTTCACCCGGATGATCTGGGCGGTCAGGTTGTCATCACTGCCCCGTTCGAGGGCCTGGGCTGCCAACCGGCGGGCGGCAGCGTCCAGATCATCGCCAGATTCCCGGATGATACCGGCCATGGTTCGCTCATCCAGGTGCTCATGGATGCCGTCGGTCGCCAGCAAAAAGGTATCGCCGGGCTGGATCGGCAGGCTTCGATAATCGATATCCAGTTGATGGCCAATGCCCATGGCCCGGGTCAGGCAGCTCTCTTCCGGGGAGAGCCAGAGCCGGTGATCGGTGCTGAGCTGTTCAAGTTGGTCGTGGTGAACCCGGTAGATGCGGGTGTCGCCGATATGAAACAGATGTGCGGTGGCGGACCTGAGCACCATCACGCTCAGGGTACAGACATAGCCTCGGTCGCGGTCATAGCGGTATTGGCTTTGCCGGGTCTGGGCATGAAGCCAGGCATTGGTTGCGAGCAGCACCCGTTGGGCGGACTGTTTCACCGACCAGCTTTCCGGAGTGGAAAAGTAGTCGCTGAGGAAACCCGCGACGGCGGACTCGCTGGCAATCTGGCTGACATTGCTGGAGCTGATGCCGTCGGCGATGGCAACGGCGATGCCTTTGGTGATCAGCTGGTGGCCCTTTGGCACCAGTAAACCGTGGAAGTCCTGGTTGACTGGTTTGACGCCAGCGTCGGAGTACTGGCCGGCGGAAACGGAAAGGGAGCTGGTCATTGGGAAACGGCATTTCCTCGATCAAGGAAAACGCAACTCCGGCGGGTGCGGCAGCCGGAGTTGCAGGACGCCCAGACTCAGTTGGTACGGGCCAGGGCAGCGTCGTTGTAGGTTTCCGCAACCTTGCGCTTGGGCGCGGTGCGCACATGGGTGGTGTAGAGGGTCAGGCCGGTAAAGGCGAGGCCGCCAACCAGGTTACCGAGAACGGTGGGAATCTCGTTCCACCACAGGTAGTCCATCACCGAGAACTCGCCGCCCATGATGATGGCAGACGGGAACAGGAACATGTTCACGATGGAGTGCTCGAAACCCATGAAGAAGAACAGCATGATGGGCATCCACATAGCCAGTACCTTGCCACTGACGCTGGTGGAAATCATGGCGCCAACCACGCCCATGGAGACCATCCAGTTGCACAGCATGCCGCGAATGAAAATGGTGGCCCAGCCGGCAGCACCGAACTCCGCGTAGCCAAGCGTGCGCGCTTCACCAACACTGGCGATCTTCGCGCCAACGGCACCGGGATCGGTATTGAAACCGTAGGTGAAGATAAACGCCATCATGAAGGCGACGGTCAGTGCGCCGCCCAGGTTGCCAAGGAATACCCAACCCCAGTTGCGCAGTATGGCTGCCGGGGTCACTCCGGGGCGTTTATCAAGCAATGCAAGGGGCGTGAGCATGAACACGCCGGTCAGCAGGTCGAAGCCCATCAGGTAAAGCATGCAAAAGCCGATCGGGAACAGGATGGCGCCGATCAGGAACACGCCGGTCTCGACCGCTACGGTAATGGCAAACGCGGCAGCCAGCGCCAGAATGGCGCCCGCCATAAAGGCCCGAATCAGTGTGTCCCGCGTTGACATGTAGATCTTGGATTCGCCGGCGTCGACCATTTTGGTGACGAACTCCGAAGGCACGATGTAAGACATAATGTTTCCCCTGACTTCTCTCGGATGGCCGGACTTTTCAAGCGGCCAAAAAAAACGGCGGTACCCGGTGCCTGCAATTTGCAGGTGCGAGTAGACGCCGTCGTCTGAATGAATCTGTCGCTGTGAGCAGAACCGACATTGGTTCCGCTAACCGAGTGGGTGCAGAGACTGTGCCAGCTTGGCGGTCTGCCGGGGAAAACGGATGTAAATCAAAAGGGTAACGTTCTGAGAGGGATGTCGCGCGAAGCGGGTGAAGACGCGATTGCTGATCCGACGCACCCGATCGGTGCGTGAATGGTTAAGGCTGCTGCAACCTGGCGCAGCCATGGCGAGGCTCAGCGAAGGCTGAAGCGCACTGGCAAGGCGTAGCGGAATTTTTGTCCGGCAATCTCGTCGGGTACCTCAGGCAGGGGTGCTGCCTGCTCCAGCATGGCCAGTGCCGACTCGTCCAGAAGCTGGTGTCCGGAGCTGGTTCTCAGGCTGTGGGCGATCAGCGAGCCATCCCTCTGGAATTCGAACACTATGACAGGAGTGCCTTCCTGACCCAGGCGCCTTGCCCGTCGGGGATATTCATAATACCGGGCAAGGTGGCGGCTGAGCCTGGACAGGTAATTGTCCACTTCTGATTTGACGCCAGCGTTCTGCAATGGAACGGTCGCCTGCGATTGTTGCTCCGTTGCGGTTTCTGCCGGCTCACCGCTCGGTGCTTGCGCTTCGGCGGTCTCTGGCTCGGGCGTGGGTTCCGCTACCGGCTGAGGTTCCGGCGCTGGCTCAGGTTTCGGCTCAGGTTCAGGTTCAGGTTCAGGTTCAGGTTCTGGCTCTGGCTCTGGCTCCAGCTCTGGTTTTGGTTCTGGTTCTGGTTCTGGTACTGGTTTGGGTTCCGGTTGGGGTTCGGGTTCTGCCTTTGGCGCAGCCTCGGGTTTCGGCGCGGTTTCACCGGCCAGCTTTATGCGAATAGCGGGCGCCGTATTGACCGCGGATTCGCCCAAAGTGTTGAGCTCCACCGTCTTTTCGGGAGACGCGAACACCAGGGCGACAAGAGTGATCATGAATGCCAGCAGCAAGAGTGCCCACCGGAAGGGCGGTTGTTGCGGCATCATTGGCCAGGCTCCGTCAACAACAGAATATCCTTGTATCCGGCTTCCTCAAGCAACCGGAACAGTGTCTCCAGGTCCGCCATGGTGATTCGTTCTGCAGCGGCGATTTTCAGGGGCTGCTCTTCGCCAGGTTTTGGCAGTCTGGCAACCAGGGAGTCCCTGTCGAGTAGCTCGCCGTTCACTTTCCACTCGCCCTCGGCACTGACAATCATGTCTGCGTGGGGCGACTGCCGGTCCTCCGCCTGCTGCGTGGCAGGTAATTCCGGAAGTGGGTCATCGGTCAGTTGGCCGGCAACAATGAAAAACATGAGCAGCAGAAACACAAGGTTGATCAACGGCAGAAGTGCATCTTCCACACGTTCCATCAAGGTTTTGCCGGAGGTAAACGGAGGTGGAACCAGATCGCTCATGGTGTTGTTGCGTTCGTCCGCTTCCAGTGGCTGTCGATACCCTGGTCAACCAGGCTGCTGAGCACCCGGGTGAAGGCTCCCAGCGGTGTGTCGCCGGTTGTTGCGAGGTTTACTTCGGTAATACCGGCGTTGCCCAGCTCGGTCATGAGCTGGTCGAGGGCCATGGCCTGTCCCTGCCACTGCACCTTGCCATTGGCAGTCACTGTCAGCTCGGGCAGCGGCTCGCCAGTGATCGGGCTGCGGTTCGAGGTGTTGTTGGCCAGCTCCAGGTAATCCACGGGCAGTAGCCGGGTGGTCAGCATAAAGAACACCAGAAGTATGAACACCACATCAATCAGAGGCGTAATCCGGATCGGAATCGGACGACTTGGTCTCGGTTCAACCAGTTGCATGGGCGAATCGCTGACCCCGGACGGTTGAATAGCGATCAGGCTCCTCGCTGGTTGTCTCTGTATCAAGCTGTTGCGCCGGAGACTGGTACGACGTGTCTGCGGCCTCCAGAGTCTGCTCCGGCACGATATGCAGAACTGAAACCAGGGTGCTGTTGATGGTCTTGTGGATGCGGCGCAGACGGAACTCGATCCAGGCAGCCAGGGCGGCAAAGGGTATGGCGACAACCAGGCCCGCCGCCGTGGTGGTCAGCGCCTCATAGATGCCGCCACTGAGTTGAGTGGCGTTGGCCCGGCCTTCGGTAGCCGCCATGGCGCTGAAAGCTTCCATCATGCCGAGCACGGTTCCCAGCAGACCGAGCAGTGGCGCCAGGGCTGCGATGACTTCAATAATCTTGAGGGGTGCCTCGAACGGCTCGAGAGAATGTTGCGCATCCCGCGCGGCGGTTTCCCGAATCTGGCGATCATCCTGGCCGTTCTGAATGGCCTCAATCGTATCGGTGACAAGCCGCTGCAGCGGATTCATCTGCCCCCATCGTCCAGCCTGATGTCGAACCTCGGACGGTCGGACTGACGCCGGATCCTTCTGCCAGTTCATTACGGTTTGTTTAAGCCGGCCAGACAAACGCGGTGCATAGAGGGCCCCGAGAAGCATCAGATACACGAAGGTAACGAAGCCAATGACGGCAAGCACCACCAGAACAATCATGACAGGGCCACCCATATCAATAAGTTGGGTGATCGGGCCGGCATTCAGGGGCAGAGTTAGGTCCGTCATGCGAAGAGTTCTCAATGTGCAAAAATGGAACTAAATAATAACGATTATCATTGAATTTGCAAGCGTGTAACCTGACTTCACAAAGCCCTCTGTTAGAATTGAGTTAAATGTAAGAGTTGCAAAAAGAAAGAAAAAACGGAGGTCAGATCATTACCGGTTGTCTAACCCGCTGCGGGGCCTGGAAGTCATGATGATCAGGAGATGGTTGGGTAGCCTGGCGAATCGGGCAGTGGCCCTGGTGGTTGTTGCGATCATCCTGACGGCCCTGCTGGTAACCGTTGCCGGTTTCCTGCTGAGCCGCTCCGAGCTGGAGCAGCAGGCCCGTAACCAGGTGGAAACGATTGCCACGCTTATTGCGGGGGAGCTGGACGACAAGCTGGCCCTGCGACTGGAGGCACTCAACCACGTAGCCCAGAATCTCACCATGTCCGGTGATGTTCTCAACACCAGGGCCCGGATCCTGATCCGCCGCCAAACAGCCCTGGAGCATCTGTTCGATGCGGTTTACCTGATCGATGAAAACGGTCTGGTCATAGCCGAGAATCCCGAAGATTACCGGCAGGCGGGACTGGATGTCAGTAACCGGGAGTATTTTCAGCGGATTTCCTCCACGCTCACCCCGGTGATCAGCGAGCCTTACATCTCTCACTATCAGGAAAAGCCGGCCATCATGGTGGCTGCGCCGATTTTCGACCACCGCCAGCGTTTCATTGGTGTGATTGGTGGTGCCATCGCGCTGGATGGCAACAATTTTCTGGATCAGTTCATTAACATCCGTATAGGAACGACCGGCTATCTCGGTGTGGCAACCCGCAGTGGTTTTGTGGTGGTTGACCAGCGGGACCACCAGCCCATGGCGCCGGTGCGGGTCGCGAATCCTGTACTCCGGGATGCGATGGAGGGGTTCGAGGGCACCTTGGAGACCCGCAACAGTAATGGTGAAAAGACCATCATGTCGGTGCAGCAGCTGACCCAGGTGCCCTGGTTTGTTTCCGCCTCCTGGCCTGCCCGGGAAGCCCTTGCACCAATTACACGCACGGTGGATGCCTTCGTTTGGATCCTGCTGCTGGTCATCCTCTTGATTGCGCCCGTGGCACTGTGGCGTTTCCGGCGGCTGATGGCGCCGCTTAAGACATTGGGCATCCAGATCCGTGAGCGCCACCTGGGTATGCGTTCCGATCCGGTGGATGTCGCCGGGGGTAAGGAAATCCGCCAGGTTGCCGAGATCTTTAACACGGTGACCGATGAGCGTGATGAAGTTCTGGTGTCTCTGGCAGAAAGAGAGGCATTTTTCCGTTCCCTTACCCAGAGTGCGCCCATCGGTATTGTCCAGACCGACGTCCTGGGCCGTATCGAGTTTGCCAACCCGGCTTTCGAGGCGATCGTCGGCAAACCGGCGGAAGATCTCACATACAGTTACCTGGCCGATCGTGTGGACAGTGCCGACCGGCAGGAGGCGATTGCCGGTTGGAAGAATGCGATCAGGAGCCAGAGCGTTTTCCGGGGCCGGTTGAGACTGGCGGCTCCGGATCGGGTGATCTGGGCCGATGTGATGACGGCGGCAATCCAGACGCCTGAAAAGGCTCTCGGCACCATCACGGTCGTTCGCGATATATCCCATGAGCTGGAAGTGGAAGAGGCACTCAAGACCGAGCAGCAGCGCGCGGAAACCATACTCCGCGTTCTTCAGGAAGGCGTCCTGATGGTCGATGTCGAGGGGGTTATCCGGTTTGCCAACGATGCTGCCTGCCGCCTGCTGGGCATTGAGGGCGAGTGCGTGCTTAGAAACTTCTTCCAGTTGGTTACCATCGAGACGGAAGAGCGGGAACTGACGGCACAGGAGTTCCTGTCCGGGGATGACCTGGACAGCCTTTACGTCACCTTGCGGAACTCATTGGGCGTTCCCTTCCCCATAGACCTCACCATGCTGCACATTCGCCAGGGGCGAGAGGATGAGCGTCTGGTTTTCGTGCTGAGGGACGACAGCGATCGCCGTCGTCAGGAAGAACGGCTGTCCTGGGAGGCGACCCACGACAGCCTGACCCATTTGCTGAATCGGCGCGCGTTCAATGCGTCGCTGGTCCGTTGCCTGGGCGAGGCCGGGCGCCAGGAAGCACGTTCGGTGTTGATGCTCATTGACCTGGACTACTTCAAACCGGTCAATGATGAGGGCGGCCACCTGCTCGGCGATGATCTGCTTAAACGGCTCGCCGAACTGTTCAAGGAATCGGTTCGCCAGTCCGATACCGTGGCCAGACTGGGTGGGGATGAGTTCGGTATTATTCTACCGGCTTGTGGCATGGCCAGGGCCCAGGCACTGGCGGAACGGATTCGCGCCGATGTTGAAGCGCTTCGGATCGAACATGACGGCCGGTCCTTCGGTGTCACCACGAGCATTGGCCTCACGGAACTGACACCGGAAGATAGCGGCCCGAGAGAGGTCATGGCACGGGCCGATGAGGGTAGCTACATCGCCAAATCCCGGGGGCGCAATACGGTTGTCGTCGTCCCGTCACCACCAGCCGGCTGAGACAATGGCCTGCCACAGCAGACGAATGGCCAGCGCGGTCAGCACGAGATTAAAGATCAGTGTGAACTTATGGTTGCTCAGGGACTTCAGTACATGGAGTCCGAGCCAGGTGCCGGCAAAGCCGCAGATGATCATGGCAATTATGAATGGCAGCCATTCGAAGAAGATGAATCCGGCGGCTCCGAATACGAGCGCCTTGGGGGCGTGCTGCAGCGTCATGGCCGTGGCGAAGGTGGCCACCGTTTTGAATCTGTCGTTATGGATCTGCTTGATGAACGCAGCGACCAGAGGCCCGGTGGCGCCCACGAACAGGCTGACAAAACTGGTCAAGGCCGACGCCACAAACACGCCCGGAGCCCCGAACGCGCCTTTTGGCAGAGCCGGCCCCCAGCAAAGGTAGAGAACGAACAGGGCGATGGTCAGCTGCCAGATATGGGCCGGAAGATTCACCAGCAACCAGGCGCCCAGGGCCGCGCCTACCATGACGCCGGGCAGGAAAGCGGCAATGACTCGCCAGTCCACGTGTCGCCAGGTCAGTGCTGCCCGACCAACATTGGAGCCCAGCTGGATCATGCCGTGAACCGGAATAATGGCGGCGGGCGGCATCCAGCTGGCCATAAGTACCAGCAGCAGAACCCCGCCACCCGCGCCGAGACTGGCAGTGATCATCGAGGTGATGGTGGAACTGGCTAGCAGGAAAACGGCGACTGGAAGGCTCAGGCTTTCGGGTATCAGTTGGTGGAGTACTTCCATTCGCAGAATTCCGTTGATTTCAGTTTGGCCGTGCGACACAGGGCCTCGGTTGCCAGTTGAACGTCGGCCACATAGTAGAGCGACGCAAGACCGAGGCGGTCCCGCCCCAGATTGTGAAAAATCAGGCCGAAGGCAATATCGCCGGCGGTAAAGCGTTCATGGTTGGCGGCAAAATACTCTGCTGGTTGCGACAGCACTGGATCGTCCAACAACGCCTGAACCCGTCCGGCGCCGCCATGATACGCCTGAACCAATAGAAGGGTGAACAGACGGTCCCTCTTGGCTTCTGGCAGATGACCAAACCGTTGCTCGAAAACCGGAGCCAGATTGCGGGCATTCTGGTTCATCAGCCGCAGGGCGCAGTCGATCTGTGCCAGCCGATGCCAGAAATTGTTGGGGGCAATCTGGCAGTCGGACAGAGCCGCAGGTGACAGCTGCAGGATGCCCCTGGCGTTTGCCCGGGAATGGGCTCTTGCCTGTGCGCCACTCTCAATCAGGATCTGGCCCGCCAGGTAGCGGGGCAAGGCTTGTGGCAGAGTCAGGCGGTTCTGACTGCTGCGGTGCTCGTACACGTAGATCAGTGCATCATGAAGGCTTTCCGGAGCACTGCTGTCGGCAAAATTGAGGTCGTCCCAGGCGCCCCAGATCCGGTCCGCCGGCAGGGTGCCAAGATACCGCGCAACGGCCTCGTCGACGTTCACATGGGGTTGGTCGCAGGAAAGGGCGAACGGATAGCCGGTCTGGCCGGTCTCGCCGGCAACCCAGTCTTCCACCTTGCCATTCTCATACAGTGATTTTCGGGTGGTGTTCAGCAGGCGCTGGGTGGCCTCGCGGTCTTCGCCATCACTGATCCAGGCCAGAAAGCGCCCCCGCATATCGTAGAGGACGTGGCGCTGGGCACTGGCGCAATAGCCGGATTCTTTTAATACCCAGCGCCGGATCGTGAGGATGTTTTCAAATACCCCCTGGCTGACCCAGTAGGGCGAGGACCGGACCACGCGGGTCCAGTCGCTGTCTTCACTGGCCGCTGGCGGCGGGTCCTGGGCGGCAACGGCAACCGGCGCTGCCAGGATGAAAATCACGGCAAGCTGGCGTAAGCTCTTGAGAATTCTGACCATAGACGATATACCCGTGACCTTCCTCAAAACAGAATAACAAAGGGAACCTGCCATGAAGCAATCTGAATATCTTCGTTACGATGCTACCGCACTCGCTGATCTTGTCCGTCGGGGTGAGGTCACTTCAAGGGAAGTATGCGAGGCAGCGGTTGAGCGGGCAACCCGCGTGAACAGCACACTTAATGCGATCTGCTATCCGCAGTTCTCCGAGGCGCCAGCACAGCACTTCCCCGAGCAGGCGGTTTTTGCCGGCGTGCCCCTGCTGCTCAAGGACCTCGCCCAGGAGCAGTCGGGTCACCCGTGTACCTACGGCAGCCGGGGGCTGATAAAGAATATTGCGCCCCAGGATTCGGAATTTGTCCGCCGGGCACGGGACGGTGGGCTGGTTTTCCTGGGGCGAACCGCCACGCCGGAGTTTGGTCTGAAAGCGGTGACCGAGTCTGAGCTCTGGGGGCCAACCCGCAACCCCTGGAACACGGAGCTGACCCCGGGTGGCTCAAGTGGCGGCTCCGGCGTGGCCGTGGCGGCCGGCATTGTACCCATGGCCGGCGCCAACGATGGCGGCGGCTCCATCCGCATTCCCGCAGCCTACAATGGCCTGTTTGGCCTCAAGCCGTCCCGGGGACGCATTTCCTCGGGTCCCTTTATGGGTGAAGCCTGGACCGGTGCGTCTACCGACCATGTGGTCAGCCGGACGGTGAGAGACAGTGCGGCGATGCTGGATGTGCTCAGTGGGCCGGCTCCGGGCGACCCGTTCGAGATTCCCGGGCCGTCTGCGGCCTACTCCGAGCTCATGCAGCGGTCTCCGGGCGAGCTAAGAATCGGCGTGTTCACGTCTTCACCCTACAATACGGAGGTAGCACCGGAGTGCGTTGCAGCCGTGGAGGAAACGGCCCGGGTTCTCGAGAATCTGGGTCACAGGGTTGAGTATGCTGCGCCGGAATTCGACGGCATGGCCCTGGCCCGCTGCTACCTCGGCCTGTATTTCGGTGAAGTGTCGGCGCTGATGGCGAAGGCGAAAGAGCAGTTCGGCGCCACCGACAGCGATTTCGAGCTGGATACCCGGCTGATCGGCATGCTTGGTGAGACGATGCCGCTGTCCGACTATGTCCGGCGGCGCCAGCAGTGGAACGAGTTTGCCAGGGCGCTGGGTGCATTTTTCGGGAGTTACGATCTCTACCTCAGCCCGACCACCGGGCAGTTGCCGGCCGCCATCGGCGAACTGGAAACGCCGGCCCACCTCAAGTTCGCTGCCCGCCTGATGCTGAAATTGAAGGCCGGCAAACTGGTTCATCGTACTGGCCAGGTGGATCAGATGGCCCTGGAAAGCCTGGCCCGGACGCCGTTTACCCAGTTGGCAAACCTGACCGGGACACCTGCCATGTCGGTACCGATGCACTGGACTGCCGAAGGTTTACCGGTCGGGGTCCAGTTTGGCGGTCCCCACGGCGCCGAAGCGACCCTGCTTCAGCTGGCGGGCCAACTGGAAGAGGCCAATCCCTGGTTCAGCAACTACGAAAGGCTTGAGGACGCGTTCTGAGGTATCCGGGGTTGTGATCCGGCTGGGGAAACTCCACGTTTATCTTTGTAGCCGGAACAGGCTATGCTGTTAGTCAGGAAGACCCCTTCTTCCTGAACGACCCTGATGGCATCGAGGAGGCGAGCGTATTATGAACCAACCGATGGCAATCGACGAACTGGTATCAGTAGCACAGGCCGAGGCCATGGGGGAGTTAGACGCCCCCATGATGGCCATCGTCCTGTCCAGCGAACAAAGCTATGACTTGCCCATCAATTCCCTTGAAACCGATGCCGACAAGGCCCGCTGGGGGTTGATCCTCCGCGCCGCCCGCGAGCATGTTGAAGCGGATGCCGTGGCCGTGCTGTACCCGGCCTGGACCACCATCCGTCACAAGAAACCCGAAGTGGAAGCCGAAGCGGCCCAGGAAGCCATTGAGGAAGAAGCCGAGGGTGCCGACGATTCAGACGGCCCCATCGACACCCTGTTCGTGCAGCTGCACACCAGGGATCACGTCTACTGGCGGGGTTTTGAACAGATTCGGGATCCCAAACATCAGCGTATCATCGGCTTCCGCCGGATCAAGGCGCTGTCCACCGATTACAAACGGGACGAAGCACCCTCCGTAGCCTCCTGGCTGAGCACCCTGTTCGAGCCGTTGCCGGAAGAAGGCGAAGAGACTAACGTAGATCGCGAGCTGGCCGACCTGCTGGAAGAGCCGGAAGTCAGCGCCGCACTTTACCCGCGCCAGATGCGGGCCCTGCACTGAAGAAGAACTGACAGCCGGAACCAGTGGCTCCGGCTGTCAGTGGGTGGACATCAGGGTCAGGCACAGCTGCGCGTTTTGAATAAAGTGGCCGAATGCTGACAGCTGCTCTTTCGAGGGCGTGTAGGTCCCGGCTGCATTGTCGGCGTAAAACAGACCGATAAGGCGTCCATTGGCCTTGATCGGGCCGATCAAGGCCGGCACTTTGCCGAGCCAGCGATCGTAGGGCACTCCCTCGGCGTTCGGTTTGGGCTCGAAGATGCTGCAGTGTGCATGGGGCAGAAGCGAACCCAATGGTCCGGTGCCGTCCTTCCGAATCACAAAGTGCTGGCGCCATTCCTCCGTGCCGCGACCGCCGAGTTTCCGGGGCACCAGTTCGTTGCCAGTGCGGTCACTCATTAACAGGGCGACCCGCTGCATACCAATTGCCCGGTGTATTCCTTCGATGACCAGCTGACAGACTTCGTTGATGTCCGGTTTCTCCGCCAGGCACTGGCTCAGTTCACGCAGGATTTCCAACTGAAGTTCCGGATCCATGTCCGGAGCCTGTGCTCCGGCGTCGCCTGATTTGCCGTCGGCGCCAGGCATCATGGCGGTGACCTGAGGGATGCCGAGAGAAACGGCCACCCGGGTGGCTTCCGAGGCGTTCACCTTGAGTTGATCGCGGACCACGGCCGGGCTCTCACCGATGTCCTTGCCCAGACGCTCCAATACCTTGTCCATGTCCGGGCCGCTCCAGCCCTGTTCGGACAACCGGGCCATCTCCACGGAATTCCGCACCAGGCTTGAGGCCGTGGAATTGGCCTGCCCCGGCGAGACAACATCCTTGATAAAGGGCCCCAGGGACCAGGCATCCACAAGCCCCCGGGTGATTTCCGTAAAGGTTGAGTGCAGCACGGCCTTCTGCGCCTCAACCGGTGGCTCATCAAGGCGCAGGCGTTCCTCCAGTTCTGTAGCCTGGTCGGTCTCGCAGGACCAGAACGCCAGCTCGCCAATGTTCATCAACAATGCCCCGATAAATACTTCCTCAAGCGCAGTTTCGTTGCGTCTGGGCATCAGGCACCGGGCCTGAACCGCGGCGTGGATCGCCCGGGCCAGGCAGCGCAACAGGTGGGGGCGGTCGTTGCGTTTCAGCAGGGCATCGACGATCAGTGAGGAGATGGCCATGGATTTCACCGCGTCAAAGCCGATCAGGGTGATCGCGCGGCTTACCGTGCTGACCTGGGTCCGGGTCTGGTTATAGAACACGGTATTGGACAGCCGTAGCACCTGGGAGGTGAGCTGGGCATCGTTGAGAATGACGTTGGCAAGCTCATTAACCGTGCTGTTCTTGCTGTCGGTCAGCTCATTGATTCGCCGAAGCGTATTGGCCAGTACCGGCAACTCGACTTTGCTGAGGTAGGTAACCCATGCCTGGGTAGAGTTCATCCTTGAGGGCGTTGGTTGTTTTTCGTTGGTCACGTTGGAGAGTCTCTGGGCAGCGCGTCTCTGGAAGAGCTCCGGGGAAATGTGAGGTTCTTTTGTTTTCCAAGTTTAGTTCACCAGGCTGCGCGGTGTCAGGTAACCGTTTGTGTAAGGATATCTACCCACACTGAGAATCATTCCGGAATTCGGGTTTGCCGACCGTTTGGGCTATAATCGCCGGTTTTAACGCTGCACCCACAAGGCGCTGACCGTGATTGTATTTGACCAGGTACAGAAGTCGTATCAGGTAGGCGGCCGGGCGATCCCCGCGCTGCATCCCACCAATATGACCATTCAAACCGGCGAGGTGTTCGGCATTGTTGGCCATTCCGGCGCCGGTAAATCGACGCTGGTGCGTCTGATCAACCTGCTGGAACCGCCCACCGGCGGCCGGATTCTGATCGACGACGAGAACATCACCGACTACGACGCTGCCGAACTTCGCGCCTTTCGCCGCAAAGTGGGCATGATCTTCCAGCACTTCAACCTGCTGTCGTCCAAGACCGTGGCGGACAACATCGCCTTCCCCATGAAGCTGGCGGGCATTTACTCGAAAGCCGAGATCCGCGACCGCGTTGAAGAACTGTTGGCCCGGGTCAGCCTCACCGACCATGCCAACAAATATCCGTCGCAGCTCTCCGGTGGCCAGAAACAGCGAGTGGGCATTGCCCGTGCCCTGGCGTGCCGGCCCACCATCCTGCTCTGCGACGAAGCCACCAGCGCCCTCGACCCGCAAACCACCCAGTCGGTGCTGAAGCTGCTGGCGGATATCAACCGGGAACTGGGACTGACCATCGTCCTGATCACCCACGAAATGGACGTGGTGCGCCGCGTCTGCGACCGGGTGGCGGTGATGGACGCCGGTGAAGTGGTGGAAATGGGGCCGGTCAGCGAGGTGTTCCTGCACCCGAAGCACCCGACCACCCGCGACTTCGTGTTCGAGAGCGAAAGCATCGACCGGGAGGAGCTTCAGGAAGACCTCAGCAAGGCCGACGGCCGCATCTTGCGCCTGACCTTCAAGGGCGAATCCACCTACAAGCCGCTGCTGGGCAGCGTCGCCCGGGAGTCTGGCGTGGATTTCAGCATCCTTTCCGGCCGTATCGACCACATTAAGGACACCCCCTACGGCCAGCTGACCCTGTCACTGGTGGGCGGTGATCTCGAGGTGGCCATGGAGGCGCTGAAAGCTGCCGACGTTCACGTGGAGGTACTGCGCTGATGGAAGCCCTGTTAAGCAATGTAGACTGGACCGAAATCGGCTGGGCCAGCTGGGATACCCTGGTGATGGTGGGCATGTCCCTGCTGTTCAGCGTCCTGATCGGCCTGCCCATCGGTGTCCTGCTGTTCCTGTTCGGCAAACGCCAGCTGCTGGAACAGCCGGTGGCCTATGCGGTGCTGTCGTTCGTGGTGAACGTACTCCGTTCCGTGCCGTTCATCATCCTGCTGATCGTTATGATTCCCTTCACCGTAATGCTGATCGGCACGTCCCTGGGCGTAGCCGGAGCGATTCCGCCGCTGGTGGCTGGCGGTGCACCGTTCTTTGCGAGACTGGTCGAAACCTCTCTGCGGGAAGTGGACCGCGGCATCATCGAGGCCACACAGGCGATGGGTGCCAGCGTTAAACAGATCATCTTTGGTGCACTGTTACCGGAAGCTCTGCCAGGCATCATCGCGGGTATCACCGTTACCGCGATCACTCTGGTTTCCTACGCGGCCATGTCCGGCGTTATTGGTGGCGGTGGTCTTGGTGACCTGGCCATCCGCTTCGGCTATCAACGATTCCAGACCGACGTAATGGTTATTACAGTCGCCCTACTGGTTATTTTCGTACAGGTGCTGCAGATGGTCGGCGACCGTCTGGTTCTGTATTTCAGCCGCAAATAGGCATGCCTTGGTGCAAGCCGCTGGCTGGGAAGCCCTTCGAAAAAACGCCCGTAAATACGTCCCTGTAGGGCTCGGTCGCGCCATCCTTGGCGCTCCACGTTTTCCGAAGGGCTTCCCCGCCAGCGGCCCGGGCTTTTCAGGTAAGCCATAACGTTTTTTTAACTGATAACAGGAGTATCGATTTATGAATCTGAAGAAAACATTTGTGGCACTGGCTGCCGCAGCTACTTTCTCAGGTGCCGTTGCTGCGGAAGAACTCTCTGTAGCAGCCACACCGGTTCCCCACGCAGAAATCCTGGAATTCGTGAAGCCACAGTTGGCTGAGCAGGGCGTGGAGTTGGATGTGAAAGTTTTTACCGATTACATCCAGCCAAACATCCAGGTTGACCAGAAGCGAATGGATGCGAACTTCTTCCAGCACCAGCCGTACCTGGATGAATTCAACGAAGGCCGTGGCACCAACCTAGTGACCGTGACCGGCGTTCATGTTGAGCCGTTTGGCGCTTACTCCAGCAAGATTGATTCCCTGGACGAGCTGGAGGAAGGTGCCGTGGTTGCCATTCCGAACGACCCCACCAACGGTGGCCGTGCACTGCTGCTCCTGCAGAAGGCCGGCGTGATTACCCTGAAGGATGAAAGCAAGATCACAGCGACTCCCCGTGACATTGCCGAGAACCCGAAAGATCTGGACTTCAAGGAGCTGGAAGCTGCCACCCTGCCCCGCATCCTGAATCAGGTGGATCTGGCGCTGATTAACACCAACTATGCGCTGGAAGCCGGTCTGAACCCGTCTGAAGATGCGCTGGTGATTGAGGGCTCCGAGTCCCCCTATGTGAACATCCTGGTAGCCCGTCCGGACAACAAGGACAGCGAAGCCATGCAGAAGCTGGCCGAGGCCCTGAAGTCTGATGCGGTTCGCGACTTCATCATGGAGAAGTATGAGGGTGCCGTTGTTCCGGCATTCTGATTACTGAGGTATCGGGGCCGGGTGAAAGCATTCATCTGACCCCAGTTCCACAAAAAAGGCCGGACAGCGTCAGCTGCCCGGCCTTTTTGTTTGCACTGGAAATTGGTGATCAGTCACCGCTCCAGTTGGCTTTCGGGTCCGGTGTCATCCGCAGGTAGGATTTCACCGCCTTGTAGCCCTTCGGGAAGCGTTGCTTGATTTCTTCCTCGTCCTGCAGGGACGGGACGATAACCACGTCGCCGCCACGCTCCCAGTTGCCCGGTGTGGCGACCTTGTGTTCGTCGGTCAGCTGCAGCGAATCGATCACCCGCAGAACTTCGTTGAAGTTACGACCGGTGCTGGCCGGGTAGGTAATCATCAGGCGCACTTTCTTGTTCGGATCAATCACGAACAGCGAACGCACCGTGAGGCTGCTGTCGGCATTGGGGTGGATCATGTCGTACAGCTGCGACACTTTGCGATCATGGTCCGCGATGATCGGGAAGTTCACCGAGCAACCCTGGGTTTCGTTGATGTCCTTGATCCACTCGTGGTGGGAGTCAACGGGATCGACACTCAGGGCGATGGCCTTCACACCGCGCTTGGCGAACTCATCCTTCAGCTTGGCGGTCAGGCCCAGTTCCGTGGTGCAGACCGGGGTAAAATCCGCCGGGTGTGAAAACAGCACGCCCCAGCTGTCTCCCAGCCAGTCGTAAAACGAAATCTTCCCTTCACTGGAGTCCTGCTCAAAATCGGGTGCGGTATCTCCGAGACGTAAAGTCATGTGTACTCTCCTTCGATCATGGTAGTGACAATTTCGTTTGTTATATCGGCAAGAAAGCTGCCGGGTTGTATTCTGCCTGTATACGTCAAACCTTGGTGCCATATGAGGCAATTACAAGGGGCTCAAACCCCCAATGCCTTCTCTTTTTCAAAGTGCTCCCGGGTAAGCTTGAACACGACCGGGCTCAGCATCAGCAGGGCGATCAGGTTTGGCAGCGCCATCATGGCATTCAGGGTGTCTGCCACCAGCCAGACGAAGCCCAGGTTGAGGGTGGCGCCAACGGGGATGGCCAGAATCCATGCAACGCGGTAAGGCACAATCGCCTTTACGCCGAACAGGAACTCGATACAGCGTTCGCCGTAGAACGACCAGCCAAGAATGGTTGTAAAGGCAAAAACTGCCAGGGCGATAGCTACAAGATAGTTGCCAACGCCGGGTAGCGCCTCCTGAAACGCCATGGATGTCAGGGCAGCGCCGGATTCCCCGGAGGTCCAGGTGCCGGAGGTAATAATCACCAGGCCGGTGATGGTGCAGATAATAATGGTGTCAATGAAGGTGCCAAGCATGGCCACCATACCCTGGTTGATCGGGTTACGGGTTTGCGCCGCGGCGTGGGCAATGGGCGCGGAGCCGAGGCCCGCTTCATTGGAAAAGATGCCTCGCGCCACACCGAAACGGATTGCGGCCCACACGGCTGCACCGGCAAATCCACCCTCGGCGGCGATGGGGCTAAAGGCGTGCTTGATCACCAGGGAAAAGGCGGCGGGAATGTCGGCGGCGTTAATCGCCAGCACCACCAGCCCGGCAATCAGATAGGAAACCGCCATCAACGGCACCAGGGCACTGGCAACATGGCCGATCCTGCGGATGCCACCAATCAGGACCATGCCCACCAGGACCATGAGCACCAGGCCAGTCAGCCAGTGTGGCAGTCCGAAGTTGGTTTCCATGACATCCGCCACCGAATTGGCCTGAACCGTGTTGCCGATGCCGAAGCCGGCAATGGCGGCAAATACGGCGAACAGGACACCAAGCCAGGCCCACTTGCGGCCCAGCCCGTTGCGGATGTAGTACATGGGGCCACCAACGTGATCACCGCGCTCGTCCACCTCCCGGTAGCGCACAGCCAGCACTGCTTCGGAGTACTTGGTGGCCATGCCCACCAGGGCCGTGAGCCACATCCAGAAGAGGGCCCCGGGGCCGCCGAGGAACACCGCGGTTGCAACACCGGCAATGTTGCCGGTGCCCACAGTGGCAGAAAGGGCTGTCATCAACGCCTGGAACGGCGGGATTTCACCCTCGGATTCGGCTCCGGCGGCAGTACGACCTTTCCACATCAGCCGGAAGCCGGCGCCCAGCTTCAGCACCGGCATCAACTTGAGGCCGAGACTGAGGAACAGCCCGACGCCCAGTATCAGAACCAGCATGGGTGGGCCCCAGACCAGTCCGTTTATCTGTCCTACAAATTCAGAAATAGCTTCCATGGGATCTCCCTCTGTATGCCATGGATTGGTATGGATTTTTGACCCGGGTTGGGTATAACCGGTTGAGTTTAGTCAGATATCTTTCCGTGTAAACCGACGGCCCGGGAAAATTGGTGGATTCGGGTGTGATTGCCTATGCTCATAGCAATGGCGACTATCCAACAAGGGGAGGGAATCTGCCCATGCGTTCACTGAAAGTGTCAGATGTCATGTGGAACCACATCGAGCCGGTCCGCTGTGGCACGCAGCTCACCAAGGTGGTGAAGACGCTGCTCCACAATCACGTAACCGGCCTTCCGGTTGTTGATGACCAGCGCCATGTTATCGGATTCATCTCCGAGCAGGACTGTATCCATGCCCTGCTGGTCAGCGGCTATCACCGTGAGGGCGATCCACTTGTTGACGACGTCATGTTCCGGAAACCGGTGACGATTTCGGCAGAGATGGCCGTAGTGGATCTTGCCCAGAACCTCGGTGCGGGCAAGCCAAAGGTGTACCCTGTTGTGGATCACGGCAAACTGATTGGTATTGTCACCCGTACTGCTATCCTGGCCGAGCTGGCGCGCACCGGTTTCGGTCTCGAGCCGCCAAAGCACGCCAGTGCCCTGGACTGAAACACACCTATTTTCTGAATTGAGGACACTATGGAACTCCTATCCACGAACGTCTGTTTCGAAGGCGAGCACCGCCGCTACCGGCATACTTCCGCTACCCTCGAATGCGACATGGAGTTTGCGGTGTACCTGCCGCCCGTGGCTGTGGGCTCCAACCCGAAGAAGGTGCCGGTTCTCTACTGGCTATCAGGGCTGACCTGCACCGACCAGAATTTCATGCAAAAGGCGGGTGCCCAGAAACGGGCTGCACAGCTCGGCATGGCGATTGTGTGCCCGGACACCAGCCCCCGTGGGGTAAACCTGCCGGGCGAGGACGACAGTTACGATTTTGGCTCCGGAGCCGGTTTCTACATCAACGCCACCGAGCAACCCTGGGCACCCCATTACCGGATGTATGACTATGTGGTGAAGGAATTGCCGCAGTTGATCGAGAACGAGTTGCCGGTTACGGACAAACGTTCAATCAGCGGCCATTCCATGGGCGGCCATGGTGCCTTGATCTGTGCCCTGAAAAACCCCGGTCGATATGCTTCGGTGTCTGCCTTTGCGCCCATTGCCAATCCCACCGAATGTCCCTGGGGCCAGAAAGCTTTCAGAGGCTATCTGGGGGATGATCCGCGCAGCTGGGAAGAGTGGGACGCCACCCTGCTGATCCCGACCGCCCGCGAACGATTGCCGCTACTGGTGGATCAGGGCACGGCGGATGAGTTCCTGGACAGTCAATTGAACCCGGATGTTCTGGCAGATACCTGTGAGAAGTTCCACCATCACATCAACCTGCGCATGCATCGGGGCTATGACCACAGCTATTTCTTCATTGCCTCGTTTATTGATGATCACCTGGATCATCATGCCGAAGCACTGGGTCTTTGAGCAGGCTCTATCGGAGGATGAAGCAGGTCAGGAGCGGAAGCCCCAGACCAGGCTGAAGTCCATGGAGGGCATGATTTCGGGCTCCTCGAGAGCCTGGATACCAAAGTCAGGCTCGCTGGTATCCCGCTCGAAAGTGCCGGAATAACGGTTGCCGCGAGGGCCGAAAATGGCTTTAACGAATGGCCCCCGGGCCCGCACTGGCCGGCGGGTGACCACGCCCACTTCGTTGTTTTCCAGCCGAACCAGAATGCCGGGCGGGAACTCGCCCAGAACCTGCAGCAGGGCCTTGGGTATGGCCGGGCGATACTTGCCGTCTGCAAGATTGGCAATCAACTTGCGGGCGTTGGCCACGTTCATGCGCTGCCGGTAGGCCCGTTTGGTGATCATGGCCACGTAGCGCTCTGCCAGTGCCAGAATTTCCGCTTCTGGCCGTATTTCGGTACCACTGAGGCCTTTTGGATAGCCGCTGCCATCAGCCTGTTCGTGGTGTTGGGCGATGATGGTGAGCAGTAGCTTGTTGTCGATGCCTGCGGCCCTGAGGGCCTGGATGCTGCGTTGCGGGTGCTTGCGAATAACGCTCCGTTGCTCGTCGTTGAGGACCGTATTGGACGCATTCAGCTTGTCGGCAATGGGCACCAGTGCAAGATTGGCCGTCAGGGCCGCGGCAGTCAGTACGGCAACCCGGCTCTCCTCAAGACCGAACTGACGGCCGATGAACTGGCACAAAATGGCGTAGAACAGGATTTGCTCGTGAATGACCGGACCGATCGAGTAAAGATGAACCAGCGCCAGGGTTGCGTCGGGTGACTCGGTGCAGGTGCGCTCAATCATCCGGGCCAGGCCCAGCAGGCGTTTCTGTGCCGAGGGGTCGGATTCGGTGATGGCGTTCAGGGTTGCTTCAAGGGAATGCAGCAGATCCGGGTAATCGGCAAACGGGTTGCGATCCCGTGTATCCTCGAAGACCTCTTCCTGGGGACGCTCTATCTTGCGGGGTTTGAACCGGCCCCGTTCGAACAACTGTTCCAGCTGGGAGTTGGTCTGAATCACGTAGCCCTGGCGCAACAGGATATTCCCGTCGGTGTCATAGACATCCCAGGGCAGGGGGCGGCCGATGGTCAGCGCGCCGGGAGCGATTCGAACAAGTTCGGTCAAAACAGGTGTCTCGGGTACAGGTTAGTTATGTAGCTTTGCAAGTGTAACCCCGAATGCCCATGGCCCTCCACTGAAGCCGCAATTCTGTGAGCATGGGGCGGTATGGTTTTACCTGATTTTACGGCTGCTACTGTTTTCTGATGCAAAAAAATGAGCATGCGTTCACACTTTGTCTTTTTTGAAGGACAATGTGTAAAGAATCGTTGCTTCGTAACGATCATTCAAATTGATTGCGCTATTCTGGGATACAGAATAGTTTTTTTTATGGAAATTAACGCTGAATGCTTCATCGCCTTAAGACCGATTTCAGGTTGTCGATCATTACTTTGTTGGGCGCTAGCGCGATTTTGGGCATTACGCCTTTCGCTGCCATGCGCTTTATGCAGGGCAATACCCTTGCGGGTTCTGTCGACACGGCAATTCTTGTCGGCATTCTTATCACGCTGATATACGCGTGGGCCAGTGGGGATACCCGTCGAAGCGGCCTGGTGCTTGCGGTTATTGCCTGCAGCGGCGCGGTAACGGTTGGTGCCGTGGTGGGCGAACCCGGGCTTTTTTGGCTTTATCCCTGTCTTGTAACTACTTTCTTTCTCGCCAACCCTCGTATCGCGGTGTTTTTGAACGTCGCTTCCGTCGTCGTACTCATGATTCATGGCGGTGCCTTCCGCTCTGATGTCCAGATGTGGTCCTTTGCCTCAACGGCGTTTGTGGTCAGCGCCTGTGCCTATGTGTTTGCTCACAGGAATCATGATCAGCGGGAGCGTCTGGAGCATCTGGCAACGATTGATCCGCTTACCGGTATCAAGAACCGGCGCTCCATGGATCAGGAACTGGATCTGGCTGCAGCGAATGCCGAGCGCACCGGGCTGCCCTATGCCCTGGTTCTGCTGGATATCGATCATTTCAAGAGAATCAACGATGAGCATGGGCATGGTGTCGGCGATGACGTGCTGACTGATCTGGTGGCCCTGCTGAAACAGAACACGCGCAAATCAGACCAGTTGTTCCGGTACGGCGGCGAGGAGTTTGTGCTGCTTTTGCCGGGGGTGGATGGTATTGGCCTCAAGGCGGTAATGAATAACTTGCAGCAGGTGCTGCGCAAGTATATGAAACACCCCGGTGGGGCCGTCACCGCGTCGTTTGGCGTGGCGCTGCTGCGCCATGGCGAGGGCGTCGACAGCTGGCTGGCCCGGGCTGATGCAGCACTGTATGAAGCCAAGGAAACCGGTCGGGACCGGATCGTATTTGCGGATCTTCATGAGGCGCCGGAACCGGCAGCCGATGCCGTCTGACTGTTATCAGGCGCATACAGGAACAGTCTCCAGCCCAACAGAATGCTGGCAGATGCCAGTCCACCAGTCAGGCCCACCCAGAAACCGGCAGCGCCCATGGCCGGCACCAACCAGTCTGTGAACGTCAGCAGATATCCCAGTGGCAGGCCTACACCCCAGAATGAAAACAGCATGATGAACATCGGAATACGGGTGTCCTTGTAGCCACGCAATGCACTGATGCAGGTTACCTGGATAACATCGGCAATCTGGAACAGGGCAGCGAACATCAGAAGCCTCACGGTCACCGCCTGAACCTCTGAATCACTGGTGTAGAGTGCTGCGATTTCCCGTGAAAACACAAACAGCAGTATTGCAAAAACCAGCGCCGTGGCGGCGGCGAGAATCAGGGAACTGCGGGAGATCAGCCTTGCAGTGGCAGGCGCCCGTGCACCCATCAGGAAGCTGACTCGCAGCGTCAATGCCATGCCTATGCTCAATGGCAGCATGAACAGCAAAGACACCACATTCAGCGCTATCTGATGGCCGGCTACCACCACCGGGCCAAGGGGAGCCAGAAACAGGGCGATCACCGAGAACAGACTGGCCTCAACGAAAATGGTAAAGCCGATGGGCACGCCGACGCCGAGGATATAGCGCATGCCTGCCAGATCCGGCTTGACCCAATCGGCAATCAGGTGGAACTGGCGGTACACCCGGCTGCGGTTCAGATACACCAGCAAGGCTACTGCCGCGACGCCGTTGGAAATGGAAGTGGCCCATCCGCAGCCAATCCCGCCCATTGCTGGCAGCCCCAGCTTGCCGTAGATGAAGATGTAGTTCATCGGCAGGTTGATCAGTGTGCTGAGCACGGAGAAGGCCATGATCACGCGGGTGTGCCCGAGGCCATCGGTCAGGCCCCGAAGTGCTGTCAGTAACAGCAGGGCAGGAATACCCCAGGCGAAGGCATTGAGGTAGCCCTGGGTAATGCGTGCGGTGTTGGCCTCCAGGTTCAGAAGCGCCAGTACCGGATGCACATGGGTCAGCAGCCCGATCATGATCACGGATCCGGCGGCGGCAAGATACAGCCCCTGCCAGGTGGCGGGCATGATTTTCCCAACCTCCCCGGCGCCGTTGTAGCCGGAAATGATGGGTTGCAGGGCTCCCAGCATGCCCATGAAAAACAGGAACAGGGGCATCCACAGGCTACTGCCAATACCCACCGCAGCCAGGTCCTCGGCACTGGCGTGGCCGGCCATGATGGTATCGATCACGCCGTTGGCCATCTGGGCGACCTGCGCAATCAGGATCGGCCCGCCCAGAATGGCGAGGGTTCGCCACTCGGTGAGGGTTCGGGCCACCAGAGGCTGCCTGGGTTCCGGTAATGGCTGGTGGATTTCATCCATTGGGTGCTATCCGGTGCTTCTGCACTGCAAGTTTCTCCCAAAACCGTTAAAGTACGCGCCTCGATCACAACAGATGGCAGTGGCGATGGGACTTCTGGTTTTTGTTACCGTTCTGTGGGCGTTTTCTTTCAGTCTGATCGGCGAATTTCTGGCCGGCCAGGTAGACAGCGATTTTGCGGTGCTCAGCCGTGTTCTGCTCGGTGCTCTGGTGTTTTTGCCGTTCACCCGCTGGCGTGGCGTGGCTCCGGGACAGAAGCTGGGCATCCTGGTAACCGGCATGTTGCAGTTCGGTATTACCTACCTGTGTCTTTACCGGTCTTTCAGCTACCTGACTGTTCCGGAAGTGCTGCTGTTCACGATTTTCACCCCGCTGTATGTGACCCTGCTGGATGACGCGCTGTTTCGCCGGTTTTCACCGGTGGCGCTCCTCGCGGCGGCCATCGCAACTGTTGGCGCGGGTATCATACGCTACGATGGGCTCAGTGAGGACTTTATCACTGGCTTCCTGTTGCTGCAGGTGGCGAATTTTACGTTTGCCGCCGGCCAGGTGGGATACAAGCATGTCATGCAGCATTACCCTACCGGCATGCCTGCTTACCGCACCTTCGGCTATTTTTTCTTCGGCGCCCTGATCATTGCGCTGCCATCCTTCCTCATTTTCGGTAACGCCGAGAAACTGCCCACCACCCCGGTGCAGTGGGGCATCCTGGCGTGGCTGGGGCTTGCTGCCTCGGGCCTCGGTCTTTTCCTCTGGAACCGCGGTGCCTGCGTGGTGGATGCCGGTACTCTGGCAATCATGAACAATGCCCTGGTGCCTGCGGGCCTGGTGGTCAATCTGCTGATCTGGAACCGTGATGCCGACCTGCTGAGGCTGGCGGTCGGTGGCGGGGTTATCGTCTTCTCCCTGTGGGTAAACGCCCGTTTCCATCCCCGGGCACGGCTGGCTGTTTCGACATAAGTAACTGCACGCACTAAGGTTCCGTCACCCTCTGCCGTTAAACTCCCATACGCAGGGTAACTTTTGATGAATATCAATGGTGTTCATCAGGGGCTACTCTTTTGCGCCTGTTTCATTTTCCTTGGTCAGCTTCGAGTCAGAAGGTCCGTTTATGCGTAAGAATCTCCCGGTAACCCAGCGTGAAATCAAGATGCGAAAAGGCGGGCGGTTGATCAGCACCACGGATTTGAAGGGCGTTATCACCTACTGCAATGACGAGTTTGAGGAAATCAGCGGTTTCTCAAGGGAGGAGCTGATCGGTCAGGCCCACAACATCATCCGTCATCCTGACATGCCCCAGGCTGTGTTCAAGGACATGTGGGATTACCTCAAGGCCGGCAAGGCCTGGATGGGTGTGGTCAAGAACCGGGCAAAGAGTGGTGACCACTACTGGGTCAGCGCTTACGTTACGCCGATCCGTGAGAACGGCCAGATGGTGGGCTACGAATCCGTGCGGGTCGAGCCCACCCGCGATCAGATTGCCCGTGCCGAGCGGCTGTATGCCAAGATCTCTGCCGGAAAGATGACCTCATCGTTCAGCAACCGTGCCTTGTCCATGCTTCGCTCCGGCTGGCCATTCCTGGTTTCTCTGGTTTTGAGCCTGGGAGCGCTTCAGCTCAACCAGCCCTGGCTGGCAGCGGGTTTGATTGTGATCGGTCATGGCCTTGGATTTGGCCTGGTGTTCAGTTCCCTGGCTGCCCGTTTACGCAGGCTACTGGATCTTCGCCCCGATGCCTTCCGCGATCCCATTGTCGCCCGCACCTACAGTGACGAGCGGGGGCTGTTCTCACAGGTGTCGCTGATGCTGGTCAGTGAGGAGGCCAGGGTTCGTACTGCACTGGCACGGATTGATGATCAGGCAGAACTGCTCTACGAGCAGGCACGTGCTTCCCACGGATATATCAGCGATGGGGCGGCGGCGATCGCCCGGCAGCGGGCTGAAACTGACCAGACCGCTTCGGCCATCAATGAGATGACCGCCTCGATCCAGGAAGTGGCGGAGTCGGTAACCAGCAACGCCCGTGAAGCCGAGGAGGCTAATCGCCTGGCGGGTGTGGGCAGCGACCGGAGCGCCGAGGCACTGGTGGCTATTGAGGAGCTGGTCACCCGCGTAAATGGCATTGGTTCGACAATCAGCAAGCTGGGTGAGTCCACCAACAGCATCGGTGAGGCCGCCAACCTGATTTCCGAGATTGCCGAGCAGACCAACCTTCTGGCACTGAACGCGGCTATCGAAGCGGCGCGTGCCGGTGAACAGGGCCGCGGTTTTGCGGTGGTCGCGGATGAAGTGCGCTCCCTGGCCCGTCGGACCCGGGAATCCACTGTACGGATCCAGAATGTGATCGACGACTTCCGCCAGCAGGTGGATTCCGCGGTCCAGGCAACCCGCGACGGCGAAGCCGTGGCAGGTCAGGGGCTTGAGAAAGTGCGGGAGGCGGAGAGCTCCCTGAAGGATATCGTGACCTCGATCGAGACCATTTCCGACAGCTTTATCAGTATGTCTGCGGCCTTTGAAGAGCAGAGTCAGGTGTCGGACGAGATCAATCGCCAGATCACCAACATTGCCGAGTTGGCCGATCACAGTGACGCCCAGGCCGACTCTGCCAAGCAGAGCAGTGACCGGCTCAGCACTATGTCCCGTGGCCTGAAAGACCTGATTAGCAGGTTTATCAGCAAAAACGGCTAGTTAGCTTTATCTTCCTTGCCCCACGCCGGAACCCAGCCGGCTCGGGAGCTCGCCAGCACTGGCATCACAGCGTCAGTGCTGGCAGAATCCCGCCCCAATTGCCGCGGCAAGTCCGTGGCTCGCCCTTTTTAAAGCCATTCCTCAGCTGAAAGCACAGGAACACAACATGACTCAGTCCAACTCGGTTTCGGGCAACGGTTCAGGGGCCACCCGCGGTCTCTGGTCCTCCCGGTTGGCGTTTATTCTGGCGGCAACCGGTTCGGCCGTTGGTCTCGGTAATATCTGGAAGTTTCCCTACGTTACCGGCGAAAACGGTGGTGGCGCCTTTGTACTGGTTTACCTGCTGTGTATCGCCGTAATCGGTATTCCCATCATGATGGCGGAAGTGTTTATCGGCCGGAATGGCCGCCATAACCCCATCACCAGTATGCGTCTGGTGGCCGAGCGCAATCTCAGCGCCCCGGGCTGGCGGATTTCGGCCATCATCGGGATGATTGCGGCCTTCGTGATCCTCTCCTTTTATTCGGTGATTGGTGGCTGGGCTGCGTCCTACGTGGGGCATGCCGCCATGGGTGACTTCACCGGCGGTACCGCAGATTCCATTGGTGAGTTGTTCGGTGGCCTGCTGGCCAGCCCGGGTCAGTTGCTGCTCTGGCACACCGTCTTTATGGCGCTGGTGATCCTTGTGGTTTCCCAGGGGCTGAAAGGCGGTCTTGAGCGGGCCGTTACCATCCTCATGCCGGCCCTGTTTATTCTCCTTCTGTTAGCCGTTGGCTATGCCACCACGACGGGTCATTTTGGCGAGGCCGTCAGCTTCCTGTTCACACCAAATTTTGGCGCCCTGACCTTCAACGGGGTGTTGATTGCCCTTGGCCACGCCTTCTTCACCCTCAGCCTGGGTATGGCCATCATGATGGCCTACGGTTCCTATCTGGGCCGGGACGTCTCCATCGGTCGCACCGCGGTGAGCGTGGCCATCATGGATACCGTCGTCGCGCTCCTGGCCGGCCTGGCCATTTTCCCTGTGGTGTTTGCCAATGGCCTGGAAGCCGGTGCCGGCCCTGGGCTGATCTTCCAGACCCTGCCGCTGGCCTTCGGAAACATGCCGATGGGTGGTCTGTTTGGTACCCTGTTCTTCATTCTGCTGCTGTTCGCCGCCTGGACTTCCGGTATTTCCCTGCTGGAGCCGGTGGTTGAGTGGGTTGAGGAAAAGACCAGCCTGGCCCGCACGGGCAGCGCCGTTCTGGTTGGGGTGCTTTGCTGGGCGCTGGGTATCGCCTCGATTCTGTCGCTCAACGTCTGGTCCGATGTGGCCCCGCTGGCCATGTTCGAGCGCTTTGAAGGCAAGACCATCTTTGACCTGCTGGACTTCTTCACCGCGAACGTGCTGCTGCCGCTCTCTGGTCTGCTGACGGCGGTGTTTGTGGGCTGGTTCGTGGCGAAGGAGTCTCTGAAAACGGATCTGGCCCTGGAGGGTGGCGCCTTTACCCTCTGGTACAACCTTATCCGGTTTGTCACGCCCCTCGCCGTTGCCATCGTGTTTGTCTACAACCTGATGTCCTGACCCGAGGGATCAGCTTTACGGTTTAATGCAACATGGCAATGAAAAAGCCCGGCAGTGTGACTTGCCGGGCTTTTTGTTTTCAGGGGAGCTTTTTACTCTTCGCCTAACTGTCTGAGTGCCTCCACGTGGGGGCGCACCGCCTCGATATCTTCCGCCGGAGCATTGCTCGCGCTCTGCATGGCACCCATCGCACTCTCCATCATGGCGCGCATCTGGGCTTTCTGTTCGGCCGTCATGTGCGGGCTGTTTTCCATCTCGGCCAGCGCGGCCTCCATCTCTCGTCTCGCTGCAGGATTCTGCTCTGCCATTTCGATGGCCATCCAGGCCTGGAAAACACGGTCGCCCGTGGCACCCCAGGATTCCAGGCTGTCGAAGCCGTGATCCTGCACCACGTCTTCCAGGCGGCCATAGGCTTCATGGCCTTTCATCTGCTCCAGGGAGTCCGACACGATCCGGGAGAAATCCGGCATGGTGCTCTCGTTCTGGTTGTCCATCTGACGCTCCAGCTCCTCAAACTCCGGAGCCAGTGTTTGTGCTGCCCGAACGCTTTCGATAAACGAAGCCACTTTCTGGTCGGACAGGGTGTCGGCGTGGCTTTCGGTAGGGAGTAGTGGAAGCAGAAAAAAAACGGCTGTGAGGATAATGCTGTTCAACACCAGCATCGGCTGTCGTTGCGGGTTATGCATGGCTGTTCTCCTTGTGTGGGCTTCCGGTTCCTTTGTCCGGAAGTCCCACGAGATTAGCGCTTACCCGCTTTGTCTGGCAACTGTGCTGTTATGTCAGCTTCAGAACAACAACTCCGGCAGCCAGGTGGCAATTTCCGGGAAGATCATGATCAGGATGATGCCGATGATTTCCACAATCACGAAGGGAATGATCGACTTGTAGATATCCTTCATGGTGATCGACGGCGGCACGATGCCCTTGAGATAGAACAGGTTGAAGCCGAAGGGTGGCGTCATGTAGCCGATTTCCATGTTGATCACGAACAGGATGCCGAACCAGATCGGATCGAAACCGAGGGATTCCACGATCGGCATGAACACCGGCAGGGTGATCAGCATAATACCCACGGGGTCCAGCACCATGGCCAGCAGGAACACAATTACCATCATGGCGATGATGATGCCCCAGGGCCCGCCGGGCACCATGTTCATCAGGCCTTCGATCAGTTCCTGGGCGCCCATGCTCTGGTAGGCTGCGCTGAAGGCATGGGCGGCAAACAGGATCCACATGATCATGCCGGTGAGCTTGAAGGTGCGGATAGCCGCCTCCTTCAGGATGCTCCACTTGAACTGTTTGTAGACGGCCGCTGAGATGAGCGCGCCCAGAACGCCCATGGCAGCGGCTTCGGTCGGGGTGGTGATACCGCCGATAATCGAGCCCAGAACCATGACGACAACGCCGATAGGTAGCAGCACGGCTCGCAGAGCCCGCAATTTCTCTGGCCAGGTGCCTCGCTCTTCCTTGGGCAGCGCCGGCGCCAGGTCCGGCTGCAGGTGGCAACGCACAAGGATGTAGATGGCGGTCAGCACCATCAGCAGAATGCCCGGCATAATGCCGGCAGCAAACATCTGGCCGACGGAAACGCCGGTGATCAGCGCGTACAGGATCATCAGGATACTGGGCGGAATCAATATGCCCCAGCCACCGCCGGTATTGATCACGCCCAGGGCCATGTTTTTGTCATAGCCCCGTTCCAGCATCGACGGCAGGGCGATGGTGCCCATGGCCACCACTGCAGCACCGCTGATGCCCACCATGGCAGCAAACACCGCACAGATCCCAAGAGTGCCCAGAGCCAATCCGCCTCTAAGGCCACCGCACCAGAGATGCATCATCCGGTAAAGATCCCGGGCGACACCGGTACGCTCCAGAATCATGGCCATGAAGACGAACAGAGGGATGGCAACCAGGGTGAAGCTTTCCATGGTGCCCCAGATCTGCGAGGCCACCATATAGAAAGAGTCGAAGCCCCAGGTGAAATACAAGAACACCACCGATACGCCACCGAGAACAAATGCCAGCGGCAGGCCTAGCAGCAGGAAAAACAGCAGCGAACCGAAAAACAGGAGAGTCAGGGCTTCAATGCTCACAGCTGATCTCCTTCAGACTCGGCTTCTTCGGGCGTGTAGTAATCCAGGTTAAAGGCCACGGCGATGTCTTCAAGCAGTTTGACCAGTCCCTGCAGAACCAGCAGAGCGGTGCCGACGGGAATGGCCAGCTTCACCGGCCAGATGGGGGGATTCCACGCCGAATAGGAGGTTTCCCAGCTGGACATGGATTCCTGCGCCATGTCGATCCCGAACCACAGCAGGGCAAGCGTGAAAATGAAAAAGACCAGGGAGGTAACGATGTCCAGGGCCGCGCGCTTGCGGGGCTTCAGGTGCGAATGCAACAGATCCACATTTACGTGGCCCCGATGGGCCATGATGTAGCCGCCAGACATCACCGCGTAGATGCCGAAAAGCATCTGGGTCAGCTCGTTGGTCCAGACCGTGGGGGAGTTGAGCAGATAACGGAAGCCAACTTCCAGAAGCAGGAACACGAACATCGCGAAAATGAGGAGGGCCACCCACCGGCCGATAAAATCATTGAGACGGGTAACCCCCCTCATGAATGCGGCGATCATCACACTCACGGCAATCTCCCACGGGATGCTGGTTTGGTTCGGGGAAAGAAAGGCCGGAGTCGAAGACCCCGGCCCTGGTCAGAACACTGGTCGATCAGAGATAGCCGAGGTCGGCCAGGTAACCTTTCAGCATGTCGAGTGCCTTCTTGGCGTTCTCGCTGCGCTTGCCTTCCTCATCCCACATGGCCTGGGCGGTGGCGACCAGTTTGTCCTGGACTTCGTCCGGCAGAACATTCAGTTGCACACCCTGCTCTTCGATAGCCTTGGCCAGGGTGATGCGCTCTTTGTACTGGTATTCGTTGGTGCGGATCCAGAACTGTTCGTTGAGGGCGTCCTTGACGATCTTCTGCATGTCTTCCGGCAGCTTGTCCAGAGCCTTCTGGCTGACGATGATCACGTCGGTGCCGGCAATGTTCAGGGCAGGCTGAACGTGGTGTTTGGCCACTTCATACAGGCCCATGCTATAGGCGCCCTGGGCCGCACCCCAGTGGGCACCGTCGACAATGCCGGAATCCAGTGCCGAGTAGAGTTCACTGCCGGGAATGTAGGATGCCGCGGCGCCAGCCTCGGTCAGGAAGGTTTGCAGGGCGCCGGAGGAGCGGATCTTCAGGCTGTTGAAGTCTTCCACGCTTTCAATGGGTTCCTTGACCACCATTTCGGTCGGGTAGACCTTGTCGGTCGCCCAGTAAACGCCGTGCTCTGCGGCTTCGTCACGGAGCATCTGCTCGAACCCCAGGTTCTGGTGGAAATAGGCGGCTTCCCAGACATTACGGAACGCGAACGGCAGACCGGAGGCAATGCCCGCGAGTGAGACCTTGTCCTGGGCATAGGCCGGGGAAATGGTGCCCATTTCCAGGATGCCACGACTCACCGCGTTGAAGGTGTCCGTGGCCTTGAACAGTGCGCCGGCCTCGTAAAGTTGCAGTTTCAGGCGGCCATCGGTGCGCTCTTCGAGCACTCGTTTGATGCGGCCAAGGCTGTCAGTGTAGGAGCTGCTGGATCCGGGCCAGTGGGACTGAACCTTCCAGGTGAAGGTGTCCTGGGCCGCAGCGGGTGCTGCCGAGAGCGCGGCGGTAATACCGAGGGTAAAGGCTGACGCATACACCGTCAGAGTCTTGCGAGCAGTAGCAAAGAGTTTCATGAGCTTGCCTCGTTGATTGTTGTAGTGGCTTTGCCTTGTTTCACTGTGCAGAACTCACAACTGCAGGGTGAATTGTATTCTCTGAATCTATCACATCATTCGGGCTTTGCAATAGGATGTTTGTCGTTCCGATTTGCAGCTGCGCGTGGTCGAAGAGTAGCTCAAAAGAACCGTTTTCACCGTCGCGGACCTGCGACATCAGCGCCTGACGCCTGATCATGGAAGGCTGTAAGCGGCTTTGATAGCCAAAAAGTTCCGCCCGCTACTCGTTGCACTTTTCATTTTTCGTCGATCTTTCTCTATTGTGTTTTGCTAGATGAAACAACCTTTCAAATATATTGACTCAAAACCGTAAGGCGTGACAAATTACAAAAACAACAGAACTACAAAGACAACATTAGCCGCCTGGCCCATCTGGAATGAATGTCTGATGAATGAGGAAAGCCGCCACATTACCCACGGGCAGGATCTGCCCGGTTTTCACAGTCTGCTTGGCTACCGTCAGGCGTCCTGGGAGGAAAATGAAGCGGTCATCGAGCTTGAGCTTCGGCCCGTGCATCTGAATCTTGGCGGCGTTATCCATGGTGGTGTGCTGACGTCGCTGTTGGACATAGCCATGGCACAGGCCGGAACCTACTGTCCCTTTCCTGGCCGGATGCGCAAGGCAGTCACCCTGTCGCTTACCACCACGTTTACCGGCCAGTGTTCCGAGGGAGTGATTCGGGTAACCGGCAGAAAACGCGCCGGGGGGCGCCGGATCTTCAACAGCACCGGCGAAGTGCATGACGACAAAGGCAACCTGCTGGCCATTGGCGAGGGCACCTTTCGTATCCGCTCTGGCAGCGACAAGCCAGAGGGTGTTCCGATCTAACGGCCGGCCTGGCAGTTCGATGGCCGAAGAACCAATACCAACAAGAGGAAGCGGACATGTTCGATCTGTCTGATAAAGCGAAAGCGCTTCAATCGAAGCTCAGGGCCTTCATGGATGAGCACATCTATCCCAACGAGCACCTGCATCACGAGCAGATCGCGCAGGCCGAGAACCGCTGGGCTCCGGTTCCGATCATCGAAGAACTGAAAGCGAAAGCAAAGGCCGAGGGCCTCTGGAACCTCTTTCTTCCCGAGAGCGACTACGGTGCCGGGCTGAGTAATTACGAATACGCACACCTGTGCGAAATCATGGGGCGCTCGGAGATGGCACCGGAAGTGTTCAACTGTTCCGCACCCGATACCGGCAACATGGAAACCATTGCCCGCTTTGGCAACGCCGAACAGCAGGAACAGTGGCTCAAGCCGCTGTTGGCCGGGGAAATCCGTTCCTGCTTCTCGATGACCGAGCCCGATGTGGCTTCGTCCGATGCTACCAACATCGCCTGTGAAATCCGCCGCGAGGGTGATGAGTATGTGATCAATGGCCGGAAGTGGTGGTCCTCCGGCGCCATGACTACGACATCGAAAATTGCCATTGTCATGGGCAAAACCGACCCTACCGCCGAGAAACACAAGCAGCAGTCGATGATTCTGGTGCCCCTGGATACGCCGGGTGTGAAGATGATCCGACCGCTGACCGTGTTTGGCTACGACCACGCGCCCCATGGCCACGCCGAGATTCACTACGACAACGTGCGGGTACCGGCCAGCAATATCCTGCTCGGCGAGGGCCGGGGTTTTGAGATTGCACAGGGCCGGCTCGGGCCGGGCCGGATCCATCACTGTATGCGCACCATCGGTGTTGCCGAACGGGCCCTGGAGTTGATGTGTCGGCGTGCCGGCGAGCGAGAGGCCTTCGGCAAGCCGCTGTCGAGTTTCGATTCCATCCGCAAGGACATCGCCCGCAGCCGCATCGAAATCGAGCAGGCGCGCCTGATGACTCTTAAGGCGGCGCACATGATGGACACCGTGGGCAACAAGGTGGCGCGCCAGGAGATTGCCATGATCAAGGTGATCGCACCGAGTATGGCGCTGAAGGTACTCGACCGGGCCATCCAGGTTCACGGCGGTGCCGGTGTCAGCCAGGACACCTTCCTGGCGTCAGCCTGGGCCAAGGTACGGACGCTGCGGCTGGCGGACGGTCCGGATGAGGTGCATTTGGACTCCGTGGCCAAGATGGAACTCCGGCAGTACCGCTGATTCACCGGCATGAGGATCGAACCATGACCAATTCGTTGTTTGATATGACCGGCAAGGTCGCTGTCATTACCGGCTCAACCAAGGGCATTGGCCGCGCTATCGCCGAGGAAATGGCCCGTCTTGGCGCCCGGGTGGTGATTTCCAGCCGCAAGGCGGACGCCTGCGAGCAGGTGGCTGCCGAACTGAAAGCGCAGGGCTTCGAAGCCATGGCCGTGCCCTGCCATGTGGGCCGGAAAGACGATTTGCAGAATCTGGTCGACCGGACCAACGAAGCCTGGGGCCCGATCGACGTGCTGGTGTGCAACGCGGCCACGAACCCCGTTTACGGCACCACGGCGGAGATGACCGATGAGGCCTGGGACAAGATCATGGACACCAACGTGAAGGGCACCTTCTGGCTCACCAACATGGTCCTGCCCCAGATGGCGGAGAAGGGTGAAGGGGCGGTGGTTCTGCTGTCCAGCATTGCCGGCCTTCGGGGAAACACCACCATCGGAACCTACGGGGTGTCGAAAGCCGCCGAGGCGGCCCTGGCCCGCAACCTGGCGGTGGAGTGGGGGCCAAAAGGGATCCGCGTTAACAGCATCGCCCCGGGCCTGATCAAGACCGACTTCGCCAAGGCCCTCTGGGAAGATCCGGTTCGGGTGAAGCGGGCGGAGGACAAGACCCCGCTGCGCCGGATCGGTGATCCGGTCGATATCGCCGGCCTGGCCGTGTTCCTGTCCACCAGGGCGAGTGCGTACATCACCGGACAGGTCATCGTTGCCGATGGTGGCGAGACCATTTGTTAACGGACTCTATAGAGACGCTATGACAACAGCACCAGAGCTGGTAGACGTTTTACCGGCACACAGGTTTGACGAGGAGCGGCTGCTGGCCTGGCTTCAGGCAGAACTGCCCGAGGTGGGTGAGCGACTGGACGTTCGGCAGTTCCAGGGTGGACAGTCCAACCCGACGTTCCTGCTGGATACCGATGGCGGGCAATACGTCCTGCGCAAGAAGCCGCCCGGGAAAACCCTTCCCTCGGCCCATATGGTGGAGCGCGAATACCGGGTTATGAAGGCCTTGGCAGACCACACCGGGGTCCCGGTTCCCAGGGTGAGGGTGCTGTGCGAAGACAGCGCCGTTGTCGGGACACCGTTCTATGTCATGGACTTTCTGCAGGGCCGGATCATCAGTCATTCGGCATTGCCTGACCTGGTCCGGGAGGACCGCCTGCTGGCCCACCGCTCGGCCGTCGATACGCTGGCGACCCTGCACTCGGTGGACGTGAACGCGATCGGCCTCGGAGATTACGGCCGTCCGGAAGGTTACGTGGCACGACAGGTAGCCCGGTGGAGCAAGCAGTATCTGGCTTCGAAGACGGACGAGCTGCCCGCCATGGACAAGCTCATGGCCTGGTTGCCGGAGAATATTCCGGCCGCGGACGAAACCGCCATCGCCCACGGCGACTACCGGTTCGGCAACCTCATGCTGGCGCCGGACAAGCCCGAGGTGATCGGGATCCTCGATTGGGAGCTGTCGACGCTGGGCCATCCGCTGGCGGATCTGGCCTACTTCTGCCTGCCGTACTATCTGCCCTCCGATATGGAAGGCATGCGCGGTTTGCAGGGAGAGGATCTGGAGGCATTGGGTATTCCCGATGAACAGACGACGATCGCCCGCTACTGCGCGCAGACCGGGCGCGACGGTATTGATGACTGGCACGTGTTCCTGGCGTTTTCCCTGTTTCGGCTGGCTGCGATCCTGCAGGGGGTCTACAAGCGGGCGCTGGACGGTAACGCCGCCAATGCCAACGCGCTGAATGTCGGCAGGCGGGCCAGCCTGTTGGCGGACATCGGCTGGCAGATTGCCAGCGAGCACCAATGAATAATAGCTGGCTGCACCTGTGGCCGACTGACTGAACCCTGGAGAGCAACACGCATGTTCACACGCCATTTCAAGGTCTGGCCCCGAGAACTGCCCAAGACCATGACCCTGCCGGAAACCAGTGTTTTCAGGAACCTGGAAATATCTGCGCTCCGCTACCCGGACCATAACGCGATCATCTTCTACGATGCGCCCCTTACCTACCGACGTCTTCTGTCGGAAGTGGAAACCATGGCGGGCTACCTGCAGTCACAGGGCGTCGGGAAGGGGGATCGGGTGCTGCTCTACATGCAGAACTCGCCGCAGTACGTGATCGCCTACTACGCCATCCTGAGGGCAGACGCCGTGGTGATTCCGGTCAATCCGATGAACCGTGCCGCCGAGCTCGAGCATTTTATTGCCGACACGGGAGCCTCAATCTGCCTGGCCGGCCAGGAGCTGGCGGACTTCATCATTCCTCTGTTGCCGGAAACGGATCTGAAGCAGGTTGTGGTGGCCTCCTACAGCAGCTACATCAAACCGGATACCGATCTCGATCTTCCGGCGGAAGTTGCGGCCCCGGTCTGGTCCCGGGGTGTACGGGGTGTGGTGACCTGGGAGGCTGCCCTGGCGGCCGGGTACGAGCCGTCAGCCCACACGGCTGGACCTGCCGATCTGGCCGTCATCCCCTACAGCTCGGGTACGACCGGTGCGCCCAAGGGCTGTATGCATACCCATCGCTCGGTCATGGCAACGGCGATGCACCGTGCCTTCTGGAACCTGAGCACACCGGATACGGTGCAACTGTCCACGCTCCCGTTCTTTCATGTAACCGGCATGACCGGCTCAATGAACAGTCCCATTTACAGCGGTTCGACGTCGGTGATCATGACACGCTGGGACCGCACCACGGCGGCCCGGCTGATCGAGCGCTACCGGGTCACGGGCTGGACCAACATCGTGACCATGGCGGTGGACTTCCTGTCGAATCCGGACATCGGCCAGTACGACCTCAGCAGCCTGAATACCATCGGCGGTGGAGGGGCCGCGATGCCGGCGGCGGTGGCGGAAAAACTGAAAACCATGACGGGTCTCGATTATATCGAGGGCTATGGCTTGTCCGAGACCATGGCCGCCACGCACATTAACCCGGTGAAGCAACCCAAGGCCCAGTGCCTGGGTATCCCTGTTTTCGATGTGGACAGCCGGATCATCGATGTGGATACCCTGGAGGAAAAGGGCCCCGGTGAAACCGGTGAAATTGTATCGTCTGGCCCGCAGGTCACCATCGGGTACTGGAACCGGCCGGCGGAAACCGAAGCCGCGTTCGTGGAGATCGACGGCAAGCGTTTCTTCCGTACCGGGGATCTCGGCTACTACGACGAGGACGGCTATTTCTTCATGGTGGATCGGGTCAAGCGCATGATCAACGCGTCCGGTTTCAAGGTCTGGCCCTCCGAGGTGGAGGGTCTGATGTACCGGCACCCGGCCATCCACGAAGTCTGCATCATCTCTGCACCAGACCCGAAACGGGGTGAAACGGTCAAGGCCTGCATTGTCCTGACATCCGAGGCGGAGGGAAAAACCTCGGCAGAAGACATCATCAACTGGTGCCGTGAGCAGATGGCGGCCTACAAGATACCGACCATTGTGGAGTTTGTGGAGGCACTGCCGAAATCCCCTACTGGCAAGCTGATGTGGCGGGCCCTGCAGGAAGAGGAATGGAAGCAGAATGCCTGAACAGGCGGAGAGTCGAGCCTCGTTCGGGCTCCCGCCGATCCGGGCCCGTCAGGCAACATACATCATCAGAGTCTCTGCCACACAGGCAGGCCTGTCTTCACCCCGGATCTCAATAGTGGTCTTGTAGGTGGCTAGCTGGCGCTGATCATCCACCTGATCAACAGAGAGTAGTTCCACGCGGGTACGAATGTCCGAGCCGACTTTCACCGCCGATGGGAAGCGCAGCCGGTTCAATCCGTAATTGATGGTGGCGGACGGCCCGATCACTCGTATTGCCTGGGGGTTCAGTTTCGAGATGAGCGAGACCGTGAGATACCCATGGGCGATGGGGCTTTTCCAGGGTGATTCGCGCCTGGCCCGCTCAACATCAATGTGAATCCACTGGTGATCACCGGTCACATCGGCAAAGGCATCGACCATCTCCTGGGTGATGGTGAGCCAGGGGCTGTGGCTCTCCAGTTGCCCCGCCAGACCTGCCAGTTCCGTAAGATGTATCTCTTTCATGAGCGCTCCCTGGTGATAACCGTTGTCCGCCTCCGGATTAAAAAAGGGGTGGTCTGGCGACCACCCCTCAAAAAGGCCTCAAAATGACAAGGCCCCAGGCTCACTGATGAGGGGATTCTAGCTTGCCTGTAAAAGAGTGGCGTAAGCCTCCAGGTGGAAATCGTCATCGCCGAGCTGATGATTGATCATCACCAGGCGCTTGGCGTAGTGGGCGAAGTTGTACTCCCAGGTCATGCCGATACCGCCGTGGGATTGGACGCCCTGTTCGGAGATGAACTGGCCGCTGCGGCCGATCACGTTCTTGGCGGCGGCCAGGATTCGACGGCGTTCGTCGCTCTGGGGCTCGTCGGCGACGCTAGCCGCCAGGATGGCCATGGAGCGGGCCTGTTCCAGCTCGGACATCATGTCCACCATCCGATGCTGAAGCACCTGGAATTTGCCGATGGGCACGCCGAACTGCTTGCGCTGCTTGAGATACTCCAGAGTCAGGTCACAGGCCACTTCCATGGCGCCTACGGCTTCACCGCACAGGGCGGAAATGGCGCGTCCGGTCTGGTATTCAATCACTTCGGCAGCTTTGCCTTCCTCGCCGAGCAGGGCTTCGGGACCCAGCTGAACGTTGTTCAGGAACAGGTCACAGCCTTTGGAACCGTCAATCGTCGGATAAGTCCGGCGCTCGAGGCCTTCGGCGTCAGCCGGAATCAGGAACAGGCTGATGCCATCGGCATCGCGGCTGTCACCGGAAGTTCGGGCAGATACCACCAGCACGTCGGCACAATGCCCGCCGATCACGACCGCCTTGCGACCATTCAGCAGGTAACCGTCACCGGACTTCTCGGCGCGGGTTTCCACATCGTTCAGGTTGTAAAAGCTCTGGGCCTCCTGAAGTCCAACAGCAGCGCGAAGCTCACCGCTGGCAATGCCGCCAAGCCACCGTTCCTGTTGTTCGCTGTTGCCGGCCTGGCTGATCAGCCCGCCGCCCAGAACCACCGATTGTAGATAGGGCTCAACGCAAAGGCCGCGGCCCAACTCGGTCATCACGCTCTGTACTTCAACACCGGTTCCGCCAAAGCCCCCCAGCTCTTCCGGGAAGGGCACGGCGGTCAGGCCCAGCTCACCCAGCTGTTTCCAGAAATCGGCGCTGAAGCCCAGCTCCGATTCGCTGAACTCAAGGCGCTTTTCAAAACTGTATTCACCGCGTACCAGGCGGGCCACGGTGTCCTGCAGCATCTGCTGCTCTTCATTCAGTCGGAAATCCATGGTCGCCTCCTTAAAGCCCGAGAATCATTTTCGACACGATGTTCTTCTGGATCTCGTTGGACCCGCCGAAAATCGACAGCTTGCGGTTGTTAAAGTACTGGGGAGTAACCGGCGCGGCGTTTTCGTCCGACAGGAAGTCGCCCTCGTAATCCAGGTTCAGTTCCTCTTCCACGAAGGGAATGGCGTAAGGGCCAATGGCCCGGCGAGCCAGATCGTTGATGGTCTGGCGAATCTCGGTGCCGCGGACTTTCAGCATGGAGCTTTCCGCTCCCGGCATGCCGCCGCCCTCCACGGACGCGATGATCCGCAGGTTGCTGATTCCCGCAGCCATCAGGTCAATCTCAACCTGGGCAATGCGCTGGCTGAATGAAGGATCCTCAATCAGCGGGCGACCATTTTTGATCCTGCGGGTTGCCAGCTCCTTCAGGTGCTGCAGCGCAGCCTTGGAAATGCCAATGCCGGCCAGGCCGGTTCGCTCGTATGTGAGCAGGTACTTGGCGTAGGTCCAGCCCTTGTCTTCCTCGCCCACCAGGTTTTCTACAGGAACCTTCACGTCCTCGAAGAACACTTCGTTGACTTCGTGCTCGCCGTCCAGAGTGATGATCGGGCGCACGGTAATGCCCGGGGTGTTCATGTCGATCAGCAGGAAGGAGATGCCCTCCTGGGCCTTCACTTCGGTGTTTGTGCGAACGAGGCAGAAAATCATGTTGGCGTGCTGGCCCAGGGTGGTCCAGGTTTTCTGGCCATTCACAATGTAGTGGTCGCCCTCGCGCACGGCCCGGGTCTTGAGTGAGGCCAGGTCCGAACCGGCGCCCGGCTCGGAGTAGCCCTGACACCACCAGTCTTCGCCGCTGAGGATTCTTGGCAGGTACCTCTGCTTCTGTTCTTCGGTTCCAAACTTGATAATCACCGGCGCCACCATGTTGACGCCGAAAGGCACGGAACGGGGCGCCCCATAACGAGAGGATTCCTCATCCCAGATGTGCTTCTGAACCGGGCTCCAATTTACACCGCCGTATTCTTCCGGCCAGTGAGTGGCGTACCAGCCCTGCTCGCTGAGTATTTTCTGCCAGCGCTGGTGGTCCTCCTTGGACAGCCGGCGGAACCCTTTTACCTTGGCGGAGATATCCCCCGGCAGCTTTTCATCCAGGAACGCGCGGACCTCATCACGGAAGGCGAGCTCCTCGGTAGTGTAATTCAAGTTCATGAATAGCCTCTCTTGCTTCAAAGCGAAAACATATACCGCGTGGCAGAATATCTACATATTCGGAGATAAGAGCGGTACATGTCAATATAAATGCAAAAGTGTGTACCGCTAGGCGAAACATGGTATTCGGTGAGGAAGTAAAATCCAGGGCTTACCGAAAAGTCTTTCGCTGTCCATGCACTCTGAACCCCGTATTACATTGCGGAGTTTTAACCCGGAGTTGAGCTTGCATCCGGCCTGAAAGGCTATATGTTTGTATGAGCAAGTGCCTTTCCGCTATCAGCGCAGACACCAATTATGGCGAGTTGTTCCGTTAACAGAAGCACCCTGAAGTTCAGCCTGCTGGCATTGCTGGTGACAGGCCTGCTTGTGGTGTTTCTCAATGGAACGTCGCATCCGGCACTGGATCCCCAACTGGACGATCACTTTGCCCCCACGCTGATTTCAGTGGATGGGACAAGCGACCCTTCGTCGCCAGATGCATCTTTCTCGATCACCTCGCCCCTTCTGTTCCCTGCAGGGGACAGAAGGGCCGTCTACTCGGCCAGCCTCGACTTTATCCAGCCACCGTTCCGGCTGCTGAGCTATCCGGCGCTACCTCAGGGCCCTCCCAGTCTCGTTTAACTCTGACCATTGCGGATTTGTCCCTGCAGACGCAGGGGTCTCCAACCTGAATTCAGATTCACGAGGTTTGTCATGAACAGTGTATTCAACGCATTGCCAGTTCAGGATCTGGCGCGGACCGGCGCGCTGCCTACCGCAAAACCCCAGTCCCACATCGGAAGCGACGATTCGGCCGTTCACCTGCTGAGGGATTTCGCTGAGCATAGATTGTCCGTCTTGAGTTCCGATATGTCCGTGTCCGAGGCGAGGCTGTGGATGAGGCTCGCCGACACGTCCTTTAAAGTAGTGGAAAACCAGGCGGGCGATTGCCTGGGGATTCTGGCCATCGAGGATGTGAATGGAGAGAAGGCCATGAGTGTCGCCAATCGACAAGGCGTCCCCCTGAAGGACGTTCGAGTGCGGGATATCATGCGCCCGATAAGTGAGTTGCCGGCTATTCATTATCGGGATTTGCGCGCGGCAACCGTGGGAGATCTGGTGAGCACATTCCGTGAAGTCCATGAGGGGTATCTGCTTGTGCTGGATGACGACAGGCGTCAGCCTTCACGTTCCTTTCTGCGCGGGCTGGTTTGTGCAGAGGAGCTGTTGCAGCGACTGGATCTCGCCATCGACCTGGATCACCGGGCAACCAAGTTCTATGAGATTGTCCATGTGGTGAAAGGCGGCTTCTGACCTGGTTGATGTCTCCGGCGCAAATGAGGCGCCGGAGACACGTTGTTTTCAGCAATAGCATCGAAAAAATCGATGTTTCTGGCCCAGAAAACCGTATTGAACCGATGCGGTAATCACGTGACACTCTCTACGACTTTAGTCACACCAAAGGACGCCCATGCAGGACGCCCAACAAAAATGCCGGATGCGAGTTCTAAGCCTCTTGATGATTCTGGCATTGGGCCTGATTTCACTGCCTGCCTATGCCTCTGACGCCAACCCTGCTCCCCTGTTCTGTGAGTCGGGTTTGTGCCCGCTATTGTCGGATGTCACAAGCGACGGAGGTCTGGAGGGCGGGCTCTCTGATGGCAACCACTCACAGGGTTTCAGTCTTCACCAGAACGGCATTCTTTCAGGTATCAAAGGCTTCTCGGGACTGGTCCATTGCGCCAGTTTTCCGGTCTTGCCGCAGGCGCCACCTGCTACCTGAGCCCCCAAGTCCAGAGGGCATTCCTGCCCTTAGCAACAACCTTTCGACTTAAACGACTTCCATCACCTGGAGGATTTTCCATGGCTATACGGAAGCTGCTGATCGCCAATCGCGGAGAGATTGCGGTCAGGATTGCCCGGGCCTGCAGTGAACTGGGTATACGCTCAGTTGCCATTCATTCGGAGGCCGACGAGTACTCCCTGCACGTCAAGAAAGCCGACGAAGCCTATCAGATCAGCAAGGACCCTCTGTCGGGTTACCTGAACCCCCACCATATTGTGAATATGGCAGTGGAAACCGGCTGCGATGCCCTGCATCCCGGTTACGGATTTCTGTCCGAGAATGCCGAGCTTGCAGCTATCTGCGAGCAGCGGGGCATCACCTTTGTGGGGCCTTCTGCGAACGCGATTTCATCCATGGGTGACAAGACTCAGGCGCGCCAGACCGCCGTTGCTGCGGGCGTGCCGGTGACTCCCGGATCGGAAGGCAATCTTGAAGATGTGGAAGATGCCGTAGCCCAGGCCGAGGAGATCGGCTACCCGGTGATGCTGAAGGCCACCTCCGGCGGGGGCGGCCGGGGTATCCGCCGCTGCGACAACGAAAAGGAGCTTCGGCAGAACTACGAGCGGGTAATCTCCGAGGCCACCAAAGCGTTTGGTAGTGCCGAGGTGTTTCTCGAGAAATGCATCATCGAGCCCCGTCACATCGAGGTACAGATTCTGGCCGATACCCACGGCAACGTTGTCCACCTGTACGAGCGGGATTGCTCCATTCAGCGCCGCAACCAGAAACTGATTGAGCTGGCGCCGTCGCCGCAACTGGAGGAAAGCCAGCGCGAATACATCGGTGATCTGGCCAAGCGGGTGGCGAAGCAGTGCGGGTATGTGAATGCCGGCACCGTTGAGTTCCTGCTGGACCATGACGGCAGTTTCTACTTCATGGAAATGAACACCCGGGTGCAGGTGGAACACACCATCACCGAGGAAATCACCGGGGTGGATATCATCAAGGCCCAGATCCGGATCGCGGCCGGAGAACCGCTGGGCCTCAGGCAGGAAGACATCTCCTACCGGGGATTCGCGGCCCAGTTCCGTATCAACGCCGAGGATCCGAAGAACGGCTTTCTGCCGAGTTTTGGCCGCATCAGCCGCTACTATTCAGCCGGCGGCCCGGGCGTGCGTACCGATGCCAATATGTACACCGGTTACGAGATTCCTCCTTATTACGACTCCATGTGCGCCAAGCTGATTGTCTGGGCCATGGATTGGGACGAGCTGATTGCCCGCTCCCGACGTGCCCTCGGGGATATGGGCATCTATGGCGTCCAGACCACCATTCCTTATTACAAACAGATTCTCGAGCATCCGGATTTCCAGGCCGCCGACTTCAATACCGGCTTTGTTGAACGCAACCCCCAGTTGCTTGAGTACAGCAGCAAAACCCGCCCGGAATCCATCGCCACAGCCATTGCCGCAGCCATCGCGGCGCAGGCGGGCCTGTAAAAGAACATCGGAGAGATCCCAATGACCAAGCGCAAGATTCATATTACCGACGTTATTCTCAGGGACGCCCACCAGTCTCTGATAGCCACCCGCATGCGTACCGAAGACATGCTCCCGGCCTGCGAGTGGCTGGACCAGGCTGGTTACTGGTCCCTGGAGTGCTGGGGCGGCGCCACGTTCGACGCCTGTGTACGTTTTCTGAAGGAAGATCCCTGGGAGCGCCTGCGGACTTTGAGAAAGGCCCTGCCCAACACCCGCCTGCAGATGTTGCTGCGCGGCCAGAACCTGCTTGGGTATCGCCATTATGGTGACGACGTGGTCGAGGCGTTCGTGGCCAAGGCCGCCGAAAATGGCATGGATGTGTTCCGCGTTTTTGATGCCCTGAACGATGTGCGCAATCTGGAGACCAGCATCAAGGCGGTCAAGAAGGCCGGAAAGCACGCCCAGGGCACCATCTGCTACACCGTCAGCCCGGTGCACAGCACCGATGCCTATCTGGATCAGGCCAAGGCCATGGCCGACATGGGTGCGGACAGTATCGCGATCAAGGACATGGCAGGGCTCCTGACGCCGGCGGTAACCGCCGAGCTGGTCGGAAAACTGAAGCAGACCCTGGATTTACCGGTATTCCTGCACTCCCACGCTACTTCGGGCATGGCGCCCATGTGCCAGTGGGCGGCCATGGAAGCCGGCGTTGACCATATTGATACCGCCCTGTCGGCCTTTGCCGGCGGCACCAGCCATCCGCCCACGGAATCCCTGGTGGCGGCACTGCACGATGCCGGCCTGGAAACCGGCCTGAACCTGGAGCTTCTGGACAAGGCCACACGCCACTTCCGGGAAGTGCGCAAGAAATACCACCAGTTCGAGAGCGCCTATAACGGTGTTGATACCTCGGTGCTCCTGTCCCAGGTACCTGGCGGAATGATGTCCAACCTGGCTAACCAGCTGAAGGAACAGGGTGCGCTGGATCGTATCCAGGACGTCTTCGAGGAAATTCCACGGGTACGCAAGGACCTCGGTTACCCGCCCCTGGTCACACCCACCTCCCAGATTGTGGGTACCCAGGCGGTGATCAACGTGCTGGCGGGCAAGCGCTACGAGTCCATCACCAACGAGGTGAAGAAATACCTCCAGGGCTGGTACGGCCAGGCGCCGGCGCCGGTCGACAAATCGCTCCAGCAGCGCGCCGTGGGCAAGGAAGAGCTGATCGAAGAGCGCCCTGCCAACCTGATTCCCCGGGAGCTGGACGAGCTGCGCAAACAGGTGGGCGATCTGGCCACCAGCGAGGAGGATGTCCTTACCTACGCCATGTTCCCGGATCAGGCCAAGGCGTATCTTGAACAACGCCGGAACGGTACGCTGCAGCCGGAACCCCTGGAACCGATCTCCACCGGTTCATCAGGCGGTGCTGTCTCCAGCAAATTCAAGATCACGGTTCATGGCGAGAGCTACGATATCCACGTCACCGGCGCCAACCCCTCCGGAGAGAATGAGCGTCGTTTCTACATGACCGTTGATGGCGTGCCGGAGGAAATTCACCTTGCGTCATTGGGAGAAGATGGCGAGGGCGCCCGCTCCAGCGGTGGCCGGGCGACCGCCACCAAGGAAGGTCACGTGACCACGAGCATGCCGGGCAACATCGTGGATGTGCTGGTGAAGGAGGGCGACGAGGTTCAGGCTGGCGACCCGGTGCTGATCATCGAGGCCATGAAGATGGAAACCGAGGTGAAGGCTACCATCTCTGGCGCCGTGCAGAGCGTCGCCATCAAGAAGGGAGACCGGGTTGTTCCCGGCGAAGTGCTGGTGGATATCGAATAAGGAACAACGTCTGCCGAACCCAAAAAAGCCCCTCATGATGAGGGGCTTTTTTATTGCGTGTCAGTCGGCTGGAGCAGGAATCAGCTGAACGCTGCGATACCGGTCTGGCCACGGCCCAGGATAAGCGCGTGGACATCGTGAGTGCCTTCATAGGTGTTCACGGCTTCCAGGTTCATCACATGGCGAATCACGTGGTACTCGTCGGAAATGCCGTTGCCGCCATGCATGTCGCGGGCAACGCGGGCAATATCCAGCGCCTTGCCACAGTTGTTGCGCTTGAGCAGCGAGATGGCATCCGGCGTCACGGTGCCGGCATCCATCATGCGGCCCAGTTGCAGTGCGGCCTGCAGGCCAATGGTGATTTCGGTCTGCATATCTACCAGCTTCTTCTGTATCAGCTGGTTGGCGGCCAGGGGTTTGCCGAACTGCACCCGCTCCAGGGTGTAGTTCCGGGCCGCGTGCCAGCAGAATTCAGCCGCGCCCAGTGAACCCCAGCTAATGCCGAAACGGGCCTTGTTAAGGCAACTGAACGGGCCTTTCAGGCCTTCCACCTCGAGGTGGTTCTCCTCCGGAACGAACACCTCGTCCATAAAGATGGAGCCGGTTTCCGAGGCCCGCAGGGAAAACTTGCCTTCAATCTTCGGGGTGTCGAGGCCCTTGGCGCCCTCACGCTCGATCACAAACCCGTTTACCTTGCCGTCCAGCTTGGCCCAGACCACGCAGACATCGGCAATCGGGGAGTTGGTGATCCAGGTTTTGGAACCGCTCAGCAGGTAGCCGCCGTCCACTTTCTTGGCCCGGGTTTCCATGCCGCCGGGGTCGGACCCGTGATTGGGCTCGGTCAGGCCGAAACAGCCGACGTACTCGCCGGAAGCCAGCTTGGGCAGGATGCGCTTTTTCATCGCTTCCTTGCCGTAGGAATAGATCGGATACATGACCAGAGAGGATTGAACGCTCAGGGCCGAGCGGTAGGCTGAATCCACCCGTTCCACTTCCCGCGCGATCAGGCCGTAGCAGACATGGTTCAGCCCCGGGCCACCGTACTCTTCAGGCAGGGTCGCGCCCAGCATGCCGAGTTCCCCCATCTGGTTGAAGATGGAGCGGTCGAACTTTTCGTGCCGGTTGGCCTCGGTGATACCGGGCATCAGTTGCTCATCACAGAAGCTGCGGATGCTGTCTCGGACCTGACGCTCCGTTTCGTCCAGTTGACCGTCGAAATCGAGCAAATCATTCCAGGGTGCGGAAGCCATTGTGTACTCTCCTGAAAGCGAATATCGAAAGTCCGACGCTAGGGGCGAGGGACCAATCTGTGCTATCTTTGTGTTACCCGTGTTTCATTAAGCGGAACATAGTTTTGTAATTTGATTCTGAAAGACTAATCCGGGTGTTATGGAAATGCAAGCAGTGTTCAAGGCTGACCAGGTGCCTCTGTGCTGAACGGCATGCTGCAGTGGTTGGTATCCCTGGCTGTTGTTACAGAGCTGGTGGCCATCTGTCTCGATAGCCGCGAGCTCAGTGCTGTGGCGGGCGTGGCGTTCGTTACTGCCTTTCTGGCAGGGGCCGGGCGCCTGCAGGGGTACGCCCGTATGTTACTGGTTATCGCCCTTCTGATTCTGGGAGGGCTTGCCTGGCGCGGGTCGCTGAACAGCGGGCAGGTGTTGAAGGCGGCATCTGACGCCGCGTTCTATTCCGCGTTTCTGGGCAGCCTGGGCCTGATGCAGTGCCTGGTGCGCCGGTTCGAAGTGTTGCGCCGGATTCACGATGTTCTGCTGGGCGGAAGGCCCATGCTGCTCTATCCCAAGTACGCCCTGGTCAGCTGTGGTGTTGCCACGGTTTTGAGTTTCGGCATGATGAACCTGCTGTGCGGAAGCCTTTCCGACACCCTCCGGGAGCGTGGTATCTTCGGTGAATCCCGCCTGCAGTGGTTGCGCAGTGTTCTGATCAGTGCCCTCAGGGGCTTTGCCCTGGTGCCGCTGGTAGCACCCACCAGTGTGGCCGTGGCCATTCTTACCCGGGAGTTGCCGCAGCTGAGCTGGTCGCAACTGTTACCCTTCGGTGTGGTCGCGGCGCTGGTTATGGTGTTGATTGGCTGGGTGCTGGAGCAGCGCCGGTTCCGCAAGGTCAGCAGCGAGCGTGTTGCTGTTGACGGTTGGCTCCCCGGTACCGGTCGCCTCCTGTTTCTCATCCTGCTGGTATTCACGGTGATGGCGGGCCTGGTGGCCATAACCGGTTTCAAGGTGTCGGTGGCGGCCATGTTGTCGGTGCCGACCGTGACGCTGCTCTACATGTTCTGGCAGGAACGGGGGCTGATGCCGGTTCTCAAGGAGGGTGCCGGCCAGGTTTGGGCCATGCAGAATGAAATGGCCATCTTCGCCGCGTCCGCCATCCTCGGTGTTGCCCTGTCTGCGGTCATTCCGGCGGATGCTTTGGCCGGTCTGGTCGCCACTGGTGGCGGCGTTTTCCTGGTCGCGATGGTTGGCATGCTGATGCTGCCCATGTTCTCCATGGTCGGAATCATCCCCATCACGGTCCTGAGTGTTCAGGCCGGTTTGTTGCCCCAGCTGGTGGCGGAAGGGATGGATTTGCTGCCGGTTGCCGTGGCTCTGGTGATTGGCTTCTCCCTGGCCATGATGCTGTCGCCTTTTGGTCCATCGGTCATGCTGCTGTCCCGGTTCGGGCAGATCTCCCGCTGGGTCGTGGCGTTTCGGTGGAATGGTTTGTTTGCATTGATAGCGCTGCCGGCTCTCCTGGTGCTGACAGCGCTGGTCGCCTGGCTGATACCTGGTCAGTAACCCCGGTCGGTATCCACAATCCCCGAAATGGCGCGCCCGGCGGCGTGATCCCGGATCTTGCCGGTGATCTGTTCAAGGGTGGCATCCCGAAGGGTTCGGGCTGAGATGTGTGGGGTAATGGTGATTTCTTTCCGCTGCCAGAATGGATGGCCTTCGGGCAGTGGCTCCTTCCGGAACACATCGAGCGAGGCACGAAGCAGTTTGCCCTCGTCCAGGGCCCGAAGCAGGTCCTCTTCCACCAGATGTTCACCCCGGCCAACGTTGATCAGCACGGCGCCAGGCTGGAGCTGGCTCAGCAGATCATAGTTGATGATGTTACGGGTCTCGTCGGTCAGGGGGAGGGTGTTGACCAGAACCCGGGTGGCTTTCAGGAAGTCGCCAAGCTGGTCCGGGCCGGCAAAAGTATTCACGCCTTCAAGGCTATGCTCCCCACGTGCCCAGCCACTCACCTGATAGTCCAGGTTGGCCAGAGTGCGGGCCACTCGCTTGCCGATATGGCCCAGCCCCATGACACCCACTGGCCACTCGCTGCGTTTGATCGGGCGATGAATCTTCCAGAGACTTTGGCGCTGCTGCTCCCGGTAGGTTTCCATCCCGCGACTGGCTTCCAGCAGCTGGTGCAGCACGTACTCCGCCATTTGCACCGACATGCCTGCGTCTTCCAGGCGCACGACCGTTAGGGCTTCAGGCAGGTTGGCAACCTTGAGCAGCCCATCAATCCCGGCACCCAGATTGAATACGGCTTTCAGGTGCGTTTCCCGCTCGAACAGGGCCTCGGGTGGCTGCCACACGATGGCATAATCCGCGCCAACGGCGGGCCCTTCAGGATCCCAGACGTAAACCTCGGCTTCCGGCAGCAGTTCCTTGATAGGCACTGTCCAGCGCTCGGGTTTCGGGTCGCCTGCCACAAAAAGAATCTTCATTTTGCCTCCAGGGGGTCGCCACAGGGTTTGATGGCTGCTAGTTTGTTTTGCAATGCAGAATTCAGAAACGGCAAAATCTGAAAAACACGGTATAAGATACCGCCATGCGGTTCCTGATTTGAAACATAAGTGCCAAGTGTTTCATATTTGGTACGAATTTTGAAAAGAGTTTCTGGTACTTGATTTCTGCAGCGATTAAAATGATGGATTCGCAACTATTCACCATATTAATACACCGGTTACCGGAGCGGGCGACGCGGTTGGAGGACGTCCCATTATGGCAGGAAAAAAGCAGATCTCACCCGAACTGAAAGTGGCATCCACTGACGGTGAGCCCGTGAAGCCGGAAAAAGACCGCAAGTTTGTCGAGGCCCTTTCTCGTGGTCTGGACGTGCTCCGCGCCTTCAGCCAGGGGCCTGTCATCCTGGGGAACCAGGACATCGCTCGCATCACCGGGCTGCCCAAGCCAACCGTGTCGAGGATGACCTACACCCTCACCAAACTGGGCTACCTCAGCTACAACACCCAGTTGGAGAAATACCAGCTCAGTTCCGGCGTTCTGGCACTGGGTTACGCCTATGTCTCCAACCTCAAGGTTCGCCAACTGGCCAAGCCCTACATGGACGAATTTGCCCGCCAGACCAATATGTCCGTGGGGCTGACCTGCCGGGACCGGCTGCACATGATCTACGTGGAAAACCGCCTGCCACCGGAGGCCTCACTGCTGCGGATGGACATCGGCCTGAAACTCCCCATGGCCACCACCTCGGCCGGCCGCGCCTACTACTGTGCCATCAGCGACAAGGCCCGCCTGGTCATCGACGACGCCATGGCTGCCAAATTCGGAGACGACTGGCCCGAGAAAAAGGCCGGCCTCGACCAGGCCATGAAGGATTACAAGGAGCACGGCTTTTGTCTTTCCATTGGCGAGTGGGACCGCAACATCAACTCCGCCGGCGTGCCCATCCACCTGCAGGACGGCACCATCATGGCCCTGACCTGTGCCGCACCTTCTTACCTGGTACCGGCTGAAAAGCTTCGTGGTTCTATAGCGCACCAGTTGGCGATGTTGGCTGGCGATATAGAATCCTTGGGCGTCTGAGAATAACTGCTAAGTAGAGAAGGAAGGCGGTGGGAAGGTTCTTCCGAAACCGTGCGGAGCCATGGATGGCGGAGCCGAGCGTACAGGGAAGTATTCACAGCGTGTTTCGGAAGAACCTTCCCGCTGCCTTCCGACGGACTCAACAGCAGAAAACCGCAGAGGAACCCCCTGCGGTTTTTTTGTGCCTGTAGTTTAATGGTAGGTTGAAACCACCAACGAACTTCTATTAAATCGTACGAATGTTTCGCTAGTTAAAACCATATTTCAGAAAGAATGCGAGGAGAAAACATGTCTGAGGTCGTTAGCTATAACCGGGAAGGCAACATCGGCGTTATTACCGTGAACTACCCGCCGGTCAATGCCCTCGGCCAGGCTGTTCGTTCCGGTCTGCTCGCAGCCCTGGAACAGGGCCAGAAAGATACCGAGGCCAAGGGACTGCTGCTAGTTTGCGAAGGGCGCACCTTTATCGCCGGCGCCGACATTCGCGAATTTGGCAAACCCATGCAGGAGCCCACCCTGCCGACGCTCGTCAACACCTTTGAAAACAGCGACAAGCCGCTGGTTGCAGCGATCCACGGCACGGCACTGGGCGGTGGTCTGGAAACCGCATTGAGTTGCCACTACCGGGTTGCCGTCAGCAGCGCCAAAGTGGGTCTGCCGGAAGTGAAGCTGGGCCTGCTGCCCGGTGCAGGCGGCACCCAGCGGCTGCCGCGCCTGACCGGTGCCCAAAAAGCGCTGGAAATGATCACCACCGGTGAATTTGTCGGCGCCAACGACGCGCTGGCTCTCGGCATTCTTGATGCTGTGGAAGATGGCGACGATATTCGCGCTGTCGGCATGGCCTATGCGCAGAAAGTGGTCGATGAGGGCAAGCCTGTGCGTCGTGTTCGCGATATCACCGACAAGATCGAGGCGGACAAAGGCAGCGATGTCTTTGACCAGTTCCGTGACGAACTGAAGAAAAAGGCCCGAGGCCTTTTCTCACCGTTCAAGTGCGTTGATGCCGTGGAAGCGGCCTTCAACCTGCCGTTTGACGAAGGCATGAAGCGCGAGCGGGAATTGTTCATGGAGTGCATGGAATCACCCCAACGCGCCGGTCTGATTCACTCGTTCTTCGGCGAGCGTGAGGTTTCCAAGGTCAAGGGACTGCCCAAGGATACGCCGGTTCGTGACGTGAAGAGCGTGGGCATTATTGGTGCCGGCACCATGGGTGGCGGTATCGCCATGAACTTCGTCAACGTGGGCATTCCGGTCACCATCGTCGAGGTAAAACAGGAGGCTCTCGACAAGGGCCTGGCGATTATCCGCCGTAACTACGAGAACTCCGCGAAGAAGGGCAAGCTGACCCAGGAACAGGTGGAGCAGCGCATGGCGCTGATCACCCCGAGCCTGACCTACGACGATTTCCGGGACGTTGATCTGGTGATCGAGGCGGTGTTCGAGAACATGGCTATCAAGAAGGAAATCTTTGCCAAGCTCGACGAGGTGTGCAAGCCGGGTGCGATTCTGGCGTCCAATACCTCAACCCTGGATATCGACGAGATTGCGTCCGCCACCAAACGCCCGGAAGACGTAGTGGGTATGCACTTCTTCAGCCCGGCCAACGTGATGAAGCTGCTGGAGAACGTGCGTGGCAGCAAGACCTCCGATGAGGTCAAAGCCACGGTGATGGCGGTTGCCAAGAAGATCAAGAAAGTGGGCGTCATGGTGGGCAACTGTTACGGCTTTGTCGGCAACCGGATGCTCCACAAGCGCGGCACCGAGGCCATGTCCCTGGTGGACGAGGGCGCCACTCCGCAGCAGGTCGACAAGGTGCTGACGGATCTGGGCTTCCCCATGGGGCAGTTCGCCATGTCCGATCTGGCCGGGATTGATGTTGGGTACCGCATTCGCGAAGAGCGTCGCAAGTCGGGCGAGAACATTCCTGCAAGTTGGATGGACAAACTCGCCGAACAGGGCCGTCTTGGTCAGAAGACCCAGGCAGGTGTATACAAGTATGAGGAAGGCAGCCGCAAGCCGATCCCGGATCCGGAGGTGGAGCAGCTGATCGAGGAGTTCCGCAAGGAGCAGGGAATCACGCCGCGGGAGATCACCGACCAGGAAATCCTGGAGCGCTGCATGTATGTGATGATCAACGAAGGCGCCAAGATCCTGGAGGAAGGCATTGCCGATCGTCCGCTGGATATCGACATCGTCTGGATCTACGGCTACGGCTTCCCGGCCTATCGCGGTGGTCCCATGTTCTGGGCCGATCAGGAAGGTCTGGACTCCATTCTTTCGGCGGTGAAGAAGTACCAGGATACCGTTGGTGGCGAGCAGTGGGAGCCGGCGGCTCTGCTCGAGAAGCTGGTTGCTGACGGCCGTAAATTTGCTGACTTGTAACATCTGGCATAGGGGCTGGTCTGGGGGCGGGGTGCCTTTTCCTCTGGGAAAAGCAACTCGCTTCGCTCAGACATCTTTTCCCGGCGGAAAAGGCACCCCGCCCCCAGACCGGCTTAGCTGAGTGCTTGGCCTGATCTCAACTACAATTTCTCAAATCGAGGGCATTATCATGTCTGAAGCCGTTATCGTTTCCACCGCCCGCACCGGCCTTGCCAAATCCTACCGGGGCTCTTTGAACAACACTCACAGCGTGGATATGGCAGGTCACGTTATCAAACACGCTGTTGAACGCGCGGGCATTGATCCGGCCATCGTGGAAGATGTGATCATGGGGGCAGCCTTCCAGGAAGGCGCCCAGGGCCGGAATATTGCCCGTCTGGCGGCCATTCGCGCCGGTCTACCGGTGACCACCGCCGGGTTCTCCATCAACCGGTTCTGCAGCTCGGGTTTGCAGTCCATTGCCCTGGCGGCGCAGCGGGTGGTGTCCGAAAAAGTACCGGCCATGGTAGCTGGTGGCGTTGAATCCATTTCCCTGGTGCAGAACGAGAAGATTAACAGTTTCCACGCTACCAACGAGTGGCTGATGAAGAACAAGCCGGAACTGTACCTTTCCATGATCGAAACGGCGGATATTGTGGCCAAACGCTACAACGTCAGCCGTGAAGCCCAGGATGAGTATTCGCTGATTTCCCAGCAGCGCACGGCGGCGGCCCAGCAGGCTGGCAAGTTTGACGATGAGATTGTGCCTTTCGATGCCACCATGCTGGTGAAGGACAAGGAAACCGGTGAGGTCAGTGAAAAGCAGGTGACCCTGACCAGGGACGAATGCAATCGCCCGAGCACCACGCTTGAGGGCTTGGCGGGTCTGGAGCCGGTGCGCGGCCCGGAGCAGTTCATCACGGCGGGCAATGCCAGCCAGCTGTCGGACGGCGCCTCGGTATGCACCGTAATGAACAGCACCTACGCCGAGAAGCACAACATCGAACCCATGGGGATTTTCCGGGGCTTTGCTGTTGCAGGCTGCGAGCCGGATGAGATGGGCATCGGCCCGGTGTATGCGATCCCGCGCCTGCTCGAGCGCAACGGTCTGACCATGGACGACATCGATCTGTGGGAGCTGAACGAAGCCTTCGCGTCCCAGGTGATTTACTGCCGTGACCGCCTGGGCATTCCCATGGAGAAGCTGAACGTAAACGGTGGTTCGATCTCTATCGGTCATCCCTTCGGTGTCACCGGCGCCCGCCAAACAGGCCACGCGCTGATTGAAGGCAAGCGCCGGGGCGCGAAATACGTGGTGATTACCATGTGCATCGGCGGCGGTCAGGGTGCTGCCGGCTTGTTCGAAGTGGTTTGAAGCCGACCTGTATGAAATCGGGGCCAGAAAAAGCGATTTTCTGACCCCTTGTTCACCTAAAGGGGAGAAACATGGACAGACAAGCAAAAGCCGTCGTCTGCCGGGAATGGGGCCAGCCTGTTCAGGTGGAGACGATTACGGTGGAAGGCCCCAAGCGGGATGAAATCACCATCAAGATCGCGGCCTGCGGCGTCTGCCACAGCGATCTGTCTGCCACGACGGGCAAGATTCCCTACCCGCCTCCCCTGGTATTAGGGCACGAAGCCGCCGGTGTGGTTGTCGAAGTCGGTGAGGGCGTCACGGCCTTCAAGGAAGGCGACCATGTGGTGAGCACTTTCATCTCCATGTGCGGCAAATGCAGCCAGTGTGCCCGTGGCCGCCCGGTTCTCTGCGAAAACGCCCGCAAGGCCATGTTCAACCTGCCGGATGGGACGGTGCGAACCAAAGGCGCGGACGGCGAGCCCCTGAACGTCTTTGGCGCCTGCGGCGTGATGGCGGAGTTCGCCACCATGCACGTGGACAACTGCGTCAAAGTGGATGAAACCGTGCCGATGCAGAACGCCGCCCTGGTAGGCTGTGCCGTGATGACCGGTGTCGGTGCTGTTTTCAACACCGCAAAACTGGAACCTGGTTCCCGGGCGGCTGTGTTTGGCATCGGCGGCGTTGGCCTTAACGCCATTCAGGGCTGCGTGACCGCTGGCGCCGAGATGATCGTGGCGGTAGACAGCAACCCCGCCAAGCTGGCGATGGCCAAAGAGTTCGGCGCCACCCACACCGTGAATATCAACGAGGTGGAAGACGCCGCCAAGGCCGTGAAAAAAATGACTGGTGGCGTCGACTACGCCTTCGAATGCGTCGGTGCCGGGCCAGTGGTGGAACAGGCGTACAAGAGTCTCGGCCGTGGTGGTACCGCCGTGGTGGTGGGCGTAGCAGATCCGAAGGACAAGACCTCGCTGACCACGCTCACTCTGCCCGCCGATGAGCGCACCCTGAAAGGCAGCTGGCTGGGTTCGGCCCGTCCACAGCACGATTTCCCCAGAATCCTGGGTCTTTACAAGGCTGGTAAACTCAAGCTGGACGAACTGGTTACCCGAACCTACCCCATAGAGGACGCCGTGCAGGCGTTCGATGATATGGTGGCAGGAAAGAACGCCCGAGGCGTTATCGTATTTGAATGAAGGGGGAAGCATGAACGAGCTGAACAGGAACTACATCAACGGCCAATGGGTGAGCTGGGCCGGTGACATGATCGACGTTCACGAAGCGGGCACAGGCGACGTGATTGCTCGCGTTCCCGCCGCTGGCGCGGATGAAATGGAACAGGCCATTGCCGCCGCGGATGCCGCTTTCGAAAGCTGGTCGGAAAGCTCCCTGGACGAGCGGATCAAGGTGCTGGAGCAGCTGCACGCGGGCCTGAAAGAGCGCGCGCCGGAAATTGCCGAGACCGTCTGCCGGGAAGTGGGCATGCCCATCAAACTGGCCACGCCGATCCAGGCCGGCATGCCGGCTGCAGTGACCAAGAGCTACCTGAAACTGCTGCCCGACTACCCGTTTACCGAACAGTCCGGCAACTCCGAGGTGCAGTACACCCCGGTGGGTGTGGTTGGCTGCATTACCCCCTGGAACTACCCGCTGCACCAGGTGATCCTGAAAATCGTCCCGGCGATTGCCGCCGGTTGCACCGTAGTGCTCAAGCCTTCCGAGATCGCTCCCCAGACGGCGTTTATCCTCGCCGAGATCCTCGATGGCACCGACTTGCCCAAGGGCGTCTTCAACATGGTGTGCGGCTATGGCCACACCGCGGGCGATACCCTGATCAAACACCCGGATGTGCGCATGGTGTCCTTCACTGGTTCCACACGCACCGGCAACCTGATTGCCCATGCCGCTGCCGATGACTTCAAGCGTTATGCCCTGGAAATGGGTGGTAAATCGGCCTCTGTGATCCTCCCGGACGCGGACCTCGCGGCAGCCGTCAAAGGCACCATCAACAACTGCCTGCTGAATTCCGGTCAGACCTGCACCGCACTCACCCGCATGCTGGTTCCGGCCGACAAGCACGACGAGGCCTGCGAACTGGCCGCCGCGGCTGTGGCCAAAATGACGCCGGGTAATCCGCTGGAAGAAACCACCCGCTTGGGCCCGCTGTCCTCTGCCCAGCAGCGTGACAAGGTGATCGATTACATCAAGCTGGGTATCGAGGAGGGCGCCAAGCTGGTCGCCGGTGGCCCGGAAGCGCCCGAGGGATGCGAGAAAGGTTACTTCGTCAAGGCGACCGTCTTTGGTAACGTCAAGCCGGACAGCCGCATCGCCCAGGAGGAAATCTTCGGGCCGGTGCTGTGCGTTATTCCCTACAACGATGAAGCCGAAGCGGTGAAAATTGCCAACGGCACCCAGTACGGGCTGTCCGGTGCAGTCTGGTCCGGAGACGACGCCAAGGCCAAGAAAATCGCCAGCAAGCTGCGCACTGGTCAGGTATTCGTCAATGGTGGCGCGTTCAACCCGGTGGCACCGTTCGGCGGCTTCGGTCACTCCGGTATCGGCCGCGAATTCGGCAAGTGGGGTCTGGAGGAGTTTCTGGAAGTTCGCTCGCTTCAGCTTTAAACGCTAAGTGCCTGGCCTGCTGAGATGCGGGCTGGGCCCGAGGTGGGGTACCTTTTCTTCTGGGAAAAACAACTCGCTGCGCTCAGACTTTTTTCCCGCCAGAAAAGGTACCCCACCCCGGACCTGAGCGAGTTCTGAGTGATCCGCTCTATGCTTTTCCTCCCAGTAGAATCCGCACAGCCGTGCAGGCATCCTCCAGTTCTGCCTCCCTGGGTTCCCGCCCGGCGATTATGTCGCTGTACAGGCAGGACTCCGCCAATCGGATCATGAAGTAGGACAAACTGAAAATGTTCATCGGCGGCTTAATATGTCCGGCCGCAACTTGGTCTTTCAACATGCGCGTGTTGGTCTCCACTGTGCGCGTGTGCAGGATCGACTGAGATGAGGTGAGGATCTTGAGGGCGTATTCCGGGTCCTGGTTGATGAAGCGACGCAGGGGTTCAAAGTTGAGGATGGTGGAATTAGTGCGCCGGTACACTCCGACGATGTAATCCACGCCTACGCCGGGGGTTTCTGCCATGGCCTGGCGCCAGAGGGGTTCATAGAGGGACCAGAGAATCTCGCCGATTAGCAGATCCTTGTTGCCTACCCAGCGAAACAGGGTGGCCCGGCCAATTCCGAGCTCATCAGCCAGCGGCGCCAGGTGAATGCGTTCACCCTTGAGCCACATGCGACGTGCCCGCTTGAACGCCTCGGCCGGTGTTGCCCTGGTTACGGTTTTGTCTGCCACTGAAACCTCATGCCCGAATTTGGATTCATTTTAACGGCTAAACCCGGAGCCGGCTATGTGGGCGGTTTCCAAAGGTCGTGATGGTTTTGTGAACTTTTCCGCCTACACTCTGCTCTGAACGCAACGAACGATACAGGGAAGGCAGTGAGCCCCTTACGATGACACGAACGGTACTGATTATCGAAGACAATCCCGGCATCGGTGAGCTGGTGCGTATGCAGGTGTCGGATCTGGGTATGAAGGCGGTTCTGATGGACCGGGGTGATACCGGTCTGGAGCGGTTCCGTGAGGGTGGCATCGATCTGGTGATCCTGGATTTGATGCTGCCCGGCCTGGATGGTCTCGCCGTGTGCCGGGAGATTCGTGCCTGCCCGGGCTATGTGCCTGTTCTGATGCTGACGGCAAAAAGCACGGAACTGGATCGGGTTCTGGGCCTGGAAATGGGCGCGGACGATTACCTGACGAAACCTTTCAGCGTGGCGGAGCTGGCAGCCCGCATCAAAGCGCTTTTCCGACGGGTGGACGCACTCTCTCAGGGCTCGTCCGCAAGCAAGGAAGTTGAAGAGATTCAGGTGGATGGGCTAAAAATCGACCCGGTTCGCCGGCGGGTCTTTGTCGATGAGAAGGAGGTGGACCTGACCGCCCGCGAGTTCGACCTGCTCTGGCACTTTGCCTCCCATCGGGGCCGGGTTTTCAGCCGGGCCCAGTTGCTTGATGCCGTCTGGGGCTACAACCATGAGGGCTACGAGCACACCGTGAACACCCATATCAACCGCCTTCGCAACAAGATTGAAGCCGACCCCGCCGAGCCCCGATATGTCCAGACGGTCTGGGGCGTTGGCTATCGGTTCATGGATTGATCATGGCCCTGTCTGTCTTCAGAACCCTCTATGCCCGGCTGGCGATTGGTCTGTTCCTGTTGTTGCTGGTGGTAGGAGGCCTCTTCACCTTTCTGAGCCTGTCTTCGGTGCGGGAATACTCGGCCGCGGTGAACCAGCAACTGAACCGGGATCTTGCCCGTAATCTGGTGTCGGACCGCAACCTGGTCACCGACGGCGAGCTCAATCGGGACGCCCTGAAGCAGCTGTTCGAGCTGTACATGACGATCAATCCGAGCATCGAGATCTATCTGCTGGATACCGACGGCAACATCCTCTCCTACTCTGCGGATCCGGCCAAGATCAAGCGCAACCGCGTGTCCCTGCAACCAATCCGGACCCTGATCGAAAACCCTAACGCCTATCCACTTCCCGGTGATGACCCGCGCAGCCACGACCGGCGAAAGGTCTTTTCGGTAACGCCCGTTCCATCGGCTGAAAACCTGTCAGGCTACCTCTATGTGGTTCTGCGGGGCGAGGAATACGATCTGGCCGAGAGCATGGTGCACAGTAACCGCCTCCTGCAGATGGGCGCAGGCGCGCTGGCGGTGAGCCTGTTCGTCGGTTTGCTGGCCGGCCTGGTGTTTTTCCGGCTGCTGACGCGTCGGCTGTCTCGGTTGACCGAAAGGGTAGAATCCTTCGAGCGGGAAATGTCTCCAGAGAGCACGTCTGCGGTTGCTGGCAAGGGCGATGACATTGATTACCTGGCCGCCCGGTTTGATCAGATGGCGCAGCGGATTGTTGCCCAGCTGGATCTACTGAAGCACAAGGATGCCCAGCGCCGCCAACTGGTTGCCCAGGTCTCCCATGATTTGCGAACGCCCCTGGCGTCCATTCAGGGTTATATCGAAGCCTTGAGGCTGAAACAGGGCACGCTTGGCGCCGATGAGCGTGCCCGGTTCCTGGATGTGGCCCTGGCCGAGAGTCACAGGCTCGGTCGCCTGGTGGAGGAACTGTTCGAGCTTGCGGCGTTGGATGCCCGGGAAAAGCAGCCGAAGACGGAACCGTTTGTGGTTGCCGAACTCCTGCATGATGTGGTGCAGAAACATCAGCCTGAGGCGGAGCGCGCGGGTGTTGAACTCTCGATTGTCTCCGTGGCGCCGGTCCAGGTGCTGGCGGACATTGCCATGACCGAGCGAGTGTTGGATAACCTGATCAGCAACGCCATCAGCCATTCGCCAAAGAACTCGGCGATTACGCTGGGCGTTGTCGAAGGGGAGGGCGGTGCCGCGATCACTGTCGCGGACGCCGGACCCGGCATCAATGATGAGGACCTGGAACACATCTTCGAACCTTTCTATCAGGCTACTGGTGCTTCCCGAACAGGACATGCCGGTCTTGGCCTGGCCATCGCCCAGAGAATGGTGTCACTGCAGCAGGGAAAACTCTCTGTTCGCAACGCCGGTGGGGCCGTGTTCACGGTCTGGCTCCCCCTGGCCGCCGAAAAATCCACAACGTTATGAATTCGTAACACCTGATGAACGTTTTCGTGAATCCGCGACCTTACGCTTTAGGAATGGAATCACGTAAAGGAGAAGTCTGATGAAACGCAAAATTGTGGGTATATTTTCGGCACTGGCGCTGGTCTCTGTCGCCGGGTTGCTCACCACCAACGCGGTTGCCGAAAAGTCGGAGTCGCAGATGAGCAAGTATGCACCGGATCAGCCAGGCCTGGCGGTGGCAACTTTCGCTGGTGGCTGTTTCTGGTGTGTCGAAGCCGGGTACGAAAAACGGGTGCCGGGCGTGGTGGAAGCTGTCTCCGGCTATGCCGGCGGGGAAGAGGCAAATCCTTCCTACAAGCAGGTAGCCTCGGGTCAGACTGGCCACACCGAAGCGGTACAGGTCTATTACGACCCGAACGAAATGACCTACGAGGGGCTGTTGCAAGCGCTCTGGCGGATGATGGACCCGACCGATAATCAGGGCCAGTTCGTGGACCGAGGCCAGCAGTACCGGCCCGCTATTTTCTACCATAACGCCGCGCAGAAGCGCCTGGCCGAGGAAGCCGTTGCAGAGTTGGAGGCTTCCGGCGTCTACGAGAAGCCCGTGGTGATTGAAATCGTGCCATTTGAGAAGTTCTATGAGGCCGAGGAATACCACCAGGATTACTACGACAAGAACCCGGTGCGCTACAACTTCTACACCTTCAACTCTGGCCGCTACCAGTTTATCGAGAAGGTGTATGGCGAAGACTACGAGCTTGATTACACCCGTTTCCAGGAGAACGCCACGGTGGATGCCAGTGACAACCTGGTGGGCAGTGACAGCGGCAATAAACAATCCGGCCAGATGGGCAGTGGCTTTGACCAGGAAAGCTTTGAAAAGCCGAGCCAGGAGGCGCTGAAACAGCGCCTGACCGATATGCAGTACGAGGTTACCCAGGAAGACGGCACCGAGCCTGCGTTCAATAACAAGTACTGGGACAACAAGAAGCCAGGGCTTTACGTGGATATTGTCTCGGGCGAACCCCTGTTCTCATCCCGCGACAAGTACAAATCCGGCACCGGCTGGCCCAGCTTTACCCGGCCAATCACCCCTGATGCTGTAGTGGAACGTGAAGACAATTCGTTCTTCATGACCCGCACGGAAATCCGCAGCGTTCACGCGGACTCCCATCTTGGACACGTGTTCAATGATGGCCCCGCGCCAACTGGACTGCGCTACTGCATGAACTCCGCGGCGATGGACTTTATCCCGCTGGAGCAGATGGCAGAGGCCGGCTATGGCAAGTGGATTGACGACGTCAAACCGGCATCATAGCCAGAGATCTCCGATGCGGGTCTCCCGGCTGAAATGGTGCAATACCTGTGCTTGCAGCAATTCGGCGGTGGCAACCGCATCAATCAGGGCGTTATGGGCGGCATAATGGGGCAGCCCATAACGCAGCCGGCTGTCAGCCAGTCGAATGGACACGGGTTTTTTCCCCAGCAATCGTTGCCAGCGTGACGGATTACGGTCCGGGTGCAGATGCGCCTCGATAGCCATGGTATCGATCAACGGAAACCGGATGCCTTCCCCCAGTCGCCATTGCAGTGCGACGTCAAAGAACGATCTCTCGATGTTGCGGTAGTGGACCACGGGAATACGACCGTTCAGGCAGGCAAACAGGTCCTTCAGGATATCTTTCATATCGGGTGCCTGGTCGATATCACTGTGGGTAATGCCGTGAATCGTGATTGAGGTCTGGTGCAACGGAAGCTTGGGCCGCACGATCCAGTGGCGGGCCTTTCCCAACTGGATGCCATCGAGGGTGAACGGCACCAGGCCGATACTGACAATCGAATGTTGACTGGCGTCCAGGCCGGTCGTCTCGAAATCGAGCGCGACAAAAGGCACGTCGGACATGGGCGTCTCCGGCGACACACATCCGCTTTCGTAAAAGGCTTTCAGAATCGGTGACTTGCTTTGCTCAGCCAGGGCTTCGAACTGCTCGGGCCATGGCAGGCGTGTAACAGAATTCCCGGCCTGCTCCTCACTAGACATTACGAGCCACCGTGGCGTGATACCGGAATTTCAGGAACTTCTGGGCACCGCTGACCACCTGGAAGGCGTCTTTCAGGTGGCTGCGCTCAAACGGTGAAAGGTCCTCGGGCCGAACGTTGTTGTCCGGCTGTCGGTCCGCCTCGATGGCCAGGGCCTGGTGCCGAATACGCACAATGGAGATGAACTCCAGAGCGTCCCGAAGGTTGCCCAGATCGTCCTCCAGCAGCAGCTTGGTGTTGCCGATGGCTTTCAGACGCTCGAACGAGTTCTGTGCGCGGGAGCCGCAGGCCAGGGCGTGAACCCGGATCAGGTCTGACAGGGGCGCCGTACCCCGACGTTTCAGGTTGAAGGTCTTCTGGTGCTTGCCATCTTCTTCCAGCACGAAAGTCCGGAAAAAGCCGATCGGGGGCGTGCGGTTCAGGGCATTGCGGGCCAGCATTGCCAGGAACCGCTGGCTGTTGCTGGCCTTTTCGGCCACCAGAGTTTTCAGTTGTTCGGCAAAGTCGGTTTCCCCGTAGATACCGTCCAGATCAAAGAAGATGTTGCTGTTTAACAAGGCTTCGGCCTTGGGGTTATCAATCCAGTCGGTGAAGTAGTCCTTCCAGACCCGCAGTGGCTGCCGCCATTTCTGGTTGGTGGCCATGATGTCGCCGGTGCAGTAGGTGTAGCCGCACTCCGCAAGGCCATCGCTGACAAATTTCGCCAGTGCCAGGAAGTACTCATCGTGCTCTTCCGGCACGAAGCTGTCGTCCAGAATCATGGCGTTATCCTGGTCGGTAACAACCAGCTGTTCGTCCCGCGCCATGGACCCCAGCGCCATAAAACAATAGGGCACGGGTGGCGGCCCGAGTTTCTCCTCGCCCAGGGCCAGCAGGCGCTGGGTAAAGCTGCGCCCGATCCCGGCCATGGCACTGCCAATCATGTGGGAGTTGGCGTCTTCGTTCACCATGCGTACAAAGCTGTCCCGCACATCCAGACTGATTTTCTTCAGGCCCTTCACATCCTGCTGGTGGTAGATGTTGCTGACCAGGTAAAGGCTGCTCTGGCTCTCGTACTTCACGATGTCAGACAGCGCAATGACGCCGCGAACCTCATCACCATCCATCACCGGCAGGTGGTGCACATTGTTGTGCAGCATGGTGAGCATGGCCTCGAAGATGAATATGTTCGAACGGATGGTGATCAGATCCTCCGACATGATCTCGCTGATAGGCGTTTCGGAGGCTAATGCCTCGCTGAGGGCCCGGGTGCGCAGGTCGCGGTCGGTGATGATGCCCTTGAGCAAGGGCTTGTCGCCCTCCTCGTCCATCAGCAGCAGTGCCGAGACGCCGTGCTCGGTCATAATCCGCGCTGCTTCCTGCAGTCGGACGGTGTGGGGGGCGGACACCGGCTCCCGGGAAATCAGCCGGGTGACCTTGGAGGTCATGAGCTGGTTGGATTTTTCCCGCCGGGATACAGCGGAGCGCAGGCGGCTTCGGTCCTCAATCTCAACGAAATCGGCAAAGTTGTCGTCGTTTTCCCAGAGGTACTGGAACGTATCGTAAGGAATCTTGTACAGCAGAACGTCTTCGAGGGCTTTGGCGGGAAAGCGAACTTTCCGGTTCATCAGCAGGCCAAACTGGCCGAAGACTTCACCCTCGCTGATCCGGTTGTAGAGTTCTCCGGTGCGCCGATAGATCTCTACTGCACCACTGCGTACGTAGAACAGCCAGCTGCTGGGATCACCCAGTTCCAGAATCTGGCTCCCGGCCTTGAAGTAAACAACCTCTATGTCGCCAACCACCCGGTCGAGCAGTTCCTCGGTCATCTCGTCGAACGGCGGGTATTGAGCCATGTGATTGCGGATGTCGACCAGCTCGGCCTGCATAAAACTCCCTGTTCTGGCGAAGAAAAAGTGATTGTCAGTCAAGGAATATAGCAGTGGCAGAAGCCTGCGACCATGTCGACCTTTGATGGATTTCATTGACCGGTTACCCCGGTGTTGCTAGCCTTGCCACACTTTTTTCAGGTGTCCGTCGCAAAGCGCGACGGATGAAACGGGAAATCGGTGAGCCTGGCACAGCCAGTGCAAGTCCGATGCTGCCCCCGCAACGGTAAGCAGGACAACGGCAATCTATGCGCCACTGTGTCGCCACGACATGGGAAGGTGATTGCCCGGGAACCCCAGGTTCCGCCTGCCAGCCCGGAGACCGGCCTGGAAAAACACCCGATGTTGCGGTGGGCAACCTGGGTGGGTGATATGCCGGTTCCGCTTTTCTGTTGCCAGTCTACCGCCTGCCCCTACTCCCTGTTCCGCAACGAAAACCAGATTTCCGTGCGGGTGCGCGCGGAGTGCGGAGCAAGCTCTATGTTCAGAATTCAATGCCCTGTTTTGTTGGCCGGCGTTTCCCTGGCCGCCCTGCCTCTGGCCGTTTCGGCCCAGTCTTCTCCAGAATCCGATGCCCTGGATCCGATCGTGGTTACCGCGACACTGGGCCCCAAGACCGTTGGCGAGAGCCTGTCTTCAGTGACGGTCATCGAGAAAGAGGATATTGATCGGCAACAGCCCGCGGAATTCCGCGACCTGTTGCGCGCCCAGCCGGGGATCAACGTGGTATCGGACGGCAGCTACGGCAAGACTACCAGCGTATTCCTGCGTGGCGCGGGCAGCTCGGGTACCGTGCTGCTTCTCGATGGTATCCGCCTGCGCTCTGCCTCCGCGGGTATCCCACCCTGGCAGTTTTTGCCTCCCGAATTGATGGAGCGGGTTGAGCTGGTGCGGGGCGCGAAGAGCTCCCTCTATGGTGCCGATGCGGTCGGTGGCGTCATCCAGGCGTTCACCCTGGAACCGGAGGCCGGGCGCCAGGGTTGGGGCGAGCTGAAAGGCGGTTCCCATGAAACCCGTGAGGTAACGGCCGGAATGGCTGGCCGGGAAGGCCGTTCGTCGTTCCTGGCCGGTGGCGTTTATTCGGATACCGATGGCACGAACTTGCGTGCTGGCGGCGAAGACAAAGGATTCCGGAACGCTGGGGGCCTGGCCAAATTGAGCCACAGCTTCGACCAGGGCGGCGGCGCAGGGCTGACGGTGTTCCAGTCTGAAGGTAATACCGAGTTTGAAGGCGGTGATACCGATTTCCTGATCCGTGCCATGGGGCTGCATCTGGAAGCGGTTGCCAGTGACTACTGGCGCACACGGATCCAGTTCTCGGAAGCCCGCGACGAACAGGATACCTTCGGAGCCAATCCCAGCACGTTCGACACCCTGTCTCGCTCCGCGCGCTGGGAAAACACCCTGACGGCCGGTGTTCATGAGCTGGTTCTGGGTACGGAGGTCATGCTTGACGAAGTCGATGGCACCAGCAACTTCACAGAGGACAGTCGGACCAACAGCGCGGTTTTCGGTCAGGGCCGTTTGAACTTTGATGCCACCGATCTGATGCTCAGTCTGCGTCTGGATGACAACGAGGCCTATGGCAAAGAGGAGACTGGCGGTGTGGCCTTTGGTCACCAGCTGGACCGCGCCCATCGCTTTCGCCTCAGCTATGCGACATCGTTCCGGGCACCCACCTTTAATGACCTTTACCTGACGGTGCCGTTCTACACCGGTAATCCTGAGCTCGATGCGGAAGAGGGGCAGATGGTCGAAGCCGGTTTCTCCGGGCGATATGACCAGTGGTACTGGGACATTGCGCTTTATCAGAACGACGTGAAAGACCTGATTACCTACGTGTCGGACCCGGTGACCTTTGAGGGCACCATGGAAAACGTCGAGACGGCAAGAATCCGTGGCGTTGAGGTTTCTTCCGGTATCGAGACGGCTGACTGGAATCTGGCGGCAGCAGTAACCTACGCGGATACCGAGAACCGCGATACCGGCGCCCGTTTACCACGCCGCGCGGAAAAGAACCTGCGTCTGGATATCGATCGCCTGTTCTCACAGTGGTCTGTGGGCGCCAGCTTTATTGCTGAGAGTGACCGCTACAATGATGCGGAAAATACCAGTCTGCTACCGGGCTATGGCACGGTAGACCTGAGAGCGGCCTGGAACTTCCAGCCTGGCTGGTCGGCCTCGTTCAAGGTTGATAACGTGCTGGATCGTCGCTATGCCACCAGCATCGGGTATGACAGTGCGACCTTCGCGCCCTTTGATTATCTGGCCGCCGGACGAACCTTCATGGCCTCGGTGCGCTATGATTTCCAGCAGTAAATTCATTGATCTGAGAGGCTTCCGCCCTCTATGAGGCACCTCTGGCTCGCTGCACTGTGTGTACTGTCTCTGCTTGCGCCCTCGTTGGCGCAGGCCGAGGGACCCTGCGCACGCGATGCACTGAACCAGAAGGTATGCCTGGCCGAGCCAGCGCAGCGTATTGTTTCTCTGTCACCGGGCGCCACGGAGCTGCTGTTCTCCGCCGGTGCCGGCGAAAAGGTCGTGGCGGCGAGTGCCTGGAGCGACTACCCGCCAGAGGCGGAGAACTTATCGCAGGTGGGTGACAGCAATCGTCTGGACCTCGAAGCGATCGTTTCGATGGCACCGGATCTGGTGGTGGCCTGGGTGGATGGCAATTCCCGCAGCCAGCTGGCACGGCTTTCGGGTCTTGGTATTCCGGTTCTCTGGCTTGCTCCGCGAACCTTCGACGACATTGCGATGGCAGTATCGGATCTGGCGTTGCTCACGGGCTCACCGGATCTCGGGAATGATCGGGCCGAAGCGTTTCGCGCAGAAATGGCCGGGCTGAAAGCCCGGTATGCCGATGCCAGACCGGTCAGGGTGTTCTATCAGATATGGGACCAGCCCCTGATGACCGTGAACCGGGAAGAACTGATCAGCAAAGCCATAACCCTGTGCGGCGGCGTGAATGTGTTTGGCGAGCTGCCACGGCTGGTGCCCCGGATCAGCCGGGAGGCGGTGCTCGAAGCCAACCCCGAAGCCATTATCACGGCCGGCTCGTCGGATGACAGGCAATGGCTTGAGGCCTGGCGAGAGTTCCCGGGCCTTGCCGCGGTAGCCTCAGGCAACCTCTTCCTGGAACCACCCGATCTGCTGGCGCGCCCCACGCTACGTATGGCAGACGGCGCCAGGCACCTGTGCCAGACCCTGGAGCAGGCCCGTGCCAATCTCTAGCCCGTACAAACCGCTTTTTGTTCTGCTGCTGGCAGGGTTTATGGCGGCTCTGCTTTCCGTCAGTATCGGCAGCACCGCCATCGGTTTTGAAGACACTTTGCGAGTGATAACCGGCAGTGGCACTGAACTTCAGCAAACGCTGATTCTTGAATTGCGTCTGCCCCGCACCCTGAGTGCCTTTGCAACAGGCGGTTTGCTGGCCGTAGCCGGGGCTTTGATGCAGGTGTTGTTGCGAAATCCCCTGGCCGATCCTTACGTGCTCGGGTTGTCTGGCGGTGCCGCCGTGGGCGCGTTATTGGCCATGCTGGCCGGCGCTGCCGGTTTCCTGGTGTCCGGCTCCGCGTTTGCCGGTGCCATGCTGGCCACCTTGCTGGTGTTTGGTCTGGCCCACGGCAGTGGCAGCTGGACGCCCTCGCGGCTGTTGCTCACCGGCGTGGTGGTTGCCGCCGGCTGGGGCGCCATCATCACACTGATCCTCTCGATGACCCCGGCCAGTCGATTACCGGGCATGCTGTACTGGCTGATGGGCGATCTTTCCAATGCAGCCACGCCCTGGCCGGGACTGACTATTCTTGTGGCCGTGTGCCTGATGGTGTTTCCGCTGGGCCGGGCCCTGAACGTGTTGGCCCGGGGTTCCCTGCAGGCGGCGGCCCTCGGTGTCTCGGTACGGCCTCTTGAATGGTCGATTTACCTGATGGCCAGCCTTTTGACCGCCACGGCCGTCACCATGGCCGGTTCCGTAGGCTTTGTAGGTCTGGTGGTGCCCCACATGTTGCGGCTGGTGCTGGGCAACGACCAGCGGCTGATTCTGCCAGCCTGCGCACTGGCCGGCGGCACGCTTCTGGTGCTGGCGGACACGCTGGCGCGGGTGGTCATCGCCCCGGAACAGTTGCCGGTGGGCGTGATCACCGCGCTGATCGGTGTGCCAACCTTCCTGTACCTGCTGTATCGGAGCCGATGATGACACGCCTGGCCACCGAAGCGCTGATCATCGATATTCCCGGGCGAGCCTCAGGCTCCCCCCTGAATCTGGCCATAGAGCCCGGGCAGGTCTGGGGCGTGCTTGGCCCCAACGGCGTGGGTAAAACCACCTTGCTCCATACCCTGGCAGGATTGCGGGAGCCCAGAAGCGGGCAACTGCTGCTCGACGACACCCCGCTACACGACATCCGCCGCAAGATTGTCTCGCAGCGGATGGGGCTGGTGTTCCAGGACCGGCAGGATGGATTCCCGGCCACGGTCCTTGAGACCGCCCTTATCGGCCGCCACCCCTGGTTATCCCCCTGGCAGATGGAGAGTGGCGAGGATCTCGCGATTGCCGAAAAAGCGCTGGGAGCGTTGGACGTCATCCACCTGAAGGATCGCCTGGTGAACACCCTCTCCGGCGGCGAACGCCAACGGGTCGCCATTGCCACCCTGATGACCCAAAGCCCGGAAATCTGGCTCCTCGACGAGCCGACCAATCACCTGGATTTACAACACCAGACCGCCGTTATGAAGCTGCTTCGCCAACAAGCGGCGGAGGGCAAGGCAATCTTCATGTGCCTGCACGACCTGAACCTGGCCGCCCGATGGTGCGACCAGATCCTCCTCCTGTACCCCGATGGCCAGGCCTGCTGGGGCCCGGCGCGCGACATGCTGGTAACCTCTGCACTTGAGAGCCTGTTTGGTCAGCGTTTGCTATCTGCCGAACTGGATGGCTTTCCGGTGTTTGTGCCGGGCTAGATTGCGAGGCTTTATCCACGCCTCAGTTACTGGTTATATAGTCACTACATTCCCAACAAGGCCATCACCATGACGTCCCCACTTGTAACCACCGACTGGCTGCAGGAAAACCTCGATAACGACCGTTTGGTGTTGATCGACGCGAGTATGGCCACGGTGATTGGCAAGGAGCCGATCGTTTACGACCAGCCGGTGTGGATACCGGGGAGCTACAAGATCGACCTTGAAGGAACGCTCTGCGATACCGAATCGCCCCAGCTCCATGCGTTTCCAACCGAAGACCAGTTCACGCAGGAAGTGCGCAGACTGGGGATAACGCCCGAAAGCATGGTGGTGCTCTATGACAACCAGGGAATCTACTCAGCGCCCCGGGCCTGGTGGATTCTGCGGTCGATGGGCCTGGACAATGTTTTCGTGCTGGATGGTGGCCTGCCTCTGTGGCTGGCGGAGGGGCGTGAAACGGTGTCGGCTCCGGTTCAAGAAGCGGCTTCTTCCGGCTCCTTGTCGGGCCGTCTGGATCGTGAACGGGTTCGGGATTCCGCGTTCGTGTATCAGCACCTGGACGACGAGCAAGTCTCGGTAATTGATGCGAGATCCCGGGCGCGGTTCCTGGCTCAGGCCCCGGAGCCCCGCCCGGGCGTGCGCGGCGGCCGTATACCGAACTCTCTCAACCTGCCGTTTACCGAGGTGCTGGATGGTTACCGGTTCAAACCGGTCAGTGAGCTGAAAACAACGTTCAACCAGCTTGCGCCGAATCTTCAGCCTGGAAACGGGCATCAACTGGTGTTTTCCTGCGGCTCCGGCATCACCGCCTGCATCATTCTGCTGGCGGCGGAGCTGGCCGGGTATGACCAGCTCTCTCTATACGATGGTTCCTGGGCGGACTGGGGCAGCGACGAATCTCTGCCGGTGGCTTGAGCCAGGAGGGTTTTCGTGTATTACGGGCTGTCAGGCCATGCGCTTCATGATTCGGTCGCCCAGCAGGTACTGGTGCGCCAGGGCAGCCGCCACGTGTAGGCCAATCATTACCCACAACACGTTGGCCAGTAATTCGTGCACGTCTTCGCCGCTCTCTTCCAGCCATTCCGTTTCCGGACCGTAGCCAAAGACTGTCCAGCCGAAAAAGGTAACCGGATCGCCTTCACCGAGGGACGTCGCCAGGCCTGACAGCGGCATCAGAATCATCAGGGCGTAAAGCGCCAGGTGTCCCAGTTTGGCCATGGTTGCCCAGTGTGCCGGTGGTGACAGACGTGCCCGGTTAAGCCAGCGCCACAGGCCGCGAAAGATCACCAGCCCGAAGATGGTCAGGCCCAGGCTCTGGTGCCAGGCCATCAACGACGCCTCGGAGAGGGAATGTTCCAAAGCCTCAAACCAGACTTCGCTGGCAAGCATGACCAGCAGCAGAACCGCCATGATCCAGTGCACAGCCCGGGAAACGGCACCATAGCGGTCGTCAGCGTCCATCAATGTCATCGTGATTCTCCTTGATCAAATGATGGCGGGGCACCCTCCGGGCCCCGCGCCTGCTGATGGTGATCAGCTCCGGTGTCCGCCGCGAACCGGGGCGCCGTACTGGTTGAACTCATGCTCCCGGATCAGATTCTGCTCGGCATCTCGCAGCTGAACCCGGTAGGTGCCATCGGTTGTTTCCTCAACGGACACTTCCACGCCGGGGCCGAAGCGTCTCAATGCCTGGCCATAGGCCATGATGCGCATTTCTTCGGTGCTGTACTGTTTGAGATCGGAACCCATGGCTTTGCCGTGGTGGCGATTCTCGTAACGATCGTCACAGTCACCCCGCCCGTAGTCGTCATCGGCAGACGCAAGTAGTGGCGTGGCGCTGAGCAGTGCAGCGATGGAGAGAGCTGCAATGGTGGTCGTTTTCTTCATGGTCGAACTCCCTGGTTGGTGAAACCCATGACGGAATGTCATCGTTGGTCGGGAGTTATTGCACCAAGGAAACGTCGCAGAATTGTCTCGGTGACCCATCGAGTTTGTCGCAACTTGTCGCAAGGCCGGGATTTGCGACGGTTTTTGACAAGATCGCGCCCATTGGGAAACTCGACTCCCCTATAATCGGGGCAGACGGTAATCCAACGGAGTAACGAGTGAGCGACTCTCCCACCATTCTGGTCGTCGATGACCATCGAGACATTCGCGATCTGGTCGGCCGCTATCTGCAGGAGCATGGTCTGCGGGTGCTGCTGGCGGATGGCGGCGATGCCATGAAGCGCCAGCTGCGACAGCAGTCCGTCGATCTGGTTGTGCTGGACATCATGATGCCCGGCGACGATGGCCTCACCCTCTGCCGTTACCTTCGCGAGCACACCGAATTGCCGGTGATACTGCTCACTGCCATGAGCGAGGAAACCGATCGCATCGTCGGCCTGGAAATGGGCGCAGACGATTACCTCACCAAACCCTTCAACCCCCGAGAGCTGTTGGCGCGCATAAAAGCGGTTCTGCGCCGGACCACAGCGCTACCACCGCAACGCAGCCCCATGGCCGGGCAGTGCCTGACGTTCGAAGGCTGGACGCTGGATGTGGACCGTCATCAGCTCATCGATCCCGAGGGTGTCGAAGTTTCACTGAGTACCGCCGAATATAAACTGTTGCTCGCCTTCCTGGAGCACGCCGGCCGCGTGTTGTCCCGCGATCAGCTGATGGATCTGACCCTCGGCAGAGAGGCGGATGCCTTTGATCGAAGCATTGATAATCATGTCAGCCGCCTGCGCCGAAAGATCGATCCGGACGCCCGCAGCCCCAAGCTGATCAAGACGATCTGGGGCGGTGGCTACCAGTGGATCGCACCGGTCGAAGGGGCTGAGCAATGAGACTCTGGCCAAGGCGCGCCGGTGGGCAGCTGGCGCTGTTGCTGATTCTGGTGCTGCTGGTGGCCCAGGTTATCACCATCGTTATTCTGGCGGGTGAACGCCAGGGTGCGCTGCGCAGTGCGGGCCTGGAACACGTCCTCCAACGGGTTTCTGATGGCTACACCTTGGCTGATACCACGGATCCGGAACGTCAGGAGCGTATCCTGCGGGCACTCTCCAGCCCGACCCTGCGGCTTTCCATCGATCCTGAGCCCTATCTGACCGAGGACCAGGCCTCCGGCATGACGCGCCGGCTGGCCGGGGAGCTGGGGTTGCCCGTTGAGCAGGTTCGAACGGCTATGGAGGCGGACGAGGATGACTGCCGGCCCGATCGCGATGACCACCGGAAACGTGAGCGGCATGACGATGAGGATGATGAGCACCATGAATATGACGAACATCGGGATGAACGGCATGAATGCCCCCCAGTCCTGGGGGTTTCCCTGGCCATGTCCTCTGGCCAGTGGTTCAACGCCCAAGCGAGGCCACCAGCGCCTTCCTGGCTCTGGCTAAAGGCCACGCTCACCAGCGTCGGGATTACCGCCGTGCTGCTCACGCTGACCCTGTTGCTGGCGGTCCGTCGAATTCTGAGGCCAATGAATGAGCTGAGCCGGGCCGCCCATGCATTCGGACGGGGGGAGAAAGTCCGGGTTCCAGAAAAAGGGCCCGAGGATGTTCGTGAGGTTACCCGCGCCTTCAACCAGATGCAGGACCAGGTTGGCCGCGCCCAGGAAGACCGGGCAAGACTGCTGGCGGCTCTGGCCCATGACCTCAGGACACCCATCACCTCCATGCGGCTGCGGGTGGAAATGCTGCCGGAAGGCGAGGACAGGGATCGCCTTCTGGATGCCCTCCGGGAGATGCAGCATCTGGCCGAGGCCACCCTCGACTTCATCCGGGGCAGCACCACCGAACAGCACCGCCGCTATGATCTGGCCACCCTGCTGGACAGTCTATGTGGCGATCTCCAGGAAATGGGCCTGGCGGTTCACTGCGAAGAAAGCCCGAGATGTGTTCTCCAGGGACAGCCCGAGGCCGTCAAACGTGCCCTGCGCAATTTGATTGAGAACGCGGTTAATTATGGCGAGCAGGCTGAAGTAACACTGGCAACAACGGACACCGAAGCGGTTGTGACGATTGTTGATCAGGGGCCGGGTATTCCTGAAGTGGAACGGGAACGGGTTTTCGAACCCTTTTACCGGTTGGAACACTCGCGCAGCCGTGAGACCGGTGGCGCTGGCCTCGGTCTGGCCATCGCCCGCACGCTGATCCGGGGTATGGGCGGCGACATCCATTTTGACGCCGGCCCAGACGGCAAAGGCCTCAAGGTGTCAGTCACTTTGCCGCTTTAATCGAGCCATCTGCCTGGGCGGGGCGTGGTAAAGCGTTTGATCCTGTCCGGCGGCGTGCAGCCGGGTTTCATTTGTTCATCGGAAAGCAAAAGGTAGTTGTCACGGTGAGCCGTGCCCACGGGAATGGCACCGTCTTTCGTGAAGCAGGGCAGCTCAATTTGATCGGCCACGAGCAGGTAGCTATCCGGTGTTTCCTTCATCCACAACCAGGCATTGCGGTTCTCCTGTTCCCGACCGGTGAAGAAACTGAAATGGGTGAAATCGCGCTTTGAAAACAGCAGGAACTGTTCCCGGAAGTCGATCATACCGAGCTGACCGCCGGCCGGGATATGCTGTTCTGCGGCGGCCAGAACGTTGCGGGGGGTTCGAAGTGGCTCAAGAATTCGATAGCCCCAGGTGCCCAGCAGCAGCCAGGTGATCATCATGGCCAGGAACAGACGCCCGATGGCACGGGAGCGCCAGAACCCGAACAGGGTGATCAGCCACGCCAGTCCTATGACGAAGATGAACGTCCCCGCCTCGTGCAGTTTGTCCGGGTCGGTGCTGTAGTCGGCCACCTTTTCAACCAGCCTGGGGTGGTCGGTCCAGGCCAGTATGCCAACTGCCATCAACGCAACACCGAGCAAGAACTGTAAACCCGTCAGGATGGGCGGAAACCAGCGTGCTGGCTTCTGGGCACTGAGAAGCGGGGCGAGAATCAGCGCGAGCATGGGCAATGCGGGCAACAGGTAAACACCGCGCTTGCCGGGGCTGAGGCTGAAAAACACGATAACCAGGGCAATCCAGCCCAGAAGCACCGGAATAATCGGGCGGTACCGGGCGGTTTCAGACAGGGGCCGGATCAAGGCCAGCAGCAACAGCGGAAGCGGAAACCACAGCGAGGGGATTACGCTGGTGAGGTAATAGTACCAGGGCTGGATATGGCCCCATGAGTCGGCATAGCGTTCGCCGGTCTGCTTGAACAGGATATTGTTCCGATAGGCCAGGGCCTCTTCGGTGCCGAGATTGTTAACGTAAAGCACCATGGGAATCAGCCAGGCGGCAACCACTGCCAGCATGGCCAGCGGGCCCAGTGCGCAGCGCCACGTGAGCGTGCCACGGAACAGTGCGCGATCGCGAAGCTTCATGATCAAGATCGGAATGAGCATCAGCGCCGGCAGGAAGCCAACCCCTTTGGTGATGATTCCGAGCCCCATAAACGCCCAGCCAACGAAGTACCAGCCCCAGGCAGGCCCGGTGAAAAAGTGTCGGATCAGGCCGTAGCAGGCAACCGCAATCCAGCAGGCGACCATGGCGTCGATCTGGGCTTTCTGGGCCTGGATCACGAACTGGGGCGCAAGCATCAGCAACATGACGGCAATGGCACCGGTCCGCTGGTTCCACAGGCGGGTGCCCAGATCAAAGACCAGTCCCAGTGTCAGCAGGCTACACAGCGCATTGGGCAGAAGGAATGCAATCTTCAGGTTGCCGGTCAGCCAGTAAAAGAAGGCAATACTCCACATGAACACCGGTGGTTTGTCCGGGTAGAACTCACCACCCCGCATGGGGATAAGCCACTGCCCGGAGGCGACCATTTCACGGGCCACTTCCGCAAACCGCGGTTCGTCGGCAGGCCAGGGGGAGCGCAGTCCGATCCCGGTAAAAAACACGACTGCAGCAATGGCGAGCAGTAACAGCAGGAGTTGATTGCGGGACAGATTGAACAGGGTGTCCGGCAGGTGGCGGACGAAGGGGCATGCAGGCATGGGTCGGTCTCAGAGAGAGTCGGAAACGGAATCGGCCAGCGTCCTGGCCCTCTGGTTGTGGTAGAGAAAGGCACCAATCAGCGAGGCAATAATGAAAAAGCCGATGCTGACGGCAAGCTGATAGGCATTGGCATTGCCGATACCGGCACCGGCCAGGGCGAACACCAGCATCTGGGGCAGGTAGCCCAGTGTGCTGCCAAAGAGAAACGGTGAGAAACGGATCCCGGAGCAGCCGGCGACAAGGTTGGTCACCAGGTTACTGCCCACGGGCAGCAAGCGGACCATGAGAACTTTCAGCAGGGTCTGCTCCCGGAACAGGCGATCAAACTGCTGCATCCGGTGGCTGAACCGCCGGCTCAACGGCGTCCGCAGCAGCCAGCGGGCGGTCATGAAGCAGCCGGTGGCCCCAATGGCGGCGGCCAGGGTCGACAGCAGTGTTCCATTGAGCCCGCCCAGGGCAAAGCCCAGCACGAAGGCGAGCAACTGGCGTGGAGCGCCAAGACCGGTAAACAATGCCCCAGTGAGAGTAATCACCACCAATCCGCCTACACCATGGCTGTGGAGATAGTTCGCCACTTCATTCTGGTCGGCAATGAAGTCGAGCCATTCGTTATGGATGGTCAGGTAGCTAAGCAGAACCAGGGCGGCGAAGGCCAGCCAGCGGGAGCCGTTGACCATGTCAGGAGCGCTCCGCCACCGACGCCTGTGGCTCGGCCTGACCGGCACTGCTGATGACAGGAACCCGGGTGCGGTGCAGCAACCAGAGCACACCGAGCAGGTCCAGTATGCCGGCCCAGGTCCGGTTCCACGCGTTGTATTTGGAAATCCCGGCGGTCCTTGGGCGGTGGTTTACCTCCACGATGGCAATGTCACCGCCAATTCCCCGTACCAGCGCCGGGATGAAACGGTGGCCGTGGTCGAACCAGGGCAGTTTGAGGAAGGTTTCCCGTGGAAACAGCTTCAGGCCGCAGCCGGTATCGGGCACGCCATCATGAAGCAGCGCATCCCGCACGCGGTTCGCAAGGCGGGACTGGAAGCGTTTCCAGGCGGTGTCCTTGCGATTCTTGCGATAGCCGGCAATACAGAAATCCGGGTTCCGCAGGGTGTTGGCTTTTTGCAGCATGGCGGGGATGTCGGCCGGATCATTCTGGCCATCGCCATCCATGGTAACGATGAGCCTGCTCCTTGCCTGCCGGATACCCGATGCCAGGGCACCGCTCTGGCCGATGCTGCGCTCGTGACGAATGGTCAACAAGCGGCCACCGAGGGCCCGGGCGGTTCTCACGGCTGTGTCCAACGTGCTGTCGGTGCTGCCATCATCCACCAGCACCACCTCGAAGCCGTGATAGTCACGCATTACCCCATAGGCCTCGGTTAGCAGGGTAGCGATGTTGGCTTCTTCATCCTTGGCCGGGATAACCAGCGACAGAGTTCTTTCCTGACCCATGTAGAGACATCCTCGAAAACAGAATATCAACCGGGCCGTCTGGCGGCCCTGTTCACTTGGGCAGGAGTATCCTCCTGAAACCTTAAACCAACCTTAAGTCTGCCTGCGACGGGAAGCCGCACGGGCCGGCAGCCAGATGCTGACGCACAGGCCGGAGTTGCCATCTGGCCGGTCGCCGAGGGTGAGCTGGCCACCATGAAGTTCCGCGATGCGCCGGGCGATGGCCAGCCCGAGACCGGCGCCGCCACCGAGCCGCTGGTCCAGTCGGACAAAGCGGCTGAGCGCCCGTTCGCGCTCCTCGGCAGGAATGCCGGGGCCCTGGTCGCAAACGGTGATGTGGTATCCCTCGCCGGAAGGCGTCAGGTGTGTCTCAATGGTGGTGTGTTCGGGGCTGTACTGGATGGCGTTGGCCAGCAGGGAACGCATGAGGGTATTGATCAGTGCGCTGTGGCAGGAGACCAGGGCCTGACCGGCATCGTCCTGAAGCACCGGGTCGATGTCTTTTTTAAGGGCCAGAGGTGCCACATCGGCGATGCTCTGTTCCACGATGGCAGACAGGTTGTGGTATTCCGGGGTGAAATCGGCACCGGAGTCGACTCGGTTGAGCAATAGCATCTGTTCAACGAGGTGCACCATGCGGTCCACGGACTGGATCAGGTCACCGTATTGTTCCGGATCCTTCTCGTAGACTTTTTCCAGGTTCAGTCGCAGGGCCGTCAGTGGCGTTCGCAGCTCATGGGCGGCATCGGCAGAGAACCGCCGTTCCCGTTCCAGGGCCTGGTTGAGGCGTCTGAGCAGGCCATTCACCGCCTGCACCAGCCCCGCGACTTCCTTCGGTGCCTGGCGGTCGTCCAGGGGATGAATGTTTTCCGGGGCCATGTTGCGGATCGGGCGCTCAAGCTTCAGGAGCGGCCTGAAGCCGAACTGGATAGCGGCGCTGGCGGCAAGCAGCAGCAGGGGAAGGGCGATCAACAGGGGCAGGATGTTCCCCAGGGCCAGTTCCTCGCTGAGCTCCTCCCGAATATCCTCACGCTGTGCTGTCCGGATCCAGAAGCCGGTTGCCGGGTCCTGAAGCGTGAATACTCGCCAGCGAAAGCCACTGGATTCTGCCCAGGAATAGCCGGGTGTCAGTCCTTCGGTATCGTCGGCTTTGAGGGTATCCAGCAATGGTTCGCGGTCGGGGGTCCAGACCTCGAACGCCAGTTTCTTCTCGTACTTGTGCCCGGTGCCGTCGGGCAGGATTTCATTATTGTCGGCTTCGAAATCCACTCCTGGCGTGTCGGCTCGGGGCAGCTCCAGGGTTTCACTCAGGGTCTTGGGCAGCTGCTCTACAGACTGGGTGTCGGCCAGGTGCTGCACCAGGCCCTGGACGATCCTCGTGCTCTGTGCCAGTTCAGCGTCAAACAGTTCCTCCAGCTCGTGGTTGCTTTCGATGTAGCTCCAGGCTGCGGCAACAAGCGCAATCAGCAGAACGGTGGAGGTAACCAGCAGCGTCAGGGTGCGGGTCAGGGACATTCGGTCACCCTGGCGGCAGCCTGGCTGTCGAGCAGGTAGCCCACGCCGCGTATGGTCCGGATGGTCTCCTTGCCAACCCGGCGGCGCAGGTGGTGAATATGCACCTCCAGGGCGTTGCTTTCTGCGCCGTGATCCCAGCCGTAAAGTTGTTCCTCCAGCCGTCTTCGCGTGGCGACCTGGTCTGGGTGTCGCATCAGGTAGTGAAGAATCTGGAATTCACTGCGGGGCAGTGTGGTGGTCTCGTCGCCGTACGTCAGTTGCCCGGAATCAGGGTTGAGAGCCAGCTGGCCCACCGTCAGACCATTCTGCGGCACGGACGAGCCCCGACGGGTGACCGCCCGGATTCGGGCCTTGAGTTCCGCCATGGCGAAGGGCTTGGTGAGGTAGTCATCGGCACCGGCATCAAGACCGGTCAGCTTTTCATCCAGGCCGGCCCTTGCAGTCAGGATGATTACCGGCGTTTGCACACCCTGTTTCCGTGCTGCCTTCAGAATGTCCAGGCCATCTACACGGGGCAGGGTCAGATCAAGGATCGCCAGATCAAAGTGTTCGCTGGTGAGCGCGCCCAATGCCTGCTGTCCGTCGTCGAGCCAGTCCACCGTGTTCTGTCCGTCACGCAACATCCCCAGCATGGTATTGGCTAGGTGAAGGTCGTCTTCTACAAGCAATATCCGCATGGCAGGTCCTGTTACCGCTTTGGTGATCATTCTGGCACAGAAATCTTAAGGCCAGCTTAAGAAAACTTCTGGCGGCTCTTAAGCCTGGGTTAAGGCTGGCGCTGTAGTCTGGAAGGCGTACCCAAAGGGAGGCCTTTTATGACAGACCCGCTGATGATGTCCACGTGTTGTCCCCCGGATTCCGGGGAGGTGGTTCCGGTCATCCGTTGTGCCGGTCGCTGGTTTAACGAGATCCGTCCTGACACGGCCATGGCCGAGACAGTTGCGGGTTTTATTCGCCGCCGCTTCCTGCATGCCTATGGCGCTGAACCTTCTTTGCGCATACCTGCGCTTCTGGCCCTGACCACGGCCCAGGGCACACTTCTGGCAGCGGTCGGTGTACGAAACGCCGCGCTGGAAAAACTGTTTCTGGAAGACTATCTGTCGGTGCCGGTGGAATTGGTGATGCCGGTTGCGGGTGTCGAACGCCATCGGATTGCCGAGATTGCCCATCTGGCCGGCGTTGAAGCCGGCGTCAGCCGGTTTCTGTTTGCCTCGCTGTCGGTGTGGCTGGATGGGGCCGGCTATGACTGGGTGGTGTGCACCGGCACGGATCAGCTGCGCAACAGTTTTCACCGCCTGGGTATTGCCACTGAGGTTCTGGCGACGGCGGATCCTGACCGGTTGCCCGACGGGGGCGCCGGCTGGGGGCGCTATTACGATCATCATCCGGTAGTCATGGCTATCCGGGTGGCCGATGGTATGTCCGCCCTCCGGAGTGCGGGTCTGCTCAGGCTGATTCAGCCCGTTGAGTCCGAAGCCGCCGGGAACGAAGCGATGGCAGGAGGCTCCTATGGCCACATTGCCTGAACTTCTGCAACGCCAGGCCGATAAGGAACCCTCAGGCATCGCGCTTCAGGGGCCCGATTCAGCGTTTAGCTATGCCCAGATGATGCAGGCGGCCGCTGCCCTGGCCGATCAGCTGACACGGTTGGGTGTCCGCCGGGCCGGTTTGTGTGGCGACAATTCCGTGGCCTGGATTCTTGCGGATCTGGCGTGCCTGCTGGCCGATGTGGTGTGTGTACCGGTGCCGGTTTTTTTCTCCAGAACACAGACTCAGCATCTGACTGAACGTGCTGACCTTGATTGCCTGCTGTCTGCGGACAAAATCGATGGCGGCGAACACATCGGCCATGGCGTCTGGTTAAAGCATCTGCCTGTGTCTGCTGCCGGGGCCTGGATGCCGGAGCAGACTGCAAAGATCACCTTCACCTCTGGCAGCACCGGCAACCCCAAGGGCGTTTGCCTGTCGGTGGCACAGATGACAGCCACCACGCTGGCTTTGCAGGAGCGCCTTGAAGGCGTCGAGCTTGGGCGGCACCTGTGCATCCTGCCGCTGGCCACACTGCTGGAGAACATTGCCGGTGTTTACCTGCCCCTGCTGATGGGCAGCACGGTGATGGTCGCTCCCTTGCAGGATCTGGGCATGACCGGCAGCAGTGGCCTGGAATTCGGGCGGCTGGTGGAGGGTATAAACAGACACCGGCCACATTCGCTGATCCTGGTGCCAGAGCTGGCCATGGCGCTGGTGTCTGCCGCCGAACAGAAGCATCTTAAAAGCGATTCGTTCCGGTTTCTGGCGGTTGGTGGCGGACGGGTTTCCTTTGACCTGCTTGCCCGTGGCCGCAGTGCCGGCCTGCCCCTCTATGAGGGTTACGGGCTTTCCGAGTGCAGTTCCGTGGTGGCATTGAACGTGCCGGGTACCGAGCGCGAAGGGTCGGTAGGCAAACCACTCTCCCATGTTCAGGTACTGGTGGACGAACGGGGCCACATTCTGGTGGCGGGCAATACCCATCTCGGCTACCTGGGGGATGAACCGGCAGGCGATGAATGGCTGGATACCGGTGATCTGGGTGCCCGGGATGCCGACGGTTTCCTTTCGGTCAGTGGTCGCGCGAAGAATCTTCTTATCACCAGCTTCGGCCGCAACATCAGCCCCGAGTGGCTGGAAAGTGAGCTGATCCAGGCAGTCGGCGCGCGCCAGGCGGTGGTGTTCGGCGATGGTGACCCTCGTCCTTCCGCCCTCGTGGTGGTGCAGGATGGCCGCTCACCGGACGCGTTGCGTTCCCAGCTGGAATCCCTGAACGACACCTTGCCCGACTACGCCCGTTTTTCCGGTGTCTATATCCGCCGTCAGCCTCTGAGTCAGGCCGACGGTTATCTGACCGCAAACGGACGGCCTGTACGCCAGCAGATTCAGGACGACCTGCCGAGCCTGCTGGCCGGCGCGTTTCCGGTTTTCATGAATCTTTCCATCTCAACCCCTGATTTTCCAAACACGCCAGGAGGATCTTTCATGGCATTTTTCGATCGACTGCAGTCCGAAACCGCGCAAGCCCGCGCCCACGTAACCGGCGCACCCGTTATTGCAGCCATCTGCGAGGGTCGGTTTGATCTGACCGGCTATACCTGGTTCCTGACCCAGGCCTATCACCACGTCAAACACACGGTGCCTCTGATGATGGCCTGCGGCGGCCGTCTGCCCGAGCGTCTGGAATTTGTGCGCAAGGCGCTAGTGGAGTACATCGAGGAAGAGTACGGCCACCACGAGTGGATTCTCAACGATCTTGAGGCCTGTGGAGAAGACAAGGAAGCCATCCGTCATGGCAGCCCGGATACCTCCATCGAGCTGATGGTTGCCTACCTTTATGACCGCATCAACCGCGGTAATCCGGCGGCGTTCTTCGGCATGGTTCAGGTGCTTGAAGGTACGTCGATTGAGTTGGCGACACCGCTTGGTGAGGCCATTCAGAAGCAGCTCGGGCTGCCGGATGAGGCCTTCAGCTATCTGTACTCTCACGGAGCCCTGGACCAGGAGCATTTCGAGTTTTTCCGGAACCTGATGAACGACATCACCGATCCGGAAGACCAGCAGGCCATCATTGAGGCTGCGCACATGGTCTATCGGCTTTATGGCGACATGCTGCACAGCATTCCCCTGCCCGAAAGCCGGAAGGAGCAACAACATGAGGCTGCATGACCGCGTTTTCCTGCTGCTGGGTGGCACCGGCGGTATTGGCAAGGCACTGGTTGAACCTCTGGTCAGGGCCGGTGCCCGGGTGATCATTGCTTCCCGGCATCCGGAAAAGCTCGAGCATCGTGAGGGCGTCTCGCTTGCTCATCTGGACCTGGCGGCGCCGGACCTAGACCAACAGCTGGACCGCCTTGGCGATGCCTATCCGGACATTGATGGCGTTATCCACTGTGCCGGGCAGAACCGGTTTGCCAGCCTGGGCAATATGGCCGTCAGTGACCTCGACGCACAGATCGCCGTCAATCTCCGGTCAGCCATGATTGTGGCCCGGCATTTTGCGCCAAGGTTCGAAAGAGCAGGGCAGGGTGCGCTGGTGTTCGTGGGCTCCACCTTCGGCAGCATCGGTTTCCCGGGTTACACCGCCTATTGCGCCAGCAAGTTCGGTCTGCGGGGCTTCACTGAAGCACTGCGCCGGGAGCTGGCCGATACCCCGGTCCAGGTCGTCTATGTGGCACCCCGCGCCACCGCCACGGATATGAATCCGGAAGCCGTAAATGAGCTTAACCGGGCACTGGGCAATGCCATGGACGCGCCTGAAGCGGTGGCGTCGCAGATTCTTGCCGCCATGGAAAACGACGATCGCCGGCGCTTCCTGGGCTGGCCGGAAAAGCTGTTTGTGGTGATCAACGGCATCCTGCCGAGAATTGTCGACAAGGCGATGCTGAAGCAATTGCCGGTCATCCGGCGGTTTCTGAATCCGGGAGTGTTGTCATGAAACGAGTGCTATTGGTGATTCTGTGCCTGGCGGCCCAGCCACTCTGGGCGGCGGCTCTGGAGACCGAACTGGCAGGTATCCAGCATCGCTGGGCGGAGATTCAGTATCAGGTACCGGCGGACGAGAAAGAGAAAGCCTTTGAGGGTTTGGCTGATGAGGCAGAACAGTTCGTCGCCCATTATCCGGGCCGGGCAGAGCCTCTGATCTGGCAGGGTATAGTGTTGAGCACCTACGCCGGCGCCAAAGGTGGCCTGGGGGCCCTGGGGCTGGTGAAGGAGGCCCGTAAATCATTGGAAGCGGCCCTTGAGATTGATCCCGACGCGCTGGATGGCTCGGCGTACACCTCTCTTGGCAGCCTTTATTACCAGGTCCCTGGCTGGCCCCTGGGCTTTGGTGATGATGATAAGGCCCGGCAGTATCTGCAGAAAGCATTGGCCATCAATCCTGATGGCATGGATGCCAATTTCTTCTTTGGCGATTTCCTGCTGGACCAGGGCGAGCCGGAACGCGCCCGGAGTTATCTGCAGAAAGTCCTCGATGCACCCGACAGGGCCGGACGAGACGTCGCCGATGCCGGTCGGCGGGAAGAAGCCAGGAGCCGCCTGGACTCGCTCTGATTCGTCCTCTTCAGAACGGGTTTGCTTCCTGTCAGCGTGGGCTACACTCTTTAATGGAGAGGGGTGAAAATCGTCCGTCAGGAGGACGTGTTGTCCATGGCGTCAAGGTCCGGTAACGGGCAGCAAACTGCTTTGTCTGCCCGTTTTTTTCAGAAGCTGGCCTCAGGGGTTCCTGGAGTCCTCTTCGTATATTGGGTGAGTTCGGAAGGAGATTCCCACCGCTGTCCTTTTATCAGCGAACATGTGCAGTCGCTCTTTGGCATTGATCCCGCAGATCTGAGTGATAACGCGGATGCGATTTTCGCCATGATCCATCCGGAGGATGTTGATGCCGTTATGGCCAGTATCCGTGCCTCGGCAGACAGGTTGAATACCTGGAGCTATCGGGCCCGACTCAGGCTTGAGCATGGCGGTTACGAGTGGTTCGAGGTTAATGCGGAGCCCGAGCGCCAGCCTGATGGCGGCACGCTCTGGTACGGCCAATTCCACAACATCCAGCACTACAAGAACCTGGAGCAGAGCCTGCGCGAAAGTGAGGCGGAGTTTTCCTTCCAGGCCGGGTTCCAGCGACTGATTGCCCGTCTCTCCACCGAATTCATCAATCTGGGCTTTGGCACCATTGATCAGTGTATTGATGAACTTCTGAGATCCATCGGAACGTTTTTCAAGGTAGACAGGGCCTACCTGTACTGCTTTTCCGATGACTATTCCGTGATGACCAATACCCATGAGTGGTGCAGGGACGGTGTGCCCGCTCTGATCGACACACAGCAGGAGGTGTCGATCGACAGTTTTCACTGGTGGCAGGAACAGATCGAGGGGATGGTGAGTGGCAGCCGGGTGGTGTTTATTGAAGATGTCGACCGACTGCCCCGGGAAGCTGCTCCCGAGCGGGCACTGCTTCAGGAGCAGGGGGTGTCATCGATGTTCTGCGTGCCTATCCGGGTACGCGGACGGGTAACGGGCTTTTTCGGCGTTGACTCCCTTCGCCGAAGAACCTGGCGTCTGGACCAGGCCGACCTGTTGATTATTGTTTCCGGCCTGTTATCGGGTGCCCTGGAGCGCAACCGCCTGGAAGAAGAACTGCTGAACCAGTCCATTCGGGACCCGCTGACCGGCCTGCACAATCGCCGTTACCTGATGCCGAGGCTGGATGAAATGCTCGGCCGGAGCAACCGCCGGGGTGAGCGCTTCGCCCTGGCGATCTTCGACATCGATCACTTCAAAAAGATTAACGACTCCATCGGACACCTCGGCGGGGATTATATCTTGCAGCGGTTTGCCGACATTCTGATCAGCCAGACACGCTCCATGGATGTGGTTGCCCGCTTCGGCGGGGAAGAATTCATTGTTGTCTTCAGCGCTGTAGAGCACGGCGATGTACGACAGCTCGTCCAGCGAATTCTCGAAGCTGTGCATGAGGAGCGTTTTGTCTTTGATGACGATGAGATACCGGTGACCGTCAGCGCAGGTGTGGCCGGAATAGAGGAGTTCGTTGACCGCCCAGCCTCGCCGGACGCTCTCATTGCCGGGGCGGATCACAGGCTTTATCTGGCCAAGCAGGCAGGGCGGGACTGTCTTGTTGATGTATCAGGAACATTGCGCATATAAAAAAAGATCATTTCACCTCATATTACTAAATGGTATATCCTTAGATTAAAAGTGATATTTGGATTGTCTAGAGGTGACTGTCATGAGCAACCCGATCGTTCAGCATTTTTTTGATGAACCCACCAATACGTTCAGTTACGTGGTGCGTGACCCGGACAGCCAGGCCTGCGCCATTCTCGATTCGGTCCTGGATTTTGATTACGCCGCGGGCAAAACCGATGTGCGTTCTGCCGATGAAATTATCGAGTACATCCGCAGCAACGATCTGAAGGTCGAGTGGATCCTGGAAACCCACGTCCACGCGGATCACCTGTCTGCCGCGCCCTACCTGCATGAGAAGCTGGGTGGCAAGACCGGCATTGGTGCGCACATTCGCGACGTACAGGAAATTTTCGGCAAGGCGTTCAATGCCGGTACCGAATTCCAGCGCGACGGAAGCCAGTTCGACAAGCTGTTCAAAGAGGGCGACACTTTTGCTATTGGCGGTCTGGAAGGACGCGTTCTGCATACGCCGGGGCATACCCCTGCCTGTCTCACTTATGTGATTGGCGATGCGGCTTTCGTCGGGGACACCCTGTTCATGCCGGACTTTGGCACAGCTCGCTGCGATTTCCCCGGTGGCGATGCCCGCACCCTGTACCAGTCCATCCAGAAGGTGCTGTCCCTGCCTGCGGAAACCCGAATTTTCCTGTGCCACGATTACAAGGCGCCCGGCCGCGATGAGTACCAGCACATGACCACCGTTGCGGAGCAGCGGGCAGCAAACATTCACGTCCACGAAGGTGTTTCCGAGGAAGAGTTCGTGAAAATGCGCACCGAGCGGGATGCAACCCTGGATATGCCGCGGCTGATTCTGCCGTCCGTTCAGGTGAACATGCGGGCAGGCCACATGCCGCCGGCCGAGGACAATGGCCAGGTTTACCTGAAAGTACCGGTTAACCTGTTCTGAGATTCCTGATGAATCTTAAACGTTATCTGCCGATTCTGGACTGGGCGCCAACATACGGCCGTGATCAGGCCACCAGTGACCTGGTGGCCGCGATCATCGTCACCGTCATGCTCATTCCCCAGTCGCTGGCCTATGCTCTGCTGGCCGGGTTGCCCGCCCAGGTGGGGCTGTACGCCAGTATCCTGCCCCTGGTGATTTACGCCGTCTTCGGCACCAGTCGGACCTTGTCCGTCGGGCCTGTGGCCGTGGCCTCGCTGATGACGGCGGCGGCCTTGGCACCGCTGGCCGAGGCAGGAACTCCGGAATACGTGGCCGGTGCCGTTCTGCTGGCCGTTATGTCGGGGTTGATGCTGACGCTGATGGGGGTGCTTCGGCTCGGGTTCCTGGCCAATTTTCTGAGTCATCCTGTGATTTCCGGCTTTATCACGGCCTCTGGAATTGTGATTGCGGCCAGCCAGTTGAAGCATATATTCGGAATTCAGGCCTCCGGCCATAACCTGTTGGAAATCGGTCAGTCACTGTTCCAGTCCATTGGCGATACCAACCTGGCGACCCTGTCTGTTGGCGCAGGGGCGCTGTTGTTTCTGGTGCTGGCCCGCAAACGCTTGAAGCCACTTCTTATGGCGATGGGCCTGGCCCCGAGAATGGCCGACATTCTGACCAAAACCGCGCCCATTCTGGCGGTTCTGGTGACCACCCTGGTGGCTTGGCAATTCCAGCTTGATGGCCAGGGCGTGCGACTGGTCGGGAATGTACCCCAGGGGCTCCCGGAGTTCACCATGCCGAGCCTGGACATGGGCTTGTGGCAGCAACTGGCGGTCAGCGCGTTGCTGATCAGCGTTGTCGGTTTCGTGGAGTCGGTGTCCGTGGGCCAGACTTTGGCGGCCAAACGGCGCCAGCGCATCGATCCTGACCAGGAGCTGATCGGCCTGGGTACTGCCAACCTGGGCGCCGGCTTTTCCGGGGGTATGCCGGTTACCGGTGGTTTCTCCCGTTCCGTCGTCAACTTTGATGCCGGGGCCGAGACTCCGGCCGCTGGCGCCTACGCCGCAGTCGGTATTGCCATGGCGACGCTGTTTCTGACACCGGCCATCGCCTATCTGCCCCAGGCGACGCTCGCCGCCACCATTATTGTTGCGGTGGCTACACTGATTGATCTTCCGGCTCTGGGTCGAACCTGGCGCTATTCCCGCACCGACTTTGGGGCCATGCTCGCAACCATCGTGCTGACCCTGGTGCACAGTGTCGAGGCCGGTATTATCGCCGGGGTGGCGCTGTCCATCGGGCTGTTCCTGTATCGAACCAGTCGGCCCCACAGTGCGGTTGTTGGCCGTGTGCCCGGCACCGAGCATTTCCGCAATGTGCTTCGCCACGATGTTGAACTGTGCCCGAAGGTGACCTTCCTCCGTGTAGATGAGAGCCTGTACTTTGCCAATGCCCGGTTTCTCGAGGAAACCGTGATGGATCTGATGATCCGGGAGCCAGAGCTCAAGGACCTGGTGCTGGTGTGTCCGGCAGTGAACCTGGTGGATGCCTCTGCGCTCGAAAGTCTGGAGGCCATCAACGAGCGTATGAAAGATGCAGGGGTCAGATTGCATCTGGCGGAAGTGAAAGGCCCGGTAATGGACAAGTTGAAAGGGACTGAACTGCTTTCCCACCTGGGTGGCGAGGTTTTCCTGAGTACTTATGAAGCCTGGCAGCGCCTGACCGACCTCGGCAAACTCGAAAAACAGGTCGCCTGATCAATCTGGGCTCGCTTGCACCGGGGGTGGGGCGAGCCGCTAAGATGTCATTCCCGACCCTGTTGCTGCGGTAAGTTCACTATGGGCATGACTGAAAACCTGCTATCCACCAGCCAGTGGATCATTACGTTTCTGCTCTTTCTGGTGATTCTGGTCCGGGCGCTGCGCTCGATTGACTGGCAGGCCTTTCGCAAGGACAACGCACTCCAGCACTCGTTCTTCGGTGCTGCCGTGGTGCTGGGTTTTGTCTGGCAGTTGCGGGCCGGCATTTCACCCGGCCTGGCCATACACGTTTTTGGTATCACGGTGATCACGCTGATGCTGGGGTGGGCCCTGGCAGTGCTGGCGGGCCTTATGGCACTGGTGATCACGGTCATCACCGGCCGCGAGCCGCTGATCATGTTTGCCGCCAACGGGCTGATCACGGTGATGGTGCCTGCCATTGTCAGCCACGGCATCATGCTGTGGGAGCGCCGACGGGATTTCCGGAACTTCTTCGCCTACATCTTCTTCTGCGGGTTCTTCGGTGCGGGTATTTCTGTAGCGGCGGCCGGCACGGTCATGTGCCTGATGCTCTGGACCAGCGGCGTCTACACGTTTGATGAACTCGTACACGAGTACATCCGTTACCTGCCACTGTTCACGATTCCTGAGGGGTTTGTGAACGGCACCTTTGTAACCGGCCTGATGGTGTTTCATCCCGACCGGCTGACCACGCTGGATCAGAGACGGTATCGCTAGGGTTATCCGCCTTGGCGCCCCTCGCCCCGGGCCACAACGGGATTGAGCAAGTCACCGCTCTTGCCGGACTCTGCCTGTGCCCGCCAGTGACGGGTCCAGTCCAGCACTTCACCGGAAGGCATGGGGCGGGCAATGCCGTAACCCTGAACGAAATTGCAGCCCATCCGGCGCAGTGCCCGGGCATGCTCCATGGTTTCCACGCCCTCGGCCAGAACCGGGTGGGCGAACCGCTGGGCGAGGAAGATCACGCTCTCCACAATGGCGTGGTCGCTGGCATCCTCAAGCATATTCCGAACAAAGCTCTGGTCGATCTTGATGATGTCCACCGGCAGGGTGCGCAAATAGGTCAGCGATGAGAAGCCGGTGCCAAAATCGTCCAGCGCCACCTGAAGGCCAAGGCTCTGGCAATGCGCCAGAACATTGCTGGCCCGTTGGGTATCCTCCAGGGCGGTTGATTCCAGAACCTCTAGGGTGATCTGGCCGGGTGCTATCTCGGGATGGCTTTGCAGATAACTCTCAAGATAGTCGGCAAAGGAGCGGTCCATCAGGTGTGGAGCGCTGATGTTGATGCTGACCGCCAGATCCTCGCCAGCCTCTTTCCAGGTGTTCATCTGGTGAATCGCTTCTTTCAGTACCCACTGTCCCAGTGGTACTTCCAGATGACTGTTCTCGACAATCGGCAGAAACTCGCCCGGTGAGACAAGCCCTTTCTGGGGATGATTCCAGCGGATCAGCGCCTCGAAACCGAACAGCTGGCAATCGGTCACGCGGATCTGGGGCTGGAAAAACAGTTCGAACTCCTCGTTTTCCAGAGCACGTGTGAGTTCCATCAACTGGTTGCGTCGGTTCCGGCGGTGCTCATCCAGACCGGGATCGAAAAAGTGATACTGGTTGCGGCCTTTTTCCTTGGCGGAATACATGGCCTGGTCGGCGTGACGAATAAGGCCTTCCGCCTCTGATCCGTCTTCCGGGTAGCGGGTGATGCCAAGACTGGCGGTGAGGGTGACGTTTTGATCGCCCACGGCGACGGGGTCGCCTACAGTGGCCAGGATCCGCTGGTACACCGCATCGTGGTTGTCGTCGCCCTGCAGCAGGAGGACGAATTCGTCGCCACCGATGCGAGCCACGGTGTCGCCGCTCCTCAGAGCACGGGTCAGTCGCTCGGCGAGGGTTCTGAGGGCCTGGTCGCCCGCCAGATGGCCCCATTTGTCATTGATAGCCTTGAAGCCATCCAGGTCCAGATAGCACACGGACACGGTACGATGTTGCCGGTCGGCGTGATTACGGGCCGTGCGCAGGCGCTCTTCCAGCAACTGGCGGTTGGGCAGGCCGGTCAGGTCGTCGTAGTTGGCTGCCCGGTCCAGCTCACGCGCATGGTTCTTGAGCGCCGTGATATCAGAGAACGCTGCCACGTGGTAATACTGCCCCGGTTCCTCCAGATGGACACGGCTGATGGAAAGCAGTTCAACATACTCTTCACCGTTTTTCCGCCGGTTCCAGATTTCGCCCCGCCAGTGGTCGGTTTTCTCGATGGTGCGCCACATGGAGCGGTAGTACTCACCGGAGTGGCGGCCAGAGCTGAGGATCGCCGGGTTCAGTCCCAGAACTTCCTGCCGGCTGTAGCCGGTGATCCGTGAAAACGCGGGATTCACATCCAGGATCCGATTGGACTGGTCGGTGATCAGGATGGCTTCGTGGCTGCGATCGAACACGCTGGCCGCGATGCGCAGGCCCCGTTCGCCGTGCTTCCGGTCCGAGATATTGTTCTGAATGGCGATAAAGCCGGGTGCGACGCCCTGTTCGTTACCGATTGGAACGCAATAGATATGCACCCAGTAAGGCTCGCCGGCCCGGGTGTAATGGAGGATGTCTTCCTCAATGACCTCGGCCTTGTGCAGCTTCTGGTTGATGCGTTTGATGGTGTCAGGGTCTGTGTCCGGCCCGTACAGCACTTCCTTTGGCAGACGTCCGCGCACCTCCTCAAGCTGATACCCCGTGTGCTCCTCAAAACTTGGGTTTACCCATTCAATGCGACCGGCATCATCCAGCATCACCAGAAAATTGGGTGTGACCGACGCAATCATTGCCAGGCGATTGGGGTCGATGTCTGCGGGCGGTGCAATCGTGGTGGGGGATCTGGGCATGAGAGTCAGTAATGTGTGCTCCGGTGTGTCAATTTACGAACTCCCCTCCCTGTGAGACCTGTCGTAAGTGTCAGGGCATGCTACCGGAATAGACCTGAAAAGCCATGGGTAAATGGTCTGGATGAGTTGATAGATGTCAGTTTTGCGCCAATTACCTATGGGTCAGCGCCAGCGCGAGTGTTTCTGGAGTTTGCGTTGCAGGGTGCGGCGGTGCATGTTCAGAGCCCGGGCCGTGGCAGAGACGTTGCCCTCGTTCTCGTTGAGAACCCGCTGGATATGCTCCCACTCCATTTCCTCGACTGAAGGCGGCTCCGCCCGGAGATCGGGTGGTGCATCGATCGGCTCGAATCCGGCCAGCAACTGGTTGACCGTTACAGGTTTGCACAGATAGTTCACCGCGCCCCGGCGCATGGCCTCGACCGCCGTGGCGATACTGCCGTAACCGGTGAGCACCAGTATTTCGAGATCCGGATGCAGGTCCAGCAATTCCGGTAGCAGTTGCAGTCCGCTCTCACCGGCCAGGTTCAGATCCAGAACGCAGCGGTGAAACGTTCCGTTCAGCAGAGCGTTTTTTGCCTCCTGGTGCCCGTGGGCAAGCTGGGCCTCAATACCCTGGCGGGCAAGTGAACGCTGAAGCACTTGCAAAAAAGCGTCGTCGTCATCAATCAGTAGCCAAGCCTGTTGTTTGCTCACGCCTGTTCTCCCCATGGGCTGTTGGTCGCTGACGCTATTGGCAGCTCAATGATGACGGTGGTGCCTTCGGCGCTGCCGCGGGCTTTCAGGTTACCGCCAAGACGCTGGATGGTAGCGTTGGAGAGGAAAAGGCCAACTCCCAGCCCGTTCTCTGAACTGACCACCCTCTCCCCGAGCGTACCTTCCGGGGTGGATTCCAGACCGTCGCCGTGGTCCTCGACAACCAGTTCCATCAGGCCGTCGGCACTTTCCCGGGCGGACACGGCGACCCAGGACGGGCTGGCTGTCACCGCGTTGGCCAACACATTGAGCACGGCCTGATCGAGGGTGGCGTCCACGGCAACCGGGGAGTCCGGTACCGGCTGTCGCCATTGAATGGGGGCACCCGGCCAGAGGAGAGTGGCTGATTCCCGAAGGCGTGCGACCCAGTCCCGGGCGGCCAGGGTTTCCAGTTGCGCGGTCTTGGCCTCAACGGCAGCCCTCGACAATTGTTGCAGGTGGGCACTGCAAAGACCCAGTTGACTCTCCATCAGCGCAAGATCGTCTGCCATTGGCGCACCCCCCGGAACGGCGGATTTCATTTCGTCCACCAACAACGTCATGGTGTTCAGCGGTGTGCCCAGGCGATGGGCGACGGCCGCGGCGGAAAGCCCCAGGGCGATGATCTGCTCATCCCGAAGCCGTGTCTCGCGTATCTGCGCAAGCTGGGCCTGTTGCTGGCGCAAACGTCGGGCGAGAGCGCCGACAACCAGTAGCAGGATGGCGGCGGTTGTGGCGAAGGTGACCCACATGCCTACCAGGTGCAACTGGGCGAGGTTGGCGCTGTGATGTTCATGGGTCACCGGCGTATGCCAGATCACCAGTGAGGTATAGACCGCCACCCCGGCAACGGTGACGGCAATACTCTGGCCCATTGGCACCAGCACAATGGCAACGGCGATGGGCAACAACAGCAGGGAGACCAGAGGATTGGTGTAGCCGCCCGTCAGGTAAAGCCAAGCTCCGATCATCAGCAGATCGACGATGAGCACCAGGCTGACGACCCGGGTCGAGCGGGGCGGGCGTCGGGTAAACCAGAGCCAGGCCAGGGTTGCCAGAACGCCGTATGCCATTAGCAGGATAACCGCTTCGGCACGATGGGCCAGCGTGACCATGGTTTCTGCCACGGCGATCGAAATCAGCTGCAGCGCAACAATAGTCAAACGCATGCCCAGCAGATAGCGGGCAGTTTGTTGAAATCCGGTCTGTGAGTGGGTCAGCCATTCCATACCGGGCATTCTAGCCGCTTTTTACGCCGGGATACGCGGTAATACCTCCGAGGGGATGCGGCATTTGGTCTCAGGCGCAAGCGCCGGCTGACCTTTATGATTGGCGCCAACTATCTGAGCTGGTCAGGACAAGGTTGTATGGCGACGGTAATTGGAGCGCGTTTTATCGGATTGTGTGCTGCGGGATTGGTTTCACTGCCCGCCGGGGTGATGGCCCAGGAGATTTCACCCGAGCTACCCGTGATCCGGGTGACCGAAGGGCAAAGCAATGAAGAAGCGTCGAGCCAGTTGGCTCCAGAACCGGTCGAACGTTTGTCTGCCAATCCCTCAGTGTCTCTTTCCCGAATGGGTGGACGCGGGCTGGAGCCGGTTATCCGGGGCCAGAGTCAGGAGCGGGTGGATGTGCTTCTGGACGGCGTTCGCGTTGAAGGCGCCTGCCCGAATCGCATGGACCCGCCCACCAGTCGTCTGAGTTCGGCGCTGGCGCCCTTGCTGGAAGTGCGCACCAGTAACCAGACCCTGCGCTGGGGCCCTATTTCCGGCGGCCAGGTGGTTGCGACCACGGTCGCGCCCGTGTTTGACGGTTCAGGCGCGACGGGTCATCTCACCGTGGGTGGCACAGACAACGGCAATGGCAAGCTGGTCAATGGCAGTGTCGCAGTGGGTAGCGACAGTGCCTGGCTTCGCCTCGCAGGGGGATACGACGAGGCGGACGATTACGAGGACGGCGACGGCAACGAGGTCCGCAGCGCCTACAAGAACTCCGAGGCTCGCCTGGATGCGGCGTGGAAGGCGGATAATGGTTTCTTCATCAAGGGTCTGGTGAGCCGGCAGGAAGAGCGGGATGTCAAATACGCCGGCTCCGGCATGGATGCGCCGAAAACCGATACCGACATCATGCGCCTGGAGCTTGGTTCTCCGGTGGCGAACGGCAACTGGAACCTGCTGGCCTGGCAGGCGGATGTCGACCACATCATGGATAACTTCAGTCTCCGTGAATCCATGATGAAAATGCTGACGGATTCCGAGACCGAAACCCGGGGCTTGCGCCTGACCCTGGATCAGAGCCCGGATGCCCGAACAGACTGGGCCATTGGCGCCGATATTGAGACCAATAACTGGTACGCCGAACGGTTCGGCGGAGCCAATCTTGATGTGCTCACCTCCGTACTCTGGCCCGACGTGGATCGAGACCGCTTCGGCCTCTTTGCCGAGCGCTTCTACCGGGTAACTCCCGAATTGAAGCTTGGCGGTGGCGTGCGGTACGACCGCGTGGAAATGTCTGCAGCGGCAGCCGATGATGTGTTCGGCAGTGGCATGATGGCCATGTCCGCGGCCGACGCCTACGAGTCGATCTACGGCACCACGAACACCGATGTTGCCGATGATAATTTCAGCGGTTTTGTCAGCAGCGATTGGCGATTCTCTTCGGTCCAGTCGATGGTGGTTACGGCCAGCCACAGCGTCCGCAGCCCGGGCGTGACGGAGCGTTACATTGCCAGCTGGAACAACATGGACCCGTCCAGGCGCTGGGTGGGCAACCCTGCACTGGACCCTGAGACCCACCGCAAGCTGGAACTCGCGATGCCCGGCCGGAGTAACGGCTGGAACTGGCGCCCGGCCGTGTGGGTGGATCAGGTGAATGATTTTGTCCTGCGTACTCGTAATGCTGACCAGGTCAGCGTCTACCGCAATATTGATGCGCGCCTGATGGGCGTTGAAGCACAGCTTGGGTGGAGCAATGGCACCTGGAACACCAACAGCAGCCTGGCATCGGTTCGGGGTGAAAATCGCGACGATAACCAACCGCTGCCGCAGATTCCGCCGGTGCAGTTTGTTCAGACCCTCGGCTGGCAGCGCATGGGCCATGCCCTTGAACTGGAGTGGGTGCTGGCCCGCCGCCAGGATCGCGTGGATCTGGAATCCGGTCAGGATCCCGGCACGTCACCGGGTTATGGCGTGCTGAACCTGTCCGGCAGTCACCCTCTTGCAGACTATCTGAGTGTCACCTGGGCCGTGGATAACCTGTTCGACAATACCTGGGCACCTCACGTCAGTCGGGCCAACACTGATCCATTTAATCCCGAAGCCGTAAGAGTAAATGAGCCTGGCCGGACCCTGCGTGCCGCACTGACAGCCAGGTGGTAAGACCTTGTATGGCGGTTACCCGTTTCTCATAGCTGGCGGGTGACATTGATGCCCCGGGTGGATCCAACTCCTCCACCCGGGGCTTTTTTGTTCCTGCTCAATGTAAGCCCTGCCTCAGCCTGTTAAACTTCTTTTTAATTAAAGAATATGCTTATAACCAAAACAAGGTGGCTGTATGCATCCGGCGGGACGCTTTTTCAATGTGATTGTGTTGGCGCTCATGCCTGCGTGGGCAACGGCTCAACCGGATTACGAGGTTGTGGAACGAGTCACTCTCCGTGAAACGATCCATCTCGATGGCGTCATTGAGGCCGTACAGCAAAGTACCGTCTCTGCCCAGACCAGTGGCACTGTCCAGAGCCTTCCCTTCGATGTGGATGATTCCGTGACCGCCGGTGAGCTGATTGTCCAGCTGGAGGACAGTGAGCAGCGATCCCGTTTGCGCCAGGCACAAGCCGGGCTGGAAGAGGCCGAGGCAGCACTGGTGGACGCACGCCAGCGGTTTAACCGGATTGAGGCAGTCCACGAACGGGGGCTGGTATCCCGGCAGGAGTTCGATCAGGCCCGCAACAACCTGGCCGCTGCCCGGGCCCGGGTAGAGCGCGCCAGTGCCGCCGTTTCCGAGGCGCAGGAGCAGCTTTCCTATACCCGTGTGGTGGCGCCCTATGGCGGCATCCTGACCGAACGCCACGTTGAGGTTGGCGAAGCGGTCAATCCCGGCCAGCCGCTGCTCAGTGGCTTGTCTCTGGAACAGCTTCGGGTTGTCGTCGATCTGCCCCAGAAATACGCCGAACTGGCGCGTACGGAGCGTCAGGCCCAGGTTACCCTGGCCGACGGCCGGGTGCTGGAAACCGGTGAAATGACTTTCTATCCCTATGCGAATCCGCAAACCCATACTTTCCGCCTGCGCATGCGCCTGAGTGAGCCCAACGGTTCCCTGTTTCCCGGCATGCTGGTGAAAGTCAGCGTGCCGGTTGCCACCCGGGAGGCCCTGTGGGTTCCGTTCAGCAGCCTGATTCAACGCAGTGAACTCAGGGCGGTATTTGTGCTCGATGATCAGGATCAGCCCAGGCTGAGGCAGGTTCGCACCGGGGCGCGAGACAATGGCCGGCTGGAGATTCTTGCGGGCCTGAGCGAGGGCGAGCGGGTAGTCACAAACCCGTCTGTACTGGTGGGCAGCGAGCGCCTGAATCCGCTTGAAAGAACGGGCGAGGAGTCGAACCCGTGAGCCGTGATCTGCCGCCCGTTGGTCCATCCGGTGCCATCGCCCGGGTTTTCCAGAACAACCATCTGACACCGCTGCTGGCCATTCTGGCAATTATTCTGGGCATCCTGGCCGTGGTGGTTACGCCCAAAGAAGAAGAGCCCCAGATTGACGTCACCATGGCCGATATCATGGTGGCCTTTCCCGGCGCCAGTACCCGGGAGGTGGAAAGCGCGATTGCCACGCCCGCCGAACAGGTGATGAGTGAGATCAAAGGCGTCGAACACGTCTATTCGTTATCCCGCCAGGGCCAGGCGGTGATCACGGTGCAGTTCGAGGTGGGTATTCCACGGCAGGAAGCCCTGGTGCGGCTGTACAACCAGGTGTACTCCAACCAGGACTGGCTGCCGCCAAACCTGGGCGCGACCCAGCCGGTGATCAAGCCCAAGGGCATCGATGATGTGCCGGTGATGACCCTGACCCTCTACGATCCGGTCAACGGCCATACGGGTGAGGAACTGACCCGCCTGGCGCACATGCTGGAAGTCGCCCTGAAACGGGTTCCCGGTACCCGGGATGTCTATACCACCGGTGGCATTCCGGATCGCGTGGATATCCGGTTCGATCCGGCGTTGCTGGCGGGGTTCAATCTCACCATCGACGATATCCGTAACGCCCTGGCGGCGGCCAACACCAGCAGCCAGGAGGCCCGGATTACCCGGGACAACCTGTCGATACCTGTCCAGGCCGGAACGCTTCTGGAAACCGTGGAGGATGTCCGGCGCCTGGTGGTGGGTATGTACAACGGCGCAGCGGTGTACCTGGAAGATGTGGCGGATGTCAGCCGCGGTGGCACCGTGGTGGACCAGAGCGTGATGGCCGGATTCGGGCCGGCCCACGAGGCCGGCCGGCCCGGTGAGGTTTACCCGGCGGTGACCCTGGCCATCGCCAAGAAACCGGGCGAGAACGCCATCAACGTTACCACGGCCATTGAAGAGCGTCTGGCGCAGCTGCGCAACCGGGCCCTGCCGGAATCCGTGGAGGTTCTGGTAACCCGGGACTATGGTGTGACCGCTTCCCAGAAAGCCCGCAAACTGATAACCGATCTGATCTCCGCCACCCTCTGCGTTGTGTTGCTGGTGCTGGCGGCCATGGGCTGGCGCCAGGCGCTGATTGTCGGCATTGCGGTGCTGATCACCCTGCTTCTGACCCTGGTGTTCTCCTGGGCCTGGGGTTTCACCCTGAACCGCGTCTCCCTGTTTGCGCTGATCTTCTCCATCGGCATTCTGGTGGACGACGGCATCGTGATCACCGAGAACATCAACCGGCGGATCCAAAACACCCGGCGGGCGGTGAAGGACATTATTCCCGTTGCCGTGGACGAGGTGGGCACCCCCACCATTATGGCCAGCCTCACTATCATGGCGGCGCTGATTCCGATGGCCTTTGTCAGTGGCCTGATGGGCCCTTACATGAGCCCGATTCCGATCAACGCCTCGGCCGGTATGGTGCTGTCCCAGATTGTTGCCTTTGTGGTGGCGCCCTGGCTGGCCTTCCGGTTGCTCAAGCACAAGAAGGGTGAGCAGGCGGCGGAAGCCGAGGAGGCTTCTAGCTCTGCCGATGGTGTCAGTCCAGTATCCCTGCGAATTTTCCGGACAGTGCTCGGGCCGTTCCTGGGTGATCATCCCTGGCGACGCCGTTTGCTGGCGCTGGGTGTGGTGGGCCTGACCCTGGCCTCCACCTCGCTGCCGGTGTTCCAGGCGGTGATCCTGAAGATGCTGCCGTTCGACAACAAGTCCGAGTTGCAGGTGGTGGTGGATATGCCCGAGCGCACGCCCATGGAGCAGACCCAGCGGGTGTTGATGGAAATGGGCAGCTATCTGGAAACGGTGGATGAGGTGGCCAACTGGCAGACCTACGCCGGCACCGCGTCGCCGATCAATTTCAACGGTCTGGTCAGGCAATACTACCTGCGTGGCGACCCTTACCACGGCGATATCCAGGTCAATCTTATTCATGAGGAGCGCCGGGAACGTCAGTCCCACGCCATTGCCCAGTCCCTGCGGGGGCCGCTGACCGAAATCGGTAAGCAGTACGGCGCCAGCGTCAAGATTGTCGAGGTGCCGCCCGGTCCGCCGGTGTTGTCACCGGTGGTGGCGGAGATCTACGCGGTGGATGAAACCCGCCGGGCGGAACTGGCCCGCCAGGTGGCCGAGGGCATGAGCGAGGTGGATGGCCTGGTGGATATCGATACCACGCTAGAAGCGCCCACACGACAATGGGAAGTGGTTGTGGATCGGGCCCGCGCGGCAAGGCTTGGCGTGTCCCAGGCCCAGGTGGTCGGTGCCCTCCAGACGGCCCTGGGCGGTACCAGTGTCAGCTTCCTGCACGATGACCATGCCAAGTACCCTGTTCCAATTCGTGTGATTCTGAGCGAAGGTGACAAGGCCCAGCCCTCGGTATTGTTATCCCTGAACGTGCGAAGTCGTGATGGCAACCTCGTCCCGCTGGCGAGTATTGCCGACGTTCGCGAGGCCGACTGGATGGGCGCGATTTACCACAAGGATTTGCTGCCGGTGACCTACGTGACGGCGGATATGGCAGGAGAGGTCGATTCGCCGCTGTACGGCATGTTTGCCATGGTGGAGCGCCTGAACCAGCAGGAGGGAGCGCCAGAGCAGTATTTCATCGATCAGCCCCCGTTGCCGGAAAAAGGCACTCTGAAATGGGACGGTGAATGGCAGATTACTTACGAGACCTTCCGGGATATGGGCGCCGCCTACAGCGTGGGCGTGTTCATGATCTTCGTGTTGCTGGTGGCCCAGTTCCGCTCCTATATTCTGCCGCTGGTGATCATGGCGCCCATTCCCCTGACGATGATCGGCATCATGCCCGGCCATGCCCTTCTGGGGCGGGAATTTACCGCCACCAGCATGATCGGCATGATTGCCCTGGCCGGCATCATCGTGCGCAATTCCATCCTGTTGGTGGTGTTTATTCGGCAGTTGATCGAGGAGGGTGTCGAACTGGACGAAGCGGTGGTCCTGGCCGGCGCGGTGCGCATCAAGCCCATCGCCCTGACGGCGATTTCGGCGATGGTGGGGGCTTACTTCATCCTGAACGATCCGATTTTCAACGGCCTGGCGATATCCCTGGTGTTCGGTCTGGCCATGTCCACGTTACTGACCGTGCTGGTGGTGCCCCTGCTGTATTACACCCTGGCGCGCTGCAAGTGGGTGTGACGCGGGGTGTTTACGCCTGGCATGGCACCAGGACGCTGTCGGAACTGATGATCCGGTTCCGCCCCGCGTCCTTGGCGTTATAGAGGTACTCGTCGGCACGGCCGATCAGGCTGCGAAGGTCGGCGCCGTCCGGACCAAACTGGGCAATGCCGCCGCTGATGGTGAGCCTGATGGCTTGGTCCTGATAGGACACGGGGTTTGACTCGATCTCATTCCGGATCTTTTCGGCCACCCGATGAGCCTGGTCTGCGGTGGTGTTGGTGAGCAGAATGGCGAACTCTTCACCGCCCAGTCGTGTGGCAAGATCGGTTGCTCTCAGCGATGCCCGCAGTGTGCCGGCAACATGCCTGAGCGCCCGGTCGCCCGCCTCGTGACCATGTTGATCATTGACCTGTTTGAAGTGGTCCAGGTCCAGCACCAGCATGGACAGCGGGGTTCCGTTGCGGAGGCTGCGCTTGCGCTCCTGCTCGAAAACGTCGCTCAGGCGTGCCCGGTTGGCGAGACCCGTCAGCGCATCGGTCTGGGCCATTTTCAGTAGGCGGGATTCGGATTGCTCCCGGGTGATCTCGTAAATATGGGAGAAGGCCAGAATGGTCAGGGACATCAGCCCCATGTTGGCAATCGGAAGCGGCTGCATCAGCTCCGGCGCATCGTGGAATTTGAAGAAGAAAATCACTGCCGCCGTAACCATGAACACGGCGGATACCAGAAGACCCAGCCGCCGCCCCATCAGAAGGTGAGAAAGGATGGGAATTAACAGAACCCAGGCGAATACGGTTGTTGTCGCCCGGGGAGACGTGAGCGCGAACATCATGGTGATGCAAAAGGGCAGGATAAACGCCAGGATCCATCGTTCCAGGTGTTTGGTGTTCCCGATTGCCCAGAAAATGAAAACCGAGTAGCACGCCATGCCAATCTCGGCAAAGGCCAGGGGATAATTCCCTCTCTGCATGTTAAGCGTAAAGAAAAGCAGGCCACTGACGGCGGTCAGAATCAGCAGCGTTTTCAACACGGCCTTGCGGTACGGACGGGCAAGGTGCTTCTGTGATTCCGTATAGCTTTCCATGGGTTCGGTCTGGGCATCCGGCGCGCTGGAGTGATATGTATAAAGAGGTTCCACATGCTGCAAGCTCCGGCCATTAGATCAGAAATCCGGCAGTATAGCCGCCCATCTTCTACTAAAGTCTAAGGTGTGGAGGTTCCTCAACGAGTCGGCCAGTAGCGTTGCATTTCCACGAACAGGAACGAGGCGCTCCAGGTGATCAGAACCAGTCCGGCCAGCGCCTCTATGCCGGTGAGAAAGCGCAGAATACCGAAAGGTTCGATATCGCCGTAGCCAAGAGTCGTGAAGGTGGTGAAGGAAAAGTAGGCGCAGTCCAGGATGCTGCCGCTGAAATTACCGGTTAAATGGCCCCAGCCCTCGGCGTGGTGCATGAAATAGAAGGCACTGGCAAAGATCCACACCTGGAGGGTGTGCGCGGCAAGAATGCCGAAGACGGCAGCGATCAGTCGGAAACGGTGACTCTGGCGCATTCTCGACAGAAGACTGCTTAGATTCAGGAGCACTTCGTGATGGATCAGCACCACAACGGCAACGATCAGCCCGTTAATGAGCGTTGCGTTGAGGAGATTGACATGATGTTCTGCTGCCAACAATGATGCTCTCCGTTGCCATGACTGAAAAAACACTGCGTAAAATTGACGCAGGAATTCGGCTTGTCCGATCCGAAAACGAGCCCTGATTGTATAGTAGTCTGAACCCGACAGCCCAATGGGCTTTATTTACCTTAGCTGGCCTGCAAGTAATGTCCAAAAGACTGATTCCCCTGTTGATTCTCGCCGTCGGTATCGCCGGTTTCATGATTCTCAAAATGACCCGCCCGGAGCCTGCAGAGGTCAGTGCCACCGAGCGCAGTTGGCGTGTCCAGGTTCAGGAAATTGAGCCGGGCACGCATACCCCGGTGCTGCCCCTGTATGGCGAAGTACTGGCCCCGGAGCAACTGACGGTGACAGCAACCCTGGCCGGTCGAATCGGTACGCGGCCCGTGACCGAGGGGCAGCGGGTCAAGGAGGGCGAGCTTCTGGTGGCACTGGACGATGCCGATATCCAGCCTGCGCTGGCCCAGGCCGAAGCACAGGTCAAAGACCTTGAAGCCCAGATCCGGTCGGAGCAGGTCCGGTACCGGAATGATCAGACGGCGCTGGCCAGCGAACAGGCCATTCTGGAAAACGCCCGGCGGCAGCTGGAGCGTACCCGGTCGTTGGTGAATCGCAACCTGGCTTCCCGCGAGGCGCTGGAAGCGGCCACGGACGCCGCGGCCAGAGCAGAGCTGACGGTAAATGCCAGGCAACTGGCAATCGAAGAGCATCCGGCGCGGCTGCAGAGCCTTCAGGCGAAACTCGCCCAGGCAGAGGCAAATCTGCTCAGCACCCGACGGGATGCCGAGCGGGCCCGGATGACGGCGCCTTTTGACGGTATGGTGACCGACATCCGGGTGGCCGAAGGTGACCAGGTCAGTCGTAATGAACCTCTGTTATCGCTGTACCCCGTTGATGGTCTGGAACTCAGGGCCAGGGTGCCGGAGATGTTCCGGAACGAACTTCTGGATGCCCTGCAGCGGGGGGAAACACTGATTGCCACCAGTGCCGGAGATCAGCACCGGTTTCAGCTTGCCCGCTTTGCCGGAACCAGTGATCCGTCCGGAACCGAAGCCATTCTCGAACTGCAGGGGGATCCCCGTGGGATCCGTCCGGGCGGTTTAATGCCCGTCACGCTTGAACGGGCGGCACGGAGCAATACCGTGTCGATTCCGTTCAGTGCTCTTTATGGCGCCGACAGCGTTTACCTGGTGTCTTCAGACGGCCGGATGCAGCGCGCCCGAATAGAACGTATTGGCGAGGCCCGGGGCAGCAATGGTGAGCGCCGTCTGCTGGTATCCGGTGAAGCCCTGGTATCTGGCGCGCAACTGATTACGACGCATCTGCCCAACGCTGTCACCGGCCTCAAGGTGGATGTGGCAGATTCCGGAGTGGCATCGCAATGAGGCGGAAAAAAGGCGTCATCGGCTTTTTCGTTCATCACCGGGTTGCTGCCAACCTGGTCATGCTGGTGATGCTGCTCGGTGGTGTGCTGGCTCTGACTCGCATGAACATCCAGTTCTTCCCCACCTTTGCCCTGGACGTGGTCAGTGTCCGGGTGGTCTGGAGTGGTGCGTCCGCCGAAGACGTGGAGCAGGGCATTACCAACCCTCTGGAGCAGCGCCTGCGCAGCGTCGATGGCCTGAAAAAAATGACCTCGACCTCGGCCCAGGGGGTTTCCTCCATAACCCTCGAATTCGAAGAAGGCACCAATCCGATCCAGGCCCTGGATGACGTACGCCAGCAGGTGGATGAATTCACCAATTTCCCGGCGGAGGCGGAGGAACCCCAGGTAACCCGCATTGAACGCTACGAGCCAGTGGCCCGGTTGCTTGTGTACGGCGATGTGGACCGCAGTGAGCTGCGGCAGATGGCCTACCGTTTTGAAGATGAACTGCTCCAGCGTGGTATTGACCGGGTTTCGATCCGCGGCTTGCCGGAGCAGCAGATCAGCATTGATGTGCCGGTTGAGCGGCTGGAAGCACTGGGGCTGTCACTGGAGCAGATTGCCGAGCGCGTGGCCGCCATCTCCCGGGACCTGCCTGCCGGCATGATGGCGCAGCAGGATGCCACCCGGGAACTGCGGGCCGTGGAACAGCGCCGAAGCCCCCAGGAGTTCGAGAACATTCCGGTGCTCAGTGGTGAGCGGATCCAGCTCAATCTGGGCGATGTGGCGATTATCCGGCAGGAAGCCCGCGAGAGCCAGGTGACCCTCGAGAAGGACGGCAAGCCGGCGGTTGAGCTGCAGTTGCAGCGATCGGAGAACGGCAATTCGCTGGCAGCGGCCCAGGTACTGGAAACCTGGCTGGCCGATACCCGGCCGGTGCTGCCGCCAACGGTAAAGCTGGAGGTGTACGACGAGACCTGGCAGCTTCTGGACGATCGTATTTCCCTGCTGGTGAACAACGGGCTGGGTGGCCTGGTTCTGGTGGTGTGCCTGCTTTACCTGTTTCTCCCCGGTCGGGTTGCCATGTGGGTGGCTGTGGGTATTCCGACGGCGTTCCTGGCGGCCATGGCGGTTCTCTGGCTGATTGGGGGTTCCATCAACATGATTTCCCTGTTCGCCCTGATCATGGCGTTGGGGGTGATCGTCGACGATGCCATTGTGGTGGGCGAGGATGCCGACGCCCACTCCCGCATGGGCGAGGAGTCCATCTACGCCTCGGAAGGGGCAGCCAAGCGTATGGTGTGGCCCGTGCTGGCCTCGTCTCTCACGACGGTTGCGGCCTTCATGCCCCTGCTCGTGGTGGGCGGTGTCATTGGCAATATCCTGGGCGATATTCCGCTGGTGATGATATGTGTTCTGGTCGCGTCCCTGCTTGAGTGTTTCATCGTATTGCCGGCGCACTTGCGTCATGCCTTCGTGCCCAGACGCAAGAAAAAAGCGGGAGAGACAGAACCCGAGCCAAAAGCACCGGGTCCCGTGGAGCGCTTCCGGCGGGGTTTCGAGCAGCGTTTCGACCGTTTCCGGGAAGGCCGGTTTCGCCGGTTCTCACGGTATAGCCTGGAGCACCGGGGCGCTACCGTGGCGAGCGCGGTGGCCCTGGCGATCGTAACGGTCGGTCTGCTGGCCGGTGGCCGGCTCGGATTCAACTTTTTCCCAACACCGGAGCCTTCGGTCTTCTACGCCAATGCCAGCTTTGTGGCCGGCACGGATCGCGGCACCGTTGAGGAGTTCCTGACCCAGATGCAGCGAACGCTCAACGAGACCGAAGAGGCGCTTGGCGGTGATTTCATTTTGCATGCAGTGACCACCCGGGGCGCAACCCAGGGTGCCGAGGGCAGTTCCCGTAGCGGCGATGAACTGGGTTCGATGATGATCGAACTGGTGCCCTCCGACCGCCGCTCGGTTCGTAACCCGGAATTCATCACGGAGTGGCGCAGCCGGCTGGAGACACCGGCCGGGCTGGACAATCTGACGATTTCCGAACGTCAGGCCGGGCCGCCGGGCCGGGATGTGAATGTGCGTTTGACCGGCGACAACGCGGAGAATCTGAAGCGTGCCGCGGATGAACTGGGGCAGGCGCTCTCGACGCTGCCCGGTGTGCTGGACGTTGAGGATGACATGCCCTGGGGCAGGGAACAGCTGCTTTACCAGGTCAGCGCCTATGGCGAGGCACTCGGATTGACCACCTCCGATCTCGGGCGCCAGCTAAGGGCTGCCTTCGACGGCCGGATCGCCCAGATCTACCAGGATGGCCGGGATGAAGTCGAAGTTCGCGTGCAACTGCCCAAGGATCAGCGGGAGCGCTTGTCGACGCTTTCCCGTATCACCGTGCGGGTGCCGGACGGTCGCTTTGTACCCCTGACCCAGGTCATGAACCTGGACCACCGTCAGGGCTTCCAGGCCCTGCGACACGCCGAGGGCCGGTTGGCGGTTGAAGTCACCTCTGGGCTGAACACCCGGGTCAGCACCACCGACCAGATTCTGACCAGCCTTGAAGCAGACGCACTGCCGGATATCGCCAGTCGCTACAATGTGCGTTACAGCTTCGAGGGCCGTGCGGCCGACCAGAGGGAGACCCTGGGAGACATGCAAACCGGACTGGTTATCGGGTTGGCGCTGATGTACGTGGTGCTTGCGTGGGTGTTTGCCTCCTGGAGCCTGCCGCTGATCGTTATGGCCATCATCCCGTTCGCCCTCGTGGGCGCGTTGCTGGGGCACTGGCTGATGGGGCTGCAACTGACCATTCTTTCCCTCTTCGGGTTGTTTGGTCTTTCCGGGATTGTGGTCAATAACGCCATCATCCTCGTAGCTTTCTACAACCAGCAGCGGAAAAAGGGTCTGGGAATCACCGATGCGCTTAACGAGGCCGCGGTACAGCGGGTTCGTGCGGTTATGTTGACTTCCCTGACCACCATCGGCGGGCTGCTGCCGTTGATGTTCGAAACGTCCCTGCAGGCCCAGTTCCTGATCCCCATGGCCACCTCTATTGCCTTTGGCCTCGGGCTATCGACTTTGCTGGTCCTGTTGGTCATACCGGCGTTGCTGTCCTGGCTGGAGCAGTTCCGCGAGTGGCGTGCGCGCCGGCACGGAACCTATGCTGATCCTATCGGAGCGGCGGATTGACCACCTGGCTCTGATTGACCCGGGCAAAGCCGTCGCCTCAACTCGTCAGACAAGGAAACTATGGTGGACTCTCTGCTTTCGGCCCGTGGCCTGAACAAGCAATTCCGCAGCGGTAATGAACCGGTGCCCGTGCTCAGGGGCCTCTCTCTGGATCTGGAACGGGGTCAGTCACTGGCGCTGACCGGTCGATCCGGATCCGGCAAGAGTACCTTGCTGAACATACTCTGTGGTCTGGAGAAACCGGATTCAGGGGTGGTTCAGGTGCTTGGCGAGACGTTTGATGCCCGGTCAACGGAGGCCGAGAGCAAGTCTGAACGTCGCTGGGGGACGCTTCGCCGACAGCAGATCGGGGTAGTCTTTCAGGAAGCCAACCTGATGCCGGCCCTGTCTTTGCTGGACAACGTCCGTTTTCGCGCCCGGCTTGCCGGCCAATCCGAGGATGGATGTCAGGACTGGCTCGAGCGCCTGGGGATCGGCGAGCTTGCCGACCGATACCCGGATCAGGTGTCTGGGGGACAACGCCAGCGCGCGGCACTGGCCATGGTGTTTGCCATGAAGCCGGCCCTGATTCTTGCTGACGAACCCACAGGCAGCCTGGACCGGCACACGGCAGAGGCCGTGATCGGGCAGCTTTTCGAATTGCAGGCCCGCCATGGCTGCGGACTGATCCTCGCCACCCACGATCCGGAACTGGCTGCCCGCTGCAGCCAGCATCTGGATCTTGGCCACGTGCCGCAAACCTGAGCCCGCCATGACCCTGTTGGCCGCCCTGTTCAGTCATTACCGCCGCCATCCGCTTCAGCTGCTGGCCCTGGCAGCCATGATTGTGCTCGCCACCATGCTCTGGACGGGCGTGCACCATCTCACCAGCCAGGCCCGGGCCAGTCTTGATCAGAGCGAATCGGCGGTGGCCGAACGCCAGCAGATTGCCCGCCAGGACGGTAAGCCCCTGACTGTGGAAGATTTTGTCGAGCTGCGCCGAGCAGGGCTCTGCGTGATGCCCTGGTGGGAAGTGCCTTCGCCGCAAGGCGGTCGGGTGGTGGGTATCGACCCGTTGGCGGCCGGATGCTTTGAGAGTCCCGACAACGAAGAGGCGCCCTGGCAGGGTGAACTGAATGGTCGTCCCTTTGTTGATATCAGTGAAACGGCTGAACTCGCCGGGAAGAACGAAGGTGGATTGTCGTTGCTGATCTCCGATGCCCACAGTGACGGGGCACTTCCTGGCGGGTATCGATTGGCGCCGTTTCGGGTTGGCCCGGATACCGGAGAGCTGGGCGACAGTTTTCTGCTGAATCTTGACGCGCTGGGCGTGCTGGTTTTGCTGATTACCGCCTTGCTGGTTCGCAGCGTGTATCTACTGGGGATGGCGCAACGTCGAGACAGCTTCGCTTTGCTGCACCGGTTTGGCGTCCCTCAAGCCCGAATCAACCGGCTGCTGGTCGTGGAGGTTCTGTTGTTGGCCCTGCTGTGTATTGTGCCTGGTATCTGGCTGGGGCGCTGGCTGGCGACCGGGTTGGGTAGCGGATTCGGGCGGGCCCTCAAGGGGCTGTTCGATCAGCCGTTGTACGCGGGCCAGGGTGGCAACTGGCTGGTCCCGCTTGCAACCATGCTGGCGGTGGTTCTGGCGGCTTGCCTGGCCGATTTTCTCCGTCCATGGGCCCGAGCGTTTGCGGGAAGTAGCCGCCGGTCCGGCGTTTTGGTGGTGTTGGTGCTTATCGCTGGCCTGGCCTTGTCAGCCTGGGTTACGGATCTGCTCTGGCTTTTTATCGCCGTGGCCCTGGTGTTTGTGGCTGCCGGGATCCTTGCGCCGAGACTGATTGCCTGGCTTGCGGATTGGCGGTCCGGGCACGACCGGAATCTGCAGGCCCGCTGGCGCCATCGGGAGGTATCAGTGCTGGCGCGGCGTCTGGCACTGCCATTGGTCGCTCTGCAGTTCGCCATGGCCATGGTTCTGGCGGTTCAGGCTCTGGTGACGACCTTTGAAAATACATTTGATCGATGGCTCGCGCAGAGACTGGAAGCGGATTATTACATTGAAGTCCCTGAATCAGCGGATGCGACCCTCGCGGTGGACTGGCTCGCTGAGCAACCGGAACTCGCAGCGTCTGGCCTGTGGCACCGGGTGATTCGCGGCCGTGCAACTTTGCCGGGCAACGGGGATGAGGCAGGCACAGAGGTGGACGTCTTTGCCATCGGCCCTGTTGGCCCTTTGGTGACCGATTGGCAGTTGTTTGAGTCAGCGTCACGGCCCTGGCAGCGCTTGCAGCAGGGCCAGGGCGTGATGGTGAATGAACAGCTGGCGCGCAGGCAGAATGTACAGGTCGGCCAGTCCCTGGAGGTAACCCTCGGAAGCGGTTCGTTCGAGTTTCCCGTGCTGGCCACCTACCCGGACTACGGTCGCCCCGCTGGCGAAATCCTGATTCATCCTTCGGTGCTTCCTGAAGACTTCGCAACCGGTTTCCAGAGCCTGTCGGTATCGCCCGGAAATCTCGACATCGAGGAAGTGACCGGTGGATTAAAGCGGGTATGGCAGGTGGATGAGCTGACGGTCCGGGACAATCGGGCTATTGAAGAACTCGCCACGGCCATCTTTGACCAGACCTTCCTGCTGACCCGGGCCATGACTACCCTGACCCTGATACTGGCGGCCACTGCCCTGTTGATGATGGGCTGGGTCTTCTTCTCCACCCGGGCCTGGTATTTCCGGCTTTTGGTCGTCTGGGGACTATCCGTGCGACAAGCGTCGGCCCAACTGATCCGGCTGTCAGTGACGTTGACCGCTGCAATTACCCTGCTGGCCCTGCCGCTTGGCATCTGGCTGACGTGGGTTCTGGTGCATCGCATTAATCCTATCGCGTTTGGCTGGTCCCTGCCCATGGCGGTCTATCCCCGGTTCTGGCTGGAGCTTGGGGTGTTGAGTCTGCTGATTGGCCTCAGCATCGGCCTGCTGATGATGCGCCAGTTGAAATCACCGACGGTTGCCCCTGTGAACGCCAACGCGCTGGCGGGAGGTGAGCGATGAGACGCTGGATACTGATGTTGTTCATCTTGGCTCTGGCCGGTTGTTCGGAGTCACAACAAGAAGCAGGGTTCGCCGGACTGGCGGGTGTCGCAGAAAACGACGCCGAAGTGCCCTTCCTTCAGCCCGGGCCGGGCGACCGCCTGATATTTCCCGATGATTTCGGCCCGCACCCGCAACACCGGATCGAATGGTGGTATCTGACCGCCAATTTGAGGACTGAAGAAGGTGAGCCGTTGGGCCTGCAATGGACCCAGTTCCGCCAAGCCATTACGCCCAGACCGGCAGATGCTGAACCTCCTGAGGCAGCCGACTGGCCCCTGGAAGCGGCCTGGATGGCCCATGCCGCGGTGAGCTTTGATGCCCGGCACTACTTTGCAGAGAAACTGGCCCGGGGCGATGTCGGCCATGCCGGCGCACAGGCGCAGCCACTGGCCGTCTGGCTGGACGACTGGCAGCTTGAGGCAACATCCGAAAGCGAGTCATGGCGGTTGCAGCTGGCGGCGGATGGCTGGTCCTACGACTTGTCCCTCTCGATCAATGGCAAGCCTGTTGCGCACGGTGATAACGGCTTCAGTGCCAAATCCGCTGATGGTGAGGGTTCGATGTATTTCAGTCTGGTGGACCTGCACATCGAGGGTACGGTCACGCTGGGTAATGAGACACTTGAGGTTGCGGGCAAGGGCTGGTTCGACCGGGAGTGGAGCAGTCAGTTTCTCAAATCTGGCCAGCAGGGCTGGGACTGGTTTGCGCTGCACCTGGAGTCGGGTGACAAATTGATGGCTTTCCAGCTTCGGGAAGAAGGCGGAGGTTTTCGTTCCGGAACCTGGATTCCGGAGGATGGCGAGCCCGTAGCGCTTCAGCCCAGTCAGCTTCGCATTCGCCCGGAGGAACCAGACGCCCGGGGCTTTCCCCGCCTTTGGCGTCTGGAGGTTCCGGATTATGGGGTGAGCCTTGAAATTTCGGCTCCCCCTGGAAACTACCTGAATGACGGGCTTTACCCTTATTGGGAAAGCCCTGTCACCGTCGCCGGCAGCCACTCTGGCGAGGGCTACATGGAATTGACCGGCTACGGCGACTGAACACTCAGTGCTTATTCGACCGCGGTTGCCCCGATCCGGTGGATGCTCAGGTCCGCCCCGTTGAACTCTTCTTCTTCGGTCAGACGCAGTCCGGAAATGGCGTTGATAACCCCATAGACAATCAGACCGCCCACAAAGGCCACCACCACGCCGGCCACCGAGCCGATGATCTGGGACATCAGGCTGACGCCGCCGAGACCACCAAGCGCCTCCTGGCCAAAGATGCCGCAGGCAATCGCGCCCCAGACACCACAGACACCGTGCAGGGGCCAGACACCCAGGACATCGTCCAGGCGCTCGATCTTGGCCTGGGCCCACTCGAACAGATACACGAAGATAGCGCCGGCGACACCGCCCGTTACCAGGGCGCCTACAGGATGCATCAGGTCTGAGCCGGCACACACGGCCACCAGCCCGGCCAGTGGGCCGTTGTGGATAAAGCCCGGGTCCTTGCGGCCCAGCAGCATGGACACCAGGATGCCGCCTACCATCGCCATAAGGCTGTTTACGGCGACCAGGCCGCTGATGCCGTCCAGGGTCTGGGCGGACATGACGTTGAAGCCAAACCAGCCGACGGTCAGGATCCAGGCGCCCAGGGCCAGGAAGGGAATGTTGGAGGGGGCAAAAGCCACCACCTTGCCATTACGGTAGCGACCATTTCGTGCACCGAGGACCAGAACGGCCGCCAGGGCGATCCAGCCGCCCACTGCATGCACTACAACGGAGCCGGCGAAGTCGTGAAAGGACGCACCAAACTGGTTCTCCAGCCAGCCCTGGAAGCCATAGTTGCCGTTCCAGATCAGCCCCTCAAAGAAGGGGTAGATAAAGGCGACAATCAGGCCCGAGGCAATCAGCATCGGATAGAACTTTGCCCGTTCAGCGATACCACCGGAGACAATCGCGGGGATGGCTGCGGCGAAGGTCATCAGGAAGAAAAACTTCACCAAATCATAGCCGTTGGCGGCGGTGAGCTCGGCGGCACCGCTCATGAAATGGCTGCCGTAGGCAATGTAGTAGCCGATGAAGAAATACGCCACGGCAGAGATGCCAAAGTCGGTCATGATCTTGACCAGGGCGTTGACCTGGTTCTTGTGGCGAACGGTGCCTACTTCCAGAAAAGCAAAGCCGGCATGCATGGCCAGCACCATAATGGCGCCGATGAGGATGAACAGCGTGTTGGCGCTTTCAGTCAGGGTGTGTACTGCACTCGTGATGTCCACGGGTTTTCGCTCCTGATGTTGTGTGTCCGGCCTCTAGCGGGCCGCTTTACGTTGAGTTGTGCATTGATGAGGTGCAGCTAAAGCAAGAGCTGTTCCAAAATAATGCGTTTCAAGAGCGGAAGGGCAGTTGGGTGGTTCTGGAAAGATGTGAAAGACGTGTTTTAGAGCCAAAGTGCACTAGTATTGTGCGTTTTGGTGTCGGGCGCACCAAAATAGAGTGCGCTTACCAGCTGATTTCGTTTGATGTCGAGCTGTCGGATTCGATCCCGAGTGCCGACTGGTCATCGTCCGATTCGGACTGGATCAGTTCCCGGAGGCGAACCTCCTGTTCCTGCATCGGGCCGGAGAGATCGATGATGATTTCCACGCGCCGGTTCTTGGCCCGGTTTTCTGCTGAGCTGTTCGGAACTCTGGGTTCGGTATCCGCCAGTCCGGTGACGGAAAGCCGGGTGGGTTCAACCTGGTCCCGGGCGACCAGCACGTTGGCCACCGCAGCGGCCCGGGCAGCCGACAGATCCCAGTTGCTGTAGAAGCGATCGGTACGGATAGGCACGTTGTCGGTGTGCCCCTCAATGGTCAGGTCGCCGGGGATGCCCTCAATAACCTCGGCCATGTCCAGCAACAGGCCCTCAAATTCCCAGGTCAGCTGAGCCGAACCTGAGGGAAAAGAACCTTTTTCTTCCACCCGGATCACGATTCGCCGCTGATCCTCGCTCACATTGATGCGCCCATCGGCGATCGCCGGCTCCAGCACCTTGAGGATTTCGTCCATGGTTTCCTGCAGCTGCTCTTCCATGGCAGCCTCCACGGCCATGTCGGTCGGGCTTTTCAGGGTCTGCAGCTCGGGGGCTTCCTCTGTGGTGGTCTGTTTGACCTCGTTGACCACGGTGGGCTCGGGCGGTGCGGGAGAAAACTTGTCGAAAATGGGGCTGGTACCCTTGGGTATTTCCAGGGCCGGCACGTCCCGCTGAACGCCGAAGGCTTTGGAGAGTTCACCGGCGATCTGCTTGAACTTCTGGGCATCAATCTCCGAGAAGGACAGCAGCAACACGAAGAAGCACATCAGCAGGGACATGAGATCGGCGAAGGTAACTACCCACGCCGGAATCCCCGGTTTTTCCTCTTCAGGCAATTCATCCATGGTCAGGCGCCTTCAGCTGCTGCCGCTTTCTCGCGTTCCTTGGGGGGCAGGTAGCTCGACAGCATCTGCTCGATGATCCGGGGATTGGTGCCTTCCTGAATGGCCACCAGGGCATCAATGTACAGCGACTGCATGCGCGCTTCCTCGGTCATCCGCAGGGAGAGCTTGTCGGCAATCGGAGTCGCGATCATGGTGGCAATCATGGCGCCATACAGTGTGGTCAACAGTGCGACCGCCATGGCAGGGCCGATGGACTTCGGGTCTTCCATGTTCGACAGCATCTGAACCAGACCAATCAGCGTGCCGATCATGCCCATGGCCGGCGCCACATCGGCCATGGCCGTGAATACCTTGGCGCCAGAACGGTTGTGGTCGAGGGTCATCAGGCGCTCCTTGTTCAGGAGCTCCTTGATGGTCTTGCCGTCCTGACCGTCCACCAGCATCTGTATACCCTGGGCCAGGAACGGGCTGCTGATCTCTCTATCCTCCAGCCCAAGAACGCCCTCTTTGCGGGCCACGTTGGCGATATCCACCAGCTCTTCAATGCTGGCCTGGGTTTCGGGCAGCTTGAACTTGAAGGCCCGAGCGGCCGCTTTGAAGGCGCCAAGAAACTGGGCGACGCTGAACTTGGCCAACACCACGAACATGGTGCCACCCACAACAATCAGCAATGAAGCAGGGTTGATAAATACGGAAGGTGAAACACCAAGAATAACGGCGGATGCAATCAGCAGAATAGCGCCGGCAAGACCGATGAGAGTGGCTAAATCCACGACAACTCCAGATTTGATTCAGGTGTTCCTACAGCAGGGGCGGGAGAATACCGTCAGTTCAGAAATTAATCAATTCGCACTGACCCGGTTTTCAGATTCTTCCTGATGTTCCTTCCACGCAGCGTAGCGGAGCAGATCGGATTCTACCAGTTTCAGACACAGGGCCACGACGCCGGCATCGTCGATAAATCCGAAGCCGAACAGAAGGTCGGGAATGACATCCAGCGGATTCAGCACGTACAGGAGTGCCCCTGCCACTGCCGCGATTGTCTTCCAGGGTACGCTCCGGTAATTGCCGTACCAGTAGTCGCGGATCATGGAAAACATCAGCTTGATGTCGCCGCTGAAGCGTGCCAGCTTGCCGCTACCCTTCACCTTTTCTTCGATCGCGCGTTGCCGTTCAAGCAGAGTCTCAAGGTCGGACCGGTGTACCTTGCTGGCCTCGGCATCGAGTTGTTCCCGGGCATCTTTCTGGTTGAACACTGCCATTGCGTAGGTTCCTTGCTTGTTACCTGAGTGTTCATGATCGCGCAGCCATGCCTGCAATGCCAATGGTGCGATGCTTACCGATGCTTGTACTGGGTCGGGCAATAGCCCCGACTCACCCCTTCGGGCCGCAACTGGCGGTGTTTGGTGCTGCGTCCGGTTACCCGCTTGCGCCAGAGCCGGAAGCTTGAAGGCTTCAGCTCACGTCGCATCAGGCGGATGACGTCTTTCTCCTGAAGGCCATAGAGGGCTTCGATGGCCTCGAAGGGGGTGCGATCTTCCCAGGCCATCTCGATAATGCGGGAGAGGTCTGCAGAGTCGAATTGCGCGGACATGGGGTGCTCTCGGTTTTGTTCAGGTTTCCGGAGATTACGTCCGCATCGGCCGCTCGTCTCACCCGCATCGGTTTATTGATAATGCTTGTGCAGCCGGGCCGGGATCTGGGCGAGCTGTTTGTCCACCAGTGAGCGCACGGCTCTGGAAATGGGCCGGGTATCCAGGCCCGGCTCGACCACGTTCAGCAGATAGGCAACCGCCTCTGCTGTGGCCAGGTGTTGCTTGCCCGGGGCCTTTCGGATGGCGTAGGCAGACGCCGGAGGTTCCGCCAAATGGAAGCGGGGCAGCGCCGCCAGGGCAGGATTCTGATGCAGGATCTTTGCGGCCTTACGCCAGGTTCCGTCCAGAATGATCCAGTGATGGATGTCATGGAGGTTTGCGCATTCGAGCGTGTCGCTGCCGGGACCGGGGAACAGCAGCGCGGAATGTCCGGCTTCTGTGTGTGGATTGAAGCCGGCCTGGTCAAAATCGTCTGGCGTCTCGCCCTGGAAAACGTCGACTCTGGCGAGGCATTGGGCCAGTATGCGCACGGTACCCTTGGGGTGACCCACCTCGGTTGGGTGTTGAAGGACCGAAACCCGGGTACTGTTCGGCACCGGGGCACAGGCTTCACAGACACAGATATTCAGGTGCATGCCGCAATCGGCACAGATCGGCCTGGGCAACGCCTGTTACCCCACAAAAATACGTTTTGCCAACCCGGCGCCGCGCCAGCCCTGGATGGCCAGGGTGCTGACCAGCCCACCAATCATCGCGCCCACCACGCCGCAGGTAAGGATGTCCTGGCCGGTGAGATAGAGCCCGGGAATGTCGGTTTTCGGTTTCAGCCAGTCCTGTTCGAAGCGCTCAGGGTTGTGGTCCAGACCGTAGAGCTCGCCCCGACCATAGCGGCAGAACCAGGCGGTAGACAGCGGCGTGGAGGTCTCCACGTAATCCACTTTGCCCCGAAGCTGCGGGAGTTTCTCGTACATCACTTCCAGCAATTGGTCGGTAATTTTCTGCTTAAGGACCTCATAGTCTTCCCCGCGCTTGCCCCAGGTAGTGTCCTGCCAGGGCTCGAACATCTCCCAGGTGGTTGGTGCGACAATCTCTATGGTGGAGGTGCCAGGCCAGCGGTTCTGGTAGTCCGGATCCTTGGCTGCCGGAAAGGAGATATACACCACCGGAAACTCGGTGTTTTCCGGATCATCCAGGAACTGTTGCACGTTGCTGTCGTGATCGGCGCTCGGATAGATCCAGAAATTGGTGCGTGGTAGCCCGAGCGCTTCCGGAGTGCCTTTCAGGCCGATGTAGAGCCCGATATGGGGCATGGAGGGGATGATGTGTCGCCGTTTGCGCTTGTAGCCGATTTTTTCTGCGGCCTCGGCCGGCAGCAATTTTTCAAAGGTGTTGATCACCCCGGCGTTGCTGATGACCATCGGTGCCCGGATTTCCTCACCGTCGGCCATGCGCACGCCGGTTGCCTTGCCCTTCTCGACCAGGATGTCAGTCACATCGGCGTAGGTGAATACCTCACCACCGGGCTGCTGGATGACGGGGATGATGGTTTTTGCGATCTCCGACGCGCCGCCAACCGGATAGAAGCCACCGTAAAGGTAGTGCTTGGCGATCAGCGCATGAACCATAAAGCTGGATTGCTTCGGTGTGACGCCGCAATCGCCCCACTGGCCGGTGATCGCACCGATCAGTTCCTGGTTGTCGGTCAGTTCGCTCAAAACGTCCCAGGTGGTCTTGTTGAAGTAATCCGGTAAGGCCATATCCAGGCCTTTATGAACGAGCGGGCTCAGAAGTCCGGGCGTGAGCTTGGAAAGCGTATACCACTGCATGCCGTCGGCTACCTTCCCCAGCAGTTTTACATACTGGTCGATGGCTCCCTGTTCATCCGGGAAGGCATCCAGCAAGGAGAGCCGAAGGCCCTCCTTGCCGGCACGCAGATTGACGACCTTGTCTCCCAGAAAGAAACGGTCGTAATTCTCATCCATGGGTGCCCATTCCAGTTTGCCGTCGGTAATGTAATCGAACAGTCGCCGGCCCAGGGTATGGGGTGAGCCCATATCGCCGATATAATGAACACCCACGTCCCATTCGTAACCGTTGCGGGCGTAGCTGTGGGTGTAGCCGCCGGCGGTGTAATGCTGTTCGAGTACCAGCACCTTCTTGCCGGCCTTGGCCAGGCAAGCGGCCGTTGTCAGGCCGCCAATGCCGGAGCCGATTACAATGGCGTCGTAAGGGCCTTTCAGTCGGTTGGCCCGGTAACGGGTACCGATCCGGATCGTACTGGGTTTGAGTTTTCGGGAAGACGGACTGCTCACTTCTGCGCTTTCTACCACCATGCTTTGCCCCACATTTCCGGATTGGCCCAGTTCTCTGGATTGTTCCAGGCCCGCTTGTGGTTGTAAGTATCCAGATTGTAGGTGTACAGCGTCAGTGCACCGTTATCATTTTCCAGTTCGGCATGGCGACGGAAGCCAAGGCCGATGAAGTCCGTAAACGCCCAGTCGGGAGCCTCTCCCACAAGAACCGCAATCTGATGGGTGCCATAGTTCCTGAGTTGTCCCAGCAGAAGGGCGCCTTCGTCATGGGGCAGGTGTTCGAGGGTTTCGGTAACGAGGGCCAGGTCTGCCACCCGGTCCAGGAACAGGTGGGCATTGGGGTCGATGGTGTCCAGTGTGTGAACGTCAACGCCCTTCTGATGTTTCTGCCAGATCCGTGAGACTTCGGTCGCGAGGTCGCCGCAACTCAGCAAGGTAGAGGGAGAGCTGGTATCGATGATGCGAGCCAGGGTCTCACGTGCCGAATTGCCGTTGTCCTTCCTATCCGTCATGGCTGTTCGCCTTATTGCTGCAAGGGCCAGTCTGCCGCATCCACTGTGTGTAGACCTACGGGCTGTTCCGCGTGTCCGCCCCAGCGGTCAATGAAGGTGCCGGTGGGATCGTACTGCTGCGTCTGTTTTTCCAGATTGAATTGCCGCAGGCCTCTCGGGTCCGCCCCCACGCCAGCCAGGTACTGCCAGTTGCCGTAGTTGCTCCCTACATCATAGTCGATCAACTGCTCTTCAAACCATGCCGCTCCGTATCGCCAGTCGAGGCCCAGTTCGTTGATCAAACAGCTTGCCACCAGTTGCCGGGCCCGGTTGCTCATGTAACCGGTTTCACGCAGCTGATTCATGGCCGCGTTTACGATTGGGTATTCGGTGTTGCCCTGGCACCAGGCCTTGAAACGGTGGCCATAGAAGGTGCAGTGTCGACGCTTGCGCTGGACGCCATCCCGGCGGAACAGGTTGGCGCCGTGTTTCAGGGCGTACCAGTAGAAGTATTCCCGCCAGAGCAGTTCGAACCAGAGCCAATAGGTGGATTCGTTTTTGGTCTCACTGGCTTCGTACTCTGTGATGGTTTCCGCCACTTCGCGAACCGAGAGACTGCCGTTGGCCAGCCAGGGCGAGAATTTTGAGGAGGCGTCCCAGGAGTCCAGGGCGTTGCGGGTCTCCTTGTAGCGGTCAATGCTGTGGTTGCCGTACAGGAATTCCCGAAGCCGCTCCACGCCAGCTGTTTCACCCCCCATAAACTGCAATGGATGCATCGGCTCTGGTATCGGCGGGCAGTCGCCGCGATTGTCCTCCGGGAACCCTGGTGGCGGAGGCAGGGCTGTCAGAGTGCGGATACGCAAACGCTCGGTACAGCGTTCTCCGGTTTTCTCAACCTGCTTGCGGAACTGGGAAAAGGTGTCCGGCAGATCCTGCAGGGTCATGGGCAGGGAGCCCTCGGTAAACAGGCTCAGGGTTTCGAATTGCTGGAACAGGGTCTGTGGCAGTTTGTCCTTGATCGCGCGCCACTGGCCAGCTTCCCGGGTGCCCGGCAACCGCGACCGGACAACCCGGGCAATACAGTGGGCATGCACCAGCTCGGGGACCACGGCTTCCGGCTCGCCATAGGCAATATGCAGGCGCTGGCCAAGCGTCCGCAGGGTTCGCTCCAGCGCCATCAGGCTCTGCCAGAGGAAGCGCCAGCGATGATCGCCCATGGCTTTGCTTTGCAGTGGCCCCGGTGCGAACCAGCGGGGATCAACAACGTAGACACATAAAAGCACGTCGGACTTCGAGGCCGCCAGCAACGCGGCGTTGTCGTGCAGGCGAAGATCCCGGGTAAACCAGTAAAGCGTATGCAAGGTGGATGCTCCTTGGCCTTTTGATTCAACCCTTCAGATACGTACCAGATTCGGAAAAGTTTTTGGGGGCGCAACAATGATATGTGATGTGCGTGGGAACTTCGCAGGTAGGTGGTGATCTTTCGAGGATTTTGATGAGACTGGCCGTGGATCTCTTGCACCAACGCTGCCCTTGCGGGGCAGCATGGTGCAGGGTTCGAGGATCGAGAGAAGTTCTACAGCTCCTGAGCCGTCGGCCGCAGGATGATTTCATTGATATCGACATCCGCCGGCTGCTCGATGGCATAGACAACAGCCCGGGCCACGGCATCGGAATCAATGGCGACTTCGTAGAGCTCATCCGCCGCCTTTTTCGCGTCGGGATCGGTGATGGTGCTGGTGAGCTCGGTGGCGACGGCACCCGGCGAGATGTTGGTGCTGCGGATCTCGTCGCCGCCTTCCATACGAACGCCTTCGGACAGCGCCTTCACCGCATATTTGGTGGCGCAGTAGACGGCGGCACCGGGGAAGACCTTGTGCCCGGCGACCGACGACAGGTTGAGGATGTGCCCGCTGTGCTGTTCCCGCATGGTCGGCAGTACAGCGGCGATACCATACATCACGCCCTTGATGTTGACGTCTACCATCTGTTCCCACTCATCAACCTTGAGGGCGTCCAGCGGTGCCAGGGGCATCAGCCCGGCGTTGTTGACCAGCACATCGATCCTGCCAAACGCCTCTTTTGCCGCAGCGGCCAGAGACTCAACCTGATTGCGGTCGGTCACGTCGGTGACCTGCCAGATGGCTTCGGCGCCCCGGGATTTGAGATCTTCCGTCAGGTCTTTCAGGCGGTCCTCCCGGCGTGCTGCGAGTACCAGCTTGGCGCCCCGGTCTGCCAGGCGGCGGGCCGTGGCTTCACCGAGACCACTGCTGGCGCCGGTAATAATCACTACTTTGCTGTTGATCGGGTCATTGGTGTTGCTCATGGTTTGTCTCCTTTGGGAATGAAAGCGCTGTTCAGGCGCTTTTTTCGAGTTCTATCAGTGTCGGGTAGTCGGTGTAACCGTGTTCATCACCGCCATAGAAGGTGCTGTCGTCCCAGTCGTTCAGGGGCGCGTTCTGGCGGAAGCGCTCCGGCAGATCCGGGTTGGCGATAAACGGGCGGCCGAAGGTGACCAGATCGCACCGGCCTTCGTCGATACGCTTTCGGGCCTCGTCGGCGGTGTAGGCGCCATTGGCAATGTAGGTGCCCTTGAAGCCGGCGCGGATCGCGTCGATGACTTCTTCCGGGCGGCCGTTCGCGTGATTGCCCTGGAAGGAGTCTTCCACCACTTCGATGTAGGCAATGCCCAGGTCGTTCAGGTGCCGGGCGAAGGTACCGAAGGTTTCGGCCGGGTTGTCGTCGTCCATGGCATTGAAACTACCCGTGGGGCTGACGCGGACGCCGACCTTGTCCTTGCCCCAGACGTCGATAACCGCTTCGACGACCATCAATGGCAGGCGCAGACGGTTTTCCACCGAGCCACCGTATTCGTCAGTGCGATGGTTACTGCCGCTCTTGATGAACTGGTCCAGCAGATAGCCGTTGGCCGCATGGACTTCAACGCCGTCAAAGCCGGCTTCTTTTGCGTTCAGCGCACCCTGGCGGTACTGCTCGACAATGTCGGTCATTTCCGCGGTTTCCAGGGCCCGGGGCTCCGGGATATCCACCATGCCGGAGTCGGCACTGATGAAGGTCTTGGCACCTTCGGGCTTGATGGCAGAAGGCGCAACGGGCTTTTCACCGTTCGGTTGCAGGTCCGGATGGGAAATCCGGCCCACGTGCCACAGTTGCATGTGAATTCGGCCGCCGGCCATGTGCACCGCCCCGGTTACCTTCTTCCAGCCTTCAATCTGTTCCTGCGAATGAATGCCGGGGGTAAAGGCATAGCCCTTGCCTTGCGGCGAAACCTGGGTGGCTTCACTGAGAATCAGGCCAGCGCTGGCCCGCTGCTGATAGTAGCGGGCGTTCATGTCGTTGGGGATATCCCCGGGCTGGCTTGAGCGGGAACGTGTCAGTGGTGACATCAGAATCCGGTTGGGCAGGGCCAGTTCGCCCAGATGGTGCGGTTGAAAAAGTGGATCGTTCTGGTTGCTCATCGGGCATCCTCCTTCAGGATCAAATGATATTAATTAGACCAGTCTACTAGTCGGCAATCGAAAAAAATTTCAGCCGATGTTCAGGCAGTGTTTGAAAAAGACTCGCACGAACCTCTCCATGGGTTCGGTGGACTTGAGGACCTTCGAACGCAGGATGGCGCCTTCCCAGCCGGACAGAAGAAAACTGGCGGCGTCTGCCGCGTCGATGTCGGCGCTGATGTCTCCGGCCTGCTGGGCAGCACGGATGCAATGCTCAAAGCGTCTTTCCCAGCTGGCGAAGACCGAGTCCAGCCTCTGCCGGAAGGCTTCGTTCTGTCCCGCCAGTTCCTGGCCCAGGTTGCCGATCAGACAGCCCCGGGTGTACTCGCAGCTGGTCATGGTTTCAAAGCCGGTGTCGAAGTAGGCGCGCAGCCGGTCGACGCAGGAGCGGCTGGTGTCATTGAGAATCCGATCCAGTTTGGCGTCGTATTCCTCCGCGAAGGTATCAATGACCGCCAGGCCGAAATCATTCTTGCTGCTAAAGTAGTGGTAGAACGACCCCTTGGGTACGCCAGCTGCGGTCAGCACGGCATTGATGCCTGTCGCACCAAAGCCTTTATGGCCGATCAGGTCGGCGCCGGTGTGAATAATGTGAGTGCGGGTGTCGGTTGACGTCATATTTGCTATAGTAGACCAGTCGTCTAGTAATCGTCAAACCGTCAATCTGTCAATTCATCATACAAAGGGAATCAGCAATGCCCGAGATTCCTGACAGAACCAGAGGAGCATGCCAGTGATCAAATCCCGTGCCGCGGTGGCCTTTGAAGCCAACAAGCCGCTGGAAATCGTTGAAGTGGATGTCGCCCCGCCGCAAAAAGGTGAAGTGCTAGTGCGCATCGTTGCCACCGGCGTCTGCCATACTGATGCCTACACCCTGTCGGGCGCCGACCCGGAAGGCCTGTTCCCGACCATCCTCGGCCACGAAGGCGGTGGTATTGTGGAGGCCGTGGGCCCGGGCGTGAAAAACCTGGAAGTGGGTGACCACGTGATTCCGCTTTACACCGCCGAGTGTGGCGAGTGCAAGTTCTGCACCTCCGGCAAGACCAACCTGTGCGGCGCGGTTCGGGCTACCCAGGGCAAGGGCGTGATGCCGGACGGCACCTCCCGCTTCTCCTACCAGGGCAAGCCGCTGTACCACTACATGGGTTGCTCCACCTTCTCCGAGTACACCGTGTTGCCCGAGATCTCCCTGGCCAAGATCCCCAAGGAAGCGCCCCTTGAGAAGGTGTGCCTGCTCGGTTGTGGCGTAACCACCGGCATCGGTGCGGTGATGAACACGGCCAAGGTGGAAGAAGGGGCAACGGTAGCCATCTTCGGCCTGGGTGGTATCGGCCTGGCGGCTATCATCGGTGCCACCATGGCCAAGGCCAGTCGCATCATTGCCATCGACATCAACCCGGGAAAGTTCGACATCGCCAAACAGCTGGGTGCGACCGATGTGGTCAATCCCAACGACTACGACAAGCCGATCCAGGAAGTGATCGTTGAAATGACCGACGGCGGCGTGGACTATTCCTTCGAGTGTATCGGTAACGTCAAGGTGATGCGCGCCGCCCTGGAGTGCTGCCACAAGGGGTGGGGCGAATCCGTCATCATCGGCGTCGCCGGCGCCGGCGAGGAAATCAGCACCCGTCCGTTCCAGCTGGTCACCGGCCGGGTCTGGAAAGGCTCAGCGTTTGGCGGCGTGAAAGGCCGTACCGAGTTGCCGGGCTACGTGGAAAAAGCCGAAAAGGGCGAGATTCCGCTGGATGTGTTCATTACCCACAACATGCCGCTGGAAGACATTAACAAGGCGTTTGACTTGATGCACGAGGGTAAGAGCATCCGGTCGGTTATTCATTTCTGAGTCGGTCGGGAGCGGGTCAGCGCGGCCTGGCTTGCTCCCTGACTTTGCTCTTGTCAGGCATCCATGAATCGTTCGCTCAACGGGAGGGTCCCTTCTGTCGGGGAAACAACCAGAAGGCGAACCATTTTGTCATTCTGGGCATCAACACATAACTCATTAACCCCATCACCACGATTGTGACGATCATCGTCCGCAGCAAGAGTGGCACCTGGGCCAGCAGGTCTCCGAAAATGACGAACACCAGGGTCACAGCGGGGTAAAGTGCCAGCCAACTGACAATAGTCATCTTCCATTTGGGTGGCGGTTGCACCGGGTTCTGGCCGGGCAGGGTGAACCAGGTCACGATGCCGGAGGTGACTTCCCGTTCGCTGGGCTGTACCAGCAGGCTTTCAATCTGTTCCAGCAGCTCGGCGCGTTCTTCCGATTCCTCCCAGGCGGTCAGGGTTTCCCGGTCCCGGAACTTGAAGACAATCCGGTACTCGGGATCGTCGGGCGAAGCGGGCCGGAACATGGCCGTGCCCAGGTAACCGAGAAAACGGGACGCCCGCTCGGTCATCTGGCTGCTCAACGCTTCAAACGCCTCTTGTTGGCCCTTCCTGATTCGCCGCGAAACAACGACTGTGAGGGGCGCGGTTGAATCCTGCTTACCAACCGCAGACTGGTTATCTGTCATGTCCGATATCCTCCATAGTCCAAAAAAGGGGCCCGCCGAAGCGGGCCCGAAAGAGGAGCAACAATGATGCCCGGTTAACTGCCCGTGGCGCGCAGGTATTGAACGTTGAACATGTTGGGCGGCGACATTTCAGGATCCACCTGGCCCTTGAACTGGCCAGTGGTGCAGTGGCTGGCTTGCACGTCGATCATGCTGAAGCTGTCGTCGATGGATACACCACTGCCCTTGTTCTTCGCCAGGTGATGGTCCGGGTGGGCCTGACCAATGGTGAAGGTTTTCCAGAGGCTGCCCTTGCGGTCATAGGACACGGTACGGGGAATGGTGAAGGTCTGGGCGTCCATAAAGTGCACGCGCTTCGACAGCGGATGACTTTCATCCACCGGAACCGACTCCACTTCGTAGACCTTGCGCAATTGCCAGGTTATATCCGGGAAACATCCGCCCTGGCCACTGAAGGCAACTACCTGGTAACCGTCGCTGTCACTGTGGGTTTCGTTATCCAGCTTCAGTTCGTTGTGGTTGTAGAACGGCATCAGCATGTAGCGGGTGCCCTTGTAGGTCCAGTTCATGTCTGAAATACGGCCGTTGTAGCCTTCAAAGTCCTCAATCATCAGGTCGGAGCCCAGGAACGCATCGGTGACCTGGCCGGTGGCCAGACGACGTACCCGGCGCTGGAAACCCAGATAAAGCCAGCTGTTGTCACGCTTCAGGTCGTCTGCGGCACGATGGATCAGCAGCTGGGTGTCGCGCACATCGGCAGGGTCCATCACCTGCACGTAGATGGCCCGGAACAGGTCGGAGGGGTTCGGAGTGATTTCCGGCGTGGGTTCCTGGTTCACCCGACCCTTGTAGTTGAGGAAGTGGAAGTTGAACTTGATGGTCCGCTCCACGTCGCCCGAATTCATGTCACGGTACTTCCAGTAGAACGGCGAGATAGCGGCGCTGTCGCCCCAGTTGTAGCCGTACTTGTAGTTCCAGGCGAGCTTCTCACCGGCACGAGGATCTTCGGCACTCGGCTCTTCCGGGAAGGGCCGGCCGGCCTGCCAGCCGTTGATCTCACCCACCTGATCACCGAGGGTTACCTGATCCATGGCCACCCGGGTAGCCTCCACGTAGCTCGGGTGCAGGTCGAATGAGGTGGTTTCGCCTACAACGATGGTGGTCCAGCCCTGTTCGATAAAGCCGTAGAAGGCCGGATCGATAATGTCCTTGAATTGGGCGACATTGGTCTGGTTGATGACCATGCCCGGCTCAAGACCTTCGAAGCTTGGAGTTTCGGTCTTGTAGGGATAAAAAGACTCGGTAATCACCGCCTCGTCCGCGAACGCGGTGGTGGCTAGGAAGCTCACGGTGCAGCCCGCGAGCAGTGTGCGTTTGAAGGTGTTCATTGTTCTGTTTCTCATGATGGTACCTCGTGATCAGAAGCTGTAGCGAACGGTCAGTTGGACTTCGTCTTCTTCCTGCGCCATACCGATCGGACCGGACTTGAAGCGGCCGAGGGGCTCAAAGCCACCAAGGCCCGCGGACTCACCTGGTTGGTGATTGACCACACCCGGTGTTTGGGTGAACGGATCCCAAGGGTTACAGGATCGGCAGTCGTCGAATTTGCGGGCACCGTCCCCGACTTTCACGTTCGCGCCGGCGGTAACCTTGAACCGGTCGGTCACGATCCAGTCCACGCTGGGCGCAAGGGTGGTGGCCTGGGCGCGGAAGTCGTGGGCGGTGATCAGTTTCGGAATCAGACGGTTGTTCATATAGAAGCCCTGAATCAGCAGGGTGCCAATCCAGTTGTGCTCCCAGTCCGGAATGCCGGCCTCACCATAGGTTCTCTGCTCACGCTCATGATCAAGAATGTGCTGGCCGAAAATCTGGCCGGAGAACAGGAACGACTGGTTTTCGTTCAGGAAGGGAATGAACACGTTCTTGTCTGCGCCAATAACGTAACGTGCCACGTCAGACTCGGAGTAGAGCCTCTCGCGCAGGGTGTTGGCAAACTCCTCGCCAGAGGTGTAGGCGGTCTCGAACCGGAACACGGTATCGATGCCCTGGGAGTAGTAGTCCAGGGAGCCACCCACCAGGTTGACCCGCGGGAAGTGGATATCAAAGGCGATCAGAGACGGATAAACGTCTGTTGTACCGTCAAACGGGTTCTGGGCTGGAATGCCGCCACGAAGCGAGGGCAACTGGGAACGGTAGGTCAGGGCGTTCAGGGAGAATCCGAAATCGCCATAGACACCTTCCAGTTTCAGGCCCAGCTGGGTATTGGACAGCTTCCAGCTCGGCATATTGGCGCGGCGGATACCGATCTGGCCGGGGCCGAAGTCGGTGGCCAGACCACCATCGGGTGTGGCGCCTGCAAAGTTGGCCACGGTGCTGCCATTTTCCCAGAGGTTGTTCATGCCCCGGAAGAAACAGCCGGCGTCGAGGATCACGTTGGGCTGGCCGCACTGGCCGATGTCGTGGGGACGGAACTCGTCGAAGTTCCACACCACCTGGAAGTTCAGGTCGTCAAAGGCAAAGCCTTCGAACACTTCCGTCGGGCCCATACGGTAGTCCGTTTTCAGGATCCACATGGGAATCCGGATATCTTCCAGCTCGTCGTAGATGTTGTTGCGGGAATAGTCCACCGGGTTGATCACATCCAGGACCCGGAACAGATCGGTGCGGCCCCAGATGACCTGCTGTTTACCCAGACGGGTGCTGAGTACGTTGCCACTGTCGAAGTTAAGATCGAAATCAACATAGAGTTCCCGGATGAAATCCAGACGGTCATTGAACTCCTGGAAACGCAGCTCATCTTCGTCCTTGTCGAGGTAGTCATCGATACAGCCGCGGCTGTCGACGTCACAGGGACGTACGGGTACGCCAAAAGCAACGCCGTTGTCCTGATCATGCAGGTGCTCGCCGAGAACTACCATGCCGTCGTTGGGGTTCTCATTGATGTCGAAACCGAAGAGCGGTGTGGGCGCAATACCGCCTCCGTGAGGAACCGAGCCCTGGGCAATGTCCTGGAGCTGAATCGGCCCGCCGGCTTCACTGCCGTATTCATCGTCGTTGAGGTCGTAGACACCGTCGTAGGTGCCGCGAAGCGTGCCGTTTACGGAGACATTGCTGAAAATGCCCACGTTCCCTATCCGTTTTTCCCCCTCGAGCTGAATGGTGTTCCGGAATTTGGAGAGCCCCACTCCGTCACGTGCGTAGGTTGCGTTCTCATAGAAGCCATTGATCCTGGTGTCCTCCGCGGCAACAGTGCCGGGCAGCGCAGCCAGGGTGAGTGCAGTGGTGCTGGAGAATACAGCGCACCACAGACTCAGGCCTTTTATTTTTGTTTGCATGGCAGATCCTCGTTTGGGTTGTTATGGAGGCTTGCCCCGGGTCAGGCCCGGGACGTTGCTCCGGCTACGTATCCTTCACCGTCCTGACGGTTGCTGGCCGGTGATGGAGTCGGTTCGGGACGTTGACGGTCGGCATGGAGAATGCCGTCTTCGTCTGCGTAGACGTTGGTAATGAAGCGGGGTTTGAACACCAGCACCCAGGAGGGCACCAGCAGCATGGCGGCGATGCCGTTGATCACGATCATCACGCACAGCAGCATGGCGGCGTCGGACTGGAAGCGCAGGTCAGAGAAAATTACCCACATGATGATGCCGGCCATCAGGGTGAGCGCGGTGAAACTGATGGCCATGCCGGTAGTGGCGATGGCCCGGCGTACCGCTTCGCGCAGCTCGCCACACTTGGCCATCTCCTCGCGTATGCGATCCATCATGTAGATGGAGTAATCAATGCCGACGCCTATGCCGACGGCAATCACGGGCACGGTATTGATGTCGATACTGAGTCCGTACAGGCCCATGTAGGCATAGGTCAGGGTGGTGGCGAACAGCATTGCCAACAGCATCATCAGGCCGGCGTGCCAGGAGGTATAAAACAGCATCACGAAGGCGAAAATGAGCAGGAACACTAGCGGCAGCACGATCATGTTGGTGTCGAACGCCGATTCGTTCATGGCTGCGGCAACGCCGAGCGTTCCGCCGGCCAGCCGGATGGTCAGTCCCTCGACGCTGTCACCGTTTTCGGCGATCCATTCCTTGGCCATGTGAATGGCCCGGCGGATGGTTTCGCCCTGGCGGTCCTTGTAGAAGAACACCAGATTGGCGACACGGTCGTCGGTGTCATTGAACTCATCCAGGGCGCCGGGAATCGGGCTTGAGGCCATGTAGGTAAACATCAGGCCGCCCACATAGCGCTGATCGTGGGGAATCTGATACCAGCGTGGATCGTCGTTATGCATCAGCCGGTTTACCTGCTTTACCAGGTCGGGCAGACCCTTGGATCCGCCAACACCGGGATCGGTGAGCATGTGGGCCTGGAAATCTGACAGTGCCTTGAGGACTTCCGGCCGCTTGAGGCCGCCTTTCTCGTCGGTTTCGGCGATCACATACAGTTCCTCGGAGCCGGGGAAGCGGTCATTCACCACGCGGGAGGAGATGTTGTAATCGTGGTCCGGGTACAGGATCGGAGAACCGGGTTCGGAGTCGCCGATCTGGACGTTGGACGCCGCAAGGACGCCGGCACCCATCAAGACTGCCGCCGCTGCCAGTACAATTTTTGCCCGTCCGGGGCGAGTCACGGTTCGTGAGCAGCTGCTGCCGATATAGCGCAGGGCGGTCTCGCGCATCTCGGCATTCTTTGGTGTGGGCAGGATCGAAAGCAGCAGGGGAACACCGATCAGAACCGTGAAGACAACGGTGATGGCCCAGAGAGAGGCATAGATCCCCAGGTGGGTGTTCAGGGGAATCGAGCCAATGGCGATCAGTGACAGGCCGATGGCGTCAGACACCACGCCCAGGGAGCCGGGGCGGAACAGGCTGTCAAAGGTAGCCTTGGCGGCCTTTGGGCCCTCGCCCAGCTCGCGGGTTTCTGCGTAATAACGTTCTACCAGCTGAACACCGTGGCTCATGGCCCGGGCAGCAATCAAAAAGGGGATGACCAGCCCGAGCGGGTCCAGGTTGTACCCGAGCAGGCTGATGATCCCAAGGCCCCAGATCGTGGAGATCAGAACGCCGCCCAGGGGAATCAGCACCCCATAGGCTTTGCGGAAATGGAAAACCAGCAGTGCCAGCATGGCCAGAACGGTGAAGATGAAGATCTGCAGAATCTGGTCCATGTAGGTGTAGGCCCAGCCAACAAGTACGGGCTGGCCTGTGGCGTAGATGGTGACGTCGTCACCGGCCTCCTGCTCGCGGAGCTGCTGCAGTTGCGCGAATGTCTTCTCGTAGTCGAGCTTGCCTTCGATCAATTGTGCTTTGACTAGAGCCATTCTGAAATCCGGAGACACCAGAGGCCCATAGACTCTTGGGTTTGCGGCCACTGCAGCCTTCATTTCACTCAGGGCCTGTTCGGAATACTCGCCTCGGGTGGAGTCGTAGTAGGGCTCGGAGTTAATGCTGCCTACTTCAGTCAGCCAGATCTCCCGGGAATTGCGGTGCGTAACGCTCGCAACCAGGTTGTGGTTCACGCCGGGCAGGTTATCGACCGCCTGTGTTACCCGGTCGATGGTTGCCAGGTTCTCATTGGAAAAGATGTCGCCTTCGGCGAATTCAACACCGACCACCAGAACGTTGGCGCCGCCAAAATCGTCCTTGATGCTGTTGTGCAGCTCGATGTAAGGATGCTGCTGGGGCAACAGATCGGCGAAGTCCGTGAAGATTTTCAGCCCCGGAATCCGTAGCGCGAAAAACAGCGTCAGGATGGCGATCAGCGACAGGACCTTCCGAGGATTCCTGAAAATCCAGAGTTCCAGCTGGTGCAGGAAGTGCGTGAATCTGTGCAGTCCGGCCATGATCAGTTACCTCGGTTGTTGCTGGCCACTGAGGCCACGGGAATGTCGAGTTGAAGGAGCAGACCGCGGCCTCCGGCCACCAGGAGCTGGTTGTCTGCGAGAACCACGCCGTCGCGCAGGTAAAGGGGCTGGTTGGGTGTTTCAAGACCTGTCCAGCTGCCTCCGGACAACGCCAGAACCGTGGCGTTATCACCCAGGGCAAACAGGGCATTGCCGGCCTTGACGAAGCCAAACACCGGCATGCTGGTGTCGGTAGGCTGGCGGTCCCAGGTTTCTCCGCCGTCGGTGGTGTGGTAGATAAAACCGTTCAGGCCACCAACCCAGCCTTCGTCTGCTGATTCGAAGTAAGCTGCATGGGGATAGAATTCGTCCGGTAGATAGCCGGCGTAATCCCAGGTCTCGCCACCATCCAGGGTTTTCAAAACCAGGCCATATTCTCCGGTCGCAAGTGCCGTTTCCGGATCGAGGAACTGGAGGTTGGTCAGAATGGCGTCCTCATTCAGGGAAGTTTCCTGCCAGGTCGTACCCTGATCCGATGAGCTCTGCAGCGTGGTGAAACTGCCGCCCGCCCACCAGGTGCCGTCGGGCGCGCAATCGGCGGTCATCATCTGCTCCTGGCTCGGAAGCTCATGGGCAGTCCACTGGGTGCCGGCAGGGTTCCCGTGCCAGAGCTGATTGTTGAAGGTCAGGGCGATGAAACTGCCGTCCGGGCAGGCATCAAGGGAAAGAAAACTCTCGGTGGTTTGCACCGGGACCCGTTGCCAGTCCGAACCTCCGTTCTCGCTCACAAGCAACGCGCCGTTGTTGCCGGCGATGGCAACAATTTGATCGTTCCGGGCGACGGACTGGAAAAAATCGGTTCGCTGAATGGCTTGCTGGGACTGTTGTCGTACCGCTTCAAGATTCAGCGGCGCCTCGCAACCGGTTAGCAGCGCGGACGCACTCGCAAGAGCGAGCGTGACTGGAACTTTGCCGCGAGGATATTCCATGGGGTATGGCATGTTATGTCACCGTCTTTGTTTTTGTGGAAAAGCGACTGACGGTGGTTCAGCAACGGCTGTGCCAGAACGGATTTAAACGATCTAAGCTTTTGAAAATAAAATTAAAAATGCTTTGTGCTTGGCAGGTTTTGATTTTCGATAACGTGGGATCACAGCGTTGATTTTTATCAAATGATCAAGCGCTGGGCTGGGTTGTCCATTTCGTCATAGTCGGTGTGAAGGAGGTGCAACTTCCATGTCGCAGATACTCTTTGAAGAATCAGCTTTCATCGAGAATGCCAGTTTTTTTAAGGCGATAGGCGAGAGCGGGACGGGTCAGCCCCAGAATTCGAGCAGCCCCTGAGACATTCTGATTCGCCTGTTCCATGGCCTGCCGCATCAGCGTTTCTTCCACTTCCTCCAGGCTGATTCCGCTGTTGATGATATGATCAGACCAGCTTTCCTCCTTGCCGGCAGCCTGGCCGACGCAGACATTACCGTCTGCATCGATTCGTTCTATGGGCATTGGCTCCGATGGAGGAGGCGAGACGAACAGGGCATCCTGACTGATGGATTCGTTGTTGTCAGTTAGGATGACACCGCGCTCGATGACATTCTCAAGCTCCCGTATATTGCCCGGCCACTGATAGTTCATGCACAGCGCCAGGGCTTTGTCCGATAACCCCAGAGTGCGTTTTTCATACTGGGCGTGGAATTTTTCCAGGAAGTGGCCGACCAGCAAAGGCAAATCTTCAAGTCGTTCCCGCAAAGGTGGGATTCTCACCGGGAAAACGTTCAGGCGATAAAACAGGTCGGCTCTGAAGCGGCCGTCCTCGACTGCCTGTTCAAGGCTCTCGTTGGTGGCGGCGATCACTCGAACGTTGACCTTTCGGGTGCGATTGTCGCCCACTCTTTCAAGTTCACTTTCCTGTAATACTCTGAGCAGGGTGGCCTGGGCTCGGGGAGTGAGCTCCACAACCTCGTCCAGAAAGATGGTTCCACCGTTGGCGCGTTCGAAACGCCCTTCTCTCGACTGGTTCGCACCCGTGTAGGCGCCTTTTTCAACGCCGAAAAGTTCCGCCTCAATCAGATCCGGCGGAATGGCCGCGCAATTCACGGCGATGAAGGGCCCATCAGCCCTTGCGCTTCGCAAATGGACGCTGCGGGCTATTACTTCCTTGCCGACGCCTGTCTCGCCCAGGAGAAGTACCGACACCTTTCCCTGTGCGGCCTTGTCAATCATCCGGCACACCTTGTTATAGGATGCGGACTGGCCAATGCCGTAATACTGGCCTTCTTGCCGCTGAAAGGAGCTTCGCAAGGAGTTTAATTGTGCCTGAAGATCGTAAAGCTCTTCGATGATCGGATCCGCTTTGAAGTAGCGGGAGAACTCTTTCCCGTCCTTCCATTGCTCAGCAGGTTTACCCTCGATCATGCATTTCTCATCGCCACAGCCCCGGCAGCTGACTTCCCGGAAGATGATTTCCCGGCCCATGAACGATGAGGTATAGGCGCAGGCATACCCCAGCAGTACCCAGCAGGCCGGTTCTTTCATAAGACCCAGCTCGGTCTTGCAGATTTCCACTTCCCAGGAGTCGATCCATTCTAAGCGTCCGTAAAAATCTCCGGATTCCTGGTCCAGATCAATCTCCAGGGGAATGACTTTTACCATACCCTTCAGTGAGTGAAGTTGCGGACCGGCCAAAAAAATATCCAGCTCACTGCAATGAGGCCTCAGCTTGCGGGCCAGCTCAGCATCCTTGAGCCCAGAGAGATAGCCAAGCCTCAGGAAGAATCCCTTGGCTCTCTCAATGCCCATGCTATTAACGATCTCGCGACGGAATGCTGCCAATGAACTGAGATTCATTAACAGCATTCGCTGTTCGCCAAACCAGATTTTGCCCTCCGTGGATTGAAACTGGATCTGGTCCTTGAGATCCCTGAAGTCTGAATAACTCAGCTGTGGCTTGTAGCTTACAGCCATAGTGTTCACCCCTTTTGTTGTTGTCGGCGGGGACTGCTCTTTTCGGAGAGCCTGTTGGCATTTCGTATAAACAGTTAATACCTGATGGATGTCACAAATCAACCAAATGATAAAAAACTGCTTGCAGCAGGGCGAGATCAGGGCGTCTCAGCATTTGGTTATTCGGGTGGGGGAAATTGATCATTTAGTAAAAAGATAGCCGCGGAAGCAGCAGGTACTCTCCAAGAACTATTCACGCTGATTCATTTCGAATGACTGATAACTGTTTGAAAAACAGTTGGATGGATATTTACGCTCGGCTTTTTGACGGGTTTGGCACACGCGTTGCTCGTCCCCTCCCAGACAACAACAAACCCAGTGGTGCAAATCATGACCAGCGAGACACGAGCCAAATCCTTTGACGAGATGACCCGCTATATCCGGGTTCGCAGCGAGCCGGGCGACAAATTCGTGGAATTCGACTTTGCCATCGGTCACCCGGAGCTGTTCGTCGAACTGGTTCTACCCAGGGAGGCGTTCCAAATCTTCTGCAAGCACAACAACGTGGTCCACATGGACTCCGACATGATCCGCCAAATCGACGAAGACATGGTCAAGTGGCGGTTCGGGGAGCGCGGCCAGCGTTAATGAGCAACATCCATCAACGTTCTGTTCCACAAAAACAACACGGTAAGGTTGATATGACTATCGAAATAAAGACCAACTCGGTGGAGCCCATCCGTCAGACCTACGGCCACATCGCGCGCCGTTTCGGAGACAAACCCGCCACCCGCTACCAGGAAGCAAGTTACGACCTGGAGGCGAAAACCAATTTCCACTACCGCCCCCAGTGGGATCCGAATTACGAGCTCAACGACGAGCGGCGTACCGCGATTCGCATGGAAGACTGGTATGCGGTGACTGATCCGCGCCAGTTCTACTACGGGGCATACGTCGGCAATCGCGCCAAGATGCAGGAGGCCGCCGAGACCAGCTATGGCTTCTGCGACAAGCGTAACCTGCTGACCCGTCTGCCGGAAGAAACCCGCACCATGCTGCTGCGTCTGTTGGTTCCCCTGCGTCACCTGGAGCTGGGCGCCAACATGAACAACAGCAAAATCGCAGGTGAGGCCACCGCAACCACGGTATCCCAGATGCATATCTACCAGGCCATGGACCGTCTCGGTATCGGCCAGTATCTCTCGCGAATTGCCCTGATGATTGACGGGACCACCGGTGCCGGGCTCGACGAGTCCAAGGGTTACTGGATGGACGATGCGCTCTGGCAACCCATGCGCAAGCTGGTGGAAGACACCCTGGTTGTCCAGGACTGGTTCGAGCTGACCCTCATTCAGAACGTGCTGATGGACGGCCTGCTGTTCCCGCTGGTTTACGAAAAGATGGACCAGTGGTGGGAAGAGCAGGGTGCCGAAGACGTTTCCATGCTCACCGAGTTCATGCGCGACTGGTACAAGGATTCCCAACGCTGGACCAACGCCATGGTCAAGGTGGTTGCCGGCGAAAGCGAAGCCAACCTCCAGCAGCTCCAGACCTGGGCCGACCAGTGGGAGCCGGAAATCTACAACGCCCTGAAGCCGCTGGCGGAAGCATCCGTTGGCGTGGAAGCCCTCGATGAGGTCAGGGCGCAACTCGCCACCCGTCTCAAGAAGTTCGGGCTCAACACCCAGGGAGTATCGGCATGAGCCAGCTCGTATTCATCGCATTCCAGGACAACGACAACGCCCGCTACATGGTGGAAGCCATTCAGGAAGACAACCCTGAAGCGGAGGTTCAGCACCAGCCGGCAATGATCCGGATCCAGGCCGAAAAGCGCCTGGTGATCAACCGGGAGACCATGGAAGAAAAGCTGGGCCGCGACTGGGATGTCCAGGAAATGCTTATCGATGTCATCAGTATTGGCGGCAACGTCGACGAAGACGATGACCACTTCATCCTTGAGTGGAAATAATCGGGAGACACATCATGGCTGTTAAAAACAAAAAGTTGAACCTGAAAGACAAGTACCAGTACCTGACTCGGGACATGGCCTGGGAGCCCAGCTACCAGAAGAAAGAGGACATCTTCCCGGACGAGCAGTTCGAGGGTATCAAGATCACTGACTGGTCCCAGTGGGAAGACCCGTTCCGTCTGACCATGGATGCCTATTGGAAGTACCAGGCGGAAAAAGAGAAGAAGCTGTACGCAATTTTTGATGCCTTTGCCCAGAACAACGGCCATCAGAACATTTCCGATGCCCGCTATGTCAACGCCCTGAAACTGTTCCTGACCGGCGTATCACCGCTTGAACATGCGGCGTTCCAGGGTTATGCCAAAGTAGGCAGACAGTTCAGTGGTGCCGGTGCACGCGTGGCCTGCCAGATGCAGGCCATTGACGAGCTGCGTCATTCCCAGACCCAGCAGCACGCCATGAGCCACTACAACAAGCACTTCAATGGCCTGCACGATGCTGCCTACATGCACGACCGGGTTTGGTTCCTGTCGGTGCCCAAGTCGTTCTTTGACGATGCTCGCTCGGCCGGCCCGTTCGAGTTCCTGACCGCTATCTCGTTCTCCTTCGAGTATGTGCTGACCAACCTTCTGTTCGTGCCCTTTATGTCCGGCGCCGCCTACAACGGCGACATGGCCACGGTGACCTTTGGTTTCTCGGCTCAGTCTGATGAGGCGCGGCACATGACCCTGGGCCTTGAGGTGATCAAGTTCATCCTGGAGCAGCACGAGGACAACGTGCCCATCGTTCAGCGCTGGATCGACAAGTGGTTCTGGCGCGGGTTCCGCCTGCTCAGCCTGGTCAGCATGATGATGGACTACATGCTGCCGAACAAGGTTATGAGCTGGGCCGAGGCCTGGGAAGTCTATTACGAGCAGAATGGCGGTGCCCTGTTCAAGGATCTGGAACGCTATGGTATCCGTCCGCCCAAATACCAGGACGTGGCCAACGATGCCAAGCATCACCTGAGCCACCAGCTATGGACCACCTTCTACCAGTACAGCCAGGCCACCAACTTCCACACCTGGATTCCGGAAAAGGAAGAAATGGACTGGATGTCCGAGAAGTACCCGGAGACTTTCGACAAGTACTACCGTCCCCGCTACGAGTACCTGGCGAAAGAAGCCGCCGCTGGCCGGCGCTTCTACAACAACACCCTGCCGCAGCTATGCCAGGTGTGTCAGGTACCCACCCTGTTTACCGAGATGGGTGCGCCCACCAAGCTGAGCCATCGTCAGCTGGTGCATGAAGGCGAGCGCTACCACTTCTGCTCCGAAGCCTGCTGCGACATTTTCAAGGATGAACCGGAGAAGTACGTCCAGGCCTGGTTGCCGGTGCACCAGATCTACCAGGGCAACTGTGAGGGTGCCGACGTCGAGACAGTGGTGCAGAAGTACTACCACATCAATATCGGCGAGGACAATTTCGAGTACGTAGGGTCCCCAGACCACAAGCATTGGCTTTCCATCAAGGGCCAGAAACCGGCTGACCAGAGTAAAGACGCAGCCTGACAGTGACCCGGGAATCGCCCGGCTGCCTGGGGCGTCGGGCGAACCACGCACAAAAACAACAAGGTGACCACCATGAGTGTTAACGCGTTATACGACTACAAGTTCGAACCGAAAGACAAGGTTGAGAACTTCAATGGCATGCAACTGCTGTATGTCTACTGGCCCAATCACTTGCTGTTCTGCGCGCCGTTTGCGTTGCTGGTGCAGCCGGATATGACGTTCGGCGATCTCGTCGAGACCGTTATCAAACCGGCAGCTGCCGCCCATCCGGATGCCGCCAAAGCCGACTTCCTGAATGCCGAGTGGCTGCTGAACGATGAACCGTTCACGCCGCGGGCTGACGCCAGCCTGAAAGACAACGGCATTGATCACAAAAGCATGCTCACGGTCACCACGCCGGGGCTGAACGGCATTGCCGACGTCGGTTACTGAGCGGGGAGAAGTGCCATGAGTCATACCGTGACTATCGAGCCTATCGGCGAGCAGATTGAAGTGGAGGACGGCCAGACCATCCTCCAGGCCGCGCTCCGCCAGGGTGTCTGGCTGCCCTTCGCCTGCGGTCATGGCACCTGCGCAACGTGCAAGGTCCAGGTGTTGGAAGGCGACGTGGAGATTGGCGACGCCTCGCCCTTTGCCCTGATGGACATTGAGCGGGACGAGGGCAAGGTGCTTGCCTGCTGTGCCACCGTTGAAAGTGACGTGACCATCGAAGCAGATATCGATGTCGATCCGGATTTCGAGGGATACCCGGTGGAGGACTACACCGCTACCGTGACAGACATCGTCGACCTGTCGCCCACCATCAAGGGTGTTCATCTGAAGCTGGACCGCCCCATGACGTTCCAGGCCGGCCAGTACATCAATATCGAATTGCCGGATGTGGACGGCCCCCGGGCTTTCTCACTGGCCAACCCGCCCAGCAAGTCCGACGAAGTGGAACTGCACGTTCGCCTGGTGCCTGGCGGTGCTGCCACCACCTACATCCATGAACAGCTCAAGGTCGGCGAAGAGCTGAACCTGTCCGGCCCCTACGGGCAATTTTTTGTCCGCAGCTCCCAGCCGGGCGATCTGATCTTCATTGCCGGCGGCTCCGGCCTTTCCAGCCCGCAGTCCATGATTCTGGACCTGCTGGAGCAGAACGACGAGCGCAAGATCACCCTGTTCCAGGGTGCCCGGAACCAGGCCGAGCTCTACAACCGCGAGTTGTTCGAGGCACTGGCCAGGGATAACGAACATTTCACCTACGTGCCCGCATTGAGTGACGCCGACGACGATGCTGATTGGCAGGGCTTCCGCGGCTACGTCCATGAAGCGGCCAAAGAGCACTACGACGGGCGGTTTGCCGGCAATAAGGCCTACATGTGTGGACCGCCTCCGATGATCGATTCCGCGATTACAGCATTGATGCAGGGACGGTTGTTCGAGCGGGACATCTTTATGGAGAAGTTCCTGACGGCTGCAGATGGTGCGGAAGACAACCAGCGTTCAGCGCTGTTCAAGAAGATCTGATGCGGAGGAAGCATGGCGGTATTCCATGTGATCAACCGCACGACCGGCGACCGGTTCCGGTGTGACGAGGACCAGAGTGTCCTCAAGGCCATGGAGCTGGTTGGCAAGAAGTGTGTCCCGGTGGGTTGCCGGGGCGGCGGCTGCGGGTTTTGCAAGATCCGTGTTGTTGAAGGTGAGTTCCGGTGCGGAAAGATGAGCAAGACACATTGCCCCCCGGAGGCTCTTGAAAAAGGGGAAGTCCTGGCCTGCCGGATCTACCCGAGAACCGATTTGATGATCGAGTGTATGCCGCAACCTGCAGCGCCACTCGCCGAACAGACAAAAACAAAACCGTAGAGGTAATCGTCATGAAAAAAGGTGTTATGCGTCCCGGCCACGTTCAGATCCGCGTTCTGGACATTGAAGAAGCGGTAAAACATTACACAGACCTCATGGGCCTTATTGAGACAGACCGAGACGAACAGGGTCGGGTCTATCTGAAGGCCTGGACCGAAGTGGACAAGTTCTCGGTGGTACTGATTGAAGCCGACGAGCCCGGTTGTGATTTCATGGGCTTCAAGGTTGTGGATGAGGCAGCGCTTGTTCAGCTGGAAAAAGACCTGGTGGCTTACGGGCTGGATGTAGAGCAGATTCCCGAAGGCGAGCTGAAAGACTGCGGCCGCCGGATCCGCTTTACCGTGCCTTCGGGCCACGCGTTCGAGCTATACGCCGACAAACTCTACACCGGCAAATGGGGTGTTACCGAGGTTAATCCCGAGGCCTGGCCCCGTGGCCTTTCCGGCATGAAGGCGGTGCGATTTGACCATTGCCTGTTCTACGGGCCGGAACTGGCGGCTGTGTATGACATCTTCGTGAACGTGCTCGGGTTCCATCTGGCCGAGCAGGTGCTGGACCCGGAAGGCACCCGGATTGCCCAGTTCCTGACCGTGTCCATGAAGGAGCACGACATTGCTTTCATTCACCATGAAGAGAAAGGCAAGTTCCACCACGCGTCCTTCTTCCTCGAAACCTGGGAAGACGTCCTGCGGGCCGCAGACCTGATTTCCATGACCGATACCTCTATTGATATCGGGCCCACACGGCACGGCCTGACCCACGGCAAAACCATCTATTTCTTCGATCCGTCGGGCAATCGCAACGAAGTCTTCTGTGGCGGTGACTACACCTATCCGGACCACAAACCGGTGACCTGGCAGGCGGAGCAGCTCGGCAAGGCCATCTTCTATCACGATCGCCAGTTGAACGAGCGGTTCCTGACGGTTCTGACCTGACACCATCCAGCAACAGGATTTAGCAGCAATGAAAGAGATCAAACACTACATCAACGGTCAGTACGTGGGCTCCGCCAGCGGCAAGCTGTTCGACAACGTGAACCCCGCCAACGGCAAGGTCATTGCCAAGGTGCACGAGGGTGGTCGAGACGAAGTCGACGCCGCTGTGAGGGCAGCCCGGGCGGCCTTGAAAGGCCCCTGGGGCAAGATGACTCTGGACGAGCGCACCCGCATTCTGCATCGGGTGGCCGATGGCATCAACGAACGCTTTGAGGAATTCCTGGAAGCCGAGTGCCTGGATACCGGTAAGCCGAAATCCCTGGCTAGCCACATCGACATCCCCCGGGGTGCGGCCAACTTCAAGGTGTTCGCGGACATGATCAAGAACGTGCCCACGGAATCCTTCGAAATGGCCACGCCGGACGGCGCGGGTGCCCTGAACTACGCCGTTCGCCGTCCCAAGGGTGTGATCGGTGTGATCAGCCCCTGGAACCTGCCGCTGCTGCTGATGACCTGGAAGGTCGGGCCGGCCCTGGCCTGTGGCAATACCGTCGTCGTCAAACCGTCGGAAGAGACACCGACCACCACCGCCCTTCTGGGCGAGGTGATGAAGGAAGCCGGTGTGCCGGATGGCGTCTACAACGTTGTTCATGGCTTCGGTGGTGATTCCGCTGGCGCCTATCTGACCGAGCACCCGCAGGTTGACGGGTTCACCTTCACCGGTGAGACCGGCACGGGTGAAGTCATTATGAAGGCGGCTGCCAAAGGTATCCGGGATATTTCCCTGGAGCTGGGCGGCAAGAATGCCGGCCTGGTATTCGCCGATTGCGACATGGACAAGGCCATCGAGGGCACCATGCGCTCTGCTTTTGCCAACTGTGGCCAAGTCTGCCTGGGTACCGAGCGAGTTTACGTTGAGCGGTCGGTTTTCGACGAGTTTGTCGGTCGCCTCAAGGAAGCCGCGGAAGGTCTGAAGATTGGCCCGCCTGATGATGCAGAAGCCAACCTGGGGCCGCTTGTCAGCCTCGAACACCGCGAAAAGGTGCTCTCTTACTACCAGAAAGCCGTCGATGACGGAGCAACCGTTGTGACCGGTGGTGGTGTTCCTGAGATGCCTTCCGAGCTGGCGGGCGGAGCCTGGGTCGAGCCCACCATCTGGACCGGCCTGCCGGACGATTCGGCGGTCGTTACGGACGAGATCTTTGGACCCTGCTGCCATATCCGCCCGTTCGATACCGAAGAAGAGGCAATCGAGCTGGCCAACAGTCTCCCCTACGGCCTGGCATCAGCAATCTGGAGCGAAAACATCACCCGCGCCCATCGCGTCGCGGGCCAGATTGAAGCCGGCATTATCTGGGTAAACAGCTGGTTCCTGAGAGACCTGCGGACACCGTTCGGTGGCAGTAAGCAGTCAGGGGTCGGTCGTGAAGGTGGTGTGCACTCCCTCGAGTTCTACACCGAAATGAAAAACATCTGCGTCAAATTGTGAGGGCGTCATGAATGCACCTGTAGACAGCCCTGAAATCGGGCGTGAAATTGTTGCCGCAGGCTACCGCACCAACGTGCACGACCATGGCGAAGGCGGTTTCCCCGTGATGATGATTCATGGCTCCGGCCCCGGTGTGACGGCCTGGGCAAACTGGCGCCTGGTGATTCCGGAACTGGCCAAACACCGTCGCGTTGTGGCGCCGGATATGCTGGGCTTCGGCTACAGCGAGCGCCCGGAAGACCAGATCTACAACCGGGAGCGCTGGGTCAAGCACGCCCTGGGCGTGATGGATGAGCTGGGCCTGGAACAGGTCGACCTAGTGGGGAATTCCTTCGGGGGAGGTTTGGCCCTGGCGCTCGCCATTGAGCATCCAGAACGGGTACGCCGCCTGGTGCTGATGGGCTCAGCAGGGGTCAGCTTCCCGATTACCAAAGGCCTGGACGAGGTGTGGGGGTACGAACCTTCGCTTGAGACCATGCGCCGTTTGATGGACGTGTTTGCCTTCAACAAGGGCCTGCTGACCAGCGAGCTGGCGGAGATGCGCTATCAGGCCAGCATCCGGCCCGGTTTCCAGGAGTCGTTTTCGGCCATGTTCCCGGCTCCTCGTCAACGTTGGGTCGATAACCTGGCTAGTAACGAAGACGACATCCGGGCGCTTCCCCATGAAACCCTGATCCTCCATGGCCGGGAAGATGAAGTCATTCCTCTCGACGCCTCTTATCGACTGGCTGAACTGATCGACCGCGCCCAGCTGCATGTATTCGGTCGCTGTGGCCATTGGACCCAGATTGAGCATGCCGGCCGGTTTGCCCGGTTGGTCAATGATTTCCTGAACGAGGCCGATCAGGCCGCTGCCGGAGGTAACTAATGGAACAGACGAAAATTCACGCCTTTGGCGACGAGCTCTACCAGGCAATGATGAAAAGGGAAGCGGTCAGCCCGCTGACCAGCCGTGGTGAGGATATCACCATTGATGATGCCTACCACATTTCCCTGCGCATGCTGGAACGTCGTCTGGCGGATGGCGCCTCGATTATCGGCAAGAAAATTGGCGTTACCAGCAAAGCCGTACAGAACATGCTCAACGTCCATCAGCCGGATTTTGGCTATCTCACCGACGACATGGTGTTCAACAGCGGTGAAGTCATGCCCATCAGCGACCGGCTGATCGCGCCGCGCGCAGAGGGCGAAATTGCCTTCATCCTGAAAAAGGATCTGACCGGTCCGGGCGTGACCAACGCCGACGTTCTGGCGGCTACGGAATGCGTGATGCCCTGCTTCGAAATTGTCGATTCCCGCATCCAGGACTGGAAGATCGCCATCCAGGACACCATTGCCGACAACGCTTCCTGCGGCCTGTTTGTGCTTGGCGACCAGGCGGTATCGCCTCGCAAGGTGGATCTGGTGACCTGCGGCATGGTCGTCGAGAAGAACGGCAGTGTGATCAGTGCCGGCGCCGGGGCAGCGGCACTGGGTTCGCCGGTGAATTGTGTTACCTGGCTGGCGAACACGCTGGGTGAGTTCGGTATTTCCCTTAAGGCCGGCGAAGTCATTCTGTCTGGCTCGCTGGTACCCCTTGAGCCGGTCAAGGCCGGTGATTACATGCGGGTCGACATCGGCGGCATCGGTAGCGCGTCTGTGCGCTTCGCATGACCGAAAAGAACAATGAGGAAAAGGCTATGAGCAAGAAAATCAAGGCAGCGATCATCGGCTCGGGCAACATCGGCACCGATCTGATGATCAAGATCCTGCGCAATGGCAAGCACATTGAAATGGGCGCCATGGTCGGTATCGATCCGGAATCGGACGGTCTGGCCCGGGCTGCCCGCATGGGCGTGGCCACCACCCACGAAGGCGTCGACGGACTGGTAAAGATGCCGGAATTCGCCGACATCGATATCGTATTCGATGCCACCTCCGCCAAGGCCCATATGCACAACGAAGTGTTCCTGCGCGGCCACAAAGAGAACATCAAGATCATTGATATGACCCCGGCAGCGATCGGTCCCTACTGTGTGCCGGTGGTGAACCTTGAGCAGCAGCTCCAGGAAGGCAACGTCAACATGGTCACCTGTGGCGGCCAGGCCACCATTCCGATGGTGGCCGCGGTATCACGAGTCGCCAAGGCCCACTACGCGGAGATTGTCGCGTCGATTTCCTCGAAGTCCGCCGGCCCTGGCACTCGCGCCAACATCGATGAGTTTACCGAAACCACCTCCCGGGCTATCGAAGTGGTGGGTGGTGCCCAGAAGGGCAAGGCCATCATCATCCTGAATCCGGCCGAGCCGCCCCTGCTGATGCGGGACACCGTATACGTGCTCTCGGATGCGGCCGACAAGGCCCAGGTGGAAGCTTCCGTGGAAGAGATGGTCAAGGCCGTGAACAGCTACGTGCCGGGCTACCGCCTGAAGCAGAAAGTGCAGTTCGACGACATCCCCGAAGACCAGCCCATGAATGTCCCGGGCCTGGGCCGCTTCAGCGGCCTGAAGACCTCCATCTTCCTGGAAGTGGAGGGCGCCGCCCACTACCTGCCGGCCTACGCCGGTAACCTGGACATCATGACCTCCGCCGCTCTCGGTACCGCCGAGCGCATCGCCGAATCGCTGGTCAACTGAGGAGGGTATTCCCATGACATTCAATCCCGGCAAAAAACTCTACATCTCCGACGTGACCCTGCGAGACGGCAGCCACGCCATTCGTCATCAGTACTCCATCAAGAACGTGCAGGATATTGCCCGTGCGCTGGATAAGGCCAAGGTGGACTCCATCGAAGTGGCCCACGGCGACGGACTGCAGGGCTCCAGCTTCAACTACGGCTTTGGTGCCCACACCGACCTGGAGTGGATCGAGGCGGTGGCCGAAGTGGTTACCCATTCGAAGATTGCCACCCTGCTGCTGCCCGGCATCGGCACCGTCCATGATCTGGACAACGCCTACAACGCCGGCGCCCGGATTGTGCGCGTGGCTACCCACTGCACCGAGGCGGATGTGTCCAAGCAGCACATCGAACACGCCCGGAAGCTGGGCATGGATACCGTCGGCTTCCTGATGATGAGCCACATGCAGACCCCGCAGGGTCTGGCTGAGCAGGCCAAGCTGATGGAAGACTACGGCGCCACTTGCCTGTACGTGGTCGATTCCGGCGGCGCCATGAACATGAACGACATCCGCGACCGGTTCCGGGCTCTAAAAGACGTGCTGAAACCCGAAACCCAGACCGGCATTCACGCCCACCACAACCTCGCCCTGGGTGTAGCCAACTCCATCGTGGCGGTGGAAGAGGGCTGTGACCGGGTGGATGCCTCCCTTTCCGGTATGGGCGCCGGCGCTGGCAACGCGCCGCTGGAAGTCTGCATCGCCGCCTTCGACAAGATGGGCTGGGAGCACGGCACCGACGTGTACGCCCTGATGGACGCCGCCGACGACATCGTGCGTCCGTTGCAGGACCGCCCGGTTCGTGTGGACCGTGAAACCCTGGCGCTGGGCTATGCCGGTGTGTACTCAAGCTTCCTGCGCCATTCCGAAGTGGCAGCGCAGAAGTACGGCCTGAAGACCGTGGATATTCTGGTGGAGCTGGGCAAACGCCGCATGGTGGGTGGCCAGGAAGACATGATTGTGGATGTGGCGCTGGATCTGCTGGCGGCACAGAAGGAGCAGAACGCATGAGCAAGACATTGAGCCGTGAGCAGGTTCTGGCCCTGGCGGAACACGTGGAAAACGCCGAATTGCAGGCCCATGACATCACCAAGGTCACCAACGACTTTCCGGACATGACCTTCGAAGATGCCTACGACGTGCAGTGGGAGATCCGCCGTCGCAAGGAAGCCCGTGGCAACAAAGTCGTTGGCATGAAAATGGGCCTTACCTCCTGGGCCAAGATGGCCCAGATGGGAGTGGAGACGCCGATCTACGGATTCCTGGCGGATTACTTCAGCGTGCCCGACGGTGGAGTGGTGAACACCAAAGAACTGATCCACCCGAAGATCGAGGCCGAGATCGCCTTTGTCACCAAGGAGCCGCTGAAGGGCCCTGGCTGCCACATTGGCCAGGTTCTGGCCGCCACCGATTTCGTGATCCCCGCGGTGGAAGTGATCGATTCGCGCTACGAAAACTTCAAGTTTGATCTGGTGAGTGTGGTGGCAGACAACGCCTCCTCGACCCGCTTTATTACCGGTGGCCAGATGGCTGATGTCGCTGATGTGGATCTGAAAACCCTGGGCGTGGTGGTCGAGAAGAATGGCGAAGTGGTAGACGTTGGGGCCGGTGCCGCGGTTCTGGGCCATCCGGCTTCCAGTGTCGCCATGCTGGCCAATTTGCTGGCAGAGCGCGGTGAACACATCCCGGCTGGCACCTTCATCATGACCGGCGGTATTACCGCAGCCATCACGGTTGAGCCCGGTGACAACATCACGGTCCGATACCAGGGCCTGGGTACGGTATCCGCACGATTCGAATAAGGAGGTTTTATGCCTGTCGCCCAGATCAACATCCTGGAAGGCCGGTCTGATGAGCAAAAGGAAGCGCTCATCAGAGAGGTCACCGATGCGCTTTGCCGGTCGCTAGGGGCGCCTGTAGAGAGTGTCCGGATCATCATCAATGAAATGCCGAAGCAGCATTTCGGTATCGGTGGTCAATCCGCGAAGAAGCTGGGGCGCTGAGTCCCAGCTTCTGGACAGGCCCGTTTTGGAGGAAATCGTGGACAAGCTGCCGGTATTATTTGTCTCATGTGATGCACGAAGCCTAGAGGCTCAGCGACAAGCTGGTTCCGGACCAGCGAGGATGATCTGGGGGCAAAGTGTCAGGAGTGTCTTGCTGTTAAGCACGGACACAAGTCTCCAGGCGCCGGAGGTCACCCACCTGAAAGGGGATCATGAGCGTTCGGAGCGTGTCTTTTCTCTGCTCAGTTCCCGGGGCTTTGCTCCGGGTTTTCAGGATGAAACGTGTGAGGGTAGAGAGAATTTTCTTCGGGCGTTGCTTTCCGAAGAACCGGCGGACCTCTGTGAGCTCCGACTTAATACCGGGATGAGTGAAGGAGAGTACCGGCTTGTCGGGCAATGTCTGGAAACCATTCGGGAGCAGGGTGTCCTCGTGATCTGTCTGGATGACAAGCGCGAAAGCCAGGTATCGCTGCATGACCGGCACCTGCGTGAGATGATCAACGGCTGGGTTCAGGACCAGCAGTGGGGTGCCGCGATCTCGGTCAAGGGCGGCCTGTCCGGTAACAGGCATAACCGTAAACTGGAAGATCCAACCGTGTGCCTCCTCAACGCCGCGTTTACGCTTGGCGGATGTAAATTCCCTCAGCGGATGTTCAGCAGCGGTATGAATAATGCTGGCCAGATGCTGTCCGGATTTGGCTGGATGCGGTAATCCCAATGGCCGGGAAACAGTTGCTGTCGATGCCATTGCGCGATCTTGCTGATGGGCTCCGATCCCGGGACATGACAGCGGAGTCTCTGGTTGAAGCCTCGATAGAAGCCAGCAAGGACTGTGATAACCGAGCCTATATCAGCTGGCGCCCCGAGCCGGCATTGGAACTTGCCCGCGCCGCTGATCAAGTCAGGGCTGCCGGTGGTTCCACCGGGCCTTTGATGGGTATACCGGTATCGGTAAAGGACATGTTCGGGGTGTCGGGTTTTCCCACCTACGCCGGTTGTGCGAGAGCCTTGCCGAAAAGCTGGGAGGCTGAAGGGCCTCTGGTTCGAGCCTTGCAATCCCAACTTGCTCCGGTGGTGGGTAAAACCCACTGCGTGGAGTTCGCTTTCGGGGGGCTGGGAACAAACGCCCATTGGCCAACCCCCCAAAACCCCTGGTGCAAGAATGAGCATCGGGTGCCTGGCGGGTCGAGTTCAGGTGCCGGAGTGTCTTTGATCAATGGAACCGCGGCGCTGGCTCTGGGCACTGATACCGCCGGCTCTGTGCGTGTTCCTGCAGCAATGACGGGTGTGGCCGGCCTCAAGACCACAGGCGGGCGCTGGTCCACCCGCGGAATTGTTCCGCTGTCGAGCACCCTGGATACACCCGGTTTGCTGGCCCGTCGTGTTGAGGATCTGGCCTTTGCGTTCGAGGCGCTTGACCCGATGTTAGCTCGCAGAGGCGCCGGGATACCTGCCAGCCCGGACCTGTCCCATTTGACCCTGGGGGTTCCGGATGGTTTTTTTTGGGAGAATTGCAGTCCCGGCATTGCGGAAACTGTCGAAGCATCCCTTAAACAGCTTGAAGCTGCCGGCGCCCGGCTGGTGAAGTTTGAGTTGTCCGGTCTGGCAACGGTTCATTCAATGTTCCTCAAGGGCGGCGTGGCAGCACCGGAACTGGCGGCTTTAATCAGGGAAGAGCTACCGGATTACAGATCGTCGCTTGATCCCGATGTGGCGGCCAGGCTTCACAAAGCCGAGGGATTACCCGCGTGGGAGTACATTCAACGCCGTACCCTGATTGATCGTTTGTCTGCTCAGGCGGCCGAAGAACTATCAACAGTGGATGCTCTTCTGACACCGACGGTTACGCTTACGCCGCCAACCGTGAGCAGTCTGGCGGACCCTGATGCCTATGTAGCGGCCAATATGCAGGTTCTGCGCAACACAGCCGTGGCGAATTATCTGGGCCTGTGTGGGCTGAGTTTGCCGGTCGGTTTCGATTCGATGGGTTTGCCGGTAGGGCTTCAATTGTTGATGGGGCCCTGGCGGGAAGAGCGGCTGCTGGCAGTCGGTCAGGCCGTTGAGCGCTGCCTCGGCACAGGTCCTGATATAATGGGCCTGGCGCCTGCAGACTAACGGCTTGTCTGCTTCCTCTGGGTGTCAAATTCGGCGGGCATTTTCTGAGCGGTGAGGTTCCCTTGGCAGGTCTGAAGATTTTAATGATGGGTGCCGGTGGCATTGGTGGATATTACGCGGCAAGACTCGCCCAGGCGGGACACGAGCTGGTCCTGACCGCGCGTGGTGATCATCTCAAGGCGTTGAAAACCGGTGGCCTGACTGTGGATTATGAAGGCGAGATTCTGCATCAGGCACTGCCGGCCTTTTCCCACACAGAGCTGATGCAGAAGCATGAACCCGATGACTTTGATCTGATCGTCATCGCCCTGAAGTCCACGGCGACAGCGCCGGTCATGGATGAGATTTCCGATTGGCTGGAGAACGCGTCTGTTCCGATACTGTCGCTCCAGAACGGGGTCGACAACGAGCCGGTGATTGCCGGGGTGGTTGGTGAGGATCGGGTACTGGGTGGGCTTGCGGTGCGCATTGGCGGCCACATTACCGAACCCGGGCATGTGTTCGCCGAGGGCGTTGCCCAGGTTGTGATGGGTGCCTGGCCCAGGCAGCGACCTGACGATCCCCGCGTTTCCCTGCTCAGACGGTTGGAAGCATTGTTCAACGCGGCCGGCATTCCAACCACCGTCTCTGAAAACATCCGTTACGAACTCTGGCGCAAGCTGGTGATCAACAACGGTGTGAATCCGCTGTCCGCCCTGACCGGTCTTGATACCCGGAGCCTCACACACCACCCAGAATTCCGGAAGATTGTCCATGGAATGATGGCGGAAACAGTGGCTGCATCGGAGGCCGACGACGTCAACCTCGGGCCGGAGGATCTGGCCGAGATGTTCGACCTGATCAGCAACTTCAACGCCATCAAGACGTCCATGCTGGTCGACAAGGAAAAAGGGCGGCCCCTCGAACTGGACAGTATCGCCGGTGCCGTCCTGAGACGCTGCGAGACCCTGGGCATTGAGGCGCCATACACCGGGACGGTGAACGCCCTGCTGACCCATTCGCAGAATTAGCGGTCCGTGAGCTTCAGCTCAATTCGCCGGTTTCTCTGAAGTGCCTCCGGCGAGGTGCCTTCCGCCACCGGGAAGAACTCGCCAAAGCCGGCAGCCGCCATGCGCCGTTCCGGAACCCCCTGGTCGGCCAGGTAGCGAACGACTGCAACCGCCCGGGCGGTGGACAGCTCCCAGTTGGAAGGGAATCTCGGGGTGTTGATAGGTATGACATCGGTATGGCCGTCAATTCTCAGAATCCAGTCAACGTCATCAGGAATCCTGGCTGAAACATCCAGCAGTAAATCCGCAAGCTTGTCCAGCTCTCGCCGGCCTTCCTCGCCCAGTTCCGCCGAGGCCGAAGCAAACAGCAGTTCCGAGGGCAGCAGGAAGCGGTCGCCGACAATCCGGACGTTCTCGTTACCTGCCAGAATATCCCGCAGACGGGCAAAGAATTCCGACTGATACTGTTCCAGCTGGCTGACCCGCTCCGCCAGCAGGGTATTCAGCCGTCGACTGACCTGCTCCAGTTCCTGCTCTTTCTCGGCGGTCATCTGTTCCTGGAGCTCCAGTGCGGAGGCAATCTGTCTGAGTTGTTCCCGGAGTGAGGCAATCTGGTTGGACAGCCTCAGGATCATGGCCTGCTGGCTGGCGGACATTTCGTCTTTCTCGTCGATGGACTCTTCCAATCTGGCCAGCCGTTCCGACTGGGCATCGGCCATGGCGGTCTGCCGCATCAGCTGTTCGCGGGTGGATTCAAGCTGACCAACCAGGCTGTCGTTGCGAGCCTGAACACTGGTCAGCTGTTCTTCCAGCGCTTCGCTTCGGCTTTCCTCAAGGCCCAACAGCTCCGAGAGTTCGTTCAACTGGGCATTCAGGCGCGCAAGCTGGGTATCCCGGTCGGACAGGGTCTGGGACAGGTAGAGCTGGCTAACCACGTACACCAGCAGCATGAAGATCACCAGCATCAGAAGAGCCGAGAGGGCATCCACATACCCCGGCCAGACGTTGGTGGTGCTGCGGCTTCGGCGCCTGGATCCAATCATGACAGGTCTTTCTCGCTATCTACGCGGTCTACCAGGTTGGTCACGCCGGTCAGCCACTCCTCGAGACCGTCATAAAAGCGGTTCTGGGCATGACCAGCCTGGATGTCCAGAAAGCCAAGTATCAGTGAGCCGCCAAGGCCTAGCAGGGAGGAACTGAACGCCGTGCCCATGCCCTCCAGGGGTGTAAGCAGGCCTTCCTGAAGCTCCGCGAACACTTTGCCGAAGTCTTCCTGGCTCATGTCCAGGCCCGTGATGACCTGGCCGACCGAGTTGATGGTGCCCAGCAGGCCCCAGAAGGTGCCCAAAAGCCCCAGAAATACCAGGAGGCTGATGAAATAGCGGGTGATTTCCCGCTGTTCGTCCATGCGGGAGTGGATACCATCGAGTACGGTTCGCAGGGACAGGGTGGACAGCGTGAACCGGTCCTTGGTGGCATCCTCGCCGAGCTGCCTTGCCAGCGGCTTCAGCAATTTGGGCTCCTGAACCACCGAAAGGCCGGCGTGTCCGGTCCGGAACTGGGCGACCCACTTCAGTTCCGGAAACAGCACGAACACCTGCCGGTAGGTCAGCGCAATGCCGACGATCAGAACCCCCAGAATCAGCAGATTGAAAACCCAGTTGGCCATAAAGGCCGAGATCAGGGGTTTGTGGATCAGTGCGCCGACGATGGCGACTACGCCTAGGAACAGCGTCATCCAGAACAGGGTGTGCTTGGGGTTGCTCATAGCGATGGCCAGCTTTTTTGAGATATTCCTCAAAACGTTAGCACAGATATGAGAAGCTGTTGCCGACAGTAACTGAACTTTAATCGGAGCACTTCATGGCCGGTGATCTGCCTTTCCGTTTTCGTTTCCGTGTTCGCTATGGCGAATGCGATGCCCAGGGTGTGGTGTTCAACGCCCGCTATGCGGATTTCGTTGATATTGCAGTGAATGAGTATATTCGCACGCTGTTTGGCGATTACCAGCATCTGCTGGATCAGGATCTGGATATTCAGGTTGTGAGCCTCACCGTGAACTGGAAAGCCCCGGCGAAGTTCGATGATGTGCTGGAGGCGCGTATTCGGGCGGGGCGAATCGGCAACACTTCGTTTACATTGCATCTGGAGTTTTTCCGATATGGGGATGGGGCGTTTATCGCTGATGCCGATGTGACCTACGTGTTGATTCAGCCTTCAGTGATGGGAAAAGTGACGATACCGGATCATATTCGTGAACTGCTGGAGCAGGGCGCTCCTGGCCAGTTGATCAGTCACGCGGGGGAATGAACTCGAAGCGTAAGAAAAAGGCCAGATGAGAATCTCACCTGGCCTTGGGTTCATCTTCCGGTCTTTACCGGATCAGGCCTCCTGCAAAGCCTGCACAACGGCTTTCGCGGCGCCCTCGGAGGATGCCGGGTTCTGCCCGGTGATCAGCTTGCCGTCCACCACGATGTGCGGAGCCCAGTCGTCACCGCGGGTGTAGGTGGCGGTATTTTCCTTCAGCATGTCCTCGAGCAGGAAAGGCACCACACCGCTGAGGCCTACTGCTTCTTCCTCGCTGTTGGTGAAGCCCGTTACTTCCCGGCCGCCAACGATGTTCTGGCCCGGTTTGACTTCCACGTTCTTGAACACGGCCGGCGCGTGGCAAACCGCACCAATGACCTTGTCCTGCTCGTAGGCGGTCTTGATCAGGGCAATGGACTTGTCGTCGTTGACCAGATCCCAGAGCGGGCCGTGGCCACCCGGATAGAAAATCGCGTCGTACTCGTTCATGTCCACATCACTCAGCTTCTTGGTGCTGGCAAGGGATTCCTTGGCGTGGGCATCCTGCTGGAAACGACGGGTGGTTTCCGTGAGTGCCTCTTCCGCCTCGCTGTTGGGGTCCACTGGCGGCTGGCCGCCTTTCGGCGAGGCGATGGTGATGTCTGCACCGGCATCCCGGAAAACATAGTAGGGCGCGGTGAATTCTTCGAGCCAGAAGCCGGTCTTGTGGCCGGTGTCGCCCATCTGGTCATGTGAGGTGAGAACCATCAGAATCTTCATGGTGTCCGTCCTTTCTGTTGACGAATGAATGGCACTTTCGACAGCTATTGGTAAATAACGTGCAGCCGGTTTGGTGAATCACTTCTTGACTGATCTGGTAACCGATCTTGTGCCATGGGTGGTTGATTTCAACCGTGATTACGTAAATCCGACGTTCCCGGATCTTGAACCGTCTATACTGGACACAGATGACCAGACTGCATAAGAACCTGAAAGACTCACGTGCAAGGACGACAGGAATGCGAGTGCTAACAGCCGCCCTTCTGATGGTGTTGGTGTTTCCGGCTTGGGCCCAGCAGGGCACAGAAACTGTGGAACCTCTTACCATCACCGTGGGTGCCAACCATGCCCCCCCATACCGGATTCTCGAGGGTGGGGAGAGAACCGGCCTCTACGTGGAGATCTTCGAGGAGATTGCCGATCGGCTCGGCTGGGAAGTGCACTACCGGGAAGCCCCGTTCAGGCGCGTGTTGAGAATGGTCCAGCAGGGCGAGGTTGATGTCATGCTTGGTCCTCTGGAAACCGAGGAACGGGCCGAATTGATGGAATTTGTGGCACCGGCGTTTCCGCCAGAACGACGATTGTTCTTTTATCTGAACAAAGAGCACCGCATTGAGCGCTACGCCGATCTGTACGGCAGGGCTATTGGCGTGCTCGAAGGCGCGTCGTATTTTCCGAGGTTTGATGATGATGAGGGCTTGCTCAAAGAACCTGCGCCTCGATATGAAAACCTGATGCTGATGCTTCAGAAGGGCCGGGTGGATGTGGTGATTGCGCCAGAACTGGTGGGTTTGTACGCGGTTGAGAAACTGGGTCTGGATATTGAGGTCTCGCCGTTCTTTGTGCCCGGAGAGCGCTCTTACATCGCCGTTGCGAAAAACTCGCCGGTGATTCAGTACGCCGACGATATCCGGGCGGCGCTGAAACTGATTGAAATGGAAGGCATACACGAGGACCTGGTGTTGAAGTATCTGGACCGAGCCGCCGAATGATTCCTGCGCAGTCTGATCTCTGGTTTCTGCCCCTGGGAGGCACCGGCGAAATTGGCATGAACCTCAACCTCTATGGCCACGACGGTGCCTGGTTGATGGTGGATTGCGGCGTCACCTTTCCAAAGCCTGGCCGTATTGCCGCTGGTGGAACCGTGCACCACCGGGGGGAACCGCCGGTACAAATGGCGGATCCCGCTTTCATCGCTGACCGCCGTGACCGCCTCGCGGGTCTGGTGATAACCCATGCCCATGAGGATCACGTTGGAGCCGTACCCTATCTCTGGCCGCTGTTGCAGTGTCCGATCTATACCAGTCGGTTCACTGCGGAAATTCTGCGACGAAAACTGGCGGAGTTCGATCTGCTGCACCGGGTTCCGATCATTGAAGTGGAGACCGGCCAGAGCAAACAGATCGGGCCGTTCAGCGTGCAGTGGCTGGCGCTGACGCATTCCATTCCAGATCCCAACGCCCTGATGATTCGAACCGCCGCAGGTAACATCTTTCATAGCGGTGACTGGAAGCTGGATGAGCAGCCGCTGGTCGGCCATGGCTATTCGCCACAGACCTTTACCGATCTGGCAAAAGAGGGTGTGAACGCCATGGTATGCGACTCCACCAACGCAACGGTGTCAGGTCACTCGGTGTCCGAGGCGGCCTTGCATACCGGATTGTTGCAGGCTATACGATCCGCTGAGGGGCGCGTTGTAGTGACCTGCTTCGGCAGCAATATTGCCCGCCTGCATACGCTCTCTTCGATTGCGCGACAAACCGGGCGCTATATGGGGCTGTTAGGCCGTTCGCTGATCAATATGAGCGGCGCCGCCAGGGCCGCCGGGCTGTGGGATTCGGCTGACCAGTTGATCAATCCCGCTCATCTTGGTTATCTGCCCCGGGATGAAGTCATGGCCGTGGCCACCGGCAGTCAGGGTGAACCCAGAACGGCTCTGCGCAGACTGGCTGCTGGTACGCATCCGGATTTCGAGCTGGAAGCCGGCGATACAGTTATCTTCAGCGCCCGTGCTATTCCCGGCAATGAAGAAGCCATCGAGGCGCTCGTGGCGAGACTCAAAGAGTTGGGTGTCCGGGTTATCACCGCCGAAGATGCGGATTTGCCAATTCATGCTTCAGGTCATCCTGCGCAGGAAGAACTGGAGTTAATGTACAAATGGGTCAGGCCTGCCATTGCCATTCCGGTGCATGGTGAGGCTGAACACATGGAAACGCACGCTGACATAGCCAAAGCAACTGGTGTACCCCGAGCCATGGTGGGCAGAAACGGCGATCTTTTCATGATCCGGCCAGTGCCGGGGATACGTCGCCAGGTTGTCGAAACCGGCCGTCTGGGCTGGCACAAAGAAGGTCTTGTCAGAGTTGAATAAGCTATTGTTTTCTGTTGTTGGTAAGTCACTTGTCTTTTTTGCAGCCGCGATGATTCTTTCGCCGACTAATGCCACGGCAGTAACCCCGTGCGACACACTCACCGTGAGTGGTAATCCGGAGTATCCGCCCCTGCTCTGGCGAGACGAGCAAAATCCTGGTTTCCTGAATGGCGCCGTACCTGCTTTGCTCCGGGAAATTACCCAACCCCTCGGCGTAACCGTGGAAGTGAAAGATATCGGTTCCTGGGCCCGGGTCCAACGGATGGCGCGCGAGGGGGAGATTGATATGGTAGCCGGGGCGTTCATCACGTCGGAACGCATTCGCTACATGGATTATCTGCTTCCTCCGGTCACGCACTTGCCAACAGCGGTCTGGGTGCCCATCGGGCGGGAGTTCGTCTATCGCCACTGGCCAGACCTGAAGGGCAAGCGCGGCAGTACCCTGATCAACAACAGCTTTGGCCAGAACTTCGACCGGTATGCAGAGCAGAATCTGCGCATTGAAGGTGTCCGGTCCATTGAGCAATCCTTCCAGATGGCGTTGGTTGATCGTGTTGATTATGTGCTCTATGAAGTCCTTCAGGGAGAGGTGAAACTTGAATACATGGGCATTGCTGACGATTTCGTTCCGCTGGAAACGCCGGTTAGCCGTGAGGGCCTGTTTCTGACTTTTTCCAAGGCTTCGCCGTGTAATTCTTTTGAACTGAGAGAGCGCATTGCGGACCGGCTTTATGAGCTCGTGAACTCTGGCAGGGTCGATGAGCTGATCCTGCAGTATAAAGCTCGTTATACAAAAGCGAGTTGAGAGGCTACCGTTAGTGCTAGCACATGAACTTTTGAGGCGCACCCGTCGTAACTCAGTACAGGTACTCCCGGTATAAAATAAAATTCATGGGCAGTATTGCTGGGAAGGAGTCCGTAGCAATGGCAAAGGCAGTTACCTCGGGCCACAGGGATTTCGTGTACAGGTTGTCGCTCAACCTTGCCCGCTCGAAGATTGACGAACTCGATGGCTGCATCCACGGGGTTATTGCTGAGCTTGGCGATTGGCTTGGATCTGATCGCGCCTACCTGATCAATTTCGAAGAAGCCACCCAGACAATTTCAATCTCCCATGAAATCTGCAGAGACGGCGTCACACCCCAACGGGATGCCATTCAAAATGTTCCGAAGGACCGATATCCCTGGCTTATGGAACAGCTTCAGATCCTTCCGGTTCTGGTGATCCCCGAAGTCGAACAACTTCCCCCCGATGCAGAAGAAGAGAAACTGGAATTCCTTCGTGAAAGTATCCGGAGTCTGGTTCTCATTGGTTTGAAGTTGGAGGAGCAAGTCAGCGGTATTCTGGGGTTCGATTTTCTTGACCATTCCTGTGCACTGAATCCGGGTACAGAGGATTTTCTGCTCCAGGTAGGCGAAGTTCTGGGGGCTGCGGTGCACCGACAGATATTGGCCAGTCGCAATGTGCGATTCGAAAACAGCCTCTATCGGTATTCAGACCAGTTTCCGGGGGTTATTTTCCAGTTCAGGATGTACCCCGACGGGCAAACTACGTTTCCCTTCATCAGTGAAAAAGTGAAGGAGCTGTTCGGACTCACGGCCAATGCACTCAGCTTCGATGCGAAGCCCCTTTTAGACCTCATTGATCCAGAAGACAAGAAATCCTTCGACGAAGATGTAGATGAATCAAGGCGGCAAATGACGCCGTTTGAAACAAACTTCCGGGCCAGGAAACAGGACGGAACAACGGCTTGGATGGAAGCGCGGTCGGTTCCTGCCCGGTTGGCCGATGACAGCATGATCTGGCACGGGTACTTCTACGATGTGAGTGACCGCAAGCAATCGGAATCAGAGATAGAGAAACTGGCGTTCTATGACGCGTTGACGGGCCTTCCAAACCGGCGCTTGTTGCGGGATCGCCTGGCCCAGGCGTTAACTGGAAGCACCCGGGATCATAACCACGGCGCCCTGGTCTTTATCGATCTGGATCACTTCAAGAACATCAATGACTCGGCGGGCCATATGACAGGAGATGAGCTGTTGATTCAGGTCGGCAAAAGGCTCAAGCAGACAGTCAGGGAGTGGGATACCGTCGCAAGGCTTGGTGGCGATGAGTTTGTTCTCGTTCTGAAGGGGTTTCCGGCCGATGATGCCAGCGCTGCGGCCCGTGTGGAAAAGGTCTGTGAGAAAGTCCGGGAAGCACTGAACGAACCCTATGAACTGAATGGCTTTGAGTACACCGGTACGCCAAGTATTGGTGTCACCCTGTTTTTTGATCACGATGATTCCCTCGAAGAGCTCCTTGGTCAGGCCGACATGGCCATGTTTCGTGCCAAGGAAGACGGTCGCAACTGCATCCGTTTCTACGATGCCATGATGCAGAAAAAGGTGTCCGAACGCCTGGCCATGGAATCCGACCTTCGACTGGCCATTCGGAAGAACCAGCTGGCGGTGCACTATCAGGTTCTTGTTGACGAGAAAGGAAAGCCGATAGGTGCCGAGGCGTTGCTTCGGTGGCATTGCCCGGGCCGCGGCATGGTGTCTCCCGCCGAGTTCATTCCGTTGGCAGAGGAAACGGGCCTCATTGAATCGGTGGGCTACTGGGTACTTGAAGAGGTCATGTCCACGATAGCCAGTTGGAAGCAACGCGGCGGTGCTCTGGCACGGCTCCAGGTGTCGGTAAACGTGAGTGCGAGGCAGTTCCATCTGCCGTCTTTTTGCTCAACTGTGATGGCATTGCTCAGAAAAACGGGTGCATCCCCCAGAAACCTGAAAGTGGAAATTACCGAGAGTGCATTGGCTTACGATCTTGATTTGGTGGAGGAAACACTGCGAACCCTGAGAAGCATGGGCATACGCATTTCCCTGGACGATTTCGGCACGGGCTATTCATCCCTTGGTTACCTGAAACGGCTCTCGCTGGATGAGCTGAAGATTGACCAGGGGTTTGTCCGGGACATCCTTGATGATCCCAATGACGCAGCCATCGCCGAGACTATCCTGGCTCTTGCCTCTGCCCTGAAGTTATCCGCGGTGGCCGAAGGTGTCGAGACCAAAGGGCAGTTGGAACGCCTGGTGAGCATGGGGTGCACCCGCTTCCAGGGCTACTATTTCAGCCGGCCACTGCCTGCGACCGAGTTTGAGAGGTTGCTCGAAAAGTCCGGGACAGGTGAGCAAAGAAGGGCTTGGTAGTTCGCATCCTATCTGTATAAACTGGGCTCTTGCGTTTTTCCTGTTTTCAACAATATCGAGAGCAACTCCCCTATGGCAATCTGGACCCGCACCCCCAACCTCGAACAACTGGCCAAATCCAGCGAAAACACCGCCGTCAGCCACATGGGTATCGAATACCTGGAAATTGGCGATGATTATGTGAAGGGCCGTATGCCCGTGGATGAACGCACAGTCCAGCCGTTTGGCATTCTCCATGGAGGAGCATCGGTGTTGCTGGCGGAAACCCTGGGCAGCATGGCGGCCAATTGCTGTCTGAAGGATTCGGAAACCGTTGCGGTTGGGTTGGATATCAACGCCAACCACATCCGGCCGGTGACCAAAGGCTGGGTGTATGGCACGGCCAGGGCCATCCATATTGGTAGCGCCACTCAGGTATGGGAAATTCTGCTTGAGAACGAAGAAGGTAAAACCACCTGTATTTCCCGGCTGACCATGGCGGTAACCAAGCGGCCGGGGTGACTTGTGTGATTTATTCCGGGTGCGGTTCAGGGTTTGATTCGCACCCGGCCCCTGCCAAGTGCTTTTGACTGATACATGGCGTTATCGGCCCTGGCCAGAAGGTTTTTGAGATCTGGCTCCTCGGGGTGAAGTGCTGAAATGCCGAAACTGGCAGTTGGCCGGATACGCACGTCACGGTACCGGACTGGCGTTTTCTGCATGAGTTCCAGTAGCCGCTCTGCCAGCTCTGAAGCCTGAACCGCATGAGCATCGGCAAGGAGGATTGCGAACTCTTCGCCGCCAATGCGTGCCGCAATATCCGCCTCACGTACATTGCTTTCCAGAAGCTGCCCGATGTGCCGCAACACCTCATCTCCGGCCTCGTGGCCGTGGTTGTCATTGATCTTTTTGAAGTAGTCCAGATCAAACATGATGATCGCCAGGGGCGAGCCGCTCCTTCGGGATTGCTTCAAAAGCTGGTTGCCCAGTTCGAAAAAGGCTCTCCTGTTTCGAAGACCGGTAAGGTCATCCTCCAAGGCGGCGGCCCGGGCTTTTTCATGGGCTTCCTTGAGTGCCAGCTCCATTTCTTTTCGTTCGGTAATGTCGGTAGCGATCTCCAGGCGGACCAGCCGGCCATCTATCCAGGGAATTGCCTGATCCCGGCACTGGTACCAGCGTTGGTCCAAGCGGTTCTGGAATTCCCAGATGTGCGGCGGAGACGGGGTGCCTTCGGCATCAATCAAAAGGTGGTTGGTGCAGAAGTCGCAGGGGCTGGCGCTATCCTGCAGGACTTCCCAGCACTTTCTACCGTCTATGGAACCCCAGATTTTCCGGCCATAAGCATTCATGTACAGAAGATCATGGGTTTCAAGGTCTGATACGTAAACCAGGGCGTCCAGGTTGTCGAGCACGGCCCTGAGGCCCTCGGCGGGAGTAACCTCCGAAATGCCACCAGCTTCTGGCGCGGCAGGAAGATTGAGGGAGGGGATGGCGGATTTCATGTCTTGTTGTGCCGGAATTTGTTTGCAACGCAGTATAGCAGGGCATTCCCGGTTAGAAAGTAACAGACTGTCCCTTTTATGTGGCGTCAGTGCCCGGGTTTGGCTTGGTTACAATCAGACCCTGGTCAACAAACTCCTGTAGCACGATGTCGTAGGTGCCGTCAGGGACTTCCCGGGCGATGCGATAGATTTCACCCGCGGCGTCTTCAGGACTGACTTTCAGGTCGACTGTCCGGTAGGGGTTCGTCAGGCTTTTATCGGCCTCCCTGACCAGAAGAACGCAGGGCTTCAGCTTGTGCTCTGGCCTGCTCTCCACAACGATGCCAACCTCGCCGTTCACCATTTCCACGATGGAGCCCGGCGGATACACGCCAATCATCTGGATAAAGGCATCTGCCAGTTCTTCATCGAACTGTGTGCCGCGGTGCTTGTGGATGATTTCCAGCGCCTGCATGGAGGCCCGACCCTTGTCGTAGATCCGGTTGCTGGTAATGGCATCGTAGGTATCCACCAAACCGATGATCTTGGCAAAGTAGGGGATCTGCTGGGCATGAAGTCCGCGAGGGTAGCCAGAACCATCCATCCGCTCATGGTGGCTGAATGCGACATCCACGGCGGTATTCAGGGAGTTGCTGGTACCCATCAGGATAGTGCGGCCGTGGGTGGTGTGGTGACGCATCACGTCGAACTCTTTCGGCGTCAGTGCTCCCGGCTTGTTCAGGATCTCATCGGGAATCCGGGTCTTGCCGACATCGTGGAGCAGGCCACACAGGGCCAGATTGCGGATTTCTCCTTCAAGCAATCCCAGATGCTTGCCAAAGGCCGCCGCCAGAATGGACACGTTGATGCAATGCTCGGCGGTGTATTCATCCTGGTGCTTGATTTTTGTGAGTAACAACAGCGCGTTTTCATTGCGGAGGACGCTTTCCACGCAGTGGTTTACCACTGTCCGGGCATTGTTAAGGTCCAGTGTGCGGCCCACCCTAAGGCCCGACATGATGGACTTGGCGGTCTTCTGAGCCTCTTCGAAGCGTATGATCGCGGTTTCCATCTCCCGGCCAGCGTCGATCTTGTTGATGTATCGAACGCGCTTTCGGGGTGGTACAGATTTAGGAGGATTGTGCACCGGTACGGTCGTCTGTTTCCTGCGGAAGAGTCCCATCAGGCCTGAAGGCTTTCGCCCGTGGCCGTTACCGTGTTGTGGAAGCGGTGCCCCATCGATACGTCCTTCAATGAAGACAAATTCGCACTGTGCCCGCAGCGCATCAATCTCCGTCTGGTCACGAATAACAAACCCCTGAATCAGGAAGTCCGTATCTTCCCAGGGGCGGTCCAGGCGTGTGACGTGCATGCCGATGGCGAGTTCTGACACGTCGATCTGGCTTTCAACAATTTCCTGATGGGGTGCACTCATACTCTAATCCTGAATCCCTGGAGCACTATTTTGAGGCAAAATCGCTCTAACAGGATGGACCGGATTGCAAAATCTGGTCAAATAATGTTCATTCAATGCATTGGCGAACAAGTTCGCCGGTGTTGCGTTGCCGGGCAAGGAGTCGGTCAGAGGGATTTTTCCAATGAATGACCATCGTTCCTTTCATCTGTGGTGGCTGGCTCTGGCAGCGGCTCTTATTCCGCTGTTGACCATACACACCACGTTTACCGTATCGGTGCTGGAAGGGTATGTGGAGCTGTGCAACCCCTACTGGGATAGCTGTACCAGCATCAGTCGTACCGGCCGTCACGGAACATCTTACTTCATTTTCAAAGGTACCATGCTGCCGGCGGCCTTGCTCGGGATTCTGTTCTGGTGGCTCAACGGCCGGTGGTTGCGCCAGCTCGGCGTACATTCGTCCGGGGTTGCCTGGATCCCGTGGCTGGGTATGGTGGCCAGTGTGTCGCTTGCCGCCTATACCCTGGCGCTGGGCCATGCCGGCGACGGCTTCAATCTGGTCCGCCGTGTTGGTGTGGTTCTGTATTTTTCGCTCACCTTCATCTGTGAGTTGCTGGTTAGCGCCGGCTTGCGCAGCCATCCACTTTGGAAACACACGGGCATGAGGCTGTTGAATCTCTGCCAACTGACCCTCGCTGTGGGGATTCTTTCAGTGATCCTGAATGGCGTGGCCCCGGAGTTCTATAGCCGCAAGGACGATGCTTTCGAGTGGATCCTGGCTTTCCTGATCAACGCCAATGCCATCTGGCTGGCGCTGCTCTGGCGCAAGAATCGGTTCCGTGTCCGGCTCTGGGCCGATTCCTAAAGCGAGAGCAGGCCGCGAATAAGGGCTGCGGTTCCGGCGATGGCCGCGATACCGAGAATGACCGGGCGAAGGCCTTCAAAGGGCATGCGGTTGACGAGTTTGCCGGACAGCCAGAAGCCCAGGAATACGCCAGGGAAGGTCAATGCGAACAGGAACAACTCCCGGGTGCCCAGGTAGCCGGAGGCGAGCAGGCCAGACAGACTCAAGACGCTGGCCGCCAGAAAGAACGCGGACATATTGGCCCTGACCAGAGGCCCCTTTTCATTCTGGTAAATCAATGCGATCGGTGGTCCACCCACCGCGGTAATCGTGCCCATATAGGTCGAGGCGGCTCCGGCCATCACACTGTTTCGGGCGTTCAGCGCTGGCTTGAGCCCACCAATGCTGAGCGCTACCCCCGCGAGAATCAGAACACCAAAAATCAGCTCGAAGCCCGCCGTCGAGATCACCAGCAATGTCAGAGCCGCCAGAATTGCGCCGACCACTCCGCCCACAATGGCAAAGCGTACTTCCCGGACCTGCAATGCGCCTCGATTGCGTATCAGCATGAAGACAGTAAGCAGAGTGGCATTCAGTATCAGGGGGCCAGGAACGAACACCGGGCTGATCAGAAAAAGCAATGGCGCAGCCAGTGTACCAATGCCATAGCCGGCCACGCCCTGCAGGCAGGCCCCGGCTAGAATGGCAAGGTTGGCCAGAAGAATCTGTAACAGCGATACATCCGTCAAAGGAAATCACCAGGAAGTCGTTGGAAAAGGCCGGAGCAGTACCGGTCAGATATTGATACACTGCGGGGCCAGGAGCAAAGTCGAAAAGAATGATCCCCGATGATCCAGCAGCCTGAACACCAAAGTTGCCCCTGTGGCAGCGGCAAATCCTACCCTGAATGCTGCCAGTCCTTCCATCAGGGTAAACCGGCTCCGTCTCCGGAGGCACTGATGCGGTCCCGTTACGCAGCATTTGTTCTCCATCTTCCGGAATACCTGCGCGCCACCTGGCATCAGAGCGCACGACCGGACACGCTCGACCTAAAAGATTCGCCGGACTGGACCGGCCTGCAGATCCTGGACACCAGTGAGTCGGGCAATCGCGGCACGGTTCATTTCCGAGCGCTCTACCGCCTGGCTAAGGGCTGGGGCTTTCTCGAAGAAAATTCCGATTTCGTTCAGGAGCAGGGCCGCTGGTATTACCTTCGAGGCGATACCAGCGAGGGCCAGTTAAAGCCCGGTCGGAACGATCCCTGCCCCTGTGGCAGTGGCCGGAAGTACAAGGCCTGCTGCCTGTAGGCGCCCATTACTCGAACGAGGGCAGTTCCGGCTTGGCGACCGGTTTGTCGGCTTCCTGCCAGGCATCGAATCCACCGGCGATGGACTGCACATGCATGTAGCCCATTTCCTTCAGGGCCTTGGCGCTCAGGGCGGCTCGCCCGGATGTCTTGCAGTAGCAGACAATGTTCATGTCGCGGCTCTCAAACGCCGGATCGTTGGTAAACTTGAACTCCAGCAAACCGCGGGAAATGTTCACCGCGCCCGGAATATGGCCAGCCCGGTATTCATCCGCATCACGCACATCCAGCAGAAGATCGGCATTCCTGATGGCATCGTCCGCCTGATCCAGGGGCACTTCCTGGATTTCTTTCCTGGCGGCTTCTACAAGGTCATGGGCAGTTTTCATAGCTGAGCTCCTCAAACTGATGGAATAAGGTTATGCCTCAGGATAAGGGTTCGACCGCCGAGCGTCACTCCGCATATGTACGATTAAGCCGCCTCGTTGTCACCGAAGGCACAGGCGTATTTCCGTTCATACCGCTTGTCTGCCCATCTCCCGTAGATACGCGAGGCAATCTGGAAAATGCCGGGCCACAGCAGGGGCTTGAACAGAAAGCCATAGGGCGTGTGGGACCAGGCCCGAACGTTTGCAGGCAAGCCGATGACCCATTCCCCGGTCCAGGTCATCAGGTGCAGGCGTCGCAGCAGAGTTTCATGGCTCGGCAAATTGCCGCTGCCATCACGCTGTTCGTGGATGTCTGCGAAGATGAGATTGCCACGCTGCAGTTTGCGCAAGGTGCGAATCTCCTTGGCACACAGTGGGCATTGTCCGTCGTAAAACAGGGTGTCATAACGGGGCTCCATCAAGTCCTCCAAGGGTCAGAATCTGTTTCCGGGCGTCCACTTTGCGCTCTTCCAGGGTTTCCAGAATCCCGTCGAGGGCGGCGGGTAAGACCTCCGGGGCCGCCTTGTGGAACTGGTCAAGCAGTTCGATCTGAACATGTAGATCCTGGAAGCGGCCATACAGCTTTTGGCGTGCTTTCATCGTTTTCAGCTCGGACTTCCAGGTTTTCGAGTCCAGCTCCATCAGGTAACGGATTCGCTTGAGTTGCTTGCGAAGCCGATGAATATCCTCATCCGGGGAGGTATGCATCAGCTCAGCGGTCAATTTGTTGAACCCTTTTATACGGCTCTCCACCGCCTTTCGGATGTCTTTTGCCCTCAGCGTCTCCGCCAACTTCTGGAACTTTCGGGACTCAATGAGGTTCAGCCAGTGCTCCATGCTGTCGTGATAGCGCTTGCTCTGCAGGCGCTTGACCAGTTTTTTGTGGCGGTTGGCGGCTTCCTGTTCGAACCAGATCTGCAGGGCTGCCCGGATTTCCGAATTGTCGCCACACAATTCAGGCAAGTCCTGGAGAAAAACATGCAGATCGCGTAACGGTCCCGTCGCACGGGCATGACGTTTCAGGGTTTTAACCGCTTTTGCCAGCGTCTTGTCACCGGTCACTTCCTGCACCGATTCGGCAATGGCCCGGCTGCGCCGAATCGCAATCCGGTATTGGTGCAGGAATTCGTCGTCCAGGCCCAGGATAACGCCACGCTCCAGTTGCCATAGCCGATCATGTTGGTGGTGAAGGGCCTTGGGGATGTCCCTTGCCGGGTCGTCTCCCTCGGTTCTGGCTTTCTTTTTAAGTTTCCGTTCGAAGTGGGCATAGCTGTAATCCTGTGGCGTCATCAGAGCCACCAGCTTGCCCTTGCCCCGGTCTAGCTGGTGCCAATGTTTGATCGGGAGGCGGATGTGAATGAAGCTGGCGGTGGGTAGCTGTTCGGGAGGTTGTTTTAACAGCCACTGGGCCAGTTCCAGCAGGGCCGGATTGTGACCTACAAGCATAACCTGGGCATCTTCTTCCCGCTCTTTCAGCCAGGCAATCAACCGACGGTAGTCAAACGTATAGAGCTCGCTTTGAGTGTGCCAGTGCTCGGGCATAACAGGCTCGGGCATGGCCCCCTCGAGGGTCGCCAGGGCACGGGTGGCGTTACTGCAGTAAATCTCACCTTGCAGGGCGCCTGCAGCCTTCAGTGCCTTGCCCAGCGGAGCCAGCTGGCTTTCACCCCGGGCATTGAGAGGGCGCTCATGGTCGCACAGAGACTCATCAGCCCAGCTGGATTTGGCGTGGCGAACCAGAAACAGGTGCTTCATTGGCCTACCTTCGTAGTGGTCCTTTAGTCTAACGCTTGCTCAAGACATTTTCGTTACTGCCGATACTCTACTTGTCTGATAACAATGGCGGAAGATCAGTTTGTCCAGAAATCCGAACGCGCCATGCGTCGGTCTCTGAAACCTCTTTTTACAAACTGGAACAGAGCACCTGAGTGGGTCTGTGGATAATCCGCATCAATAGTAAGTTCCCTGGAGTCTGGAAACATGAATGTTTTGAGTCGGTTAAAAATTCGAAGCCGCCTACTTTTAGCTATACTGGTGCCCGTACTGATAACGGCGGCAACCCTCGCTTGGATCACCGCCAACCAGATTCAGGCGAACGGAGAAGCCGAGCTCAAGCGCCTGGAGACCAGTCTTCTCGATGCGCGCAAGACCGGGCTGCAGAACCTGATTGATGCTGCTGAGGCGGTGGTGTTGGAGGCCAAGAACGACCCCTCAATGACAGAAGCGGAGGCGAAGGAAGCGGCTGCCGCGCGTCTGCGTTCTATCCGTTTTGATGAAACCAATTATGTATTCGCCTACACCCGGGACGTTTTCAACCTGGCGTATGCCCCGGATCCCTCGAAAGAAGGCCCCACGACAAACCCGGTTGTCAGAAAACTGGTTGGCAATCTTTTCAACGCGGCCCGCGGTGAGGGCTTCTACGGCTACGATTGGATGAACCCGGCCTCCGGCAATGAAGAACCCAAGATGTCCTATTCCACCATCATCCCGGACTGGGACTGGATGATCGGTGCCGGCGTCTACATCACCGACATCGATCGCCAGGTGGCAGCGGCTCGAGAAAAAATTGAAGCCGGTATGGCCGAGACCCTGGGCTTTATCCTGCTGGTGACAGTCCTGGTAGTTGTGGTTGCTTTGGTAATCGGCATTTTCGTGGGTCGTAGTGTGACCCGGCCACTGAAGAGCGTCAGCAACATGATGCAGGAAATCGCCGACGGTGAGGGTGACCTGCGCCAGCGCCTGCCAGACGAAGGCGTTGACGAACTGGCCGAGCTGGGCCGGCGTTTCAACGCCTTCGTGGTCAAGATCCAGGACACCATGCGTGAGGTGGGCGCGACCACCGATCAGGTAGCGTCCGCAGCCGAGGAGTTGAGCCGGGTGGCTAATGAAACCCGGGCTTCGGTTCAGGAGCAGGGCTCCGAGACTGACCAGATCGCCTCAGCCATCAACGAAATGGCCGCCACCATCCAGCAGATTTCCGGCAATGCCAATGAGGTTGAGAGCTCTGCCTCAGACGCCGATCGCATGGCCCGGGAAGGTGGCGAAACCATCAGCAGTGCTCAGGGTGCCGTGAACAAACTGTCCGAAGAGATCGAAGATACCGCCCGAAGCATCAACGCTCTGGCGGAAAAGTCCGATGAGATCCAGCAGGTGCTGGATGTCATTCATGCTGTGACTGAGCAGACCAATCTGCTGGCCCTTAATGCCGCCATCGAGGCTGCACGGGCTGGTGAGCATGGGCGTGGTTTCTCAGTGGTTGCGGATGAGGTTCGCCAGCTGGCGAAACGCAGCGCCGAGTCCGCTGATCAGATTCGCACCATGATTGACGGCTTTGTTACCGAATCCAAGGCATCGGTTGAGCGGATGAACAAGTCACGCAACCGCTCGACGGAAACCGTCGAAAGGATCAATCATGCAACCAGCGCGTTGCGAACCATCGAGACCTCGGTCGGCAAGATTCATGATCAGGTGACTCAGATCGCCACAGCCTCAGAGCAGCAGAGCCAGGTTGCCGAAGAAATCAACCAGAACGTGGTCCGTATTGTCGATGCTGCCCAACGCAGTGATACCGGCGTAAACCAGACCAACGAAGCCAGCCACGAACTGGCGCGCCTGGGTGAGAGCCTTCGGGAGCTAGTTGGTCAGTTCAAGGTCTGATCAGCGGCTGTCGGTCGCATTGATGAGCTCGCGCAACCTTCGGGAGCGTTTGGCACGGGCGCGGACCGTGGCCGTCAGGTAGTCGGTGTCGAACGGCTTCAGGACGTAGTCGTCGCCTCCGAGGGCAACACTCAGGGTTTTCTCATCCTGATGAGACTGTGACGTCAGGAAGACGATGGGAGTGGCATCGAATTCACGGTCCTCCCGGAGGATGGCAGCGAGTTCTGTCCCGGAGACGTTGGGCATCACAATATCCAGAATGATCACATCTGGCCTGATCGCCCGCGCAACCGTCAATGCCTGCAGAGGTTCCTCGCAGGCATGTACCTCAAGCCCAACATATTCCAGCTGTATTTTTGCGGCCTGCAGGGCGGTTTGATCATCATCTACCAGCAGTACGCGGTAGGTTGTCGTGTGCTTGCGCTCGGCGAATTCATGGGCGAGGTCCATAAGGCGGTCTTTGGTGACCGGTTTGACCAGATAGCGCGAGGCACCCGCCCGGAGTGCTGCAAGCCTGGCGGGCATTTCGTCATGGATAGAAAGAAAGATAACCGCCGGCATTCTCCCCAGCCGGTTGCGAAGCTGTCGAATGATGTCCGGCCCCGCGCTCATGTCCTCGCCAAAGGCGACGTCCATAATAATCATGTCTGGCCGGGCAAGCGTTTCAAATATATCCAGATAAACCGACGAAGACAGGAAAACTTCCGCATCAAATCCGGCCTCAATAAGCCAGGTAAGCATTTCCTGAGCCACCAACTCGTCATCGTCCACAATGTGGATTTTCCGAGAGCCGCGTTTATTGGGTCCAGGGCTTTCCTCAACCGGCTTCAGGTCGCAATTTCGCATGGTCTCGACCAGCGTATCCATCGTTTCTCTTTTCGAAAGAGCGTCGAGAGGATGCGTGTGCCAGTTCTCGGCAAGAGACAGCAACTGCCTTGCCGCTGTAGAAACATACTCAAGACCGAGAGAACCGGAAGTGCCAGCGAGCTTGTGGGCCTCCTGGTATAGCAGTCCGAGTGAGGCGTTCAGGTTGTCGAGCCCGAATGCATCACTCGGGTCGGTCGGTATCGCGTCGATGAGCGCTTCGAGACGTTCAAACGTCTCGGGCAACTTTTCCACGTAGGCGGCCCGGAGGGCCTCTAACTGTGCCCGATGTCTGGAAAGCTCGTTGTCTGGCATGGACTGTATCCCGGATCCCTGGAATTACTGCAATCAGTGGTATTCAACATAGCCAATAAACGCCCGGATGAACAGATTTTGGCCTTTTTTAAACTCTCAGGTTACTATCTCCGAGGCATCAAAAATCACAACATAACAATGAAATAGAGGTTCAACGACAATGACCCACCTGCTGAAAGCAACGGTAGCGTCGGCGCTGCTTCTCGCAAGCAGCATCGGCCTCGCCGAGGAAAACTATACTCTGCGCCTTGCGCAAACCTGGGGGCCCAACTCTCCGGTACTGGGAGAGACAGTTCAGCATATGGCGGACATGGCAGAAACCATGTCGGACGGCCGTCTGCAGATCCGCATAGATCCGTCCAACAAGCACAAGGCGCCGTTCGGCATCTTTGATCTGGTGCGCAATGGCCAGTACGACATGGGTCACACCGCGTCCTACTACTACAAGGGCACCATCCCGAACGCCATGTACTTCACCACCATCCCATTCGGGCTGATTGCGCCTGAAATGTACGCCTGGTTCTATCACGGCGAGGGCATGGAACTGATGCAGAAGGTCTACGAGCCGTACGGCATGCTGTCTTTCCCGGGCGGTAATACCGGTAACCAGATGGGTGGCTGGTTCCGCGAGGAAATCAACTCGCTGGAAGACCTGAAGGGGCTGAAGATGCGTACTCCGGGCTTTGCTGGCGAAGTGATGTCCGAGCTGGGGGTTGCCGTGACCAACCTGCCGCCGGGTGAACTCTATACCGCACTTGAGCGTGGCACCGTGGATGCCGTTGAATGGGTCGGTCCGGCCCTGGATTTCCAGATGGGCTTCCATCAGATCGCCAAGTACTACTATTCGGGTTGGCAGGAGCCGGGCGCGGAAGTCCAGTTCCTGATCAACAAGAAGACCTGGGAAGAGCTGCCAAAGGATCTTCAGGAAATCCTGCGTGTGGCCATGCGCACCGCCGCCTATGACATGTACATCCAGAGCACCCACCAGAGTGGCGTAGCCTGGGATCGCATGAAGGAAGACTACCCGGATGTGACCCACAAGGTGTTCCCGCCGGAAGTCATTGATGCCCTGCGCAGCACCACCAACCGGCTACTGGCCGAGGCTGCGGAGAACGATCCGCTGGCGAAGGAAATCATCGAGTCCCAGCGTGACTACCTGAAGCAGGTTCGTCAGTGGACCAATATTTCAGACAAGGCCTACCTGAACAGTGTGGCTGAGGACTGAAGCCTGACAATACCTGAGAGCCAGCCAAAGGCTTGAGGACTTTGTCAGTCAAAGGGGCGCCGGGGCTGTAATACCCCGGCGCCCCTTTTTGTTTGCGTCGGTTTCTGGAAAAATAGGCCGCTCATTCTTTGGGCAGCGCCGATGAAACAGACACTGCTATCCCTGAGCAATCTTTCCAAGCAATTCGGTGGCAAAACGGTGCTCGACGGTCTGGATCTTGAGATCTACGACGGCGAGTTCATTACCCTGCTGGGCCCTTCCGGGTGCGGAAAAACCACCCTGCTGCGGCTGATGGCCGGTTTCGAACATCCCGATGAGGGCAGCATCACCCTGGCGGGACAAGATCTCACCCACACTGCCCCGGAAAACCGTCCGCTCAATACCGTATTCCAGCATTATGCGCTGTTTCCCCACATGTCGGTGTTCGACAACGTGGCCTATGGCCTGAAGATGGAAAAGCGCCCGAAGGACGAGATTCGCCAGCGAGTCGATGAAGCGCTGGCCATGGTCCAGTTGCAGGATTTTGCCCGTCGCAAGCCGCATCAGCTGTCCGGCGGCCAGCAGCAGCGGGTTGCCATCGCCCGGGCAGTGGTCAAGCGGCCGAGGCTGCTACTGCTCGATGAACCGCTCTCGGCCCTGGATTACAAGCTGCGTCGTACCATGCAGGTTGAGCTGAAACGCCTGCAGCGGGAGCTGGGCATCACCTTCGTATTCGTAACTCACGACCAGGAAGAGGCGCTGTCGATGTCGGATCGCGTAGTGGTCCTCAAGGATGGCGTGGTGCAGCAGCTCGGCACTCCGCGGGAGGTTTACGAGCGGCCAGCCAACCTCTTTACCGCCCGGTTTGTGGGGGAAACCAATTTTTTCCCCGGCACGGTCGAGTCGGTTCACGATGGCTCTATTACCGTGGATGTCTTTGGCCTCAAACGAACCCTGCGCCGCCCCGACTTTTCGGTAAGCGAAGGCCAGCCCCTGAACGTGCTGCTGCGGCCTGAGGACATCCGGGTGCTGGATCCGGCCGATGAGCAGGGTGTCGCGGGCAAGATCGTTGAGCGTAACTACAAAGGCAGCACGCTGGATTCTGTCATTCACCTGGACGATGGCACCGAGGTATTGGCCAGCGAATTCTTTGATGAGGACGATCCCGCCTTCGATTACCGCCTGGGCGAGCCGGTCAAGGTCAGTTGGGTGGATGGCTGGGAATGGCTGCTGCCCGGCGAAACCGCAACGGAAGAGGAACTTGCGGCCGATGCATAGCGTTATGCAGCAGCCGTTCAAAACCGCCGTCCTGATCCTGGTCTGGGGTTGGCTCCTGTTTCTGGTGTTGGCACCGAATCTCCTGGTGGTAGGCGCCAGTGTCATGACCCGGGATCCGGCAACCTTTCTGTCGCTGCCTCTGAATCTGGACGCCTATCGCCAGCTGTTTGACCCGCTGTATCTGGAGGTTTTCCTCCATTCCCTGTACATGGCGGCAATGACGACCCTGGTGTGCCTGCTGATCGGTTATCCGTTTGCCTGGGCGCTCTCCAAGGTGGGCAAGCAGCGTCAGCTGATCCTGATCTTCCTGCTGATCGTGCCCTTCTGGACCAACTCCCTGGTGCGCACCTACGCCCTGAAGCTGATCCTGGCTACCAACGGTCTGCTGAACAGCGCCCTGATGTCGATCGGTTTGATTGATGAGCCCCTGCAGCTGCTTTATACCGAGGGTGCGGTAATCATAGGGCTGGTGTACCTGCTGCTGCCGTTTATGATCCTGCCGCTGTATTCGGTGTTCGAAGACCTGAAGCAGGAGTTGCTGCTGGCCTCCCACGATCTGGGCGCGGGTCGGCTGTCCACCTTTATTCATGTGATTGTGCCGCTGACTTTGCCGGGAGTTCTGGCTGGTGTAATGCTGGTCCTGTTGCCGGCCATGGGGCTTTTCTTCGTGCCGGATATTCTTGGCGGTTCCCGCAATCTGCTGGTGGGTAACGTGATCAAGAACCAGTTCCTCGATGCCCGCAACTGGCCCTTCGGGGCGGCGGCCAGCATTGTGCTGACCCTGACCATGGCGTTCCTCATGTTCGCCCATCGCCTGAGTAAACGGCGAATTGGCGAGGAGGGTGCCTGATGACACGATGGTTGCCCCGCACCTATCTGACCCTCGTCTACATTTTGCTCTACGTGCCCATCGTGGTGCTGGTGGTGTTCTCCTTCAACGAATCCCGCACCGGTTATGCCTGGGGCGGGCTCAGCCTGCGCTGGTACGAGGCGCTTTTCGATAACCGGGCCATGGTCAATGCCATGTGGAATTCCCTTTGGCTGGCGCTGTCTGCCGCCACCGTGTCCACGGTGATTGGCGCCCTGACCGCCCTGGCGCTGCATCGTTACCGGTTCCGGGGCAAGAAGCTGCTCAATGGCATGCTGTTTGTGGTGATGATGTCGCCGGAGATTGTCCTGGCCATTTCGTTGCTGGCCCTGTTTCTGTTGGTGGGGTTGCAGCTCGGCTATGTATCGCTGCTACTGGCTCATGTCACCTTCTGTCTTCCGTTTGTGGTGATCACGGTCATGGCTCGATTGAGTGGTTTCGATGAGAGCCTTCCCGAGGCCGCCCGGGATCTTGGTGCCTCTGATTTCACCATGACCCGTACCGTGCTGATCCCGGTGATCATGCCGGCATTACTGGCAGGCTGGCTGCTAGGGTTTACACTGTCCCTCGATGATGTGGTAGTGAGTACTTTTGTGAGTGGCCCGAGCTACGAGATTCTGCCCCTGCGCATTTACTCCATGGTGCGTGTGGGCCTGAAACCCGAGGTGAATGCCCTGGGCACACTGTTGCTGGTGTTTTCACTGATTATGCTGATGTTGTCTCAATGGATTCTGATAAGGAGCAAACGATGAAGAAACTGGCACTGGCCGGCTTGCTGGCAGTGGGATTGACGGGGTGCAGTTCCGAGGAGCCCCAGGTTCTCAACCTCTATAACTGGTCCGAGTATATGCCCCAGGAAGCGCTCGACCGCTTCACTGAGGAAACCGGTATCCAGGTGGTCTACACCACCTACGACAGCAACGAGGCCATGTATGCCCGCTTGAAATTGCTGGATGACAGTGCAGCCTACGACCTGGCGGTACCTTCTACTTACTACGTCAGCAAGATGCGTCAGGAAGACCTGCTGCTGCCGATCGATCGCAGCAAGATCGAGGGCTTCGATAATCTGGACCCGGAACTGGTGAACCTGGATATTGATCCGGAGAACAAATTCTCCGTCCCGTACCTCTGGGGTACCACGGGGCTGGCCGTGGACACCGCAGACATCGAAGGTGAGCCTGTCACTGCCTGGGAAGACCTGTGGGAAGACCGTTTCGATGGCCGGGTGATGCTGACCAACGACATGCGGGAGGTTTTCCACGTTGGCCTGCGGGTATTGGGCTATTCCGGCAACAGCACCAATCCGGATGAAATCGAGGCGGCCTATGAAAAGCTGTCCGAGCTCATGCCCTCGGTTCGTACTTTCAATTCCGATGCGCCCCGCATGCCTTACCTGGAGGGTGAGACCGACGTGGGTATGATCTGGAACGGCGAAGCCGTGATGGGCAAGGACACCATGGAGTCGCTGGAGTACGTCTATCCGGAAGAAGGCATCATTGCCTGGCTGGACAGTTTCGTGATTCCGAAGAACGCGAAGAATCCGGAAGCGGCCCACCAGTTCATCAGTTTCGTGTTGCAGCCGGAAATCTCCGCTTTGATCAGTAAGGAGATCGGTTATGCCACTCCGAACCTGGCAGCGCGGGACTTGCTGCCGGACGAAGTGGCGAATAACCGGGCAAGCTATCCGAACGCCACCGATATGATCAACGCGGAGTTCCAGACCGACATCGGCGACGACGCCCTGCAGGTCTACGCCAAGTACTGGGAAATGTTGAAGTCTGGCCGCTAAGCGCGCGGATTGTTAATGGTCCTGAAAAAGCGGAGGCTGCGGCCTCCGTTTTTTTGTATCGGGTTTCACAAAACTGCAATACATGGTCTATAACTTCCTGATAACAAATGGTTAGCAAACTTCTGAACTTGCCATCAGTAAGGACACGTTATGATCATGCCCTCTCGCTCGATACGGAACCGTGCTTTTTTGCTGTCTGCAGCCCTTGCCACCACAGGTTTTTCTGGCAGTACCCTGGCTGAAGAGCTGCGCCTGATTACCTGGGGTGGCTACGCCCCGGATGATGTGGTCGCCCAGTTTGAGGAGGAGACCGGCATCGATGTGAAGGTTACCCTCTCCAACAATGAAGACATGATTTCCAAGCTCCGTGCCACGGGCGGTGCCGGGTTTGACCTGGCCCAGCCGAGCCAGGACCGGATTGTTGGTGTGCAGCGCCAGTTCAATATCTACAAGCCGATCGATTTCAGCCGGGTGAACACGGATCAGTTGCAGCCGTCCATGGTCAAGGCGACCCAGGATTCCACCGAACTGGATGGCCAGTTTTATGGAGTGCCCTCGGTGTGGGGAACCAGTGGTCTGATCGTGCACAGCTCGGTAGCGGATACCGTGTCTGACTATACCGACCTGTGTGATCCTGCTGTCGAAGGACAGGTCAGCTACCGCCTCAAGCGACCCACACTGATCGGTTTTGCCTTTGCGATGGGTTTGGATCCGTTCGCAGCCTACGATGACCGGGACCAGTACGAGTCGATCATGGCAAAGGTTGAGGACAAACTGATCGACTGCAAAAGCAATGTGAAAACCTACTGGACCGGTGGCGACCAGTTGCTGGCCCTGCTGCGTACCGGTGAAGTGAAAGCGGCCATGGCCTGGGATGCCGGCGGCTGGAAGCTCAATGCCGAGAACCCGGACATCCGGTTTGTGGCCCCCGAATCCGGCGCCCTGGGCTGGATCGATACCTTCGCGATTCCTCGCCGCAGCGAGAACGAAGAAGCCGCCTACAAGTGGATCAATTTCGTGATGCAGCCGGAGATTGCGGCCCGTATTACCAATGCGTCGGGCAACTTCACCGCCTCAAAAGGTGCCGATGAGTTTGTCAAAGCCGATCTGAGGGACGCTTATCGCGAAAGCTTTGATGAAGCCGCCATCAACAACATCAAGTGGTATCCGCCGGTTCCCCCGGGACTGGAAACCATGGAAGGCCAGGTGCTGGATCGCGTCCAGGCCGCGAACTGATCCCTATGGGAATGGATTCGGATCTGTTCTGTGAGGGACTGGTCCGCCGCTTTGGCAGCAATGCCGCGGTGGACCATGTGTCCCTGGACGTGCCTGCGGGCACGTTTTTCTCCATTCTTGGCCCCTCCGGTTGCGGCAAAACCACTCTCCTGCGACTGCTGGCCGGTTTTGACAAGCCCGATGAAGGTGACATCCACATCCGTGGCCAGCGCATGAACGATGTGCCACCAAACCGGCGGCCCGTGAACATGGTGTTCCAGCATCTGGCCCTGTTCCCCACCATGACCGTGGGCGACAACATCGGTTACGGGCTCAAGCGCCGGAAGATGCTACTGGCAGAACGTCGAAAGCGCATTGCCCGGGTGCTGGAGCAGGTTGGCCTGCCGGATCTTGAGCACCGAAATCCACAGGAGCTATCCGGTGGTCAGCGACAGCGGGTGGCGCTGGCGCGCTGCCTGGTACTGGAGCCCACGCTTCTGCTGCTGGACGAACCCCTCGGCGCCCTCGATCTGAAACTCCGTGAGCAGATGAAGGTGGAGCTCAAGCACCTGCAGAAGCAGTTCGGCACCACCTTCGTGTACATCACCCACGACCAGTCGGAAGCCATGGTGATGTCGGATCAGGTGGCCGTCATGCGGGACGGGCGGTTTGATCAGGTGGCGCCACCGGAGGAACTTTACCGGGAACCGGCCACACCCTTCGTAGCCGGGTTCGTCGGCGACAATAATCGGTTGTCCGGAGAACTGGTAGCGGTGCGGGATAATCTGGCAGACATCCGTCTGGATGATGGTGTTCTGGTTCAGGGACGGGTGGCATCGGACAACCTCAGAACCGGCCATCGGGCCGAACTGTATATCCGGCCCGAATCGCTGGTGTTGTCAGGTGATGCCCTCTGTGCCGGTTTCTCATCAATGCAGGCAAAGGTGCGAACCACCCTGTTCGATGGAGCCAACAGTCGGGTTGAGGCAGAGAGCTGTGGCCAGCCGGTGTATGCCCGCCTGCCCCAGGATGGCTCGGCACCGAGGCTGTCTGCCGACAGCTCCATCCGGCTGGCATGGAATCCGGCTTTGGCCAGGGTCTTTGGAGCCGACAGTCCGTGAAGTCATCGGTCAGTCGCTTATCCCTCTGGTTGCTGCTTACCCCGTTCCTGCTCTGGATCGTGTTGCTGGTGTTGTTGCCCCACCTCCAGATGTTACGGGTGTCGTTCCAGGTGCGGGAAAGCTGGGACACCATTGCCTGGGGCATTGAGCAGTATCAGAACTTCTTTACCGAGTCCTATTACTGGCGAACGTTCGTGCGAACCGGGGTGATGTCGTTGTTCACTACCTTTTTGACGCTGATCATCGCCTTCCCCATTGCCTGGTACATAGCCCGTCTTGCGAGGGGGCGCTCCAAGGGCATTCTGTTTCTGGCCTGCCTGATTCCGTTCTGGGCCAGTGAGTTGGTACGTACTTACGGCTGGATGATCTTGCTGCGTGAGAGTGGTCTGTTCAGTTCCTGGCTACAGGCCCTGGGCTGGGTGGATGGTCCGGTGGAAATGCTCTATAACGACGTGGCGGTCATTATCGGCCTGGTCTATAACGGGCTGTTGTTTATGGTGGTACCGCTGGTGACCACGCTGGATGGCATGGACGAGAATCTGGTGGAAGCCGGCTACGATCTGGGTGGCGGCCACGGTACCGTATTGCGCGAAATCGTTGTGCCCTGGGCCATGCCCGGCATTGTCTCCGGCTGCATCGTCGTGTTCATGCTTACCCTGGGTAGCTATCTGACTCCGGTGCTCATGGGCGGGAAGGACAGCGCCTGGTTTACCGAGCAGATCTTCACCCAGTTCATTACCCGCTTTAACTGGGAGCAGGGCGCCGCACTGGGTGTTCTGCTGCTGGTGCTGTCTTCGGTCATCGTCTGGCTCGGTCTGAAAATCTCCGGCCAGTCGTTGCGCAAGGTGATGGGATGAGGGTGAAGCCATGATCCGTTCCGTCCCCCGATCCCGTCTGTTCGATTGGCTCTACCTGGCGTATCTGGTGGCGTTTTTCGTTTACCTCGCACTGCCCCTGCTGGTTACAGCCGTGTTTGCCTTCAATGACGCGCCGTTTCCGTCGCTGCCATGGAAAGGCTTCACTCTGGACTGGTATTTCGCCGATGGCAGCGAGGGCCGCACCGGACTCTTCCACGACGATGGGCTGCTTACGGCGCTATGGGTCAGTGCCAAAATTGCGTTCTGGGTAACGCTGGTGAGCGTTGCCCTGGGGTGTGTTAACGCCGTGTTGTTCGAACGGGTACAGTTCCGGGGCAAGGAGTTCCTGTACCTGCTCATGCTGCTGCCTTTAGTGATTCCCGGTGTCATTCTGGGGGTGTCCATACTGGTGTTTTACAGCGGCATGGCCAATGATATGTCGGCCGCCTGGGGCATCGAACTGGACCTGTTCCGGCCCGGTATGACGCTGGTGGTAATGGGGCAGGTGACCTTCATCGCGACTCTGAGTACGTTGGTGATCGCTGCCCGTCTTCGCAAGTTTGATCCCCAGCTGGAAGAGGCTGCCCTTAACCTGGGCGCCACGCCCCTGGTGGCCTGGTTTACCGTTACCCTGCCATGGCTGTTGCCATCCATTTTCGGAGCGGCCGCCATGGCCTTCCTGATGTCATTTGAAAACTTCAATACCACCGTTATGCTGACAGGTAGTGATACACCATTGACGGTGGCCCTCTTCAATCGCCTTCGGGAAGGGTCGACGCCCGTGCTCAATGCGGTGGCACTGTTGCTGATGGTGGGCTCTGCGCTCCTGGCGTTGCTGGTGATGGGTCGCTCCTCACGTTAACGGTGTTCGCCGCCATCATGGGATAACGCGACCCGATTGAGCCGGCAGTCACCGGGAGGTCTCATGAAATTTATTTTCGAAGTGCATATCCGGGAAGGCCATACTGCCGAGGAATACGCGGATGCTTGGGTAAGAGCGAGCGAAATTATCCAGCAGGCGCCGGGGGCCCGCGGCACCGAGCTGCACCGCAAGATTGGCGACCCCAATACGCTGATTGCCATCGCCTCCTGGGAGAGCAAGGAACAGCGGGATGCCATGGAAGGGCAGCATAACCCCGAGGTAGCCGCGATCATCCGCAGCGCTGCGCCTTTCGTGGATATCAAACCCATCGGTGAGTTTGAGGACCCGGAATGGGTGGTGGAGCCGCCTCGATCATCGCATGGTCACGAATCGCCTTGAGCGCACCGGTCGTATGCCCCGAAAGAGTGCTCCGGATTTTCGGGGACTGGACTATAATCAGATCTGATCGCCCCACAACTCAGGTTTGCCTTCCTGATGCCACAGATTAGCCTGCTTCGTCTGGTTACCGCGTTTCTGGCCTTGATACTGCCTGCACTTACCTATGGAGCGTCTCAGCCGGTAGCCGAAGGTTGGGAGTATCGCTGGGGTGATTCTCCCTTTACCGAGGACGGTGTTCCGGAGTGGGTGGTGCAGGATGCACCCGAAAAATGGCAAAGCATTGGTTTTCCCTCCAATCCACCCGGCCGTGAAGGGCGTGAGAATGTCTGGTTCCGGGTCACCCTGCCAACTGGCGAGTGGCAGGAGCCCGTCCTTTACATCTTCAGTGTCGATCTGATCGTTCAGGTCTGGGTTGAGGGTGAAAAAATCTACCAGTATGGCGAGTTTGATGACCAGGGCCGGGGCCGGTTTGAGGGCTGGCCGTGGCATGAAATCGTGCTGCCGGAGAACTATGAAGGCAAGCCGGTGTATTTCCGGATTTTCTCCAATTACACGGATATCGGGCTGTGGGGCGAAGTCTCCATCATGGATCATCCGGATCTGGTTCTCTACATTCTCAAGAATTCCCTCGAAGCACTGGTCATTGCGGGTTTCGCCACCTTGATTGCGTTGTTGGCGATCATCTTTGCGCTGTTGCAGGCGGAAAAGAAAACCTTTGCGACTATCTCTCTGTTTACCCTCTCATCTGCCCTGATGCTGGTTTCTGAGAGCCAGGCCAGTCTACTGATTGCTTACCAGCCGTTGATGTGGGATTACCTGGCTGCCGGCTCCTATTACATGCTGCCGGTGGCACTGGCACTGCTGCTGGAGCAATGGCTGACCAATCATCGCCCCTGGGTGATAAATCTGATCTGGAAAGTTCATCTTGTTTACCTGGTGGGTGCATTGCTGGGCGCGCTGGCGGGCGTGTTTGATCTCTCATCCACGTTCCCGCCATTTGATGCCATGTTTCTCGTTTCTCTGGTTATTATTTTTGCCGTCGTGCTTCGTCGTATCGGTAAAATGTTGCGCGAGCAACAGGTACTGCTGTTGGCCTTTGGCTTTTTCTGTACGCTGCTGATTGTGGATATGGCAGTGGCCCATGGTGTTCTTCCCTGGGGCCGGGTCCCGGTCAGTTGGGGAATGCTCCTGTTCTCTCTGGCGGTGGTGGTTATTTCACTCTGGCACTACGCAGGCACCCAGGAGGCGTTGAAGCGGCTGAACGTGTCACTGGAAGAAAAGGTTGCCGAACGTACCGCCAAGGCGGAGGCTCTGGCCCGGCGCGAGCAGGCGCGGGTCCGGATGCTGACCTTTGAAAATGAGAAAAACCGGATTCTGGGCGACGTGATAACCGAGCTTCAGGACTGTCTGGGCCTGAAGCAGGCGTTCGGGTTGCTTGTCCGGGCGCTCCCGGATATTTGCAGCCCGCTTAAAGGCGCCTTTTATCAGCGGGGCTCAGACGAGCGGTATGATCGGGTTGCCGTCTGGGGTTTCAGTCGCCCGGTTCCGCTCCCGGTGATTCTGGATGCCCGCAAAGGCCTCCCGGAGCCCTCCAGGCTGCCGCAACTGAAACAGTGGCAGGGCGCCGAGGGGGAGGGGAGAGAGGCTGAGAGCAGTACATTGTGTTTCTGGGTGAATGTGGAGTCAGCCAGTGCCGGCAATGTGACTGAAGGTGTGCTTCTGCTCGAGGGCGATGGCGTTTTCGGTAAGGCAGAGAGCGAGTATGGCTCGGCACGTCTGCTTACGGCGCTGGATCAGGCCATCCAGAGAATCGGTATCACCCTCTCAAGCATTGCCCTGCGGGAAGAGTTGCAGAAGTTTTCCTACGAGGATGCACTCACCGGACTGAAAAACCGCCGCTACTTTGATCAGCTTTTCGAACATGAAAGCGCCGTCGCGCAGCGTAACGATTTGTCGCTATCCCTGTTAATTGTCGACATCGATCACTTCAAACGGTTCAACGATACCCACGGCCACGAAGCGGGAGACCATGCCCTGAAGATCGTCGCTGGCATTCTTCAAAAGCAGTTCCGGGAGAGTGACATAGTTTGCCGGTACGGCGGTGAAGAGTTTGTGGTGGTCATGCCGGGAGCAACCTCCGAAGCAGCCCGGGATAAAGCGAACCAGCTGTGCGAAGCCGTTCGCAAGGTACCTATTATCCATCGGGAACAGGATCTTGGGGTGCTGACGGTCTCGGTGGGTGTTGCCAACTGGCCCGACGATGCTGAAAGGCCATTACAGATTCTTACCCTGGCCGACAAGGCGCTGTATCGCGCCAAGGAAGCCGGCCGTAACCGGGTCGAAACCTCGGTTTAGACGTTTACACCACCAGAACCGGGCATTTGGCGTGGGATGCAACCCGGTGGGAAACACTGCCAAGGAACATGCCATCCTTGTCGCTGTGAGTTCCTTTGGTGCCCACGACAATCAGGTCTGCGCCCTTGTCTTTGGCAAAATCGATGATAACTCTTGACGGCCTGCCCGCCTTCACAAAGCCCCGAACGTGGGTGGCGCCACGTTCCTTGGCAAGTTCCTTTGCGTGATTGACGACTTCCTTGGCGTATTCCGACAGCACCTTGTCCGGGATATCCATGTCGTCCGGGCGTCCTATCGACAGCGACGCCTCAAACAGGCTGTGGTGTTTGTAGACGCAGAGGAGAAAAATCTCTGCGTCGGTCAGTTTTTGTAATTCGATGGCCTTGGTCAGAGCATCGAAGGAGGTCATCGAGCCATCGACTGCCACCAGAATCCGTTTGAACATCTTGCTCTCCTTTGTATTCACCCTTCAGGGTGATCAGATCACCTGAAGGCCAGGTCGCGCAGGAACAACGCAATTTGCGGGAACGCAATCAATAACCCGGCAGCGGCTATCAGCATGATTACGAACGGCGGCGTGCCGCGAATAACCTCCAGATAGGGGCGCTTGAATATCGCGATGGCGGTAAAGATGTCACAGCCGAACGGCGGCGTTGCCGAGCCGATGGCTACCTGCAGGGTAATGAGCACACCGACCAGTACCGGGTCGATGCCAGAGGCCTCGATGGCTGGTGCAAAGATTGGCGTCAAAACCAGGATCACCACAATCGGGTCAACGAACATGCACGCAATAAAGAAGGCGATACAGATGGTAATCATCACGCCTATCGGGCCCATGTCACTGATTCCGACCGCGTCCAGAATAGCCTGGGGGATTTGGGCAAAGGAAATAATCCAGGAGAAGCCGGTGCCCACGGCTACCAGAATAAATACGACAGCGGTGATCAAGCCTGTGGACTTCGCGATCCGATAGATGTCAGCAAGCTTGAGTGATCGGAACACCACGAACTCAAGCAGGAAGGCGTAGAGTACGCAAACTGCTGCAGCCTCTGTCGGACTGAAGATGCCCCCGTAAATGCCGCCCACGATAATGACCGGGAAAAACAGCGGCCACAAAGCCTCGCGCATGGCTACGGCTCTCTGGCTCCAGGTGGACTTCTCCTCGGTCGGAAGGTTGTTGACGCGAGCATAGATCAGGCAGTAGATCGAAAACATTATCAGAATCATCAAGCCTGGCCCGATACCGGCAATGAACAGCTCGGCAATGGAGGTCTCCGAAATAACCCCGTAGATAATGAAGCCGATGCTCGGGGGTATCAGAAACGCAATGTCACTGGAGTTGATAATCAGCGCGAGCGAGAACGGATCCGAATAGCCGGCCTTGAGCAGTTTGGGCCGCAATGGCGAGCCAACCGCCACAACTGTTGCCTGGGTAGAACCTGATACCGCACCGAAAAGGGTGCAGGAGGTGGCGGTACTGATCGCCAGACCGCCTTTCACGTGGCCGATGAACGCCATGACCATATTGATAAGGCGGTCAGCGGATTGACCGCGGGTCATGATGTCTGCGGCGAGAATAAACATCGGGACGGCAATGAGAGAGGCTGGCCGGATGCCACCCATCATCTGCTGGACGAAGGTGCCCATCTGGCCGAAGCCATCAAACATCATTACAAAGCCGACCACAGCGCCGGTGATCAGGGGAATCATCATCGGGAAGCCCAGCAGCAATAGCCCGATCATGATCAACATCATTATAGTTGCCATGATTTCTTATCCTTCCTTTATGTCAGCTGCAGGGTTCATACTTCCGATTCGGTATCCGCGTAACCGTCTACCACCCCGGTAGAGAGGTATACGTCCTTGCTGGTGAAGTTCTTGATGGCCGTGAGGAGGTACTGAATTCCCGTAATGGCAAAACCGATGGGCACCCAGATATAGATCCACCAGATTTCAAAACCCAGCGCAGGCAGAATGCGGCCCCGGCTGTACAGGGTCTGGATATATTCGAACGAGTGATAGCAAAGGAAGAACATAACCACAGAGGTGAACAAAGCGATGATGATCATCAGCACTTTTCGCCCCTTGACCGGAATGGCGTCGTAAATTGCAGACATCCGGATATGCCTGCCATGGCGGGCCGCATAGCCGATGCCGGCAAAGGTGATCAGGATAATGAGAATCCGGTTGATTTCACCGGAGAAGAAAAGGCCTTCGCCGAACACATACCGCGCAATAACGTTCACACAGGTATTGATGGCCATCAGGATGACGCCAACGGCCAGCATGAACGCCTCGACCTTGGCAATTATTTCATCGATGGTTCCAAGAAATCCGGGCAGGCCGGACTCGTAGATGCCGGTATCGTCTTCAAGATCCGGGGAATTCTCGGACATGGGATCTGCTCCAGAGAATGTCGCTCCCGGCCGGTAGGAAGTCCCCGGCGGGGCGGGGTTAGTACAGCTACCCGCCGGCCGGAGCCGGCGGGAGTGGTTCCATCAGGTTCAGTTGTTCTGAACTTCTTCCAGATCCTGCTTGAACTGGTTCAGCAGCGCCTCGCCGGTGTCACCAGTCATCTCGATGAACTTTTCTTCCACCTGGGGCGCGCGGGCCTTGAAGGCTTCGATCTGTTCGTCGGTCAGGCGGGTGACGGTGACTTCATCGCTGGCTTTCTGGATCTTGGCCAGGGCTTCGTCGGCAAGACCGTCGATGTGCACGATGATTTCTTCAAAGGCATAGTCAGCGGCGTCTTGCACCAGTTTCTTGTCTGCATCAGACAGGCCGTTGTAGAAATCCTGGTTGGCCATCATGGCGGTGGTGAACCAGCCGTGCTTGGTGAATAACAGGTTCGGAGACACTTCGTACAAACCGCCGGACTCGATCCAGAAAATAGGGTTCTCCTGACCCTGGATCATGTTGGTCTGCAGTGCGCCGTACACTTCACCCCAGGGCAGCGGGGTCGGTGTGGCGCCAAAGGCAGAATAGGTCTCGGACAGAAGCGGGTTAGTCATGACCCGGATCTTCTTGTTGTTGAAATCTTCCGGCTTGGTGACCTTCTCGTCCACGGTCACAACCATTTCACCTTCAGGGTACATCTTCAGAAGTTCGAGGCCCTTTTCTGCGTAGAGCTCCGGGAAGTCTTCGTTGATGGCTTCACTCGTGCGGAAGAACTCGATAACCGTATCCATGTCGGTCGGCATCAGGTAAGGAATGAAGAAGATCTGGGCTTCAGGAATCAGGGAACCGGTAAAGCCGGGCGACTGGTTAACGAAGTTGAGGATGCCCGCCTGGGTCTGCTCCATGATGTCGTCGGACTCACCCAGCTCGCCAAAACGGTAAACCTGCAGGGTGTGGTCGGAATTTTCCTCGATGTATTCCTTGAACTTGTAGGCGAACACATCCTGTACGTCGCCCTCGTATTCCTCGTGCGCGTACCGCCAGTTTGCGGCATTTACAGAATTCGCCATGGTCATCGCAGCGAACGCGAACGCTGAAATTCCGGCCAGTTTTTTGAACTTGCTCATGCTGCTCATCGGGTTTTCTCCGTTCGTTTTTTTGCTGAAATTTATTGTTACATTATTAAAGACTGGCAAAACAAAGTGGTTTTCGCAAGAAAATGGCCAAAAAGGTAAATTCCGAAGATGTGGTTCTCCCAATTTCGCAAGTTCATGAAATCACGGTTGATTCAAATCTGAAAGGCAGGTTTGGAGGAATCCGCGGAACTCACTGACAACCCGATCGAGACTGTTTTCCAGCCGGTGGCCATCGGGCACAACCAGTATGGGAAGGCCCTGGTCCCGGGCCAGGCCTAGCACCGGCGCGACCGGTACCACGTCGTCGTCCCAGCCGTGGATGATCTGGCAGTGGCGGGCCCGGATGATCGGGCTGGACTGGGGGTACCGGGCCATGGCAAGGGCTGGTGCCAGGATAAAGCAGCCCAGAACCGGAGTGTCAGAACTGGTTTGAGCGCACACCCAGCCGCCCATGCTGGAGCCGGCCAGTATGGTGTTTGCCGGATTGGCGCCGCTCTGAGCTATCGCCTCCTGCATTTGTTTCAGGCGGGTAGAAGGATCCTTGGTACTCCTGTGATCAATCGCATGGGCCTTAATGTTCGGGCAGGTTTCGGCTTCGGCTTTCATGGCCTGGATTTTCGTGCTGCCCGGGCCGCTTTCCAGGCCGTGGGAGAGGAAGACATGGATCGGGGTATCGGTCATGATGAAAATCGCTCCGGCTTTGAACATTGTTTACCCGGGATGATGAGCAGCCGAACCCTTTATGTCCACTTTGCGGGCTGAGCCAGTCGTCCGATCGGCGCGTATAAAAAGCAGCGAAGCGAACAGGGAAGCGGGATCCATGAAAAACCTGAAAGAGATTCTTACGATTCCGGCATTGATTGCCAGCCTTATGGGCGCGCCTTTGGCGCAAGCCGACAGCTGCCCGGCGTTTCTCGATCATGAAATGCGCAAGCTGCACTCCTCCGACACCGTTAATCTCTGCGACCTGGCGGCCGGCAAGCCGATGCTGGTGGTCAATACCGCCAGCCGCTGCGGTTACACCGGCCAGTTTGAGGGGCTCGAGGCCCTGCATAAGCAATACGCGAAGGATGGGTTGGTGGTGGTCGGTTTTGCCAGCGACGATTTCCGGCAGGAGGCAGATTCAGAAGCCGAAGCAGCGACTGTCTGTTTCAAGAACTTCGGTGTGACCTTCACCATGATTGCCCCGGGCGCGGTTACCGGACCCGAGGCAAACCCTGTGTTCCAGGCCATTAACGAGCAGAGTCTGCCCCCGCGCTGGAATTTCACCAAGTATGTGATTGATCGATCAGGCACGGTGATGGAGAGCTTCCCAAGCCGTGTGCGTCCCCAAGATCCGGAGCTGATCGATGCGGTGGAGTCTGTGCTCTAGGAGAGTGCCTGCGGGGCCTTTCTGGTTTGAGCAAGGATATCGAGCGCATGCCTGCGCTTCGCGGGATCGTAAATGTCCACGGTAAACATCAATTCATCGACCTCAATGCCTGAAAGGATCTGTTCAAGCTGGCGCTGGATGGTGTTGGCATCGCCGAGCAGCTGGAGCCCGAGGAAATCCTTTACGCTGGCTTTTTCGCCGGCGTTCCACAATCCCTCCATGGTGTCCACGGGAGGCTTCATCCAGAGTGGCTGGCCCCGGAACAGCGCGAGAATACGCTGGTAGCTGGTTGTGGCCAGATGCTCGGCTTCCTGCACCGAGTCCGCCGGAATGGCCGGCAGTGCGAGCATGGCGTAGGGCTTTTCGAGTCGCTCCGAAGGTTGGAAGTTGTCGCGGTAGACTCGCAGGGCTTCCCGATACAGTCTGGGGGCAAAATGCCCGGCGAAGGCATAGGGCAAGCCTCGCATGGCGGCAAGCTGGGCACTGTAAAGACTTGAACCCAGCAGCCACAGAGGCACGTTGGTGCCGGCCCCCGGTATCGCCTTCACGGGTTGGCCAGGCTGAAGAGGGCCAAGCAGCGACTGAAGCCGCGCGACATCCTCCGGAAACTGTTCTGCCCCCAGGCCATCACGCCTGAGAGCCCGTGCGGTTACCGGGTCAGTGCCAGGTGCGCGGCCGAGTCCGAGATCAATCCGGCCCGGGTACAGGCTTTCCAGCGTTCCGAACTGCTCGGCGATCACCAGTGGGGGATGATTTGGGAGCATGACGCCGCCAGAACCGACCCGGATAGCTTCCGTCTTGCCCGCGATGTGCCCGATCAAAACCGATGTAGCGGAGCTGCTGATGCCCTCCATGTTGTGATGTTCGGCCAGCCAGAAGCGCTTGAAGCCGAGTTTCTCAGCCCGTTGGGCATAGGCCACACTGTTGGCAAGCGTGGTGCCGACCGAGTCGCCCTCGCGGACGGACGCCAGTTCGAGCAGTGAGTATTCAGGACAGTCAGACATGGAGCTCCCGTTGCAGAAAAGTCATTCGCGAATTCGCAACCATGGTGCCTGCGGGCGCTTGTTTCAAGATTAGCCCCAATCGGTGCTACAGATCGATCACAATCGGCGGGTTCAGAGGCTTGAACCTTGCGTTGCAGGTGCTGGCGTTCACGTAGAGGCAGTCACCGATCTGTTCCCGTCCGTGGTCTTCGTGAATATGGCCGAAGATATGCAGCTTCAGAGTCAAGCTGGCTACGCGTTCGGCCAGTGCTTCGCAGCCGGGACGAATAATGCCGGTGGGCGAATCGATTTTGTCCCGGATACCCGCCGGGGGACCGTGGGTGATCAACACGTCGGTGTCTTCGGGAATACGGGCCCAGCGTTCGGCAAGAGCATCGCCCCGTTCAAGGTTGAACGCCCAGTTGAAGAACATCGGCGTCCATGGGCTTCCCCAGAACTTCAGGCCTTCCAGTTCCACCGGGCTGTCCTGCAAATAATGGGCATGGCGTATCAGTTCGCGAGCTTCGGCCGGCTCATCCTGGAAACACCAGTCGTGATTGCCGGCAATCAGGATTTTGTTTCTGTGGGGTAACTCGGAAAACCACCGGTCGAGATCCTCCAGTTCATCCAGGGTCCCGACGCCGAGGCAGTCGCCGGCGTGAATCAGCAGGTCGCCGTCAGGCACCTGGATCTGGCGATGCATGCTGTGGGTGTCGGAGATGCAGACTATTCTCATGGTGTTGAAGGTTCCGATCGGTGGCATTCGCGCATTATTGTTGAAACTACGATAGCATTTACGGCCCGTTCAGCCCTCATGATTTTCCAGTGATGCCATGCGATTGATTCTGAGCCGGAAGGGGTTCGATTCTTCTGCCGGTGGTTGTCCCAGCCCGGTTTTACCGGACGGTTCCCTGTGTGTACTGCCCATTCCGGATGCCCAGTCCCGAATCCGCTATAGCGAAGTCGTTTTCGAAGAACGCCGTCTGGGCAAAATCGCCCGGGATCTCACCGGCGGCAGAATTCGAGGCGGGCATGGCGCCCACCTGGACCCGGACCTGGTGGCCGATGCCTACCCACGTGAGAATGGCTGGCGACCTTTATTGGGGCAAACCGGTTCTGCCCAGGGGCATTTGCGCAATCAGGGGGTTGAGCCCGGAGACCTGTTCCTGTTCTTCGGGGTATTCCGGCACGCTGAACTGCATAACCGGCGCTGGCGCTTTGTGCCCGGTTCACGCCCGTTTCATGCCATCTGGGGCTGGCTGCAGATTGGCCAGATACATGCCATTGATGAACTAGCACCGGATGCGTTGCCCTGGGCCCGATATCATCCGCATTTCCACGGCCAGCCGGACGCTGGCAACACGCTCTATGAGTCTTCTGATGCCTGCCAGTTGGCAACCGCGACGGAGGTCTTTCCCGGCAGTGGCGTGTTCCCGATGTTGCGGGATGATCTTGTTCTCACGGACCCGCAGAGCCGGCTGCCGACCCGATGGCGTCTGCCGGCTGCATTTTTTCCGGGCGAGGACCGCCCGCCCCTGAGCTACCACACCAGAGCGGACCGCTGGCAGCTCGATTCACCCTGGTGCTACCTGACTTGCGCGGCCCGCGGACAGGAATTTGTGCTGGCTCTGGATGCCTATCCGGATCTGATCGACTGGCTTGCGAGCCTGCTCAGAACTGGCCGTGGCGGCCAGCCCCCTCTTTAAATTTCCGGGCCCCGTCAATGGCCTCTTCGAAAACCACCGGGTAGCCCGCGGCCCCCTCGGCTTCCAGGGCTTCCCGGGTATCCAGATCCCATTGATGAATGGCAGACGCCCTGTCTGTCCGCATGCAGCGTTGCGGGAATCCGGCAATGGTTGCTGCCAGTTCCTGGGCCGCTTGCAGTGCCGTCCCGTCCGGAACGAGTCGGTTTGCCAGTCCCATTTCCATGGCCTCCTCTGCGTTGACGGGGCGCCCGGTCAGTATCATGTCCATGGCTCGCCCATGGCCGACAATGCGGGGCAGCCGGACGGTGCCACCATCAATCAGGGGAACGCCCCAGCGCCGGCAGAAAACGCCAAATACCGAAGAGGCTTCCACAACCCGCAGGTCGCACATCAGTGCCAGTTCCAGACCTCCGGCCACGGCATAGCCGGAGACGGCAGCGATCACCGGTTTGGTAAAGTGCATACGGGTCGGGCCCATGGGGCCGTAGCCCGTCCCGTGCGGATCAATGCGGTTTCGCCGCTGTTCATCGCCGATCGCTTCCAGGTCGGCGCCGGAGCAGAAATTTCCCCCGGTGCCGCACAGCACTGCAACCTTCAGGGCATCGTTTTCCTCAAACTCGATGAATGCCCTGCGCAGGGCATCGGCTGTCGGGCCGTCCACGGCGTTGCGTTTGTCGGGCCGGTTGAGCGTGATGGTGCAGATGCCGTCATTGCTACTGGTCAGAACCGCGTGCTCGGTCATTGCGTTACCCTGCAGTTGATCTGTCTGTGTGATATTCACCTAAGATAGTAGAACAACGCGTCTCAGGGAGAGGGATATGTATCGGTACAGTCTGGGTGACCGGCGCTGGCAGTTCGCAACGCTGGCGGAATTGATGGCCAGGGCCACGCCGGCGCGTTCCGGTGATCGCCTGGCAGGCGTCATCGCGCATACGGCGGAGGAAAGGGTGGTGGCCCAGATGGCTCTGGCGGACCTGCCTTTGAAAACCTTTCTGAACGAAGCGCTGATTCCCTACGAGCAGGACGAAGTCACCCGACTGATTCTGGATGACCATGATCCTGTGGCGTTCGAGCCGGTTTCGCATCTGACCGTCGGCGATTTCCGCAACTGGCTTCTCAGCGACCACGCCACTCCGGAGATGCTCGCAAGCATCCGGGCGGGTATCACACCGGAGATGGCAGCTGCGGTCTCCAAGATCATGCGCAACCAGGATCTGATCCTGGCGGCGGGCAAATGCCGAGTCCAGACTGCCTTTCGCAGCACCATCGGTTTACCCGGGCGAATGTCCACACGACTCCAGCCCAACCATCCAACGGACGACATGACCGGTATAGCGGCCAGCATCCTGGATGGGTTGCTGTATGGCAGTGGTGATGCCGTTATCGGGGTCAACCCCGCGACTGACAACGTGGCCCAGACCGTTCGGCTGTTGCAGATGATGGATGAGGTGATTCGACAATACGACATCCCTACGCAGTCCTGCGTCTTGACACATGTTACCAACAGCCTGGAAGCCATCGAACAGAAGGCGCCTGTGGATCTGGTATTCCAGTCCATCGGCGGTACCGAGGCGACTAACCGCAGCTTCGGATTTGATCTGGCAACTCTGGCCGAGGCCCGGGATGCGGCGCTCTCGCTGAACCGAGGCACCGTGGGCAACAATGTGATGTATTTCGAGACCGGCCAGGGCAGTGCGCTGTCCGCTGATGCCCATCACGGTGTGGACCAGCAGACCTGTGAAGCCCGGGCGTACGCCGTGGCCCGCAAATTCCAGCCGCTTCTGGTGAACACGGTGGTTGGATTCATCGGCCCCGAATACCTGTTTGACGGCAAGGAGATTACCCGGGCCGGTCTGGAAGATCACTTCTGTGGCAAGTTGCTGGGCCTGCCCATGGGGTGTGATATCTGTTACACCAATCATGCCGAGGCCGACCAGAACGACATGGACAACCTGCTCACACTTCTGGGCGTAGCCGGCTGTAACTTCATCATGGGCATACCCGGCTCGGACGATATCATGCTGAACTATCAGACCACGTCGTTTCACGATGCCCTGTATCTGCGACGGGTTCTGGACAAGCGACCGGCGCCGGAGTTCGAACAGTGGCTGACCAGGATGCAGATCTTCGGCGATTCCGAAGGCAAGGTGCCCTCCGAGGGCTTACCGGAGGCGTTCCGGGAGAGTCTGGCCCGGTTGCCGGAGGGGCAGGGCCATGACTGAGCACAAACCGGTAGTTATTGAGAACCCGTGGCGTCGGCTGTCGGCCTGGACCGATGCCCGGATTGGTCTGGGTCGCGCAGGTGTGAGCCTGCCCACCCGGGAGATGCTGGCGTTTCAGTTGGCTCATGCCCAGGCCAGGGACGCGGTACATCTGCCATTGGACACGGCTGCGTTAATGACGCAACAGGCGGAACTGAGCGAACCAGGAAAATCACTGCTGCCACATCAGCCGGTTCATCTGCACAGTCAGGCCGACGACCGGGTAACCTACCTGCAGCGCCCGGACCTTGGTCGCAGGCTCAGCGCTCAGTCCTGTGAGCAGTTGGATCGGTTGGGCCACACCGGCGACTCGCCCGTCGACCTGGCACTGGTGATCGCAGACGGCCTGTCCTCCTTCGGTGTGCAGCAAAATGCCCTCGGCCTTCTCGATGCGCTACTGACAGATCTTGAAGCCGACGATCAGGCCTGGGAACTGGCGCCCCTGATCGTTGTCTCTCAAGGACGGGTTGCGATCGGGGACGATGTGGGGCACCGGCTCAACGCCCGCTGTGTGGTGGTGCTGATTGGCGAACGCCCCGGCCTGAGTTCTCCGGACAGTCTCGGGCTTTACCTGACCTGGGCGCCTGAGCCCGGGCTGACCGACGCCAGCCGGAACTGCATATCGAACATTCGGCCGGCGGGGCTGTCGTGCGCAGAGGCGAGCCGGCGGCTGATGTATCTGCTCAAAGAGGCCCGCCGACAGCAGGTTTCCGGGGTGCCGCTCAAGGATCGCTCGGAAGAGACGGTTATTGATCAGGGCATTGGCAACTTCCTGTTAGGCTAGTGATAACCGTTAAACCATTCAGGCTAGGAGAATTCCCTTGCAGCAAGCCGCGTACTATGAAAACGACACCACCCTCGCCCAATACCTGGAATTTCACTTTGGCGAACGGTGGCATGGTGAGGCCAACTTTCCCAAGGCCCTGGCCGACGCTGCCATGCATGCGATGGATGGAAGGCCCCTGGATCGTGCGCTGGATATTGGCTGCGCCGTTGGCCGCACCAGCTTCGAGTTGGCCCGGCATTTCCGCCACGTAGACGGCATTGATTATTCCAACGCCTTCGTTAACAAAGGTCAGGAAGTGGCCCGGGATAAACGAGTGCGCTATGCCCGTCTGGAAGAAGGTGAGCTGGTGAGTTTTCAGGATCAGAGCCTGGCATCCCTCGGGCTGGAGGAGGCCGCCGACCGTGTGGCTTTTCACCAGGGCGATGCCTGCGATCTGCCATCGCAGTTCGCGGGGTATGATCTGGTGCTCGCGGGCAACCTGATCGATCGGCTGTACCAGCCATCGCTGTTTCTGGAAACCATCCACGAACGGATTAACGAGCTCGGGCTTCTGGTGATTGCCTCACCCTACACCTGGCTGGAGGAATACACGCCCAGGGAACACTGGGTCGGTGGTTTCAAAAAGGATGGTGAGGACTTCTCGACGTTCGACGGCCTGAGGGAAATGCTGGCGCCACATTTCCGCCTGCTGTTCGAGCCCTGGAGTCTGCCGTTTGTTATACGGGAGACGAGAAACAAGTTTCAGCACAGCTTCTCCGAGCTGACCGTCTGGGAGAGGGTAAGTCAGTGAACAGGGAAAGTTTGACGATGGCCTGCCGGCTGTCATCAAACTGTCACCGGAAAAGCCTAACCTGAGATCTCATCAGGACGACATGCATTGTGTTGTGCATCGTGTGAATGCTTTAACCGGGGACTTCCCCGGTTTTTTTATGCCTGGATAAAAGGATCTGACAGGATGAGGACCATCGCGTTTTACAGTCTGAAGGGCGGTGTTGGCAAAACCGCCGCTGCCGTGAACATCGCTTATCTGGCCAGCCAGGCCGGGTATTCGACACTGTTGTGGGATCTGGACCCTCAGGGCGCTTCCAGCTGGTACCTGGCCGGTGCCGACAAGATCAAAGGTCACAAGTTGTCGCAGTTGCTCAAGGGGAAGACGCCCATCGCCGAGTTCATTCACGAGAGCGACTATGAAAACCTGGACTTCATCCCGTCCCACACCAGTTTCCGTAATCTGGATGTCAAACTGGACCAGGAGGATGGCAGTAACCTGATCAAACAGTGGCTGGCACCTCTGTCCGAAGAAACCAGTCTGGTGATACTGGATTGCCCGCCGTCGCTGTCCCGGCTTTCGGAGCAGGTGCTAAAAGCGGCAGACGAGGTGTTTGTGCCGGTGATTCCCACCTGGCTGTCCCTGAATAGCTGGAAACAGCTGGCGGAGTTTGCCAAGGACAAGAAGCTGAAGCCGGGTAAGCTGCACCCGTTTTATTCCATGGCCGATCGGCGCAAAGGGCTGCACCGGGAGCTGATCAATGCCCAGGATGAGATCCTGCCCAAAGGCCTGAAAACCATCATCCCGAACGCCAGTGTAGTTGAGAAAATGGGCGAAGAAGGCACGCCGGTGCAGCTGCTCGCGCCCAGCTCCGTGGCCGCCGATGCCTATCGCAGATTGTGGAAAGAGATCAATCGAATGCTCTGAGCACCGGCCAGGGCTTGTTCAGGTTCGCGCCAGTTTGTCCCGCCGCAGGGACCGCTCCAGCCGACGGTTATTCTCGCTCCGTTCCGAGAGCACCTGCTGAACGTACAGAATGTGCTTGCCGGCCAGTTCCCGGGCTTCGTCGGCCCTACCTTCCGTGATGGCCTCGTACAGCATTCGATGCTGCTCCACCAGGCCCTGACGGGTCTCCGCCTCCCTCTGGTACATGCCGCCAATGTTGGTCACTACGTTGCTCTTCAGCATGTTGAAGAGGTTGCGAATGGTATGCAGAAGGATCACGTTGTGGCTGGCCTCGGCAATGGCCAGGTGAAAGCGTGCGTCCGCCGCGCCTTCGGCTTCCAGATCCCGCTCCTTTTCGGTGCTGTAGCAGGCTTGCAGCGCCTCATAGGCGGTTTTCAGGTGGGCGCGGTCCACCTCGGTGGCCCGCAATGCCGCGTAGTAGGCGCAGTCCGCTTCCAGGGTGCGTCGGAACTCCAGCAAATCCCGTTGGGCATCCGGCCGGTTTTCCAGCAAGGGAATCAGCGGGTCACTAAAACTGCCACCCAGGGACTCGGTGACATAGTTGCCGCCGCCCTGGCGGCTCACCAGCAGGCCCCTGGCCGTCAGTCGCTGGATAGCCTCGCGCAGCGAAGGGCGTGACACTCCGAATTGCTCTGACAACACCCGTTCTGGCGGCAGGCGCTCGCCTGGCTGCAAGGTGCCCTCCAGAATCATGGTTTCCAGCTGTTCAACAATGGTGTCTGCGAGTCTTTTCGGCGCGATCTGTCCGATGGCCATTCCTGATGTACCCGTATCGAAAATTTATTGGTAATACCAATATCACAAGTGACTTTCTCGGCCAAGGGTTAGCATGAAGAAGTCCTTCAAAGTGTGTCTTTTGCACCAAAAACTTTTGACATTGGCGGACATTTTCCCATACCTTGGTTAACTATTGATGTCAATTGGTATTACCAATTTATAAATTGGTCAGTTTGATAGTGTATTGAGGCACCAGCCAATGAGCGACCTGTTTTACGATGCCGCCCCCAATGCCACCCGTGTAGCCCCGGAGCGGGAGCCGGAGAGGTATTACCCTGAAAAGCCCGAGGCCGTCACCCTGTTTGGCACCTGCGTGGTGGATCTGTTCTTCCCGGAAGCCGGGCTGGACGCCATTCGTCTGCTGGAACGTGAAGGCGTCCGCGTGCATTTCCCTCAGGAGCAGAGCTGTTGCGGGCAGCCTGCCTGGACTTCGGGATACCGGGATGAGGCCAAAGCCGTGGCCCGTGCCCAACTGGAGATCCTGGATCGTTCGGGGCTGCCGGTCGTTGTGCCGTCCGGCTCCTGTGCCGGTATGTTCCGGCATCATTACCGGGCGCTGTTTGCCGACGAGCCGGACACACTCAAGCGGGTGGAAGCGCTGGCGGAGCGCACCTTCGAGCTGACCGAGTTCCTGCTGAAAGTCTGCAAAGTGCAACTGTCGGACCGGGGGGCACCCAGCAAGATCGCCCTGCACACGTCCTGCTCGGCCCGTCGGGAAATGAACACACACCTCCATGCGCGTGAGCTTCTCCAGCAGCTCGAAGGGGTCGAGCGTGTCGACCATGACCATGAGAGTGAATGCTGCGGGTTCGGCGGCACCTTCTCGGTTCGGATGCCGGAAGTCTCGGGTGCCATGGTCAAGGACAAGACGCGCTCGCTGATGGATTCCGGCGCGGTGGAAATGGTTACCGCCGATGGCGGCTGCCTGATGAACATCAATGGTTCCCTCGAGAAACAGAAAGAGCGCTTCCGGGGACGGCATCTGGCCAGCTTCCTGTGGGAGCGAATCAATGGCGCCAGCGAAGGGGAGGTGGCATGAGCCAGCGTATTCCGGTGACCGAGCTGACTCCGGGCTTCCGGGGGCGTGCCGAAGAAGCCCTGACGGATGGGCAGCTGCGAAACAATTTCCGGGTGGCCATGGACTCGCTCATGACCAAGCGGGCCAACGCGTTTCCCGATGCCGATGAGCGTGAGGGGCTGCGGGAACTGGGTAACCGGCTCAAGGCCGGGGCCCTGTCGCGGTTGCCGGATCTGCTGGAGCAGCTGGAAAAGAAACTCACTGAAAACGGCGTCAAGGTTCACTGGGCGGAGACGGTCGAGGAAGCCAACGAACTGGTGCACGGCATCATCGAAGCCCGCAAGGGCAGCCAGGTGGTAAAAGGCAAGTCCATGGTCAGCGAAGAGATGGAGATGAACGACTATCTGGCGGAGCGGGGCATCGAATGCCTGGAATCCGACATGGGGGAGTACATTGTCCAGCTCGATAATGAAAAGCCGTCCCACATTATCATGCCGGCGATCCATAAGAACGCCCGGCAGGTGTCGAAGCTGTTTCACGACAAGCTGGGGGAGCCGGAGACCGAAGACGTCAATCAACTGATCCAGATCGGCCGGCGAACCCTTCGTCGGAAATTCATGGACGCGGATGTGGGTGTATCCGGAGTGAACTTCGCCATCGCCGAAACTGGCACCCTGTTGCTGGTGGAAAACGAGGGCAACGGTCGCATGAGCACCACGGCACCGCCGGTTCACATTGCGGTAACGGGCATTGAAAAAGTGGTGCCGAACCTGAGGGATGTGGTGCCGCTGGTTTCCCTGCTCACCCGTTCGGCCCTGGGGCAGCCCATTACCACCTATGTGAACCTGATATCCGGTCCCCGCAAACCGGACGAACTGGACGGCCCGGAGGAAGTGCACCTGGTGCTGCTGGATAACGGCCGTACCGGCGCCTTTGCCGATGCCCAGATGCGTCAGACCCTGAACTGCATCCGCTGCGGCGCCTGTATGAACCACTGCCCGGTGTATACCCGGGTGGGCGGCCACACCTACGGTGAGGTATACCCCGGCCCCATCGGCAAGATCATCACACCGCATATGGCTGGCCTCGACAAGGTGCCAGACCACCCAAGCGCCTCCTCCCTGTGCGGGGCCTGCGGTGAGGTCTGCCCGGTCAAGATTCCGATTCCCGAGCTGCTTCAGCGTTTACGGCAGGAAAATGTGAAGGATCCGGAGCAGCCGCAGCAGGTGAAAGGTGGCGGCGCCAAGTATTCCCGGACGGAGCGCTGGATCTGGCGCGGCTGGCAGATGCTGAATACCCGGCCGGCGCTGTATCGCAGTTTTCTCTGGGCAGCGACCCGATTCCGGGCGCTGGCCCCGAAAAAAGCCGGCCCCTGGACCGAAAATCACAGTGCACCGGTGCCCGCCCGCCGCTCCCTGCATGATCTGGCGGCCCGGCATCTTGACCAGAACGGAGGTCGACCATCATGACTGCCCGCGCAAATATCCTTGGGAAGTTGAGAAGCAGTCTCGTTGGCACGACGCCCCGCCCCGACGAGTTCGATGAGGCTCTGGTTACGGCCCCCTGGCGGTACGCGCCGGAGGACCGGATCGCCCGGTTGCGTAGCCTGATGGAAGCGGTCCACACGGAAGTGCATCAGTGCGGCTCTGACAACTGGCCGGAACTGGTGGCCGAACTTCTGAACAAACGCAACCTCACCAACCTGTTGTGCGCCCCGTCGATAGAACATGGCCGGGCGCTGCAGGCTTACTTCGAGGCCACGGAGCAGACGATCGAGTTATTGGCCTACGATCAGCCGGTGGAAGCGTGGAAGGAAGAGCTGTTCTGGAATGTGGATGCCAGCCTGACCGGCACCCTGGGTGGTATTGCTGCCACCGGTACAGTCGTGCTCTGGCCGGATCGCCACGAACCGCGGTTGATGAGTTTGGTACCTCCAGTCCACATTGCCCTGCTCAAGGCCAGCGAGATTCACGACAATCTGTATGACATGATGGTGTCTCAGGACTGGGCAGCCGGGCTGCCCACCAATGTCCTGTTGGTGTCCGGCCCGTCCAAGACCGCGGACATCGAACAGGTGCTGGCTTATGGCGCTCACGGGCCTCGTGAGCTCATCGTGCTGGTGTTGGAGGACCTATGAGCTTTTCCGCAGCGACATTGGCCGATATCCGGCAACGGATTCCGGAAAACCGGGTGTTCAACGATCCGGTGTCCACCCTGGCGTTCGGAACCGACGCCAGTTTCTACCGGCTGATCCCCAAGGTGGTGGTGCGGGTTCAGGAAGAGGCCGAGGTGGTCGATCTTCTGGCGATTGCCCGCAACCACAAGGTACCAGTGACTTTCCGGGCCGCCGGTACCAGCCTTTCCGGGCAGGCCATCAGCGACTCCATCCTGATTGTCCTTGGCGACCAGTGGAACGGCCACGACATCCGCGCTGAAGGCCGCCAGATTCGCCTCCAGCCGGGTGTGATCGGCGCCCAGGCCAACGCCTGGTTGGCACCCAAGGGCTTCAAGATTGGACCGGATCCGGCGTCCATCAACGCCTGCAAGATTGGCGGCATTGTTGCCAACAACGCCAGCGGGATGTGCTGTGGTACCGCCCAGAACAGCTACCACACCCTGGCCGGTATGCGGCTGGTGCTGGCCGACGGAACCGTGCTGGATACCGAGGATCCGACGAGCGTTTCGGCGTTCCGCGAGAGCCACGGAGACCTGTTAGCAGCTCTGAAAAAGTTGGCCATCAATACCCGTGAAAATCCCGAGCTGGCAGAGCGGATTCGCCACAAATACCGCCTCAAGAACACCACTGGCCTGTCCCTGAACGCCCTGGTGGATTTTACCTGTCCGATCGACATCCTGACCCACCTGATGGTGGGCTCCGAGGGCACGCTGGGTTTCGTGAGCGCGGTCACCTACAACACCGTTCCCGAGTACCCGGACAAGGCCACGGCCCTGTTGGTATTCCGGGATGCGGAGAGCTGCTGTCGGGCCGCGTCGGTGCTGCGTTCACAACCGGTAGCGGCCGTAGAGTTGCTGGATCGCCGCAGCCTTCGCTCGGTGCAGGACAAGCCCGGCCTGCCTGACCGGATTCATGATCTGTCGGAGGATGCCTGCGCGTTGCTGGTGGAGACCCGGGCGGCCTCCTCGGAGAGTCTGGATGAACAGCTGGCCCGGATCAGGGCGTCCCTGGCCGAATTCCCGCTTGAGCAGCAGGTGGACTTCACCCGAGACGCGAAAGTGTCCGATCAGCTCTGGGCCATTCGGAAGGGCACGTTCCCGGCCGTGGGCGCGGTGCGACCGAACGGTACCACCGTGATCATCGAGGATGTGACCTTCCCGATCGATCAGCTATCCGAGGGTGTTACCCGTCTCCAGGAACTGTTTGTGAAGCATGGCTATGACGACGCGATCATCTTTGGCCACGCCCTGGAGGGCAACCTGCACTTCGTGTTCCCCCAGGGCTTTGACGACCCTGCGGAAGTCGCCCGCTACGAGGCCTTCATGCAGGATGTGGCCCAGCTGGTGGCTGGGGAATTCGGTGGTTCCCTGAAGGCGGAACATGGTACCGGCCGCAACATGGCACCGTTTGTGGAGCTGGAGTGGGGGCACGACGCCTGGCAGCTGATGTGGCAGATCAAGCGGCTGCTGGACCCGGAGAATCTGCTCAATCCGGATGTGGTGCTCTCTGAGGACCCGCAGATTCATCTCAAGAATCTGAAGCCCTTGCCCGAGGCCGATCCTCTAGTTGATAAATGCATTGAATGCGGTTTCTGTGAGCCGGTGTGTCCCTCGGAAGGGCTGACCCTTTCGCCTCGCCAGCGCATTGTGATCTGGCGGGACATCCAGGCCCGCCGCCGTGCCGGTGAAGATACGGCCGAACTGGAGAAGGCCTACCAGTATCACGGCCTGGATACCTGCGCCGCGACCGGTCTGTGTGCCCAGCGCTGTCCGGTGGGTATCAATACCGGTGATCTGGTGCGTAAGCTGCGTAGCGAGAAAGCCGGCGGCCAGTCCGTGGCCAATCAGCTGGCGAAGCATTTTGCCGGCGCACTGAAAGCCACCCGTTTTGTCCTTGCCAGCGCCTCCATGGCCGAACGGCTGATGGGCGCGCCAATGCTGACCCGTCTCAGTGCGGGCGTCCGAAAGGTGTCCGGAGGCAAGGTCGCCCAATGGGATCCGACTCTGCCCCAACCGGTGCGGTTTGTGTCACCAGCAGCACAGGAGGATCCGGCCGAAGGTCGGCCCCGGGTGGTGTATCTGGCCGCCTGTGTGTCCCGGACCATGGGCCCGGCCCGTAGCGATAAGGCGCAGGAGCCGTTGATCAGCGTGACCCGGAGGCTGCTGGAGAAAGGTGGTTACCAGGTGGTGTATCCGGAGGCGCTGGACAGTCTGTGCTGCGGCCAGCCATTTGCCTCCAGGGGCTATCCGGACCAGGCGGCATCCAAAAAAGATGAACTGATTTCGGCGCTGTTGCGGGCCAGCCGCAATGGTGTGGATCCGATCTATTGCGACACCAGCCCCTGCACCCTGCAGATCCGTGAAGCTGCCGAAGAGGCCGGGCTCACACTGTTCGACCCGGTCCGGTTTATTCGTGATCATCTTTACGAGCGCCTGGATTTCGAGCCGGAGCAGACCCCGCTGGCCGTGCACGTCACCTGCAGTACCCAGCACCTTGGGGAATCACAGGGTCTTATCGATATCGCTCGTCGCTGCAGTACCAATGTGGTGATCCCCGAGGGCATCCACTGCTGCGGCTTTGCCGGGGATAAAGGCTTCAACGTGCCCGAGTTAAATGCCCATTCCCTGAAAACCCTGGCTGAACAGACGGCCGGCTGCGAGGAAGGTATCTCCACCAGCCGTACCTGCGAGATCGGGCTCAGCCGGCACAGCGGTATCGACTACCATGGCCTGGTGTATCTGGTGGATCGAGTCACCAGGCCGAAAGCCAACGCCTAGTGTCTATTTCATCTCGAAGCCGCATTTGCGCAGGAAATCGCGCATGTGTGGCCGCAGTTTCGAGGTGAACAGCGGCTTTAGTTGCTCGGACCAGGTGGTGTCCTTGTTGCCTCCGGTCCTTTCCCGGTAGTACTCGTTCATGGTGCGATCAAAGCCGGCCACCAGTTCTTCGTCACGGGCATCGGAGTAGTAGTCTTCCCTCAGGATGGCCTCCACCGGCAGCCGGGGTTTCACCTCCGGGTTCTGATCCGGGTAGCCCAGACACATGCCGAACACCGGATAAACGTGTTCCGGAAGCCTGAGAATCTCGCTGATTTGGGCCGGGTTGTTGCGGATGCCACCGATGTAGCACAGCCCAAGCCCTTCGGATTCCGCGGAAATCGCCACGTTCTGCGCCATCAGACTGGTGTCGATGGTGGCAACCAGTAACTGTTCCGTCATCCCTCGCACCACGTCAGCCCCGGCCCGTCCTGCGGCATCGGTTGAGCGCCGCATATCGGCACAGAACACCAGAAAGTCCGAGCAGTCAGCAATGTAGCTCTGGCCCCCGGCAAGTTCCGCGATTTTCCGGCGGTTGTCGGGGTTGATCACGTGAATGATCGAATAGGCCTGCACATGATTCGAGGTGGCGGCGCACTGGCCGGCCCGAATCAGTTCCCTGAGCAGGTCAGGCGGGATCTTTTCACCGGTGAATTTGCGGATGGAGCGGTGGGATTTGAGCAGTTCTATGGTTGGATTCATGGGGTCTCGCAGTGAGTTCATGGATGTCGCGCCAGTCTGTGACAATTATCATACCAAACGCTACACATTACTCGCGCATGTGCGGAAGCCAAACTGATACGCTGACAGATCATACCGTCTAGCCTGGAACGTTTTGCCTTTATGGACCTGAACCTGCATCTGCCAACACTGCTGGTCACTTCGGTCATGATCAACCTCCTGATCGGCGGCATGCTCTGGGCGATCTATCACCTCCGCCATAGGGAGCGCTGTTTTCTGCTCTGGGCCCTAGCCTGCCTGACCTTTGTGTTGGGTACCGCATTCGCAGTAGCCAATGAGTTGCCCGGCGCTCCAGGGGGGCTGATATTCGTCGCCCACCTGTTTCTTGGTGCTTCACCGCTGTTGGTCCTTGCTGGTATCCACGCACTGATGGGGTTGCCAATAGCGGGCAAGAGACGGTCATCCCGTCTTATCCATGGCGCCTTGCTACTCTATCTGTCCGGCCTGGCTGTCAGCGCGGGTTGGGATCCGGTGGTGGCCAGATTCCTGACTGCGCTGTTCTCGGCATTGATCTTCAGCCTGGCGATCTACCGGCTGGGCTCAATTGGGCACAGGCCCAGACTGCCCCTTCGCATTCTGCAAACACTGTTCGGCATCCACGGGACGCTGATGATGACCCAGGTACTGGTAATCGCAGTCTCCATGAGCGGAAGCGTACAGCTGGATCTTCAGGGGCTGTTGAAACTCATTCTGATGAATCACCTGCTGCTGGTGAGTGCCACGGCCATGGCGCTTCCGTTATTGGCGTTCACCCGTTCCGAACAGGCTTTGGTGGTGCTGGCGGAGCGGGATGGGCTTACCCAGCTGTACAATCGCCGGGCGTTCTACCGGGAAGGCGAGCTGGCATTTGAAAAAGCCCGGCGGGCCGGGGACCTTGTCACCGTGCTCATGATCGATCTGGATCACTTCAAGCAGATCAACGATCGCTGGGGGCATGCCACCGGCGATGAGGTATTGAAGGTCGTTGCCAGTCTGATGAGAGCCGAACTCAGGGATGACGACATCGTTGGCCGCGTTGGTGGTGAAGAGTTTGCAGCCGTGCTTCGCAACAATAATCGCGAAGCGATCGAGGCGATAACCGGGCGCCTGTTGCAAAGAATCGTTGAGACTGGCCGGGAGGTCCATGGTGTTCCGGTGCATCTTTCGGCCAGCATCGGTGGTGCGACTCTTACCCGGGACCATGGCTCTTTTAAAGACGTTATGGCGTCGGCAGACAAGGCGCTTTACCGGGCCAAGCACAATGGCCGCAACCGGGCCGAATTTGTTCCGACGTCAGCGGCCGCGAAACTCTGACGGCCGTTTGGCCAGAAACGCCGAAACGCCTTCCGCGAAGTCTTCAGTACGGGTCATTTCGAGGAATGCAGCACGTTCCGCTTCCAGATGGTCGGCCAGCCGGCCGCCGTTGGCCTGATCGATCAGTTTACGAAAGGCACCATAGGCTCGGGTTGGTCCCTGGGCGACTTTCTCGATCATCCGGTTCAGCCGGTTGTCGAATTCGCTGTCGGGGACAACTTCGTTGACTATGCCCCAGTCCCGGGCTTCATCAGCGCCCAGTGTGCGCCCCAGCAGCATCAGTTCGGCCGCCCGGCCGGCGCCGAGTTTGTGGGCCAGGGCCCAGCTGCCGCCACAGTCCGGAACCGCGCCAATGCCGTTGTAGGCCACCAGGAATTTTGCCTCTTCATCGGCGATCACCAGATCGGCCATCAGGGTGAGACTCAGTCCTGCGCCGGCCGCCACGCCCCTGACTGCGGCAATCACAGGCGCATCCATGCCGCGCAGAAGCAGGACGGCGGGGTTGACCGCGTCCAGGATGGCGCCGATGGCTGCGCCAGCCTGCTCCGACGTGCCCGCCATACTGGATACATCACCGCCTGCCATAAAGGCTCGCCCCGCGCCTGTCAGAACGATGCAACGAACACCGGAAAGACCATGGATGTCCCTCACCGCTGCGAGGAGGGCCTCTGCCAGAGGTATATTAATGGCGTTGAGGGCCTCCGGACGATTGAAGGTCAATCTGGCGACCCCTGTTCCGGCATCAAATGCGGTGGTTACCAGTGAATCTGCCATGGTCAAATGCCCTCCCGGTAATGCAGGTCTCACGGTCAGAAACCTGCGTACTGATTTCGTGGTCTGTCGGATAACAAGATAGAGCGGTTTGCCTAATGTTGCCCGAATGGACTACTTTAAATCTGAATCGGGGTTCACCCCGACGACAAGAAAAAACAATGAATACAATCATCTTCGGGCGTGGGATGGGTACTGTCAGGACGTGTTCACGTGTCTGTGTGCCCGGCGCCAGGGGTGCCGGGAGGAAGTTTGAGCATCCTTGAAATCAGTAACCTGTCTCTGTCGTTTGGTGGTGTGAAGGCGCTGCAGGACGTGAGTTTCCGGGTGCCTGAGAACACCGTAACCACCATTATCGGCCCCAACGGCGCTGGAAAGACGTCGCTGTTCAACTGCATCTCCGGGTTCTACAAACCCCAGCAGGGCACGATTCACTATCAGGGGCAGCCACTGCCGGGCAGCATCAAGCCACCGAAGCGAGCCGCAATGGGGCTGGCCCGAACCTTCCAGAACATTGCCCTGTTCCGGGGCATGACCGTGCTCGATAACATCAAGCTGGGCGCCCACGTGCATATGAAGAGCGGTCTGCTCAGTGCCCTGGCTTATTTCGGGCCGGCCCGACGCGAGGAAATGGCCGTTCGTAAAGACGTGGAAGAGCGGATCATCGATTTCCTGGAGATAGACCACATTCGCCGCCAGCCAGTGGCGAGCCTTTCCTACGGTCTTCAGAAGCGGGTTGAGCTGGCCCGGGCGCTGGCCATGCAGCCGAAAGTGCTGATGCTGGACGAGCCGGTGGCGGGCATGAACCGGGAAGAAAAGGAAGACATGGCCCGCTTTATTCTCGACATCCGGGAAGAGTGGGGTGTCACCGTGCTGATGGTGGAACACGACATGGGTATGGTGATGGATATTTCCGACCACATTGCGGTACTCAACTTTGGCCAGGTCATCACCGAGGGCCTGCCCGCGGAGGTTCAGAATAACCCGGAGGTGATCAAGGCCTACCTGGGCAACAGCGATATCGAGAGCCTTCGCAAGAAGCTCAACGCCGAGGGGGAGGCCGCCTGATGGATTGGTTGTTCTTCGGCGAAATCAGCCTGGCGGGCCTGGCCATGGGCGGCCTTTATGCCCTGATCGCTCTGGGTTTCGTGATCATCTATAAAGCCACGAGGGTCATCAATTTCGCCATCGGCGAAATCATGATGTTCGCGGCCTACCTGTTTCTGGCATTCGCCGGCGGCATGGAGCTGTCGCCCTGGATTGCCCTGCCGATGGCGGTTATCGGCGGCAGTATTCTCGGGGGTGTGATAGAGAAAACCATGATCCGGCCGATGCTGGGGGAATCGCCGATTTCCGTGGTGATGGTCACCATCGGTATCGCCAGCATCCTGGTGGGCCTGGTGGAGTTTATCTGGACTGCTGATCCGCAACTGCTGCCCAACTTCCTGCCTCGGGAGCCGGTGTTTATCGGGGAACTGTATCTGGCTCCCAAGATCGCTTACGGCTTTCTCATTGGTTCCGCCCTGCTGATCATTTACCTGCTGTATTTCCGGTTCTCCCGGGGTGGCGTGGCCCTGAGAGCCACCGCCTCGGATCAGGCGGCTGCCTATTCCATGGGCATCAACGTGCGCCGGGTCTTCAACATGGCCTGGGTGTTCGGCTCACTGGCCGCATCACTGGCCGGTGTGCTTGTGGCGGCCACCGGTGGGCTGAGCCCGCAATTCGGGATCATAGGCCTGAGTGTGCTGGTGGTGGTGATTGTTGGCGGTCTGGACAGCATTCTCGGCGCCCTGGTGGCCGGCGTGTTTATCGGCTGGCTGGAAACCGTGGCGGGCGCCTATCTGGGCGGCGAGTACCGGATGCCGGCAACCTTCCTGGTGCTGGCAATTATCCTGGTGATCCGCCCCTACGGCCTGTTCGGCACCCACGAAATAGAGCGAGTGTAAGATGCGCATCGGTGACGCGAAGCAGAGTTACGAGGCCGATGAGGCAATCTGGACCAGCCAGACCCAGAAGCTGTGGCTGGGGCTGTTCCTGCTGATTCTGCTGGTTTTCCCGTTTGTGGTGAATTCCTACCTGCTTTACCTGGGGTGCCTCGTGGGGATTGCCGTGATCAGCACCACCGGCCTGAACATCCTGACCGGTTTTACCGGCCTGATTTCCCTCGGGCAGGCCGGCTTCATGGGCGTGGGCGCCTATACCGTGGCCTGGTTATCCCTCAATACCGCCCTGCCGTTTCCGGTTACGCTTCTGATGGCCGGGCTGATGGCCGCCGCCGTGGGCATTCTGGTGGGTCTGCCCTCGCTTCGGGTCAAGGGCCTGTACCTGGCCATCGCCACCCTGGCGGCGAGCGTGTTCCTGCATTTCATTTTCGCCGAGTGGGAATCGGTGACCGGCGGGATGGGTGGTTTGAGTCTGGAGCCAGCCCACCTGTTCGGACTGACCTTCCAGAGCGATTTCAGAATGTATTTCATCATTGTGCCGCTGGCGGTGCTGATGGTGCTGGCTGCCCGCAATGTTTTCAGGACCCGGATTGGCCGGGCGTTTATCGCCATTCGTGACCGGGATATTTCCGCCGAGATTCTCGGGATCAACCTCTTGCGTTACAAGCTGATGTCGTTTGCCCTCAGCTCGTTCTATGCCGGGATCGCCGGTGGCCTGTTCGCCTATTTCTATCGGGTGGTGACGCCGGAAAGCTTCCCGCTTTCCATGTCGATTTTCTATCTGGCGGCGGTGATCGTCGGGGGCATGGGCAACCTGCTGGGGGGCATTCTCGGCGCCGCCTTCATGACTTTGGTGCCGGAAGCCCTGAAACTGCTGACCGCTGCGCTGACGCCTTTTTATCCCAACGCCCCGGTGTTCATGTCGCCGATGCTGGAAATTATCTTCGGTGCCCTGATCGTGGGCTTTCTGATCTTTGAACCCCATGGCCTGGCGGAGATCTGGCACCGCATCCGCCGGTTTTTCCGGCTGTGGCCATTCAGGAATTAACCGTGTTTCAACGGGCCTGGTACACAGAGCCCATGCACCACCAACAACAAGAAGCAGCAAGGAGAAGAAACATGTTCAGAAACATCCTCGAAAAAGGTCGCCGGCTTGCCGGGCTTGGTAGCCTGGTCGCTGCGCTGACCGTTGCTGCCCCGGCGATGGCTCAGGACAAAGAGCCCATCGTGTTCGGCGGCTCGATCCCGCTCTCCGGTGTTTTTGCCTTTGCAGGCATTCACCTGCACGCCGGCCTGACGGATTACACCGACTGGATCAACAGCCAGGGCGGTATCAATGGTCATCCGGTGGAATACGTGATGGAAGACACCGCCTATGAGGTGGACAGGTCAGTCGCAGCCTTCAAGAAGATTTCCGGCAGCAGCTCCCCGGCCACCTATTACGGGGACAGCACCGGTTTCATGAAAGCCATTGCCTCGGAGCTCAACAGCCAGGGCGACACACTGATGAGCGGCGCGTCTTTCGCCACCGTACTGACCGACAATGAAACCTATCCGTACCAGTTCATCCCGGGCCCTAACTACAGCCAGATGTTCGGGATCATCCTGGAGTACATCGCCTCCCAGGGTGAGGATGGCGAGATGCCGAACGTGGCGTTTGTCTACAGCGATACCGAATTTGGCAAGGACCCGATCGAGAATGGCAAAGCCCGCGCGGCTGAGCTGGGCATCGAAGTGGTGGAAGAGATCGTCACCAAGCCGGGTAGCGTCGATGTCTCCGCCGAGGTGTTGAAGTTGCGCCGGGTGCGCCCGGATTACGTGGTATTCCACGGCTATGTGTTGTCACCGATCAACGAGTTCATGGTGCAGATGCGCCAGATGGGACTGGACACCCAGTTCATGGGCACCTTCTGGTCCTCGGACAAGCTGATCATCGACAAGATGGGCGCGGATGCCGACGGCTACATGGGTGTGATGCCTTACAACTACTACGACAGCGAGGAAAGCGGTCCGATGCTTGATGCCCTGAGGGCTCAGGCAGAGAAAAGTGATCCGGAGGCTGGTTACCGTCCGACCGGCTATATTCAGGGCTGGTTCAACGCCATGGTCTGGACGGAGGTGATCAAGCGCACCCTCGATGCCGGTAAGGAGCTCAACGCGGACAACATGGCCGAAGCCCTGGCTTCCATTGAGGACTGGGACACCGGCGGCATCATCGGCATTCCGGTCACGGTGAAGGATATGTCGTTCCCGGTGGGCCGTATCTGGCGGGTGAATGCCGAGGCCGGCCGTTATGAGCCGGTATCGGACTGGATCCACCTCGACTGAGGGGCTGTATGGAAGCCTTACTGGAAATCGATAATATCGAGGTGGTCTACAACAAGTCGGTGCAGGTCCTCCGGGGCCTGTCACTGCGGGTGCCGGAGGGGGCCATTGTGGCGCTCCTCGGCTCCAATGGTGCTGGTAAATCCACCACCCTCAAAAGCGTCTCGGGGCTGCTGACCCTGGAAGACGGGGAGGTCACGGCCGGCGAAGTACGCTTCAGGGGTAAGGACGTAAAAGGCGTTCCGCCGGAGCGGCTTGTGCGCGACGGACTCTTCCATGTCATGGAGGGCCGAAGAGTGTTCGAGGACCTCACGGTGGAGGAAAATCTCATCGCCGCCACTTACGCGCTTAGCGGCAGTAAGCCTTCCCTGAGTGACAGCTATGAGCTGGTTTATAACTATTTCCCGAGACTGAAGGAGCGCCGTAAGCAGCTGGCCGGTTATCTCTCAGGCGGCGAGCAGCAGATGCTGGCCCTGGGTCGGGCGCTGATTGCACAGCCGGACCTGATCATGCTGGATGAGCCCTCGCTTGGTCTGGCGCCGCTGCTGGTGGAAGAGATCTTTACCATCGTGGCCAGAATCAACCGGGAGCAGGGCACTGCCATCCTTCTGGTGGAACAGAACGCCGCGGTGTCATTGGCGATCGCATCCTACGGTTACATCATGGAAAACGGCAAGATTGTGATCGACGGCCCGGCGGACAAACTCACGGCCAATGAAGACGTTCAGGAATTCTATCTGGGTGTGGGGGGCAAGGAAGGTGAGGCCCGCAGTTATCGAGACATCAAGCACTACAAACGCCGTAAACGGTGGCTGTCATGACAATGCCTTCCATCCCTGACCTGACGCTGACCCAGATGCTGCGGGCCCATGCCCGGGAGCGCCCGGACGCCCTGGCCCTGCGCCAGAAGGACTTCGGTATCTGGCAGGCCTATTCCTGGCAGGATTATTACCGGCGGGCCCGGCACTTCGGGCTGGGGCTTCGTGCCATGGGGCTCGAACCAGGTGGCCATGTGGCCATTATCTCGGAAAACCGGGTGGAGTGGGTCATCGGCCAGATGGGCATCGGCCTGGTGCAGGGCATCTGTGTCGGGGTCTATCCCACCAGTCCCTGGAACGAGGTGGCCTATGTTCTTGAGCACAGCGACGCGGAGTTCGTGATCTGCGAAGACCAGGAACAGACTGACAAGGTGCTGGAAGCCTGGCCAGAACTTCCCAAACTGAAGCACTGCATTGCCATCGATATGAAAGGCCTGCGCTACTACCCGGAGCCGCCGGCAGCGTTCGAGGATATCGAGGCCAGGGGCCGGGAATTCGAAAAGCAACATCCCGGGTTGGTGGATGAACTGCTGGACAGCCAGCAAATGGATGACACCGCCCTGATGATCTATACATCCGGATCCACCGGTCGACCGAAAGGGGCGATGATCAGTTGGCACAATCTGCACGCCGCGGCGCCGGGGCTCATCAAGCTTTTACAGGCCGATGAACATGGGTCCACACTCTCTTACCTGCCCCTCTGCCATGTGGCCGAACAGGCCTTTACCAACATCGCACCGGTTTATGTGGGCAGTACGGTCAGCTTTGGTGAGAGTCTGCGGACCATTCAGGAGGATCTGCGTGAGATAGCCCCGACCTTTTTCCTGGGCGTGCCGAGGATCTGGGAGAAACTGCACTCGTCCATCTACATCAAGATTCAGGAGACAGGGCGATTGCGGCAGGCATTGTTCAACTGGGCGATTCGGGTGTGTTCACCCATGGCCACCAAACCTCGCTCAACGTGGAACCTGAAGGAAAAATGCCTGTACGGCATCAGCTACTGGCTGGTGTTGCGTGCCTTGCAGAATTTTATCGGCCTGCGCCGATGCAGCATTGCCCTCACCGGGGCGGCTCCTATATCAACCGGCATACTGGAGTTCTTCCGGACCATCGGCATTCCCCTGGTAGAGGTTTATGGCCAGACGGAGAGCACCGGCGTTGCCACGGCGCAACCCGTTGAAGATGTGCGCTTGGGAACGGTGGGGGTCGCTGTGTCCGGGGTTGAGGTAAAACTCGGCGAACACAACGAGATCATCATGCGTGGTGGCAGCATGTTCAAAGGCTATTACAAGAACGACGAGGCCACCGCCTCAACCCTGAAAGACGGCTGGCTGCACACCGGCGACGTGGGTGAATGGCGGGATGGCCAGCTGAAGATTGTCGACCGCCTGAAAGACATCATGATTACCGCCGGCGGCAAGAACCTGTCACCGACGGAAATCGAGAACACCATCAAGGCCAGCCCCTACATCAAGGAATGCATTGTGATCGGTGAGGCCAGAAAGTACGTGTCTGCGCTGATCCAGATTGATTTCGATACGGTGGCCAAGTGGGCAGAGCAGGAGCGGATTGCCTACACCACCTTCCGGAGCCTGACCGAACAGCCACAGGTGAATGAACTCATACAGGCCGAGGTGAACAAGGGCAACGAGCAGTTACCGCAGGTGGCGCAGATCAAGCGTTTCCATTTGCTGACCAAGGAGTTGGACCACGACGACGACGAGGTGACAGCGACCATGAAAGTCCGCCGCAGCAATATCTACGAGAAATACACCGAAGTAATCGAGTCGCTTTACGCCTGATGGGAAGGCGCCTAGAAACGGGCGCCTTCTTCCACCCGGAGACGTTCCATGTACTGGGTCAGGGCGGCATTGAGTACCGCCAGAACCAGGAACAGCAGGATGCCCTTGGGGACCAGAGCATGAATTTCAGGGTTGGGTGCGGTACTGGCGGTTACCAGGATCAGGCCCAGGATATTGCGGGCCAGACGCAGGGTGAGCATGGCGCACAGATACCCGGACTGAAACGCCGATTGCGCGCCCTTGAGCAAACGGCCGAAAGCCGGCATCAGGTGCACGGTGTTGAGCAACAGAACAGAAAAGATGATTAACTGAACAACACTTAAAATGGTCATGACCAGAGACTACCAAACGACTCAGCTGGTTAAAAAACGGGCCGAATTATCCCCGATTGGGCAAATTTAATCCAGTTCAGGGTCCGGTTGCTTAATAACTGCTGTTCAGAAGGTCGTGATAGTCGCTTCGAAATCGTTGGAAACTCAGATAGTTATTTCGGTGGTCCACCAAACCTGCAGAATTGAACGCTTCCACAAAGGCCCGGGACTCTCCGGTGCTGACCTCGCCGTAGAAACCGCCGTCCCAGTCCAGCAACTGCACCATTTCCAGCAATACCGTCATCGCCAGGGCGCCGTTGGCTTTTTCCAGGTACCGGTACGCCAGTCCGTAATGCTCGAAGCGATACGGTGTGTTTGCAGCGTCGGCGGCGGTGACATCCCAGAGGGGATCGTAGTCATAGTGCTGATACACCGGAGCAACGGACTCCCCTGCTGCAACGACGGCCTGTCCCTCCGCGAACCAGTAGGGCAGAAGGCTGTAACCCGCATCATACCGGGACAGGTTTTCCTGGACGAAATGGGCCAGCTCGTGGGCAACAAACTGGCCGGTCTCATGGGGCCACTGACCGTAATACGGGTGGAACGCCACGGCGGCCATTGAGGCCGACACAAACTCAGTGTGTGGCACCTCTGGGCTAAGGCAGCCGATAACCTGTCTGGGATAGGGAACTGCCGCGCTGCGGTCCTCGACAAAATCGGGCCAACGCAACTGGAACCGACTCAGCACACCGTCGACCCTGCGTTCAAGCTCCGACGCGGCAGCCCGGAACGAGGTCTCGCTGTAGGCCGGTGAGCCATAGACCCGCACCCGGCCGCTGTGGGTTTCGAAATACAGAGGTTCGTTCCGACAGGCCTCAGTGTCTCTGCCCAGTGCCCAGGAGCTCGTGGGGTAGTGCCGGCCGGTATCCCGTGCGTCATAGAAGAGCCCGGATACAAAGCCATCGGAATCCGGGTAATGGAGACTGTCAGAGGTAGTGACCTTGCAACCGGTCAACGTCAGCACAAGAACACTGAGTACCAGCGTGGCTTTACTGGTTGTCATAAGAGACTCCCGAAACGATCCTATTGTCCAGAATGATCGCAGGGTTTTCGTGGAGGCTCCGTCAACGGGGTGTAAAAATCAGGTAAAGCGAGCTAGCGTAGTGATTGATATGGACGAGGGAGAACAGATAGATGGACTACATCGCTCCTGTCAGCAGCGCCATCATGGCAATTGTCTGGATTGTTTACTTCCAGCTGTTTTTTCTGCAATACAAACGGAACAACCGTCCCTACCTTGTGATTCACCATGCCCAGAATGAAAACCCGGATGCCCTGTGTCTGCTGGTGAACATGGGTAAGGAAACGGTGCACGTGCAGTGCGTTCAGGTGGTCCTCCACACCCGTGCGGGTGAAGAGAAAGTCATGACGGTCACCGAGTATCGCCGGGTCGGAGCGGACGATGCGAACGTGCACCAGGTGTTGCGCCAGGGCCCGTTGCAGCCCGGTGGGTATCTGGTGCTGGGCTCGTTCAGGAACATCATCCTGGGGCGACGCAGCGAAGAAAGTGACAGCGATTACCTGTTCGAGGACATCACCGGTGTTGAGATCCGGGCCGCGGTGATTCACGGGCCCACAAAGTATCCGGTGGGTGTGCGGCGGAGTTTTACCCTCAGCCATGAGGGTCGGCCCGAGATTTTTCCGCGCAATATCCACAGTGAACAACTGGTGCGCCGGAAAGACCGACATCAGGTCAGGCGCTGGGTTGAAGAGGAGCTTCGGCCAGAATGCAAAGGGAGCTCTGAATCTGACAGCTCGGATCAATCTTCACAGTCGCATTGAGTCAGGCAGAGGCGGATGGGGCCGCTTGCGTTTCCGGTTCTATTTCTTGACGATGTGCCGTGACACTCGCCAACGAAGCAAAGGAGGCATTACATGTCATTGAAAGACGAACTGATCAGAAAGGCGGAAACGCAGCTGGAGGCATGGGAAAAGCAAGCCGATTCCCTGAAGGCCAAGGCGAAAGCGAAGGAAGCCGAAGCCGAGAACGAGAAGGCGAGCGCCGATATCCAGCAGAGTGCATCGGACGCGCTGCGCTCGGTAGAGAACAAGATCTCGGATGGCCGTAAAAAACTGGATGAGCTCAAGCAGAGCGGTGAAGACAACATCGACAGCCTGCGCAAGCAGCTCTCCGATCTGGTTGGGCCTGACGATAAACGCTAGGCCGCCCCTCTGCGGAACGCCGGGCTGCTTTTACTGGAATTGGGTATAGCAGCGCTGCCGTTTCGTCTGCCAGTCCCGCCATTGGGGCTCCCGGTGGTGGAGCTGGTAACGTTCCATCACCGCCATAAACCTGCCCATGTAGTCGCATTGACCGGATGTCGGCAGCCACTCGCCGGGACCACGTCCGTTCCGCAGAACACTGTCAGGCTGACTCAATCTGATCTGGTTCTTCGGGTCGCTCAGAAAGCGTTCTTTCTGCGAGGTTGGCCACTTATCGGCTCCACGCTTTTCGGCAAATGCCAGGGGTACCACCTGAGTCGAGGCCCAGCTTTCCGAAGCAGCCGGGTCCTCCCGTGTCATCGCCGCCAACACAATCAGGATCGCTGCGATCAGTAATGCCAGCCTGGTATCCTTCATGCCTCACCTTGTTCGTGCGTTAAATACACCAGAACCTACGAGCAGGATGGGCAAAGGGCTTACCTCGACCCGGGCAAAACTTTGTGACCACGCAACTCTGAATCGCCGCTCTCAACGTACGGTTAAGCTCACCTGTGATGCACACAGACCGGTCAGCAGCGGAGACGAGTATGCCCGAAGGTCCTGAAATACGGCGCATGGTGGATGACATTCACAAGGCCGTTGGCGGCAAGAAAGCGCAATCGGTATTTTTTGCCTTTGAACACCTGAAGCCTTTCGAGAGCGCTCTTCGGGGGCGCAGAGTCGAGAGGGTGGAAGCGCGGAGTAAAGCCGTGTTGGTGTTCTTTGAGGCCACGGATGAAGACGGCCCATGGTGCGTTTACAGCCATAACCAGCTCTATGGCAAGTGGCGCATGGGCAAACCCGATCGGGAGCCGAGTACCAATCGGCAACTGAGATTTGCGATTATAGGTTCGAAGAAAGCCGCCCGGTTATACAGTGCGTCCGATATCCAGCTGGTTCGGCCCGACGAATTGAGTGAGGTGCCCTATCTGTCACGGCTGGGACCAGACCCTCTCAATCAGGATGTCAGTGTCGATCACCTTCTGGCGGTGTTTGACGACAGGCGTTTCCGGGGCCGCAACCTGGGTGGCTTGCTGCTGGACCAGGGCTTCGTTGCCGGTATTGGCAATTATCTGCGCTCGGAAATTCTCTTTGAGGCTCGTATCTCACCGAAGGCCCGGCCTCGCGACCTTGATGTCGATCAGCAGGTGAGATTGGCCGAGGCCATTTTGACACTGGTGCAGCGGACCTACCGGTTGAAGGGCGTCACCAATTCGCCCGAGCGGGCAGAGCGGCTAAAACAGGAAGGATGGACGTTCGGTCAGCGCCGGCACATGGTGTTTAACCGCGATGGCCAACGCTGCCACGATTGCGCGTCGCCGCTTGTCAAAACCATGATGGCCAGCCGGCGGCTGTACTATTGCCCCGGTTGCCAGGGTGTGCCAGCTTAACCGAACTGTTCGGTACAGGCCCGTCCCAGCCGATCGTGGACGGCCAGCCACCGGCTTTCCCTTGGCGGGAGCTCGATGACGATTCGATCGACATTCGCCTGGTCCATTGAGTGCATCGCGGTGTAGAGCATGCGGGAATACTCGTTCGGATCGGCGCTGAGCATGATGGACTCGGAGGCCAACTCGCCCGGTGCTGACTGCCACCAGATCACGCCAATCCTTTCGCCTGACGGCGTGATTTCTGGTAGAAGCCGCGCGAATTGATCCGTTGCTACGCCAACGGTGGGCGTGACCGGTTGGTAGTGGCGCTTTACGCTTCCCGGTACCACCTGGCTGGCGCCTTTGCCCGGTGCCAGTGTGATTCCGAGGCAGGCTTCGATGTCGCTCTGGCTGATCTGCCCCGGTCGCGCGATGACCGGGGTTTCGCCGGTCAGGTCGACAATGGTGGATTCAATGCCCACCGAACAGTCGCCACCATCCAGAACCGCCGCGATTTTTCCGGACAGCCCCCCGAGCACGTGCTCTGCGGTAGTCGGACTGATCCGGCCATAGGGATTGGCGGATGGGGCTACCAGATCCCGACCAAGCTTCTCCATGGTTGCCACCGTGGCCGGGTGCGCCGGCATCCTGACCGCCACGCCGGGATTGCCGCCGGTGATGAAATCGCTTACGTCGCTTTTCTTTGGAAGTAGCAACGTGAGCGGCCCTGGCCAGAAGGTGTTGATCAGCTTTTCGGCCGCCTCTGGCACCCGATCGACCCAGTATCTGATGCGTTCGGGCGAGGCTACGTGCACGATCAGCGGATGTCCGACAGGGCGCTGCTTTGCCTCAAACACTTTTCTGACCGCCTGTTCGTTGCTGGCATCGGCCGCCAGTCCATATACTGTTTCGGTTGGCATAGCCACGAGGTGGCCGGCAAGAAGCAGCGAGGCGGCTTTCTCGATGTCAGTCGTTTGTGTTGCGTCTAGTTTGATGGTTTCGGGCATAGGGTCTCACGGGTTGCTGGTCGGGCTGACCGCAATGGCGTGCCATTGATTCTTGTAAAAACGCTCGATCGAGGTTTGCTCATCGTCAATCCGGAACAGATACAGCCAGTCGTTGTCGATGAGGTCCTGAACGACCTGGTGCTTCTGGGCAATCTCGGCAATGGCTTCTTTCGGTGCGGCCAGATACACGCTCAAGCGCAGGGGTTCGTGAACCCAGCGTTCGCCATCGTGTACGGACTGCAGCGGCAAACCGATGCGCAGATCACCACCGTTGCCTTCAAACACACCCAGGTGACCGCCAACCACGTTGTGCAGCACTTTATTGCCGCTGCCGTAATGCAGGTTGTCGGTGACCGACATGAAGTACTGCAGGTTGATCCAGTGGGTGACCACCATGGGCGCGGTCATGATCAGCTCAAGAATCTTGAACCCTTCATCGTTCTGCCAGCGGTAATCGTGCAGGAAGCTGCGTCCACCCAGATCCAGGTGCCGGGTGGCCGAGCGAGGCGCCACGATAAAGCTGGCGTTGCCGGCCAGGCCCCATTCCGGGCGTACTTCGGACCAGTCCTGGCTGCGTTTTCTGATGGCGCTGTCCACGTCGTTGTCGCTTGCGACACCCAGACGAACGGCGCGTTCGCGACGGGCCTGGGCTCCGGCCTTGGCCAGGAATTTCCGGATGTCGTCGGGAACCTCACCGGCGCACTCGACCTCGTCGGTAGTGGTGTTATGCAGTGCTCCCACGAAGCGGGTTTCGGGAGGAATCGAGAGACCCTGTTCCGCCAGGGCCGCACGTACGTCCTTGTCGTTCAGCATGTCGGCAAGCACACGAACATTCACCGAGCCGGTCTGGCCGCCGCAGGCGCCGCAGTCCAGGCCGGCGGCGTGGGGGTTGTTGCGGGTGCTGCTGCCGTGCCCGACCAGCAATACTGTCGGGGCAAACCGGTCGGTCAGGGTCATGGCCCTGAGGATACCGCCAGCCAGTTCCGTTTTCTCTTTAGCTCCCAAAAGGGTGCCATTCTGGCGGATCTCGAAGTTGGTATGTCCTTTATGGAGCTGGTCCACGGGCTTGGCCGATGACTTGCCAAAAAAGGTCTTGCGAACCATACGCCCCAGACCTGCCAGCCCCATACTTTCTATAAAGCTAAAACTGGCCGGACCCGCGTTGGAAAACTGTGACCAGTGGGTATGGTTAGCCAACGATTGCTGGCTGAAGCGGCCGGAGGATTCGGCCTCTGTGACTTCAAGCGCGGGTGCCAGCAGTCCCGGCAGTTGGGGCCGGGAAAATTCAGTGCCCTTGGGGCGATACGAAATCGGCAGCCCGAAGAAACCGGCGAACCCGAGTGTCTGGATCGCAGGGTCCTGGGCTTCCAGTGCACGGCGAAAGACCTCCGAGCGAACATCAATGCAGAATGCGGCCTGCAGTTTGAGGGGCTCGTCGCCCGGCAACGGTTTTTCCGGCTTTGACAGAAGCTTGTCAGCCAGCTGTAACTGATAGGCGGCCTCCGCTTCTCTCAGCTGGTGCCAACCTGTGGTTTGAGACTGCTCATGGATTTCCTGCATTTCCGGCCAGGCGTCCCACTGTTTCAGCCAGTCCCGTTTCAGCTCAGCGAAGATGGCGCCGCCAACGTGCTGGACATGCCGCCAGATGGCCAGCTCCCAGGCCAGCCGGATGGCCAGAAGGCCCGGGAGAAGGTCCTCCTCGCTGCCTCGCAGCCGTGCCTGCCAGCGCAGGTAAGCGGCCCAGGATGACCACCCGTTGATATCCAACAGTAGCGCGTGGGCATAATCGGCAGTGTAGGAGGGTTGCGCCGCGAGAGCGTTGAACGCGTCGGTGATCAGTTTTTCATGATCATTGGGCAGAACCTGAAATTGGGAAGGCAGGGATGGCTCTTCCATAACAATGGCAATGCCACGGTCCGCGCGGGTCATCTCCAGCCAGCTGTGATACAGATCCTGTGCATCCGCTTTGAAATCTCCCGCATCCAGGCGCTGGAAGTAGTCGCCGCAGAACTGGCTGATCTGGTGTACAACCTCATCCTGCCAACCCACGTGATGAGCGGTATCGCGGTTGCGATCCAGTTGCGCGCTGAGGTTCTGCCAGTGCTCCGGCATGCTGGCGGTCTCGGCGTCGACTACGCCATTACCCTGATGATCAAGCGCTGCCTGATTCTGGCAGCAGGTGCCATTGAGTGCCGCCATACGAGAGGCGACTCTGGAAAAGGGCAAGTCCCGCATTTCCCAGAACGGGTTGACCGCGATCATCTGATCCAGGGGCCAGGACGGTGCGATTCGCCGGCAGGCATCCGAGACAGCTGCCTGCCACTCCGGTGTCTGTCTGTTCTGTTCAATCGATGGATCGAGTTGCCTTGCTTGCATTATGCAGACTCCCTGGAACCGGAAGTTGAAGAAACGCTGACCATGGCCCTGGGACGCACCACATCAGGCAGTTTTGCTGGCCAGATTTTCAGGGTCAGGCGTGTGGACCACTCATCAAGGTAGCCCGCGGCAAACAGAAATCGGTAAAGCCTGGCGCCTGCGGAGGTGAACCGGTGATAGCGGATCTGGTAATAGCCGCGCACGAGCAGAGCGATAAGAACAACGACAAACCCCACGGCTTCCAGGCCCGCCTGACTATGGGGTGGTGTCAGCACCAGACCAAAGAAGGTTTTCTGCAGCCAGTACAACGCCCAGAAAACCGCTCCAAGGAGTAAGCCCCTGCCAAGGGTAAGAACGCCGCCTGATGCAGACAGGAACTCTGAAAGCAGAATCGTCAACGCGATGCCCGGCACGACCCATGAAAACAGATCCGCCGGCGCTGACTCGTTGGCCAGGAAAATCGTCGGCAGCATGAACAGGGCCGCAAAAGAAGCAGCTGTTAGCCACTGCCGCGGCCCGGGCTCGTTGATCGCAACCAGTCGTTTCTTCATCGACAACTCAACCGTGTTGCCGGCATTGAGGAAGGTGTGGGCTTTGTAGGCGGAATGGGCCACCAGGTGCAGGAGTGCCAGCTCGTATAGACCCAGAGCGCATTCAACCAGCATCCAGCCCATCTGGGCGCAAGTCGACCAGGCCAGTTTCACCTTGATGGAAATGCGCGTCATCATGACAAGGCTGGCAAAGACCGCCGTGGGGCCCGCTACCAACAGCAAAAGCCATTGGGCAGCGCTTGCCTGGACAATCAGAGGCGCCATCAGAATCATCAGGAAACCACCCAGGTTCACAACGCCAGCGTGAAGCAGGGCGGAGACCGGCGTGGGCGATTCAACCACCTGGATCAACCAACCGTGGAAAGGCATTTGCGCGCATTTGAAGAGGGCCGCCGCCGCCATCAGGATCGCGGCAGCGTGCGCTGCGGCGGGCAATTCTGGTGACGCTGAAACCTGTGCCAGGATTCGATCAATGAACGGCGTGTCGTACTGAACATAAAGCAGCAGGAACCCCGCGCCCAGGCAGAGCTCCGCAATGCGCGCAAAAATGAACTTCTTGTGGGCGGCGAGGGCGGCACGCGGACGATCGGGGAAAAACATCAACAACTGATGCAGGCTGATGCTGATGGCGATCCAACTGATGAGGAACACCAGCAAATGGTTGGTGATCGCGATGAAGGCAACACTGGCAAGGATCACCTGCAGCCAGACCATAAAGCTGCGCTGGCCCGGATCCCCCGCAAGATACCGTTCCGAGAAACGCCCCAGCACCATTCCCAGCAGAGTGATCAGCAACAACATGATAGAGGCCAGTGGCCCGTGGCTGAACCAGACGCCAGCTACGGGCCACAACCAACTTGTAATGGCGGCGGCCACAGCGGAAACGAAGGCGAGTTTGAAGGTCAGCGATCGTACGAGAAGGTTGTTCGGTTTGGTTGCAAACCCCGTCGCCACGGCCCCGGCGCCGTAAAGCAGCGGGACCAGCAGGTAGAACAAGGATTCGATCGCCTGAACGTCGAACATGTGAGGGCCTCGGAATCAAACGTGTGTGTACGCGTAGTATCCGAAAGTTTTTATGTGAACAAAAATATATATATCCGATCGAAGCGTTCTAAATTAAAGAACAATTGGCCTGTGGTTTGTAAAACCTTTCTTCAAACACCATCTTTTGGCCTCGTTAAAAGAGACAGCCACAGGGGGTTGGCGGCAGTAACCCGGTCGCCGTTCCTCGAAAAGGCGTTTTAGCAGTGACAACCGGAAAAGACCGAGGCAAAAGAAGTGGATCGTGAAAACAAGGGGGCATTCCTGGCTCGAAGGAAAAAGCACTCCACATTGACGGCCGGGCTATACCACCCCACGCCCGAAGCCATGATGACCGAATACTGGGGTGTGTTCGTGGATAATACGCCATACATCCTACTGCTATCTGACAACCAGCGGAGCGCTCGCGAGAAAGCTGAGCGGCTGGCCGAATCTGCGAATTTCCGGACGCTCCTTGAAGCAACGCTGACAGCCTGCAAGGCAATCGAGGCGAGGGCTATTGACGGCCGCACCGTAAATTGGGGGGAGCAACTCACCGTGATCAGCGCCAGTCGCTCTGGCGATGTGGAAACGGGGACCAGGGAAATCGGCGAGATCAGGGCGATCCTGATGCCAGGTTGTCATCAGGCCATAGCGGATACCCTCTGCATAGACACCACCCTCGCGACCATCATTGATGCGGATTTTCCCCAGGTGTCAGATTTTGAAGAGTTGCCAGAACTGTCCGAGCGTGATGTGCAGATGTCGCTGGGGAATCTGGAGGCCCGCAAACATCCCCGTGGGGGCCATTAAAGATGCGTTCTTTCTACGGGCTTGAGGTGTCTTCCGAAATCGGCCATCAGGCGAGGCGAATTCGATAGCGGGTAACGCCGTGGCTTTCTTCCCGAGTCCACTCAATCCGGTGGCCAGTGATCTCACACAGGGCTTGCAGGTCTTTGCGGCCGGTGGGGTCGTCCGCCAGAAAATCTACCTGTGTACCGCTGGGCAGGTCTTTGACCCGTTTTTTGAAGCGCAGGACGGGAAGGGGGCATACCAGACCGACGGCGTCGATCTGGTATACCTCAGACTGATCAGTCAAGGCGAACGCTCTCGGCGCTGGTTTGTGCGGCCGACGACCAGCCAAACTGGTTAAGCACCAGCGGTGCCGCCGTAGCAATCAGCAGAGCTGCGACAAACGCGGAAATCATGACCTTCACGATGATCCTCCTTTGCCTTGTTTGGCCTCAACTTCAGCTACCCACAGGTCGTGGTGCTGGCGAGCCCACTCGAGATCAACCTGCCCGTTGCCCATGGCGTCGAACGCGCCTTCCATACCGACAGAGCCGATGTAGATATGGGCAATGATGGCCAGCATCATCACAAACGCTACAATCGAATGCCAGATGTTCGCGTATTGCATCTCTTCATGGGGTGCGAGATCGGTCGGGAAGCTGGTTCCCAGAATGCTGTTGATCACCGCGAATGTGTCGGCAAACATCGGCATCTGGAACGGAAACAGCAGTGACAGACCTGACAGGGATACCGAGACGCCCAGAATCATCACCGTCCAGAAAATGATCTTCTGGCCAGCATTGAACTTCTTGGCGGAAGGGTGGCCTTTGGTAAAGATACCGCCGCCAGCCTTGATCCACTGCCAATCGAGTTTGTTGGGTATGTTGTGGGCAACCCACATCACGAAGGTCATCACCAGGCCGAGCATAAATGCCCAGGCCACGTTGTTATGCAGCCATTTGGAACCGGCTGCCAACGTGGCAAACGCGTCCGGCCCCATAACCGGAATCAGGAAGCTGCGTCCCATCAAGGTGATCAGCCCGGTCAGGCCGAGTGCGATGAACGAGCCGGCCAGCAACCAGTGACCAAAGCGCTCGACAGCCTTGAACCGCTCAATGGTGGTACCCGCAGGCCCGCCATCAATCATGATTTTGCCGCGAACGAAATAGAACACCACCAGCAGGCCGATGATCGCGAGCAGTGCGCCGCCGCCATAGGTGATCATCGGGCCTTCCCGAAGCTTCCACCAGGGCATGCCGCCGTCCTGAATCAGCACATCGGCGGCTGGGCCGCGTACCTGAGTGGTTGGCTCAATTTCGTTGTAGCGGATAGCCCGCCAGTTTTCCGAATCGGAGACGCCGCCCCGGGTTCCCAAAGGCGCCGAGACAGAGGGTGCGTTCTCCGGATTACCAAGATTCTGAGAGCGGAAACTGTCGTCGACTTCCAGCTGCTTTTGGCGTCGCAGGATGTCTTCGAGGGTTTGAGCCCCACCGGTTGCGCTTCGTTCCGGTTCGGGAATGTCCTGCGCCCAGGCAGGATTGAATAACAGCGTCGCTAGCACCAGGGCGACGACGCCTATCAGTTTTTTGTTCATCTAGAGCACTCCAGCGGAATCAGCAAGAAGAAATCTATGCCGTAACCGAATTCGGGGCTCCGAAGAGCCCCAAATCCGTCAGGCCAGTTTATGCACCCTTCTTCTCGTAGGCAGTGCCCCATCCCCACGCACCGGAACCGAAACCACGGTTCACAATACGCTGGCGATAGATATCCGCAACCTCGTCGCCGTCACCGGCCAACAGGGCTTTGGTTGAGCACATTTCCGCACAGATCGGCAGTTTGCCCTCAGCAATACGGTTACGACCGTACTTCTGGAACTCAACAGTGGAATTGTCTTCTTCCGGACCGCCTGCACAGAACGTGCATTTGTCCATCTTGCCCCGGCTGCCAAAGTTGCCCGCTTGCGGGAACTGGGGCGCACCGAACGGGCATGCGTAGAAGCAATAGCCACAACCGATACACAGGTCCTTGGAGTGGAGCACGACACCGTCTTCGGTCTGGTAGAAGCAATCCACCGGACAGACAGCCATGCAAGGCGCATCTGAACAGTGCATGCATGCTACAGAGATCGAACGCTCTCCCGGCTTGCCATCTTCGATGGTTACCACCCGGCGACGGTTGATGCCCCAGGGAACCTCGTGCTCGTTCTTACAGGCCGTTACGCATGCATTACATTCGATGCAGCGCTCGGCGTCGCAAAGGAATTTTGCTCTTGCTTGTCCTTCAAGTGCCATGGTCTACACCTCTTGTTATGCCGGCATGATCGAACACAGGGTGGCTTTGGTCTCTTGCATCTGCGTGACCGAGTCGTACCCGTATGTTTGAACCGTGTTGGTGGATTCGCCCAGAACGATGGGGTCGGCGCCCTTGGGATACTTGTCCCGCAGGTCCTTGCCCTGATAATGACCGCCGAAGTGGAATGGCATGAACGCCACGCCTTCTCCGACCCGTTCTGTGACCATGGCCTTGACCTTGATCTTGGCTCCTTCTGGACCGTGCACCCAGACGTCGCTGCCATCACGGACGTTCAGATTGTTGGCGTCGCGCGGATTGATCTCGATGAACATATCCTGCTGAAGTTCCGCCAGCCAGGGGTTCGAGCGGGTTTCGTCACCACCACCCTCGTACTCAACCAGACGACCGGAGGTGAGGATGATCGGGAACTCCTTGCTGAAGTCCTTCTGCTGGATGGATTCATACATGGTCGGAACCCGCCAGAAGGTCTTGTCTTCGTAGGTCGGGTAGTCGGCCACGAGGTCGCGACGGTTGGTGTACAGGGGCTCGCGGTGCAGCGGTACCGGGTCCGGGAAGTTCCAGACGATGGCACGGGCCTTGGCATTGCCGAACGGCGCGCACTCGTGCTTGATGGCCACTCGCTGGATACCGCCGGAGAGATCGGTTTTCCAGTTGGTGGAGGGGCCTGCCACTGCTTCGATGCTGGCTCGCTCTTCGGCGGTCAAATCGCCGTCCCAGCCCAGGTCCATCAGCATCTGCATGGTGAACTCGGGGTAGCCATCCTTGATTTCCGAGTTCTTGGAGTAAACACCGTCTGCCAGAATGTTCTGGCCGTTGTGTTCAACACCGAAACGGGCCCGGAACGTCAGGCCGCCCTCGGAGACTGGCAAGGACATGTCGTACAGGTTGGCGGTGCCCGGATGGTTCATCTCGGGGGTGCCCCAGCACGGCCACGGCATGCCATAGAAATCACCATCGCAAGGTCCACCCACGGCACGCAGTGTGGTCTTGTCGAAGTGATGCTGATACTGCATGTGCTTCTTGAGGCGCTCTGGAGACTGGCCGGTATAGCCGATGGTCCACATGCCGCGGTTGAATTCGCGGGTGATGTCTTCAATCGACGGCTCATCTCCGTCAATGGCGATGTTGCGGAACATGCGATCGGTAAAGCCGAACTTGTCCGCAAACAGCTTCATGATTTCGTGGTCGACCTTGGAGTCGAACAGCGGTTCAACCACCTTCTCCCGCCACTGAAGTGAGCGGTTGGAAGCGGTCACCGAGCCGTAAGTCTCGAACTGGGTCGTGGTGGGCAACAGGTATGCGCCCTCCTTACGATCATGCAACACCGCAGAGACAGTGGGGAAGGGGTCAACCACGACCAGCAGGTCGAGCTTCTCCATGGCTTCCTTCATTTCTGTCATCCGGGTCTGCGAGTTGGGCGCGTGGCCCCACAGAACCATGGCGCGGGTGTTATCCGGCTGCTCAAGGTTTTCCTTGGCTTCCAGAACACCGTCAATCCAGCGGGAGACCGGAATGCCCTTCTCGTTCATCATGGCCCGGGACTTGCCGTCTTTATCCATAACGGCAAAGCGGCCTTTCAGCCAGTCGAGGTCCTCTTCCCAGACTCGAGCCCAGTGGGCCCAGGAACCAGCAGACAGTCCGTAATAGCCCGGCAGTGTATCGGCGAGCACGCCCAGATCCGTTGCGCCCTGAACGTTGTCGTGGCCGCGGAAGATGTTCGTACCGCCGCCTGCTACGCCCATGTTGCCGAGGGCCAGCTGCAGCACGCAGTAGGCGCGGGTATTGTTGTTACCGTTGGTGTGCTGGGTACCACCCATGCACCAGATGACAGTGCCGGGCCGATTGTTGGCGAGAGTGCGAGCTACACGCTCAAGCTGTGCGCCAGGCGCACCGGTAACACGCTCCACTTCTTCGGGGTTCCAGCGCTTCACTTCCTCGCGGATGTCCTCCATGCCGTATACACGGGTACGGATGAACTCTTTGTCTTCCCAGCCGTTCTCGAAGATGTGCCAGAGAATGCCCCACACCAGCGCAACGTCTGAGCCCGGACGGAAACGCACAAACTCGTCGGCATGGGCTGCTGTGCGAGTGAAGCGCGGATCGCAGACGATCAGCGGAGCGTTGTTCTCTTCCTTCGCCTTCAGTACGTGCAACAGCGACACCGGGTGCGCTTCAGCGGGGTTGCCCCCGATGATGAAGATCGCCTTGGACTTGTGGATGTCGTTGTAGGAGTTGGTCATCGCGCCGTAGCCCCAGGTGTTGGCTACGCCGGCAACCGTGGTCGAGTGACAGATACGGGCCTGGTGATCAACGTTGTTGGTGCCCCAGTAGCCGGCAAACTTCCGGAACAGGTAGGCCTGCTCGTTGTTGAACTTGGCACTGCCGAGCCAGTAAACGGAATCGGGACCACTCTCCTCGCGGATTTGCAGCATCTTGTCGCCGATTTCGTTGATGGCCTGGTCCCAGGGAATCTTCTGCCACTGGCCGTTGACCATCTTCATGGGACTCTTCAGACGGCGCTCGCCGTGGGCGTGCTCCCGAACCGATGCGCCCTTGGCGCAGTGAGCGCCCATGTTGAAGGGGCTGTCCCAGCCCGGTTCCTGGCCGGTCCAGACGCCGTTCTGTACTTCCGCCTCGACGGTACAGCCGACCGAGCAGTGCGTACACACCGATTTCTTGACGACCACTTCACCGCCACCGGTGGCTGGAGCTGCCGCTTCAACCCGACCCGATGTCAGCGACAGTGCCGCCAGACCACCCACTGCGACACCAGACGTTGTCAGGAATTGACGACGATCCAGCGTTTTCGCAGCGAGAGAAGAAAGCAAAGAGCCTGCACGGGGGCCTTTCGCTACCCCGTTGGTCTTCTTCCTTAACATGTCGTATACCTCTCTCTTTTATTATTCTCGTTTTTCCGGAAAGCTCAGTCTCTCAAGGGCCTTTCGCAACCTTGATCAACTCAGACCACCGTTAAAAGCGAGCCGATTCGAAATATTTACGTGTGTGTTCGGTATCACGTAATCCGCGGCTTTTCGGTGCGTCTGTTCTGACGACCTCGGCTGCGGCGTTCGGTGCAACCGTCGCTGCCACCGCAGCCGGAGCTGCGAAAGCGGCCATTTTCAGGAAATGGCGACGGCTGTTTTCACGCTTCGGGTTGTCCATTGGACACCTCCCCCTGGGTTAAGGGACCTGTCGGTCCCGGTTACTGAATTGCAAAGGCTTCGGCTTCCACTGCCATGAAGGCTCGGCCAAGCGAGCCCACCGGCGCGTAGAAGATGGCACTTTGCGCTTCTTCCAAGTCGGTAAAAAACAGTTCTGCCCACTTCGCCAAATGGGCATCAAAAAAAGCTTTCTGGGAGGCCACACCGCTGTCGCAGGGAAATTCGCCGGTGATAATCCCGGCCATGATTTCACACAGGGTGCAGATGTGGTCTTCCGGTTCCTTGACGTCGCTGCGGGCTTTGATACCACGTGACCGCAAATCGCTTCTGAGCTCGGCCAGGGGCTTTTCGTTCAGGAAGCCGGTGAGGTAGTAGCTGGCATAGGGAAGGAGCTCCCCCCTGCCCAGACCGACAAACAGGTTGTTGAACTCCCGCTCGAGATCGTAGGGGTTGGTGCGCTCTGCGAGCTTGGCCAGGTTCTTCGAGGCGGTGCCCAGGGGTGTGTCGTCCCCCTGCAACGAGGCCAGACCTTGCAGCAATTCCGCCGAGGGTGGTCGGTCAAGCAGGACGCCCAGCAGCTGATAGATTTGGGCCCGCGCTCTATCTTCGTCAGTGATTGAGCGCGGGCACTGGATTTCGGCCGTGTCAGTCAAGTCGTTTTCCTTCTAATTATTATGTGCGCTCTCTCACACTATCTTAGTGCACAAACGAGAATAGTGGGGTAAGCCACGTTTATTTCGCCAATAGGTGAAATGCATTCTGCTAATAGTCAAAACGCATGCGAGGGCGGAATCGCGGTTCCGGCACCTCTTCTGATTGGCTGTTCTCCGGTTGTGCGGTCACTCGGTTGGTCAGCTCCGCCTGCCCGGTATGGTCGTCCTGCTCAATGGCTGCCTGTTCATCCCCATGCCCGTCAGCTTCCGACTGACCGGTGACCGGGGATTCGGCATCGGCCGGGGAGGGTTGAGCCAACGACTGCACTGGTTCATCAATGACATCCGCCGCTTTCTTGGCTTTATCCACCAGCCCTTCGCCGACCCGATAGAGTGATTTCACGGTTTGCCCGGCCGTCGACGCCAGGGTGTAATCCTCGTCGTAGTCATTCAGCCCATCGAGAACAGCCAGCACCGGATTGGATTTCCAGAGGCTTCTCAGGGCCTTTCGGCGCAGGAACTCGGGTATTTCCTTGCGCATGAAACCGGTGATATCCGTTCCGATCTCAATGGACGAGGGATCTGGCAGTCCGTACTTCTCCAGAAGCTCCGGTTCAGACAGGCTCTCGTTAACGGCGAGTTCCTGTTCCTCCGGGGCCGGTTCGGCTTGCTCCGGCGCCGGAGGCGGCGTGGGTTCTACCGTTCTGTTGGCTTCGGCCTTTTTGCGCGCCCAGCGCTGCCAGCGTGATTCAACCATTACTGTAACCTGGGTTTCTTGATGTTGGCGGGAGCCCGGTACACATCGCTTTCCTGCCGAATACGTGGATCACCCTTGGCGTCTTCCACAGCGTCCACGCGCACCTCATCCCGGCGCCGTTTCTTGAACGGCTCCTCGATGTAATGCATGTCGACAAATTCCTTGATCCAGGCGGCCAGGGATTCCGGAATAGGCACGGCCTCAACAATGCTTTCGCCGCTGTCCAGGGAGTCCAGAGCCTCGTGGGCGCTGGCGGTAACGGTGCTGACCGCCCAGCCTGAGGGCGACTGACCGGTGACGTCACGGTCCAGGATGATCCAGACGGAAGGCGTGCTCATGTTGAGGGAGACGAGATAACCTTCGACATCGGCACGGAACAGCTCCATAGTGACCGTGCCGGCGTGGTAATCGACCACCTCGCCCTCGCGTACCAGTTCTTTCCAGAAGGCGTCCGGTGCCCCGGGGATGACAGCAACAGGTTTCCAGACGTGTTTCGCCCACCGCGTTACCCCCGGCGATCGGCGAACAACGGCACCCACCTGCAATGCTCGTTTCCAGTGATCGGTTCTACTGCTCATGATGTGTCTCTTTTTGTTATAGATAAAAGCTAGCAGGGCTCCAACAATTATCCAATTGTCCGAAAGTAGATGGCTGTGGCATGCTCGAAATAAGAGAGTGATTCGTATACGTATAACAACAACGAACAGAGTAAAGTTCCTGATGACATCAAAAAAATCTCTATTGCTGTGCACCTGCGACAAGAGCCAGGGCTTCAATTCCGAGGCCCTTCAGGCGGTTGCGGGTGCCGAGCAGGTCGTCGCGGTAGACCAGCTGTGCGGCAACGATATGAAAGTCGCAGCCGAGCACCTGGGCGCCAGCAACGACGTGCTTATCGCCTGTGGCCAGCAGGCAGCGCTGTTCGAGCGCCTGGCCGAGGACATTCACGCCGAGATCCAGCATGTAGCGCCACTGCACACCATCGATATACGTGACCGGGCGGGTTGGAGTTCTGCCGATGCCAACCCCAAGCGGTTGGAAGCCAAACAGGCGGCCCTGGTGGCCGCAGCCCAGTTGCCAGGGCCCACCGCCCCGGCGAAAAGCATTCAGTCCAACGGCGTCTGTTGCATCGTAGGCCCCACCGAGCAAGCCATTCGCATGGCCGGGTTGGTACAGGATGAGCTGGGCGTTACCTGTGTGGTCAACGATGCCGGCCCCATCCAGTTGCCATCGGCCGCCTACGACGTGGCCAAGGGTCAACTGACTAGCGCTTATGGCGCCCTCGGCAACTTCAAGCTGGAGTTCGCCGGGTTGCAGACCCTGCATCCGGCCGGTCGGGGTGAGCTGGGTTACACGCCGGCGCAGACAACGGCTCGCAGCGAGTGCGACGTGTTTATTGATCTGCGCGGTGGCGCGCAGGCCTTCCCCAGCCACGAGAAGCGCAATGGGTATTTCTGGGCCGATCCGAACAAAGCCGGCGAGCTGGAACGCATTGCCCTCACAGCCAGGGAAATGGTGGGCGAGTTCGAAAAAACCGTCTTTTTCCGGCTGGAAGAGTCCCTGTGTGCCCATTCCCGGGCTAACAAGCCGGGCTGTACCCGGTGCCTGGACGTTTGCCCCACGGAAGCGATCTTCTCTGCCGGCGACCACATCCAGATCGATTCTGACATCTGCGCAGGTTGTGGCTCATGCGCGGCGGTTTGCCCCACATCCGCAGTCACCATGAACGAAACGCCCTACGAGGCGATAGTCAAAGTCATGGACGTGATGGCGAAGACCTATCGCGAGCACACTCACGAATCGCCACGCCTGGTATTCCATACCCTGGGCGCCGGCTCGGAAGCCATCACCTACCTGGCTCGCTACGACGATGGCCTGGCCGACGATCTGATCCCACTCGGACTGGAACATGTGGACCGTATTGGCCACGCCGAGATCATGGCGGCGTTCGGTGCCGGTTATGCCGAAGTGCTGATTCTGGCAGACAACGAACTGGATCGTCGGGCCCTGGCGGCCGAAGTAGAATTGGCCCAGGCCATGCTCAAAGGCACCCATAACTCGCCAAGCCGGGTTCGGGTGATTGATGCCATAGAGTTGTCCGCGCCGGGCGACAACGCGGGACGGGTCAGTGAGCCGGTGCTGCTGGTGGGCGGCCGTCGCGACATTACCCGGGTGACCGCCACAGCCATGGCGGAGAAGGTGGACGAGCCGATCCCGCTGCCCAAGGGTGCGCCGTACGGTGCCATCGAGATCGATTCAGACAAATGCACTCTGTGCCTTGCCTGCGTTTCCCTGTGCCCCACCGGCGCACTGGGGGATCACCCGGACCGGCCGGAAGTGCAATTTACCGAGAACGCCTGTGTGCAGTGTGGTATCTGCGACAGCACCTGCCCCGAAACGGCGATTACGCTCAAGCCGCAGCTGGATCTGTCAAAGGCTGCGCTCAGCCCGAGGGCTTTGCATGGCGAAGAACCGTTCGAGTGCATCCAGTGCGGCAAACCGTTTGGTGTGGCCAGTACCATCAACCGGATTGTCGAAAAGCTGGAGAACCAGCACTGGATGTACACCAAATCTGATAATGTCCAGCTCATCAAGATGTGCGACGACTGCCGGGTGAAGGCACAGTTCCATGGCGACACGGCGCCCATGGCTGGCGCCGCCAGACCCAGGGTCCGTACCAGTGATGACTACCGGGACAATTGATTGATAGACAGGAATTTCCATGGTCCAGTACACCGAAGTAGGAAAAAGTAACCTGATTGGCACCGATGCGCCCCGGCCACAGGACAAGAACCCCAGGGGCGTGGATCGTATTATTGCGGTTGCCTCAGGCAAGGGCGGGGTGGGGAAATCCACCGTGTCCTCCAATCTGGCCGTGGCCATGGCGTCCAAGGGCCTGAAAGTCGGCCTGCTGGATGCCGACGTCTATGGCCCCAGCCAGCCGAGGATGCTGGGTGTGTCTGGCCGACCTTCCAGCCCGGACGGCAACACCATCCTGCCGCTTCGCAACCACGGCGTGACCCTGATGTCACTCGGGCTGATGACCTCCGAAGAGGAAGCCATTGTCTGGCGCGGACCCATGCTGATGGGCGCTCTGCAGCAAATGATGAACCAAGTGGACTGGGGAAGGCTGGACGTGTTGCTGGTGGATCTGCCGCCGGGCACTGGCGATGTCCAGATGACCCTGAGCCAGAAGTTTTTCGTGGCCGGCGCCATCGTGGTGTCGACGCCCCAGGACATTGCCCTGATGGATGCACGCAAAGGCATCGACATGTTCAAGCGCATGGACGTGCCATTGTTCGGCCTGGTGGAGAACATGGCTTCTTTCATCTGCGATGGCTGCGGCAAGGAGCATCATCCCTTCGGCCACGGTGGTGCCCGGGCTGAGGCCGAGAAGCTGGGGGCACCGTTCCTCGGTGAAATTCCTCTGGATCTCGATATCAGGATCGGCTCCGATGGCGGGGTGCCCATTGTGGTGTCCAAGCCCGACAGTCCGCAGGCCCAGGCTTTCCAGCGGCTGGCCGATCAAATCATTGCCTCCGAACAATACGCCCGGGCCGTCCAATGATCATTGAGTCTCCCCGTTTCCCACCGCTACTGAGCGGCGAGGTTGTGCCCCCGCATACGGATCCTTTCGATAAGGCCGTCAGCCGTGCCATCGCCGGCGTGGATTCCGGCACCATTTTCTATTCCGAGGCCGTGGATACCCTGCGCGCGGCACTGGTGCTGGCACCCGAGACGCCGCTGGAAGAGGCTATTCAGGCGGTGTACGTGGCCCAGATTGGCCTGGCCGAGAGCCTCGGGGCCCTGGCGCCGCCCGAGGTGCCGGTGCAGTTCCAGTGGCCTGACCGCATCAAGGTCAACGGGGCCCTGTGTGGCAGTGTCCGGTTTGCGGCCGATGTGTCCGACCCCAAAGAAACGCCGAACTGGCTGGTGATCGGTATCGTGGTGCCCTTCACCCATCCTGGCGGCGAGCCGGGTGAAACGCCGGATCAGACCTGTCTGTACGAAGAGGGCTGTGTAGAGATAATGCCCATGGCGTTGCTGGAGAGCTGGTCCAAGCATACGCTGTTATGGCTGACCTATTTTCTGGACAGCGGGTTCGAGCGGGTCCACAACGAGTGGCGTCCGCGCTGCGATACCATTGGCAAGCGCATCGAGGAGCCCAGAGCCGGCCTGTTCGTGGGTCTGGATGAAAAGGGGCGCATGCTGTTGCGCCAGGATGTGATGACCGAAACTGTTAGCCTGATTGATTATGCGGAGCACCTATGAAACTGGCCCGAACCCTGAGACTGGACATTTCCGATGAAAACGTCTTCGAGCGGCCGGCACCCAGTGGGGAGTGGGCCATTTCTGGCGGCTTCGAGTTTTCCAACTGGACCGAGGCGGACCTGACAGGCAAAGCCCGGCAAGCCTTCACCAATGGCTGGTACAGCATTGAGTCGGGTGGTCGTGCCAGCTTTGTTGGCGTGTGCGACATTACCGAGCCGGAGCTGGAGCGGCTACGCCAGACGCTCGCGCAGACTTTTGTGGAGATCTATGGCGCGCCGGACATCGAGGCCGCTTACCCGGTGGCCTGTGAAGAAATCGACCAGATGCGCAGCATGTGCGAAGACTTTGAGGACAACACCCTGCTGATGGTCAGCCGCACCCTGACCGACCTGGGCGTTGAGGAAACCTACCGCTCCCGTGGCCCGCAGGATGCCTCACTGGAGGCCTTTGCGGTCCACGGCAGCGTTGACTGATTACAGGCCGAAGCTGCCGTAGGGAATAAATCGGACGGGGGTGCCGGGCTCGATCTGCTGGGCGCTCTCATCCAGTTCCACCAGACCCTCGGACCAGGCCAGACCGGTCACCCGGCCAGAGCCTTCCGACCCGAATACCTCGACCTTCCCATCGCGAACCCGTGCCCGCAGCATCTCGCTGCGCCCGGGTTTTTTGTTCTTCGAGAAGTCAGCCGGCATGGTATACGCTTGGGGCTCGAACCATTCGGCCCCTGCCAACAATGCCATGGCAGGCGCACCAAACCTCAGCGCACAGACCCAGGCGGCCACCGGATTACCCGGCAGACCGACTACCGGCGTGCCCCGGAACATGGCAAGCGCCAGAGGACGGCCGGGTTTGATGGCAATGCGCCAGTTACTGATGTCACCGTGTTCTTTCAGGGTTTTCGACACATGATCCTCGTCGCCGGCGGACACGCCGCCGCTGGTCAGGATCAGGTCACACTGCTCCGCGCCGCGCTCCAGGGCCGCCTTCACCTCTTCGGCCCGGTCCAGCACATGGCCAAGATCCACGAGCTCGTAGCCGAGTTGTGATACCAGGGCGCTGAGCATAGGGCGATTGGCGTCGTATATCTGCCAGTCTGTGACGGGTGCGCCCACCGGCTTCACCTCATCACCGGTGGACAGCACGCCCACCCTTAGTCTCTGATAAACATCAACGGCTTCCACGCCCACGCTGGCAAGCACCGAAATCTGGGTCGGACTGAGCCGCGTTCCGGCCGTAAGAATCCGGTCCTCGACTTTGATGTCTTCACCGGCTTTGCGGGCATTGGCGCCTGCTTTTAGCGTACCGTTCAAATGCAACTGGCCATCCCGGACTTCGCAGTCTTCCTCCAGAACCACGGTATCCGTGCCGGCGGGAATAACCGCGCCTGTCAGAATCCGGATTGCGTATCCCTTGGGCACCTGCCCCTTGTAAGGCTCACCGGCGGCGCTGCGGCCATCCACCAGAGGCAGGGTGCAGGGCACGTCCGTTAACGGCCCGGCAAGAGCATAGCCATCCACGGCGGAATTGGTGCTTGGGGGATGAGCCCGGGGCGCATAGACATCACTTGCCAGGATTCGGCCGTTCACCTGTGACAGCGGAACCTCACGCTCCACCTCCACCACGGGATGCAACCTTGAACGCAACCGCTCAAGGGCTTCTTCGACCGGCGTCCAGTTCACGCCCGGGGGAAGGGCAAAACAGTCATTGCGAAGCGGCTTCATGACTCTCTCGCTGGTGGCTGTACATGATCAATAATAAAATCGGCAATGCCGGTGACGTCATTGATATCGAACAAAGGCCCGGAAAAATCGGCGGCATAGTCGCTGGCAACGGCGATGATGTTGGCGTCTTCCCGGTAAAGGGGCGATCGGCCCGATTCCTGCCGGTGTACTTCAATCTTCGGGTGCGCGTGGGTTTTGTAACCCTCCACCACGACCCAGTCGCAGGGCGACAGGCGGGCCAGCAAATCCTCCAGTGAGGGCTCACCTGCGCCCCGCAGCTCGTGCATGATGGCAATGCGCTGGCCCCCGGCCAGAATCACTTCGCGGGCACCGGCTTCACGGTGTTTGTAGCTGTCCGTTCCGGGCTGATCCACGTCCACCATGTGGTGGGCGTGCTTGATCGAGCTGACCGTTAAACCCCGGCCGGAAAGTTCGCGAATCAGAGCGGCTGCCAGTGTGGTCTTGCCGGAGTTTTTCCAACCTACGATGCCTATAACGTTCACTTCAGATGCTGCTCCGCCCAGGCCAGATCGTCCGGGGTGTTGATGTTGAAAAAATCGCCCTCGTCAAAAACCACCAGAGTTTCGCCCTGGGCCTGTGTCCACTGGCGGATCTTGCGTACGCCCTCGTTCAGGGCGGCTCTCAAATCGTCCCTCAAAGCGACCCGCCAGCGCCCGAAGGTTGGCTGTGGCAGTCGGCCGCGCTCGGGGTCTGGCGTGGCTGCCAGCACCACCGGAGTGTCATGTTCCGCCAGTTTGGCAGCCAGATCCCTGGGAAAGAACGGTGTGTCGGCGGCCACGCTGATGAGCCATTCGTGGCCCTGTTCGGCGGCCCAGTCCATGCCCGCGAGCACGCCGGCAAGCGGGCCGGGGAAGCCTTCGATGGAGTCCGCCACCACCGGCAGATCCAGGTCGTCGAACCGGCTTAAATCCCCGTTGGCATTCAATACCACGGCATCGACCTGAGGTGTGATCCGTTCGATTACCCGCTGGATCAACGACTGGTCGCCGAGCATGAGCCTGCCTTTGTCGCCACCACCCATGCGGTTTGCCTGGCCGCCGGCCAGGATAACTGCACATTGGCTCATGCAGTGCCTCCGTCAATCATGTTGAGCGCCTTTTCGACGTAGCTTCTTGTCTTCATCGGGTACCTGCGACAAGTCCTGATCGAACACCAGGCGGTGCTGGCCGCTCAGGCAGGTGAATTTCTTGCCACGCATCCGGCCGATCAGGGTCAGCCCGACCTGACGAGCAATGTCGACTCCCCAGGCGGTGAAGCCCGAGCGGCTGATCAGAGTGGGAATGCCCATCAGGGATGTTTTTATCACCATCTCCGAGGTCAGGCGGCCGGTGGTATACAGAACCTTGTCTGCGGCCGGAATGTTATTCAGGTGCATCCAGCCGGCAATTTTATCGACCGCGTTGTGCCTTCCAACATCCTCCATGTACGCCAGGATTGTTTGTCCCTGGCAAAGCGCTGTGCCGTGGATGGCGCCGGTTTCCATATACAGGCTAGGCGTATGGTTGATCTGGTAGGAGAGATCGTAAAAGGTGCTGGTGTGCACTGGCGTATCCGGCAGTGACAGACCTTCCAGCCCGGCCATCATGTCACCGAACACGGTGCCCACGGCGCAACCGGAGGTGCGGGTTTTCTTTTCCAGCTTGTCCTCGACATCGGTAACGCCTGACGTGCGCACCACCGCAACCTCGAGTTCTTCGTCAAAATCGATCCCGGTGACCGTGTCTGTTTCTTTCAGCATGCCCTGGTTGAGCAGGAAGCCGAGGGCCAGATACTCCGGATGGTCGCCGATGGTCATGGCTGTGACGATCTCCTGGCTGTTCAGGTAGATGGTCAGGGGGCGTTCCTCGATCACGCTGATCGATTTGGCCTCACCGTTCTCGTCCACGCCCTCCACTGGGCGAGACAGACGGGGATCCTTGGGATCGGGAAGTATGGGATCAATCGTCATTTTTGTTATAGCCGTTTCCTGGTCGTACTGGAATGGATGTTGTACGGAGATTGCCAGAGATTAGCCTATTTGGCATTGAGGAAAAACAGCTGCTTTTTGTCAATAAAAAACCCCGGCAATGCCGGGGTTCGATCTGGGCAGGGTAAACAGACGCTCAGTTCAGTCGCCCTTGATCCTTTTGCCTCACTGGGCGTTCGGGAAGAACAGTTGCTGCCCGTCCACTTTGAAGTCGGCAATCGCCTGCTGGCCTTCTTCCGACAGCAGCCAGTTGTGCCACTGGGCTGCCAGGTCGTGTTTGAGGTGTGGGTGCTTTTCTTCGGAGAGCAGCAAGCTGCCGTACTGGTTAAAAAGTACTTTGTCGCCTGAGAACAGCAGCTCGAGATTCTGGCGATTTTCGAACGCGACCCAGGTAGCACGGTCGGACATCACATAGGCGTCCATCCCGGCGGCGGTGTTCAGGGTCGGACCCATGCCGCTACCCAGTTCCCGGTACCAGCTGCCGCCCGGTTCCACGCCGGCGTTTTCCCAAAGCCTGAGCTCGGCCCGGTTGGTGCCGCTGTCATCGCCTCGCGATGCAAACGGTGCCTCTGCTTCGGCGATGGCCGAGAAGGCTTCGGCGGCGCTTTCCGCGTCACGGATATTGGCGGGATCGTCTTTCGGGCCGATCAGCACGAAGTCATTGTACATAACGTCTGCCCGCTCGGTGGCAAAGCCGTTTTCGACAAACCGCTTTTCCCCGGCGGTGTCATGTACCAGCAGGCTGTCGGCGTCGCCCCGGCGGGCAAGCTCAAACGCCTGGCCGGTGCCGACGGCAACAACGCGGACTTCGATGCCGGTTTTTTCCTCAAACTTGGGCAGGATCGAGTCGAACAGGCCGGAGTTCTGGGTGGACGTGGTTGAGGCCAGCGTTATGTAGTCGTCGGCTTGGGCACTGAAGGTCAGGCCCATGGTCGTCACGGCAGCCAGAACCAGATTCAGGGTTTTCTTCATCTTGTTTTCTCCTTGTTGTGTCTCATTTGTAGAGCGAGCGATGGTTCGATACGTTTTGCGGTGAGTGATCAGGCCACGAGTTCTCCGCTCAGGAAGGCCTGGGCCTGGCGTGAAACCGGGGCGTTGAAAAAAACGTTAGCCGGTGTGTGCTCCTGCACTTTGCCTCCAGCCAGAAACAGCACATCTCCGGCAAGCCGCTTGGCCTGGTGCAGGTCATGAGTCGTCATTACGATGCGTGTACCTCTCTCGTGAAATTCCTGAACGGCGGCTTCCACGTCCTTTATGGCAGCAGGGTCCAGTGCAGAGGTGGGCTCGTCCAGAAACAGTACCGAGGGTGAAAGTGCCCAGGCCCGGGCCAGTGCCAAGCGTTGCTTCTCGCCACCCGATAACACCCGGGCGGGCGTGTCGGCACAGGCGGACAGGCCGAAGCGTGCCAAGGCTTCCCGTGCCAGTTCTGCACGCCGCTTGCGTGGGATGTTATTGACAGCCAGCGCGTGGGTGAGGTTGGCCAGTGCGGAACGGCGCAGAAGAACTGGGGTCTGAAATACCATGGCCTGACGGGGTTTTTTGTCACCGGACCAGGTTATGACTCCCTCCGTTGCCGCGAGCAGCCCGTGGGCCAGGCGGAGCATCAGGCTCTTGCCCGCGCCATTGGGGCCCATCACCAGTGTGGGGCCGGGGCCGTCCAGCGTGAATGAGCAGGGTCCGAAAAGCTGGTGGCCGAGAAGGTTGAACTCGACGTTGTCAAAGCGCAGCGACGGCGGTGCATTGAGTTCGATTTGTCTGTTAACGGGCACGTTCAACGATGTCATCCCATGCGCCTCTTGGCCGTTTCACTCAAAATGTACGCAGTCGCGTTGATCACCATGACAAGCGTAAGCAGTACAATGCCGAGGCCCAACGCCAGGGGCAGGGCGCCCTTGCTGGTCTCAAGCACAATGGCCGTTGTCATGACCCGGGTGACGCCGTCAATGTTGCCGCCAACCATCATGACCGCGCCGACTTCCGCGCTGGCCCGGCCGAACCCTGCGAGCAGAACGGTCAGCAGGGCAAAGCGGGCGTCCCACAGCAGCGTGGGCATCATGCGGGCCTTCGACATGCCCAGCGAAACGAACTGTTCCCGGTACTCGACCAGCAACTCCTCCACTTTCTGGCGCGAGAGCGCAGCGAGAATGGGTAACACCAGTATCACCTGCGCAATCACCATGGCCCCGGGCGTGAACAGAAGACCCAGTTCGCCAAGCGGTCCGGCCCTCGATAGCAGCAGGTAAACGCCAAGCCCTGCCACAACCGGCGGCAGTCCCATCAGCGCATTCAGCGCCACAATGACCCCGCCGCGTCCGGGGAACTGCCATAACGCAACCGCAGCGCCCAGTGGAAAACCCAAAAGCGCAGCTATCAGGACTGCAACGAGCGAAACCTGCAGCGATAGCACCACGATCTGGTACAGCGAAGCATCGAGATTCACCAGCAGCGACAGCGCCACGTAAAACGCATTTTCTTCCACAGCAGCGTCTCCTTAATATTGAGCATCGTGGCGTTTTTAACTACGCTTTGCGATGCATTGCGTAAATAATGCAGCTAGAAACAGCATTATGCGTATCAACTGACTCCGGAGGTCCGATGTCTCTGCCTGACTATCTCACTACGGCCGAGGCTGCCGAGTATCTGCGCCTGAAAGAACGAAAGGTCTACGATCTGGTGGGCCAGGGCGTGATTCCCTGCGTGCGGGTGACGGGAAAGCTTTTATTTCCCCGCCAGCGTATAGACCTCTGGCTGATGAATCATTTGGAGGGTGACGAAGGCGTCAGTGCGCCAACGCCACCCGTGCTGGTGGGTAGCCAGGATCCGCTGCTGGAGTGGGCGGTGAAGGAGAGCAATGCCGAGCTGGCGATGCTGTGCCAGGGCAGCGGAGACGGGGTGCAACGCCTGGTCGACGGGCGCGCCATGGTTGCTGGCATGCATATCTGGCACGCGCAGACTGAGCGTTACAATGATCCGGTGACCCTGGGCTTGAGCGGCATGCGTGACCTGGTATTGATCCGCTGGGCAAAACGCCGGCAGGGCCTGCTTCTTGCGCCGGATAATCCCCACGGAATTGTGCAACTGGAAGACATCGCCCGGTCGGGCCTGCGTCTGGCCCACCGCCAGCCCGAGGCCGGTGTTAGTCATCTGCTGCAGAGCCTGCTCGCCAGCTACCGAATCGATGGCAGCCAGCTTGCCTGGGCCGCACATCCCTCGCTCAGTGAGGACGATCTGGCTCTGGCCATTCGTCAGGGAGAAGCGGATGTCGGTGTGGGTATTGAAGCGGCGGCCAGGCGCCAGGGCTTGGCATTTATCCCCCTGCAGCAGGAGCACTTCGACCTGGCCATGCGCCGGCGCCATTATTTCGAGCCGGCCATGCAGCGTTTGCTGGCCTTTGCCGGTAGCGAACGATTCGCGCATAGGGCCGAGACATTGGGCGGGTATGATGTGAGTGAACTTGGTAAAGTAGTGTATAACGCTTGAACGACAACAATAAGCAGACCATTCAGGCAGGAGCCCTCATGGGTTCGACCATGAAGAAGGTGATCAGTGAAAGCAGCGGCGCGCTGGGTGACATTGGCACATTGCTGCCCTTGACTCTCGGTGCCATCGGCGTGGCCGGACTTGCTCCAGTACCGGTACTCCTGGGTTTTGCCGTGTTTTACATCGCGACAGGTCTGTATTACCGCCTTCCTGTCCCGGTGCAGCCCATGAAAGCCGTGGCCGCGTTGCTGTTGACCACCCAGGTCAGTGCCCAGAGCCTGATCGCCAGTGGCGTTCTGATCGGTGCCATCCTGTTGCTTCTGGGGTCAATCGGATGGATCAACCGGGCGGCCCGCCTGGTGCCGGGGTCGGTATTGAGCGGCCTGCAACTGGGGCTGGGTTTGTTGTTGGCCAGCATGAGCCTGGAATTGATGGCTACCTCCCTGCCGCTGGGCCTGGTCGTGCTGGGGTTGCTGGTGGTTACCCTGAAACTGTTCCCCAGCTGGCCGGCGGCGCTGATGGGGCTGGCGTTGGCCATGGTCCTCGGTGCGCTGCTGGGTTCACCCGGGCTGCCATTGCCGGCGGATCCCGCCATCTTCTCGATGCCCACATTGCCCTCGATGGATGAGTGGCAGCAGGGGTTCTCTATCCTGGTGTTGCCGCAACTGGCGTTGACTATCACCAACGCCATCGTTCTGACAGCTCTGGTGGTGGGGGATTATTTCGGAGATCAGTCCCACCGGGTCTCACCGGCACGGCTGTCCGTCACTACTGGCCTGGCCAACCTGTTTCTGGTGCCATTCGGCGCCTTGCCCATGTGCCACGGCGCCGGGGGTGTTGCGGCCCACTATCGCTTTGGCGCCCGCACCGGTCTGGCGCCGGTCCTGCTGGGCACGGGATTACTCCTGGTGGCGATCGTGCCCGGTGGTCTCTCGTTCATTGCCGCCGTGCCCGCGGCGGGTCTTGGCGCTCTGCTCATGGTTGCTGCTGTTGAACTGGGCCTCACCAAACGTCTCTGGACCGCCAAACCCTCTTGCTGGCCGGTGATTGGCATCACGGCTCTGATCACCTTCTGGGCCGACCCGTTTTTCGGCTTCCTCATCGGGGTGGCCGCGGAGACGTTCCGGTCAGCCTGGTTGCGTGGACGTTTCAACGGTGTGCATCAAGACTGAGGATATTGTCCGATTCGGCTGATACACTCTCCCTACCACACCTACCACACCTACCACACCCAGTGAGGGTTCAGCACCCGTTATTCTGAACACTTCATCTTTTGAAATGATATCCTCGTACACCGCTATGAGGGACGCAAATCAATCCTGAGTGCCGACCTCTTTGAAGCAATCGTTAACTGGAAACCCGGAGCTTTAACCGTACCCATGAGAGTTGTTATTCGTTATTTTTTCCGAACGCTGCGCCTGATACTGACACCATTCATGCTGCTCAGTGAAAAACTCAGCACGCCGGAAAGCGTCAGCCGTAGCGCTGATGAGCAGGCCCGCGCTAACGAGGCCAGCAAGGATCTGGCTCTTTACCAGTTCAAAGCCTGTCCGTTTTGTATCAAGGTAAGGAAAGAAATCGCCCGGCTCGGCCTCAATATCGAAACCCGGGACGCCCAGCATAACCCGGAGCATCGTGCAGAGCTGGAGGCTGGCGGCGGTCAGGTCAAAGTGCCCTGCCTGAAGATTCAGCAAGAAGATGGCAGTGTCCGCTGGCTGTATGAGTCTGACGATATCAAGGCGTGGCTGCAGGAGCGGTTTGAGCCGGCCTGATCGCCGGTACTGGTTGGATCGTCCTCGTCATTTATCCCGCATTATTTCTCTGGGGTGGCAGAGTCCAGGGAAATATCGATAAGTTCATGCTGCAGCTTTTTCAGAAGGTGCAGCAGGCTGACGCTGTCATCAAAACTCATCCCCTGCATGGCCTGCCGGTAAAACTCGGCAATCGAGTCCTGCAGCCGATCCCAGAAAGTCCGGCCAGATTCGGTCAATACCACCAGTCTGGCCCGCCGATCCTGGGGGTCCGGTACCCGAACAACGTGCCCGTCCCGTTCCATTCGTTTGAGCACGCCGTCGAGGTTCTGGCGACTGACGTACAGGTACTCTTTGAGCTGATTGAACGAGGTGCCTTCCTCGAAACCCTCCCGTGACAGCGCCCCGAGCACCGCCCATTGCACGGCGCTGATGCCCATTTCATTCTGAACCTGACGCTGGAGAATGTTTCCGGTCTGGAACAGGCGGAAAAACAGGCGGTTGGGAATGCCTCCGGATTCGTTGACGATCATCTGTGCTCCTTTGGTGCCCCGCTGGCGGTTGGGCCGGCGAGGGCGGTTCTCGGCGTCCTGAATCACGGAAGGCATGGGACGCGTCACTTCGGCAGGTACTCGCGGGCGATAATGTTCTTCATGATCTGCGCTGTACCGTCACCAATCTGCAGCCCCAGGACATCCCGCAAGCGCTGGGCGAACGGTAAATCCTCTCCCCACCCGGTGTGGCCATGGGCCAGCAGGCACTGTTTCACCACATCGAAAGCGAGCTTCGGGCCCCACCACTTGTTCATCGCCGCCTCGGCGTTATGGGGCAGGTTGTTGTCCTTGAGCCAGAGCGCATGGTAGCACTGCATGCGCGCGGCATGAACGTAGGTCTGGTATTCCGCCAGCGGATGAGTCAGGCCCTGGAAGGCGGACAGGTTCTGGCCAAAGGCAGTACGCTCGGTCAGCCACTGCCAGGTTTCTTCCAGGGACTGCTGGGCCACCGCCAGGCACTGCAGGCCGATCAGGGCGCGGCTGTAGTCGAAACCCTGCATGACCTGTTTGAAGCCTTTCCCTTCCTCCCCCATCATGTGGCTCGCGGGTACTTCCACGTTATCGAAGAAGATCGAACCGCGGCCGATGGCACGTTGGCCATTGTCCTCAAAGCGGGTGGTGGTGATGCCCGGCGTGTTCATGGGCACCAGGAACGCGCTGATCCCGGAGGCGCGCTGTTCCACCGTGCCGGTGCGGGCGAACACCACCGCCACGTCAGCCTGGTCGGCCATGGAGATGGAGGTTTTCTCGCCGTTGAGCACGTAGACATCGCCCTTTTTCTCGGCTTTCAGGCGCAGGTTGGCAGCGTCCGAGCCACCATGGGGTTCGGTCAGTGCGATGCAAGCCACTCTCTGACCGGTAGTCATGCCGTGCAGCCATTCCTTTGCCAGGTCCGGCGCGGCGTGGCTGGCGATGATCTGGCCGTTCAGGGAGGTCAGTAGGGGAATGTAACCCACGTTGAAATCCCCTTTCGAGATCTCCTCGATGATCAGGCCGCTAGTGACGCAATCCATGCCGCTGCCACCGAACTCCTCAGGCAGTTCACCACCGAGCAGGCCCATCTCGCCGAGCTGGCGGATCACGTCCCGCTCGATCACGCCTTCCTGGTCCCGCTTGCGATAGCCCGGGGCCAGCACCTCGGCGCTGAAGCGGGCCACAACCTCGCGGATCGCGTTTTGTTCTTCATTGAATCCGAAATTCATGGTGTTCTCCGGGCTATCGGGCCGTTACTTGTAGTACTTGCGGAATTCCGGCTTGCGCTTTTCCTTGAAGGCGTTGACGCCCTCTTTGGATTCGTCGGTGTCGTAGTACAGGCTCAGGGCCTGCATGCCGAGGGCACCGATGCCGGCGATGTTGTCGCTGTCGGCGTTGAACGAGCGCTTGGCGATGGAAATGGCGGTCGGACTCTTCTCGAGGATCTCGTCACACCACTTGCGTACTTCCTCGTCCAGCTGCTCCGGGGGTACAACGGCGTTTACCAGGCCCCATTCCAGTGCCTGTTGGGCGGAATACTTGCGGCACAGGTACCAGATTTCCCGGGCCCGTTTCTCGCCCACAACCCGCGCCAGGTAGGCGGTGCCGAAACCGGGATCGACGGAGCCGACCTTGGGGCCAACCTGACCGAAAATGGCGGTTTCCGAGGCGATGCTCAGGTCACAGATCACGTGCAGCACGTGGCCGCCGCCGATGGCGAAGCCGTTGACCCGGGCAATCACCGGCTTGGGTACTTCCCGGATCAGGCGCTGCAGTTCTTCCACCGGCAGGCCGATCAGGCCGCGACCGTCGTACTGGCCCTCGTGGGCGCCCTGGTCGCCACCGGTGCAGAAGGCCTTCTCGCCGGCGCCGGTGAACACGATCACGCCGATGTCCTTGTTCCAGCCGGCACGGTGGAAGGCGTCGATCAGTTCCATGCAGGTCTGGCCGCGGAAGGCGTTGTAGCGGTCCGGGCGGTTGATGGTGATGGTGGCGACGCCATCGGTTTCGTCGTACAGGATGTCTTCGTAATTCATGCTGTGTTCTCCGTTTTCGTGAAAGTGGGCGTTAGCCGGCCATGGTCAGGCCGCCGGACACGCTGATTACCTGGCCGGTGATGAAGTTGGCGTCGTCACTGGCGAGCAGGGCGATGATGCCGGGGTAATCCTCGGGCTGAGCCAGGCGTTTCATGGGCACGGCGTTGCGGAAGGCTTCCAGCAGCTTTTCCGGGTTGGGCGCGGATTCCGCGACACCCTTGAGCAGGGCGGTGTCGGTGGGGCCGGGACAGACCACGTTCAGGCACACGTTCTTGGTGGCCAGTTCCCGGGCCACCGTCTTGCTGAAGCCCACCAGCCCGGCCTTGCAGGCGGCGTAGACGGACTCGCCGGAGGAACCGACCCGGGCGGCATCGGAAGCCACATTGATGACCTTGCCGCCACCGGCGGCCACCATCTTCGGCAGCACCACGTGGTGCATGTTCAGGGCGCCGGTGAGGTTTACCGCAATCAGTTGGTCCCAGAGTTTTGGTTCGGTCTTCAGGAATGGCATGAAGCGGTCGAAACCGGCGTTGTTGACCAGCACCGTGGGCACACCCAGATCGCTTTCCATCGCAGCCACGGTCTCAGTGATCGCGGCATAATCGGTGATGTCTGCGGCGTAGGCCTTGGCCTCGCCGCCTGCCTCGGTAATCAGGTCTACCGTGGCCTGGGCCGCGTTTTCGTCACGGTCCAGTACGGCCACCAGGCTGCCTTCCTCGGCAAAGCGCTGGCACACGGCGCGTCCGATGCCGCCGCCACCACCGGTGACGATGACTGTTTTTCTGTTCAGGCCTCTCATGATGACTTGCTCCTGTTGTTGTTAAATCAAATGGATCAACTGCGCTTGGCCGGTTCGAGGCGCACCTCTTTGGCTTGCTCACGCAGCTTGAATTTCTGGATCTTGCCGGAGGCAGTGCGGGGCATGGCCTCAATCACTTCCAGGTATTCCGGCAGGTAGTTTTTGGACAGTTGCTGTTCGGTCAGGTAGGCCTTGATCTGGTCCAGGGTCAGGTCGGTGGCGTTCTCGTCCAGGGTCACGTAGGCACACAGGCGCTCACCCAGGCGTTCGTCGGGGCAGCCCACCAGGGCAACATCGACGATGCCCGGGTACTTGTAGAGCAGGTTCTCTACCTCCACCACCGGGATGTTCTCGCCGCCCCGGATAACCACGTCTTTGCTGCGACCGGTGATGCGGATGTAACCGTCCTTGTCCATGCGGGCGAGGTCACCGGTGTTGAACCAGCCGTCCTCGTCCACGCCATAGAGTTCCGGGCGCTTCAGGTAACCGATAAACAGGCTGGAGCCGCGAACCAGCAGGCTGCCCTCTTCTCCGGCCGGTAACTCGTTACCCTGGAAGTCGGTGACTTTCACTTCCATCCAGGGCAGTGCCTTGCCGTCGGACTGGCTGGCCCGCTCGGCCGGATCTTCCGGGCAGGTCATGGTGACCGCGCCGTTTTCGGTCATGCCCCAGGCTGAGACAATTTTGGCTTTCAGCACCTTGCCGGCCTGCTCGACCACAGCGCTGGGGATCGGTGCGCCGGCGGAAACGAAGATGCGCAGCGAATCCAGTTCGCCCTCGTGCTTGGGCGCGGTCTTGACCAGGTCGGCCAGGAAAGGTGTGGCGGCCATGGTGAAGGCCGGTTTCTCGGCACCTATTACCTTGCAGACGTAGTCCGCGTCCCAGATGTCCTGCAGGATGGCGGTCGTGCCCAGGTAAATGGGCATCATGATGCCGTACATGAAGCCGGTCTGGTGGGCCAGCGGGGAGGCCATCAGTACCTTGTCATCCGGGGTCAGGTGCAGGCGCTCGGCGTAGGGTCGCACATTGGAAAACAGTGTGTTGGAGCTGTGCATGACGCCTTTAGGCTCACCGGTGGTGCCGGAGGTGTAGAGGATCTGAATGGCGTCGTCGGCGGTGAGCTGGCGCTCGGCAAATAGGGCCCGGGTGTCCTGCTGTTCTTCCCAGGCGGTCTCTATCAGGCGCTGCTCGAAGCTGCGTTCGCCTTCGCCGCCGATCACCAGCAGGGTTTCAAGATTGGGCAGTCCGTTGCGGATTCCGTCGATCATGGCCTCGTAGTCAAAGTCCCGGAAGACCTTTGGAATCACCAGCAGTTTGGCTTCGCCATGTTTGAGCATGAAGCGCAGTTCGCGCTCCCGGAAGATCGGCATGAGCGGATTCAGGATGGCGCCGATACGAATGCAGGCCAGGTGCAGGGCTGTGGTCTGCCACCAGTTCGGCAACTGGCAGGCCACCACCTCGCCTTTGCCGATACCCATGGCCACCAGGCCCGCTGCCATACGGGTGACCTTGTTATTGAGTTCCCGATAGGTGAGAGCGGTACGGGTGTCATCTGTGACCTGGTAACCGACGATGGCTTCCCGGTCTGGCGTGCTGGCCACGGCCTGGTCCAGGTAGTCGGTGATGAGTTTGTCGTTCCATCCGCCAATCTCGACCATGGCGGCACGGCGTTCCGGATTAAGAGTGATGCCTGTATCCATCTGATTCACCTGTTGTGTCCGGTTTGTTGTTGTTGGGAGGTCTGACCTAATAAGCGGGTCGTTAACTTGTCAGTTTCAAGATACGCCTTCTCAAATTAATATGTCAACATGTTGCCTTAAAAAATATTCGGGTGTAGTCTTTTTTAAATCGGAGTGGTCAATACAAGGGCTTTAATAGACTAATTATAAGAAATCGCCTCTTAGTGGAGATGGTTATGAACTACAGCAACATATTGCTTGAAAAGTGCGAGGCTGTGGCCGTCATCCGGCTCAACCGTCCGAAGGTGCACAATGCGCTGAACAATGAACTGATGAACGAACTGACGTCGGCTCTGGAAGCCCTCGAGGCGGATAACGCCATCCGCGCCATCGTCATCACCGGCAATGACAAGGCGTTTGCAGCCGGTGCGGACATTTCCGAAGTCCATGCCCTGGATTTCTCCCGGGCCTACCGTGAGCGCTTCATCTCGGCGAACTGGGAAACCGTGACCCGCTGCCGAAAACCTGTGATAGCGGCAGTGGCCGGCCTGGCACTGGGTGGCGGCTGCGAGCTGGCGATGATGTGCGATTTGCTGATCGCGGCCGATAACGCGCGTTTCGGACAGCCGGAGGTGAAGATTGGCACCCTGCCCGGGGCCGGGGGCACCCAGCGTTTGGCCCGGGCCATCGGCAAGGCGAAGACTATGGACCTGTGCCTGACCGGGCGGATGATGGATGCGGAGGAGGCCGAACGCAGTGGCCTGGTGAGTCGGGTAGTACCGGCAGAGCGGCTGTTGGAGGAGGCGCTGGCCGTGGCCAATGACATCGCCGGTTACTCGCAGATGGCCACCATGATCAACAAAGAGGCTGTGAACCAGGCCTTCGAGACCTCACTGCGCGCCGGGGTGGAATACGAGCGCCGTCTGCTGTGGTCCAGTTTTGCCAGTGAGGATCGCAACGAGGGTATGACTGCCTTTCTCGAAAAACGTCAGCCCGAGTGGAAGCACCGGTAACCTTTAAAAGCTCAGGAGCGATTATGGATATTCATTTCACCCCCGAAGAGCAGGCTTTCCGCAGTGAGGTCCGGGCATTTCCTCCCTGCTACTAGACATGGATACGCCTGGGATTACCGTGCGACCGATCATCACTCTGGATGGTGAACACGAGGTCAACGAAGTGTTTTCCGACAGCCGCCGGCTGGCAGCCGCCAAATTTGTAGTCTCCCGGGCGTCGGAGCTGATTGCGGAGCAATCCCCACAGTTGCATGGAGGCATCGGCATGACCCGGGAATATTCACAGGTGGCCTGAAAGCCAACCAACAAGACAAGATCCACAAACGGAGACAAACGACATGGCCAACCAAGCAAGTTTCAACTGGGAAGACCCGCTGTTGCTGGACCAGCAACTGACCGAAGAAGAGCGCATGGTGCGCGACAGTGCCCGCCAGTTTGCCGAAAGCAAGCTCCGCCCCCGGGTGCTGGAAGCCTTCCGTAACGAACAGACTGATCCGGCGATTTTCCGGGAAATGGGTGAGACCGGTCTGCTGGGTTGCACCATTCCTGAGCAATACGGCGGCAGTGGTCTGAACTACGTATGCTATGGCCTGATCGCCCGGGAAGTGGAGCGCGTGGATTCCGGGTACCGCTCCATGATGAGCGTGCAGTCGTCTCTGGTGATGGTCCCCATCTACGAATTCGGTAACGAGGAGACCCGCCAGAAGTACCTGCCGAAACTGGCCTCCGGCGAGTGGATCGGCTGCTTCGGCCTGACTGAGCCGGATCACGGCTCTGATCCCGGCAGCATGGCGACCCGGGCGCGCAAGGTGGACGGCGGCTACCGCCTGACCGGCAGCAAGATGTGGATCACCAACAGCCCGATCGCCGATGTATTCGTGGTCTGGGCCAAGGACGACGACGGCCAGATTCGCGGCTTTGTGCTGGAGAAAGGCTGGGAAGGCCTGAGTGCCCCGGCCATTCACGGCAAGGTGGGCCTGCGTGCCTCGCTCACCGGTGAGACCGTGATGGATGGGGTGTTTGTGCCGGAAGAAAACGCGTTTCCCGAAGTACGGGGCCTCAAGGGACCATTCACCTGCCTGAACTCGGCTCGTTACGGCATTTCCTGGGGAGCGCTCGGGGCCGCCGAAGATTGCTGGCACACGGCCCGCCAGTACGTGCTGGACCGCAAACAGTTTGGCCGGCCGCTGGCGGCCAACCAGCTGATCCAGAAGAAGCTGGCGGACATGCAGACCGACATCACCCTGGCTCTGCAAGGTTGCCTGCGGCTTGGACGAATGAAGGACGATGGTACAGCCGCCGTTGAGATTACATCCATCATGAAGCGCAATTCCTGTGGCAAGGCTCTGGATGTTGCCCGTCTGGCCAGGGATATGCTCGGGGGTAACGGCATCAGCGATGAATTCGGGGTGGCTCGCCACCTGGTCAATCTGGAGGTGGTGAATACCTATGAGGGTACCCACGATGTCCATGCCCTGATTCTTGGCCGGGCTCAGACGGGAATTCAGGCGTTTTTTTAACATTGCTGGACGTTAAAGCACTGAATCCCGGTCTTTTTGGCAACCGTTCTACTTGTGCGTGCTTTATGCGGCCGACAAAGGTACGCACTCCAAATGCCCGCCATGAAACCGCAGATGCTGGTCGATAAAACTCGCGATGAAGAAGTAGCTGTGGTCGTAGCCTTCCCGGAAATTCAGCTCTAGCGGGTAATTGCTGATGCTGGCTGCGGCCTCAAGCGCCTCTGGCTGAAGCTGCTCACTCAGGAAGTTGTCGGCGTCCCCCTGGTCGACCAGGGCTGGTACGAACTGTGTTGCATCCCGCATCAGCAGGCTGGCGTCGTATTCGGCCCAACGCGCGGTGTCCTTGCCCAGGTAGGCGGTGAAGGCCTTTTTGCCCCAGGGGCAATTTGCCGGGTTGCTGATCGGGCTGAAGGCCGATACGGACTGGAATCGTTCAGGGTTGCGCAGAGCCAGAACCAGGGCGCCGTGACCACCCATTGAATGACCTGCAATCGAGCGTTGATCCGTTACCGGGAAAACCGACTCGATCAGTGAAGGCAGCTCATTCAGCACATAGTCGTACATGCGGTAGTGGGGATACCATGGGCTTTCGGTAGCGTTTACATAGAACCCCGCCCCCTGGCCAAGATCGTAGCGTTCATCGTCGGCAACGTCATCGCCACGTGGGCTAGTGTCCGGTGCCACAATGGCAATGCCTAGCTCTGCAGCCACACGATGGGCGCCGGCTTTCTGCATGAAGTTTTCATCGGTACAGGTCAGGCCGGACAGCCAATAGAGCACCGGTACTTTTTCCCCGTTGGCTACTCCTGGCGGAAGATAGATCGCAAATCGCATTCTGCAACCCAGGGTTTCAGAACGGTGACTGTACTGCTTGTGCCAGCCACCGAAACTCTTGTTGCTGCTCAGGTTTTCGATTGTCATCGGGACCTCCATCGGTCGGCCACCTGCCGGGCAGGTGGCCGTCGCGATTACTTGTCGAAATGAATTACGCTGCGGATGCTCTTGCCCTCATGCATCAGTTCGAAGGCCTCGTTGATGTCATCAAGCCCCATGGTGTGGGTGATGAAATCATTGAGCTTGAATTCACCCTGCAGGTAACGCTCGACAATACCGGGCAGCTCGGAACGGCCTTTGACGCCACCGAAGGCGGAGCCTTTCCAGACGCGACCAGTGACCAGCTGGAACGGGCGGGTGGAGATTTCCTGGCCTGCCCCGGCGACGCCAATAATGACAGACTCGCCCCAGCCCTTGTGGCAGCACTCCAGTGCGGACCGCATGACATCGACGTTCCCGATGCATTCGAAGGAATAGTCCACGCCACCGTCGGTCAGTTCGACGATCACTTCCTGAATCGGCTTGTCATAGTCTTTGGGATTGATGCAGTCGGTTGCACCAAGCTGTTGTGCCAGGTCGAACTTGCTGTCATTGATATCGATGGCGATGATTCGACTCGCCTTGGCCATGGTCGCACCAATAATCGCAGACAGGCCGATGCCGCCGAGCCCGAAAATGGCCACCGTAGCGCCTTCTTCCACCTTCGCGGTATTCATGACCGCGCCCATGCCGGTGGTCACGCCACAGCCAAGCAGGCACACCTCTTCCAGAGGGGCTTCCTTGTTGACCTTCGCAAGCGAGATCTCGGGGAGCACGGTGTATTCGGAGAAGGTCGAGCAGCCCATGTAATGATGAATGGGCTGGCCGTCCTTGTAGAAACGGCTGGTGCCATCGGGCATGAGTCCTTTGCCCTGGGTTTCGCGGATTTTTCCGCACAGATTGGTTTTGCCAGACAGGCAGAATTTGCACTCGCCACACTCGGGGGTATAGAGCGGAATGACGTGATCGCCGATCGCTACACTGGTGACCCCTTCGCCGACCGCTTCGACAATTCCGCCGCCCTCGTGACCAAGGATGGCCGGAAAGTTGCCCTCGGGATCTTCTCCGGAGAGGGTGAATGCATCGGTGTGGCATACACCCGTTGCCATCACTTTTATTCTCACTTCTCCCGCCTTAGGGGGCATGACATCCACTTCTTCAACGGACAGTGGCTGACCGGGGCCCCAGGCAATTGCCGCTTTTGATTTGATCATTTCAGCCATAGTGTTCTCCATCGGTATACAGGAAGGGCGGGCGCCGCCCGATCGAATTGCCCATTGTATTTATAGTGATCTGATTGATAATGGCCACTCTCAGTAAATAACTTTTACTGTTGTGCAATAATCAAGATGACAAACCATGAACGGGGACAGTCATGCATCGCTGGGAAGGGGTAGATGAGTTCGTGGCGGTAGCCGAAACCGGGAGCTTCACCCGTGCCGCGAAGCAACTGGGCGTCTCGACCGCACAAGTGAGCCGACAGGTCAGTGCCCTGGAGGCCCGCTTATCAACCCGCCTGTTTTATCGAACCACGCGTCGCGTGTCTGCCACCGAGGCCGGGCAACTTTATTACCAGCACTGTCGCCAGGTGCTTGATGCCCTTGAGCAAGCGGAGCGTTCTATCACCAATATGCAACTGGTCCCCCGAGGCAGGCTGAGACTCACGGCGCCGGTGACCTATGGAGAAAAGTCGATTACGCCACTGGTCAATGACTTCGTTGTGCGTTACCCCGAACTTGATGTGGAGATGCATCTTACCAATCAGACCCTGGACCTGGTGGCTGAAGGCTACGATCTTGCGGTTCGCATGGGTAAGCTGAAGGACTCTACTCTGATGGCGCGGCGGCTTGCATCCCGAACCCTGTACGTGTGTGCGTCGCCCGATTACCTTGCGACGCATGGCACGCCGCACTCGCTCTCCGAGTTGGCGAATCATAACTGTCTGCTGGGCAACCTCGATTACTGGCGCTTCCAGGAAGCAGGGCAGCCCCGAAATGTCCGGGTCAATGGCAATATTCGCTGTGACAGCGGCAGGGCTCTGCTCGATGCCGCCCTCAAGGGCATTGGTATTGTTCAGTTGCCGGATTATTACGTTCAGGCTGCAGTGGACTCCAGGCGGTTGATCCCGGTGCTGACTCACTATCAGGAAGACGATGACGGTATCTGGGCGGTGTATCCCCATAACCGTCATCTGTCGCCAAAGGTACGCCTGCTTCTGGATTTTTTTGCAGAATCGCTCGCATAGCGCCGGACAGCAGCGGGCCCGTTTGGCTTAGTTCAGACCATCCGGCTCAGGGTGCCGTCGCCTTTCACATGCTGGTGGAACAGCGCCATACCGATATGACCAATCACCAGAACCGCCAGAGCCCAGGCGAGGGTGGAATGGATGCCGCCAATGGTCGATGCCCAGGCGATCTTGTCACCCTTTGCAATCAGCTGCACGCCAAAGGCGTTCAGACCATAACCGCCACCCAGCAGAATCAGAATTCCGGTGAAGGGCAGCAACAGCATGGCCGCATAGAGCAAACCATGACCGATTTTCACCAGGCGTCCCTGCGGGTCCTCATGTTGGGGCCTTTGGCCGCGCTGACTGAAAGCCCAAACCATGCGCAGCACGATAAATGCGAGTAGTAGTGTTCCGATCGACACATGCCAGGGCACAAGGGTTTCGCCAACCCAGTGCTCGCCGTCGGCAATCCGGTCGCCAAACTTCAGAAACTGCCAGCCGATCAACACGGCCATCAGCCAGTGCAGGCTTTTGCTGAGCGTTCCGTAACTTTCCCTGGAGTCTTTCATGGTCAAGAGATGTCCTCTGGTTTCGGTTTTTGGTAATCGATGCAGCGCCCTGTGTCAGGCGATGCTTTCAACAATGCCGCCTTCCACTCGCAGGGCTGAACCGGTGGTAGCACTGGCCTGGGGTGAGGCCGCGTAGACACACAGGCTGGCTACTTCCACCGGATCGGCGAACCGCTTGATCAGCGTTGACGGTCGGTTTTCTTCAAGGAAGAGCGTTTCCATCTCTGCCATCGATACGCCCCGTTCGGAAGCCATCTCCTGAAGCATGGCTACGGCGCCCTCGGTGCGAGTAGGGCCGGGCAGAATGGTGTTGACGGTTACGCCGGTGCCGGCGAGCACTTTTGCAAGGCCACGGGAAAGCCCCTGCAGGGCCGCCTTGCTGACGCCGTAGTGCACCATTTCGGATGGAATGTTCAGGGCCGACTCACTGGAAATAAACTGGATCCTGCCCCAACCCCGGTCCGCCATGCCTCGGGAGTAGTGCCTGGCGAGCCGGACAGCACTCATGACATTGACCTCAAGTATGTGGTTCCAATCGTCGTCCGCAATATCGAAGAACGGCTGTGCACCGTAGATACCCAGATTGTTGACGAGAATATCGACGTCCGGACAGGCCTCAGTCAGGGCCTGGCAACCTTCGGCCGTGCCGGGGTCGGCCACGATCCCCCGGATATCGGTGCGTCCGGAGGTCTGTTCGATACTCGCTAGGGCGTTGTCCAGTTTGTCCTGACGACGGCCTGTGATCGTGACCTGTGCGCCGGCGTTTGCCAGGCCGCTGGCAATGGCCAGCCCGATACCGGCGGTTGAACCCGTTACCAGTGAGGTTTTGCCGCTGAGATCAATCTGCATCTGGAATCTCCTGAAGGTTTTTTGAATTTGCTTTCACGCCATCGTCATCCGAAACGGAATCCCGAAAGCCGTGTTTTCAAAACGTTTTCGGTGTAGACGGTGCGCCCCTGGTCCGCGTCTGCGGCACCTGCCGCTACCATCAGTGGTATCAGGTGCTCCTCTGCGCGGGGTGGATGGCAATCCCGGGCGTGGGGTGCCGTGGTCCAGTTGCCCAACGCCCGTTTCCGTTCAGCGGGTGTGTCGTGGACGGCATTGACCAGCCAATCGTTGAACGTTTCCGATGGTTGGGTGTAGCGGGCATCGCCGTAACCTCGCATGTTGTGGAAACTCATGCCGCTGCCGATGATCAGCACGCCTTCTTCGCGAAGACCGGTCAGGGCCTCGCCCGCTTCAAGGTGAGAAACCGGGTCCATATCGGCCTTCAGCGACAGTTGGACCACCGGGATGTCGGCCTCCGGAAACATCAGCTTCAGTGGAATAAACATACCGTGGTCAAACCCGCGGTGGGCGTCTTCATGGGCTTCAATGCCGGCAGCTTTGAGCCTTGAGACAACCTCACTGGCCAACGAAGGCATGCCCTCTGCGGGGTAACTGAGCTGGTATGTGTGTTCGGGAAAACCGTAGTAGTCGTAAATCAGATCCGGCTGCTGGCCCGACGTCACCGTGAACTCGGGGGCAAGCCAGTGGGCGGATACCATGAGAATGGCCCTGGGTGGTTCCGGCAATGAGGTGCTTACGTTGGCCAGAAACTCAGCCATGCCATTCCAGGTGGTCGGCGGGTTCCAGTCCATAAAAAAGCAGGGCCCCGCGCCGTGAGGAATAAAGAGTACTGGCTGTGTTGCTTTATGGTGCATCGGAACTACCTCTCCTGACCGCAGTCTGTGGAAACAGCGTTGCCAAGCAACGATAACTATCCACCTTTAGAAAGAGAACCTGTTAAATTTAGGATCAGTTTTAACTGAGAGTTAAAAATAATGTTGGACCGTTTTACCGGCATGCGAGTGTTTGTTCAGGCCGCAACGCTGGGTAGTCTCTCTGCAGCCGGCCGTGATCTGGGGATCTCGCCGGCGATGGCCACCAAGCATCTGGACGCACTTGAGCAACGGCTGGGCGTGCGCCTGTGTCATCGCACCACCCGTCGCCTGACGCTGACCAATGCGGGGCTGGACTACCTCGCCACCTGCCAGAGAATCCTCCTGGATCTCGAAGAATCCGAGTCGCAGCTGGCGGCCCAGGGTAATCAGGCCGTTGGCCTGCTACGGATGAACGTGCCCCTGTCTTTTGGCACTCACTATATCGCCCCCCTGTTGCCGGCATTCAGTCGCCGCTATCCGCACGTTCACATAGAACTCGGATTGAGCGATGCGCAGCAGGATCTGATTGCGGAGGGATGGGATCTCGCGATTCGAATCGGGCACCTGGCCGACAGTGATCTGAAAGTGAGGCATTTGGGAGACTACCCGATGCGGGTGTGTGCCGCGCCAGATTATCTGGAGCGCTGTGGTACCCCTCGCAAAGTCTCTGAACTGAGTAGTCACCAGTGCCTAAGCTATTCGTTGTCTTCCCAGCAGGGCGATGGAACCTGGTCGTTTGGCCGCAACGGTGAGGTAAAAGTCCCGATACAGGGTCCGCTCAAGGCGAATAACGGCGATGCACTGCTGGCAGCCGCCGTGGGCGGTCAGGGCGTGATCTACCAGCCCGACTTTATTGTTGCCGACGCGCTGCGCGATGGAACCCTCGTGGAACTGGTGCTGGATGTTCCGGTGGTGCAGCTTGGCGGCCTGCACGTACTGTTTCCGCCCGATCGACGCCTCCCGGCCAAGGTCCGCGCGATGATTGATTTCCTGGTGGAGGCGTTCTCGGTCAGTTCCAGGTGACAACCACAGCTCCGACCCGGCAAGCGGCGGAGCTGGAGTTTTAGGCAATCAACCGACCGGATCGTGTATCTAAGCGCCCATGCTTTCAGAGCAAACTTTACAGCATGAGGCCATGGTCCCATCCCTGAACGCCTCATTTCCGAAACTCGTGCCATCACGTTCGGAAAATCAAGGCTGAATAAAGGAGAGCGATCGCTATGATTCTCAAAGAGACCTATACACTGTCGAACGGTATTACGATTCCGAAGCTTGCCCTCGGAACCTGGATGATTGAGGGCGAATCCGCCACAAATGCCGTCAAAAAAGCCATCGAGCTTGGCTACAGGCACATCGACACGGCCCAGGATTACGGTAACGAAGCCGAGGTGGCGGACGGTGTGCGCGCCAGTTCTCTGGAGCGTGAGCAAGTGTTTGTCACGAGCAAACTGGCTGCCCGTCACAAGACCTATAATGAGGCCGCTGCTAAGATAGAGGAATCGCTCGAGAAAATGGGTTTCGAGTACCTCGATCTGATGATCATCCACAGCCCGCAACCCTGGGATCACTTCGGGTCCGAGGACCGTTTCCCTGAGGGCAATCAGGAAGCCTGGCGTGCCCTGGAAGACGCCTACAAGGCCGGAAAGCTGAAGGCCATCGGTCTGTCGAATTTTCAGGAACGGGACATCGATACTATTCTTGAAAGCTGCAACGTGGCGCCCATGGTTCATCAGATCCTGGCGCACGTCACCAATGTGCCGAGTGCGCTGATCGACTACTCACGCAATAAAGGCATGCTGGTTGAGGCCTATTCCCCGGTCGGTCATGGAGAGTTGTTCAAGAACGAAGCGATTGTCAAAATGGCAGAGAAGTACAACGTCTCCGTGCCGCAGCTTTGTATTCGCTATGACCTGCAACTGGGCCTCTTGCAGTTGCCGAAAACCGCCAACCCGGACCACATGGCGAACAACGCCGCGGTGGATTTCGAGATCGCACAGGCCGACATGGACGCGCTGAGTGCCGGATTTTTCCAACTCTGGGTGGACCTAATACGGGGTCAGGGTCAAGTAACGGACATTACTAGGAAGCAGTTGGATTAAAGACTGGGGGCAGGTCACTAGAGCCCGTTTCTTTATCTTTGGCTTTGGGCTATCTTATTCGGACATGATTCTTTTAATAGGTTTGTTATCTGTGACATTCTCCAGCACTGGAATTCGTCAAGTTTTCCCGAGGATCTCGTTCACGGATTCGTTGTGCCTCATCGCTTTCCATTCCTCTCGCTGAATTCGCCGTACTAATCGCCGAATTCGGCGAGACCCTCTGAAATTCTTCCCAAACTGAACTTTGCCACCAGGGCCTTGAGGAGTCGGTATGTCCGATCGTCCGAATATTTTTGTTTTAGAGCATGATTTTGATCGTTTGTCCGCCATGTTGGAAAAACAACCACACGGCAACGAGACAGCAGAAGCGCTTTCGTTGGAGCTTGATCGAGCGACGCTGGTTGACGTTGAGAAGCTGCCATCAGGCACCGTGACTATGAATTCTCTGGTTCACTTCAAAAATGAGGGTAACGATGAAGAGCACACGTTAAGGCTCGTTTACCCGACTCGGCGAGAGGCGGGCGAGAAGTGCGTTTCCGTGTTGGCTCCGGCGGGTGCGGCCCTGCTGGGTCTTCGCGTAGGAGACCGTATCGATTGGCCTTTGGCGGGCAAAAAGCCTCTAAGTCTGAAAATTATCCATGTGACTCACGCCAACTGAATAAGGAAGCCCCATGCATCAGAAAGACACCCTTGGCGAGCTGTACGAACAGGTGGTTCAGAGAAACCCCGCGGAGCCAGAGTTCCACCAGGCAGTTCTGGAAGTTCTGGAGTCCTTGTCGCCTGTGATTGCCAAACACCCGGAGTACAAGGAAGCGAAGTTGCTGGAGCGGATTTGTGAACCGGAGCGGCAGATCATTTTCCGGGTTCCTTGGGTGGATGACTCCGGGACGGTCCAGATTCATCGTGGTTTTCGGGTTGAGTTCAACTCAGCCCTGGGGCCCTACAAAGGTGGTTTGCGGTTTCATCCCTCCGTCAATCTGGGTGTGGTGAAGTTTCTTGGATTCGAGCAGATCTTTAAGAACTCCTTGAGCGGCATGCCGATCGGCGGGGGCAAGGGTGGTTCGGATTTCGATCCCAAGGGCCGGTCTGACAACGAGATCATGCGGTTTTGCCAGTCGTTCATGACCGAGCTGTATCGACATATCGGCGAGTACACCGATGTGCCCGCAGGGGATATAGGCGTCGGCGCCAGAGAGCTTGGATTCATGTTTGGGCAATACAAGCGCTTGACCAATCGCTACGAATCCGGAGTGCTGACCGGCAAGGGGCTTGGCTGGGGCGGTGCCCGAGTTCGCAAGGAAGCGACGGGATACGGGACCGTTTATTTTGTTCGGGAGATGTTGTCTGCCCAGGGTACAAACCTTGAGGGCAAAGAGGTGGTGGTCTCCGGTTCCGGAAATGTTGCGATTTATGCGATGGAAAAGGTCCAGCAGCTAGGCGGCACGGTAGTCGCCTGCTCCGATTCGGGGGGCTATTTATACGATCCTGCCGGAATCGATGTCGGCCTGGTTCGCCAGATCAAGGAAATCGAGAGGGGCAGAATCAGCGACTACGCAGCTCGTCGCCAGAATGGCAGTGATTTTGTAGCTGGGGCGTCCATTTGGGAGCTGCCGTGTCAGGTTGCGCTGCCATGTGCGACGCAAAATGAACTGACGGGCTCAGACGCCAAGACATTGATTGGTAATGGCGTTATGGCCGTCGCCGAGGGTGCAAATATGCCCTGCACTCCGGAAGCCGTTAAGTTGTTCCGTGAGACGGGCACTTTATTCGGTCCTGCGAAAGCGGCCAATGCCGGTGGCGTTGCCACCAGCGCTCTGGAGATGCAGCAGAACGCTTCCCGTGACTCATGGAGCTTCGACTACAGCGAGCAGCGGCTGAAAGACATCATGGTTGAGATTCACCGCTCCTGTTTCGAGACGGCTGAGGAATATGGGCGGCCCGGCGATTATGTGTTTGGCGCCAATACCACTGGATTCTGTCGGGTAGCGGACGCGATGTTAGCGTTCGGTGTTATTTGACGATTCCACCTGGATATTCCAGTTGGGTGGAAGTGACAGTCTAGTGCTATCAGCTTTTCATTGGAGGGGCCTTGGTGGCCGTTTATCGGCTTGCGATTTGATAATAGATCCAGGACCCTTCGCTCCCACCTTATTGTTCGTGATTGATAAGATGACAATTCCGCTTTCCTCACCACCTATGCTCAGCTTTATGTAGTCACCAGGTTTACTTGCTAGTAATGCAAGGCCGAGAGATGAGTCAATTGGCAAGTCTTTCGGATAGACGCCTTGAGACTCAATAGATTCAACTAAACGAAATCTATGCGCTTGACGATCTGCGCAGTCCATAATTGTGACCCAGCTACCAATCATTGCTATTTGATCATCTCCAAGAATAATTGCTTTCATCAAGCGGCGATATTTTGTCTTTATGACTTTTAGCGCATCTATAGACACAAGAAAGCCAACTTCTATGTTCATGACAAGCCCTCAGACATCAATTTTCAAATAGCCATAAATATTTAATTTTGATAGATAAAACGATGGGGTATCATCTAAAACTCTGGTATCAGAGGGGAAAGGTTGCCCTTTCCCCTGTGTCTACTCAGCTGTTTTTTTGTTTCTTATCTTTTCTTTTTTCTTTGAGTGTTTTTTTCGCCTGTTTTTTAGGTTTTTCTTTGCTCATTTCGATACTCTTAATCAAGGTGAGCGCTGCCGATATGCGCTTTTTAGGAATAGTTCGGCATGTTATTCATGCAACTTGATCACCTTTAATCTTGTTGGTGCTTGGAAGTTTGCCATTATGGCACCCCTCTCATCCGTTACTTAGTAAGAAAAGATGAATAAAGGCGACCGTCTTGGCCCTTAATAATTATGCCGGCGTCAACCAGACGGTAAGTCACTTGCGTCGTAATATAGAGATCGCAATCCAGGAGCTCTGAAAGTTCGTGCGCGTTGGGTAGCGGTTCATTAACGCTCCAGTAATTGGAATCAATGAGAAGGTGCAATTTGTCGGTAGCCTGCTGTTTCGCTATTGAGCTAAAGCAAAGCTTCAGGGGAAAAAGGTTTTTTATTCTCATAGTAATATAGCTGCCCAAATATCATTGGAGGATGATTTCTCCCGAAGACTTGAGAAAAAGGGAAGGCTCGACTAGAGAGCCTCCCGAATATTTTCTTATTATTTTTGTTCCACAAACTGCATTGTAAGGATTGGGCTTGGCTCCCCACTAGAGTCAATTTTTCGATGTATTCAGGCAAATTGTTTAATAGGGTCAGTTCAACCGAAAAGGTTGAGAGATCTTCTTTCGGGTTATAGAACTGATTATTTGCCAACGCAAAAATGGCTTGCTTCAAGCTCTGTTTGAGGCAATGCGTGTCGCTGTTTTTTGCAATAGTTTGAGTAATAGCGAGCACGGAATTAACCGCGCTCGCGTTCTTAATGGAAGGTGGTCAAGAGGTGATTTCGTGAAAACATGGTTGCTCTCTATTTCTCTTTAAACTCAACCATAGCAACAATAAAAATAAAGGCAAGAGTAAATCTTGCAAATGTACCCAAGAAAAACCGTATGTAGTGGTCAACTCATCCCGGACAGTATTTTAAGGTTTTCCTCAGCCGCAACCGGCGAAATGCCGTCGTTGAATGTGTGCGGTCGCTGTCGGTTGTAGTAGTCCATCAGATAGCCACCCACATCTTTTTTCGCCTCGGGGAGGTTCCGATATCCTAGAGCCGGTATCCATTCAGATTTCAGGCTCCGGAACAGTCTCTCCATCGGTGCGTTGTCCCAGCCGTTGCCACGTCGGCTCATGCTTTGTGTCATTCGATAGCGCCAGAGCCTCTGACGGAACTTACGGCTGGCATACTGA